>NZ_JAAXPG010000013.1 GCF_012396365.1 Nocardiopsis alborubida | reverse complement strand
CCGTCTGCACGGCGAGATCGGTCTGGTCCCGCCAGCGGAGTTCGAGGACGGCTTCTACCGGCAGCAGGCCGGGGCAACAGAAGGCGAAGCGTTGGTTCCGAGCCTCCAATAAACCCGGCACGAGACACATCCACGGAGCCGGAGGACCAGCGCCTGGCAGCTGACGCCTACGGACTCCTACGGACCGTGGCACGCAGAATCAACCGTAAGGAGCTCGCGCTTCTGGCAGCTGACCGGGGAATCCGCGCGGCCGAGCGGTCGTGTGATCCCGTTCGCTTGGCGACGGCCCGTTGGAACAACAGTCACGCCCTCCTCGCCCTTGGAGAGCACCGTGCGGCTCAGGAGGTCGCACTCGCCGCCATCTCCGAGGTGTCCTCAGTCGAGAGTCGCGACGCCAGCGCGATCACGGGAGCCCTGTGGCTGACAGCGGCGGTGACCCAGGCCCGTTCGGGGGACAAGTTCACGGCGTTGGAATGGATCAACGACCGTGCGGCTCCCCTGGCCGAGAAGACCGGTGAGACCAACGTGGGAAGAACCTGTTTCGGGCCCTCCAACGTGGCCCTGCACGCGGTCAGTATCGAACTGGAGGACGGCCAGGCCGCGTCGGCCCTGTCTCTGGCGGACCGGATCGACACCTCGCCCCTCGCCTCACGGGAACGTCACACCACGTGGTCCCTGGACCTGGCGCGGGGCCACATCCTTCGCTTCGATCCTGGGGCGGCGATGCTGTACCTGCTGCAAGCGGAGACAACCGGTGCCGAGGACCTGCGTTACAACAGCGACGCGCACGACACGCTACGGCGGGTCCTGCACCAGGCCCGCCCTTCCCTGCGTACCCAAGCCGTCGGACTGACCAGGCGCCTTGGCATCGAGGAATCCATCCTCGCTGGTTGACGGCTTTCCTAGCTCCTGGCTTGGCCCCACCGTGAGCACGCCGAGTTGCAGGGTTCGCGGATCAGAGTGGCCGCATGTCCTCCGTACCAGCGCCCACCACCCTCCCGCCTGAAGCACCGGCCCCTTCCATCACGCGCGTGGCAGCCGAACTCGCGGAACTGGCGAAGCGCGCCCGCCTGGCCTCGGCGCTGGTGTGCTCCCACGACGCCCTCGTACTGGCCTACACCGGCATGGACCAAGAGCACGCCGAGCGGTCAGCCGCCACCTTCGCGACCCTGTTCTCGACGGCGGCCTCCTATTCGCGGCTGTTGAGCACCGGCGATGTCGAGCGGGTCGTGCTGCGCTGCGCAGACGGCCCCATGGTGATGCTGCCCATCACGTCCTGCACCTGCCTGCTCGCCGCGATGCCCGATGACCAGGCGCTGATCACCGGTGCGGGAGCGTGCGGCGAGTTCGCCGACGCCGTCGCTCCCCTACTGCCCCAGGAGTTGCCGCGCACGGTGGGCGGGATGCGTGTCCACCGATCCCCCGTGTCGAAAGAGGCCGCATGATGGCTACTCGAATTCGTCTGCGCCCGAACGTAACCGACCACACCCTGGTCCGCCTCGTCCCTGGCAGCAGCTCACAGGTGACGGGCCATGGCGGACCTGACGAGATGACCACGGCGGCCTTCCAGCTGCTGGCCGACACCGCCCAGCCCATGTCGGTGTTGGAGCTCGCTGCCCGGCTGAGCCTGCCCCGAGCGGTGGCCGCCACCATCATCACGGACCTGTCCACACAGCATCTGGTCCAGCTCAGCTCTGCCCATCCGCCGAGGGAGTTCGCTCGCCAGGCTCGACTCCAACACCAGGTTCCGGTCTCGAAACGATGCCCCGGCCTGGTGTCGGCCAAGGTCACGGTGGTGGGGCCGCGCGGCACCGGCACCTCCACCTACGTCGGCGCCGCCTCCGACCATGCTCCGATACGCACCGTGGAAACCGCGCACCACGATGGTGAGCTGATCTCCCTGTCACTGGAGCTCGGCGCCATCGAGATCTCACCCACCAGTCGCCTGCATCTGCTGGCCGCACCGGCACCAACCGCCTTCGACGCGTTCTGGCCCGGGGTCGTCCGCTCCGCTCTGGGAGTGCTGGTGGTCGTCCATCCCCACCGCAGCGCTGAGGCGATCCCGACTCTTCTGGCGGTGCAGGACGCCGCGCTGCCCTATCAGGTCGTGGTCAATCACCTGGATGGCACCGACCCCGCTCCCGATCTGGTCAGCGCCACGCTCGATGTGGCCCCGGACCGGGTGACGGTCGCTGATGCCCGTTCCCGGCCCGCCACTCGCTCAGTGCTGAACCGACTCCTGCGACGCCTGGAGGATGCCTCGTGAAGATCCTGATCGTGGGCGCCAGCCAGGGCGGCTTGCAGGCCGCGCACCGGCTGCTCCGCCACGGAGCCGACGTGACGCTACTGACTTCGCGTTCCTCGGTGGAGATGCGTCAGGGCCGAGCGCAGATGACCCAGCTGACCCTTCCGTCGGTGCGCAAAGTCGAACAGGACCTCGGTCTGGACTTTTGGGCCTCCAATGCCCCGGTGTACCGCACGGTACGGCTGACCACACTCACCACCGACGGCATCGGCGGATTCACCGGCGACCTCGGAGCCGAAGGTGTGGCCGTGGACCCACGGGTGAAGCTGCCCGATTGGCTGGAGTACTTCGAGGACCAGGGCGGCAAGGTGGTCATCCACGGGGCCACCGTCACCGACCTGGCCTACTTCACCCGGATGTATGACGCGGTCCTGATCGCGGTGGGCGCCGGTGAGCTCGGACAGCTCTTCCCCGCCGACCCCACCCGGCCTCTGGCAGCAGAAGCACAGATCGTCTCCCAGGCCTATCTGCACGACTGGCCCGCGGACAAGGGTGTCGACGTCGAGGTGTACTCCACCTCGGCGGGAGAGGTCTACGTCATTCCCACACTCACCGCTGAGGGCCCCGCTCACTCGGTCATGGTCGCGGCTCATCCCAACGGTCAACTGGACCTGACCACCGATGCCGCTCACCGACCCGACGTGCATGCCCTGCTGCCCGAGCGCATGGGTCCGGTACTGCCGGAGTTGGCTGAGCGGTACCGGGAGGGGGAACTGGTCGAGGGCAACTCCACGCTCATCCGAAGGATTGCCCCGGTGGTCCGCACACCCGTCGCCTTCCTGGGCGAAGGGTTCGTGGTGGGGATGGGGGACGCCGTCGTCACCACCGAGCCCAGGACCGGGCAGGGGTGGGCGGTCTCCACCAGGGGCGCTCAGTTCCTGATCGAACGGATGATCGCCCGCTTCGACGCGCACGGCAGTTTCGACCAGGCGTTCTTCACCGACACCTTCTCCGCCTTGTGGCAGGAGGAGATCCGGCACACCGCCGCGTTCTCGCGCATGGTCAACGACTTCCACACCGGCCGCCTCTCCCCCGCCGTGCTGGAGGCCATGGCGCTGGCCAGCATCGACAAGGACTACGCCGACCAGTGGGTGCGGGGGTTCGACAACCCCCGCGTACTCACCGACCTGCTCCGTCTGTGAGCGTCCCCCAGCCGAAGGAACTGCTTCGCCATGCCCGAGAACTCCCCATCACCTGTCTCAGCGCCAAATCCCAGGCTCTACAGCCACCGGAACCTTCGGCGGTACCGCCGCCTGGTCGTGGGGTTGTCCCACCGGTTCGCGTGGAAGGTCGACAACACTGAGATCGCAGACCTCTACGCCCACCACACAGCCGCCTCTCACCTGGAGGTCGGCCCGGCCGACGGACACTTTCTGGTCAACAGTCCCGATCCCGTCGGCCCAGACGGTGTGCCGCTGTCGGCCCGTCTGCGTCAGGTCCACCTGCTGGACCTGAACTCAGCACCGTTGGTGCGGTGCGCACGGCTGCTGCGTGAGCGCGCACGGGTCCTCACCCACCAGCACGACGTGCTCGCCTGCCCGTGGCCGCTGGCAGATGACTCGGTGGGGTCGGTGGCGATGTTCCACGTCCTGCACTGCGTCCCCGGCGCCTCTCTGCGCGCCAAGCACACGCCTTTCTCCGAGGTCGCGCGAGTCCTGGCGCCCAGCGGGGTGTTCATCGGTTCCACCCTGCTGGGTGTCGAAGATCCCTTCACCCGCAACAACTGGCTCGCACGCCGTCTCCAGCACGCTTACAACCGTCCTGACCGCAACGTCTTCCACAACGACGGCGACCGGCTCGTGGAACTCAAGCACATGCTCGGTCTTCACTTCACGGAAGTACAGGTAACCCTCATGGGAGCGGCCGGAGTGTGGGTAGCGAAGGGACCGCGGCGATGACCACCACACCCACCACTTCCACCGGCCAGGAACCGGTCGCGATCATCGGCATGGGTTGCCGCCTGCCTGGCGACATCATCACCCCCGCCCAGCTGTGGGACGCCCTGGTCCAGGGGCGAGACTGCGTCACTCGTGTACCGGACGAGCGCTGGCGGCAGATGGTCTCGCGTCTGCACTCCGAGCAGGTGCCCGACCAGCCGTTCCCCGCCGGGGTCGTGGATATCGACGCCTTCGACCGGGAGTTCTTCGGCATCACCGCGGATGAGGCCGCCGAAATGGACCCGCAGCAGAGAATCCTGTTGGAGGTGGTCTACGAAGCGCTCGCCGACGCATCCCTGCGGCCGTCCTCACTCACCGGGAGCCGGACCGGAACCTACGTCGGCGCGGCCAGTACCGACCAGGCCGCGCTCAACTTCGGCACGGGGAACCGTGCCGGTGTGTACACCTCCTCCGGCGCGGGGATGGCGATGCTGGCCAACCGGGTCTCCTACCTGTTGGACCTGGCCGGGCCGTCGATGACCATCGACACTGCCTGTTCGTCGTCGTTGACCGCACTGCACACGGCCATGCGTGACCTGCGCTCAGGCGAGGCGGACACCGCGATCGTCGGCGGAACCAACGTGTTGGCCTCCCCGGTGATCACCGCCTCTTTCGTGGAAGCCGGAGTGCTGGCACCGGATGGCCGGTGTAAACCCTTCGACCTGGGCGCGGACGGGTACGTGCGGTCCGAGGGTGTGGTCGTGCTCGTGTTGTCGCGGGCCGGACTCGTCCAGGAGCGGGGACATCGGGTGTGGGCTCACGTGGCTGGAACCGCCATCGGCCACGGCGGGCGCTCCACACACCTGCTCGCGCCCCGGGTCGAGCGTCAAGTAGCGGTGATCCGTCAGGCCTTGGCCGACGCCGACATGTGCCCGGACCGGGTGGGGTGGGTGCAAGCGCACGGCACCGGTACGCGGGCCGGGGACCGTGTCGAAGTCACAGCCATAGCCCGAGCTCTGGGTCGGAACACTCCGGTGCCGGTGGGGTCGGTCAAGTCAGCGCTCGGTCACCTGGAGGGCGCGGCTGGAGCGCTCGGGGTGATGGTGGCCGCGTTGGCGGTCCATCGCGGCACGCTTCCGCCCACCTTGCACCATCGAGCCCTGCGTCCTCAGCTCGCTGGCTTGGTGCGGGTGCCTACCCGTGTGGAGGAGTGGCCGCGCGGTGAGTTCTCCGTCGAGGGAAGTCGGGTGGCTGGGGTGAGCAGTTTCGGGTTCGGTGGGGCCAACGCACACGCCATCATCACCCGAGCCCCCGTTGTGGCTCCGCCGCCGGGCGAGAAACCCATGCCGTTGCCGGAGACCGTGCTGATTTCCGGCCGCGCCCACACAGCTCTCGCTTCGGTCGCCGCTGACATGGCCGAACGCGCTCCTTCGGGCCGCAACGTGGGAACCGTGGCCGATACCGCTCTCCTTCACGGGGGTCATCACCAGTACCGAGCCGCGGTGGTCGCCTCCGACCTCGGTGGTCTGGTCCAGGGCTTGCGCAGCATCCAGGACCAGGCCCCGAACTCGGACGTGGTTGGCCCCCGTCCCGCCCCTGCCACCCGGCCGCGGGTGGTGTTCGTCTACACCGGACATGGCGGCCACCATCCCGACGCTGGAGGCGAGTTGATGCGCCAACCCGTCTTCGCCCGCGCTCTGAACGAAGCCCGCGCGGCGCTGGAGCAGCACACCAGCTACCCGGTATGGAAACCCGGCGGCCCCATCACCAGCTTCGTGGACGCCCAGCACTGCACGTTCCTGGTGCAGGTCGCGCTCACCCACTTGCTGGCCGAGCGTGGCATCATTCCCGATACCGTCATGGGCCACTCTGTCGGGGAAGTCGCCGCGGCCTACAGCGCGGGTGCCGTGTCCCTACGGGACGCGGCGCGGATACTCGCCCACCGCAGCCGCCTGTTGGGCGGACTGTCCGAAACGGGCGGGCTGCTCGCGGTACGCGCGGGCGTTGAGCAGATCTCGGACTTCCTGGCCGCCTATGAGGGGCACCTGACCATCGCTTCCTACAGCGCCCCGCAAGTGCAGGTCGTAGCCGGAGCACAGGGGGAGTTGCTGCACCTGCACACCGCCCTCGACCAGGAAGGAGTGTGGTCGCGGCCGATCGCGGACACCATCCCCGCCCATTCCCCGGCCGTGGACCCTCTCGTCCCGGAACTCGAAGGCGCCTTGGCGGGCCTGCGTCCCCAGGTGCCCAGAGTCCCCATCATCTCCACCGCCTATCCGTCTGACAGCACGGCTGGGCCAGGTTTGTGGGGCCCGGCGTACTGGGCCTCCCAGGCGCGCGAACCAGTGCGATTCACCGACGCCCTGCACCAGGCCACCGGCATCGGAGCCGAAGAGCCGGTGGTGTTCGTGGAGATCGGACCACGAGCGCTGCTGTCCGAGCACATTGCCCACACCGTGGGCACCCAGCACCGCGTCGTGGCCGCCACCAGCGCCTCAAACACGTTCGCCCGCGCGATCGGAGAGCTGTACACCCTCGGTATCACCCCCGCCGGACCAACTCACCGTGCCCACCCGAACCTGGTCATCGCCCCTGGTTGGGACCACACCACCACTACTGACACGGAAACCAACGCCGAACAGATCCAAGTGCCCTCTCCCGACGGGGTAACGGCACACCTGACTGCGGAGATCGCCCGATTGCTGCCACTGTCCGAAGGCCTTGACCTGTCGACGTCCTGGAGCGACCTGGGGCTGGAGAGCTACCATCTTCTCCAACTCACCTTCCGACTGCGCCAGGTCCCGGCCTGGCGAGACGTGGATGTCCAACTGTTCCTGCCCGACCGTCCTCTGTCCCAGGTCGCCGAGGATCTGCAAGCCCTACTCCCGGCACCGTCGACCTCTCCGGATGGGGTGTCGTCCGTTCTCCCCTGACCCCGGAGCGACGTCCCAAGGGTGTCCTCGTTCTCGGTGGGACCAGAGCGAGGACACCCCGCGCCCCTCCTGACGAGAAGTCGTCGGCAACGCACCCCGCTGTGGAGTGAAGGACCGTTCTGCGGTGCCGGACAGGGTTCATGCCAAACTCGAAAGCCACCTCCCTGCGGCACCAAGGGCCAGACCGAGACGTACGGTCGAGCACACCAGCAGCAGGGGGCGGCTCGCATCGAAACCAAGCTCCGCAAGGGTCCCGATGTCAGCCATGGGGCCGCTGGCACCCTCGTCCTCTCTTCCCCTACCTGCGCTGGGCCTGCCGCTCTTCAGGATCTCCGCTCACGAAGAGAGGGGCGAGGAAGTGACCGCCTTGGGGCACGGTTATGGCGATCATCGCAGCGGTCACCTCCTTCGTTGGGCCTTCCCCGTTCTGGACGGGACTCAGGACGGACGGTCGGCTCTGGCCAACATACGACGGCGCCTGAGGGAGACCCATATGGCGAGTACCAGGACCGGCAGCGCGTTCAGCACGGGTCCCAGGAGCGAGAACTCGCCGGGCGGGCTGCGCAGGAGCTCGACGTTGAGCTGCTGGCGGATGGCCAGCAGCCCGAACAGCACGCCACCCACCACCGCGACGATCGGCCACGAACGTAGGCGGATGTTGACCCAGCGGCCTGTCATCATGCCGAACACCAACCTCAGAAGAACGACGACGGCCCCGACGACCAAAGGGATTCCGAGCGGGTTGTACCGCCAGGACTCGGCCAGGTCACCGCTCATCGCCGCCCACACCGAGCGGGTCCCACCGCACAGGGGATCCATGATCCCCAGGTAGTGGAGCGGCCCGTGGATGTCGACCGGCGGAAGCCCGAAGACCGCCATGACCGCACCGAGAACCAGCCCGATCAGCGCCAACCAGGCATACAGCCGATGGTCGTCGTACTCCTCGACCCGGAACTCGAGCGGTCGAAGCCATGCGGGCATATCGCCTCCTTTCGTTGTCCGCGCGTGTTCGGAGATCGCGAAAGCCATCAGATCTCGGTAGTCGCACGGAAGATACGTCTGGGTGACTCGGGTGCACAGGTCCGGAGCAGCCAACGTCCCCGGGGTCACAAAGGTAGGGTGCAGCCGCCTGCCAACCGAGTGAGGGTCATCAGCCCACCTACGGGTAGCAGACCGAGGACGCCCCCACTCGGTGCGACCACCGATGGGCTGAGACGGATCACCTTCCCGGCGTGAGCGTTCACCCGTCCTGGGAACCCACCGCTTCGAAAGTCTGTCCTCCGTCGGAGGACACCACCAGCGTTCCGCCGGCTGCCACCACCACGTGGTCAGCGTCGGCGTGAATCGCCTCAGGCTGTTCTCCGACTGTGCCCAGCGCCTCCCAGTTCCGACCGGTGTCCTCACTCCGGTGCACGGCTCCGCCTGCATCGATGCCGTAGACAGTGTCGGATCCCCGGACCCAGTCAACGAACACCAGTGGCGGAGCTCCGTCGACCTGTGTGAAGGAGCGGCCACCGTCCTCCGAGCGTCGCAGGCCCTGTTGTGTGGTGGCCAGAACGGTCTCCGCGTCCTCGGAGACGGCCAGTCCGATGGCGTTCAGTTCCGGGTCCAGGTCGTACCACTCCTGGCCGTCGTCAGTCGCGCGCAGGGCGCCGTCGAACCCGATCACCGTGTCTTCGGTGGCCGCGAGCGCATGGAAGTCGGACTCCCCGGCTCGCGACAGGGGTTCCCACGTGCGTCCTCCGTCGGTTGACTCGATGAGGCCAACCGGGTTGGGCATGTCTGTGTCGGGGCCGGGGTGGCCGCTGGCCACCAGCCGTCCCTGGCCTGCGTCGCTGAGTCCCATGAAGTCCACCACCGGGCCGACGGACTCGACTTCGCCGTCGTCGCTGACATGGAAGATGCCCTGGTGGGTGCCCAGGATCCAGCCGTCCCCGTTCGAGTTCGCGACGATGCCGTGCACGTGCTGTATTTCGGCAGGCGGGGCGCCCTGCTGTTCGGAGCCGGATGAGGAGTCGGTGCTGTCACCACCGGTGGCGGCGCAAGCGGTGAGCATGGCGAGTGAGGCCAGGAGAGCGAGAGGTCGGAGGACAAAGGCAGGTGTGATCGGCATGAGCGCTGATCTCCTTCGGTGTGAGGGTGGGATGGGCGCACGATGCGCGCCCATCCCCTTCCGCTGTCGGATGATCAGGCGGTGTAGGCGACCACGCCCATCATTCCGGACTCGCCGTGGTAGAGGTTGTGGCAGTGCGTCATCCACAACCCCGGGTTGTCGGCGTCGAAGTCGCAGGTCAGCGTCTGTCCGGGCAGGACGTTCAGGGTGTCCTTGCGGGGTCCGTCCGTTCCGATCTGGACGTGGTGACCGTGCAGGTGCATCGGATGCCACATGTCGGTGGTGTTGGTCAGGACGAGCCGCACCCTCTGCCCGTGGGAGACGGTGAAGGCCGCCGCGGTGGGGTCCTCGTGGTCGTAGGCGCGACCGTTCAGTCCCCAGTCGAAGTCGGCCATCGACCCGGTCAGTCTGATCTCGTGGACGACGTCGGGCTCCGTCACGTCCAGGCGGACGCTTTCCTCGGCGGTCAGGTCGGTGGCCACGAGGACCCGGCCGTCGAGTTCCGCAGGACGCACCTGGGGATCGGCGGCCGAACCCGAGCCGGTCCTGACCAGTGCCAGTCCCGTGGTGTCCTTGCCCTCGGCGAGTGCGACGAACGGGAAGACGCCGTCCGCCAGGGTGACCAGGACGTCGTAGCGCTCTCCCATGCCCATCAGCAGCGCGTCGGCCTCGGTGTGCTCGACCGCGTAGCCGTCGGTGTGGGTGACGGTCATCGTGTGCCCGCCCAGGCAGACCCGGTAGGCGGTGTCGGCCCCGGCGTTGATCAGTCGGATCCGCACCCGGTCGCCCGGTGCGGCCTCGAAGGTGCGTGGATCGTTGGGCGGTCGGCCGCTGACCAGGTGCATCGGATAGTAGACGTCCCCGGCGTCCCCGCCGAGCAGGTCGCTGGTGGCCCCCATCAGGGTCGAGCCCATCCGCATGGGCCCCTTCCCCTCCCCCATGCCGTGACCGCCGTGGTCCATCCCCCCGCGTAGTTCCTCCAGGACCTGGTCCGGGGTGCTCTCGACCCCGTCCAGCCAGTCGTCCAGGACGATGACCCACTCCTGGTCGTAGGCCAGCGGTTCGCGGGGGTCCTCCACGATGATCGGTGCGTACAGGCCCCGGTCGAACTGGGTTCCCACGTGCGGATGGAACCAGTGGGTGCCCGGGTTGGCCGCGACGAACCGGTAGGTGAAGCGTTCGCCGGGCGCGACCGGGCCCTGGGTCAGGTGGGGGACGCCGTCCATGTCGTTGCGCAGGGCCAACCCGTGCCAGTGCACGCTGGTGGGGTCGGGAAGGTTGTTGACCAGGGTGGCGGCCACGGTGTCTCCGGCACCGACCCGCAACTCGGGGCCGGGAAGGCCGTCTCCGTAGCCCCAGGTGCGCACACGGGTTCCGCCCAGGTCGAGTTCGGTCTCAGCGGCGGTGAGCGTGAACTCGCGCTCACGACCGGTGGAAGGCCGCCTGGCCTCGGTCGTGTCGACGATGTCGTCACCGGGACTCACCAGGGAGGAGGCACCGGTGCGGGAGCAGGCTGACAGGAGGACGGCCCCGGACAGGGCGATCCCCCCGCCGACGAGGGTACGGCGGGTGATTTCTGACATGGCTGAACTGTCCTTCGCTCTGCGATGGGGAAAGGGCGTGGGAGTTCCGCCGGGTACTAGATCCGCAGAATCGACAGTTCGGACAGCTGGGGAGGCTGGGGAGGAGGGCTGTGAGCGAGAAGCGGCGGCGGCTGGAGCGGCACGGGGCGCAGCAGTACTCCGCCGACGGAAAGCGGCGCGGGAAGCCCGAGCTCGGTCTTGGCGTTCAGACATCCGGTGTTGGAGGGAACGCAGTCGGAATGCGTGGCATTCGCGTAGTCACCGTGCTCGGCTTCCATACCCCCGAAGGCGTGCCCGGAGGAGCCTCCACCCGAGGAGGCGGTGGCGTGGACGGTGGGGCCGGGTTCTGTCATGGCCTCCTCTACCACCACGCCGTGGTGACTCAGGAAGAGCAGGGCGAGCACCATCGTGGCGAACGGCAGCACCAGGCGCGCAGCAAAGGAGCGGCGCGTCGAGCGTGCCCTCTCCAGCACCGACCACACGCCCCGCGCACGATGAATGCGTCGGCCGGGTCCGAGTGCTCCTGATGTCACGGTATCCACTCTAACTGAGATACGACCACGGGGTATCTCCTCATCATGCCGTCATCGTCTCCGCACGATCCGGTCACGCACCATCGTCGTCACCGCGGCGACCTCCTCAATACGCAGGGAACGACCCACCGACAGGAACAAGGGGATTCCGCACACGCCTCCGACCGCCATCGCGGCCACGGCCGTGACCGTCTCACCAGCGATCCGGTCCTGAGCGAACAGGAGAGCTCCCGCGGCCAGTAGCACGGAAGGGACCGCAGCGATGTGCAGGCGGACTACCGTCCACGTGATTCGACGTCCGTCAATTCCTCCCAGTCTGCGGCCGAGGACAGCACCTCCGATGAGCAGCCCGCACACGTAGGAGAGCATGAACCCGCTCGCGACGCCCATGACGACCTGGTGCGGCGGAAGGATCCAGTAGGAGGCCAGGGCGATCACGGCGTGCACCGCGACGTTGGCGATACTGGTCAGGGCCGGGGTACGTGTGTCCCCGGAGGCGTAGAAGACGCGCAGCATGAGCTGGTAGACGGTGAAGGGAACCAGCCCCAGGGCGAAGACCGTGAGGACATGGCCGATGGCACGGGCGTCCTCGACCGAGGTGTTACCGCGGGCGAACACCAGGACGCACAGGGGAACGGCGTAGACGGCCATCACGAGCGCTATGGGGACGAGCAGGGTCGCCACCGTTCTCAGGCCTCGCGAGAAGTCGTCCCGTACCCTGCTCCACGCGTTGTCGGCGGCATACTCGCTCATTCGCGGCAGTAGAACGGTGATGACCGAAACCGCCAGGATCGCGTAGGGCAACTGGAACAACTGGTAGGCGTAGTTGTAGGCGGTCAGGCCCGCCCCGACCCCCGGCTCACCGGTGGCCGCCGCGACACCCGCCCGGTTGGCGAGGTTGGCGGTGATCAGGAACCCCGTCTGCATGGTGCACACGAGTACGAACATCCAACCGGCCGCGCGCAACGCCTCGCCGAGCCCCGAACCCCTGAGGTCGAGGCGGGGCCTCCACCGGAAACCGGCCGCACGCAGCGCCCACTGCAAGGTGAGGGCCTGAAGCACCATGGCGCCGGTTGTTCCAAGCCCCAGAAGAATGACTTGTGTGTCGGTGACCGTCCCGGCGGTGACTCCCGGTTCCGAGACGAGGAGGAAGGACAGTCCGACACAGATGATGACCACATTGTTGAGCACCGGAGCCCACACGGGCGCGCCGAACCTGCCACGGATGTTGAGTAGGGCGTTGGACACACCGCTCAGTCCGATGAAGAAGATCTGCGCCAGCAAGAAGCGGGCAAGCAGCACCGCGACGTCGAACTGGGCATCGGTGAACTCCCCGGCGTAGAGGCGGATCAGTGGTTCCGCGGCCAGGACCGCCACTGACGCCAGCGCCAGGAGGGCGATAAGAGCCATGGTGAACACGCGCTGCTCAGTGGCATGGCCCCCGTCAGGATCCCGTTTGCGGCGCCTGACCAGGAACGGCACGATGACGCTGGCCATCAGGCCGCCGATGAGCAGGTCGTAGACGATGAAGGGAATCGTGTTGGCTGTGTTGTAGGCGTCTCCCAGAAGTTGGGTTCCCAATGCCGCTGCCAGGACGACCGTGCGCGCGAATCCGGTCACACGAGAGACCGCGGTACCGGCGGCCATGACACTGCTGGACCTCGCCAGATCCGGCTTGTGCGGTTCTGTGGTGGGAGTCGTCACCGATCGGGGTCCTTTGCTCGTCCGCGTGGTAGTCGGTGCGTGTCAGCGGCCGAGGGCCGCATGCCGTGTTCCCGTTCACTCCAGGTCGAGAGTGAAGGGCGTCCACAGCTTGCCGTCCATATCCGCCTGGTTCTCCTGGGACTCCCAGTGCAGGCGTTCGTAGAACTTCTTCGCCGGTTCGTTGTCATAGCTGGTGTACAGCCTGAGTCTCCGGGTTCCGTGGAGTCGTGCGATGGCCGCGAACCGCTCGACCAGAAGGGCTCCCACACCTGCACGGCGTGTGTGCTCCTCCACCACGACATGACTGAGAACCCCGGTACGGAATCGTGCCTCCTGGTCCGTGTTCGTACCGGCGTTGGAACGCCGGATCCCTTTGGCGTAGCGCCGCGCTCGTGTGCGAACGAAACGCATGGTCAACTCTGGCCGCACGAGAAGTGACATCACCCCCGCCCGGGCCAGTCTCCAGCGCTCCAGTTGGAGCATGTGGTGGTGATGCACCACCTCGTCCAAGGAACCGACGAGAAATCCAGCGGGGCTTCCGTCGACCTCGGCGATGAGCGCCACCGCCGCTGGGCTGGTGAGGAAGGTGCGGTAGTAACGCTCAAGGAAGTGGTCACCGAGTTCGACGAAGAACCCCGTGGGCAGGTTGAGTCGGTGCAGGCGGACCGCTACGGGCACATCCCGCAGTTCCATGACGCGCACCGAGACCACGGGCGTCTCCGTAGGTGGCAAGGAGGACATGGCCGCAATCTACTACACTTGTAATAGATGCTGACAAGACCCGCCTCGCACTTCCACCGGAAAACATCGCGGGCGAGGCCACGCAAAAGACTTACTACTAGCGTAGTAGCTTTTCGGTCGGCCTCTCTCCGCAGACGAACGTCCATGAACCCGCGAACACGCCGCCCGCATGGGACACAGGGTGCGGTCAACGACCGCCAACCAGAAGAAAGATCACCTTGGGACGGAACACGCTGACCCTGCGACGCGCCGCGGCCCTGACCGCGATGGCCCTCTCCCTTACCTCCTGTGCCTTCACCGGGCAGGGAGCGCAACAGTCGTCCTCAGACACGGAAGAGGCCGACTCCGTACCGACGCTGCCAGAGGTGTCGGCGTACAGGGTGTCCGAGGACGAGCCCGCTCTCGAAGTGAAGCGCTCCGCGGTCCGCTTCCTCGAAGCCGCGTTCAACTACGGAGCCGAGGGTGGCACCCCCGAAGCAGCCCGCGAACGCCTGACGGCCGCAGGAGTCCCCCACAGCACGGAACAGCTGGACACCCCGCTCCTCTCCACCGACACCGCGGCCGCCACCCAGGTCGTCTACCCGCAACTGGGCGGGCTGACGGACGACGAAGCCTCCGTCATGACCGTGTTGGAGTTCACCACCCTCCGAGGACAGGAGCTGTCCACGCAGGTACGCACGGTCGACGTCCGCCTTGAACAGAAGGGACAGGAGTGGACCGTCACCGAGCTCGCGTCGAGCGGAGGTACACCACCCGAAACCGAGGTCACGCTGTCCGATACGGCCGAACGCGTACTGGCCTCCGACCGGATCCGGCTTCCCGACAGCTCACGGTGGGACATCCTCGCCGGGGACATCGACGACCGGACGCTGGAGATGATGCTCACTCTGTCAGCAGAGCACACGATCTCGGTGGCGGTCCTTTCCACCGGTCACCCGATCAACGTCTTCGACAGCGACTCGGTCAGCAACCACATCCACGGACGAGCGGTGGACATCTGGGCAATCGACGGTGTGTCGGTATCCGACCTGCGTTCGCGGGAGGGGGCCAACCCCGCACGTGCCCTGATGGAGCTCTCGTTGGCCGAAGGCGCCACCGAGGTCGGCGGCCCCTGGGCGCTCTCAACCCCCGCGGGGGCGTCATTCACCGACACCGTGCACCAGGACCATCTGCATATCGGGTTCAAGGAGTAGGGAATCTGCGCGGGCGTCGCCATGGTAAGGGTTCGCGATACGGGTGCTCGTGCGAGTCCACACCGGCTCCGCGCGACAACCCGTTCCCGATCGCTCAGATGAGCAGGAGCGCGAAAAGGTGGTGAAGCTGGACACAACTGGAGGCGATACCGCCCGAGGCGACTCCCGTGCTACTCAGGAGAGCCGGGCCAGCCACACGGCTGTCCGACGGTGCGTCACCGAGCAGAGCCTCCACACGGTGCACCACCTGCGACTGGGCGAAGGCCAGGTGCCAGGTCGAGCGGGGAACGGGAGCGGCCAGAGCCACACGGGCGATGGTACGGGCGACCAGTTCCCGGTCGCCCGTGGCCGCAGCGGCGTCTTCGTCCGCCCAACGCTCCACTGCCAGGCGTAGCGACCTGTGGAGCGAGTTCAACGGAGGGAAGATCGCGGCGGAGAAGGCTCCCAGGACGGTATAGACATGGTGCCTGTGACGCAGATGGGAGTGCTCATGGCGAAAGACCACCTGGAGCTCCTGACGGGACAGCATCCGCATCATGCCCTTGGAGAGCAGGACCCCACCGCGGCGGCCGGGCACGGCCACCGCGACCGGCTGGCTCTGACCCGTGATTGTGGTGGCGTCCCTGCGCACGGCACGCATGTCCCTCCACCACCCGGTGCCCACACGAATGGTTCCGAACAGGCCGACGGCCAGCAGGAGCAGAGCCATGAGACCCACGTTGGTCGGCATCGGCCCATGGTCGAGGAGGAGCCTGCCTCTGCCTGAGGACAGGACCGAGTCGGCGGGCAGCAGCCTCACGATGTACGCCGCCGCCACCAGGAGGGTCGTACTCAGAACGGCCAGTGCCGTGGTCACCGCCGAGATGGCGAGGATGCGTGCCGACCAAGCAGGGTGGACCGGCAGGGGCTTCCATGCGAGGACCAGGCTGAGTGCCGTCAAAAGCACGGCGGGGACAAAGGCCAGCCAACTCACGGCTACTCCTCACGCCGGTCCAGTAACGCACGAAGGGCCTTCTCCTCCGAGGTACTGAGTCCGTGGACGAACTGGTTGAGGACACTTGAGGGGTCGCTGGCCACGCGAAGGTGATCGAACATGCGCTCGGCGACCAGTTCGGACTCGTCAACGAGAAGACGATAGACGAAAGCCCTGCCGCGTTGGGAACGTTCGACCATCTTCTTATCCAGAAGCCGGAACAAGACGGTGTTGACCGTCGTGTAGGCGGGGGTGCCGTCAAGTCTGTCGAGCAGCTCTCCCGTCGAGAGGTAGCCCTCAGCACCCGCCAGTACGGCCAGTACCTCGGCCTCTAGCTGACCAAGTTTCTTTCGTGCCATCTCATCCTCGGGCTTTCCTGGTTCTCGCCTTCGTTCCAGTATCTCCGGTGACGCTCCATCGGCGCGAGAGAGCGTGCGCGCACTGGTGAGAACCACCCAGCAAGGGCGACGCCATATGCTATCCACGCCACCCGAGGGCCCATCGACGCTCGGTGAAAGCAGGCTCAGCGACGAAGGTCTCCGTCGTGTGCCGGACCATGGCTACACCGCCGCGCCATGTGCCACGGAGGGCCCTCCGATCACTGTTAAGAGCCTGGCTCAGTAGACCACCGATTTCGTCCACGCCTGCCGCCGCGGTGAGTGCGGAACTGCCGGAGAAACGAGGATTGATCTCGAACACGCGAGGTGTACCCGAGGAGTCCACACGCATCTGGACGTTGAGGGGGCCGTCGGCGGAGAGCACGTGAGCGGTTCTGACGCACACCTCGGTGACGCCTGGGTGGTGACGGCTGATCGCATAACGCGAAGAACCCTCCTTGAAGACCACCTCCTTGGGTACAACGGCCTGGACGCGACGGTCTCGCCAAAGGACGACGGAGGTGGAGTACTCAGGGCCCTCGACGTACTCCTGCACGATGACACGGCTGAGGTCGTCCCCGCCACGGTCCAGGGTCAGTGCAAGGTCATCCGCATCACGTACGACGAAAACTCCCCTACTCCCGCGGCCCCATCGTGGTTTCACAATGATCGGAAAGTCCAGGCCGTCGTGTCCTCGCGCGGCCAAGCGTGTCTTCGGCACGGGCACACCCGATTCGTACAGAAGCTCCATGAGCGTCAGTTTGTCCAGACAGCAGGCCACGGTCTCCGCCCTGGGCAACAAGACCTGCACGCCGTGGTCGGCCAGAGCCCACACCGTGAGCAGTTCCTCGTCGACCAGCGGTACTACCGCCCGAATTCTCTCCAGGGCGCAAATACGGAGGACCTCGGGGGCGTAGTCGGGGCTGTGCCCGTGGGGAACCACGTATGCCTGGTCCGCCAAGTAGAGGCCGGCTGCCCTACGGTCGATGTCCGCGGCAACCACCCTGTAGCCGGCCTCGCGTAGCCTTAGGATCTTTCCGGGGGTGCCCTCCGCTCCGGCAGCGGTTACCAGGACGCTCACATCGCTGTCTTCCATCGCTCGACCTCCTCCCCGAGTGCCATACCATCAACTTCTACTACATTAGTGATAGATTGGCTCTTTCCTTAGTAGCTGGCCGGACCTGGCCTTTCTCCGTCACCGTGAAGAAAGCTCTTGGGCAGCCGAACTCCTTTGAGCCGCACACGGCCCCAGTCGCAGCGGAGTAAGGTTCACAGCAGAGCGAGGACCGGTCCCGCCGCGAGACCCATCCCGAGGGAGACCGCCGCCGCGGTGACCGCGGTCCCCGCGCTCCACCGGCCCGGAGGACGGTCCCGTTCCGCCTCCGCCCGCGCCTCCCGGCGGAACAGCGGCAGGATCCAGCGCAGGTAGTAGAAGAGGCTGGCGAGGGTGTTGGCGGCGGCCAGCACCATCAGCCAGCCCAGGCCCGCCTCCAGAGCGGCGGTGAACAGGGCGAGCTTGCCGACGAACACCGCCGTGGGCGGTGTGCCCACGAGGCTGAGCAGGCACACGACCAGACTCAGCGCGAGCCAGGGGTGGTCGCGAAAGAGGCCCGTGTGCTCCTCCAGCGTCCGGGCCCGCAGGGCGTGCACGACCGCGAACGCCCCGAGGTTGGCCGCCAGGTAGGCGCCCAGGTAGAACAGCAGCCCCGGCCGGGCCAGCTCCGCGCCCCCGCCGACCGCGGCCACCGCCATCAGCAGGTAGCCGACCTGGCTGATGGTGGAGTAGGCCAACAGGCGCCGCGCGTCCGTCTGGAAGAAGGCGCCCAGGTTGCCCAGGGTCATCGACGCCGCGGACAGGAGCGCGGCCAGCAGCGCCCAGTCCAGCGCGGTCCCGGCCAGGACCTGGTCGCCCAGGCGGTAGAGGGCGACCAGGGCGCCGATCTTGGGAACGGTGGTGACGAAGGCGGCGACCGGCACCGGGGAACCCTCGGTCACGTCGGGTACCCAGAAGTGCAGGGGCACTCCCCCGGCCTTGAACAGCAGCCCCGCCAGCACCGCGACGGTGCCGACGGCCACCAGTGCGCCCGGCGCCCCGGGCAGGGCGGAGGCCAGTCCCGCGTAGCCGGTCGTGCCACCCGCCCCGAGCAGCAGGGTGGCCCCGGTGAGCAGCAGGATCCCCGACAGGGCGCCCAGGAGGAAGAACTTCAGGGCGGCCTCGGTGCCCGCGCCGTCCTTGGCGAAGCCGACCAGCGCGTAGAGCGGGATGCTCGCCAGGAGATAGGCCACGGCGAGCACCAGCAGGTCGTCCGCGCCCGCCAGCGCCACCGTGCCCAGGGCGCCGAGCAGCAGCAGGACGTGGAACTCGGACGCGCGCGGATGGGCGTCGAGGGTGTCCGCGGCCAGCAGGACCGTCGCCAGGACCCCCGCGAACACCGCGACGCGCACCGCGTGTGTGGCGGCGTCCACCGCGTAGCCGCCCCCGTGCGATCCCACCCCGGCCACGGCGAACACGACCGTGACCGCCAACGCGACCAGCAGCGCCGCGACCACCAGCAGGCGGACCCGCCCCTGCCGGTGCCGGGGTGTCCAGCTGCCGAGCAGGAGCGCCCCCACCGCGGCGAGCGCGAGGACTGTTTCGGGCAGCAGGGCGACCAGGTTCATCTCCTCCATACCGCTCACCCGCCCACCAGGGCAGCCAGGGCACGGGCCGCGGGCTCGATCCGGTCGAGCAGGAAGTGCGGCATGAGGCCGATGAGGAGGGACAGCGCCAGGAGCGGCGCGATCGCGGCGGTCTCCCGGGCGGACAGGTCGCCGACCCGGGCCGTGCGCGGCCCCGGACCTCCCAGGAACAGGCGTTGCAGCGCGCGCAGGAACAGGGCGGCCGTGACCAGGATGCCGAGCAGCGCCAGCGCCGTGGGCACCGGGACCGGTCCGAGGCTGCCCGCGAAGATCTGGAACTCGGCGATGAACCCGGACAGGCCCGGCAGACCCAGCGAACCGAAGAACGCGACGGCGGCCAGGGCGGCGAAGCGCGGGGCCCGCGCGGCCAGCCCGCCGTAGGACCCCATGTCGTAGGTGCCGCCCCGGTCGTGGAGCGCGCCGGCCAGCAGGAACAGCGCTCCCGTGAGCAGCCCGTGGCTGACCATCTGCGTGACGGCGCCCGTGATCGCCAGGGACGCCGCGTCGGTCCGCCCGCCCGCCGCGAGCCCGGCCGCGCCCAGCCCCAGGAGGATGTACCCCATGTGGTTGACCGAGGTGTAGGCGACCATGCGCTTGAAGTCGGTCTGGGCGAGCGCGACGAGCGATCCGTACAGGACCGAGACCACTCCGACGACCACGGTGACCATGGCGTACTCGGCCCAGGCCCCCGGCAGGATCGGCATCGCGATGCGCACGAACCCGTAGGTGCCCATCTTCAGCAGGACCCCCGCCAGGATCGCCGACCCGACCGCGGGCGCGTCGGTGTGCGCCGGGGGCAGCCAGGTGTGGAAGGGGACGGTGGGCGTCTTGACGGCCAGGCCGACCCCGATGGCCAGCAGCACCAGCCCGCCCGCGAGTTCCCGGCCCTCCAGGGGCGTCCCCGCGGTCAGCTCCACCATGTCGAAGGTGTGGGGGTCGGCGGCCACGTACAGGCCGATGAACCCCAGCAGTAGCGCCAGCGACCCGAGGAAGGTGTAGAGGAAGAACTGCAACGCCGAGCGGGTCGGCCGCCCGTGCCCCCACCCGGCGATGACGAAGTACATCCCCACGATGGACAGGTCGAAGAAGACGAAGAACAACAGCAGGTCCAGGGCGCTGAACAGGCCCATCGACACCGTCTGGAGGAACAGGAAGAGGACGGCGTGCGCGCGGGCGCGCCGACGCTGGCGCAGGGAGTGGACCGCGCACGCCAGGAAGAGCACCGCCGTCATCGCCAGCAGCGGCAGGGAGAGGCCGTCCACACCCAGGTGGTAGGAGGCCCCGACGCTGGGGATCCACAGCACCCGTTCCTCGTAGGCGAAGTCCCCGATGCCCGATGAGGGCGCGGCGGTCGGGTAGTACGCCCACAGGCCGAGGACGAGCAGCAGGTCCAGCGCCGCCGCCGCGACCCAGGTCCAGGCCACGACCCCGTCACGCGGACGGGGCAGGGCCAGCAGCACCAGGCCGGCGAGCAGGGGCAGGAACACGACGACGGAGAGCACGCCTCACCTCATCAGGACGAAGACGGCGGCCAGGACGACGAGCGCGACGACGGCCTGGACGTAGTACTGGTGGAGCAGCCCGGTCTGGGGGCGCAGGGCCCACGCGGCCAGCGACCGCGCACCCGTCACGATCGCTCCCACCGCGTGGTCCACCGCGGTCTCGACGCGGCTTCGAACCGCCTGGGCCGTGGACACGCCCAGTTCCGCGACGGCGTGCACTCCACCGGCGACCACGCGGTCGTCGAGGGCGGCCAGGTTCCGCGCCAGCGCCATGGTCGGCCGGACGACACCGTTTCTCACCAGGTGTTCCAGCCCGAGCCAGTCACCCAGCCACCGCCCGCCCGGCGGAGCCGCGGCCGTGACCCGTGTGGCACCGCGTGCATACACCCACCACACGCCGACGACCACCGCGGCGCTCAGCAGCCCCGACAGCGCCATCTCACCTCCCGTGGGTTCCGGGCCGCCCGTGGCGCCCAGGAGCATGTGCCACCACCGTGCCAGCGGCGGAAGCGCGAACGCCCCGAGGACCACGGTGGAAACGGCCAGGACGAGCAGGGCGAACCGCTCGGCGGGCGACACCGCCGCGGCGGCGCTGCAGGATCCCTCCGGTCTGTTCTCCTCCCGGGGCCTGCCCTCCTCCTGGGGAGAGTCGACCATCCATACGACGGCCAGCGCCTTCGCGGCGTAGGCCGCGCTGACCGCCGCCGCCACCAGGCCCGCGGCGTACAGCGCGGGTGCGGCTGCCAGCGCCGCCGCCAACACCTCGTCCTTGGCCACCCATATCCCCAGCGGTGGCAGCCCCGCGATGGCCAGCGCCCCCACCGTGAACAGTGCTCCCACCAGCGGTCGGCGCCGCGCCGCTCCCCGCAGCCGCCCCAGGTCCTGTGTTCCCAGTGACGTCAGCCAGGCCCCGGCGCACAGGAACAGCAGGCTCTTGGCCGCGGCGTGCGCGGTGAACTGCAGGGCTCCTCCCGCGATGCCGCCCACACCCGCCGCCAGGACGATGAAACCGACCTGGGAGCAGGTGGAGGCCGCGAGCAGCTGCTTGAGGTCGGACTGGGCCAGGGCGACCGCACCGAGCAGGATCGCGGTGCCCACTCCGATCCAGGCCAGGAGCGGCCCCGCCCATCCGGTGGCCGCGATCGCGGGCGCGATCCGCGTCAGCAGGTAACCACCCGCGGCGACCATCGTGGCCGAGTGGAGAAGGGCCGAGACCGGGGTGGGACCGGCCATCGCGTGTGAGAGCCAGAAGCTGAACGGCAGCTGCGCGGATTTGCCCAGCGCGGCGACGATCACCCCCGCCACCGCCGCGTCCCGCCATCCGCCCTCCAGGGAGGTCAGAGCGGAGAGCTGGAGTGCCTCGGCGCCCCCGGCCAGGGCCGCCCCGGCGGCCAGGTACAGGCCCAGGTCCCCGGCCCGGGTGGTGAGGAAGGCCAGCGTCGCCGAGCGGGCGCGGTCGGCGTCGTGCCACCAGTAGCCGATGAGCGCGTAGGAGAGGGCGCCCATGACCTCCCACGCCGCGAGTAGGACGAACAGGTTGGTGGCGGTCACGGTGACGAGCATCGCCGCGGTGAAGAGCAGCATGAGGCCGAAGAAACGGCCGCGCGCCTCCCGTTCCCCCATCTCGGCGGAGGCGAAGAGCACGACCGCCGCGGCGACGGCGGCCACGGTGACCACCGCGACCGCCGACAACCCGTCCACGGCCAGGCCCGCCGGAACACCCGGAAGCATCGGCACGGACGCAGCCGGGCGGGTCACGGCCGAGACGAGGGCCGCGACCAGGGTCAGGGCCGCGGCGGCGACGGCGCAGGGTGCGGCGACCGCGTCGGAGCGCCGCCCCGCCACGAGCAGGACCGCGCCCACCGCGGAGGGTAGGACCACCAGCGTCACCAGGGCCGCCGTCACCGGTCACCGCCGTCGGAGTCGTCATCCCCATGGTGCCCGTGCCCGCCGGGACTGCCGTGACCGCCGTGGTCACGGTGGTCCTCGTGATCGCCGGGGCCACCATGGTCTCCGTGTCCCCCGTGACCTCCATGGCCCCCGTGGTGCTCGTGGCCGCCAGAGGCGCCGGAACCGCGGTGATCGGCGAGGTCGGCGGCCATGTCCACCATGTCGACGTCGCGTGCGCGAAAGAGCGCGGTGGTGACGGCGAAGCCCATCGCCATCTCCACGGCCATCGCGGTGACCGCGACCAGGACCAGGACCTGTCCGTCGGGCCGCTCGGGCGAGGTGTACAGCCACAGGGCCGCCGCGGCGACGATGACCGCGTTGATCATCAGTTCCAGGCCCATCATCACCATGACGACCGACTGCTGGCTGAGCGCGCCGAACAGCCCCACCGAGAACAGGGCGGCGGCCAGGAGGAGGTAGGTCTCCAGCATCATCGGCCCAGTCCCCCGCCGATCGGGTCGTCGGGGTGCCCTCGCCGCAGGTCGTCGCCGTAGCGGTCGTAGCGGCCCCGGTGGGTGGCGAGCACGGTGGCGGCCACCATGGTCGCGAACAGCACCAGGCCCACGAGCATCATGACCAGCATGTGCCGGCCCATGATCGCCTCACCCAGCGCCAGCGCGGGGTCCGGGGGCGGCGCGCCCTCCCGCCCCGGCCAAGGCACGAACACGGTCCCGGCGGCCAGCAGCAGGAAGACCACGACGGACACGACCAGCGAGCCGACCCTGTTGTGCACCATGGTCATCGGCATCAGCCCGGCCGGGTTCATCATGTACATGATCATGAAGACGGCCATCACCATCATCTCCATGACCATCATGAGGATGACCAGCACGCCCAGGTAGGACAGTCCCAGGAGCAGGATCGCCACCCCGGTCAGGAGGAACGAGGCCAGCAGGGCGAAGGTCGCCCGGGCCATGGAGTCCACGACGAACACCGCGACACCCGACGCGACCGCGCCCACGGCACAGACCGCGAACACCACCGTCTCGACCACCGTCGTCTCCCTCCCTCTCCTAACGCACCAGCACGTACACGGCGACCGCGAGCAGCTGAAGCAGGGTCACCGGGACAAGCACCACCCAGCCCACCTCGGTGAACCGGTCCATCCGCACCGCGGGCAGCCGGTGCCCCAGCCACACCAGAAGCGCGAGGACCCCGGCCGTCTTGACCAGCGTCCACACCCAACCGGGCAGCAGCGGCCCCGCGCCCCCGCCCAGGAAGAGCGGCACCGCCATCGCGGCCACGACGGCGAGGAACATGTACCGGCCCGCGCGCAGGACCAGACGGTCCACACCGGAGAGTTCGGCCGCCACCCCGCCGACCAGGTCCCGACCCACGGGCGTTCCGAAGGGCCCCCAGAAGGCCATGGCCAGCGCCGAGACCAGGTAGACCGCGAAGGCCGCGGGCATCAGCACCGCGAACCAGACCTGTTCCTGGGCGGCGACGATGTCCCCCACACGCAGGGAGCCCGCGCCCAGCGCCGCCGCCGTCAGGGCGAACATGTGCGGCAGCTCGTAGGACAGCCCCTGGACGAGGAACCGGTAACCCCCGACCAGGCCCCAGACCGAGTTGGCCCCCCAACCGAGCATCCACAGCGCGGCCCAGACGACCACCTCCATGGCGTTGAACCACACGACGCCGACGGACAGGTCGCTGACCGCCGTCGACCCGAGCGGGATGACCAGCGCGGCCAGCACGGCGGCCACCGGGACCAGAGCGCCGCCCAGCCGCCACAGAAGCGTGTCCGCGCCGGGGACCGTACGGCGCCGCTGCACCAGCAGACGGGCCGACTCCCGCGCCGGGTCGGCCAGGCCGCCCAGCGGAGCGGTACCGGCGGCCCGCGCGCGGAGCACGGCCGCCCCGGCGGCGGCCCCGTAACCGAGGACGAACAGCAGCGCGGGGACGAGCAGGACGGTCCACAGCGGCGCCACCCCGCTCACGCTCCCGGCTCCGGGGCGTACGCGCCCAGGGCCTCGGTGTCGGGGTCCAGGGAGGCCACAATGAGCCGGACCGCCGCCAGCTCCTGTCCGACCACGAGCGACGGCAGCAGTTCCAGCGCGGCGTGCGCGGTCTTGGTCCTGGGGGGATTCGACGGCGCGCTGTGACCGCCAGACGCTCCGAGCGCGTCCTCCACGGTGTCGAGCCAGCGCGACCACCGGTCGGCGGCGTCGCCGCGCAGCGCCTGCGGAGCCCCGTCCGCGACCCGGCCGAGCCCGTCGGTGGACCAGTGGAGCATCCGGGAGCGTCGCACGCGCCGCAACCAGCGGAGCGCCTCCCGCCGTACGTCCCCGGTCGGTCCGCCTCCCTCCAGGAGTGCGTCGCGCAGCCGACGGCCGGTCACCGCGATGGGCCACCCGCTGACGGCGAGGAACCGCTGTAGGGAGTCCAGGGCGTGGGCCGCCCTGAACGACGCCCGGTCGGGAGGGGAGTCGGCCTCCGAAGGCGGCGAACTCCAGAAGGGAACCGTCGTCGGGGACCCACCGACGATCGACGTCCGCGCCTCCTGGACGACGTCTCCCTGGAGGGTCAGGCGCAGGGACAGTCCGGCGGGCCAGTCGGGCAGCGCCGGGCCCAGGGCGATGTGGAGCTGGTCGAGCTTCAGTCCGTCGCGGTCCTCGCCCCGGTCGGCCATGGGGACTCCGCCCGGCATGGGCATGTCCTCGTCCCCGTCGGATTCCGACTCCGCCTGTTCGCGCGCGGTCCGGTCGCGTTCGTCGGCGTCGCGACGCTGTCGGGTGAGGTCGAGCAGGTCAACGCGCGCCTCGTCCAGCAGCCGTGCGGCGCCGTTGGCCGACTCCGCACGAACGCGAGCGCGGGGGCCGGGTATCTGCCCCCAGACCCGGCCGATCGCCTTGTCCATGTCCGCGTGTTCGGGCCCGCAGACCACCAGGAGGTCGGCCTCGGCCGGGCTCAACGCCTGCTTCCAACCGCGTTCCCGCAGTGTCCGCTCCACCGCGAGCCGTGCGCCCGTCCCTCCGATCGCGGTCACGACGAAGGCGCACGGCACGGCGCGGCGCAGCAGCCAACCGGTCAGGTCCACCGGAACGCCCCCTCGCGCCACGCGTAGACGACCGCGGCGACCAGGACAGCGAGGAAGGCGAACATCTCCACGACGGCGGGCGCGCCCTTGTCCGCCACGACGAGCACCCAGGGGTACATGAAGACCATCTCCATGTCGAAGGCCAGGAAGAGCAGCGTCACCGCGTACCAGCGCACGTGGTACCGCGAGACCGCGTGCTCGGTCACGGCCGCACCCGACAGGAACGGCTCCACCGTCACCGGCGCACGCCGCAGGCCCACTACCGCCGAGAGCGCGTAGAGGCTCAGAACCAGAGCAATCGCGAATCCGGCGAGGGCGAGAGCTGGGCCGAAGGCCTCCATCCGTCCCTCCTGTCCGGTCGACCACCACCGACGGCTACCCGGCTCCGGCAAACCGCAAACTCCGGTGAGCGCGATGCCATGTTCGTAACGTGACCACGCTAGACCAGGGCGTGTCCTGGACAGGGAAGAAACACGCTGGTCAGGGAACCGCGGTCAGGGATCTGTCTGACAAGAGCCGGCTGCGCGGACGAAAGGCGCGGCTCCCAGACCTCCTTACAGCTCGATGAGGAGACAGCCTTCCCACAGGGATGCGCCAGTAGGTGGCCCAGGCGTGCGTTATGCGACACTGCCCCACCTGATGTAGGGCCTTGGAAAGGGGCGGCCTGTTGTAGGGCGGTCGGCACTCCTCACCGATGACGGTGAGCGTTCTGGAGCACCCTGCCTTACGCCCATAGGACAGCAGAAAGGAACTTCACGTCAGCGCCTTGTTGATGTCCGCCAGGAGCTTGGTGGCCCCCTCCTGCTCTTGGGCGGTGAGATCGGTGACCTCGTGCGCGGCGATCCAATGAATGAACGCCCGCACGAGTTTGTACTTGGAGAAGCCGGTGATCTCCTTGCTGAAGATGTCCACGACCGGCCGCGCCGGTTGTGCCGCGGCCGTAGCGGTGACGTCCCAGCCGAGTTCGTCGCGGGCCACGAGGACCAGGGTCTCGCGAAGTAGGTCCTCGATCTCGGGACGCCGGATCGCGGTGTCGCAGTAGTCCTTCGTGCGCAGGATCCTCTTCTGTGTCAGGAGCCGGACCAGCTCGTCCTGCTTGGCCGCCGTGTCACCGGCCTGGTCCGAGTCGAGGAGTGCGGCGGCCCTGAGTTTCTGGCTGGTCAGCAAAGTGACGTAGTAGATGACCTTGCTAGCGCTCGACGCCGGCACGAGAGCGATGCTGTTCTTGAGTCCCTTGCGCTCATCCGTGTAGGCCGTGTTGAGAGCTTCGATGTACATCATGTCGGTCATCCCCTCACAGACAAGGTTGCGGGACTGGCCGAACAGGCTCTGGGCGAGCTCGTAGCCGAGAGCGGCCTGGAGGGGGTACACGGATCGGGGATCGTCGACGACGAGTCTGGTGTGGACCTTGGTGCCCGTCTCGCGACTGACCATCTCCACGATCCGGACGAGGTCGAGTTCGTCGGTGCCGACCATGAAGGGCGAGTGTGTGGTGTAGACGACCTGGTTGTCCTCCGACAACCGGGAGACGGTCTTACGGAACTCCTGCTGTTTGAGGGCGTGGAGGCTGAGACCCGGCTCGTCGAGGAGCAGGATCGCGTTCTTGAGGTCGCCCTGGGCCTGGGCCTTGAAGACCACGAAGAAGGACACCAGCCAGCGGAATCCCTCACTGCGTTGGTCGAGTTCGACCTCAACGCCGATGTCGTCGACGACCACGACCTTGAGGTACTGGCCGTCAGGCACGAGCCGTAGCTGGACCTGCTCGTCCCCCCACACCTCACGGATCGACTTGGTGAGATCGACGCTGGCGGCGTTGAGCCGGTAGTGCCGGTCGTCCAGTTTGGTCTGATGTTCCCTGACCGCCGTCTGGTACGCCTCACCGTTGGCGCCTCCGGGATGGTTGGCGGGAACCGGTTCGCCCGCCGCGAGTTCCGACAACTCCTTGGCGGTCAACCCGAGCAACCGAAGAAGGCAGAGGTTGCCGAAGTCGTACTCCTGGTCGATGTCGCCGGTCTCCTCCCGCCTGGCGAGGGAGGCAAGGTGGATACGGGGCCGCACCGTGAAGTAGGTCGAGTAGTACACGAAGAGGGGCATCCGTTCGCTGATCGCGGTACTGGCCGCTGTGACCGCGGAGCTAAGCCCGGCCGCCGCCTTGATCCGGTCGTAGCGTTCCTCCTCCTTCGTGTCGTCCTCGTCGATGAGCGGCAGGGCTGTCTCCAGCCAGGCCAGGAGGTTCTTGGCGAAGGTGCCGGTGAGAGGAATTCGGGCGGATTTCCCGGCGACGAGACTGTCAAGCGCAGTGACGACCTCGGTTGCGCCCTCCCGCTTGGACAGATAGGCCCGCATCCGTGTGAGGTCCTTGTGGACCTCACCGAAGGTGGCACGCAGCTTGGCTGATCCGAAGTTCCATCTGCGGGAGTTGTCGAGGTAGCGGTAGACGCAGTACTCGCTGACGTCGGTCGAATCGGGAGACGCCTCGCGAACCAGGGCCTTCTCATCCTCGTCCAGGGCGAAGCATGCTTCCGCGACCACGATGTCGGAGGGGTCCCTCTCTCCACGTTGGACCTCGGTGTACCGGGAACGCGGATAGTCCCGCAGCGCGCTGAAGCCCTCGGTATTCTCCGGAGCCCTGATCTGCTGGAGCGCCTTGAGCACGGCGGTCTTACCGGCTTCGTTGACACCGACCAGAAGCGTCTTACGCGGTTCGATCTCGATGGGGCCGCTGTCGTGGACGGAACGGTAATCACGCACACGTGCTCGGATGAGGCGCATATCAGCGTGTCTCCTCTCGCTTTAGCGCGTCATCCTACGTGCCACCAGTGACAGAAGGTCGTGGAGGTGGCAAAGGAGCCGGACGCGACCGTCCGGCTCCTGTCGGGGCGATCAGTGCCCGCCGTGTCCCTCCTCCGAGGGGAGGCTCCGTCAACATCTCCGCTGCCCCGGCCCTCGGTTCCGAGCATCTCCTTCATCTGCTCGGACTCGGCGCGCTGGGCGTCGATGACCTCCTGAACCAGCTCTCGCGCCTCAGGATTGACGCCCTCGTCGAGCTCCGTCTGGGCCATCTCGAACGACACGCGGAAAGGATGTTGAAGAGAGTGCGCTGTCGATCACCCGCACCACGGGGAAGAACGTCGGAGGCGACGTGTCCGGTGGAAACCGTCCCCGCGAGAAGGCACCGGTGGCGACGTCGCCGAGCGGTGGGACCGTCGCCCCGTTCCCCTGGCATGTCGGGCACCGGTGCCGCGTGGGCCGACGAAGATCAGGGGCGCCGGGCACCGACGAAGTGCTGTGCCCAGTAGTCGGCGAGCCGCACCTCGGAGACGGTCTTGCCGCTGCTGGGGGCGTGCACCATCATTCCGTTCCCGACGTAGAGGCCGTTGTGCCCCAGATCGGGGAAGAAGAAGAGGATGTCGCCGGGTTGGATGTCCTCCCAGGCCACGGCGTTGGGCATGTCGTACTGGGTGTAGGTGGTCCGGGGGATGCTCACCCCGGCAGCGGCCCAGGCCGCCTGCGTCAGTCCCGAGCAGTCATAGCCGTTGGGGCCGGTTCCTCCCCACTGGTAGGGCGTGCCAATCTTGCTGTAGGCGAAGTCGATCGCCGCACGCGCGTCGCCCGAAGCCGATCCGGTGTAGGTCGGGGCCGGCCCCGTTGGGGACTCACCTGAGGCAGCGGGATTCTCTCCCTCGAAGGACGCGAGAAGTTCCTCCTGTTCAGCAAGGGTGGTTTCCACCTCCTCCTTGCGCTCCTCAAGCTCTTCCAGTTGCTCGGAGGCCTCGTCGTAGGCCTCGTCCGCCTCATCCTTGAGTGCGAACAAGCGCGCGTCGCTCTCAGCGAAGGCTTCGAGTTGTCTTCTTCGTGACTCCGAGAGGTAGGACAGGTCAGCGGACTGCTCGAAGATCTCCGACGGATCATCGATGGACAGTGCCGTCATCACCGAGTCGAGATCGGTGGACTGGTAGCTGGCGTTCGCCAGTTCGGCGACCTTCGTGCGCAACTCCTGGAAGCGTTCCTCCTCCGCCCCGATCTGGTCGTCGAGGCTCTCGACCTCTATCTCGGCCGCGTCGTACTGCTCCTGCGCTTCGTTGTACTCCTGGACGAGCGTGCTGGACTCCTGGAGCAGCTCCTCGATCCGCTCCTCGACCTCCTCCTTGGTGGGTTCGGGCTCTGCCTGCGCCACGGCGGTGGGAAACAGCAGACTTCCTGTGGCCACACAGGCCATAGCGGTGAACATCAGGCTTCGGGCACTCGTACGGTGCTCGTTCTTCATAGGGGCCTCGTCGTCAGGGACCACGTCTCGGGGGCATGGCCAGGGGAAGGTGTGTTGAGGGAGCACCCGTGAAAGGTGCAGGCGTCACCGATGCAGGGTGCGGACGCCGCACGCGAGGGTGGTGGAAGGGCACGCGGGAAACAGTCGCCGAACCGACTGCCGGGTTCAGACAGGAGCTGGCTCAGCCCGTAGGGGCGAGGGCCTCAGGGGCGTGTGCGTTGAGAGGACGCCCGCGTGCGTGCCCGGTGGGAGCGGGGTCGGCCGGTCTACACTCGGCGCACGCACAGGGACACGAGTGCCCTGGTGCCTCCGAGGGGAAGAGTGCGGTGCCGTCGGGCTGACCGCGGAAGAGGGCGCGATTTCGGCGCGGGGACGGGCAGACCCACGAAGGCGAAAACGCCCAGTCCCAGCAGAACGGAGGCCGAAAGGGATCCAGTGCGCTGGTCCGCCAGCACGGCCCCGGCCTCGTCGCAGTGCGCCTCGTGCTCGTGTGCGGTGGAGGAATGCGTCTCCTCAGCACCGTGGCCCGAGGAGACCGCCGCGGAAACGGTACTGCCGTGCGGAACCGCGTCGGTGTGGCACAGGGAGACGGCCGCTACGCCCAGCGCGAGCAGCACGACGAGCACGACTCTGGTCCAGAGGCGTGGCGCTGCTTTCGGGACGGCGGTGGGCACGGATGCGAGATTACCCAAACAGTCAAGCAACCGCACGCACTACGACGGCAACGAGGATTCACCCCTTGCGTTACTCCTCCAAGAGGCCTACAGTCGCTCCCAATATACCCCCTACGGGTATATAACCAAGATCGGGCACGCGCGTCCGGCGACGTATTCACAACCAATTTCGCGAAGGAAGACAAGCATGGAACCCTCCGAGAAGCCACACCACGAACACAGCCACGGACCGACCACCGATCACACCGCTCTCGACTCGTCCGAGGTCGCGGAGTGCCCCGTCATGCGCGGCACCATGGTCGTCAAGACCGAGGCCGAGGAGGACGGCCTCGTCCGGGAGTACGGCGGCCAGCTCTACTACCTATGCTGTGACTCCTGTGGGACTCTGTGGGACGCCTCGCCAGAGCAGTACGCCGGGTGACGACCGCCCGTCTGTCCGCGCCAGTGCCCCGGGCCTCACGACCTGAAGCACTGGCGCGATTTCTCAGGACTCCTCAGATCACAGGGAGTCGATCAGCTCGCGGCACGCCTGCTCGCAGCGTCGGCACGCCTCCGCGCACACCCGGCAGTGGCCGTGCATGGAGGCGTGTTGGTCGCACTCGTCGGCGCAGGTCTTGCAGGCCTGCTCGCAGGCCTCCAGGATCGCGCGGGTCAGGTTGGCGTCGTAGCCGGTGTGGCGCGAGAGCACCCGTCCGGTCGTCTCGCACTGGTCGGCGCAGTCGAGGTTGGTGCGCACGCACTTGACGAGGTTGGCCACCCCGTCCTCGCTCAGGCAGGCGTCCGCGCACGCGGTACACGCCTGGGCGCACTCAAAGCAGACCTCGATACAGGCCAGTAGCTTCTCGCGGTCCACCCCGCCCAAGTCCTTGGGATAGGTCTCCAGCATCTGACTCGCCACACTCATGGCGCTCCCCCTCGGCATCATGGATGTCGGGAGCCGGGACTCCGACTCCGGTCCGATCTCCCCCTAACCGACGGATGGCGCGGGCAAACCCCCGGGGGGAATGCAGAATCGGCCAGAGCCGCCAGATCCGCACCAAACCCCGTAGTGACCTCCCATCAGCAAAAAGAACGTCACCAGTCCTCAGGAGGCGACTCGATCTCCTGGTTCGACAAACCCTGGACAGAAACGTTCGTTCGGGCGTGGAAGGAGTGTCACCCTCCCACCAGAACCGCCTCCGAGGCGGTGAGTTGATCCCCAAAGCAGGTGTGGTCCTCACCGCACAGGAGTGGCCGTTCAGACACCGGGACAGGCAGGCACAGGCATGGAGGATTCCGGAGTGTACTCGGGCACTGGCACGAGAATCCCTGGATCTACATCTCACAGAATCGCTCATATACCCGTAGGGGGTAATATCCAGCCATGATCTCACTCGTGAAGGAACTGGTCCGGGACCGGCCAAACCGAACGTGCTCCACCGCATGCGGCCTGGGTTCGGCAGAACTGGTGCTACTACAACAGGTGCTGGTCCTGTGCCTGAGCCTGCGCATCACGCTCGCCACCCACTGCCCCGCAGAGGAAGTCAGACGCACACCTAGACAGTGAACCGCCTGTCCGCTCTGGAGTGGGACCGCCGTGGACGTCTGGCTTTTGGGTTGGTTACTGGGCGGCTCGACCGAAGCGAAAAAGCGACGACCCCAACGGCGCCCCGCCACCCGGATCGGGTCAACGCGCATTCAGTGATCCGTGATGCACTTCACAAGAACACCGATTGCTACATAAGGAAACAGCTTCGTCACCTTGTGTAGGATTCATGCCGTGTACGTAACGACGGCGTCACCGAAGCGGCACGGTCTCGCGGCCCTGCTGCTGACCTTCGCCGTCCTGTTCCACGTACTGTGTTCCTCCGGGCACGTGGCGGAAGCGTCCGAGGCTGCCTCCGGTGCCCCGATCGTGACTGCGGTGACGACCCAGCAGCAGTCGGACTCCGACCCCGCCGTCACATCACCCCACGTGCACTCGGCTGTCGGGGCACACGAATGCGCCGGGGCAGTAGACGCGAGCGCCGATCCGCGCGGTTCGGCGGCAGCGGCACTGTTCCTACTGCTCGCCGTTGGCCTTGTGCTCCTCGCCCCGCCATGGGCTGCCCGCCTTCCGGTGTACCTCCGACCCGCGGCACGCGAACGGCGCTCCCGGCGGCGCAACGCGGCCCCGCTCCTGCTCGTTCTGTGCGTGTGGCGTATCTAGAAGGTCTCTCTCCCGTCGCGGTGTGAATCGCTAGCCACCACGGGGCCATCCTTCCACCGTGCACGGGAATCCACCTCCGCACGGCCCTGACGCGCTGCCCCAAAAAGGCGCGGCGCGATAGTCGACGTGTCCCGAAAGGACACGGTGAGTCGAGAGAGACCCATGCAGACCAACACCCTTAGCGGAGCCATGTCCGGAACCAGTCCTGGACGGCTGCTGACCATCCCGCCCACCATGCCGCAGCACACCCCCGCCGGCATGGTGGGGAACACTCCCCTGCTCTGGATCGGTGAGCCCTTCTGCGGACCACTGCAGGGGTTCTGGGCCAAACTCGAAGGTCACAATCCGGGAGGCATCAAAGACCGGACCGCGTTGTACATGGTCGAGCGGGCTCACGAGCGGGGAGAGCTCGCACCCGGTGCCACCATTGTCGAATCCACCAGCGGCACTCTGGGGCTCGGGCTCGCCCTCGCCGGCATCACCTACGGCCACCCCGTGAAACTGGTGACCGATCCGGGGATGGAGCCGTTGATGGCACGATTGCTCACCGCATACGGCGCCGTCGTGCACACCGTCACCGAGCCGCACCCCACCGGGGGCTGGCAGCAGGCTCGACGGGACAGGATCGGCGAGATACTCGCCGATGATCCCACCGCCTACTGTCCCGACCAGTACAACAACCCGGACAACGTAGCGGCCTACGCCCCACTCGCCCACGAGCTGATCGCCCATATGGGACGGATCGACACACTCGTGGTTGCGGTCGGCACCGGAGGTCACTCCGCAGGCATCTCACGCACTCTGCGCGAATTCTTCCCACACCTGTACGTCGTGGGTGTCGACACCATCGGCTCCACCATCTTCGGTCAGCCTGCCCTGCCGCGTATCATGCGCGGTCTGGGCAGCAGCATCCATCCACGCAACGTCGACTACGGGGCTTTCAACGAAGTGCACTGGGTCGATGCGGCCCAGGCCGTGCGGACCAGCCGCACGCTCGCCTCCTCCCACTACGCGACCGGCGGTTGGAGCGTCGGAGCGGTGGCCACGGTGGCCCGCTGGCTCTCACGTACCCGCCCGGTGACCGAGCGCATCATCGCGGTCTTCCCTGATGGCCCCCAGCGTTACTTCGACACCGTCTTCAATGACGAGTACTGCTCCGAGCATGGTCTCCTGGGTCAGCCCCTCCTCGACGAACCTGACGAGATCGCCGAGTCCGGTGAACGTGTCGTGATCCGCTGGACGCGCTGCACCCGCGTCAACGACCCGCGCGAGGACATGTCCGTCACCTCCACGAGCACCAAGGAGGTCCGGCGATGATCCGAACCTGGCAGCGCCTACGGGGATTCGACCGCAGCGTGAAGCTGTTGATGGTCAACCAGTTGACCATCAACACCGGCTTCTACATGCTCATGCCCTACCTCGCCTTCCACCTCTCCGACAGCGTGGGCATGGCGGCCTGGTCGGTCGGACTCGTCCTGGGGATGCGCAACCTCACCCAGCAGGGCATGTTCCTCATCGGCGGGAGCATCGCCGATCGGCTCGGCTACAAGCCCGCGATCCTGGCCGGCTGCACCCTGCGCACCGTGGGTTTCGCGGCGCTCGGTTTCGCCGACTCTCTCCCGGTACTGCTGCTCGCCTCGGCCGCGACCGGATTCGCCGGTGCGCTGTTCAATCCAGCGGTGCGCGCCTACCTCGCCGCCGACGCGGGAGAACAGCGCGTGGAGGCCTTTGCCCTGTTCAACGTCTTCTACCAGACCGGCATCCTCATCGGCCCGCTCATCGGCATGGCCCTCATCGCCGTTGACTTCACGGTCGTGGCGAGCGTCGCCGCCGGGCTCTTCCTGGCCCTGACCGTGCTCCAGGCCCGTGCGCTGCCCGCCCGACGTGCGCCGGTGTCCGGACAGAGGGCCGGTGTCACCGGCGTACTGGGTGACTGGCGCACCGTGATGACCAACCGCGGATTCGTCGTCTTCACCGTCGCGATGGCCGGCTCCTACGTCCTGAACTTCCAGGTCTACCTGGCGCTCCCGCTCACCGTACAGGATGCCGTCGAGGCCGCGGGGTTCGGCGTGGACAGCGGCAACATCGCGGTGGCCGCCCTGTTCGCGGTCTCGGCGCTGGTGGCCATCGCCGGGCAGGTCCGCCTCACCGACTGGGCCAAACGCCGCTGGGACGCCGCGCAGGCGCTGCCACGCGGTCTGACGGTCATGGCAGTGGCGTTCCTGCCCATCCTGGCCATGCCACCACTCGCCGACACACTGCAGGATGTGGCGGATGCGCCCTCACTCACAGCGGCCCTCGTCGTGGCGCCCGCCCTTCTCACAGCGAGCCTCCTCGGGCTCGGCAGCGCACTCGTCTACCCCTTCGAGATGGATACCGTGGTACGGCTGTCCGGAGATCGACTGGTCGCTACCCACTACGGCTTGTACAACACCGTCTCGGGCATCGCCATCACTCTGGGCAACCTCGCGATCGGCGCCGCCCTGGGACTCGACGCACCGATCGCCGCGATCGCTCCCTGGCTCGCCTTGGCCGCGCTCGGTGCGGTGGGCGCAGTGATTCTGACCATGATCGGCAGGTCCGGTGGAATCACGAACACGTTCCCGCCCACAGGTTCTCCTGCTGCTCAGACGAGGTGACGAACAAGGCCGGGGGCGTTCGACCACCCCCGGCCTCACGGCCGTCCCCGTTCACCAACAAGTAGGGAACGGTCCCGGACGTCTCGTTTCCCCCATATCGCTTGTTCCAAATACCCCTAGGGCGTATATTCGCAAGACGATCGGGAGAGAGGGAAGTGATGAGGATCGAGGGATTCGTCGCGGACGGGTTCGACACGGTGCGCCAGGTCTTCCAGCGACTGATCGACGAAGAACGCGAGACGGGCGCGGGCCTGTCGGTCTGGCGCGGCGGCGACGAAGTCGTCCGTCTGAGCGGAGGATGGGTCGGCGCCGATCGGCGCCGACCCTGGCGCGAAGACACGCTGGTCCAGCCCTACTCGGTGTCCAAGCCGTTCGCCGCGCTAGCGGCCCTGGTGGCCGTCCGCGACGGCGAACTCGGTCTGGACGAGCCCATCGGCGGCTACTGGCGGGAGTACGGGGTGCGCGGCAAGGAGCACACCACGCTGCGCCACGTGCTCACCCACCAGGCGGGCCAGCCCCGCTTCCCCGCAGTGGCCGCCGAACTGGACCTGTTGGACGACGTCGGGCTACGCCAGAGCTTGGCACAGGCCGCCCCGGAGTACGCCCCCGGGACGTCGCTGGGGGAACACGCGCTCACCTACGGCCACCTGATCGACGGCGTTCTGCGGGCGGGCGCCGGAGCCTCGCTGGCAGAGGTGTTCAACGAGGTGGTGCGTCCGGCTCTGGGGCTGGACGCCTGGTTCGGGGTGCCGACAGGCGAACTGGACCGCGTCGCCGACCTGGAGTACGCCTTCCCCGACTGGCCCGAACGACTCCCGGCGGCACCGTGGTTGCGCGTCCCCACTGGAGCCTTGGACGTGCGCAGGACCAACTCGTCGGCCTGGCGGCAGACGGCCTTCGCCGGTGTGAACCTGCACGCGACCGCGACTTCGGTAGCGGAGTTCTTCTCCCTTCTGACCGACGCGGACGGTCCGTTGCGCGCACTACTGGGGGCCGAACTGCACCGTGAGTACATCTCAGCCCAGGCCACAGGGCGTGATGAGGTCTTCGGGACCGAGCTGACCTGGACACTGGGCCTGCTCCGCGACAACGGAAAGATCGCCAAGGGTGGGATCGGCGGCTCGGCTGCCTGGTGGTCGATCAAACACGGCCACGCATGCGCCTACCTGACGCGTCGGCTGGACGACCATTCCCGTGCCGCCGAGATCGCGACCGCCTTGGAGGACGACCTGACCGTGACCGCCCAGAGGTGAGGTGGAACTCCCGCCGGAATGGCGCGCCATGTGAGCAACGCTCGCGGCGGGAGTCACGCACGCTGCGCCGGTGGGATGCGCAGACGGCGTCCGCGTGAGGCCTGTTGCCTCAACCGCCAATCTGCGGCATGCCGGAGATCTGCTCTATCGCTGTCCGGGCCCAGTCGTGCGCTGCGGCCTGCGAACCCGACTCCGCACCTCGGGCAAGCGGGGAGAGAAGACCGCGCAGAAGCAACCATGCGCGTCGGGTCCTGCCCTGGTCCGGCTCCGGCTGGGTCGCCTCTTCCAGGATCTCGGCAGCCGCATGCCGCGCATCCTCGTTCTCAGTCTCCCCGAGATCGGCCGAGGGGAGACGGTCCAGAATCCTAGCCACCGCGCGGGCGGGGTTCTCGTGCCCTGGTGCGATTTCCGCTTGGTTCTGCACACCCTGGTAGATCTGCGCGCTTCCCCACGCGATCACGTTGCCCTCAACGGTACAACCCTCCTGGAAGACGGGCCCGTTGTAGGTGTCACCGCCGTCGACGACGACCGGCCAAGCGCCTGACGTACCGGTAGTGCGGGACGAGATCTACCCGGCATGGCTTTCGCAAGGCACGAACGCGCCTTCGTCGACCCAGCCCTGGTGTTCATAGAAGCGGCGCACACGGGCGTTGCCGGTAGCAACGGCGAGCAAGGCCCGGTTGTGGCCATGCTCCCCCAACGAGGAGCATGCCTGCCGCATCAGTACCGCAATAAGCCTCCACCACGTGCAGCACCTCTTCCTAGATCACTGAGTTTGGCGCGCCGGATCAGCGGGGAATGAGCCACCGACCAAGTACTATTACCCATAGTTACTAAACAAGCACAGAGAGCGAAAGAGGGGGAATCCCCTCAGCGAGCCTGGAAGAAGTGGATGGGAAGACGCCGCATCGGGTGCATCGAAGAGTACTTCGCCTGCACGGGCTGCGCCGATGCCCACCGAACCGCGAACAAGCCTGCAAAGATCTGCTCGTCTCTCTGAGCTGACAAGGAAGGACACGTCCATGAGCATCCTGGGTAGACAATTTCGACACCGAGCGTCGACCGCGGCCGCATCCACGGTGTTGGTGACAGGGGCCCTGCTCGGTGGTGGTCTCACCATGGCACCGCCCGCGTTCGCCGATGAACCGGCAGCCGAACAGGAGGTGGCCCGTTTCGAGGTCGACTTCATGAAGGACATGATCGACCACCACGCCTTGGGTGTGATGATGGCGCAGACATGCCTGGAGAAGGCGATCCACGAGGAGTTGACGGATCTGTGCCAGACGATCATCGATTCCCAGTCCACTCAGATCGAGACGATGCAGGGATGGCTGCAGGACTGGTACGGCCGCGACCACGAGCCGCAGCTAAGTTCCTATGACCGGCTGTCGGCACGGAATCTCGAACACTGGTCGGGGGACGAGTACGAGATCCAGTTCATGCGATCGATGACCAGCCACCACAAGGGGGCGGTCACTGATTCCGACCGCTGCCTCGACCGCGCCGAACATCCGGAACTGCTCGGCCTGTGCCGCACCATTCACGAGTCGAACAGTAAGCAGATCGACATGATGCAGGGCTGGCTCCAGCAGTGGTACGGCCTGCGGAGCGGATACTCCGGGTACTGACGTAGCAGGCATCCCGCTGTGCTTCGGGAGGATGCGTCCCTCCTGCTCTGCAAAAGAGAAGTCTGGTCCTCAATCGTAGGCCTCACCTCGTTTCCGGAGTGCGTACGCGGTGCACCGGCACTGCGTACGCACCTGATCACCGCGTGGGATTCGCACAGAGCGACTTCTGGGCACCGACCAGCGCAAAGCTAGGCCAAGCGTGGAGAGTCCTCGATCACATGGTGGAATCGGTGATCGAGATGGGCTGCCAGGAAAGCGCCCGAACTGGTGATCAGCAAGGCCCAGGGCAAGGTGTCTCCCTCGCGGCCGTCGCTCAGTAGCATCATGGACACGCCCCACCACCAACCGCCCATCGACAGCGGGAACGAGACCGCCCTCCACTCGGATCCACCGTGGCGCAGGGCGAGTCCGTTCATGGTCGAGCAGGGCACTACGACCGCGGTGACGGCCAACAGCAGCACAGCTTGGACCAGGGCACTGCACAGATCTGACCATCGGGACGCGGAAGTGCCTCAGCCTCGCTTGGGTGGACCACACACAGGTAGTCGACCTTCTTCACCAGAACCTACTCATACCGAGTTCGTGGCTGGGGAACGGGTTCTGGCGGCGCGTGCTGGCCGAAAATACACCTATCGAACTTAGTCGCTTAGACACTTGGGTCGGTGTCCCCATAGATCACAAGGGCAGGGTGTAGCCGCCCGCCAGCCGCTGCATGTCGGCCATGAACACGCTCCACATTCCGCTCACCTGGGCAATACCGATGAGTACCAGCATGGCGCCGCCCACCCGGGACACGATGTCCCCCCGCCGCCGGGCCCAGCTCACCGCGCGCATGGTCTTCGACAACCCGACGGCCGCGGCGAGAAAGGGCAACCCCAGACCGAGCCCGTAAGCGAAGGCGAGAAAGGCGCCGCGCTCCGCCGTTCCGGTGGAGACCGACAGAGTCAGGACCGCGGCCAGTGTGGGCCCCATGCACGGTGTCCACCCCAGACCGAAGAGCACTCCGAGTAGCGGGGCCCCGGCCAGCCCGGAGCGAGGCCGATAAGCGAGCTTGAAAGACCGGCCGATCAAGGGAAACTTGCCCAGCACTCCCATGAACGCCAGGCCGAGGATGATCGTGAGGACGCCGAGGATGCGAATCATGATGTCCTCATATTCGAGCAGTAGCCCGCCCAGACTGCCGAACAGCGCCCCGTAGGCGGCGAAGAGCCCGGAGAAGCCCGCGACGAACAGCAGTGTGCCGACGACCGCACGACTGCGGAACACTCCCCCTGCCGATCTCCCCTGCCCTTCGGCTCCCGACATCCCAGCGATATAGGACAGGTAACCGGGTACCAGTGGCAGGCAGCACGGAGAGACGAACGTGATCGCTCCGGCGGCAAGCGCGAGCGCGATGGCGAAGAGCAACGGGCCGCTGGTGACGATCTGCGCGATGTCCATCGTGTCGGGGACTCCTTCATGGGTGTTGTCCTGTATCGAGCAGGGGGTGCGGCACTACGCCTAAGCTCCTTAGGTATGCTAGGCCGCGGTCCCGCGAGGGCTCATCCGCCCCCGGGAACACTTCCTCACCTGCGCGAAAAGCCGGTCAACCTCCGCCGTTTCCGAGCTTTCGAGCCCGTCCGCGTCGGACACACCCCGGCTCGTCTGCCTCTACCGTTCGGGAGTCCGCATGCCCCTGGCACACCGGATCCGTATCTGCACCCTCTTCGACGATGACCCTGAGCTCTGGCGAGAGTGTCTGAGCACGATCCGATGGCTGTCGGAAGGTTCGATGGCCTCGGACCAGATACCCGAGGAGCGGCTGTGGACCGCAGCCCCTACCTGCTAACCGGGCACCCGCTGTTCACCCACACCCCGACATCGTCAGCCAGTCCACGCCGGCGCTCTGCTACCACCGTCCCGGAGTTCGTCGAACGTCTCTTCCATCGACGCCTGGCCTGGTGCCCCCACCCTGGCAGAGCTGCGCGGTGAGCACCTGCACATGACCGCCCGTCTCTCCCGGCCCAGGTCCACATCCCTGTCCAGCGAGGTTCCCAACGATGCCCTTCCACCGAACCGGCGCTCGTCCGCGCCGCGTGCTCCGAGTGAGTGCGGCTGCCATCGCATTGGCGTTCACCCTCGTCTCGTGCGCAAACACCGACGCAGCCAGCGGCAGCGGTGACGAACGCTATGTCCAGGGCGACGGATCCGAGACCGTGTTTGCGCCCGACGAGCGTCTACCCGCGCCCGAAGTCAGCGGGGAGACTCTTGACGGCGAACCGGTGAGTTTAGAGGACTACCTCGGTGACGTGCTGGTCCTCAACATCTGGGCGAGCTGGTGCGCACCCTGCCGGACGGAGATCCCCGTTCTCAAGGAGGTCTACGCCGAACACCAGGAGTCGGGGCTGGAGTTCCTCGGTATCAACATCAAGGACGACCGCACCGCCGCACGGGCCTTCGTGCGCAACCTGGGAATCTCCTACCCGAGCATCTACGACCAGCCCGGCGTGGTCCCCCAGGCTTTCCGGGACACTGTGCCTCCCCGCGCCATCCCCAGCACGATCGTCATCGACCACGAGGGCCGCATCGCCGCCCGCGTCATCGGCGAGACCACCTATAACCAGTTAACCGATCTCGTCGAGCCCGTGCTCAACGAGCGCAACGGAGAGGCCGGGCCGACGTGACGACGGTGCTCATCCCGGACCAATCGAGCCAGGCAGCGCTTGACGCCGTCGGCGGTGTCTCCGGTGTACCGTCGGTAACCTCACTCGGGATCCGTTCAGCAAGTTCGCGTTCACCGCAGGCCTGGTCACGTCGCTGGCAGTAGGGATAAGGCGAACGATGTACAACCTGGTCTGGCGGATCCTGCCGAACTCGTGACGGCTCTCGGACTTGTCGTCGGGGCCGTGGCTCTGCCGTGGTCCGTCGCCTTTCCCCGATCGACCCCTACCTGCCGTTCAGCGACGTCACCCTGGGCGCCGGAGCACCCGAGGACTGACGGGGAGGCGGACGGCGCCGCCCACCTGGGTCGGACTCAGGGTGTGGGGCAGCAGTGCGCGCCTGCCATGGCGATCGCGGGAATCACCACGACGGCCAGCGGCGCGATGACGACCGCCACCGCAATCGCACCGCCGAGCACCACCTGCCACGGGCTCAGCCGAGTCCGACCGTCGATCAGGCGGCGGACCCGGTTGCCAGTACCGTGCCCGCTCGCGGCCAGGACCGCTTCGGGCATCGGCGACTGCTTCGAGGAGCCGCCCTTGGCCAGGGCCAGCAGAGCTCCAGCGACCGTCAGACGGTCCGTGGCCAAGGTCGCGGCGTCGTCGGCTGCCAACTCGACCAGCCTGGCGGTCTCGGATCGCGCCAGTGCGAACGCCCTGACAAAGGGGAAAGCCCGTTCCACGCCGCGGGTGAGCGCGACCAACAGGTGATGGCGACCGCTCAGGTGCGCCTGTTCGTGAGCCAGCACCGCCTCCAGGCCCGCCTCGTCCAGCGCGGCCAAGGCGGCGCTGGTCAGCACCACGCGGCCGCCCCGGCCCGGCAGGCAGTAGGCGGCGGCCGCCCCATGGTCGAGAACTGTCGCCCCCAGGTGCTCGTTTCCGGTACCGACCATGGCAAGGATCCGCAGATGGTGACGCCGTTCCCGCAGTACCCGCACCCATTCGGCGCTCACCCCGTAGGTGCAGCGCCCGACGATGCCGAAGGCAACGGCCAGTCCGGCGGTGGAGGCGAGCCCTTCCCCAAAGGTGGAGTAGGTACCGCGCAGCATCATCAGACACATCTGTAGCAGCCCGGCCAGGTCAGCGGACAGCGGCAGGACGGGTACGACGACCGCCAGGCCGGCAAGAGCCGCCGCCATCACGACGGACGCCGCCAGCGCCTGCCAGAGGACCAACGCCAGACGTGGAGCCCGCTCCACCCAGGCGGCCCGGGCCAGCAGTGGAGCGGCCACGGCGATTCCCACCGCCGAATAGGCCGCTAGAACCAGCGTGACCATCACGCGGCGCCCCCTTCGCGCTCATCCTCCCTGATCCGCGCTCCGGCCAGACGATCCGTCAGTTCAGCGATCTCGCCAGGATCCATACTGTCCACGAATCGAGCGAGCGCGGCGCCCCGATCCTGCGTTTCGTCCAGGGCATGGTGCATCAGTCTGGCGATGTAGTCCTCACGAGTGGCCGTGGCCCAGTACCGATAGGCTCGGCCTTCCAGTCCGCGGTCCAGCCAGCCCTTGCCATGCAGAATGTTCATCACCGTCTGCACAGTCGTGAAGGCCGGTACCGGTTCGCGGTCAAGCTGGTTGAGGACCTCGCGTACCAGCAGCGGGTGCTCGGCGTCCCACACCACTTCCATGATCGCGGCTTCCAGAGCACCGAACCGCTGCACGATGTCCGCCTCCACTCGTCATTCCATGTCGATCTTGCGCTGCAGGTATTCCTCGCGGTCGATCTCTCCCGCAGCGTACCTGCGGCGCAACTCCTCCTGAGCTGAGTCTGCTTCGAGTCGCGAAGGGCTCTTCCGCCGAGTCATCGACCGGCCCCACCACACACTCCCGGCCACGGCAAGGCCGAACAGGAAGACCAGGAGAAGCAGCGATCCGCCCATCATCCACGGGCCCAGCATGCCCATGCCGCCTATCATTCCCATTCCGCACATGACAGTTCCTCCCTTTCACCACCGCCCAGATTCCACAGGATGGGTATGCCCGGTTCGCTGCAGCTGCCCGCGTACACCGTCTGCGGGTCGTCAGGATGGAACGCCAGGTTGTTGTTTCCCATGTCTTCCCTGTGTTCTGGTTGAAAAGTGGTGGTGTGCGGTGCTCCGGTGGCCGTCACACGCCGTATCCTCAGCGCTTCCTCTGCAAGGAAGCGAGGTCGTCGATCCGACTGTGTTCGGCCCTCAGCCGCTCAACTTCGGTGCGCAGACACGCTGTCTCCTCCTACGTGTCGGTCATCTCGGCTGAGCAGGAGGCGCCGCGCATGCCACGCATCATCAGCAGCATGGAAGCGGACACACGAGCGCGACTGCGATCCCAAACGCGGAACCTGCCCGCTGGGGTGATCGCAGAGCGTTCAACGCCAAGTTAATACCGGCCAAGAAGGGATCGCGGCCACCCGGCACGGATCCACTGCTGCGACAAGGGCTATCCAGCTTCTGCGAGGAGGCTTCCCCGTTGCCCTCGCTGTTTGACCAGTCGGCCCCAGCGCTCCTTACGGCCGAAGTGCGCTCCAATCTCCTTCCCGCTCGGCAGTTTTCCCGTCTGCTGTTGCCGCTCCAGCGCCCACCGCCAAGCCCTGTCCTGAAACGGAGACAGAGTTGGCTCGCCTGCAGTCTCCTCGACCGTGTCACGCACGATCTGCAGATCAGTGGTTCCTGATACCTCTGGTGCCTCGATGCCTTCCTGGACTTCCCGCGTCTCCGCTTCGGGGGCCTGGCCATGGGCTGCGGATGCACTGCGTATGCTCCGCGCGGTTGCGCGGAACTCTCGCATGAGCAGCTCGTAGGCGCCGATCAGCGCGAAGCTCGGCCAGGCGTGGATGATGCGCGACCACATCGTGGGGTCGGCGACCGCGACGTTGGCCGCCAGGGAAGCACCGGACCCGATGATCAGCAGCGCCCACGGCAGCAGGCCGCCCTTGCGGCCGTTGCGGGCGTCGCTCAACAGCGTCATGGAGGCGCCCACGATCATCCCGTCGACCGAGAGCGGGAACAGGGCCGCGCGCCACTCGGGCTCACCGTGGCGCAGGGCGAGTTCGTACATGTGCGAGTAGGACACCACCGCGGCGATCACGGCCAGCATCAGCACGGCAGCGATAGTGGTCCAGCGAGACCAGCGGGAAGAATCCATCAGACTCACCGCCCGTCCAGCGACAGGTCGATGCTCAGGACCAGGGAACTCGGGCCCTGTGGGGGAATGGTCGAAGTCCCCCCTCGGACACAAACGAAGGCCCTGCTCGGCAGGGCCTTTTTTGCTGCCCGGGTCGCGGGGGTCGATCGGGGCGGCGCGGACGCGCCGTTCCCCGAGGGACCGGCCGCCCCCGGGGCCCGGAGGGGCGTCGTCGCCGACGCGCCCGCTCCGCCCCGCCCCTGGAGGCGCCGCCGGTCCCCGGTTCAGCTGAGCCGGAGGGTGAAGCACCTGGCCATCGGTTCGCCGACGTAGGGCCCGTAGCCGTCGGTCCGCTGGTAGCCCTCGCGCTCGTAGAACCGGATCGCGTCGGGCTGCTTCACGCCGGTGGACAGCACCAGTGAGCTGATCCCGTGCCCCCTGGCGTGGTCCTCCAGTGCGCGCAGGACGCGGGTCGCCACGCCGGTGCCGCGTGCCTGCGGGGTCACGTACATCCGCTTGATCTCGGCCGTGCCGTCGTCCAGCAGGCGTAAGGCGCCGCAGCCGATCGCGTCGCCGCCCGGGTCGCGGGCGACGAGGAACACGCTGACGGTCTCGGCGGTCGGCGGTTCGGTCTCCTGGTCGGGCATGTTGTAGCGGGCCGCCAGTTCGACCTGCATGGCCCGGCGCAGCCGGACGCCGTCCGCGCCGTCCCACGGCTGCTCCGCGATGTCCACGGTCATGATGTCCCTCGTTTCGTGGTTCTCGTGTCTCACAGGAGATGTCTACTTCACGGGCGGGCTCGCGACTGCACGGGCCGGCTCGTTCATGCCGGCACCCCGGCACGGGCCCTCGCCGACCTGCGCTCCCTCACCGCGCACACGAGGCGCAGGACCACCGAGCGAAGCGCCTCCACGGGACGGCTCGACGGCACGAACATCTGCTGCTTCAGCCGCGCGATGCGCTGGTGCCTCCTGACGAACGGGCGCAGCCCCGACTCCCAGGCGGTCAGGGCGGCGTCAAGGTCGTCCGGGGACTCCAGCAGCGCCCTGCCCAGATCGGCGCCGCCTCGGAGGGCGAGCGTGGCGCCCATGCCCGAGTAGAGGTTCGGACACCACGCCGCGTCGCCCAGCAGGACGACCCGTCCGCTGCTCCACCGGGGCATCCTCACCTGGTGCACCGAGTCGAACAGGAACTCCGGCGCCCTCTCCAGGGCCGCCAGGGCGTGCCGCACCGCGGGGTCGTCCATCCCGGCGAAGACCGTGCGCAGGCGCTGGACCACGGACCCGGTGAACTGCTTCCGGGTGTCCTCGGTGCGGTAGGTCAGCAGGACGGTGGGAGGCCGGTCGGCGAGTCCGAACACCCACACCGCACGGCCCGCGCGGGCGCTGATGACGCTGTCCGCCTCGTCGAAGGACGGGACCTGTTCCTGGAGCTGGAACGCGCAGATCATCGCGTCCCAGTTCGTCATGTAGTCCTCGTCCGGGCCGAAGACCGTGCGGCGCACGCTCGACCGCAGCCCGTCCGCGCCGACGACCAGGTCGAAGCCCTCGGAGTACCGCGCGCCGGTACCGGCCTCCTCGAACAGCACCCGCACCTCGCCGCCGACAGCGCGGATCTCCACGGGTGCGGTCGCGAACCGCACGTCGACGGGCTCGTTCGTCCCGTCCCCGCAGGCGCTCCGCCAGAGAGCGGCTTCGACGTCACCGCGAAGCACCGCCGCGGGGTCGCCCGGCTGGTGCAGGAAACCCACGCCCGGCTCACGCCTCCCGCGCCGGGTCAGCGACCACGCCTTTCCGCCGTCGGGCGGATTGCGGATGTGGAGGTGGTCGGCGATACCGAGGTCGACGGCCGCCTGCCTGCCCTCCGCCATCAGGCCGACGAAGTAACCGCCTTGTCGGCGTTCCGGGGCCCGTTCGACGATCACCGGTGTCCAGCCGGCCTGTCGCAGCCCGATCGCCGCGGACATGCCCGCGATCCCCAGCCCGACGACCAGTACGCGTTTGTGCACGATGCCGTTCTCCTCCCTCCTCGGATCGGGTCCGGTCAGTCCGGGACGATGACGGCGCGGGCGCGCCCCTGGTGCGCCCAGGCCTCGCCGACGCGGCTGAGCGGGTAGACGGTGTACGACGCGTCGAAGGTGCCGTCGGCGAACCGGGCGATGATCTCGGGAAACTCGGCGATCATCCGCGCCTTCGAGACCGAGCCCGCGCCGCTGCCGCTGATCCGGATCCGCCGGCTGCGCAGCAGCGCCGCGGGCAGCGCCGCCTCGGCTCCGGCGAGCGAGCCGATCTGCACGTAGTCGAGGGCCGCGCCGTCTTCGTCCATGCCCGCCCTCCCCAGTGCGGCGAAGGCGGCCTCGGCGGCGGGACCCCACACGAAGTCGAGCACGAGGGTGGGCTGCGCCTCGTCGACGGCCGCACCGAGGGCGGCCGTCCAGGTGTCGGGTGCGTCGGCCGCGAGGGCGACGGTGACGGCGCCGAGGCCGCGCAGCCGTTCCAGGGCCTCGCGGTCGCGCCCGGCCGCGATGACGCGCTTCGCACCGAGGGAGAGTGCCGCCCGCACGGCCAGGCCGCCTGACGCTCCGGTCGCGCCGAGTACCAGCACGGTGCCCAGCTCGCCCGCCTCCTCGCGCCGGGCGGCCAACGCCATCCAGCCGGACATGGCGGGGTTCATGCCGGCGGCGACCGCGAGCGGATCGGCCCCGGCGGGCAGCGCCACCTCGAACGGGGTGACCAGCCATTCGGCCATCGTGCCCCAAGGCGCCCGGGCGAAGCCCGTGTAGACCAGCTGCCCGTCGTCGGTCCGAGCCACGGCGTCGATGCCCGGCACGAGGGGATACGCCCGTCCGCTGCCGTAGTGACGGCCGGAGGCCAGCCCGCGGACGATGTGGTGCAGACCTGCGCCCACGAGCCGCAGCGGACGCTCGCCCGGCCGCGGCTCCGGGTCCGGGAAGTCCGCGCAGACCGGGGCCGCTTCGGGGGTGTTGACGATGGCAGCACGCATGACAAGCTCCTGAACTTTGTTCAATTCTGGCGTCTCCCAACCTGCCTGAACTTTGTTAAAGTGTCAACCGTGGCAAAAGGCATCACGCGGGAGCGGATCGTGGCGGCGGCACTGGAGCTGCTCAATGAGAGGGGCATGGACGCCCTCACCGTCCGCGCGCTCGCCTCCCGGCTCGATGTGGGAGCCCCCGCGCTGTACTGGCACGTCCGCAACAAGCAGGAACTGCTGGACGAGATGAGCACGGTCGTCATGCGCCGCGTCACCGACGCGCTCTCGGAGATCACCCCCGGGGCCGACTGGCGCGGTGACATGGCCGCCTACGCCCGCGTCCTGCGCTCGGAGTACCTGCTCTACCGGGACGGGGCGCGCATCTTCAGCGGCACGCGGGTCTCCGACCCGGCAGTGGTGAAGGCGAAGGAGCCCTGGTTCGCGCGTCTGACCGCGGCCGGGTTCACGCTCGTCGAGGCGGATGACGCCCTCGACCTGGTCATCGCGTTCGTGGTCGGCTTCGTCATCGAGGAACAGGAGCGGGGCCAGCCTGACGGCGCCGACCCGGACCGTTACTCGCTCGCCGAGCGTGACGTGTGGCTGGGTGAGGGCGCCGAACTGGTCAAGGCCGCCGGGCACCTCCGCGACGACGGTGACCGGAGGTTCGAACGGCAGCTCGGCGTCGTCCTCGACGGGCTCGCCGCCCGCCTGCGCGGTCCCCTCGCGTCGTCACCGTAGAGGGGCGCTCGTCGGCCGAACGGCCGGGTGTCCGGTGACGCGCGGGGGCGCGTCACCGGATCGCGGTCACGCGTCCCAGGTGACCGGGAGGCTCTTCAGCCCGTGGATGTCCGCGGTCTCCGGACGCAGGCCGGCCTCGACCTCCTCCGCGGGCACGGCCAGGCGCAGCGTGGGGAAGCGGTCGAACAGCGCGGGCAGCGCGACCCGCAGCTCGACGCGGGCCAGCTGCTGGCCCAGGCACTGGTGGATGCCGTGGCCGAAGGCCAGGTGCCCGCCCTCCCGCCTGCGGACGTCGAGCACGTGGGGATCGGTGAAGCGCTCGGGATCGCGGTTGGCGGTGTTGTACGACAGGATGACCGTCGTACCGGCCTCGACGGTCCGGCCTCCCAGCTCGACGTCCTCCAGCGCCGTCCTCATGAACGTCTTGGCCACGCTCAGGTACCGCAGCAGCTCCTCCACGGCCCCGTCCGCGGCCTCGGGACCGGAGCGCAGCGCGGCCAGCTGCGCCGGGTCGCGCAGCAGCGCGAAGGTGCCCAGCGCCAGCGTGTTCGCGGTGGTGTCGAATCCGGCCGCCAACAGGATCAGGGCGATCCCCCTCAGCTCCTCGTCGGTCAGGTCGCCGCCGGCGAGTTCGCTGAGCACGTCGTCGGTGGGGTCCGCGCGCTTGGCGGCCACCAGTTCCGCGAGGTAGCGCTGGGTCTGGGTGTAGGCCGCGATCTGTTCCTCGTCGCTCGCCTCCCCGCCGAGGAACGCCTCGATCTGCTCCTGGAAGGAGTCCCGGTCCCGGTACGGCACCCCCAGCAGCTCGCAGATCACGACGGCGGGGACGGGTCTGGCGAACGCGGCCACCAGGTCCGCCGTCGGCCCGGCCTCCTCCATCGCGTCCAGGTGCTCGGCGGTGATCTGCTCGACGCGCTCGGTGAGCATCCGCATCCGCCGAACGGTGAACCTGCCCACCAGCGGTCTGCGGTAGCGGCTGTGCTGGGGTTCGTCCATGAGGAGGAACTCCCCGGGCGGCGCCGGGGGAACCTCGATGTCGCCGTAGTCGATCAGCGGATGGTGCCGCATCAGCTCCTTGCGGGAGCTGAAGCGCGGGTCGGCCAGGACCGACCTGACCAGGTCGTACCCGGTGACCAGCCATCCCTGGTGGCCGTCGGGGAAGGCGTAGCGGCTGATGGGGCCGTGCTCGCGCGCCCGGACCAGTTCCCGGGGAGGGTCGAAGGGGCAGCCGGGCTGACGCGCCGTCGGCAGCGCCGTGACGGTGTGGAGGGGTGTGCTCATGGCCGTTACCTCGTCTGGTGGTGGTGTGTGTCCGACACGGCCGGGGACCGTGTCACGTCGTCGTCCTCGCGGGGTCCGGTCGGCACCCTGCGCAGTCCGGTGACCGTGACGGCCGGACGGGGGGTGTACCGGTTCGTGTCCGGTCTCGTCTCTGTCCGTTCAGGACCGGTGGACCATGACGTCGCCGTGGATGCTGCGGGCGCGGATCTCGACGGTCTCCTCGGCGGGGCCGGGGCCGTCGGCGGCCTCCAGGGAGCTGCGCACGACGCCCTTCTTGGACACCGCGTCCAGCCAGGCGGCGGTACCCTCGCGGACGCCGACCTCCAGCTCGCCGAAGGCGGTCTCGACGTCGACGCCGCCCCGGACCACCTCGCCGAGTCGGATGCTGCCGTGGTGGGCGCGCGCGGTGACGGAGGCCAGGGCGCGGTCGGCGGTGATGTCACCGTGCGCGGAGTTGGCCCGCAGGTCCCCGGTCACCGTGCCGAGGGTGAGGGCCCCGCCCGTGGACTTGACCACGGCGGAGCCGTCGATCTCCCCCGCGCGGACCCAGCCGTACCCCGTGGTGAGCTCGGCGTTGCCGGTGACGCGGTCCACGGTGATGTTGCCGTGGGAGAGGGCGATCTCGCACGCGCCCAGTGGCCCCTCGCAGCGGACGCCGCCGAAGCCGCCGGTGGCGTGGACGCGCGAGCCCGCGGGCAGTTCGACGGTGACGTCGACCATGCCCTTGCGCCCGATCACGCGGCCCAGGCCCGAGGGCTGGGGGTCCCTCACCTGGAGGCGGCCTCCGGCGTAGTCGACCTCGACCTGCTCGGCGGCTCGCACGTCGCTCTCCTTGGCCTCGTCGCGCGGGCGGATCTCGACGGTGGTCTCGGCGCGGCCTCCGGCGCTGATCTGGAGGGTTCCGGCGACCAGGGTGATGTCGGCGGTGACGGGTTCGGGGGTGTCGAAGGTTCGCATGGCTGTCTCCCTGACGTGGCGCTGGTGGTCGTCCCCCTGGTGGGAGACGGGGTGGTGGTGGAGGTCCGGCGGCCGGGTCCGGTCAGCGGACCCAGCCGGTGTAGCCGCGGCCGATCTGGCGTGCCCGGGTGTCGGGCCGGCGCCTGCCGCTGTCGAGCGACGCGGTCACCGCGCGCACCAGCCAGGCGTTGACCGACAGCCCCTCGCCGCGGGCCGCCTCCTCGACGTGCGGCTTGAGGCGGTCGGGCAGGCGCAGGGTGATCCGCGACGTGCCCCCGTCCTCGGCGTCGGTCCGGAGCCGCTCCGCGAGGTCCCGGTCGACCTCTGTGGCGTCACCCTGGTGCGTCTGTGGCGTCATCAGGACGTCGTCTCCGGCGTCCTCGAAATCGGGTGACGTCACGATGAAGTCGGTCCGCCGTCCGCGCAGCCGAACCTCGACCGATCCGGGTGCGAGGTCGCGCGTGATCTCGTCCGCGGCGGCGGAGAGCGCGTCCAGCAGGGTCAACCGCGCAGCGGGCTCCAGAGCCGCACTGAGGCGCTCGGCAATGACACGGGTGTCCTCGTCCCCGGCTTCGGCGGCCACCTGGAGTTGGCGGCGGAGTTCGTCGACATACGGCATCAGATCCATGACGTCACTATGACGTCAGAGGTGATGTCGTGTCAAGCCCCCGATATCCGGACCCGACGTCACGCCCATCCCCACCACCGCCCGGAGCGCCGCTTGCCCACTATTCCTACCAACATGGTAGATTTACCTCCGTCGCCAGGTCGGCGCCGGGTCCGGCGCCGACGGCGGACCGACCCCGGGCGCTCCGGTCCGGGGCCGGGAACCGCGCCGACCTCCACCGCCCCCGCGTATCCCTCCCCACCGGAAGGCCCACATGCGCACGCTCGTCATCCTCGCCGTCGCGGGATTCCTCGCCCAGCTCGTCGACGGCAGTCTCGGCATGGCCTACGGCGTCACCTCCACCACCCTGCTCCTGCTCTTCGGCACCAACCCGGCCGCGGCCTCGGCCACGGTCCACCTCGCCGAGATCGGCACCACGCTGGCCTCGGGCGTCTCGCACTGGCGCCTGGGCAACGTCGACTGGAAGGTCGTCCGGCGCATCGCGCTGCCCGGCGCGATCGGCTCGTTCGCCGGGGCGACCTTCCTGAGCTGGCTGTCCACCGAGGCCGCCCAGCCGGTCATGTCCGGCATCCTGCTCGCGCTCGGCCTCTACATCCTCATCCGCTTCACCGCGTGGGGCACCCCGACCCGCAACCTGGACAAGCCCCTGCGCAGGCGCTTCCTGGCACCGCTCGGACTGGTGGGCGGGTTCGTCGACGCCACCGGAGGCGGCGGCTGGGGCCCGGTCGGCACCCCCGCCCTACTGGCCAGCGGGCGCATGGAGCCGCGCAAGGTCGTCGGCACCATCGACACCAGCGAGTTCATCGTCGCCCTCGCCGCCAGCCTCGGCTTCCTCGTCGGGCTGGGCGCGGCCGGGATCAACGTCGGCTGGGTGCTCGCGCTGCTGATCAGCGGCATCATCGCGGCGCCGATCGCCGCCTGGATCGTGCGCTACATCCCGCCCCGGATCCTCGGTTCGCTGGTCGGCGGGCTGATCGTGCTGACCAACACCCGGACGCTACTCGGCACCGAGTGGCTGACCCTTCCCCCGGCGGTCCAAACGGCCGTCTACGTGCTCGTGTGGGCGGCGTGGATCGGCGCCGCGGCCTGGTCGCTGCGCGCCCACCTCGTCGAGCGCCGCACCGCCCCCGCGGTCCCGGAGGAGGGCGCGGAGCCGGGCACGGCGCGCGACGCGGAGCGGGAGGAGCAGCGGTCCCCCGGCACCACGTCCTGAGACGGGCCCCGGTCCGGGACGACACGCCGTCCGGTCCGGGCCGCGGGAGGGTCAGTCCAGCTCGCGGGCCAGCAGCGGGATCTGGCCGCCCGCCAGCACCGCCTGGACCTGCGCCGGGGAGAGCTGGTGGTCCAGCCGGTACTCCTCGTCCCTCGTCGTGTTGCGCACGGTCAGCTCGGGGCCGGAGGACAGGGCCTCCTCCAGGCCGTCCAGGACGAGGACGTCGCCGGAGCCGACGCGGTCGTAGTCGCCGGGTTCGGTGAACCGCAGGGCCAGCACCCCGAAGTTGGCGAGGTTCTGCCAGTGGATGCGGGCGAAGGACTTGGCGATCACCGCGCGCAGACCCAGGTAGCGGGGGGTGATCGCCGCGTGCTCACGGGAGGAGCCCTGCCCGTAGTTCTCCCCGCCGACCACGATGTGGCTGCTCTCGCGGCCCGCCTCCCTCGCCCGGCGGGGGTAGTCCTCATCGATGCGGGTGAAGGTGAACTCGGCGAGCCGGGGCACGTTGGAGCGGAAGGGCAGCGCGCTGGCGCCCGCCGGGGAGATCTCGTCGGTGGAGACGTCGTCGCCGACCTTGAGCAGCACCGGAGCCTCGATCCGGTCGGGCAGGGGCGGGAAGTCCGGCAGCGCGGAGATGTTGGGCCCCTTCACGAGTTCGACCCGCGCGGCCTCCTCCGGCGGCAGCGGCGGGACCAGCATCGCGGTGTTGACCGCGGCCCGCTCCGGAGGCCGCAGGTCGGGATAGTCCAGGCCCAGTTCCCCGGCCAGGTCGCGCGGGTCGGTGATGACGCCGGTGAGCGCGGAGGCGGCGGCCGTCTCCGGGGAGCACAGCCACACCGCGTCCTCCTCGGTCCCCGAGCGGCCGGGGAAGTTGCGCGGGAAGGTGCGCAGAGAGTTGCGGCCGACGGCGGGCGCCTGGCCCATCCCGATGCAGCCCAGGCATCCGGCCTGGTGGATGCGGGCCCCGGCCTGGATGAGGTCGAGGGTCGCTCCCGCGCGGGTCAGGTCGGAGAGGATCTGGCGCGAGGACGGGTTGACGTCGAAGCTGACCGCGCTGTCGGTCTGGCGGCCCCTGACCATGGCGGCGGCGATCGCGTAGTCGCGCAGCCCCGGGTTGGCGGAGGAGCCGATGACGACCTGGCTGACGTCGGTGCCCGCCACCTCGCGGACCGGGACGACGTCGCCGGGCGAGGAGGGCCGGGCGATGAGCGGCTCCACCCCGGACAGGTCGATCTCGTCGGTCACGTCATAGGAGGCGTCGGCGTCGGGCAGCAGTTCGGTGAAGTCGTCCTCACGGCCCTCGGCGCGCAGGAAGTCGCGCACCGCGTCGTCGGAGGGGAAGACCGTGGTGGTGGCGCCCAGCTCGGCGCCCATGTTCGCGATGACGTGGCGGTCCATGGCGGTGAGCGCGGCGACCCCGGGTCCGTGGTACTCGATGATCCGGTTGAGCCCGCCCTTGACCCCGTGCCGCCGCAGCATCTCCAGGATGACGTCCTTGGCCGAGGTCCACGGGGGCAGCTCGCCGGTCAGGCGCACGCCCCAGATCCGCGGCGCCCGGACGCGCAGCGGGCGCCCGGCGATGGCCATGGCGACCTCCAGGCCGCCGACGCCGACCGCCAGCATGCCCAGCGATCCGGCGGCGCAGGTGTGGGAGTCCGAGCCGACCATCGTCGCGCCGGGCACCCCGAAGCGCTGCATGTGCGTGGGGTGGGAGACGCCGTTGCCGGGCTTGGAGTACCACAGGCCGTACCGGCGCGCCGCCGAGTGCAGGAACGCGTGGTCCTCCGCGTTCTTCCCGTCGGTCTGGAGCAGGTTGTGGTCCACGTACTGCACACTGACCCCGGCCCGGGTGCGGTCCAGGCCGAGGGCCTCCAGCTCCTGCATCACCAGGGTGCCGGTGGCGTCCTGGGTGAGGGTCTGGTCGACGGAGAGCCCGATGACCCCTCCGGGCGCCATCTCCCCCTCGACCAGGTGCGCGTCGATCAGTTTGCGCGCGACTCCGCGTCCCATCGCGATCTCCCCTCGTCCGCCTTCCCCCGCTCCTGACCGCACGGGCGCGCGGCAAACGGCGCCCGGCGAACGGGGCGCCGCCGGTCCGGTGCGCGACGGACCGGGGACGGCCGGGAGGAGGCGGCCGACCGACCGGTCCCGTGAGGGATCTTCCGATGAGGGGGTTGTCACACGGGGGCGTGGTTCCTACCATGGTGCCCGCCAGTCGAATCGATTCGACGAATCCGTGCGCCGGGTTGTCGAAGCGCTTCGACAACCATGGGGGGAGGGGAGCGCGATGGTGACCATCAAGGACGTCGCCGCGGCGGCGGGGGTGGCCCCGAGCACGGTGTCCTACGTGCTCAGCGGCTCCCGCAGCGTCTCCGAACGGACCCGGACCGCGGTGCGGACGGCCATCGACGAGCTGGGCTACCACCCCAACGCGGGCGCGCGCTCCCTGCGCAGCGCCCGCACCCGCGTGATCGCGCTGGCACTGCCGCTGACCTCGCCCGGATACCTGCCGGTCGGCGGACGGTTCATGTACGGGCTGAGCCGCGCCGCCGGAGAACTGGGCTACGACCTGCTGCTCCTGACCGTCCGCGACGACGACGCCGGGGCGTACGGACTGGAGCGCGCCGCGCGCAGCAGGCTCGCCGACGTCGCGGTGATCATGGGCGTGGAGATGGAGGACCCCCGCATCGGCGCGATGGACGCGCTGGGGTTCCCCGTGGTGGTCCTCGGCCGCCCCTCCGACGAGGGCGCCGCGCCCTGGGCCGACCTCGACTGGGAGGAGGCCGCGGTCGCCTCGCTGCGCCTGCTGCACGGGGCCGGGCACCGCGACCTGTGCTTCGTGTCGACGGTGGAGGAGGACATCGCCTCGGGCCGCAGCTACTCCGTGCGCGGTCTGCGCGGGGCCGAACGCGCCGCCGCCGAACTCAGCGTCCCCGTGCGCGTCCTGCCCTCGGCGAAGGACCCCGCCGAGCTGTACCGGCGGCTGGACGCGCTCCTCGACGGCGGACACCCGCCCACCGCGTTCGCCGTCCAGCACCCCGCCGCCGTGCCCGGCGTCCTGCGCCACCTCGCCGCGCGCGGCACCGACGTGCCGGGGGACGTCTCCCTGGTGGCCATCGGCAGCTTCCCCGAGGACCTCGGAGGGCTGGACGTGACCCGGATCGAGCTGCCCGTCGAGCGGATGTCGGCCGCCGTGACCCGCCTGGCCGCCGAGGCCGCGCGCGGCAGCCCGGTCCCCCTCGGCGCACGGAGCGAACTCATCCCACCCGAGATCACCCGCGGGGGGACGGTCGCCGCTCCCCCGGCCTGACCCCCCACCGGACCCGGCGGCCGGTCGCGGCCCCGGCGGCGCCAGCCCCCGACGCGACCGACGCGCTGACCCCCGATCCCCGCCGAAGAGGCCCCCCGACATGCACGAACACCTGTACCGACACCCGCACCGACCACTACGAACGGCGTCGGCGGCCGCCTGCGCCGCGGCGCTCGCCCTGACCGGAGTCGGCTGCGCGGCCGAACGCGACCCGAGCGTGTACACCATCATGGACTCCAGCACCGACGAGCCCTACCACACCTGGGACCAGGAGGCCATGGACGCCTGCGGGGACCAGGTGGGCGTGGAGGTGCGCCACATCAGCGTGCCCGCCGACCAGCTCGTGCCCAAGGCCCTGCGGATGGCCTCCTCCGACTCGCTCCCCGACGTGCTCAACCTCGACGGCTCGGACCTGCCGCAGTTCGCGGCGGCCGGGGGCCTGGTACCGCTGGAGGAACTCGGCATACCCACGGACGGCCTGTCCGAGGGCGCGCTGTCCATCGGCAGCTACGAGGGCGTGTACTACGGCGCCGCCCGGTCGGTGAACTCCCTGGGGCTCTTCTACGACACGGCCGCCCTGGAGGAGGCGGGCATCGACCCGCCCCGGACCTGGGCGGAGCTGGAGGAGGCCGCCGCGGAGCTGACCGGGGGCGGGCGCTACGGCCTCGCGATCAGCGCCCTGGCCACCGAGGACGGCGTCTACCAGTTCCTGCCGTGGCTGTGGTCCAACGGCGGCGACGAGAGGGAGCTGGCCTCACCGGAGTCGGTGGAGGCGCTGGAGTACGTCACCTCGCTGGTCGAGGCGGGATCGGTCTCCCCCTCGGTGGTCAACTGGACCCAGGCCGACGTCAACGACCAGTTCATCGCGGGCAACACGGCCATGATGGTGAACGGCCCCTGGCAGCTGCCTGTCCTCCAGGAGCACCCCGACCTGGAGTGGGCCGTGGCGGAGATCCCCGTACCCGAGGCCGGGGACACCTCGGTCGCGCCGATCGGCGGAACCACCTTCACCGTGCCGGTCAACGGCGACGACCCCGACCGCGAACGCGTGGCCGGCGAACTCGTGGCCTGCCTGACCACGGCGGAGGCGCAGCTGGACTGGTCGACCAAGGGCAGCAACGTGCCCGTCGACACCGAGGCGGCCGAGCAGTACCGCGACCTGGTCCCGGAGCTGGCCCCGTTCGTGGACCAGGTGCGCACGGCGCGCAGCCGGACCGAGTACGCCGGTACCGAGTGGAACACCTACTCCCAGGCCGTCGGCACCGCGCTGCAGGCGGCGCTCACCGGCGAGGCGGACCCCCAGGAGGCCATGGAACGCGCCCAGGCGCGGGTCGAGGCGGAGCTGGGGGGCCGGTCGTGACGACAACGACGACCACGACGGCGACAACGACGGCGACGGCGGCCGCGGGGACGGCGCCCGCGCGGCGCGGGCGCCAGAACCTCGCGAAGTGGCTGTTCGTCGCCCCCGCGCTGCTGTACATGCTGCTGTTCTTCGGGTACCCGCTGGTCCGCAACGTGGTGATGAGCTTCCAGGACTACACCTTCTCCACGTACTTCACGGGGGAGGCGCCGTTCAACGGGCTGGACAACTGGCGGGCGGTCTTCGCCAACGAGCTGTTCGGCGCGTCCCTGTGGCACACCCTCCTGTTCACGCTGGGGTCCCTGGCGGGCCAGTTCTGCATCGGCATGGCGCTCGCGGTCTTCTTCAGCCGCCGCTTTCCGCTGTCCGGGATCATGCGGTCCCTGCTCCTGCTGCCGTGGCTGATCCCGATGGTGGTGGCCGGCACCGTCTGGCGCCGGGTCCTGGACCAGGAGACCGGCGTGCTGAACGAGTCGCTCCAGGCGCTCCAGATCACGTCGTCGGCCGTGCCCTGGCTGAGCAGTCCCGACTTCGCGCTGCTGTCGGTGGTGCTGGTCAACATCTGGATCGGCATCCCCTTCAACATGGTGATCCTCTACGGCGGGCTCCAGGAGATCCCCGCGGAGCTGCGCGAGGCGGCCGTGCTCGACGGCGCGGGCCCGCTGCGCACCTTCTTCGGGGTGACCCTGCCCCTGCTGCGGCCCGTCGTGACCGTGGTGCTGGTGCTGGGCTTCATGTCGACCGTGAAGATCCTGGACCTGATCCTGGCGCTGACCAACGGCGGCCCGGCGCACTCCACGGAGACCCTGGGCACCCTCACCTACCAGCTGTCCTTCCTCCAGCTCGACTTCGGCCAGGGAGCCGTGGTCGGCAACGTCCTGATCCTCGTCAGCATGGTGTTCGCGGTCATCTACCTGCGCGCCAACCGTGGAGGTGTCACCCGATGAGCGCCGCACCCGAGAGCACCGCCGCCGCCCCGGCGGGCCCGACCCGGCGCGGCGGGGCGCCGGCCGCCGCGCGGCCCCGGCGCCCGCTCATGACGCGCAGGGCGCGGGGCGACGCCGTGAGCGCCGTGCTCGGCGTCCTGATCCTGGCCGTGCTGCTGTTCCCGCTGTACTGGATGGTCAACACGGCGCTGCAACCGGGCGCCGCGATGGTGGAGCTGCGGTGGTTCCCGCGCACGCTCGACCTCGGCAACTTCCAGCGGGCCTGGGAGTCGCAGGCGGGCAACCTGCTCACCTCGATCCTGGTGGCGCTCGGCGCGGTCGCGGTCTGCCTGCTGGTGGCCGCCCCGGCGGCCTACGCCCTGGCGCGGTTCCGGCTGCGCGGCGCGGAGACGGTCGTGTTCGGCACCCTGATCACGCAGATGGTCCCGGGCATCGTCGTGGCCAACGCGCTGTACAACGCCTACGTCGAACTGGAGCTGGTCAACTCCTACCTCGGGCTGATCCTGGCCGACGCGTCCCTGGGCATCCCCTTCACGATCGTCCTGCTGCGCGCGTTCATGGTGTCCATCCCCGAGGAGGTGCTGGAGGCCGGGATGCTCGACGGCGGCGGACGCCTGCGCGTGCTGGTCTCGATCGTGCTGCCGATGAGCCGCAACGCGCTGATCACGGGCAGCCTGTTCACCTTCCTGTTCGCGTGGTCGGACTTCCTGTTCGCGCTGACGCTGAACACGACCGACGCGGTCAAGCCCGTGACGCTCGGCATCTACGAGTACATCGGCGCGCACGTCGGCGACTGGGGCGCCGTCATGGCCGTGGCCGTCCTCTCCTCCATCCCCGCGGCGGTGCTCCTGGTCGTCGCGCAGAAATACGTGGCGGCCGGGATCTCCGGGGGGTCGATCAAGTGACCCGCCGCCCGCACCACCGGCGAACCGAGACCACGACTACAGGGAAGGGCCGCCCATGAAGTTCACCGACGGTTTCTGGCAGATGAGGGAGGGTGTGCGCGCCAACCGCGCACACGAGGCCCGCGACGTGCGGGTGCACGACGACCGGTTCACCCTCTACGCCCCGGTCCGCCCGATCGGGCACCGGGGGGACACGCTCAACACACCGCTGATCACGGTGGACTGCTGGTCTCCCGCGCCCGGCGTGATCGGCGTGCGGACCACGCACCTGGCGGGTTCGGTCCGGCGCGCGCCGGAGTTCGACGTGCGCAGCGACCCCGGCGTCGCGCCCTCCGTGAAGCGGGACGGTTCCTCGGTGGAGCTGACCAGCGGGGACCTGTCCCTGCGGGTGGCCACCGAGGGCCCCTGGCGGATGGAGTTCCGCGCGGGCGGCGCCGTGCTGACCGGCTCCGACGCCAAGGGCACCGCCTTCGTGGAGGACGCCGACGGCTCCCACCACATGCTGGGGCAGCTGTCGCTGGGGGTCCGCGAGCTCGTGTACGGCATGGGCGAGCGGTTCACGCCGTTCACGCGCAACGGCCAGACCGTGGACATCTGGCAGGCCGACGGCGGCACGAGCAGCGAGCAGGCCTACAAGAACGTGCCGTTCTACCTGACCAACCGGGGCTACGGGGTGTTCGTGGCGCACTCGGGCCCGGTGTCGTTCGAGGTCGGCTCGGAGTCGGTGGGCCGCGTGCAGTTCAGCGTGGAGGACCACGCCCTGACCTACTACGTCGTCCACGGGGAGAGCCCCAAGGAGATCCTGGCCCGGTACACCGCGCTCACCGGCCGCCCCGCGCTGCCGCCGGAGTGGTCGTTCGGGCTGTGGCTGTCCACGTCGTTCACCACCTCCTACGACGAGGACACGGTCAACCGCTTCATCGACGGCATGGCGGAGCGGGGCGTGCCCCTCAGCGTGTTCCACTTCGACTGCTTCTGGATGCGCGAGTTCCACTGGTGCGACTTCGAGTGGGACCCGGAGCTGTTCCCCGATCCCGTGGGCATGCTCTCCCGGCTCAGGGCCCGGGGGCTGCGGACCTGTGTGTGGATCAACCCCTACATCGCCCAGCGGTCGGCGCTGTTCGAGGAGGGCTCCCGGCTGGGGCACCTGGTCCGGCGGCCGGACGGAACCGTGTGGCAGTGGGACATGTGGCAGGCGGGGATGGCGCTGGTGGACTTCACGTCCCCCGACGCCCGCGCGTGGTACGCCGGGAAGCTCAAGGCCCTGCTCGACATGGGTGTGGACTGCTTCAAGACCGACTTCGGCGAGCGGGTGCCGACCGACGTGGTGTGGGCGGACGGCTCCGACCCGCAGGCCATGCACAACTACTACACGCACCTGTACAACGAGACGGTGTTCGACCTGCTGACGCGCGAGCGCGGTGAGGGGGAGGCCGTCCTCTTCGCGCGCTCGGCCACGGCGGGCGGGCAGAGCTTCCCGGTGCACTGGGGCGGCGACTGCGCCTCGACGTTCGAGGCGATGGCGGAGAGCCTGCGCGGCGGCCTGTCCCTGGGGCTGTCGGGGTTCGGCTTCTGGAGCCACGACATCGGCGGCTTCGAGGGCACACCCGACGCCGCGGTGTTCAAGCGGTGGCTCGCGTTCGGTCTGCTCTCCTCGCACAGCAGGCTGCACGGCAGCCGCTCCTACCGGGTGCCGTGGGACTTCGACGAGGAGTCCACCGAGGTGGCCCGCGCGTTCACCCGGCTCAAGTGCACGCTCATGCCCTACCTGTTCGGCGCGGCCGTGCAGGCCCACCGGGAGGGGACGCCCATGATGCGCGCGATGCTGCTGGAGTTCCCCGACGACCCGACCTGCCACCACCTGGACACGCAGTACATGCTGGGCGAGGACCTGCTGGTCGCCCCCGTGCTGAGCGCGGACGGCTCCGTGGAGTACTACGTCCCCGAGGGCGTGTGGACCCACCTGCTCACGGGCGAGACGGTGCGGGGCCCGGCCTGGCGCAGCGAGACCCACGGGTTCGACTCCCTGCCCCTGCTGGTGCGGCCGCACGCGGTCCTTCCGGTCGGCGCGGTGGACGACCGGCCCGACTACGACTACACGGACGGGCTGGCCCTGCACGTGTACGGGGCCGGGGACGCGGCTCCGGCGTCCACCACGGTCGTGCCGTCCGCTGACGGCTCCGCCGCCGCGGTCTTCCGGACCGAGCGCTCGGGGGACGGGGTCACCGTGGAGGCCGAGTCCGCTCCGGCCCACGGGTGGCGGGTGCTGCTGGTCGGCGTGCGCGGGGCCGGGACCGACGGTCCCGGCGCGGAGGTCACCGAGACCGACCGGGGCGTCCTCGTGTCGGTCCCGGCCGGTACCGCACGCGTCAGCCTGCGCCTGACCTGAGGCGGGTGTCGGGCACCTTGACACAGGAGGAGGCCCCCGGCGCACCGCGCCGGGGGCCTCTCCACGCTTCGCGCCGGGCGCGGCGCCGTCACTCAGCCCGTGCGGACCGGGCGCGACCGGAGGGCGCGCGGGCGGGCAAGGCCCGGCTGCGGTCCCGGGTGCGCAGGCGGAACGCCGCCCCCGCCACCGCCACCGTGGCCAGGAACCACGCGGGTCCCAGCAGCAGGTACGCGAGCGGCACCGTGTCCTGGAAGCCCGCGGCGACCCCGGTCTGCATGGTGCCGTAGGTGGGCAGGTAGCGCACGACGTCGCTGTCCGAGGACGGGTTGGCCACCGGGTTCTGCAACCCCATGTCGATGATGGACAGCATGACGATGCAGAACATGCCCTCCAGCTCCCCCCGGAGCAGGGCCGCCAGCATCACCCCGATCCCGCCGAAGGCCAGCGCGGACCCCAGCAGGGAGAGCCACAGCATGAACGGCTGTTCGGGAACCCAGTACCAGCAGATCACCGCCACCGCGTAGGCGCAGACCAGCGCCGAGGCCGTGACCAGCGCCGTGAGCTTGGCCGCGAGCAGGTGCAGGCGCGGGTACCCGGCCATCGCCAGCCGCTGGTCGAACCCGAAGGAGCGGTAGGTGACGATGAACATCATGAACCCGACGATCAGCGTGACGGCGTTGACGGCGCCGGAGATCTTGCTGACGTGGTTGCCGTGCACGGTGACGGTCTCCCCGGTGGCGCGCAGGAGGAACCGCACGTCGGCGTCGGCGATCACCAGGTAGACCAGGGTGATCCAGACGGGGATGAAGAGCACCACCAGGACCAGCGCCAGCCGGTTGCGCAGGTGCTCCAGCAGGGCCATGCGGGTGGCGGTGGCGTAACGGGTCCAGGCGCGGCGCATCACCGGCCCTCCGCCGCCGTCGCGGGGGCCGAGGGCGCCGACGAGGACGCCCCCTCCACCAGAAGCCCGCCCTCCAGCCGCCACAGGCGGTCGAAGCGCACCGTGTCGAAGGCGATGTGCGAGACCACCAGCACGGAGCGGCCCCGGTCGCGCAGGTCGGCCGCCAGCCGCCAGAACCTCTCGTAGGTGTCCCAGTCGAACCCCTGGTAGGGCTCGTCCAGGAGCAGCAGGTGCGGGTCGTGCATCAGCGCGAGGGTGAGGTTGAGCTTCTGGCGGGTGCCGCCGCTGAGCGTGGAGACCCGGTGGTGGAGGTACTCGGCGAACCCGAGGACGTCGAGGAGTTCGCGGGCGCGGGACAGGTCGGGCAGGTCGTGCGCGACCTGGAAGAGGCGCAGGTGCTGGGCGACGGTGAAGGCCGGGTTGAGCACCGTGTGCTGGGGGCAGTAGCCCAGGCTGCCGGAGTGGTCGACGGTGCCGTGGTCGGGGGCGAGGACGCCCGAGAGGATGCGCAGCAGGGTGGACTTGCCCGAGCCGTTCTCCCCGACCAGTCCGGCCAGGCAGGCCCCGGGGAGTTCGAGTTCGGCGCCGCGCAGCACGTGGTGGCGGCCGTAGGACTTGTGAACGCCGCGGACCCGCAGCGCCGGTGTGGGGGTGGATGCGTGTGACATCGGTCTGCTCACTCGTGAGGGAGGGGGAAAAGGGTGGCCGCTACTCGCGTTCCCGGCGGGCGGCGTAGGCACCGAGGGCGCCCATCATGACGGAGGTCCAGGTGCAGGGCACGAGGTCGCGCAGGGGCTTCCACGTCCGCTCGACCAGGCCCTGGGCCTCCCCGGTGCAGGCGGCGACCGCGCCGCACTCCTCCAGGGACGCCGCGGCGGCGGCCACGGTCGCCTCGTCGGCGTCGCCGTCGCGTACCGAGTACCAGAGCTCGCGCGCCCGGCGGGGCGGCAGCAGGGCCACGGCGTGGGCCAGCGGCATCGTGACCTTGCCCGCGCGCAGGTCCTCGGCGGTGTGCTTGGTCGCCGAGCGCCCGCCGCCCTCGGCGGGCGCGGTGAGGCCGCGCAGGTCCATGACGTCGTCGGAGATCTGGTAGGCCAGCCCCACGGCGTCGAAGTACTCGCCCAGCGCCCGGAACTGCTCCTCCCGGGCGCCGGCGACGAGCGCGCCGATCTCGGCCAGCCCCCGCACGGGCGCCGCGGTCTTGAGCCAGTGGCCCGAGCGCACCCGCCGCAGGAGCGCCTCGGCGTCGCCCGTCTCCACGGCCTCGTCCATCGCGGCCCGGTGGCCCGCGATGTCGATCGCCTGTCCGCCGTGTCCGGCCCGCAGCACCCGGAGGTAGACCTGGTAGACGCGCAGCCTCAGGGCCGCGTCGTCGGGCAGGACCCGGTTCAGGACGCGGTCCAGCGCGAAGTAGGCCGCCGTGCCCGCGTTGACGGCGACCGCCTCGCCGAAGACGACGTGGGCCGCGGGTCGGCCCCGCCGCAGCGGTGAGCGGTCCTCGACGTCGTCGATGATGAGGCTGCCGGTGTGCAGGAGCTCGGCGGCCGCCACCAGGGGCCGGTAGGGCTCGCTGTCGACGCCGAACAGCTCGATGGCCGCCATCGAGACGTAGGAGCGCCAGCTCCTGCCCAGGCCCGCGGTGGTGTGCCGGACCGGGCCCACGAGCGACGCGTGCAGGTCCTCCAGCACCGCGCCGTCGAGACGTTCGGGCCGGTGCTCGGTCCCGGCCAGCTCCGCCAGGGAGCGCGCGTCCGGCTCCGCCGGGTAGAGGCGGTCGATCTCCTGGCGGGTGACCGCGCGGATGCGGGTGACGTGGCGCTCGAAGTCCTCGATCCGGGTGTCGGGGAAGACCTCCCACAGCCCGTGGCCGCGGACCGGGCGGCCGCCCATCGTGCCCTCGGCGTCGGCGTGGGCCTCCAGCCTTCCGGAGAGGGCGGTGACCGAGACCGCCTCCTGGCGCGGGAACCACGCCGTGGTCCGGAGCCGCAGGTCCAGGAGCGGGACCTCCACGTCGCAGGCCGTGGGATAGGTGTTGAGGGTGGTCAGGGACGTCCAGGGGCGCAGGCCGCGCAGGGTCGCGGGCGCCTCGACGCGCTCGCCGTCCGGGGAGGCCAGCACGGCCGTCGCCCCGCACGCGGCCGGGGTCCCGTCCGGGGCGTCGGCTCCGCCGGTGCGGTGGACGGCCAGCTCCCATCCGTTGTCCAGGCGGACGCGGGCACGGGACCAGGAGGCGTCGCGGCCGTCCCGCGCCGGGAGGAGGTCCTCCCCGAACGCGCGCTCGTGCCAGCCCCGGCCCGTGACCCGCGCGGATCGGCCCCGGAAGTGGAGGACCCCCGCGGCCTCCAGGCTCGCGGCCTCCAGGACGGGGGCCTCGGGGCTCGCGGCCCCGGGGTCCGCGTCCGTGGAGGCGCGGGCCGCGCCAACGTGCTCGCGAGGGTGGCCGCCGTCCCCGGGCGGGGACAGCCGCAGCCGGAAACCGGACTCCTCCCCCCGCGCCTCGACGAGGAGACCGCCGTGCCCGTCCCCGCGCAGAAGCACCACGTCCCCGGCGTCCAGGTCCAGGGGCGCCTCCCTCCACCGCGCCGCGCGCGGGAGCAGGCGGTCGGGTTCCGGCAGGCGCCCCTGGGAGAGGGCGTCGAGGAGCGCCCGGCGCACCCGCGGGTCGGTGACCCGGTCGGCCCCGACGAGGGCGCGGACCGCGTCGACGCACCCCTGGTCCACCCACGACTCGCCGCCGTGCTCGCGTGCGCTCCGGTCGGCCACGTACCAGACCGCCTGGTGGGCCTCCGCGCCCCCGTCCACCGCGCCGCAGAGGCGGGCGAATGAGAACACCAGGCCGTACTCGTCCGCACCGTCAACGAGGTGGAACGCGAACCGCAGCCGTTCGGGCCCGCCCCGCGGGTCCGACGCGTCCGGCCCGGCCCCGGGATGCGCGCCCATCCCCCGCCGTCCTTCGAAACCGTCCCGTGGCCCCGGGTCCCCGACATGTCCAAACGCGTCCATCGCGCCTACTTCCCGCTCGTACGGCCCGGGGTGACCACCCCGGACACAAGCGGAGAGTATCGGATCAATTACCCAGCGGGGGGAAGGATGGGAAGAACGGCTGAGCTTCAGCCCGCCGGACATGCCGGGGAGCCCGGGAGCGAGCCGTTCCACCTGGTGTTCCGTGACGTGACCACCGGCGAGGAGTTCGCATGCCCCTGGCCGCGCACCCCGGAACCGCCTCAGCCCAGCAGACGACGCGCCATCCAGCCCAGGGCACGCGCCATGCGCTCGGTGTCCATCCCGACGGTGTCGCGCTGGTGGGCGAAGAGGTCGGGGTCCAAAGGCGCGAGGAGCTGGTCCACCAGGGCCTCGCGGTCGGCCCCCGGGGTGTCGGCGAGCAGCGTGCCGACATGCACGCGCCAGAAGGCGTAGGCACCGGTGGCGAAGCGCCTGCGGCCGGTCTCGGCACCGAGCACGAGCGGCAGGTGGCGATCCAGGAGACCGATGGCCGCGGCGTAGAAGGCGGCCAGGCGCTCGGCGGGCGCGGCTCCGGGGCCGAGCGGGGGCGGCCCGTACATCATCTCGCCCTGGAGACGGCGCTCGTGCTCGTCGAGCAGGGCCACGGCCACCGATCCCGTGTCCGGATAACGACGGTAGAGGGTGGCGCGGCCGACCCCGGCCGCCCGGGCGATGTCCCCCATGGTCACCGTGCGGGGGTCGGCCTCCGCGAAGAGGCGCTCGGCCGCGGCCAGGATCCGCGAACGGTTGCGCGCGGCGTCCGCGCGCTCGCGCGGCGGACCGTTCCCCTCGGAGGGCACGACGGGGAACGGAGTCGCTCCGGGCCGCGCGATGACCTGGCGCGAAAGGTGGGCGTCACCGTCTTCCATGTCCCGATGGTAGGGCATGCCTGGATTATATGGACACCGTGTCCACTTGCATGCTACTCATGGACTGTAAGCGGACACGCTGTCCGAATAGCCTTGGAGGAGAGCCATGCGCACCGGCCCTGCTGATCGGTTGCCTGCTGGCCGTCCAGGCCCCGGTGAACCAGCGGCTCGGCAAGGCCGTCGGCACTCCCTACGGCGCGTCGACGCTGCGACTCACCCTGGCCGCCGGTCCGCTCCTGCTCCTGAGCGTGTTCGCGGGTGCGGTCACCGACCTCACCGGTGTGGCCGACGCCCCGTGGCGGCATCCGCCGGGCGGCCTGGCCAGCCCCTTCCACATCACCAGCGGCATCCTGCTCATCCCCCGACTGGGGGCGGTCACCACCGTCGGACTGTTCGTGTCGGGACAGATGTTCGCCTCCATCGCCCTGGACGCGCACGAGTCCGCGGCGGACTCCGCCCGAGACCGTTTTCCGTTCCCGTCTTCCGAGGAGAAACACCATGACCGACAACCTGACCCCGCCGCCGGGGACCATCATCGTCTTCTCCGACATCTGGTGTTCGTTCGCCCATGTCGCCGTCCACCGGCTGCACGCGGCACGCAGCGCGCTGGGCCTGGAGAACGAGGTCACCCTCGACCACCGCGCCTTCCCCCTGGAGCTGCTCAACCGGGCCCCGAGTCCGCGTTCGGGCACCGACAGCGAGGTCGGCCGCATCGCCTCACTCGAACCGAACGCGGGCTGGCAGCTGTGGCAGGCGCCGGACTGGCTGTACCCGTCGACGACACTGCCCGCCCTGGAAGCGGTACAGGCGGCCAAGGAGCAGGGCCCGCGCGCCTCGGAGCAGCTCGACCTCGCCCTGCGCAAGGCCTTCTGGGCCGAGTCGCGCTGCATCGCCAACCGCACGGTCATCCTCGAAGCCGCGGCCTCCGCCGACGGTGTCGACCCCGACCACATCGCGGCCGCGCTCGACGACGGCCGCGCCCGCAGGTCCTTGTCCGAGCAGGCCGCAGTCTCGGCCACCGACCGTGTGAACTGCAGCCCCCACCTCTTCCTGCCCGACGGCAGCGACCACGCCAACCCCGGTATCGATGTCGCGTGGTCCGGCGACTACGGCACCGGCTGGCCCGTCATCTCCTCCGACGACCCCAAGGCCTACGAGGACCTCGTCCGCCGCGCCGCGGCCTGATCACCGGCCGCCCCGCCGAGGAGGAGGGATCCCCGGCTTCTGGGCGCCACGACAGGGGCCGAAGCGGAGCGGAGGCCCGAAGAGGGCACTGCCTACCCGAGGAGGCCGCGGCGGTACGCCTCGGCGACCGCCGCGGCCCGGTCGCGCACGCCGAGCTTGTCGTACACGCGCTGGAGGTGGGTCTTGATGCTCGCCTCGCTGATGAACAACCGCGCCGCGGCGGTCCGGTTGGACGCCCCGTCGGCGACGAGCCGCAGGACCTCCAGCTCGCGCTCGCTCGGGTTCGGGCCCACGGGTCTGCGGACCTGCCCGATCAGGTGCTTCACCGCCGTCGGAGCCAGGACGGACTCCCCCCGGTGCACCGCGCGCACCCCGCGCAGCAGTTCGTCCGGTGATGCGTCCTTGAGCAGGTAGCCGGTGGCCCCGGCCTCGATCGCCGGAAGCACGTCGCTCTCGCTGTCGAAGGTGGTGAGGACGAGGACGCGCACGTCCGGCCGCTCGCGGGACAGGACGGCGATCGCCCCGACACCGGACAGGACCGGCATGCGCAGGTCCATCAGCACCACGTCCACGGCCAGCCGTCCGACCAGTTCGACCGCCTCGCGGCCGTTGGCGGCCTCGCCGACCACCTCGATGTCGTCCTGCGCGGTGAAGGCCCCGCGCAGGCCGTCGCGCACGACGGGGTGGTCGTCGGCGATCAGGACCCGGATCACTCCGCCCCCACCGGGATCGCGGGCACCGTGGCGCTGACGGCGGTGCCCTCCCCCGCGTCGCTCTCGATCTCCACCGTTCCTCCGATCCCGCGGACGCGCTGGCGCATGCTGCTGAGCCCGAACCCGTGCTGGTTGTGTCCCGTGATGCCCCTGCCGTCGTCGCGCACGTCGAGCATGACGACGTCGTCGGAGTAGGACAGGGTCACGCCCACGCGCGAGGCGTCGGCGTGCCTGGCGACGTTGGTGAGCGCCTCCTGGGCCACCCGGAAGAGGACCACCTCGATCGCCGGGCTCAGGGCGACGCGCTCACCGGTGACGTCGAGGTCGGGACGGACACCGTGCTCCTCCGCCCAGCGGCGGGTGAGTTCGTTGAGGGCCTCGGGCAGTTGGCTCTCCGCCAGCTGCCGGGGGCGCAGGGCCTGCACGGAACGCCGCGCCTCGGTCAGGCTCTCCCGCGCCAGGTCGAGCGAGCGGTCCACGTGCGGACGCGCCGCCCCGGGCGTCTCCCACACCCGCTGCGCCGCCTGGATCTGCGTCACGATCCCGGTGAGCCCCTGGGCCAGGGTGTCGTGGATCTCCCGCGCCATCCGCTGGCGCTCGTCCAGTACCCCGGCCTCCCTGGCCTGGGTGAGCAGCTGCGCGTGCAGCCCGGCGTTCTCCTCCAGGGCCGCCTCCAGCCTGGCCACCATCACCCGGCGTTCCCGGTGCTGCTCGGCGGTCTTGGACGCGACCACGAGCCCTCCGCCGATGGCCACGGTCTGGATGGTGACCACGCCGACGTAGATGAACAGGTGCTCCAGGAACGGCAGTTCCGTGCTCGTCCCGGGGATTCCCATGGTGGTCGTGTACAGCGCGATCGAGGTGGCCGCGATCCCGACGAAGGTCAGCCGCCGGGGCAGCGCCATGGCGCGGAAGAACAGCGAGATCGTGAACATCAGGAACAGGCCGTCGTGCGCCATCAGCGCCGAGGCCAGCACGAGGAGCACCGCGAAGTGGATCCCGGAGAAGAGCGGACGGCCGTCCCTCCACGGCGGCACGTACCCGAGGAGCACCCAGGCGGAGGCGAGCGCGGTCAGGCCGATGGTGACCGCGTGCCCGGTCCAGTCCGACACGGGCTGGGACAGGAGGACCAGCGCCGCCGAGGGCAGCAGCAGGACCCAGGGGACGACGGCGACGAACCCGTCCCACCACCGGTCCCACTCCCGGACGGCGTCCGCCCCGGTGCTCCGTCGGCTCATCCGCCGCTCACTCCCATCGGAACAGCCTGGCCGCCAGAGCGGCGGCCACCACGGCGACACCCGCCATTATCCCCAGCTGCACGAGTTGTGGGATCGCCGCGTCCCCGGCGTCCCCCGACCAGCTCTGCAACAGGAGCTGCGCGCCGGGGGGCGTGAACTCCCCCATGCGCGCCAGGAAGTCGGGCAGGACGTTCTGCGGCAGGAAGACCCCGCCCAGGAACAGCACCAGCATGTACAGGGTCATCGACAGGCCGTTGGCCGCGTTCGCGCTGGGCGCCACGGCGGCGACCAGGACTCCCAGCGCGATGAGCGAGGAGGCTCCGACGACGAACGCGGCGGTGAACAGCAGCGGCTGGCTCGGCGGTTCGACGTCCAGGACCAGCCAGGAGGACAGCACCAGGAGCACGGCGGAGACGGCCGCCGCCGCGAACACCACGGCGATCTGCGCGGTCAGGAGCATCCCGGGGTGCATCGGCGTGGTCGACATCCGGCGCAGTACACCCCTCTCCCGGTAGGCGGCCAGGACGGACGGCAGGTGCTGGACGCACAGGATCCCCATGCCGAGGATCAGTGCCATGGGCGCCCAGGTGTCGACGAAGCTCTGGCCGCCGAACTCCGGGGAGGGCTCCCGCAGCACCGGCAGCGCGCCGAGCCCCAGCAGGAGCACGGTGGGCAGCAGGATCCCGACGCTGATCGCCACGGGTTCGCGCGTCAGCAGCCGGGCCTCGGTCGCGGTGATACGCAACAGGGTGGACACGGGGCTCCCCTTCCGGGTGTCGGTGCTCATGATTCGAGGGCCCTTCCGGTCAGGGCGACGAACGCGTCGTCCAGGCTGGAGCGCTCGATCCGCAGGTCCTCGGCGACGACGTGCTCGCGGGCCAGGACGGAGGTCACGGCGTGGAGCAGGTTGCCCCGGCCGCTCACCCGGACCTGGTTGCCCATACGCTGCGCGGAGACCACCTCGGGCCGCGCGGCGAGGAGCTGCTCGTCGAACTCCGGGGGCGCACGGAAGGTCACCTGCTGTTCCGAACCGGCCTGTGTGACGAGCCCGGCCGGGGTGTCCAGGGCGGCGACGCGGCCCGAGTCGATCACCGCGAGCCGGTCGCAGAGCCGCTCGGCCTCGTCCATGAAGTGCGTGACGAGCACGACCGTGACGCCGGAGTCGCGCACGTCCTCGACGAGGTCCCAGGTGTCCCGCCGCGCCTGCGGGTCCAGGCCCGTGGTCAGCTCGTCGAGGATGGTCACCCGGGGGCGGCCCACGAGGGCCAGGGCGATGGACACCCGCTGCTTCTGTCCCCCGGACAGTCTGCGGTACTGGGTGTCGCGCCTGTCGGCGAGCCCCAGCCTCTCCATGAGCTCACCGGTGTCGGCCGGGGAGCGGTAGAAGGAGGCGTAGAGGTCGAGGGCCTCCCCGACCCTGATCCGGTCGGGCAGCCGCGCCTCCTGGAGCTGCACGCCGAGGCGCTGGCGGACCTCGTCCCGCTCCCGCCTCGGGTCCCGGCCGAGCACGGTGATCGATCCGGAGTCGGTGGGGCGCATCCCCGCGACGCACTCGACCGTGGTGGTCTTCCCGGCCCCGTTGGAGCCGAGGATCCCGAAGATCTCGCCCTCCTCCACGGAGAAGGACACGTCGTCGACGACGACCTTCTCCCCGTAGCGCTTGTGCAGGTTCCTGACGTCGATGATCGGCATGCCCCGAGCATCGCCCGGAGAGGGCGTGCCGGGCATCGCCCGCCCGGCCACGGGATCGGTGGATCGCGGTGTCAACCGATCGGTTGACGCGCTCCGTCCGGACGGTGCACGAAGGTCGTCTGTTACGCGAAGGACGAAAGTTATGACAGAGAACTGAGGTAGCACTGTGGCCTCATGCGCTACCAGAGGGTAATATCCTCAAACGTCGACATTTCTGTTACATTGCCACAACAGGCACAGTAAAGGGGGTAGTAGACGTTGAAACGACCGTCGTTTACCCCTCACGTGGCATTCACAGCTATCCGAACCTTGGATGGACGCTGAATCCGGAAGAAGACGAGGCAGCGATGAGGGTTCCCGACGCCCCCGCTACTGCCGAAGGAGCGCTACGTCCGTTCCCTTCGTCCCAGCCCGCGCACACGGCCCCGTCAGGAGCGCCGGAGGCTGGGAACACCCGAAGGGCGGGACCGGCCGTCAGGTCGGCCCATCCGTCCCCCGGGGGCCCGCCGGGCCAGCGGTGAGCTGAGGCCCTCCCCCGCGCGTGCGTCCGATCGCTCGGCCCCGCGCACCGAGCCGCACGTGTCCACCCCGGCCGGTCCACCCCGGCCGGGGAAGCGGCGGGAAACGCGTGCCTGCGCCTTCAGCGTTACTACGCTCCGTAACCACGGCGGTGCGTGCGCCCCCGTGGCACAGCCCTTTCCGCAACCCGATTGGAGGCTTCCTTGTCTCCCCGCTCCATCGAAGAGGTCCCGCTCCCAGCCCCCGCCGTCATCGACGCGGTCCGGCAGTCGTGCTCCGCGTTACCGCCCGGCTCCACCCGCCTGGCCGACCGCTTCTACCAGAACCTGTTCGAGATGGCGCCCGCCATCCGTGACATGTTCCCCGCGAACATGCAGACGCAGAAGGAGCGCATGGCCTTCGCCCTGCTGGAGGTCGTCCGCTACCTCGACGAGCCCGAGGAGGTCGCCGGGTACCTGAGGCGGCTGGGCGCCCAGCACAAGCGGGACATGGACATCAAGCCCGAGCACTACCCCTTCGTGGGACGCGCCCTGGTGCGCGCGGTCAGCGAGGTCTCGCCGACCTGGTCCTCCTCCATGAGCTCGGCCTGGATCGTGGTCTACGAGTGGATCACCGCCAACATGCTCGCGGGCGCGCGCGAGGCCGAGGCCGCCCGCTCCGGCGGATCCCGGACGTCCCGGCACGGCGGAACCGCCGCGTCCCCGGCCGGGGAGCGCCCCGCGTCCCCCTCGCCCGCCCCCTCCGCCGACGCGTCCTCCCCCCACCTGCGGGCCGACGCCCCGACACGCTGAGCCGTGCCGCGGCGCGCTGACCGACGCCCCGGCACACCGGGCGGTGCGTCCGCACCCCTTTTCCCCGACACCCCTTCTCCCCGGCACCAGAGGCCCTTCCGTCCCTGGCCAGCCACACCAGCCCCACCAGTCCATCGAGAGGCAGTGATGCGCGAGACCTCCCCACGGCACGTCCCCGGCAGCGAGGGTGAGCACCGCGTCCAGGCGCTGAACGGCACGAGCGAACGCGCCGAACGCTTCTACCGAGACCAGATGCTCGACCACCTGAACCCGCGCATGCGCGAGTTCGTCGCCCGCCAGGAGATGATGTTCATCGCCACCTCCGACCGGCACGGCGAGTGCGACTCCAGCTTCCGCGCGGGACCGCCCGGCTTCGTCCACGTGATCGACGAGCACACCCTGACCTACCCCGAGTTCCGGGGGAACGGCGTCTTCGCCAGTGCGGGCAACATCCTGGAGAACCCGCACGTGGGCCTGATGTTCCTGGACTTCACGCACGAACGCATCGGGCTGCACGTCAACGGCCGCGCGTCCCTGCTGGAGGACGTGGAGCTGCGGCGCCACGTCCGCGGCCTGCCCGAGCCCGAGGTCCCGGGGCAGAAGGCGGTGCTGTGGACCGTGGTGCACGTGGAGGAGGCCTACATCCACTGCCGCAAGCACATCCCGCACCTGCGCAAGGTCGGGCGCGACGAGTCCTGGGGCACCGACGACGCCCTGCGCAAGGGCGGGGACTTCTTCGGGTCCAAGGGCACCCCCACGCGGTGGAACGCGCCCCAGACCCCCGTCTACCAGATCTGACCGGGCCCGCCCCGAACGCCGCCGGGTCCGCGGACGGCCGTTCGCCCGGAGCTCCACGCGCCGGGTCGGCGGATCGCGGTGGACACGGCACGCGGGGCCCTCCCACCTCCGGAGGGCCCCGCGCCGGGGCGGTCAGCGGCGTTCGGGCACCCGCGCCAGCACCGCCTTCTGCAACGCCTCCAGCGGCCCCGCCCCGAAGCGGCGCAGCCAGAGCGTCGACACGGTCAGGAGCAGGGCGCACACCGACGCCCACAGCCCCATCACCCACCACGGACCGGTGTCGGCCAGGCGCGCGGCCAGTCCCAGGCCGAAGCCGTAGCAGACCAGCATGCAGACGACGTTCTGCGCGACGTAGCCGCTCATCGCCATCCGCCCCAGGGAGGACACGGCGGTGACCGCCCGCCCCTCGGGGTCCGACCGGTCCACGAGCCAGCCGACCGCGCCGACCAGGCCGAGCGCCACGACGGGCGCGGCGACGTAGCGGTCCAGCATGAACAGGTCGGGTCCGGCCAGGGACGTGGCCAGGTTGACCGGCAGCCCGACCCCCAGTCCCCAGACGAGCAGGCGGCCCCGGATCCGGCGGCCGGTGTCGTCGCCGCCGAAGGCCCCGGCGCGGAGGAGCCGCACGCCCAGCAGGAACATGAACACCATCAGGGCGAAGGTGATGACCGGTTCGGCGCGGAACAGGAGCGCGTTGTCGAGCCGGAAGGCGACCTGCTCCAGGTAGCCGCCCTCGGCGTACAGCTCCACGGCCTCGGGCGGGACCTCGGCGCCCTGCGGGTCCGGTTCGTACAGGAGCACGGCCGTGACCAGGCCGACGAAGGCCAGGTGCAGGGCGGCGGACGCCCACATGACCGCGTTCTGCGCCCTTTGCGACCGGGTGAGCAGCCAGGCCACCACGATCGCGGCCGCCGCGTACCCCATGAGCACGTCTCCGGCGAAGACCAGCGTGAAGTGCACGAGCCCCTCGGCGAACAGGAACAGCGCCCGCCACTTGTAGGGGCCGGGCCAGCGCCCGCCGCGCCTGGCCGCGGAGCGGAACTGGATGGCCAGGCCCACACCGAAGAGCAGGGTGAGCAGGGCCAGGAACTTGCCGTTGGCGGCGAAGGCGAACAGGCCCTGCGCCAGGGACGCCGCCGACGGGTCCTCGCGGAAGGCCGCCATCGGGCCGAGCGCGTCCGGGACGAAGATGATGCCCGCCTCGGCGCCCGGCGCGGCGAACAGCCACACGTTGGTGCCCAGGGTGCCCATGATGGCGACGCCGCGCAGGACGTCGAGCAGGGGCAGTCGGGTGCCCGGACGGACCGGGGCCGTGCGCCGCGGTGTCGTGCTGGTCATGCCAGCCCCCTCGGTGTCTCGTTCGTACGGGGTCACGGGCCCTCGGGGGCGGGGAAGAGCCGGTCCAGGTGGGTGGCGAGCGCGGTGCGGACCGCGCTCTCGGAGAAGGAGTCGTCCCCGGTGATGAGGTGGTGAACGGTCAGGCCGTCCACGAGGGCGACGAGCCCGGCGGCCTCGGCCGGCGTGTCCGTGCCGGGCGGGAGTTCGCCCCGGCGCACCGCCTCGTCCATCGCCTGCGCGAACACGCCCACCAGGTCGGCGGTGGTGTCCCGGTGCAGGCGCGACATCTCCGGGTCGGTCATCGTGGTCGGGAGGAACTCCAGCCACACGGTCAGCTCGGCGCGGCGTTCGTCGTCGAGCGGCAGGAGGGTCCGCGCCGCGCGGGAGATCCAGTCGCGGGCCGAGGCGATCGGCGGCCCGTCCGCGCCCACCGCCGTCAGCCGGTCGGCGCCCTGTTTGTAGAGGTACTCCACACCGAAGCGCAGCAGCTGCGACTTGGTGCGGAAGTAGCGCTGCACCAGGCCGACAGAGACACCCGCCTGGTCGGCGACGTCGGCGAGGGTGGTCCGTGCCAGTCCCCGCTCCCCCACCGCGCTCAGGAGCGCGCGGGCGACCTGCCGCCTGCGCTCCTCGTGGTCCGCTGTTCGTGCCATGAAAAAATAATACGGTATTATTTTTATGTTGTCGAGAACCTGGAAGGTCCGGCCGGGCGGGGCGGAGCCCGCGCCCGGCCGGACCGCCGGTCAGCCGGTCACGCGCGCCCCGCCCGCATCAGGCTTTCGAGCAGCGGCCCGAACTCCGGGTCGGCGGTGCGCAGCGCGACCGATCCCGCCCCGTGGTCCACCTCGACCGCCACGGCGCTCAGACGGGGAAGGTCCGTGCCGGAACCGGGCCGCCACCAGTAGAGCTGTGGGGTGACGGGTTTGTCGGCGTCGGCCGCGAACCTCCCGGCCAGCTCCTGGAACCGCTCCATCGCCAGGATCGGGTGCGCCTGTCCCAGCGGGTGCGCCAGGACCACCTGCGCCACCGGGAGCGCGACGAGCGCGCCGTGCGGAGCCTCCCCCAGGTGGCGGTCCAGCACGTGCACCTGCGCCGAGACGTAGAGGTGCTGTCCGCCGACGTGGACGATCCCCACCCCGTCGATCTCGTGCTCGCTGACCTCCACGGGCTCGGCCACCGAGCGGGCGACCGCCTCGGCGAAGACCTCCTCCGTGGCCCGGCCCGACTCCTCGTGGGTGCGGCGGCTGAGCGGCTGGACGCTGTCGGGAAGGTCCACGGCCACGGTCTGCCACAGCCCGGGGGCGAGCTCCCGGGCCACGAGCCCGTCGAGCACGCCCTCGGGGAAGGCGTCACCGGGGTAGAGCCGGACCCGCAGCCGCTCGGCGGAGGCCGGGGGCTGCTCCCGCACCTGGTCCATGCGGCGGAGGATCGTCTCGGCGAAGCGGCCCGCCTCCTCGAAGGCCCCGTCCTCGGAGGCGTTCTCGACCTCGGCGAGGTAGGCGCTCACGTCGGTGGTGGCGTGGCCGCCGTCGGGCAGCGCCAGGCGCAGGGTCCGCGGCGTCTCGAAGCGGACCTCGACGCCCATGCGCCCGAACACCGCGACGAGGGCTCCCCGGCCGTGGTCGTCCGAGCGCGGCGGGTAGTGGGTGCCCAGGAGGACGCCCTGCTCGCGGAACCGGCGCATCGTGGCGAGGACGGTCTGCTCGGCCATCTGCGGGTACTGCTCGGCGGGGTACTCGCGGGCGCGCTCGACCGCCTCGGAGTAGTCGGCGTCGAAGGGCCCGGCCCCGGGCAGGGGGATGCGCACGCCCGTCGCGGAGATCCTGTGCGCCCCGATGTCCGCCCGGCGGTAGGCCTCCACCATGAGGCCGACGATGTCGGGGGGCTCGGGGCTCGGTGTCTGTGCCATAAGGTGTACGACTCCTCGTTCACGCCCGCGGTTCGCCTGTGGCGCGGGGGGTGTACGCGTCCGGGGCCCGCGTGGCGCCCCTGACCTGTGTGCCTCAGTGTGCCCGCTCCCCACGACGCGGCCCGCGGTCCGGGCGTCGCGGAGCGGCAGACGCGCGGCTGCCGCCGCGAACAGGGGGAACGTCCGGTCTGTCCACTGTGGTGCAATTGTTCGGGGGTTCGCGGGCAGGTGGGGACCGCGGGCTCCGCGACAGCACACCAAGACGAGGGGGTTCCCCGATGACCAACCGCGCGTACGTGATCGCAGGGTCGGAGGCCACCGGCGGCGCCGGTATCCAGGCCGACCTCAAGGCCTTCCAGGAGCTGGGCGTCTACGGCATGGGGACGATCACCTGCATCGTGTCCTTCGACCCGAAGAACGGCTGGGGCCACCGCTTCGTCCCCGTGGCCCCCGAGGTCATCGCCGACCAGATCGAGGCGGCGACCTCCTGCCACGACCTGGACGTGGTCAAGATCGGGATGCTCGGCACCCCGGACACCATCGACGTGGTCGCCGAGGGGCTCCGGCGCCAGCCGTGGCGGCACGTGGTCCTGGACCCCGTGCTGATCTGCAAGGGCCAGGAGCCGGGCGCCGCCCTGGACACCGACAAGGCGCTCACCGCGCAGATCCTGCCGCTGGCCACCGTGATCACGCCCAACCTCTTCGAGGCGCGCACCCTCGCGGGGATGGAGGCGCTGGAGACGGTGGACGACCTGGTCGAGGCCGCCCGCCGCATCCACGAGCTGGGGCCGCGGCACGTCATCGTCAAGGGCGGCGTGGAGCTGCCGGGCACGGACGCGGTGGACGTGTACTTCGACGGCGAGGAGACGACCGTCCTCAGCGCCCCGAAGATCGGGAACGCCAGGGTGAGCGGCGCGGGCTGCACCTTCGCCGCGGCGATCACCGCCGAACTGGCCAAGGGCGGCGAGGTGGGACCGGCCGCGGACGTGGCCAAGGAGATGGTGCGCGAGGGCATCAGCCACCGGGTGGACACGCACGCCCCGTTCGACTCGGTGGCCACGATCGCCCCCGGAGCCTAGACAGCTCTCCCCCTTTTGCCCTTTTTGTCGGAATTTTTATCGTGAGCACGGTTCGTGCCCCCGTCCGGCGGTCAGGTCTGCCCACAGGACGAGCACCGAGGGGGAGTTGCACATGTCCGCAGGCGACCAGGCCAGGAACAAGGCCGACGAGTTCAAGGGCAAGGCCAAGGAGAAGCTCGGCGAGGCCACGGACAACCAGCAGTGGCAGGCCGAGGGCAAGGCCGAGAAGAGCACCTCGAAGTTCAAGCAGGCGGGCGAGAAGGCCAAGGACGCCCTGACCCGGGACGACAGGCCGGGGGGGTAGGGGGTCCGCGTGGTCCCAGGCGGGGAGGCACCGGCCGGTGCCTCCCCGCCCGCGTGCGCGCCCGCCTCACTCCCGGACGGGGCGCCCGCGCAGCGCGAGGACGACCGCCCCGATCACCGTGAGCAGGAGGGCGAGCCCGCCCCAGACCATGCCCTGGGTCACCAGCATCTCCCCGCTCTCGGCCCCCGGGGTCCTGCCCCCGTCGCGGCCGGTGACGGTCACGGCGAGCAGGACGACGACGGTGGCCGCGACGCCCAGGCGCGCCCCCGCGCGGGCGAGCGCCCTGAGCCTCCGCCCGCCGGCGAGGTCGCCCGGGGTGAAGCGCTCGTCCGCGCGCAGCGGCGCCAGGAGCCGGGCCAGCAGCAGGAGGGCCACGGGGAGCTGGAGCGCCCACACCGCGGTGCGGAACCAGCCGTCGAACCACACGTTCGTGCCGTAGAGCAGGGTGTGCCACACGCTGAGCGCGTAGACGACGATGACGAACCGGTGCAGGGCCCGCCACAGGCGCGTCCCGGTCCAGGAGCGCACGTAGTAGGCGAGGCTGAGCGGGATCGCCAGGTAGAGGGCGATCAGGCCGATGAGGATGGCGACCTGCCCGGTCCCGGAGGAGTAGCCGCCGGGCACGAAGGTGTCCACGAACGCGGAGGCCAGGCGCCCGCCCCAGCCCAGTCCGTACTCGTTGTCCCGGACGAGTTCGAGGAAGAACGCGAGGGCGTGGGCGAACATGAGCCCGATGGTGGTCAGGCTCGTGACGCGGTGCCAGCGTTCGATCCGGGCGTGGGAGACCGGTGATCCCGGCAGGGGGGCGGTCGAGCGGAGCAGGCCGAGCATGACGGTGATCCAGGCCCACAGCAGCGCGGACCAGCCGAAGGCCTGGCAGAGCCAGTACAGCCAGTACTCGCCCGCGTCGGCGAGGAAGGGCATGACCACGAGGGTCTGCGAGGTTCCCGCCTCGACGCGGGAGTAGAGGAGGACGAAGAGGGCGAGGGTGACGGCGAGGGCGGCGGCGGTGTCGGGTATCAGGCGCCGCAGGTCGGCGCGTAGGGACCTGTGGTCGATGCGGGGGGCTCCCCGGGCGGGGGAGGCGGCGGATCCGGTCGGCTCTGCCATGGGCGGAACCCCTTTCGCGGTGGGGGTTCCATCGCAGCAGCGCCCCGGGGCCCGCGACCACCCCTCCTTCGCGGTTTCCCTGCCGCGAACGCGGTTTCCCGGCCCGGACGGGCCCGGCCGCGAGGCGTCCCCACCGCACCGCGACCGCCCGTGGGCCCGGCGTGGCGGGGACCGGCCGGGACCGGCGGCTCCCGGCGTCAGCCTCCGGCCTCCTCCGGCAGTGTGTCCCCCAGGGAGAGCAGCAGCGTGCGCAGCAGTCCCGCCAACTGCTCGCGCTACCCGGCGTCGAGCCCGTCGAGCAGGCGCGTCTCGTTGGCGACGTGCCCCTCCAGGACCCGGTCCACCAGGGCCAGCCCCTCGGGGGTGAGCTCCACCAGAACGCGGCGCCGGTTGTCGGGATCGACCTGCCGTGTGACCAGGCCCCGGCCGACCAGCCGGTCCACCCGGTGGGTCATGGCGGCGGAGCCGACCCGTGCAGATGACGGGCGCCCTGGCAGCGGTCGCGGCGGTGGTGCTGGTCCAGCTCACCACCGCGCCGCGACCGCCCGGGACCTCAGCCCAGCGGGACCAGGGCGAGCCGGAGCCGGTGGCTCCCGGCCGTCAGGCGGTGGGCGGGGAGCACCCCGGGGCCGCACGAGGCTGAGCCGACGCCCTGGTGCGCCTGGTCCAGGTGCAGGTGGATCCGGTCGCCGGGGACCAGCTCGTGCGGGTGGTCGGCCGCGTCGAGCGCCGCCGTGTCCCAGCGGCGCGCGGTGAAGTCGAACACCGGGTCGCCCTCCACCCGCAGGCCCGTCCCGTCCGCCGCCCGCAGGACGAGCCACCTGGTGTCCATGCGGTTGCCGTTCTCCTGGGGCCGCAGGTAGGGCGTCTGGAGGCCGTCGACCGTGTCGGAGAAGCGGCCGACCCGCGCGGCCTGGGACACGTCCCGGTAGGCCTCCCCCGGTCCGCGGCCGAACCACTCCGCCTCCCCCAGCGAGGACGGCAGGCCGACGTGCACGCCGAAGCGCGGCAGCGGGCAGGGCCACTCCCCCTCCGCCTCGGCCTCCACGGTCAGGAGCAGGCGCTCCCCGTCGGCGCCCCACCGGTAGGCGGCGCGCATGCCGAACTCCTGGGCCGCCGGGGCCAGCCGCGTCCGGACGACGAACTCGCCGTCCTCCCAGCCGGTGGACAGCAGGCGTTCGGTGAGCCGGTGCAGTCCCGCCGCGCGCCACGGGACGGCCACGGAGTCCCCGTGCCGGGCCACGTCGTTGTCGGTAGGGGCGCGCCACAGGTCCACGACCGGCGCGTCCACGGACAGGCCGCCGACTCGGAGCAGCGCGCCGGTCTCCGCGTCCAGCAGGCCGGGGCCGATCCGCACGGTGCCGTCCCGCTCGACGGACGGCGGGAGCACGGCGGAACCGTCCCCGGCAGCGGGCGTCGCAGGCACGGCGCCGCCCTCAGCCCCCGCACGCGCACCCGCACCCGCCCCCTCCGGCGTGTCCGGTGCTTGCGCACCCCGTGCCCCGGAAGCACCCACCTCGGCCTGGCCCCAGGCCAGCTCGTGCCCGGTCGGGGCCCAGGGCTGGTCCCCGGCCAACCGGACGGACACGGTCAGCCAGGTCTCCCCGGACGCCTCGGGCAGCGCGGGCAGCGCCGCCTCGGCGCTCTCCCCGGCCGCGAGCAGCGGCACGTCCAGGACGCCCTCCCCCAGCAGGGCCCCCTCCCCCTCGACCCGCCAGGCGAAGACCAGACCCGAGGTGTCCCGGAAGTCCCAGGTGTTGGTGACGCGGACGGTCCCGGCGGCCGGGTCGGGGACCACGCGGACCGGCTCGACGGTCCTGGCGTAGGCCTCCAGCCCGGGGCTGGGCGTGCGGTCGGGCAGCAGCAGGCCGTCAGCGACGAAGTTGCCGTCGTGCAGCGCCTCGCCGAAGTCGCCGCCGTAGGCGAACCACGCGGTGCCGTCCGGCTCGCGGCGGCGGACCCCGTGGTCGATCCACTCCCAGACGAACCCGCCCTGGCAGCGCTCGTGCCCCTCGAAGAGCCGCTGGTACTCCTCCAGCCCGCCGGGTCCGGTGCCCATGGCGTGCCCGTACTCGCACAGGATGAACGGCAGTCCGCGCCGGTGCGCGTCGGCGGCCGGGTCGGCGGTCGGCGCCTCCTCCCGGCGGCCGATGGCGTCCACCTCCTCGTGCGGCGCGTACATGCGCGAGTACACGTCCACGTACGCGCTGTCGCGGTCCCCCTCGTAGTGGACCGGCCGTGAGGGGTCGTGTCCGCGGGTCCACTCCGCCATGGCCCGCAGGTTCCCACCGGTCCCGGCCTCGTTGCCCAGGGACCACAGGATGACGCTGGGGTGGTTGCGGTCGCGCGCGACGGTGCGGCGCATCCGGTCCAGGTAGGCCTCGCGCCAGCGCGGGTCGTCGGAGGGGTTGCCGCGCCAGCCGACCTCCTCGAACCCGTGGGTCTCCAGGTCGCACTCGTCCACGACCCACAGGCCCAGCTCGTCGCACAGGTCGAGGAAGTCGGGGTGGGGCGGGTAGTGGCTGGTGCGCACGGCGTTGACGTTGTGCCGCTTCATCAGCAGCACGTCCTCGCGCATGGTCTCCCGGGGCACGGCGCGGCCGTGGTCGGGGTGCCACTCGTGGCGGTTCACGCCCCGCAGCAGCAGGGGGCGGCCGTTGACCCGCAGGAGTCCGCCGGAGACCTCCACGGTCCGGAAACCCGTCCTCGCCCGGACCCGCTCCCCCGGTGTGCGCACCTCCAGGTCGTACAGGCGGGGCGTCTCGGCCGTCCACGGCTCGACCGCGCCGACCTCGTGGTCCACACCGGCGGCGGCGTCCACCAGCCCCAGTTCGGGGATGCTGACCAGGGCCTGGGCGGACCCGGCCACGTCCACGCGCAGGGTCCCCGTGCCCGCGGTGTGGTCGTAGGCGGCGCTCACCGTGAGGTCGCCGACCCCGTCGGCGGGCCGGGCGAGGAGGGTGACGTCGCGGAAGATCCCCGACAGCCACCACATGTCCTGGTCCTCCAGGTAGCTGGCGGCCGACCACTGGTGGACGCGCACCGCCAGGGTGTTGCGCCCCGGGCGCAGCAGGTGGCCGACCTCGAACTCGGCGGCCAGGCGGCTCCCGGTGGAGAAGCCCAGCTCGGTGCCGTTCAGCCACGCCCGGAAGCAGGAGTCGACCCCGTCGAAGCGCAGGACCGCCGCCCCCTCGGGCCACTCCTCCGGCAGGTCGAAGACGCGCCGGTGGTCGCCGGTCGGGTTGTCGTCGGGCACGTACGGGGGGTCGATCGGGAAGGGGTAGGAGATGTTGGTGTAGGCGGGGGCGCCGTGGCCGTGCATCTGCCAGTGGGCGGGCACCGGCAGTTCGGCCCAGCCGGAGTCGTCGTGTCCGGGCTCCTCGAACCCGTCGGTGTCGGCCCGCGCGCGGTCGAGCAGCCGGAACCGCCACACGCCGTTGAGGTCCAGGGACGGGGCGTCGGAGGAGAAGCGGGCGCGGGGCGCGAGGGTCCCCTTGGAGGGCGCGAAGTCCTCCAGGTAGGCGGGCTTGCGGATGGCGGGCACGTCAGGCCTCCCTCAGGTGCAGGATCAGGGCTTGGGACGGGTTGAGGTTGGGCAGCTGCACGCCCGAGCGGGTGAGCACCGCCCCCGACACGGTGGCCCCGCCGTTGGCGAACCACTCCGGGAGCACGCGCTGCATGGTCGAGGGCGGGCCCGCCTCCGGCCGCCACGTCAGGCGGTAGACGCGGTCCTCGCGCAGGCCGGGCAGCCGGACCCGTCCCGGCAGGGCGCGGACGGAGGTGGTCAGCCGGGCGTAGCGGAACACCGCCTCGCTCCCGTCCGGAGCGACCACGCCGTCGAGCTGTTCGGCGGGGTCGGGCGCGTCGGCGTGCACGGCCTTGCCCGAGTGCAGCAGCGGGCGCAGCTCCTTGTACAGCGAGATCCACGAGCTCAGCGCGGTCAGCTCGGCGTCGGTGCAGCGGGTGACGTCCCACTCGATCCCGGCGTGGGCCAGCAGGCTGGTCAGGCAGCGGAAGGACAGGTCGGCGTCGCGGCCGGTGGTGTGCGCGGTGCGCCCGCCGACGTGGCTTCCGACCAGCTCGGGCGGCAGCAGCAGTGAGGTCCAGCGCTGGATGGCCAGCCGCTCCAGGGGGTCGTTGGTGTCGGAGGCCCACACGCGGTCGGTGCGCTCCAGGATCCCCAGGTCCACGCGGCCCCCGCCGGAGGAGCACGACTCGATCTCCAGGCCGGGGTGCCTGGCGCGCAGCCGGTCGAGCAGCGCGTAGACGGCCAGGGTCTGGCGATGGGTTCCGGCGGCGCCGGTGGGGGCGTGCACGGGTTCGAGGAGGTCGCGGTTGTGGTCCCACTTGAGGTAGTCGGGCCGGTACTCGGCGACCAGCGCGTCCAGGTGCTCGAACACGTGCTGGAAGGCCTCGGGACGGGACAGGTCCAGGAGCTGCTGGTGGCGGCTGGGCGGGGCCGGGCGCCCCTCGGCGGTCAGGACCCACTCGGGGCGGGCGCGGGCCAGGTCGGAGTCGGGGTTGACCATCTCCGGCTCCACCCACAGCCCGACCTGCATGCCCAGGGAGCGCACGTGGTCGAAGAGCGGGTGCAGGCCCTCGGGCCACACTCCGGTGTCCACGGTCCAGTCACCGAGTCCCGCGGTGTCGTCGCGGCGGCCCCGGAACCATCCGTCGTCCAGCACGAACCGCTCCACGCCGATCCGCGCGGCGGTGTCGGCGAGCCGTGTGAGGGTGGCGAGGTCGTGGTCGAAGTAGACGGCCTCCCAGGTGTTGAGCACCACCGGGCGCGGGGTGCGGGGGTGGCCGGGCCGGGCGCGCAGCCAGCGGTGGATCCGCGCGGACATCCCGTCCAGCCCCCGGTCGGACCAGGAGAGGAACACCCACGGGGTGGAGTAGGAGTCGCCCCGGTCCAGGCGCACCTCGCCGGGGTGGAGCAGCTCCCCGCCCGCGAGCACGGCGTCGGCCTGCCCGGCGCCCTCGGGGAGGCGTTCGGCCAGGTGGACGTGGTCACCGCTCCAGGCGGTGTGCACGCCCCACACCTCGCCGTGGCGGAACCCGAACCCGGGGGTCCCGGCGGCGAGGACCAGCGCGGAGTCGTGGCCGGTCCGGCCGCGGCGCGAGGCGCGCAACCGCGTGCCAGTCGCCAGTTCCTGGCGCTGGGGGGAGCGCTCACGGCACCAGCGACCGGTCAGGTCCAGGACCTCGCCCGCCTCGCGGGGCAGGGGCAGGGTGACCCGCAGGGCGTCCAGGGTCCACGGCGCGGCGTCGGTGTTGGTGACCGTGTTGCGGGCGCGGACCAGCCCGGAGGGCTCCATGCGCAGCTCGCAGCGCAGTGCGATCCCGTCGGCCTCGGCCAGGACCGTGAGGACCCCGCCCACGCCGGGGGCGGCCTCCTCCAGCGGTTCCGCGGAGACCTCGCGCACGGTCCAGTCCGGGAAGGTGGCCCGGCCCTCGTGGTGCCCGGAGATCCCGGGGTGGCCGCGCCAGCCCTCCCCCTGGACGGGGACCAGCGACAGCCGTTGGGGCGTGTCCACGTCGTTGTGCGCGGCGGAGGGCGCCGCGACGGCGGCCAGCCCCTCGCCGTCGGGCAGGTCGGCGCCCCAGTGCAGGACGTGCGGGAGTCCGGCCTCGGGCACGGCGAGGATCAGGGCGGTCCCCGCCGCGCGCAGGCTGATGGTGCGGTACGTCATCCTTTGCTGGCTCCCAGGGTGAGTCCGGCGACGAAGTGGCGTTGCAGCGCGAAGAACACGACGAGCGTGGGCAGGGCGACGATGATCGACCCGGCCGAGAGCAGGTTGTAGTCGACGAAGAAGGCGCTCTGGAGGTTCTGCAGGGCGGTCGTGATGGGCAGCTTGTCCCCGCTGGACAGCAGCGCCAGCGCCCAGAAGAAGTCGTTGTAGATCCAGGTGACCAGGAGGGTGGCCAGCGCCGCCAGGCTCGGGCGGCACAGCGGGAGCACCACCCTCCAGTACTGCTCGAAGACCGACGCCCCGTCCACCCGGGCCGCCTCCAGCAGGGAGGCGGGCATGGCCTTCATGAAGTTGCTCAGCACGAACGTGCAGAACCCGATCTGGAAGGCCGTGTGGATGAGGACGACGCCGATGTGGCTGTCGTAGAGGGAGCCGGACTCGCTGATCCAGTACGGCAGGGGGATGGAGGTGTAGAGCCGGAACAGCGGGACGAGCAGCGCCTGGGCCGGGAGCAGGTTCGCGGCCAGGAACACCGCGAGCATCGTCAGGTTGAACCTGCGCGAGTAGTTGGAGAGCACGAAGGCCGCGCAGGAGGACAGGAACAGCGTCAGCAGCACGGCCGGGACCGTGATGACCAGCGAGTTCCAGAAGTAGCCGGGCAGCTGGCCCTCGTTCCAGGCCCGCGCGTAGTTGTCCAGGGTGAACCCGCCCAGGGACAGGTAGCCGTGCAGGGCGGTGTACTCGTAGTCGCGGAACGAGTTGACCAGCGCCCACAGGATGGGGAAGAACCAGGCCAGCGCCGTGACGCCGAGGAAGGCGTGCAGCACCGCCCGGGCCGGGCGGATCCTGGGGCGGCGGTACCGCCGGGGGGCGTCGGGGAGGGTCGTGGCGGTCACCGGTAGGCCCCTCTCAGCATGGTGGAGACGTAGACGACGATGAACACCAGCGAGATCACCAGCATGACCACGGCCAGCGCCGAGCCGAAGCCCACCCGGCTGGCCTCGCCGATGACGTTGGAGGTCACCAGCGCCGAGATAAGCTCCAGGCCGTTGCGCCCGCGGTTGATGATCCACACGATGTCGAAGGCGCGCAGCGCGTCGATGACGGTCACGACGAGCACGACCAGGTTGATGGGCAGCAGGGCCGGGAAGACGACCTTGGTGAACGTGCGCACCGGCCCGGCGCCGTCGATGGCCGCGGCCTCGCGCAGGGACGGGTCGACCGCCTTCAGCCCGGCCAGGTAGAGCAGCATGATGTAGCCGGTGTGCCGCCACCCGGCCGCGACCAGGACCGCGTACAGGTTGATGTCGGAGTCGCCGAACCAGTCCACGGGCGGGACGTCGGCGACCACCGCGAGGAGGGCGTTGAGCAGACCCTGGTCGCGGGAGTAGACGAGCTGCCAGATGAACCCGACCAGGGCCAGCGACAGCACGACCGGCATGTAGAAGACGCCCTGGTAGAACGACCCGCCGCGCAGCTCGCGGTCGAGCAGCACCGCCAGGAGCATCCCGAGGACGGTGGGGACCGCGAACAGCGCCACCAGCCAGACCAGGTTGTTGCGCAGAGCCGGGGCGAAGGGCGGGTAGATCGTGAACGCGTCCGTGTAGTTCTGCGTGCCGATCCACTCGATGGTGTCCAGGCCGCCGATGCCGTCCCAGCGGGTGAAGGACAGGATGATCGTGGCCATCGCGGGCAGCCACACCAGGCCCACCACGAGCAGGGCGGGCACGCCCAGCATCAGGCCGAGGGCGATCCGGTCCCCTCGGCTGTGGCGCATGCTCCCGCGTGCGCGCGGGGGGCGGCCGGGCGGGGCCTGTGCGGACCCCTGGGTCGGGTTTCGAGGCGGTGAGGGGGCGTTCGACACCACACCTGCTCTCCCTTCTGGTTCAGCCGCCGAAGATGGAGACCTTCTGGCGCTGGATGCTGGCGGTCAGGTCGGCGATGTCGTCCGGCTGTCGGAGGAAGCGCTGGAGCGCGGGGATCATGACGACGGACGCGAAGTCGGGACGGGTGTCCCGGTCCATGTACTGGGTGAGCGCTCCCGCGTTGGCGACCATGTCGTTGACCTTGGCGTCGAGGGAGCTGAACCCGCTGGTGCCGGCGTCCAGGTGGGTGGGGAGCGCCTGCGGGTCGATCGCGGTGTAGATCTCCTGGGCCCGGAGGGTGCCCATGTGCCCCGCGAGCTCGCGGGCCCCGTCGGGGTTGCGCGGGTCCCCGGAGAGCATGAACCCGTCGATGGGCGCCTCGACGGCGTCGGCGCCGATCGCGGGGTCGAACTCGGGGAAGGGGAAGCAGTCCAGGTCGTCCAGGTCCTCCTCGGGGAAGGAGTGGGTGATGAACATGCCGCAGAGCATCATCCCGGCCTCGCGCCGGACCAGGGCGGTCTGCGCCTCGTTGATGCCCCGGCCCAGGGGGTCGGGCTGGTGGTGTGGGAGCAGCTCGGCCCAGGCGCCGAAGACGCTCCTGACCTCGGCGGAGTCCCAGGAGTGGTCGCCGTTGAGCAGCTCCAGGTGGAAGTCGGGGCCGTTCAGCCGCAGGTTGAGGTGGTCGAACATGCCCATCGCGGGCCAGCCCTCGCGGATGCCGGAGGCGAGCGGTTCGAGCCCGTCCGCGCGCATGCGCCCGCACAGCTCCTCGAACTCCGCGCGGGTGGCGGGGACCTCGTAGCCGTGCTCCTCGAACACGCTCCTGCGGTGGAAGACCGCCCAGGGCGCGGTGGAGTCGGGGACCATGTACTGCCTGCCGTCGTCGGCCGTGCACAGCCTGCGCACCTGGTCGGTGAACGCGTCCCCGAAGTGGCGGTCCCAGACCCCGGAGACGTCGCTGATCAGGCCGCGTTCGGCGAAGAAGCGCATCCGGTAGCCCGCGAACCAGCCGATGACGTCGTCCGGGGTGCCCTGGAGGTAGTTGTTGATGCTCTCCTGGAAGGCGGTGGACTGGAAGGTGTTGACCTCCACGGTCAGCCCGGAGTCCGCCTCGAAGAGCCCGACGCTCTCGGCGACGGCCTCCTGCTGGGCCGGGTTGGCCCGGTTGGAGGCCAGGGTGACCAGGTTCGGGTCCCCGCGTCGGCCCGCGCCGCACCCCGCCAGGGCGGGCAGGGCCAGCAGTGTTCCGGCCCCGGCCAGGCCGCGCAGCAGGGTGCGGCGCCTCAGGCCCGGTGGTCCCGGCGGGCCTGGTGCTCCCGGTGGTCCGTGGTACATGGGGGCCTCCTTCGGACGGGGGGTTGCCACACAGGTGTGAAGGCGGTCACACGAACGTTTTAATATGTTCGACACTCATCCCCGGTCCTGTCAACAGGTACCAACGTTTTCCAACAGTTTTCCGGCGAGAGGGTGGGTACCATTGACACGAGAGGGGAACCTGGGACACTAGAACCAACAGATTTCCACATTTTCGATCATCCCTGGGGGGCGGATGCTGGCTGCGCAACGGCAGGAGCTGATCCTCGAACAGGTGCGGCGCGTCGGAGCGGTGCGGGTGTCCGACCTCGTCGAGAGCCTCTCGGTGTCGGACATGACCGTGCGCCGCGACCTCGACGCCCTGGAGGGCCGGGGGGAGCTGCGCAAGGTGCACGGCGGGGCCGTCGCCCCGGACGGCGCGCGCACCGAGGAGCCCGGCTTCGAGGCCAAGTCCACCCGCCAGGAGGACGAGAAGCACGCCATCGCCCGGGCCGTGGCCGACCTGGTCGAGCCGCACAGCGCCGTCGGCCTGTCCGCGGGCACCACGACCGCCACCGTCGCCGAGTACCTCGCCGACACACCGGGGCTGACGGTCGTCACCAACTCGCTGCGCGTGGCCGAGGTGTTCCACCGGGCCGCGCGGCCCGACCAGACCGTGGCGCTCACCGGCGGCTTCCGCACGCCCTCCGACGCGCTCGTGGGTCCGCTCGCGCTCGCCTCCGTGCGCGGCCTCAACCTGGACGTCCTCGTTCTGGGCGTGCACGGCATGCAGGAGCGCGCCGGGTTCACCACGCCCAACCTCATGGAGTCCGAGACCAACCGCGCCCTGGTGGAGGCCGCCGCCTCCCTCGTGGTCGCCGCCGACCACAGCAAGTGGGGCACGGTCGGGATCAGCACCATCGCGCCGCTGGACCGCTGCGACGTGCTGGTCACCGACTCCGGAACCGACCCGGCCGTCCGGGCGGCCCTGACCGAGCACGTGGGCCGCCTGGTGGTCGCCGACGTGCGACCGAGGAAGAAGGAGGACGGATGAGGAGGACCTCGGCCCGGCTGGCCGACGGCCGCGAGATCGTCTACTTCGACGAGGGCGACACCGCCCGCGACCCAGCACCCGACCTGCGCGAGCTGCCCCCGTCCGCGACGGGCGCGGAGATGCGCTTCGACCCCCTGCTGCGCGAGTGGGTGGTGGTGGCCTCCCACCGGCAGGGCCGCACCCACCTGCCCTCCAGCCACGACTGCCCGCTGTGCCCCTCCGGCGGGGGGCGCCTGACCGAGGTCCCGGCCGCCTCCTACGACGTGGTCGCCTTCGAGAACCGCTTCCCCTCGCTGGTGCGCGACGACGGCCGCGCGCTGGAGGGGGTCGGGGAGCTGGAGCCGTCCCGGCGCGTGGCCGCGGGCCGCTGCGAGGTCCTCGTCTTCGGCTCCGACCACGACGCGTCCTTCGCCGACCTGGGCCCCGAGCGGGCGCGCACGGTCATGGCCGCCTGGATCGACCGGACCGAGGCGCTGTCGGCGCTGCCGGGCGTGGAGCAGGTGTACTGCTTCGAGAACCGGGGGCCCGAGATCGGGGTGACCCTGCACCACCCGCACGGGCAGATCTACGCGTTCCCCTTCGTCACCCCGCGCACCCGGCGGATGCTCGACTCCGCCGAGGAGTACCGCGAGCGCACCGGCGGCTCGTTGTTCGCCGACGTGCTGCGCGCCGAACAGGAGGCCGGGGTCCGCGTGGTGGCCAGGACCGAGCACTGGACGGCCTTCGTCCCGGCCGCGGCCCGCTGGCCCGTGGAGGTGCACCTGTACCCGCACCGGCCGGTGCCCGACCTGCCCGCGCTGTCGGAGGAGGAGCGCGAGGACTTCGGCCGCCTCTACCTGGACGTGCTGCGCCGCTTCGACGCGCTCTACGACGCGCCCCTGCCCTACATCTCCGCCTGGCACCAGGCGCCCGTGCGCGACCGGCGCGACCTGGCCCACCTGCACCTGGAGCTGTTCTCGGTGCGGCGCGCGCCGGGCAAGCTCAAGTACCTGGCCGGGACCGAGTCCGGCATGGGCGCGTTCATCAGCGACGTCGCGCCCGAGACCGTCGCCGAGCGGCTGCGGGAGGTCGCACCGTGAGACTGCTCGTCACCGGAGGCGCCGGGTACATCGGGAGCGTGGTGACCGCCCTGCTGCTGCGGGCGGGCCACGAGGTGACCGTCCTGGACGACCTGTCCACCGGGCACGCGGACGCCGTCCCCGAGGGGGCCCGGCTGGTGGTCGCCGACGTGCGCGAGGCCGCCGACGTGCTGGACCCGTCCGTGGACGCCGTGCTGCACTTCGCCGCCAGGTCCCTGGTGGGCGAGTCGGTGGCGGATCCGGGCGGGTACTGGCATACCAACGTGTCGGGGACGCTGGCGCTGCTGGAGGCCGTGCGGCACCACGGCGTGGAGCGTGTGGTGTTCTCCTCCAGCGCCGCCACCTACGGCGACCCCGCCGGCGACGCGCCGATCCGCGAGACCGACCCGGCGGCGCCCACCAGCCCCTACGGCGCGAGCAAGCTCGCCGTCGACCACATGCTGGAGTCGTGGGCGGTGGCGCACGGGACCGGCGCGGTGAGCCTGCGCTACTTCAACGTGGCCGGGGCGCACCTGGGCTTCGGCGAGCGGCACGAGACCGAGACGCACCTGGTGCCGAACCTGCTGCGGGTGGCCGCCGAGGGGAACGGGCACGCCAGCGTGTTCGGCACCGACTACCCGACCCGGGACGGGACGGCGGTGCGCGACTACCTGCACGTCGCCGACCTGGCCGACGCGCACCTGCGCGCCCTGGAGAGCGTGCGCCCGGGCGTCTTCCGCGTCCACAACCTGGGCACCGGCGGCGGGCACAGCGTGCGCGAGGTGATCGAGGCGGTCCGACGGGTGACCGGCCGCCCGGTGCCCGTGGTGGACGGCCCGCGCCGCGCGGGCGACCCGGCCGTCCTGGTCGCGGCCAACGACCGGGCCCGCGAGGAACTGGGGTGGACGCCGGTGCGCACGCTGGACGAGACCGTCGCCGACGCCTGGGAGTTCGTCCTGGCGCGGCGCGGCACGGCCTGACCCCCATCGCACAGCAGGAAGGCAGGACCTCGTGGACGACGTGACGACCGCGTTCCACTCGGCGTTCGGGTACGGGCCCGAGGGCGTGTGGACCGCGCCGGGGCGGATCAACCTCATCGGCGAGCACACCGACTACAACGACGGGTTCGTGCTCCCCTTCGCCCTGCCCCACGCGCTGACGGCCTCCGCCGCCCGTCGGACGGACGGGCGGGTGCGGCTGCTCTCCCGGCAGTCGCCGGAGGAGTACGCGGCCCCGCTGGGCGACCCGGTCCCCGGCGCGGTGCGGGGGTGGGCCGCCTACCCCGCCGGGGCGCTGTGGGTCCTGCGCGACGAGGGCCACGAGGTGGACGGGCTGGACCTGCTGGTGGACAGCACGATCCCGAGCGGCGCGGGCCTGTCCTCGTCGGCCGCGCTGTCGTGCGCGACCGTCATGGCCGCGGCCTCCCTGTACGGCGCCGACCTCGCACCGGGCGAGGTGGCCCGGCTGGCCCAGCGGGTGGAGAACGACTTCGTGGGCATGCCCTGCGGGATCCTGGACCAGTCCGCGTCCATGCTCTCCACCGAGGGGCACGCCCTGTTCATGGACACGCGCACCCTGGAGACCGAGCAGGTGCCCTTCGACCCCTCCGCGCAGGGGCTGACCGTGCTGGTGGTCGACACCCGCGCCCCGCACCGGCACGTGGACGGCGCCTACGCCGAGCGCCGCCGCTCGTGCGAGGAGGCCGCGCGCGTCCTGGGGGTGGCGGCCCTGCGCGACGTCACCGACCTGCCGAGCGCCCTGGCCGCGCTGCCCGACGACGTGTCCCGCCGCCGGGTGCGCCACGTGGTGACCGAGAACGAGCGGGTGCTGCGGTCCGTGGACCTGCTCCGGTCCGGGCGCACGCGGGAGGTGGGGCCGCTGCTCACCGCCTCCCACGCCTCGCTGCGCGACGACTACGAGGTGAGCGTCCCCGAGGTGGACACCGCGGTGGACTCCCTCCTGGCCGCTGGCGCGCTGGGGGCCAGGATCACCGGCGGCGGCTTCGGCGGGTGCGTGGTCGCCCTGGTGGAGAGCGGGCGCGTGGAGGACTGCGGCAAGGCGGTCCTGGAGGCCTACCGGGAACGGGGCTTCGAGGAACCGGCCGTGTTCGGGGCCCTGCCGTCCGAGGGAGCGCGCCGCCTGCACCCCTGAGGCGCCGGGCGGGAACGGCCGGGAAACCGCACGCGGGCGGCCCCGCCCGAGGTTGTGGGAGCGCTTCCATGGACAATGGTGAGACGGTGGACACAAGGGACGAGGGAGTACGCATGGGACTCAGGTTCGGTCTGCTGGGCACGGGTTACTGGGCCGCGGAGACGCACGCCGCGGCGCTGGACGCCCATCCCGGCGCCACCCTGGCGGGAGTGTGGGGACGCGACGCGGCCAAGGCGGCGACGCTCGCCGAGCGCTACGGCACCCGGGCCTACGAGGACTTCGAGGCACTGCTGACCGACGTGGACGCCGTGGCGATCGCGCTGCCGCCCCACGTCCAGGGCGACCTGGCCCTGCGCGCCGCGCAGGCCGGAAAGCACCTGCTGCTGGACAAGCCGCTGGCGCTGTCGACCCTGGCCGCCGACGCGGTGGTCGCCGAGACCGAGGCGCGCGGGTTGGCGTCGGTGGTCTTCTTCACCAGCCGCTTCTCCGACAACGTGGTGGAGTTCGTGGACTCGGCCGCTGCGGAGGGCGGCTGGAACGGTGTTCGGGCGACGCTGTTCGCCTCGATCTTCGAGCCCGGCAACCCCTACGGCGGCTCGCGCTGGCGCCGGCAGAAGGGCGGCCTGTGGGACGTGGGCCCGCACGTGCTGTCGCTGGTGCTGCCGGTCCTCGGCCCGGTCACGCAGGTGACGGCGCTGGCGGGACCGCGGGACACCGTCCACATGCTCACCCGGCACGAGAGCGGCGCGGTCGGCTCGTTCGCGGTGACCGTGGACGCCGCCCCCGAGGCGAAGACCTTCGAGGTCGTGCTGCACGGCGAGCGGGGCTGGGTGCCGGTGCCCGGCGGTGACCGGAGCCCGGTGGAGGCGTTCGGCGCGGCGGTCGACCGGCTGCTGGCGCAGGTGGAGGGGACGGTGGGCGACCCCTGCGACGTGCGCTTCGGCCGGGACGTGGTGGCCGTGCTGGAGGCCGCCGAGTCCTCGGTGCGCCTGGGCCGGGCCGTGGGCGTGGACGAGGCCGCCGGATAGCGGTCCGGCGGCCTGGGACGGCGCCGCACCGGAGGCCGGCCTCGGAGGCCGGCCTCCGGTGCGGCGGCAGCGTCCTCGGGGACCCCCGCTTCGCACTGGTCCGTGTTCGGGCGGCCGAGGCGCGGGAACCCCCGGTGTCTTCGCCGGGGCCGCCCCCTCCGCCGTGATCTTGTACTTATAGCTCGTATCGACCGTCCAGCCTCGCTATAAGTACAAGATCATCGCAGTTCAGAACCCTCGTGGCACACCAGCGACGGTTCCGGCCAGACCACTAGGCGGTGCGGCCCTTGGCTCCCCTGGAGTAGAAGCCGTCGGCCAGGTAGACGATCGCTGCGGCCACCAGCACCTGGATGATCAGCGTGATGATCCATCCCGCGCCGAAGAGCCCCGCGGCGATCCAGCCGCCGATGAAGGCGGCCACGATGCCCAGGATCAGGGTGAGCCAGATCGGCAGGTGCTGTTTGCCGGGGACGATGAGGCGTCCCAGTGCGCCGACGATCAGGCCGACGACGATCGCACTGATGATTCCGGTGATCTCCATCTGTTCCTCCCGGATGTTGACGCCCTCACCCCCTGCCCGCTCGGTGACGGCGAAAACACGCGGGACACGCGCCCGGAACCAAGGCTTTGCACGTTCCGTGCCCGGCCATGGCCTGGTCGGCGGCGGCCGACCGCCTACCAGTTCCCGACCGCCTGGAGGGCCAGGAGGACGAGGCCGCGCGTGATGGACCCGGGCATCGGCCGGTCCACGCGCAGGGCGGCGTAGAGGACGGTCATCGGCAGTGCCACCAGGGCCGCGACGGCGAGGAGGCCCACGCCCTCGGTCAGCGGCGTGACGAGGGCTCCCACGGCGATCACGCCGAGCGCGGGGTCGGCCGTGAGCGCGGTCAGGACGGCGACCGCCAGGGCGAGGGCCGCCACGACCAGCAGTGTCGTCCAGAGCACCCGGTGACCGCCGAGCCAGCGGGTCAGCGCGCGGCCGAGCACGTGCAGCGGCTTGACCACGAGCCACAGCAGCACCGGTGCGAGCAGGAGGCTCGCGAGCAGCACGGAGGCCATGCCGTCCCGGGAGGTCGCGAGCGCACCCATGGAGTGCGCGGTCGACAGCACCACGAACACCAGGGCCCAGGCCAGCGCGTAGGCGCCGAGCGCGATGAGGCTGCGCGTCCGCAGCACGCGCCTGCGTCCGGTCGAGAACTCCTCCCGGGGCGGGCCCCCGGTTCCGGCGGTCCTGGCGGTCGCGTCCATGGCTGGCCTTTCCCTCCTCAGGGGCACCGGCTCTCCGCGGGGGCACCGGTTCTTCCCGACCGCACCGGTGGCCCCGCTGCGCGGGGACGGGGTGCCGACAGCGGATGCGACGCACGCGCCGCCCGGTCGGTTCTGCCCTTCGCAGAACGCCTGTGGACGGACTCCCCCGCAAGACGGCGTCGGCGTAGGCTCGTCGGGTGAGAACGTCGCGCACGACAACCGTGGAGGCCTGATGACCGACGTCCTGGGTTCGCTGGACGAGGCCCGCGCGGGCAGGCGCGCCGAGGAGCCGCAGGATCCCCTCATGCGCGACCTCATCGGCGACCTGCTGCGGCGCACCCGGACCGGACAGGGCCGCACGCTGCGCGACGTGGCCGAGGACGCCCAGGTCTCGCTGCCCTACCTGTCCGAGATCGAGCGCGGGCGCAAGGAGGCCTCCTCCGAGGTGCTCGCCGCCGTCTACCGCTCCCTGGGGCTGAGCCTGTCCGACGTGCTGGGCGAGCTGTACGAGCGGACCGTGACGGCCGGGCTGACCCGGACCGGCACCGGTCTGGGCGACTACCGGCCCGCCGCCGCGCCCGCCCACCAGGCCCGGGTCCTGTCGCTGGCCGCCTGAGGGCGGCGGGCCGCGGCGAAGCGCAGGCCCCAAGGAGGTACCGTTCGGGCGCCCGCGGGGTTCTGGAGGTACCGGACGTGCGATCGCGAGGAACGAGCCATCGCACGGGAGGTACCGAAGGTTCCCGCTCCTCGGGCGCCCGAACACGGGCCGAAGCGAAGCGCAGGCCCCGAGGAACACCGCCTACCCGGCGGCCCTCCCGGCCGCCGGGTGCGCCTGGCGGGTGGTGATGATCCCGTCCACCAGCCCGTAGTCCTTGGCCTGCTGGGCGGTGAAGATCTTGTCCCGGTCGGTGTCGGCGCGCAGCCGCTCCTGCGTCTGCCCGGTGTGCCGGGCCAGGATCTCCTCCACCTGCGAGCGGACCCGCAGGATCTCCTCGGCCTGGATCTCCAGGTCGGCGGCCACGCCCTGGCCCTCCCCGGAGGGCTGGTGCAGCAGCACCCGCGCGTGCTCCAGGGCCGTGCGCTTGCCCGCCGTGCCCGCCGCCAGCAGCACCGCCGCGGCGGAGGCCGCCTGGCCCATGCACACCGTGGCCACGTCCGCGCGCACGAACCGCATGGTGTCGTAGATGGCGGTCAGCGCGGTGTTCGAGCCGCCCGGAGAGTTGATGTAGAGCTGGATGTCGGTCTCGCTCGACTCGTAGTCGAGGTGGAGCATCTGCGCCATCACCACGTTGGCGACGTCGTCGTCGATCGGCGTGCCCAGGAAGACGATCCGCTCCGACAGCAGCCGGCTGAACACGTCGAAGGACCTCTCGCCGTGGGGCGTGCGCTCCACCACCATCGGCACCGTGTAGCGACCGCTCACCGGTTCTCCCCCTTCACGTACGTGGCGAACCCGGGCGCCCCGGTGCCCAGGCGGATACCGCCGCCGTTCATCTCCGACACCGACGCGACCACGTGGTCGACGAACCCGTACTCCCTGGCCTCCTGCGCGGTGAACCAGGCGTCGCGGTGCTGGTCCCGGGAGATGGTCTCCTCGGTCTGGCCGGTGTGCCTGGCGATCAGCCGCACCATGGTCTGTTTGGTGTGCGCGAGGTTCTCGGCCTGGATGGCGATGTCGGCGGCCGTCCCGCCGAGGCCGCCGGAGGGCTGGTGCATCATGATCCGCGCGTGCGGCAGGCTGTAGCGCTTGCCCGGAGCGCCGACGCAGGCCAGGAACTGGCCCATGCTGGCCGCGAACCCCATGACCAGGGTGGACACGTCGTTGGGCACGAAGTTCATCACGTCGTAGATGGCCAGCCCGGCCGACACCGAGCCGCCGGGGCTGTTGACGGCGAGCGTGATGTCCTTGCGCGGGTCCTCGTCGGCGAGCAGCAGGATCTGTGCGCACACCCGGTTGGCGCTGGTCTCGTCGACCTGCGTGCCCAGCAGCACGATGCGGCTGCGCAGCAGGCGCGCGGCCAGCTGGTCGTCGAAGGCACCGCCGGAGGCCTCCTCCGAGGCGGCGGTATGGGTCGGCATGGCGTTCTCCCTTCACCGGCCCCTCGCGGGCCGGTGGTTCCAGCCTGCGGCGGCGGGGAGGGAGACTTCCAGCGTTTCGGCCCGGGGCAGATCTGCCCATGGCAGAGGCCCTGTGGACACGGGCTCCGCACCCGCCCCGGAGGGCTGGCCGGACCCGGGGCTCAGGTCTCGTCGAGGGCCTCGCGCAGGTCGCGCAGCAGGGTGAGCACCATCGGGCGCAGTGACGGCCTTATGGCGTCGAACACCTGGCGCTGCTTGCGCTCCATGTCCCTGCGGCGGATCGCGAGCACCCGCTCGCCCTCCTCGGTGATGGTCACCACGGTGCTGCGCTCGTCGCGCTCGGAGCGGCGGCGCGCCATCATGCCCTTGCGCTCCAGCTGTTGGATCATGCGGGTGGCGGAGGGGGACGAGACGCCGACGATGTGCGCGACGGCGCCGACACTGGGGCTGTCCATACCGCGGACCGCCTCCATCAGGAGCGCCTGCGTGAGAGTGAGATCTTCGGCACCCCGGTGGCCGTGACCGCTGCGCGAGCGGGCGTGGAGCGCCGCGTTGATGAGTTCGGTCCAGGCGCGCTGGAACTCCTCAAGCTCGGAACCGTGCTGCTCGGCACGGGGTTCGTGGGTCTCGTCGGGCACGAAACGGTCCTCGCATGCTGGGCGGGCACCGCGGGTCCACGACCCGCGCGGTGGTTTGACGTTTGTGTAGTGTAGCTATTAAATAGCTAAGGCACGCAAGTTCACATACATCCTTGCCCCCACAAACCGTAGCGACACCTCTCATCCACTGACCGGTCGTCCACTGACCGGTTGTGGACGCGGCACGGGGCAATGGACGTCCGTCCGACACCAGGGCGGGCCCGGACAGGTCCGGGAGGGGCGCATTGACAACAGTGCTGATCGCGCATTTCATCGCAGCTGCGATCGCGCCGTTACTGGTGCGCCAGTGGGGCCGTAACGCCTTCCTCGCGCTCGCCGTCGTCCCGGGTGTGTCCACCCTCTGGGCCCTCTTCCAGATCCCCGCGATCATGCGCGGCGAGACCCTCGCCGTCTCCATCCCCTGGGCACCGGAGTTCTCCCTCCGGCTCGGCCTGTACATGGACGCCCTGGGCCTGGTGATGACGCTCATCGCCGCGGGCGTGGGCGCGCTGATCCTGATCTACTGCGCCCGCTACTTCGACGACTCCGAACCCGGTCTGGCCCGCTTCGCCGGGGTGTTCGTCGCCTTCGCCGGGGCCATGCTGGGCCTGGTGCTGGCCGACGACCTCATCCAGCTCTTCGTCTACTGGGAGCTGACCACGGTCTTCTCCTACCTGCTCATCGGGCACAGCACGGAGCTGAAGGAGAGCCGCCGGGCGGCGATGACGGCCCTGACCGTCACCACCTTCGGCGGACTGGCGATGCTCGTGGGCATGATCATGCTCGGCGAGACCGCCGGGACCTACGTGATCTCCGAGATCGTCGCCTCGCCGCCGGCCGGCGCCCTGGTCAACGTCGCGCTCGTGCTCATCATGGTCGGCGCGATGTCCAAGTCGGCCCTGCTGCCGTTCAGCCTGTGGCTCCCCGCCGCCATGCGCGCCCCCACGCCGGTCTCCGGCTACCTGCACGCCGCGGCGATGGTCAAGGCGGGCGTCTACCTGGTGGCCCGGCTCACCCCCGCCTTCCACGACGTCGCCGTGTGGAAGTACACGGCCCTGTTCTTCGGCACGCTCACCATGGTCCTCGCGGGCTGGAAGGCGCTGCGCCAGTACGACCTCAAGCTGGTCCTGGCCTACGGCACCATCAGCCAGCTGGGCTTCCTCATCACCCTGCTGGGCGCCGGAACCCAGGCCGGCGCCCTGGCCGGGATCTCGATGCTCATCGCGCACTCGCTGTTCAAGGCGCCGCTGTTCCTCGTGGTCGGCGTCATCGACCACAGCACCGGGACCCGCGACCTGCGCGAGCTGTCCGGCCTGCGCTCCTCCATGCCCGTGACCTTCTGGACCTCGGTCGTGGCTCTGGCCTCCATGGCGGGTCTGCCGCCCACCCTCGGGTTCGCCGCCAAGGAGCTGGCCTTCGGCGCCTTCGAGCACGGCGGAGGCGCCGACATCGCCGTCCTGGCGGGCATCGTGATCGGCTCCACCTTCACCGTCGCCTACAGCCTGCGCTTCCTGTGGGGCGCCTTCTGGGACAAGGAGAACGTCCCGGCCACCCCGCTGCACGCCCCCGGCCCGCTCCTCCAGGCGCCCGCCGCGGTCCTGGCCGGGCTCGGCCTGCTCGGCGGCCTGCTCTCCACCCTCGTGGACCCCTTCCTGGCCGTGTACGCCGACACCGTCCCCGTCGCCGAGGGCGACTACGCCAAGCACCTGGCCCTGTGGCACGGCCTGGGACTGCCCCTGCTGCTGTCGGCGGTGTGCGTCGCGGGCGGCCTGGCGCTGTTCCGGTTCCGCCACGAGATCGTGTGGGCGGGAACGCGGACCGCGCTGCCCGACGCCGACCGGGTCTACCGCCGGATGCTGGCCGCGCTGGAGAACCTGGCCCTCCAGGTCACCGGCGGCACCCAGCGCGGTTCGCTGCCGGTCTACCTCGGCACCATCCTGGTCACGCTGGTCGTCGCCGCCGGGTGGTGGATGGTCAGCGGCCGGATCTGGGAGGGGGACCACCCCGCGGTGCGCCTGTGGGACAGCCCGGTCCAGATCATCCCGGTCCTGATCATCGGCGCGTCCGCCCTGCTGACGCTGTTCGTGCGCCGCCGCCTGTTCGCGGTGATCCTCGTGGGCACCGGCGGCTACGGCGTCGCCGCCCTGTTCTACCTGATGGGCGCCCCCGACATCGCGCTCACCCAGTTCCTCGTGGAGACCGTCAGCCTGGTGGTCTTCGTGCTGGTGCTGCGCCGCTTCCCGGCCCGCTTCTCGGCGCCCGCGCTGCGCGGGCGCCGGGTGTGGAACCTGGCCCTGGGCGCGGCCACCGGAGTCCTGGTGGCCGCGATGACCTGGTTCGCCCTCGCGGGCCGCCAGGAGCCCTCCATCTCGGCGGGCTACCCGGCCGCGGCCGAGGAGGCGGGCGGCTACAACATCATCTCGGTCCTGCTGGTCGACGTCCGGGCCTGGGACACCATGGGCGAGATCTCGGTGCTCGCCGCCGCGGCCGCCGGCGTGGCCAGCCTGATGTTCGTGCGCCGCCGCGCCCAGCCGCGCAAGACGCCGGGCGGGGTGATGGCCCTGTCGGTCACCGAACCGCCGCCGCCCGCCGACGGCCAGCGCGGACTCGACCTCGGCGGCCTGCGGTTCGCCCCCCGCAGGATGCACGTCGAGCCCCGGTGGGCGCGCACCTGGCTGCCGGGCGCCGACGCCCTGCCCACCGAGCGCCGGTCGGTCATCTTCGAGGTCGTCTCGCGCTTCCTGTTCCCCGTGATCATGGTGATCTCGGTGTACCTGCTGCTCACCGGCCACACCGCCATCGGCGGGGGCTTCGCGGGCGGCATCGTCGCGGGCCTGGCGTTCATCGTCCGCTACCTGGCCGGAGGCCGGTTCGAGCTGTACGCCACCGCGTGGGTGCAGCCGGGCGCGCTGATCGGCGCGGGCCTGGCCGTGGCCACCGGCACCGCGCTGGGCGGGGCCGTCTTCGGCACCGACGTCCTGGCGGGGGGCGACGCCTACATCGACTTCTGGATCCTGGGCGAGGCCCACGTCACGGTGTCCCTGCTCTTCGACATCGGCGTGTACCTGCTGGTGATCGGGCTCATCCTGGACATCCTGCGCAGCCTCGGCGCCCGCATCGACGAGCAGATCGAGCGGGACGCCGCGCACTCGGAGGCCCAGGCCAGGACCGGGGGACCCGAACGCCCCGAGGAGGTCATCTCGTGAACGAGTCCCCCAGCCTGCTCCTCGTCGCCATCGTCGGCGTCCTGGTCGCGGTGGGCGTCGTGCTCCTGCTGGAGCGCAGCCTCACCCGCGTGCTGCTCGGCTTCATCGTCATGAGCAACGGGGTCAACCTGATGATCCTGTCCATGGCGGGCGAGCCCGGCGGGCCGCCGGTCCTGTGGTTCACCGAACCGGAGGAGATGACCGACCCGCTGCCGCAGGCGATGATCCTGACGGCGATCGTCATCACCCTCGGCATCACCGCCTTCCTGCTGGCCATGGCCTACCGGAACTGGCAGCTGGAGGGCAACGACGAGGTCCAGGACGACGCGGAGGACCTGCGCATCGTCCAGGGCGAGGGCCGCCGCGCGGTGCGCCAGCGCTTCCTCAAGGAGCGCCGCAGGCTCCAGGCCGACATCCGCCGCCAGCGGGCCGAACTCCAGGCGACCATCGCCACCGCCGACGCCCGCGAGCTGGCCGAGCAGGCCCGCATCAAGGCCGAGATCGCGCGGGCGCAGGCCGAACTGGCCCGCTACGAGCTGGAGGCGGAGGAGAACGATCCGGACGAGCAGTCCCGCGAGACCATGCGCCGCCTGAGCGACCGCGCGGAGTCGATGACCGCCCAGGTCCAGGAGCTGCGCGGGCGCATCCGCCAGGGGCGCAGGCGCCTGCGCGAGCACAGGCGGGCGGACCGCGCCGCCGAGCGCGAGCTGTGGCGCGAGCTGCGCCGCCGCATCCGCTCGCAGCGCAGGCAGGCGCGCCAGACCATGCGGGCCGAACGCGAGCGCTTGGCCCGCGCCGAGGACAGCGACCTGCAAGGGAGCGAGTGACCATGGGGACGGACTACTTCGTCGGTCTGCTGCACTACTTCATCCCGCTGCCGGTGGTGCTCCCGCTGTTCGCGGCCGGGGTGAAGCTGGCGCTCGGCATCCGCTGGCCCCGGCTCCAGCAGGCGCTCAGCGTCATCTCGCTGGCCCTGGTGCTGGTCATCGGCCTCGTGCTGATGCTCGGCTCCCACGCCTACGGCCCGCAGGTCGTGCAGGTGGGCGGCTGGGAGGCGCCGATCGGCATCACCCTGGTCGCCGACCGGCTCTCCTCGCTGATGGTCACGGTGTCGGCGGCGATCACGCTGGCCGTGCTGGTGTACTCCATCGGCCAGGGCATGGCGGGCAAGGCCGAGGTGGCGCCGCTGTCGGTGTACCAGCCGACCTACCTGATCCTGGTGGCGGGCGTCTCCAACGCCTTCCTGGCCGGGGACCTGTTCAACCTGTACGTCGGGTTCGAGATCCTGCTGACCGCCAGCTACGTGCTGCTGACCCTGGGCGGCACGCAGTCCCGGATGCGGGCGGGCGCCATCTACGTCGTGGTGTCCCTGGTGTCGTCGGTGCTGTTCCTCATCGCCATCGCGCTGGTCTTCGGCGCGACCGGCACGGTGAACATGGCCCAGCTCGGCGAGCGGCTGCCCGAGCTGTCCTCGGACCTGAGGGCGGTCCTCCAGGTCGTGCTGCTGTTCGCCTTCGGCATCAAGGCGGCGGTCTTCCCGCTGGCCGCGTGGCTGCCCGACTCCTATCCGACCGCGCCCGCGCCGGTCACGGCGGTGTTCGCGGGCCTGCTCACCAAGGTGGGCGTGTACGCGATCATCCGCACCCAGACCCTGCTGTTCCCGGGCGACCAGCTCAACGACCTGCTGATGGTCGTGGCCCTGGCGACGATGATCATGGGCATCCTGGGCGCGGTCGCGCAGACCGACATCAAACGTCTGCTGTCGTTCACGCTGATCAGCCACATCGGGTACATGGTGTTCGGCGTGGCCCTGGGCAGCGAACAGGGCATGGCGGGCGCGGTGTTCTACGTCGCGCACCACATCACGGTGCAGACCACGCTGTTCCTCATCACGGGTCTGATCGAACGCCGGGGCGGCTCCACCTCGCTGGACCACCTGGGCGGGCTGGTGCGGATCGCGCCGATACTCGCCGTCCTGTTCTTCGTCCCGGCGATGAACCTGGGCGGCATCCCGCCGCTGTCGGGCTTCCTCGGCAAGCTCGGCCTGATCCAGGCCGGGGTGGAGGCGGGCACGCCGCTGGCCTACACCCTGGTGGGCGCGTCGGTGCTGACGAGCCTGCTGACCCTGTACGTCATCTCCCGGGTGTGGAACTACGCGTTCTGGCGGACGCCCTCCGAGGGCATGGTGGCCGAGCCCGGCACCGTCCTGGAGGACACCGAGACCGACGACCCCTCCACCGCGGCCCTGGGCCCCGGCGAGGCGGTCGGCCCGTCCTCCCGCCTGGGCGACACCTCGACCGCGGCCACCCCCGTGGTCACGTCCGTCGTCCTGCCCAGGAGTATGGTCGGCGCCACGGTGGCGCTGGTGGCGTTCAGCATCGCCCTGACCGTGCTGGCCGGACCGCTGATCGAGTACTCCTCGGACGCGGCGGTCGAGCTCCAGGCGCGCGGCCCCTACATCGAGGCGGTTCTGGGAGGCGACCGGTGAACGGCCTGCAGGAGAAGAAGAGGATCGGCCTGACCGCGCTGCGCAGGCGCCTGGGCAAGGTGCAGCTCCCGGTGGCGCTCGGCATGACCCTGGTGTGGATGCTGCTCTTCGACGCCTTCCAGCTGCGCCGGGAGTCGCTGGGCCTGCTGGTCCTGGGCTTCCTGGTGTCGGTGATGATCATGCTGCTGTTCCCGCTGCCGCCGATCACCCCGGGGTTCCGGTTCCGGCCGCTGTACCTGCTCCGGCTCCTGGTGTACATCCTCGCCCGGATGGTCTCCGCCAGTTTCCGGGTGACGGTGCAGACCTTCACGCCCGGACGGGTGCACAGCTCGGTGGTCGAGGTGCGGCTGCGCACCGACTCCGACCTGATGCAGGTGTGCGTGGCGATCGCCAGCTCGATCATCCCGGGCTCGGTGGTCGTCGAGGTCGGCCAGCCCGACCGGGCCCTGTACGTGCACGTGCTGGGGGCGGACGACGACAGCTCGATCGAGCAGGGGCGCGAGGACGTCCTGCACCTGGAGGAGCGGATCGTGATGGCCCTGGGCACCCGTGAGGACGTCGCCGCGCTGCGGACCGGGGAGTCCGTACTGGGTGAGGGAAGGGGGAGACCGTGACCGTCCTGTGGATCGTCATCGGCGTCATGCTCGGCCTGGCCGCCCTGCTGAGCGTGACCCGGATGCTCATCGGCCCGGGCATCCTGGACCGGGCCATCTCCGTGGACGTGCTGCTCGCCTCGGCGCTGGTCGGCGTGGGCGCCTACGCGGCCTTCACGCGCGACCCCACGGTGCTGCCGACGCTGCTGGTCCTGTCCCTGCTCGGCTTCGTCGGCTCGGTCAGCATCGCCAAGTTCGTCGCACGGCGGGCGCACGAGGACCAGGAGCACATCGCCACGCCGACCGGGGCCCACCCGACCTCCGCGACGCCCACCGACGCGGTTCCCGAATCGGAACGGCGGGAGCAGGAGAAGGGGGAGACCTCGTGAGCGACCAGCTCATCACCGTCCTGGACTGGGTGGCGGTCCTGTGCATCCTGGCCGGGGCCATGCTCTCGCTCGTCGCGAGCGTGGGCCTGCTCCGCTTCCCCGACCTGCTCTCGCGCATGCACACCACCGCCAAGCCGCAGATCCTGGGGCTGCTGCTGGTGCTGGTGGGGATCGGCATCCGGCTGATCCCCGTGGAGACCAACGTCTTCAGCGCCGGAACGCTGTTGCTGGTGGCGCTGTTCCAGATCGTGACCGTCCCGGTGGCGGGCCACATCGCCGCCCGCGTGGGCTACCGGACCGGACGCATCGACAAGGAGCTCATCACCCGTGACGAGCTGGACGAGCGTCTGGAGGCCAAGCGCAGGAACGGCGCGGACGACGCGCCCCTGTAGGCGGCGGACGGAAGACCCTGCGAGGGCCCCGGGGGGCGGTTGAGCCCCCCGGGGCCCTCGCCGCGTTCGCGGCTGCGGACGGTCCCCCGGCCCACACCCCCGCCCCGCCTGCCTCACCCGTTCCCGGAAGGACCGTCGCGCAGCCTGGTGTTCTCCTCCTCCAGTTCCAGGATCCGTCCGATCCCCGCGAGGTTCACCCCCTGGGCCGCCAGCTCGGCCACCCGCCGCGAGCGGGTGATGTCGTCGTCGCTGTACAACCGCGTGCCGCCCTCGGTGCGCGCCGGGGCGACCAGGCCCCGCTCCTCGTAGGCGCGCAGGCTTCTCGGCGCGACACCCGCCATCTCCGCGGCCACGGAGATGGTGTACAGGCCCCGGTCAGGGCCCGGCCGCGGTTCCGTCATCAGCACGTCCTCCCCGACGGGACCGCCCGTGGGCCCCGTGCGCTTACCCCTGGCTTGAGAAAACCTTTGTCGGACACTGTTGTTTACCTCATCAGCATGAGGTATAAAACTTGCGTCACCTCGCATCAGGTTTTCTAGTAGAGCCAAGGGAGGTTTCCATGATGCTGATGCGTACCGACCCCTTCCGGGACATCGACCGCCTGACACAGCGGATTCTGGGCGAGGCGTCCCGACCGGCCGCGATGCCGATCGACGCCTACCGCGACGGTGACGTCTTCGTCGTCTGCTTCGACCTGCCGGGCGTGCGCGCCGACTCCATCGACCTGGAGGTCGAGCGCAACGTGCTCACGGTGACCGCTGAGCGCCCCGACACCGTGCGCGACCGCGAGTCGGTGGTGGTCGCCGAACGTCCCACCGGCACCTTCTCCCGGCAGCTGTTCCTCGGCGAGACGCTGGAGACCGACGCCATCCAGGCCGACTACACCGATGGCGTCCTGACCCTGCGCATCCCGGTCGCCGAACAGGCCAAGCCGCGCAAGATCAGCGTCAGCCAGGGCGAGGGCCAGCCCCGCGGCATCCAGGCCTGAACCCCCGGCGGCCCGGCTCCGGCCGGGCCGCCGCCCCTGAGCAGTGTCCGTGTCCCTCTCCTCAGGAAGCAGTGATCCGATGCCTTCCACACTCCGCAGGACCCGCGCGGTGGCCGAGCGCATCCAGCGCCACGACCACCGGGAGAGCACCCATCTGGCGTGCGTCCGTTTCTTCCGCGCCCTCCGGGCCTACGAGGCCGCGTGGGGGAGCACGCCCGGGCGCCTCCGCCAGGCGCTGGAGGACCTCAGAAGCGCCACCGCGGACCTGACCGGCGACCCCGACGCCTTCCGGCGGGCGTGCCGGGACCCCCGCCACGGGGGCCTGCCGCACAGCCTCGACGAGCCGCTGGCCGAACAGCTGCGGGCATCCCTGGAGGCCCCGTCGTACGCCGAGGCGGGCTGAGGCGGCGCCCTCAGAAAACCTGCTCGCGACACCCACCGAAATCTGTAGTGGCCGGAGTAGACATTCGTCCTGAGCACTGATACTTTTCCTGTCGTAGCCACAGAGATCCACAAGGTGGACCACCGGATACGCCGGTGGAGAGCAGGACCGGCGTCCCGCCCGCACGGGGGACACCGCAGCGACAAGGGAAACGCGGTAGGGCTCGACCGGCACAGAGGTGTTGAACGGTGTCGGGAGCCGGTAGGACCGCAGTGACGCAGGACCGGCCCTTCGCCAGCACGGGAAGGACCGCGCGGCAACAGAGCAGGACGGCTCGACCGGCGTGCACGTGCTCCAAGACGCCGGGAGCCGGTAGGACAGCGACACCGCAGTACAGAGGTGGAGCAGTACGCAGTACCGCAGGACCGGCGTCCCGCCCGCACGGGGGACACCGCAGCAGGAGTGAAGTGCACGCAGTGAGATCGAGAGGAGTAGATGCCATCGAGGATCGCCCGGGTGTGGAGATGTTCCACTCGGGTACCGCAGGCCCCGGTTCGGAAGAAGGTGGTCCACGGTCACACAACCGCGATCCCCGCGCTCCCGTCCCAGTTTCACCTCGGGAAGCGGAAGACCGGCAGTAGCCGGTAGGTGGTATTGAACTCTCGGGCCCCAGCGCCACAAGGCGCTGGGGCCCTCGGCGTGCGATGAGGAGAGAAAGAGAAACGCTTGTCCCGTCCCGAAGCCGAAGACCGGTTCGACGATGACGACTACCCCGCCTACACCATGGGCCGCGCGGCGGAGATGATCGGTGCCACACCGGCCTTCCTGCGCGCTCTGGGTGATGCCCGGCTGATCGAGCCCCTGCGCTCGGCGGGCGGGCACCGCCGCTACTCCCGTTACCAGCTCAGGATCGCCTCCCGCGCCCGCGAACTCGTGGACGAGGGCACCCCGGTCGAAGCCGCGTGCAGGATCATCATCCTGGAGGACCAGCTGGAGGAGGCGCAGCGGATCAACGAGGAGCTCCGCGCCTCCGAGGCCGGCACCCGGACCGACGGGCGCCCGGAACCCCCGGAGGCGTCCGGCCGGGGACGGGGCGGCGCGGACTGAGGGGCCGGTTCCCGGGAGGCCGCCCCGTCAGGGCGGCCTCTCCGTGTTCTCGGCCCCCTCCCCCGCGGATCCCGCCTCAGCGCTCCTCGCGGACGCGCTCCCTGCCGGGGCCGCACAGCCAGTAGGCGGGGTAGGCCCGCACGTCCTCCACGGTCGGCGCGGCCGGGGGGACGGCCGGATAGGGGTCGCTGCCCCAGTCGAAGCGCGGGCGCAGCTCGCGCGCGGTGGCGCCGTCGGGGAGGGCGTCGCGCCCGGCGGGGGTCAGGTAGGTCCCGGCCGGGGTCCTTCGGGCCAGTCCCGCCGCCACCAGGGGCGGGGCCAGCTCCTCCTCCACGCGCCCGTCCCACCGGGTGGTCGCCGCCGCGGTCCCCAACAACGCTGTCAGGTCCTTGATCAGTGTGCTCATGCGCAAACGGTAGCGATCCGCGGCCCCGCGTACCCGGGCATTGCCGAACTCGGGAGAGTGCGCCGGAACACACGCGGGCGCCCGCTCAGAGCGGGTACGGCTCCTCCCCGCCGGGCGGGTCCGCCACGAGCGCGGCGAGCGCGACCGTCATCGCCACCCGCGCCCGCGGGTCGTGCAGCGGCAGGTCCGCGACCCCGCCCATCCTGCGCAGCCGGTACCGCACCGTGTTGGGGTGCAGGCCCAGCAGTTCCGCCGCCCGCCCCAGGTCGCCGTGCACGTACAGCCAGGCGCGGAGCGTGCGCGCGTGGTCGGTGCCGTGCTCGGCGTCGTACCGGACCAGGTCGGCCACCGGGTTGCGGACGGGCATGCGCCCGGCCTCGGCCACCAGGCGCAGGCGGCGCAGCAGCACGGAGTGCCAGGCGTCGTCGTAGACCACCGCGTCGGCGCCCTCCGGCGCCTGCCCGTGCAGTGTCAGGCACTCGTCCGCCTCCTGCCTGCTGGCGGGCAGGTCCGCGGCGTCGGCGGTGCCGCCCACCCCGGCCACCACTCCCAGCCGGTCGGGCAGGCCGCGCAGCGTCGAACGCACCCACTCCACCGCCGGGGCGGGGTCGTCCCCGCACGGCAGCACGGTGTACACGGTGGTTCCGAGCAGGGTGCTGCGCCCCGGACGGGACCAGCCGAAACCGGTGGTGACCTGCTCGAACAGGTGCAGGATCGCGGCCTCGGGCTCGGTGCGGGCACGCGCCTGGAAGGCGATCACCCGCAGCCCCGACCCGAGCAGGCCGATCCGCCCGGCCGTCTGCGCCGGGTCGGCGGAGCCCTCCAGCAGGTCGATCACCGACTCCGACTCCACCTGCCGTTCCAGGTCGCTGCTGACCCTGGCGCGCAGCATGTGCAGCCCGACCGTGTGCGCCCCCTCGCTCAGCACCCGGGACCGCTCCGCGTCCAGCGGGGCCCCGCACACCACCCACAGCGTCCCCAGGAGTTCGCGGCCCACCCGGATCGGCGCGGCGGTGCGTCCGCCCATCCCGAGTTCGGGTATCCCCGGCACGAACCGGGGTCCGGTCGCGGCCGCCAGCCGGGTGAGCACCCCGTCGGCGTCGAGGCGTTCGCGGACCGGCTCGGGGACCCGCCGGTCGACGAGGGTGTCGCGCCGCACCCGGTCGGTGCCGCCCTGGGAGGCCGAGTAGGCCACCACGCGCGAGGCCCGGTCCTCGATGGTGACGGGTCCGCCGACCTCGGCGGCGACGGTGTCGGCGAGGGTGAACAGGTCGCTGGGGCCGCGCCCGGCCTCGGTCTCGCGCCCCTCCAGGACCAGCCCGTAGACGACACCGGAGACCTGGCTCCACGACACGGCGGGTTCGACGACCAGGAGGGCGGGGCCGCCCTCGCCCAGGCGTGCGCGCACGTCGTCGCCGGGCCCGGTCGCGGACCGGATGATGACGACGGTCGCGCGGGCCTGCTCGGCGAGGCGCACGGCCTCGGCGGCCGAGTCCACGCCGACGGCGAGGAAGGCGTCGCCCAGCTGCGGCACGTCGTCGGTGGGGTCGTGCATGGCGACGCTGCGCAGCTCCTTGCGGCGCAGCGGCTCGGGGCCGACCAGCCGGGCGCCGTAGCCGCCCAGGACGTTGACGAGACGGTCGAGGTGGATCACGCCCTCTCCTTTCCCCGGCGGCGGAGTTGTTCCGCGGCCACAAAGAAGCCTCATCTGATTGTCGCCCGAGGATAACGCCCGGTACCGGCCCCGTGGACACACTCGTGATAGGCGGCGACCACCCGTGTCGGTCACCGCTGTGCTCGCCCCGTCCGCGGACCCGGTCCGCGGCGCGGGCCCTGAAGACAAGGAACGTTCATGGCCAGGACCACCGACCGTTGGATGACCCGGGAGGCCTACGAGCGGCTCCGGGAGGAGCTCCGGACGCTGCGCGCGCTCCCCGACGACGACCCCGGCACCGGGGCGGACGGGGGCGCGGGGGACGTACTCCCCGCGCCCCGCTACATTCACGACCCCGCCGTGCGGCAGGCGCGCGTGCACACCATCGAGCGCCTGCTCAGCGAGGCCGTCGTGGACGAGGCCGCGCCCGACGACGGGATCGCCGCGCCCGGCAAGGTGCTCACCATCCGCTACGACGGCGAGGAGGAGGACGAGGTGTTCCTCCTCGGCGTCCGGGACGCGTCCGTGGCGGACCGGATGACGGTGTACTCCCCGGAGTCCCCGCTGGGCGCGGCGCTGGTGGGCGCCCGCCAGGGCGAGCGGCGCACGTTCACCGCGCCCCGGGGCACGGTCATCGGGGTCACCCTGCTCAGGGCCGAGCCGTACCGGGCCGCCGTGGTGCACTAGGGCGCGCGTGCCCCGGTCGGCACCCACCGTGAACGGCCCTCGGACGGCGTTCCCGGCTCACCCGGACACCGGTGGGACCCCTCGGACACGGGGAGGCGGAACGCCTCCGCCGCCTCCTCACGCGGGGAACGCCCGTCCTCCGGAGAGGGGGAGGTGCACCGTCCCGAAGGTCGGAGGGGTTTCCTCCGCGGCCCGCGCACACCCTTTCCCGGGCGGCGGGACGATCACGACCGCCCGGTTCCGGGTAGCGGGGTGGGGACCCCGTGGGAACACGCGGGCCGGAGGAGACGGACACCCGACGCAGAGAGGGCGACGCACATGAGCTCGGACACCGACGACGCGCGCTGGGCGCCGGTCAGGGACTGGCACGCGGCGGTGAGCGGACGGGACCTGACGGCGGCGAAGGCGGTCGTCGACCCCGACGTCAGGATCGGCGGCCCCAAGGGCTCCGCACAGGGCGTGGAGGTCTTCCTGGACTGGGTCCGCGACTCGGGCGTGCGCCTCGAACCGGTCGGCTGGCACACCGTGGACGAGCACCGCGTCGTGGTCGAGCAGAACGCCTCCTGGCCCGGCCGCGCCGACTCGGGGCCCGAGGCCGCCCCGGTGCGCACCGCGACCCTGTTCGAGGTGCGCCACGGCCTGATCACCGCCGCGCTCCGCTACGACGAGGGCGTGGAGGCGGCCCTCGACGCGGCCCGGCGCACGCCCTGACACCGCGTGCGCCGGGGGTCCGAAGACGCACCGGTCGCGCGCCGCGCGCGGCCCGGGGCGGCCGGTACCCGTCTCGGTGCGCCCCGGGTCGGTGTGGAGTGGGGCCCGGGTCAGGGGGCCGCCGGTCTGCCGATGGTGTGGAGGAGGACGTGGGCCTCGTCGAGGCGGTCGGGGAAGGCCTCCGGGCTCTCCGCCAACCGCATGGCGGTCAGCTCGCAGGCCATGGCGGTGTGGGCGGCGAGCACGGCGACGTTCTCGGCCGCACCCGCCTCCACCAGGGCACCTGCGAAGCGGTGGGCGCGCTGCTGACGGGTGAGCAGGTAGCGCGAGCGCAGCTCGCCGCTCTCCCGGAGCAGACGCGCCAGGACCGCGGAGTGGGCCGGGGAGAGCGCGGTGTGCGGCCTGACGGCGGCGTCGGCCTCCCGGAGCAGCCCGACGGCGGCGCCGAGGTCATCGCCCAGCGGCCGGGAGGCCTTTTCCCGAACATAGGCGCACACGCGGTCGGCTTCGGCCGCGTCGTCGGCGAACAACACCTGCTGTTTGTCGCCGAAGTACCTGAAGAAGGTGGTCCGGCCGACTTCCGCGCGTTCGGCGATCGCGGCGACCGTGACGTTGTCGAATCCGTGCTCCGCGAAGAGCTGGAATGCTGCTGACACGATCATGGCCCGGGCCTTACGCCGTTTGCGGGCGTGGAGCGTGTCGGGGGGGTGGTGCATGAGGCGACCCTATCGAGTGGGAACCCGGTTCTCTTTGGTACGCAGGACCATTGGGACGGTAGTCCTGAAACGCACCGCGGGACCGGGGAGCGGGAAGTCGTCTGTCCTGTTGTAGCGGGAACGCAGCCGGTGGGCACAGTCCGAAACCCACGCGGACGCACCGGTTGGCCCGGAATTTTATTGCAGAGCGGGCTTCGTCTGACAACCGCCTTCCGGACCGTGCGGAACATCTACCCGGAAAGTGGTTCCCCTCTCACCGGATTTCGCCTTCCACCCGGCTGGAGCGGGAGCCATTCCGGATCGGTCCCCATTGAACATCTTCCGGGAAAACGTTCGGTTCCCTTACTGTTTCCCGGCCGGGGAGCGCGGCCCACCGGACCGCGCGGCCGCCGATTGTCAGTGGCCTGTGTCACAGTGGAGACCTCGATCCCATACTGGAGCTGGTCATGGCATATCTCCTGGTCATCGGCACACGCAAGGGGCTCTTCACCGCCCGCAGCGAGGATCGGCGCGCGTGGGAGGTGAGCGGCCCCCACCGGCTCGACGCAGCGGACTACGCCAGCATGAGCTCGGTGTACGCGGTCGGCATCAACCCGCACAGCGGCCGCGTCCTCGCCGGAGCGGAGAGCTCGCACTTCGGACCGAGCGTCTGGTACAGCGACGACGGGGGCGCCACCTGGCACGAGCCCGGGTCCGCGCCCATCGCCTTCCCCGAGGACACCGACGCCTCCCTGGTCCGGGCCTGGCAGTTCGCCTTCGGCGACGACGCCGACACCGTGTACGCGGGGGTGGAGCCGCACGCGCTGTTCCGGTCCTCCGACGGCGGGCTGCGCTTCGAGCTCGTCCGCGCCCTGTGGGACCACCCCCACCGCGCCGACTGGTTCCCCGGGGCGGGCGGCGGCGCGGTCCACACGATCCTGCCCGGGATCCTCGGCGCGGGCGAGCGCGTGCCCGGGGCCGTGACGGTGGCCATGTCCACCGGTGGTGTCTACCAGACCCGCGACGACGGTGCCAGTTGGGCTCCGGCCAACCGGGGGATCTCGGCGGTGTTCCTGCCCGACGAGGAGCCCGAGTACGGCCAGTGCGTGCACAAGGTGGCCGCCGGGCCGGGCGGTGTGCTCTACGCGCAGAACCACCACGGGGTGTACCGCAGCACGGACCCCGCCGGGAGGGGGTGGACGGCCGTGGAGACCGGCCTGCCCACCGACTTCGGGTTCGCGGTGGTCGCCCACCCGCACCGGCCGGAGACCGCTCTCAACTTCCCGGTGGTCAGCCAGGAGGTGCACCTGCCGCCCGACCACCGGCTGGGCGTGTACCGGACCGACGACGGGGGCGGCGGCTGGCGGCCGTTCACGGAGGGGCTGCCGCAGGACCCCTACTTCGGGATCGTGCTGCGCGACGGCGCCTGCACCGACGGGGCGGACGTGCCCGGGTTCTACTTCGGCACCCGGTCGGGCGACGTCTACGCCGCCACCGACGACGGTGACGGCTGGCACCCGGTGGTCCAGCACCTGCCCGACGTCCTGTGCGTACGCGCCGCGGAGGTGTGAGATGCGGGTGACGGTGCACCTGCCGGGGCTGCTGCGGGCCGACGCCGACGGCGCGGCCCACGTCCCGGTGGAGGTCGAGGACGGGACCGCGCTGGGCGGGGTGCTGGACGCGCTCACCGCCCGGTATCCGGGGCTGGACCGGCGGATCCGCGACGAGCAGGGGCGGCTGCGCCGCTACGTCAACGTGTTCGTGGACGAGGACGAGTGCCGCGGGGTCGGCGGGCTGGCGGCGCCGGTCCGCGACGGCGCGGACGTGCGCGTGCTGCCCTCGGTCGCGGGGGGCTGAGGAGCCCGCACGGAGGGGGCGCGCCGACCGCCCGGACCGGCTCGGGCAGTGCTGCCGGCGCCGCCCCCGGCAGCGGGGGCGGGGACCCCACCCGCCACGGCGGGCCCGCGGTCCGCCACGAGGCGACCGCCCTTGTCGCGGCCGTCAACGCAGGGCTGTGAACGGCCTTGCCGCAACACGGACTCGTTCGGGACCGGGCGTTCTGCTGTCAGCCGACACAGTCGCGGATCCGACGGCACGGGCGGCAGGATCGTCACATGCAGCCGGTCTTCGTTCTCGTGCACAGTCCGTCCGTGGGTCCCTCTACCTGGCGACCCGTGGCCCAACACCTGGGGGCGGCGGGGCACCGGGTGCGGGTGCCGTCCCTGCTGCACATCGGCGCCGGCGCTCCGCCCTTCTGGCCCCGCGTCGCGGACGCCGTCCGCGACGAACTGCGGCAGATCCCGGCCAGCAGTCCCGTCACTCTGGTGGCACACAGCAACGCGGGCCTGCTCCTCCCGGTGATTCGCTCAGGCCTCGACCATCCGGTGGCCAGCTCGGTCTTCGTCGACGCCGCGCTGCCGGCACGGACCGGGCCGACACCTGTCGCCCCGCCCGAGGTGCTGGAGTTCCTCCGCCCGATGGCTGTGAACGGCACGCTGCCACGCTGGACCGACTGGTGGGACGAGGCGGACGTCGCACCCATGTTCCCCGATCCGCTGGTGCGGCGGACCGTCATCGAGGAGCAGCCCGCCCTGCCGCTGTCCTACTACGAGCGGCACATCCCGGTTCCCGACTCCTGGGACGACCACCCCTGTTCCTACCTGCTGTTCAGCCCTCCGTATGACGGCCTCGCCGCCGAGGCGCGTGAACGCGGCTGGCGCGTGGCGCACCTGCCCGGCGTGCACCTCCACCAGCTCGTCGATCCCGCCGGCACAGCCCGGCACCTCGTCGAACTCGCCGCCACGACCTGACCCCCTTCGACACACGTCCTAACCGGAGCGCTCGGCGCGCAGGGGCGCCGGGCGCAGGTAGGTCAGGCTCCGCCACACCCACTCCAGCGGGCCGAGCCGGAACCGGCGCGCCCACAGATGGGCGAGGAGCGCGGTCGCGACGAAGTAGGCGGCGGCCAGGGCGTACTGGGCCAGGAGGGGGACCGTCCCCTCGAACGGGCCCATGACCGCCAGGAACACCGCCGTGCTGCCCAGGTACACCGTGAGGGTCATCCGCCCGAGCGGGGCCAGCGTGCCCAGCACGCGCGACGCTCTACGGCCCCTGAGCACCAGCCACCACACCAATCCCAGATAGAGCAGGGCTCCGCCCAGGTTCAGGAACGTGTTCCCCAGGAGGATGACCACGGTCTCGCCCACGGACCGCACCGGCGCGCCGTCGGCGCCGAACTCGGTCGGGAACAACACGCTGCCGACGAGCATGAGGACCATGCTGAGACCCTGGACCACCACGCCGAACACGAGCATGCGCAGCGGCAGGCGGGAGTCTCCCCGGCCACCGGTTCCGGCTTCGGGTCCGGCGGTGAGCTCCGGGCGGCGGGCCAGCCACACGCCCACGCAGAAGAACCCGAGGGTCTGCGGGACGAGCATCGCCGAGGCCCCCCAGACGTGGTCCCCGAAGAACGGGGAGAGCAGGAGGTCCGACACCGGCACGGCGGCGAACAGCACGGCCGCCGCGATCAGGGGTCGGCGGCGGGACCCGCCGAGCAGCAGCGGCACCAGAGGGGTCAGCAGCAGCGCCGCGACCGAGTACTGGGTGAGGATGTCCCCGTCGAAGACCGCCAGGTGCGGAAGTCCGAACAGCAGCCCCAGGAAGGCGTAGCGGCGCAGCATCACCGCCGCCGGCCGCCCGCCGCGCCGGGCGGCGGCCCGCCACGCCAGGACCACGCCCGCGCCCAGCAGCACCATGAGCATCGTCCTGGCCCTGCCCGACATGAGGAGGTTGAGGCCGCCGTCCACGAGGTCGGTCAGCAGACTCGGAACCCGGTTCCCCGACATCTCGACGGGATAGACGACCGAGGACGCGTTCATCATGACCACGCCGATCATCGCGAGCGCCCGGGCGACGTCCAGGAAGACCACGCGCCGCGCGGGCGGCGGAAGGCCGGGGACGGCGCCGCCGGACGCGGCCCCGGTCGTGACCTGCGCCTCGGCCTCGTGCCTCGCCTCGATCGTGTGCCGCGTCTCGCTCATGCGGTGCCCTCTCCTCCTCGGACGGTGAACGGCTCCCAGCCTCGCCTCCCGGCCCGTGCGCGCACATCGACCGAACGGTCGACGCCCGGACCCGCCCGCCTCGTACCTTCGGCCGAGGTCCGCCGCGTCCGCGCGGCCTACGCTGGTCGCCATGGCCATGAACAGGATGTTCGCGACGCTCGGCGGCGACCGGATCGGCGGCGCGCTGTCCCGGCTCGCGCCGTGGGCCGTGGCGTGCGTGCTCGCGGCGGTGTGGGTCCTGGACCTGCTGCGCGTTCACGGCAACTTCTCCAGCCCCGGCTGGATGGGTCCCCCGCACTCCGCCATGGACTACGCGCCGGTGGTCTCCGGCGGGGTGGTCTGCGTGTTCGCCCTGTTCGCCCTGCGCCCGTCGTCGGGACCGGTGCCGACCGCGGCGGCCGGTGCGGCGGCCGCGGCCGTGATGCTGGCGACCTCGGCGGTTCTGTGGCCGCTGCCCATGGGGGAGGCGTTCGGGTACGCCTTCGCGAGCGCGGAGGTCGGCGGGCTGCTGGTGCTGCTCGTACTGGCCGGGCTGCGGTGCCGCCCCTGGCAGATCGGCGCGGTGTCCCTGTGCGCCTTCGCGGCCACCCTCTCGGACTACGTGCGAGAGCCCGTCCCCTACTACGGGAGCCTGTTCAACCAGGCGCTGACGTTCGTGGCCGTGGGGCTGGCCCCGGGGCTGTACCTGCGGTGGCGGGAGGCGCAGCGGCGCTCCCACGTGGAACAGGCCCGGTCCCAGGAGCGGCTGGCGATCGCCCGCGACCTGCACGACGTCGTGGCGCACGAGGTGACCGGCATCGTCGTCCAGGCGCAGGCGCTGCGCCACATCGCCGACCGCGACCCCGGCGCGGTGCGGACCGCGCTGCCCGAGATCGAGGCGGCGGGTGCGCGCGCCCTGGAGTCCATGCGCGGGATGGTCTCGCGTCTGCGGGAACCGGGTGACGTGCCGCTGGCCCCGGACACCGCCGCTGGACTGGCCCGGCTGGCGACACCGGCGGCCGACGGCCGCCCGGAGGTGGCGGTGCGGTGCGGCGGCCCCGTGGACGCCCTGCCGCCGACCGCCGGAACGGCGGTGCTGCGGATCGCCCAGGAGTCGGTCACCAACGCGCTGCGGCACGCCCGCGGTGCCACCCTGGTGGAGGTGTCGGTGGAGGCCGGGCCGGAGGAGGTCGCGGTGCGGGTGAGCGACGACGGCCAGGGGACCGCGGGGGCGACCGGAGGCGGGTTCGGCCTGGTCGGCATGGCGGAGCGGGCGCGTCTGCTCGGCGGCGCGTTCTCCGCGGGCCCCCGTGACCGGGACCGGGACCGGGACCGGGACCGGGGCTGGGAGGTGGCGGCGCGGCTGCCGCTGGACCGGACGGGCGAGGGCCCTGAGCGGCGTTCGGCGGCCGGGGATCAGGGGTGACGGTGACGCGGGGAGTCTCGGGGGACCGGGAAGGAGCAGGGGTGACGGTAGACCGGGAGGAAACAGGGGTGACGGTGGGGACCGGAGGGGAGCAGGCGGTGTCCGGCGACGGCACGGCGCCGATCCGGGTGCTGCTTGCGGACGACCAGGCCATGGTGCGGACCGGGTTCCGGTACATGCTGGCGGCCGAGGACGGCGTCGAGGTGGTGGGAGAGGCCGGTGACGGCCTGGAGGCGGTCCGCCTGGCGCGGGAGCTGCGCCCGGACGTGGTGCTCATGGACATCCGGATGCCGGGGGTGGACGGTCTGGAGGCCACGCGGCGGCTGGCCGGTCCGGGGGTGGCCGACCCGCTCCGGGTGGTCGTGGTGACCACGTTCGACCTGGACGAGTACGTGCACGCGGCGCTCACCGGAGGGGCGGTCGGGTTCCTGCTCAAGGACGCCGGACCGGCCCTGCTGGTGGAGGCGGTGCGGGCCGCCGCCAGGGGCGACGCCCTGGTCTCCCCGAGGGTCACCGTGCGGCTGCTGCGGCACTTCGCGGCGGCGCCCCGGTCCGCGCCGCGGGACTGCGGGCTGACCGTGCGGGAGCTGGACATCGTGCGCGCGGTGGCGCGGGGGCTGACCAACACCGAGGTGGCCGGGGAGCTGTTCGTCACCGTGAGCACGGTCAAGACGCACCTGGCGAGCGTGCAGGCCAAGCTGGGGGCGCGCAACCGCGTGGAGGTGGCGGCCTGGGCCTACCGCAACGGGCACGCGGAGTAGGCGGCCGTCTCGTCGCCGGTGCCGCGGCCCCCTGCGAGCGGCGGCTGTCCGCGGTCCCCACCGCCGCTCGTCCCGACGGGGTTCCCTGGGGCACGGGCCCCGGGTGCGCCCGGTTTCCGGCCGCCCCCTACCAGTTGGCGGGGGCGTAGTCCTTCAGGAAGCACCCGTGCAGGTCCTCGCCCAGCTCGCCCCGCACGATGGGGTCGTACACGCGCGCGGCCCCGTCCTCCAGGTCCAGGGGCGCGTGGAACCCGGCCTCGGCCAGCCGTTCCTTGTCCGGATGCGGCCGCTCGTCCGTGATCCACCCGGTGTCCACGCTGGTCATCAGGATGCCGTCGGACTCCAGCATCTCCTGGGCGCTGGTGCGGGTGAGCATGTTGAGCGCGGCCTTGGCCATGTTGGTGTGGGGGTGGCCCGGCCCCTTGTAGCCGCGGCCGAACACCCCCTCCATCGCCGACACGTTGACGATGTAGGTGCGGCGTGCCGGGGAGGCGGCCAGGGCCGGACGCAACCGGTCCACCAGCAGGAACGGCGCGCTCACGTTGCACAGCTGCACCTCCAGCATCTCGACGGGGTCGACCTCGCCGACCCGCCGCGTCCAGCTGTTCACCGGGGCCAGGTCGGGCACCAGCCCCCCGGCGTCGATCGCCGTTCCGGTGCGCACCCTCTCCATCGACGCGGACCCCGTGGTCAGCGCCAGGGACGTGAGCATGGCCGGGGTGAGCGCGTGGGTCGCCGGAGCGCCCTGCTCCGGGCCGGTGCGCCCTTCCAGGGGGCGCGGGCGCACGCCGCCCAGCACCAGCGGCTCGGGCAGGCCCTCGCCGGTGAGCGGCTCGGCCTCGGCGTCGACCAGCGGCCCGTAGGAGCCGGGCGAGCGGCGCACCGTCTGGGCCGCGTTGTTGATGAGGATGTCCAGCGGACCCTGTTCGGCCACCGAGTCGGCGAGCCGCAGCACCTGGGCGGGGTCGCGCAGGTCGATGCCCACCACCCGCAGCCGGTGCAGCCACTCGCCGCTGTCGGGCATCGCGGCGAACCGGCGCACCGCGTCGTTGGGGAACCGCGTGGTGACGGTGGTGTGCGCGCCGTCCCTCAGCAGCCGGAGGGCGATGTACATGCCGATCTTGGCGCGTCCGCCGGTGAGCAGGGCCCGGCGCCCGGTCAGGTCGGTGCGGGCGGCCCGGCGCTCCCTGTTGAACGCGGCGCACGCGGGGCACAGCTGGTGGTAGAAGGAGTCGACCTCCCGGTACCTCTCCTTGCAGATGTAGCAGGGCCGGGGCCTGCTCAGCACGCCCGCGAGGGCGCCGCCGCTGCCGCTGGTGAGGGCGCGGCCGTTGGTCTCGTCGTCGATCCGGTCCGGCGCGGCGGTGGCGGTGGCCGCGAACACGGCGCTGTCGTGGGCCCGTTGGGCGGCCTGGCGCTCCTTGCGGCGCCGCTCCTTCACGTTCTTGAACAGGCGGGCGGTCGCGCGCTGGAGGGCGACCGAGTCCGGGTGGTCGCTGGGCAGCTCACCGGCGCGGGCGATCACGTCCAGGCACGCGGCAAGCCGGTCGGGGTCGATCCGCTCCGCCGGGTGCTCCAGTTCCTCCGGCCGTGCCCGTGTACCCGTGTCCGTCATCGTCTCCGTCACCGCTCCACCGCCGTGCCGCGGTCGTCGCGGCCGGCCTCCCGTTCCCTGTGTCCGGTGGCTCCCGACTCGGGGCCATCAGGAACTGTATGCGCACCCCCGGACCGCGCGGAGCACGGTCCGGGGGAGCCGGTGCGCGTCAGGCGGGAGTGACGGGTGAGTATGAGAGGGAAGACCGACACCGTGTGAGAAGTATGGATACGCGTGTGACGTAAGAACGAGGGACGGCCGCGCGCGGAGCGCGGGTCCTGGAAGCGGGGGGTAGGAGCCGTGACCCAGCACAAGGCCGCCGCGAGCGCGGAAGGCGGTTCCGGGCGCGAACTCGTGGTGCTGCTCGACGAGCGGCACCAACGCGTGGGCGTCGCCGACAAGGCCACCGTGCACACCCGGGACACCCCGCTGCACCTGGCGTTCTCCTGCTACGTCCTGGACGCGGACGGGCGGGTGCTCCTCACCCGCCGGGCCCTGGGCAAGACCACCTGGCCGGGTGTGTGGACGAACAGCTGCTGCGGCCACCCCGGCCCGGACGAGGACCTCGACGCGGCCGTGCGCCGCCGGGTCGGCCAGGAGCTGGGGATGCGCGTCAGCGGGGTACGGCCCGCGCTGCCCGACTTCCGGTACCGGGCGGTGTCTGCCGAGGGGATCGTGGAGAACGAGTTCTGCCCGGTCTTCTGGGCTCGCGCGGAGGAGGGCCCGGACCCGGACCCGGCGGAGGTGGCCGAGCACGCGTGGGCGGAGTGGGCGGACCTGGTGGCGGTCGCCGAGCGGACACCGTGGCTGCTGAGCCCGTGGGCGGTGGAGCAGATCCCCCGCCTGGACGCGCTCTGAGCGGTCGCGCCCCGCGGCCCGAAGGCCAGGAGGCGGGGGCCCGGGAGGCGCGAAAGGCACCGTGCCCGGGTAGGAACGGGGTGGCCGTTCCCGACCCCTCCCTGGAGCCGCACCCATGTCCGAACGCCCCGCCGGGCGACCGCCCCGCCCGGCCGCCCTCGTCCTCGACGTCCTCGACACCCTCTTCCCCCTCGCCCCCCTGGAGTGGCGGTTCCGGGAGGCCGGAATCCCCCGGGTGCTCATGACCCGCTGGTCGGACCACCTGCTGCGCGACTCGTTCGCCCTGGCCCTGGTGGGCGGCGACGGCGCCGACCGCTCCTTCGAGGACGTGGTCCGGGGCGCGCTGCGCGACATCACCGGTCACCAGATCGCCCCCTCCGCCGAGGACGTCATCGTCGAGGGGCTGGCCGAACTCGACCCCCGGCCCGAGGCGGAGGCCGCGCTGAGCGCCGCGCGCGGGGCCGGGATGCCCGTCGCGGTCCTGGGCGACCACGACGACGCGCTGCCCCGGAGGCTGTTGGAGCGCGCCGGCCTGCTCCACCTGGTGGAGGACGTGCTGGCAGCCCGCCCCGCCGGGGAGTGGAAGCCCGCGCCGGGCGCCTACCGGACCGCCGCGCGGTCCCTGGGGGTCGCCCCGGAGCGGCTGGCCCTGGTCACCGCGCACGGATGGGACGTCGCCGGAGCACGGAACGCGGGGCTGGTGACCGGCTGGTCCTCCCACCTGGAGGGGCGCTTCCCGTCGGTCTTCGCCCCGCCGGACGTCTCGGGCCGCGACCTCACCGAGACGGTGGAGGGCCTGCTCGCCCTGCCCTCCGGGGCGCCGGGGCTCAGGTGAGGTAGAACGGCCCCGGGCGGTCCTCGTGGGCGTGGCCGATCCGGTCCAGGATGCGCTGGGGCATGTCCGGCAGGGCCTTGGGCGGGAACCAGCGCACGTCCAGGCTCTCGTCTCCGCTGGCGTCGGGCGCACCGCCCACGGGGCGGCAGCGGAAGGCCAGGTCGAGGAACTGCACGCGGTCGCCGTTGGGGTAGGTGAAGGGCTCCTGGGCGAGCACGCTGGTGAGCCGCTCCACCTCGACCTCCACCCCGGTCTCCTCGCGCACCTCGCGGACCACGGCCCGGGCGGGCTCCTCCTCCGGTTCCAGGATGCCGCCGGGCGTGGCCCAGCGGCCGTCGTCCGCGCGCCGGTGCAGGAGGACCTCGCCCTCCTCGTTGACCACCACCGCCGTCACCCCGACGAGGGGCAGGAGGCCGTGGCCGACGTGGCTGCGGAGGGCGAGGAGGAAGTCAGGAACGGGCATGGGCCCGAGGGTAGCCCCGGGACGTGTTCGGCGGGTACGCACCCCGCTGCGCGACGGGCGGCGCCCGCGGAACCCGCCCTAGCCCCGCTCCCGGGCCGCGCGGAGTTCGGCGTACTCCTCGTCCAGGACCGACATCAGCACCGCGTCGTGCCACTCTCCGTCCCAGCGCAGGTACTTGCGCCAGACGCCCTCCCGGACGAACCCCGACCGGGCGTAGGACCTCTGCGCGCGGGTGTTGAACGCGAACACCTCCAGGGCGACCCGGTGCAGCCCGGCCACGGTGAAGGCGTACTCCAGCACGAGGTCCGTGGCCTCGGTGCCGTAGCCCCTCCCGGTGACGGACATGCCGTTGAGCGCGATCCGGTAGCCGACGCTGGCGTTGTCCGGATCGAGGTCGATCAGCGCGCACTCGCCCACGGGCGCGCCGCCCTCCCTCTCGAAGACGACCCAGTCGGCGCGGTCGTGGTGGTCGGGCCGCGTCGCGGCCCAGCGCACCAGCTCGTCCCTGGTGAACTCCCGGTGGGTTCCGGTGAGGCGGCGCACCTCGGGGTCCATGCGCAGTACCGGTTCGACGAAGTGCTCGCCGGTCCTGGCGTCGAGCGGTTCGAGGCGGACCCTCTCACCGGTGAGGACGGGCTGGTCGCGGAAGACGTCGGGAGGCACCATGCCCGGGATTCCACCAGGGGGGCCCGCCGGGCGCAACGGCTTTTGCGGGTCCGTCCGCTCAACCGCCTCCCCGGCCGCACCCCCTCCGCCGCGCCCCGCCGGGGCAGCGCCCCCGCCCACGCCGCTGGCTCCCTGTACGATCCGGGCACGGTGTGCCGTGTCGGGCAGGACGAGGGGGACCAGGTGTCGGTCGGTTCGGGAACGGTGAGCTTCCAGACGGTCCGGGAGACCAACCTGGGCGTCGTGCTGCGCACGGTCCGCGAGCTGGCCCCCTGCTCGCGCGCGGCGGTCGCCGCGGCCACCGGGCTGAACAAGACCACGGTGTCCAGCCTCGTCGCCGACCTCATGGCGCGCAGGCTGGTCCGCGAGACCGGGCGCTCCTCCCGGCAGCGGGTGGGGCGCCCCGGGGTACTGCTGGACCTGGACGACTCCTCGATCGCGGCGATCGGCCTGGAGGTCAACGTGGACTACCTGTCGGTGGTCGCCGTGGACCTGCTCCAGCGCGAACTGGTCAGCCGCCACGTCCCCTTCGACGCCCGGTCGGCCGGCGCGGAGGCGTGCGCGCGGCACATCGCGCGCACCCTCGGCGCGACGGTGGCCGACCCGGCGCTGCGCGGGCGCACCGTGGTGGGCGTGAGCGTGGCGGTCCCGGCGCTGATCGACGCCCCCTCCGGAACGGTCAGGCATGCGCCCAACCTGGGCTGGCGTGACGTGCCGCTGCGCGACCGGCTGTCGGAGCTGCTGTGCGAGGCCGGGGTGGAGGGCGTCCCGGTGCGGGTGGACAACGACGCGAACCTGGGCGCGGTGGCCGAGTACCGGGTCGGGTCGTTCGCGGGGACCGCCGACCTCGCGTACCTGACCGGGGAGGTCGGGATCGGCGCGGGCATCCTGACCGGTGGCGGGCTGCTGCGCGGGGTCAGCGGGTTCGCGGGCGAGGTGGGCCACCTGTCACTGGCCCCGGACGGGCCGGAGTGCGCGTGCGGGCGCCGCGGCTGCCTGGAGGCGCTGGCGGGGATCGGGGCCATCCTGCGCGGGGCCGTCCCCGACCGGTTCCCGGACCACCCGCTGTCGGGCAGCGACGTCGCCGAACTGGTGGGGGCGGCCGTGGAACGCGCCGAGGCGGGCGACGACGCCGCCGTCGGCGCGCTGGAGCGGGCGGGCACGTGGCTGGGCCGGGGCCTGGCCGTGCTGATCAACGTCACCAACCCGAGCCTGGTGGTGCTGGGCGGCTACTTCGTGCCCCTGGGCCCGTGGCTGCTGCCGAACTGCCGGGCGGAGGCGGCCGCGAGCGCGTTCGCGCCGGAGGCGGGAGGCTGCCGGGTGGAGCTGTCGTCGCTCGGGCTGAGCGCGGCGGCCCGGGGCGGGGCCACCGCGATGATCCACTCGCTCGACGCGGGACTGCTGCCCCTGCCCGGTCCCGTCGCCCCGGCTTCCGAGCCCGCCGCCCCGGTTACCGGTCCCGAGCCCGCCGCCCCGGCCCCCGACCCCGCGTCCGCGTCCTCCGAGGAGCCCACAGCGGAGCCCACAGCGGAGCCCACAGCGGAGCCCGCTGCCGGGCACGCCGAGAGCCCGGCGACGGACGCGGCGCACCCGGGCGGCGACACCGCGGACACCGCCTAACACTCGACCGGAAGCGTTACCGGCGTGACTCCTGAGGCTCGCTGATTCGGTGATCTTGCTACTGGTGCCACTGTCGGCGTCGAGAGTGGCACCAGTAGCAAGATCACGCCTGAGGGGGTGTGGATTCACCACTGAGCCCATAGAAGCGTGGGCATATAGTGGACAACACATATATCTGCACTATCCTCTAGTCATGTCCCTACGACACGCCATCCTCGGGCTCCTGTCCGTCAAGCCGATGAGCGGCTACGACCTGAAGAAGGTGATCGACGAGAGCGTCGGGCACTTCTGGACGGCGGACCAGTCGCAGATCTACCGGACGCTCACCGGCCTGGTGGAAGACGGCCTGGCCTCCCGCCGCACCGTGGTGCAGGAGGAGCGCCCCAACCTGCACCTGCACAGCGCGACCGGCGCCGGGCTGGCCGAACTGGACCGCTGGCTCGCCTCTCCCCTGCGCACCCCGCCGACCCGGGACCCCTTCCTGGCCCGGCTGTTCTTCGCGGACAGGATGCGGACGCAGGACATCCGTGCGCTGCTGGACGCCCGCAGGCGCGAGGTGGGCGGGGAGCTGGCGGCGCTGGAGGCGATCGCCGTCCCGGCGCAGGCCGCCGGGGTCGGGCAGGCGCTCCGCCTGGCCACGCTCTCCTACGGCATCACCCTGGCCAGGGCGGAGCTGGACTGGCTCGACGCCACCGAACGACAGCTGGAGGAGCACACACCGTGAGTACGCGGATCTCGACCCGGCTCGACAGGATCGCGGCACGCTACGCCGCCAAGCCGGGGGTGTCGCTGATGAGCCTCTCCGTGGAGCAGCCCTCCACCGGGTTCACCTGGAGCCACGGGGACACCGGTCAGCCGTACTTCATCGCCAGCATCACCAAGCTGTACACCGTCGCGATGGTCATGCAGCTGCGCGACGAGGGGGCCCTGACCCTCGACACACGCGTCGCGGACCTGCTCGGCGCGGACACGATGCGCGGGCTGAACACGTACGGGGGCCGCGACCACGGTCCGGCGATCACGGTGCGCGAACTGCTGACGCAGACGTCCGGGATCCCCGACTACTTCGAGCAGAAGCGCCCCGACGGCACCACGTTCCTGGGCGACATGCTCCGCGGGGACGCCGCCTGGACCTTCGAGGACCTCCTCGACATGGCCAGGGCCATGCCGAGCCGGTTCGCCCCCTCCACCCCGGGCAGGGCGCACTACTGCGACACCAACTACCAGCTGCTCGGACGCGTCATCGAGGTGGCCACGTCCGGCGGCTACGACCGGGCCCTGCGCCGCCGGGTCCTCGAACCGCTCGGACTGCACGACACCTGGCTGTTCACCCCGCACACGCTGGACCGCTACGACGAGGTCGCCACGCTCCTGCACGGCCGCACCCCGCTGCGCGTGCCGAGGACGATCGCCTCCTTCCCGCCCGACGGCGCGGTGGTCTCGACCTCGGCCGACCAGCTGCGGCTCCTGCGCGCCTTCGTCGGGGGCGAACTGTTCCCCGCACGGTACCTGGCCGAGATGACCGCGCACTGGAACCCGGTGTTCTCACGCCTGGTCCCCATCGACTACGGGATCGGGGTCATGCGGTTCAGGCTCCCGCGCTGGATGACGCCGTTCAACCCGTGCCCGGAGATGATCGGCCACTCCGGGGCCTTCGGGAACGTGCTCTACCACGTCCCGGAACACGGCCTCCACGTCTCCGGCACCGTCAACCAGATGCTCCCCCGCGGCCTGCCGCACAACATCCTGGCCCAGCTGGTGGCCCAGTTCCGGTGATCCTCCTCCCCCCGGGTCCCGCGGCGCCTGGTCCTCACGGGCCCGGAAGCGCACGCCCCCTGGCCCCGGGTGACGCGACCGCCGCTGGAACCCCGGCGGCCGGTGCGGCCCGCCCGAGTGTTCGGGCGGGCCGCCTCCGGGCCGGTGCCGGTCAGCCCGCGCCCGGGTATCCCCCAGGCCGCCTCCGGGCCGGTGCCGGTCAGCCCGCGCCCGGGTATCCCCCAGGCCTGCTCCGGGCCGGTGCCGGTCAGCCCGCGTCCGAAGACGGAGCGCCTCCGGTCAGGACCAGGTCGGCCACCGCCGTGCCCGGCCGGTCGAAGACCAGGTACAGGTCGCGGATCCCCCCGGCCCCCCTCGCGTCCTCGAAGGCCGCGCTGACCCCGGTGAAGTCGTAGCCGTCCTTGCCCGCCGGGACGTCGGCCACCGCGGCGGTCGGCCCGTCCTCGGGGTCGTCCAGGCGGATCCGGACCGTGCAGGCGTGCTCGGCGTTCACCGTGAGGCGGCACCCGGTGACCCCGTCGCCGAGGTCCACGTCGTGGAAGGCCGCCCACGCGCCGCCCTCCCGGGAGCGCACCGCGTCGCCCCGCTCGGGGGTGAGCGGGCACAGGGACGTGCCCCGGGCGTCGTCGTAGCCCGCGGCCGACCACGGCGTGCGCGCGTCGCGGGGCGGGATGGCCTCCCCCGGCACGTCCAGGGCCGCGGTGGCGCGGATGTCGGTCGCCGAGCGCCCGACCAGCACCTGGCGCGGCGCGTCCTCCACCACGAAGCGGTCGCGGGTGGTGTCCCACAGCGCGAGCCGGTCCACGTCGAAGGAGACCGTGGCGAGCGCGCTGCGGCCCGGCTCCACGCGCACCCGGGCGAACCCGCGCAGCGCGCGCAGCGGGGTCCGCACCCGCGAGGCCAGCTGGCGGGTGTAGACCTGCACCACCTCGTCGGCGGGCCGCGTGCCCGTGTTGGCGACCATGACGGTGACGGTGACCCGGCCGCCGTCCACGCGGACCACCGGGGCCGCGTACTCCACCGACGTGTAGCCGAGGCCGTGCCCGAAGGGGTAGAGCGGCTCTCCCTCGAAGTACAGGTAGGTGCCGCGCGCGCCGACGATGTCGTAGTCGAGCATCCCGGGCAGGTCGTCGGCGGAGCGGTACCAGGTCTGCGGAAGCCGCCCCGAGGGCTCGGCGTCGCCGAAGAGCACGTCGGCGAGCGCGTGGCCGTACTCCTGTCCGCCGTGCGCCGACCACAGGACGGCCGGGACGTGCTCGTCGGCCCAGGTGATCCCGAACGGGCAGCCGCTGCTGAGCACCAGGACCGTGGCGGGGTTGGCCGCGCGCACGGCGCGCAGCACCCGCTCCTGGGCGGCGGGCAGGTCCAGGTCGGTGCGGTCCTCGGTCTCGCGCCCGTTGACCATGGGGTGGTCGCCCAGGACGACGACCGCGACGTCGGCGGCGGAGGCCGCCCGCGCGGCCTCCTCGGCCCCCGTGCCGAGCCCGTCCACGATGAACAGGCCCTCCGCCTCCCCGGCTCCGGCCAGGCGCAGGTTCCCGTCGCGCGGATCCGAGGTGACGCCGCAGCCGCTGCGCACGTGGACAAGGGTGTGCAGGCCCTTGTACTCCTCCAGGCGGAAGGTCTGGGTGACCTCCCAGGTACCGGGCCCCGGGGCGGTGAAGGCCAGGACGCCCTCGGGTCCCGCGTCGAGGTACCTCCCCGTCCGCACCGAGCGCAGGGCGCAGGCGCCGCCGCCCCAGTCCAGGAGGTCGAAGTCCGCGCCCTCGACCGCGCCCTCGACCGCGTCCTCCCCGGTCGGCGCTTCCGTGTCCGCGCCGCGGTGCCCGCCGCAGACGCCGTGGAACTCCAGGCGGGCGGGGCTCCCGTCACCGGGGTCCACGACGAGCCCGTGTCCGAACGTGCTCAGCCGGATCCGGTCCGCGCCCTCGCGGAACACCGTCTCCACCCGCTCGGCGATCCCGGCGCGCGCGGTGACGGCGTAGGGCAGCGTCCCGCTGTACCAGTCCTCCAGCACGGTGTCGCCGAGCTGGCCGACGACGGCGACCCGGCGCACGTCGCGCAGCGGGAGCAGCGCGCCCTCGTTGCGGAGCAGGACGATCGAGCGGGTGGCCGCCTCCCGGGCCAGCGCGCGGTGCTCGGGGGTGTCGAAGGCTCCCGCGTCCCCGGCCTCACCGTTCGGCCCGTCCCCGGCCAGCAGGTCTCCGCCCGCCCCGGCGATCCCGTCGACCCCGCCCATCACGGGGTCGAACTCACCCAGCCGGATCCGGACCGACAGCACGTTGCGCGCGGCGCGGTCGACGTCGGCCTCGGTGAGCAGTCCCCGGCGCAGCGCCTCACGCACGTGTCCGAGGGTGGCCTCGGTGCGGTCGTCGTCCTGGGTGAAGCTGTCGAGCCCGGCCCGGATCGCGTGCGCGTAGGCGGTGGGCAGGTCGGGGTGGAAGTGCTGCGTCTCCACGAGGTTGGCGGGCGCGTAGGCGTCGCTGACCACCAGCAGGCGGTCGGGCGCGGCCGGGCGCAGCACGTCGCCGATCAGCGGGCTCAGGTGCGCGGGCCGCCCGTTGACCAGGTTGTAGGAGGGCATGACGGCCACGGCCGCCCCCTCGGCCAGGGCTGGCAGGAACGCCTGGAGCTCGTACTCGTGCAGGACCCTCGGCGGCAGGTCGCTGGAGGTCTCGCAGCGGCCCTCCTCGTTGTTGTAGGCGAGGAAGTGCTTGAGCGTGGGCGCGAGCCGCAGCGTGTCGCCGTCACCGGCCAGCCCCCGGGCGTAGGCGGCGGCCAGGACCCCGGTCAGCCACGCGTCCTCGGAGTAGCCCTCCTCGTTGCGGCCCCAGCGGGGGTCGCGCAGCGGGTTGACCACGGGAGCCCAGACGTTGGGTGACGCGCCCGCGCCCCTGCGGGCGAGCACCTCGTCGCCGGCGGCCCGGCCGACCAGGCGGAGCAGGCCGGGGTCCCAGGTGCTGGCCAGGCCGACGGCCTGCGGGTAGACGGTGGCCGGTCCGAGCCAGGCCAGTCCGTGCAGGGCCTCGGTCCCGGTCCGGAAGGGGCCCACGCCGAGGCGCTCGACGGGCGCCTGGTGCTGGTGGAGCAGGCCGATCCGCTCCTCCAGCGTGAGGCGGGCGAGCAGGTCGTCCACGCGCCGTTCGGACGGCAGGGCGGGGTCCCTGTACGGCGGCAGGTGCGGCTGGAGGGTCATGGGGGGTGTTCGCCTCTCGTGCGCGAGGGTATTGTCCTTCGAAATCGAACCGCTTCGACTTCGATACCTGAGGACCTTGTGTGCCACATCACAGTGGAGTAATTTGTTTGTCTAAACGGCCAACTAATTCATAGCAAAATGGCCCTTCGTTTCCTACCCCCCTGGGCTCCCCGGCCTGCTCAACCGAAGGAACGACGCTATGCGCACCACCCCCCTGCGCCCGATCCCCAGCCGACGCCGCTTCCTCGGCCTGGTGGGCGCCTCCACCGCCGCGGCGCTCACCGCCGGAACGCTCTCCGGCTGCGGCTCGGAGTCGTCCAGCGGCGGAGGGTCCGCCTCCTCCGCCAGCTCGCTGGACGACCTGATCCCCACGCACATCCCGTTCCAGGGGGTCACCCCCGACATCCCGGGACAGCACGGCGCCCCGGACGGGTTCACCGCCTACCCGACGGAGTTCATCCAGGCCGTGCCCGAGGCCCCGGGCAGGGGCGGGCGGTACACCGCGATGACCCCGCTGTGGGGACCGATCCCGCCCGGCCTCGGCGACAACTCCTTCTTCGAGCACGTCAACGGGCGCCTGGGCGCCACGGTGGAGTTCAACTTCCAGGACGGCAACTCGGTCATCGACAAGATGAACGCGGTGATCGCCGGGCGCGACGTCGCCGACATCACGATGATCCCCGACTGGGTCATCAACCTGATCCCGCAGTTCAACCGGGCCGTCGGCGAGCTCTTCGAGGACCTGACGCCGCACCTGGCCGGTGACGCGGCGCAGGCCTACCCCCTGCTGGCCAACCTGGACAGCGACGCCTGGCGCTGGAACGTCTTCAACCAGCAGCTGCACGGGGTGCCCTGGCCCGCCGAGCCCTTCGGCAACTGGGTCCTGTACCGGCGCGACCTCCTGGAGGAGTACGGCCTGGAGGCCCCGACCAGCCCCGACGACCTGTTCGCGATCGGCGAGGAGGTCAACGACCCGGACAACAACCGCTGGGCCTTCGGCGACTTCAACCTCAGCATGCGCCAGATCTTCGGCGCGCCCAAGCAGTGGCGCTACTCGGGCGGCGAGCTCACCCACATGTTCGAGACCGAGGAGTGGAGGGCCAGCGTCGAGTACATGCGCAGGCTGTTCGACGCGGGGCTCGTCCACCCCGACATCGTCGCCCAGGGGGACAACTCCAAGGAGCTGCTCAACTCCGGGCAGATCCTCTTCAACCAGGACGGCATCGGCGCCTGGCACGAGGCGTACATGCAGATGCTCGGCGACAACCCCGACTTCCGCCTGGACCTGATGCCGGTCTTCGGCAACGGCGGCACCGACCCGGTGATGCACCGCAGCGACCCCTCGGCCCAGTCCGTGTTCGTGCGCAAGGGCATGGAACCGGAGCAGGTCGAGGAGATCCTGGGCATCATCAACTACTGCGCCGCGCCGTTCGGGACGCGGGAGTACATGGACTACCGCTACGGCGAGGCGGGCGTGCACCACGAGCTCAACGACGACGGCGCCCCGCAGCTCACCGACACCGGCAACGCCGAGGTCAACGACGGCTACTACTTCATCAGCGGGCGCCCCCAGGCGATCACCGAGAGCCAGTACCCGGACTTCGTGCCGTGGAAGTGCGACTGGTACAACCACGCCGCCCAGTTCACCGAGGACGACCCGTTCGCGGGCATCCGCATCCAGCGCCCCGAGCGCTTCTCCGGGGCCGAGACCCCGCTGACCGACAGGGTCAACGACATCATCCGGGGCCGCGAGGACCTCGGCGCGCTGGACCAGGTCGTCGCGGACTGGCGCCGCGACGGCGGTGACGAGGGGCGCGAGTTCTACATGGGGGTCCTCCAGGAGCACGGCCGTGACTGAGCGGACCATGACCAAGGGCGGACCGCCCTCCCCGGCCGCCGCGTCCCGCGGGCGCGGGGGCCGGGGGCGGCCCCCGGCCGTCCCGGACCACCGGGGCGGGTCCGCGGCCCCGAGGCGCAGGCGGGTCCCGTTCGGGGCGAGGCTGCGCCGCGACTGGCAGCTGCTGCTGATGACGGTCCCGGCGATCGGCCTGCTGGCGGTGTTCCACTACACGCCGACCCTGGGCAACATCATCGCCTTCCAGGACTACAACCCCTGGGACGGGGTGTGGGGCAGCCCGTGGGTGGGGCTGGCGCACTTCGAGCGGCTGTTCACCGACCCCCGCTTCTGGACCGCGGCGGGCAACACGCTGGTCATCGCCGCCGTCCAGCTGGTGTTCTTCTTCCCCATCCCGATCGCCCTGGCCATCCTGCTGGACAGCGTCCTCAGCCCCAGGCTGCGGATGGTGCTCCAGAGCATCGTGTACATGCCGCACTTCTTCTCGTGGGTCCTGGTCGTCACCCTGTTCCAGCAGATCCTGGGCGGCGCCGGGCTGTTCTCGCAGTTCCTGCGGCAGAACGGGTACGCGCCGCTGGAGGTCATGACCGACCCGGACGCGTTCCTGTTCGTGGTCACCTCCCAGATGATCTGGAAGGACGCCGGGTGGGGCACGATCATCTTCCTGGCGGCGCTGGCGGCCGTGAACCAGAACCTCTACGAGTCCGCGGCCGTGGACGGCGCCGGGCGCTGGCGGCGGATGTGGCACATCACCCTGCCGGGCCTGCGGCCGGTGATCATCCTGCTGCTCATCCTCAAGATCGGCGACATCCTCAACGTCGGGTTCGAGCAGTTCTACCTCCAGCGCGACGCGTTCGGATCGGGCGTGTCCGAAGTGCTGGACACCTTCATCTACCACCAGACCCTGGTGACGGGGAACTTCAGCGCGGGGGCGGTCGCGGGCCTGGTCAAGGGCATCGTCGGACTGGTCCTCATCGTTCTGGCCAACAAGCTGGCCCACAAGATGGGCGAACAGGGAATCTACCGACGAGCATGAGCACACTGTTCAAGGACCGCCCCGTGTGGGCGGAGCGCCCGAGCCTTCCCGCACGCGCCGCGAAGAACTCCACCCTGGCCGTCATCGCGGTCATCATCCTCTTCCCGCTCTACGTCGTGATCCTGACCAGCCTGTCCCCCGCCTCGGCGGTGAACAGCGCGGGCGGCCTGGTGCTGGTCCCGCAGGGGATCTCCTTCCAGGCCTACGCCGACCTGTTCAGCGGCGGCGTGGTGACCCGGGCCGTCCTGGTCAGCCTGGGCGTCACGGCCGCGGGGACACTGGTCAGCCTGGTGGCGACCGTCCTGGCCGCCTACGGGCTGTCCCAGCCCGGGTCGCTGTGGCACCGGCCGCTGCTGTTCGCGGTGCTGCTGACCTTCCTGTTCGCGCCCGGCATGATCCCGCTGTACCTGCTGGTCAGCAACGTCGGCCTCATCGACAGCTACTGGTCGCTGATCCTGCCGACGGCGGTGAACGCGTTCAACCTGGTGGTGATGCGGGCGTTCTTCATGAACCTGCCCCAGGAGATCGGCGACAGCGCCCGGGTGGACGGGGCGAGCGAGTGGACCATCATGACCCGGCTGGTCCTGCCCATGTCCAAGGGGGTCACCGCGGTCGTGGGGCTGTTCTACGCGGTGGGCTACTGGAACGCCTTCTTCAACGCCATCCTCTACATCAACGACAACGCCAAGTGGCCGCTCCAGCTGGTGCTGCGCCAGTACGTGCAACAGGGCCAGCAGCTCAGTTCGAGTTCGGTGATCGGCGACGCGATGCAGGGCGGCACCGCCTCGGCTCCCAACCTGGCCATCCAGATGGCCATCGTGGTGGTGGCCCTGGTGCCGGTCACGTTCGTCTACCCGCTGGTCCAGAAGCACTTCACCAAGGGCGTCATCATCGGCGCCGTGAAGGGGTAGCGCCGCCTCAGGACCGCCCGCGCCCCCGGGGTTCCCCTCCTCCTGGAACCCCGGGGGCGCGGGTGTGCCCGGGGTTCCGTGACGGCTCCGGCTGCGGCCCCGGGGGGACCCGTCCGCCGGTCCACGTCCGGGCACGGCGAAGGGCCGGGAACCGCTCCCGCGGCTCCCGGCCCCGCCCTGTCAGGGCGTCAGCCGCAGGCCTCCCCGTTGAGGGTGAGCCCGGTCGGCCGCGCGGGCTCGCCGTCCACGATCCCGTTGAAGCCGACCGTCACCGAGCTCCCCGGAGCGATCCGGGCGTTCCACCCGGCGTCGGTGACCCGCACGGACGCGCCGTCCTGCGTGTGCGCGCCGTTCCACAGACTCGTGACCTCCTCACCGGCCGTGAACTCCCAGCCGACCTCCCAGCCCTTCAGGGCCTCGTCACCGTTGTTGGTGACCGTCACCCCGGCCTGGAACCCGCCGCTCCAGGTGTTGGTGATCTCGTACCCGACCCCGCACTCCCCGGGTTCGGGCTCGGGGTCCGGGGACGGCTCCGGGGTGGGCTCGGGGTCCGGCGAGGGCTCCGGTGTCGGTTCGGGGTCGCCGCCACCGCCCGCCAGGTCGCCGTAGACGATCCCCCGGCCGTTGGTACCGATGTAGACCCGGCCGTAGACGTTGGGGTCGCCGGTGACGGTCGCCCCCGTCCAGGCCCACTGGTGCTGGTCGTCGTTGATCCGCACCCAGCTCTCGCCCGCGTCGTCGGAGCGGAAGATCCCGCGCACGCCGTCGATCCTGGAACTGGTGTACACCGCCGGGTAGTCCGAGCCCGGCGCGGGCGCGCCGAAACCGACCGCGTCGCCCTCGTCCACGGCCTCGACCTGCTCGAAGGTGGCCCCGGCGTCCGTGCTCCGCCACATGCCGTAGTGGTCCCCGGTGCCTCCGGCCACCCACACGTCACCGGTGTGACCGGGCACCGCGCCGAAGCGGATGTTGCCCTCGGCCGGGAGCCCGTCGAAGCCCGCCGTGAAGGTGGCCCCGCCGTCGGTGCTGGTGTAGAAGGTGCCGCCGGATACGGCGTAGAACACGTCCGGGTCCACCCGGTCGGCCTCCACCCGGGCGCCCGCCGGAACGCCGGTGGAGGCGGTCCACGACGAGCCCAGGGTGGTGGAGGCGTGCACGCCGGTGCCGTCGGGGCTCCACACGACGGACGAGCCGTCCGCGCTCACCGCGACCGTGCCGCCGCCGGTCACCCCGCCGGGCTCCTGTCCGGCCCACCAGCTGTCGCCGCCGTCGGTGGACAGTCCGATGGCGGCCTCGGCGTCGCTGCCGCCGACCCGTGCGATGGTCGCGGGCTGGAGTTCGGCGAAGTCCAGGCTGGTCCCGTGGCCCCAGTAGGGCTGCTGGTACATCTGCTCGGGGACGGTCTCCAGGTCCTGGTGGGTGAAGCCGCCGACGTCGAGCAGGGCCGAGTGCAGCGGCGCGCCCTCGGGCGGGCTGATCAGGTCGTTGACGGCCGTCTCCTCGATGCCGTGCGCCCGGACCCCGATGTCGAAGGTGGTGCCCGCGTCCCAGTTGGTGAGGTTGTCGCTGCCGTAGATGGTGGCGCCCGTGCCGTACATGAAGCGGTCGGAGTCGAACGGGTCGATCGCCATCGCCTGCGTCATCCAGCCGAGTTTGGGCTGGGTCTCCGGGGGCGTCCCGGTGCCGCCGAAGTCCAGCCAGGGCGCTCCGGAGATGTCCATCTCGTAGCGCGCGGTGCGCTCGGGGTAGGCGCCCCAGTCCCACGCCTGGGTCCAGGTCTGGCCGCGGTCGGTGCTGCGGTAGATCTGGATGTCCGGCCACCAGGAGATCTGGGTGGCGACCATCAGCGTGTCCGGGTCCTGCCGGTCGATGGTCAGGCCGCCGTAGCCGAAGTGGTTGTCCTCGGAGCCGGAGGGGACGGGGCTGATGTTGGTCCACTCCCCCGTCGCCAGGTCCATGCGCCACACGTCGCCGGAGTCGCCGTCGTAGGGGCCGGGGGTGCTGGTGGTGGCCATGTAGAGCTGGCCGCCCTCGTGGTCCACGACCGAGTGCGCGGGCAGGTGCCCCGTGGGCGCGCCGGGAACGGGCTCCCAGGTCTGGCCGCCGTCCTGGCTGCGGTAGACCGGATCGTCCAGGTCGGCGACGCCGACGTAGACGTCCTGCGTGACCGAGCCCTCGGACCCGGTTCGGGGGTCGAAGTCCACCCAGGTCACGCCGGTGATGTCGGACATCATGCCGGTCTCGTCACCCGGGTCCTGGACGTAGTCGCCGGGGTTGGGGAACTCCTCCACCTCGGCCCAGGTGGCGCCGTGGTCGGTGCTGCGCCACAGGCCGTTGCCGCCGCTCGCGCCGAAGTAGACGACGCTGTTGTCGCCCGGGTCCACGGCCAGGCGCTCGCCGAGGCCGCGGCCGGGCATGTTGCCGCCGAGTTTGAAGGGCAGTTCGGCGACGTCCCAGGTCTCGCCGCGGTCGTCGGAGCTGAGGATGGCGCCGTTGTTGGGGTCCCAGTCGTTGGTGTAGGTGCCGACGGCCGCGTACACGCGGTCGGGGTCGACGGGGTCGGTGGCGATGCTGACGACGCCCGTGTAGCCCCAATCGTCCCAGCCGACCCAGTCGAGCAGGGGGATCCAGCGTTCGGTGTCCGGGTTCCAGCGGTAGGCTCCGCCGATGTCGGTGCGGGCGTAGGCCAGGCCCGGCTCGGTCTCGCTGAAGACGATGCCGGGGACGAAACCGCCCCCGACGATCTCGACGTTGTCCCACTCGTAGGCGGCCTGCGCCGCGGCCGGCTCCGCGGGAGCCGCTCCGGCCGCGGTGGCGGCGACGACGGTGGAGGCGGCCAGCGCGGTGGCCGCCGCGACGGCGAGCGCCGGTAGGCCCCGCCCGCGTCTGGGGGGCCGGTGCTGTTCGGGAGGCATGTGCGGGCTCCTTGGGGGAATCGGGGGGTGAGCCCTCCCCGGAAATCCGGTCCCGGGGCAGGCGCGAATTCCCCATTAGTCTGGATAGCCGACTAACCTCCGGCAAGGGGTGTTGCGCGGGAAATTTCGAAGCGATTCGACTCCTCTCCGGCAACCACGGTGAATTGCAGGGACAGCGTCCGTTCCGGTACCAGGGCCGCCTTGCGCCGTTCCCCGCCGGGCAGGACGACCACCGTCTCGCGCGGCTCGACGGCCCGCAGCCGCGCGTGGGCCCGGCCGCCGGACCACTCCAGGAGGTCCACGACGACCCCGCCTCGGGCCCGAAGCCCCTCCACCCGGCCCGAGGCCCACTCCCGGGGCAGGGCGGGCAGCAGGTCCAGGCGCCCCTCGGCGGACCGGGCCAGCATCGCCGCCGCCACGGCCGGGAACCCGCCGCCGATGTCCACGTTGAACAGGCTGCCGCGGTTGTGCGTGGGCACCAGGGTGGGGCGCCAGTAGCGGGTGGCCAGCAGCGACAGGGTCTCGTGCGCCTCGGCGGCCAGGCCCAGGTTCGCCGCGGCCAGCCCCAGCTGGACCAGGCCGAAGGCCATCTCGTCGGACTCCTGGCCGCGCCACCACGCCAGGCGGGCGCGCACGGCGGCGACCGCCGCCGCGCGCAGCCGGGGCGAGGCCAGGGCGGGGTCGGTCTCGTACCAGAGCGGGTACAGGTGGGAGGCGTGCCGGTGCGCGTGCCGCTCGCTCTGCCCGGTCGGCCCGGCCGGCCCCGCCCACTCGGCGAGCTCACCGCCCGGGGCGACGCGGTAGCCGGGCAGCCGCGCCCCCAGCCGGGCCCAGCGGCGGGAGCCGGGAACGCCCAGGGCGCGGTGCGCCCGCAGCAGGTTGCGCACCAGGTCGCGCACGGCGGCGACGTCCATGGTGGCGTTGACGGCGGCCTGGCCGTCGCCGTCCCCCGGGGTGTTCTCCGGCGAGTAGGAGGGGGAGAAGCCCTCGTCGGTGAGGAAGTCCTCGTGGAACTCCGCGGCGGCCGTGAGGAAGGGCAGGGCGCGCTCGCGCAGGAACGCGCGGTCGCGGGTGTGGGAGTAGTGGTCCCAGTACAGGCGCGACATCCACGCCGCTCCCGCGGTCCAGCAGGTCAGGCACCACTCGGGGCCGAAGTGGTTGTGCCTGCCGGAGGTCGAGGCGTGCGCGGGCAGCAGGATCCCCCGGCAGCCGTAGAGCCGCCGCGCGTTGTCGGCCAGGTCGTCGGCCATGCCGTCGAGGAGGTCGAACAGGCCGGTCATCAGCTCGGGCGTGCCCGTGGCGTGCAGGGCCGCGACGGCGGAGGGCAGGTTGCCGTCGAAGGTGTACCCCGACCGCCACGGGGGGTCGTAGGTGCCGCTCCACACCCCCTGGAGGGTGGGCGGCAGGTCGCCGCAGCTGGAGATGATCGCGTACCGCCCGGCGTCGACCAGGCGGGCGATCAGGTCGGGGGCGGGCCCCGCCGCCAGGAGGTCCTCGCCGAGCGCGTCGGGCCGGGCCGAACCGCCCTCCAGCTCCAGCCGGAAGCGGGACATGAGGTCGCCGTGCACCGCCCGGTGGCGTTCGAGCGCCCCGGTGAAGTCCTCGGGGCTCCCCGTTTCCGGCGCGGGGAACCCGTCCACCCGCACGCGCGCCACCAGCCGGAGCCGCCGGACGCCCCGCAGGTCCAGCCCCTCACCGCCAGCGCCGACCCGGCCGCCCTCCGCGCGGACGACACAGGTCACCGTGTACCCGGACAGGCCGCCGGGCGGGCGCTCGGGGAAGTCCGCCCGCAGGGTCAGCAGGCCGGGTCCCGCCTCGCGGACCACCTCCATCGGGACCGGCGGCGCCTCCTCCAACGCGGTGAGACGCAGCGTTCCGTCCAGGCCGAGGGGCGAGGCGAGTTCGACGACCACGGCGTCGTCGGACCGGGAGGCGAAGGCCCGGTGCACGGTTCCGTCCGGCAGCTCCTCGGTGACCAGCCCCGAGTCCAGGTCGCACGCGCGCGTGACCGAACCCGGCCGGTGCCCGCGCGGGACGAACGAGAGCACGGCGGCCCCCACCAGCGGGTCGATCCACCGGGTGTCGGCGTAGCCCGGGTGCTCCCGCGCCGCGAACGCCGTGATCCGCTCGGCCGCCTCGCGGGAGCGGCCCCGGCGCAGCAGTTCCCTCAGTTCGGGCAGCAGGGACGCGGTCGCGGGTGCGGGCAGCGGCTCCGTGACGGGCAGGAAGAGCCTCTCGTGGCACAGGGTGAGGCGGACGCGCTCCGCCGTCGAGTGCACGAGCGCCCCCTGGCGCCCGTTGCCGGTGACCAGTGCGTCCTCCCAGTCCCCGACCGGCTGTCGGGTACGGACCCGTCGTGCTGCGGACATGCTCGCTCCTCGTGTGGGGGTGTCGCCCGGAAGGGTTTTCGCCCTACTTTGTTGGCGCACACACCAAACCAGAAGGAGTTCCCCATGTCCTCTCCACTGTGGTTCGGCGGCGACTACAACCCCGAGCAGTGGCCGGAGGAGGTCCAGGCGGAGGACGTGGAGCTGATGCGCCGCGCCGGGGTCAACCTCGTGACGGTCGGCGTCTTCTCCTGGGCGCTCCTGGAGCCGAAGGAGGGCGAGTACCGGTTCGAGTGGCTGGACCGGGTGCTGGACCGGCTCGCCGACGCCGGGATCGGGGTCGCGCTGGCCACCCCGACCGCCTCTCCCCCGCCGTGGTTCGGGCTCGCCCACCCCGACGCGATGCCGGTGACCGCGGACGGGACCCGGCTCACCCACGGCAGCCGCGACACCTACGACGTGTGCTCCCCGGCCTACCGGGAGGCCTCGGTCCGCATCGCCCGCGCGCTGGCCGAGCGCTACTCCGGGCATCCGGCGCTGCGCGTGTGGCACGTGCACAACGAGTACGGGACGTGGTCGCACTCCGAGCACACCGCCGGGGCCTTCCGCGACTGGCTGCGGGGTCGCCACGTGGACCTGGACCGGCTCAACACGGCGTGGACCACGGCGTTCTGGAGCCAGCACTACTCGGAGTGGGAGCAGATCCAGCCGCCGCGCGCGACCCAGTACCTGCCCAACCCCGCGCACGTGCTGGACTTCCGGCGGTTCCTGTCGGACGCGATGCTCGACCACTTCCTGTCCCAGCGCGACGTGCTGCGCGCCGTCCGGCCGGACGTGCCGGTCACGACCAACCTGGCCTTCGGCGACTGGGTGCCGGTGGACCCGTGGCGGTGGGCCGAGCACCTGGACCTGGTCGCCGTGGACGACTACCCGGACCGGACCGGGCAGGGCGGGGCGGAGCAGACCGCCTTCGCCGCCGACCTGGCCCGCTCGTGGGCGGACCGCGTGCCCGGCCCGGGTCGGCCGTGGCTGCTGATGGAGCAGGCGGCCGGGGTGACCTACACGGGCGAGGTCACCCGCCCCAAGGCCCCCGGCGAGACGGCGCGGCACAGCCTGGCGCACGTGGCGCGCGGGTCGCGGGGCGCGATGTTCTTCCAGTGGCGGGCGTCCCGGGGCGGCGCCGAGCAGTGGCACTCGGGGATGGTGCCGCACGCCGGGCCGGACTCCCGGATCTTCCGCGAGGTGTGCGAACTGGGGAGCGTCCTGCCCCGCGTGGCGGAGGCGCGCGACGCCGACGTGGTCGCCGACGCGGCGCTCACCTGGGACCCCGAGTGCTGGTGGGCGCTGGGCAGCCCGTCGCTGCCCGCGCGGGGCGTGGACTACCTGGAGGCGGTGCGCCAGGTGCACCGGGTGCTGTGGCGGTCGGGGCGCACGGTGGACATGGTGCGCCCCGACCGCGACCTGCCGCGGGTGCCGCTGCTGGTGGTGCCCGCCCTGTACCTGCTGTCGGACGAGGCGGCCGAACGGCTGGCCCGCTACACCGAGGACGGCGGGACGTTGGTGGTGACCTTCCTGAGCGGGGCCGCCGACCCGGACGGGACCGTGCGCACCGGCGGGTACCCGGGCGCTCTGCGGGACCTGTTGGGGGTGCGGGTGGAGGAGCTGCACCCGATGCTGCCCGGCGAGACGGTGGGCCTGGACCTGGGCTCGGTGCGCGAGGAGGTCACCCTGTGGAGCGAGCACGTCCACCTGACGGGGGCCGAGGCCGTGGCCCACTACGCGGGCGGGCCGCTGGACGGGCTGCCCGCGGTGACGCGGCGGCGCCACGGGGCGGGCGAGGCCTGGTACCTGTCGGCCCGGCTGTCGGACCGGGGCCTGGCGCGGCTGCTGGCCGAGGCGGCGGGGACGGGACCGTTCCCCGAGCCCGGGCTGGAGGTGGTGCGCCGGGTGGACCGGGACGGCGCGTGGGTGTTCGTCACCAACCACGACAACCGGCCGCGACGGATCGATCCGGCCCGGTTCGGGCTGGACGCGAGCGCCCGCGACCTGGTGTCGGGCGTTTCGGCGCAGGGGATGACCCTGCCGGGCGGCGGGGTGGCGGTGCTGCGCGGCCACCCCGTTGACAATTAGTTGTGACTCTAGACAAACTATTCCGGAGTCCTGCGCCTACCTCAGGAGACACGACATGAGCAGCTACCAGCCCGTGCCCGCGGACAGGTTCACCTTCGGCCTGTGGACCGTGGGGTGGCGCGGGGTGAACACCTTCGGCGACCCCGTCCGCCCCGAGCTCGACCCGGTGGACGCCGTGCGCCGCCTCGCCGACCTCGGCGCGCACGGGATCACCTTCCACGACGACGACCTCATTCCGCCCGGCAGCTCCGACACCGAGCGCGAGGACATCCTCAAGCGGTTCCGCGCGGCTCTGGACGAGACCGGCCTCAAGGTGCCGATGGCGACCACCAACCTGTTCTCGGACCCGGTGTTCCGCGACGGCGGGTTCACCTCCAACAGCCGCGACGTGCGCCGCCACGCCATCCGCAAGGTCGTCCGCAACATCGAGCTGGCCGTGTCGCTGGGCGCGAAGACGTACGTGTGCTGGGGCGGCATGGACGGGGCCGAGACGGAGGCGGGCAAGAACGACCACGCCGCCCTGGACCGGCTGCGCGAGGCCTTCGACATCCTGTGCGGCTACGTGCGCGAGCAGGGGCACGACCTGCGGTTCGCCCTGGAGCCCAAGCCCAACGAGCCGCGCGGCGACATCCTGCTGCCCACGGTGGGCCACGCCCTGGCCTTCATCAACGAGCTGGAGCACCCCGAGATGGTGGGGGTCAACCCGGAGGTCGGCCACGAGCAGATGGCCGGGCTGAACTTCGCGCACGGCGTCGCGCAGGCCCTGTGGGCGGGCAAGCTCTTCCACATCGACCTCAACGGCCAGCGCGGGATCAAGTACGACCAGGACCTGCGCTTCGGCGCGGGCGACGTCAAGGAGGCGTTCTTCCTGGTCGACCTGCTGGAGAGCGCGGGCTACGACGGCCCGCTGCACTTCGACTTCAAGACGCCGCGCACCGAGGACATGAGCGGCGTGTGGGAGTCGGCCGCGGCCTGCATGCGCAACTACCTCATCCTCAAGGAGAAGGCCAGGGCGTTCCGCGCCGACCCCGAGGTGGTGGAGGCGCTCGCGGCCTCGCGCGTGCCCGAGCTGTCCCAGTCCACGCTGGGCGAGGGCGAGTCCCTGTCCGACCTGCTGGCCGAGGAGATCGACCTGGCCGAGGTCGGTAGGCGCGGCTACCACTTCGAGCGCCTGGACCAGCTCGCCATGGAGCACCTGTTCGGCCTGCGCTGACCCCCGTCCCCGGATCCGGGCCGTGTTCCGCGCGGGGCGCGGCCCGGTCCGCTTCCGGGCCGGGGCCGGGGCCGGGCCGTGGCGGCCGGTCGGCGCCGTGTCTGGACAGCGGGTCCGTGGGTAGTGGCGGTGGTCGGAAGCACCACCACCGAAGCGGAGGCGAACATGGCCGAGGACGCCGTCACCCTGATCATGAAGGACCACCGGACGATGGAGGAGCTGTTCGACCGGCTCCAGTCCGAGCCCGACCAGCGGCCGCGCCTGCTGGAGGAGATCGAGGCCATCCTCACCGCGCACAGCCGTGCCGAGGAGGACGAGGTGTACCCGGCCGCCGCCAAGGCCGCTGGCGAGGGGCCGGAGGTCCGCCACGGCGCGGAGGAGCACCAGGAGGCCGAGGAACTGCTCCAGAAGCTCAAGGACTGCGACCCGAACAGCAAGGAGTTCGAGAAGCGGTGCGAGAAGTTCGTCGACGCGGTCAAGCACCACGTCGAGGAGGAGGAGAGCGACGTCCTGCCCGGTCTCAAGGAGGCCGTGAGCCGGAAGCGCGCCCTGGAGCTGGGCAAGGCGTTCTCCGAGCGGCGCGAGCAGGAGCTCAAGCGCTTCAACCTCGGGGGCAGGGTCCCCAGGCAGCGCGACCTCTACGAGGAGGCCCAGGAGCTGGACGTCAAGAACCGCTCCAAGATGAACAAGGCGGAGCTGGCCGAGGCCGTGCAGAAGGCCCGGCGCGGCTGAGTTCCCCACGGGGCGCGCCCCCGGTGCGCGGGACGTGGAACGGCCCCGCCGGGCAGTCGCCCGGCGGGGCCGTCACGTACACCGGAACGGTGCGGCGGTCGCCTCACGGCGCGGTGCACAACACGGCTCCTGCCACCCTTGCGGGCGCGGTATTCCGTGAAGGCTTTGAGTGGAGCCCGGGGGACACTTTCTACCGCACCTTCCGGCACCCCGTACAACGGGAGGGCGGGGTGGGGTATTCCGCGACCCGGGGACACTTTTTCCGGTGTCCCCCGCCACACCCCCCGGTCAGGCGCGGAGCACGGCCAGGCGCGCGAGGGCTGCGGTCAGGCGCGCGGGGCGGTGCTCTCCCGGGAGGTGAGCCGGGGTTCGAGCAGGGTCACCCCGGGGTTGCCGGGGCCGTCGATCTTGTCCATGAGCAGGCCGACCGCGCGGGCTCCGACCTCCTCGGCGGGCAGGTCCACCGAGGTCAGCGGCGGAGCGCCGGGCGGAACCGGGCCGATGGCGACCACCGACAGCTCGGGCGGGGTGCGGCCGTGCTCGGCGAAGGATTCGAGCAGCGGGCCGACGGAGGGCTCGTTGTGCACGATGAGGCCGGTGAGGCCGGGCCGCTCGCGGAGCAGATCCTCCGCGAGGCCGTGCGCGGTGTCGGGAGAGCAGGGGTGCAGGGTGGCGCGGACGCCGCGTTCGGCGGCGGCGCGCTCGAAGCCGGTGGTGGTGCGCTCGGCGAACCCGGTGCGCCGCTCGTACACCGAAGGAGGTTGCCCCACGAAGGCGAGGTCGGTGTGGCCGAGGTCGGCGAGGTGGTGCACGCAGGCCGCACCGGCGGCGGCGAAGTCGAGGTCCACGCAGGTCAGGCCCTCGGTGTCCTCGGGGACGCCGATGAGGACCGAGGGCAGGTCCAGCTCGCGCAGGACGGGGACGCGGGCGTCGTCGGCCTCCACGTCCATGACGATGACGCCGTCGACCATGGCGCTGCCCGAGACCCGGCGCAGGCCGTCGGGGCCCTCGCCCTGGGTGAGCAGGAGGACGTCGTGGTCGTGCGCGCGGGCGGCGGTGACCACGGAGACGGCGAAGCGCATCGCGACGGGGACGTGCACGTCGCCGCGGAGCGGGATGACCAGGGCGATCACGTTGCTGCGGCGGCTGGCCAGGGAGCGGGCGCCCGCGTGCGGCTGGTAGCCGAGGGCGTCGATGCTCTCCTTCACGCGCCGCCGGGTGGTCTCGGAGATCGACCGTTTGCCGCTGAGGACGTAGGAGACCGTGCTCGGCGACACGCCAGCGTGCCGGGCCACATCGGAGATCCGCACCGTGCCGTCCCGTCCGTTATCGAACCGATTCGATGCGATGTTACGCACCGTGTCGCCCCGGCGCAACGCCGATGGGCACCGCCGGGCGAGGAGTGGTCACGGAGCGTGGGGGATGAGGGGAGGGAAGCGCCGTGGTCAGTCCTCGCCCCCGAGGGTACCGGAGGAGCCCGTGGAGGCGAGGTCGTAGGTCTCCCGGAACTGGCGGACCCTGCGCTGGCGGCGCAACGTGAGCGGGACGAAGATCGCGATCATGACCACCAGCGCTCCCGCCAGGAACAGGTTGACCGAGGCGAACGGGGTTCCGTCGGCGTACTGGAGCAGGGCGTTGGCGACGTTGGGTACGACGAGGACGCAGCCGAACACGAGCATGAACCTCGGCGACCTGGAGGTGTCGTTCTGGTCGGCGAGCATGCGCCCGAGCCGGTTGGTCTCGGGGTCCGGGTGGAGGGTTCCCCGCATGATCTGCCAGTGCGCGGCCCAGGTCTTGGCCGGGTCGGCGTCCAGGGGCAGTGGTCTGCCCCTGACCATGCGGCGCGTCATCCACGCGCTGACGAAACCGACGGCCACGGAGACGACCACCACCATGGCCAGGGTTCCTCCGGTGATGGCGACGATGGTGGGAGCGAAACCGGTCTCGACCATCAAGGGAACGAACAGCAGAGTCAGGAAGGGGATGGTGGGAGCGGCGATCAGCAGGGCCGTGCGGAGGCCGTACTGACGCGGGTTGTTCTGGGCGTAGATGGTCAACCGGCCCATGAGGGTACCGAACCGCCCTGGGGTACGGGGGATGCCGCGGTTCCTGTTCATACCGGCGAACTACCCCGGGGCGCGCCGCGCACCTGGGACCAACGACCCGAAGGGCACGCGGCGGGCCGAGGCGCCCCGGAGATCCACCGGGACGAGGGCTCCCCGAGCCGTCGCGGGAGAGATCTGCCCCTGTCCCAGACCCCGGGGGAAACCGCTCCCTCCTCAGCTCTCCAGCGGCCTGACCGCATATGTTTCCGGTGCGACGGAAGTGGCCCTGACCTGCGGTGATCTTGTACTTATAGCGAGGTTCGGCGCCCGAGACGCGCTATAAGTACAAGATCACGGCGAATGAGGTGGGACAGCGAACCTTTCCGGTCACCGCGCTAAAGCGGGAACCTGGCGGTAGTCGTCGAATTCCTCGGTGGAGTCGCGATCAACGGCAGCGACCTGCGGAAGGCCGTCTTCGACGAGTGTGTGTTCGCGGCCGAGGCCACCTCCACCTCGATGGCCGGAACCGACCTGTGCGGCAGCGACCTGTCGGGGCTGCGGAGGCTGGTTTCCCTGACCGGGGCACGGGTGAGCCAAGAGCAGATCCACCAGCTCAGCGGGGTCATGGTCCGTGATCTCAACCTGGCCGTGGCCGATACGGACTGGTGGAGCCGTGACCGGGGCGACGTGCCTAGCGGTAGTACACCCCGATCCGGGAGCCCGCGACCTCCTCCACCCGCACGTCCAGATCGAACACGTCCCGCAGCACCTCGGGCGTCATGATCTCCTCGGGCGTTCCGGTGTGGACGACGCGGCCGTCGCGCATCGCCACGATCCGGTCGGAGTAGGCGGAGGCGAAGTTGATGTCGTGGATGACGATCACGACGGTCCGGCCGAGCGTGTCGGCGGCCCGCCGGATCTGGCGCATCATCGACACGGCGTGCTTCATGTCGAGGTTGTTCAGCGGTTCGTCCAGCAGCACGTAGTCGGTGTCCTGGCACAGCACCATCGCCACGTAGGCGCGCTGGCGCTGGCCGCCGGACAGCTCGTCCAGGAACCGGTCGGCGAGCGGCACCAGGTCGAGGAAGCCCAGGGCCGCCTCGATCCGCTCGCGGCACTCGGCGGTCAGCCGCCCCCGCGAGTGCGGGTAGCGGCCGAAGCCGACCAGGTCGCGCACGGTCAGCCGGGCGGTGAAGCGGTTCTCCTGGCGCAGGATGGACAGCCTCCTGGCCAGGTCGCGGCCGGGGGTGGTGGCCACGTCCATCCCGTCGACGGTCACCCGGCCCCCGTCCGCGCCGAGCAGGCGGCCGATGATGGTGAGCATCGTGGACTTGCCCGCGCCGTTGGGTCCGATGATCGAGGTGACGCCGCCCCGCTCGATCCGCAGCGACACGTCGTCGAGGACGGTCTGGGACCCGTAGGACTTGGTGAGGTCGGTCAGTTCGATCAACGCGCGGCCTTTCGCATCAGCAGGTACAGGAACAGGGCGCCGCCGGTGAACTCGATGACGACGCTGAGCGTGCCCGCGTGCCCGAGGAGGTGTTCGAGGACGAACTGTCCGCCCGCCAGGGCGCACAGCCCCACGAGGAAGGCCACCGGGACGACGTACCGGTGCTCGTGGCGCCCGGCGACCTGGTAGGCGAGGGTGGCGGCCATGAACCCGAAGAAGGTCATCGGCCCGACCAGCGCGGTGGAGACCGCGGTGAGCAGGGCGACGGTCATGAGGATCCGGACGGCCTCGCGGGTGTGGTCCACGCCCAGGTTCACGGCGGTGTCCCGGCCGAGCGCGAGCACGTCCAGCGTCCGGTGCCGACGCCACACGTACAGGCCCGCGAGCACGGCGACGGCCGCCGCCCACGGCAGCAGGCCGGGGTCGGCGCGGGTCAGCCGGGCGAACAGGCGGGTCTGGAGGGCGGTGAACTCGTTGGGGTCGAGCAGCCGCTGCATGAGCTGGGAGAGGCTGGTGAACAGCACGCCCAGGACGATGCCGACCAGCAGCGTCAGGTGCAGGCTGCCGATCCCGCCGGTGAACAGGCGCTTGAACAGCAGCAGCGCGAAGAGCACCATCAGGGCGCTCTGCGCCAGGAACGCCGCCACCGGCGGCAGCGCGCTCAGGCCCGCGGCGCCGAGCGCGAAGACCAGACAGGTCTGCACCAGGACGAACAGCGACTCCATCCCCATGATGGAGGGGGTGAGGATGCGGTTGTCCGTGACGGTGTGGAACAGGACCGTGGAGACCGCGCCCGCGAAGGCCACCACGAACATGGTGAGGACGACGGTCGAGCGGCGTTCGACCACGTAGGCGACGTTGCCGGTCACCCCGTAGGTCAGGTACGCGGCGGTGAGGGCGGCGGCGGCCGCGGCCAGCAGCGCGATCCGCACCCGGGGCGGGACGCGGCGGACGGGGGCGGCGTCGCGGGCGGGGACCGCACCGCGCTCAGCGACCGGCATGGGGACTCCTCCGCAGCAGCATGGACAGGAACACGACCGCGCCCACGACGCCCAGGACGCTGCCCACGGGGATCTCGAAGGGCGTGCGGATGACCCGGGAGAGGATGTCGCAGAGCACGAGGACGCCGCCGCCGAGCAGGCAGACCCAGGGGATCCCCCGGCGCACGTGGTCGCCGACCGCCATGCTGACCAGGTTGGGCACGATGAGGCCGAGGAAGGGCAGGCTGCCGACGACGGACACCACCACGCCGCTGACGACGGCGACGATCCCGACGCCCAGGGCCATGACGGTGCGGTGGTTGAGTCCGACGCTGACAGCGATGTCGCGGCCGAGCCCGGCGACGGTCAGGCGGTCGGCGATGAGGTAGGCGGCCAGGGCGAGGAGGCCGACCAGCCACAGCTGCTCGTAGCGGCCCCGCATGACCCCGGAGAAGTCGCCGGACTGCCAGACGGAGAGGGTCTGGAGGAGGTCGTGGCGCAGGGCGACGAAGGTGGTGACCGAGCTGATCACCGCGCCGAGCATGATGCCGACCAGCGGCACGACCAGCGAGGACTTCAGGGCGACGCGCTGGAGCACGCCGAGGAACAGTGCGGTGCCCAGGAGCGCGGTGACGCAGGCCGCGGTCATCTTCACCGGCAGCGGCGCGCCGGGGAGGAGGAGGGTGACCAGCAGGATGCCGAGGGCGGCCGACTGCACCGTTCCCGCCGTGGAGGGCTCCACGAAGCGGTTCTGGGTGAGCAGCTGCATGATCAGGCCCGCGACGCTCACCGCGGCACCGGCCAGCAGCAGCGCCAGGGTGCGCGGGACCCGGCTGACCAGGAACAGCTCCCAGGACTCCGGGTCGCTCAGCAGCCGGGCCGGGGTGATGTCGCTGGCCCCGACGAACAGGCTGGCCGCGGACAGTGCCAGGACCGCGAGCGCGGCCAGGACGAGGACGAGGCGCGGGGCGCGCCCGCCCGGGGAGGGGCTGCCGCTCCGCTCCCCGGGCGTGGCGGTGGTCGTGGACGTCACCGGATCAGGAGAGGGCGGCGTCGATGTCGTCGATCGCGTTGAGGTGCGCCTGGATGCCTCCGACCAGGTACATCTCCGCGGAGTCCAGGTAGAGGACCTGGTCCTCCCGCGCGGCGGTGGTGCGGTCGACGAGGTCGTTGTCGAGCACCTGCTCGGCGGGGGAGGCGCCCTCCTCGCCGATGGCGTTGTCGCGGTCGATCACGTAGAGCCAGTCGGGGTCGGCCTCGGCCAGGGCCTCGAAGGACAGGACCTCTCCGTGGCGGGACTCCCCGTTGTCGATCTCGATGGAGGGCTCCAGGCCCAGCGCGTCGTAGAAGAAGCCGAAGCGGGAGCCGGGGCCGTAGGCGCTGACCTCACCGGCGTTGGCCATGAGGACGAGGCCGTCGCCCGCCTCGGCGACCTTGGCGCCGACCTCCTCGACGCGGTCCTCCAGCTCGGCGACGAGGGCCTCGGCCTCCTCCACCCTGTCGAAGATCTCGCCGTAGGCGGTGGTGCGCTCGGAGACGCTGCCGAGGGCGTCGGCGGAGTCGAGGGACATGTCGATGGTGGGGGCGATCTCGGCCAGTTCGCCGGTCACGGCGGAGCTGCGGCCGCCGCTGATGATCACGTCCGGGTCGAGCGCGGCGACGGCCTCGAAGTCCGGCTCGAACAGGGAGCCGACGTCGGCCACGTCCTCGTTCTCGGCGTAGTCGGCGAAGAGGTCCGGGACGACCTCGGAGGAGGGGATGCCCGCCACGTCCACGCCGAGGGCGTCGAGGATGTCGAGCTGGGCGTTGTCGAAGACGACGACGGTCGCGGGGTCGCGGGGGATCTCGACCTCGCCGTTCTCGGCCGCGACGACGACCGTCTCGGCCGCGTCCGCGGTGTCCGCCTCCGTCTCGGTCGAGCACCCGGCCAGGAGCAGGGCCGAGGCGGGGACGAGGGAGAACAGGGCTGTGGCACGTGGGGTCACGACGGCTCCAGACAGGGGAGGCCCCGCCGGAAGTTCGGCAAGGCTTGGCTTAGTAAGGCAAGGCTAAGGTTACATCCCACTGAAGCGGACAAATGACCGACCTCTACACATAACCCCCATGCCTTGCCACACAGGGGTTCCCCGCTCCCACCCTCCGTGACCACGATCGACCGCGTGCCCCCGCGGGAGGCGATCGCGGGTGCTCTGGGAGAGACGGGGCGGGGACCGCGCCGCTCCCGGCCGTTCACGAGGGACCCACGGAACTGGCCACAAGCGGCCGCGGCCGCCTCGGACGCCCCTCGGGCGGGTAGGTTCTCCCGCGGCGCGGACGCGCACCGCGCTGTGGCCCCCGCCCACTCCCCCACCCAGAGGACCGCAGTGAACCTCCACCTGCCCTACCTGATCGGACCGCTCCTCCTTCTGCTGGTGGGCGTCCTCGCGCTGGTCTGCTGCTTGGCCGCCGCGCCGGAGCGCCGTGCGCTCACCGGACTGGGCGCGGCGGCGCTGCTGGCCTCCTCCGTCCTGTCCCTGCTCGACCAGCTCTTCTCCCCCTGGGTGCGCGAACAGGTGGCGGACTCCGGGACCACCGCGCTGATCACGGGCGCGTCGTACCACCTGTCCGCGGCCCTCCTCGGCGCGGGCATGCTCCTGCTGGTCCTGGCCGCCAGCCGGAGGACGTCGCGGGCCGGGCCGCCCCCTCCGTCGTTCTCCCCCTTCGACGGACCGCACGAGGAGGCCCGGCGATGACCCAGCAGGGCCCCGACCTGGTGCAGTTCCTCCTGACACTGCTCACCGTCGTGCTCCCCCCGCTGCTGGCGGGGGTCCTCGCGCTCACCCTCGCCGGGAGGGCTCCCGGCGGGCGCGGCTTCGTACGCACCGGAGGCGGCCTGCTCGTGCTCCTCAGCGTCGTCCAGGGGGCCCGGGAGCTCTGGTTCCGGTTCCTCTTCCTCCCGTCCTTGGTGGAGAACGATGAGGTGCCGGTCCCGTTCCCGGTGCTGTTCGCCCTCGACATCGGGGTCCACGCGCTGCTCGCGGTGGCGCTCGTCCTGCTGCTGTGCGCGGTGATCAGCTCCCGGGGACGGCGGCACGCGCCCCGGGGAACCGCTGCTCGACGGCCGGAGCGGCGGGGCGGACGACCGGGCGGCGCCCCGTACGACCGTGGCCGGTCCTCCGCGTACACCCCGAACGCCCACGCGGCAGCGGGTGGTCCCGGCCGTCGTGGCGACGCCGTCGACGGCGGAGGCGCCCCCAACGACGGGGGCGGGGGCGGCCACAACGGCGGCGGGGCCGACAGTGGAGGCGGCGGAGGCGGTTTCTAGCCCCCCGCTGGTCACGGTTCCTCCGGTCTCTCCCCGTCCTCCATGCGGACCATCCCCGTACCACCGTCGACGGTGATCCGCTGCCCGTCCCGGATCACCTCGGTCGCCCCGGGAACACAGATCACGGCGGGAATGCCGTACTCCCGGGCGACCGTCGGCCCGTGCGCGATGGTGGACCCCGTCTCCACCACCAGTCCTCCGGCGGTCATGAACAGGGGCGTCCAACCGGGGTCCGTGCTCTGGGCCACCAGGATCTCCCCCGGTTCGAGCGCGGCCCCCGCCGGATCGTGGACCACCCTGGCCACCCCGGTCACGGTCCCCGAGGATGCGGGCACGCCGAGGAGTTCCCCGTCCCGCCCGGAGGGCAGGGCGGGCAGTGCGGCCTCCACGTCGGTGCCGTCGGAAAGCAGGACCGGAGGCACCCGGCGGCGCCTGCGCTCACGCAGGTACTCGGCGCGGCGCTCGGCGACGAGCGCGCGCTGGTCCGCGCCCTCCACCAGGGCGTGTGCCTCCGGAACGCGAAGGAACATGATGTCGTCGGGCGCGTCCAGCCGCCCCGCCCCGGCCATCTCGGCGCCGACCAGGAGGAGTTGCCGACGCGTCTCGGCGATGGCGAAAAGCCAGGAGAACTTGGGGTACTCCCGCATCCCGGCCAGGGCGCGCGCACGGTCGAAGGAGAACGACGCCAGACGCGCGCGGACGGGCCGGGAGGCGAGCGCCCTGCGGACCAGCGCGTCCCGTGCGCGTTCGGCCTCGGCCGCGGCCCGGGCGAACCTCCGTCCTGGCTCCTGCTCCGGATCGCTCACCCGCAGGTAGTTGGCGATCGCCGCGAACAGGGGTGCGGGGTCCTCCGACCACCGGGGCACGCCCGCGTCGACCTCGGCGGCGCCGCGGTGCCCGTACCTCTCCAGGAAACAGTCGAGGCCGATGTCGGGGAGCGTCCCCGCCCGGTACCTGTCCGCCAGTTCCTCGGGCGGGGTGCCCCGGAGCAGCTCGCCGTACCCGCGCGCCCCGTCCGCCAGCCGCCACAGCGCGAGGTCCATCTCCGTGGTGACGTTGTGCGGCATCCCGCCGAGGACGGCGGCGACCTCGCCCGGTTCGGCGATCCCCCTGAGCAGGAGTTCGGGCGCCCTGGCGGAGAGGATGGCGACGCACAGGGGCCCCATCATCGGGACCATCCCCTCCGTCAGGGCCTCGTTCTGGAGTTCCGTCGCGTGCCGCAGCCGTTGCGCGGGGGTGAGCGCGCGCTCCGGGGCGCGGGCGGCCCGCCGCCGGAGCAGCTCACCGGCCCGCAGGAAGCGCCGCCTGGCGTCGTCGGGGTCGACGAGCGCGGCCACGGCGTCCGCGATGACCCTGCCGGTGAGCGGCAGCGCCCGCGCGACGGCCCCGACCGCCCTGACCGGGTTGATCCGTCCGCCCGGGCGCGCGGCGAACCGGGGGTCGTCCAGGAGGGAGCGGACGGCCGCCGCGGCCCGGGGGCCGTAGACGACCATGCTGCCCGGCAACGCGCCGCGGATCCAACGGTTGCGCAGGTAGGGGGTGAGGTCCAGGTAGAACCTGCCCGCCACGTCGACCACCGCCGCGGCCCCGCCGTCGGGGCCGGTGCTCCGGGAGCCGAGCCACGCGGAGGCGACGATTCCCAGCGCGGACAGGCCCATCGGGGTGAACGGGCGGAGCATGCCCTGCATGTTGCCGACCTCGAAGTAGGCGCGGGGCCCGTCGTCGTGGTGGTCGGGCAGCGGGAAGAGGGTGGTGACCGCGCGGGACTGGAGGATCCAGGGGGTTCCGTCGCGGTCCAGGGCCCACTCGACGTCCTGCGGCGAGCCGAAGTGACGCTGGAGCCGCTCCCCGGCGGCGTGCAGCGCCGCCACCTCCGCCGATGACAGGCATCCGTCGTCCGGCCCCTCGGTCCTGCCGTCCACGGCCACGACGTAGTGGTCGGGCCGGACCGTGCCGTCGACCACCGCGGTCCCGAGGCCGGGAACGGCGTCCAGGACGGTCTCGCCCCGCGTGCCGGTGACCGGGTTGGCGGTGAACAGCACCCCCGCCGCCCGGGGCTCGAGCATGCGCTGCACGACGACGGCCATGTGCACGCCGTCGTCGTCGATGCCCCGGTCGCGCCGGTAGGCGACGGCGCGGTCGGTCCACAGGGAGTCCCAGCACCTGCGGACGGCCGCGAGGAGGTCGTCGGCCCCCTCGACGTCGAGGTAGGTGTCCTGCTGTCCCGCGAAGGAGGCGTCCGGCAGGTCCTCCGCGGTCGCGCTGGACCGCACCGCCACCCGGCCGCCGCCGAGGGCCTCGTAGGCGGCGGTCACCTCCTCCTCCGGCAGCCTCCCGGAGCGGTGGGCCTCGGTGGTGACGCAGAAACCCGGCGGCACGCGTTCTCCGGCCGCGATCGCCCCGGCCAGCCCGGCGGCCTTGCCGCCGACCAGGTCGGTCCCCACCCCGTCGATCCGATCCAGTTCCACCACGAGCACGACGTCACCTCCGGCTGTTCTGCCACCGCTCCCCATGTTCCTCGCCGGGGGCGGGGGCCGCCACAGCCGGAAAGGATCTGTGGAAAACTCCCGCGGCGGGTGCGCCCGACGCCACGGCCCGGACGCCCGTGTCCGGTCCGACGGCTCTTCGGGTAGCGGTCGGCACCGGACGGCGCGTGTCCGACCGGTGCCGGGTCCGACCGGTGCCGGGTGGGCCCGTCAGAACGTCTGCGTGCCTCCGGCCCTGCCTCGGGCCGCCCACAGCGCGGCGAGACCGCCGGTGACGGCCACGGCCGCCACCAGCACCAGGGCGGTGAGGGAGGCTCCGGTCACCGGGAGCCTCTTCGAGGAGTCCTCAGCGGGCGGTGCGGCCTGCGCGGGGGAGGGGCCGGGGGGCCGTGTCGGCGAGGGCGGGTCGGTGGGGGCGGCCGTGGGGTCGCCGGAGGGCGAGGCGATGAGTTCCTCCGGAGAGCCCACCTCGACCCACCGCCAGCCGTTGTCGTCCTGGCACTGCAACGCCGAAGTGTCGGTGTAGGCGTACAAGGTGACCAGCCGGTCCTCGGTGTCGCACCACTGGCCGGGCTTCATACCCTCGGGGGCGCTCGGAAGGCCGGAGAGCCAGCCGGCCGGCTCTCCGGTCGGGTCCGGAGCCGGAGCGGGCTCCGGCTCCGCGGAGGGGTCCGTGCCCGGATGGGAGGGAGTCGGGTCCGGAGAGGGCCCCCGGTCCGGAAGGGAGGGGCTCGGTTCCGGAGTGGGCGGATCCTCGTACTCGGAGCAGGGCCCGGCGGACGCCACGCGCCACGGCACCCCGGGGACGTCCACGGCGAGCGGCGACCCTCCCTCGTCCAGGTAAGCGAGGAGTGCCTCCTCGTCGTACGGCGCCGGATTGCCGTAGTAGTGCTCGTGCCCCACCCAGACGCGGTAGTAGACCTCACCGCTGCGCGTGCTCGTGGGGGGGACGGACATGTCCTCCGGCTCGACGCTCAGGCTCTCCCCCACCGGGGCGGTCTCGACACCGTCCTGGGTAAGAACGACCAGACGGGCCTCCTCCTCGTACGGGCTGTCCTCTCCCAACCACCTGGTCGCGATGGTCACGGGGGCGCACGGGGAGCTCATCGCCTCGATGGAGACGCCGAAGTGGTCAGCGAGAGCGGTGGAAGGGAGCAGGGCCGCGGTGGACATGACCGTACCCGCGACGACGGTGCTCAGGAGGCGCATTGTTTTCCTTGGGGGATGAGTGATGGAGGTGGAGGACCCGTAGAGCAGCATGCCAGAAAGCCGGGATTTCTTAGGCAAAAAGGCCGGTTACGGACAGCCCGCTGTCCTTTCCGGCCGGGTCGCGATCACCGCGTCTCCTCTGACCGCTCTGCCGTACCTCTCAGCGGAAGCAGGGATCGCCGCAGGCGGAAAAGGATCTGTGGAAAACTCCCGCGGCGGGTCCGCCGTCCCACCTCACGCACCCGGACAGCGGCGGGGCCGCCCGCGGCGACGGGCACGCGCACCGTGCGCGCGGGCACGTGAAAGCGTTCGGTACACGCCTCGACCCGGAGAGCGACCCGGCGCTAGAGTCTGGCCCTGCGCGCCATCCCAGGAAAGGCTCCGGATGTCCGATATCTCTCCCATGTACACCGTCTTCTCCTTCTCCTCCTTCGTCTCCCTGTTCTTCGAGGGCCTCTACCTGCTCTTCGGCATCACCGTGCTCGCCCTCACCGGCGTGGTGGCCGCCGACCGCAGGAAGCTCGTGGCCACAGGCGGCGCCCTGCTCGTCCTCGGCGCCCTCGGCGACCTGGCGGTCCAGATCTGGAGCTTCTACGCCCTGTACATGGGCATGGCTCCCGCGGCCAACCTGCTGCACCTGGTGTTCACACTGGTCTTCCTCGGAGGCCTGCTCACCCTGGTGCTGGCCGCGGTCAGGCGCGTCCCGGGTCCGGCCGCCCCTCCGCCGCCAGGGCCCCGACCCGGCCCCCACCCCTCCCCGACCCGCTGACACGAGGAGTCCTCCGATGTCCTTCCTCTACCTCCTCGGCACGGTTGTCCTGCTCGCGGTGGCGGTGCTCGCCTTCGTCCGGGCGAAGGGCTCACCCTCTCCGGGTGCCGTCCGGACCGCCGGTGCCCTCATGGTCGTCGCCGCGCTCGCCCAGGTGGCCAACGTCGTGGCCGTCACCGCCGTCGGGGCCATGGGGCTGGAGCCCGACGCGTTCCTGCTGGCCAACTCGGTGACGGGCCTCCTCGTGGAGATCGTGTACGGCCTCATGGTCACCGGGGCGCTGGTCGCGCTCGCCGTCGCGCTGGTGCGGTCGAGGTCCGCTGCCGCACGCGCCGCGGGTCCGGCCGTCGCGGGCCCTCCGGCCGGTCACACGTTCGCACCGCCCGCACCCGGCCGGCCGTACGGGTTCGGGCAGACCCACCCGGCACCGCCCGCGCCCGGCCGCCCCGGGTACGGGCACGGCCACCCCGGTACACCCGTCGGTCCCGCCGAGCACCCGGGACACCCGGGACACCCGGGGCCGGAGGGCCACGCGCCCCCGTCCGCCGAACCCGGCGGCGGCACCGGCTGGAGCCCGGGCAACAGCGGGGGTCTCGGCGGTGGCGGAAGCTCCTCCGCCGACGGGGGAGGCTCCTCCTCCGGTGACGGCGGTGGCGGTGGCGGTGGCGACTGACCCCCGCGCGCCTTGATCCCCGACGGAGCAGCCCTCCTGGGAACTGGCTCCCGGCAGGCTGGCCCGGCGGACCGACCGCCGGACAGGCCGACCCCGGCGGACCGGTTTCCGGAGGACCGACCGACACGAAACGACGGCCTGACCTCGAACGGGGTCAGGCCGGTCGCGTGTAGACCAGCGAGTAGCGCCAGAACAGCAGCCGCCGCAGGCGTGCGCCGGGCAGCACCTCCCCGGCCTCCTCCGCGATCTCGCGCAGGCCCATCCGCGGGTCGCGCACCGGCATCTCGGCGGTGGGGCCCACGCTGTGCGGATTCGGCGTGCCGGTGAGCGCGCGCCCCAGCCGCAGGCCGGCCCCGACCACCCACTGCGGGCCCAGGGCGGCCAGGCTGGTCGCGACGTCGGCGGCGTCCCTCTCTGCGTACAGACCGAGGACGGCCAGCGTGCCGCCGGGGGCGAGGGCGGCGGCCATCCGTTCGAGCGAGGGACCGAACGGCATGTGGTGGATGCTGGCGATCGAGCTGACGAACCCGTACCCCCCGGGGCGCGGGTCCGCCTCCTCCAGCGCGGCCACACGGTAGTCGACCGGCAGCCGCGCGGGAGTGCGTTCGCGGGCCATGGAGATCATCCGCGGTTCGGGGTCGATCGCGTCGACGGCGATCCCTCGGGAGGCCAGGGTCCTCGCGAACCTGCCGCCGCCGCACCCGACGTCGAGTGCCCGGGCGCAGTGCGGGGGCACGTGGCGGAGGAGGTGTTCGTGGTAGTGGCTGTTGTGGTCCCAGGAGATGTCCACGGGACTCGGGGGGAGGATTCGGCTCATGCGCCCGGAGGCTATCCGGCCTGGCGCTTGGCCTCCAGGGCCTCCATGGCGGCGACGGCGGTGGCCACGGTCTGGTGGACCGGGACCTGACGGTGCAGGCCGACCAGGCGGACGACCTTGGTGACGCGTTCGTTCAGAGCGGCCAGCGCCAGCGATCCGCCCAGCTCACGGACGGTTCTGTAGGCGTTGATGATGACGTTCAGACCGCTGGAGTCCATGAAGTCCAGACCGGACAGGTCCAGGATCAGCCAAGGACCGTGGTCCTCGACAGCGGACTGGATGTGTTCCTGGAGGTCGGCGGCGGTCGCGATGTCGAGTTCTCCCTCGATCGCGACGATGACGCTGCGGCTCTCCACCCGCGTGCTCAGCCCAAGCCTGTGCACGTTCACTCCTCCCGGCCCCACGTTGAGATGGTGAGGGGTCCCTTCGCTTAACCATACGCAGACCGGCGGACCACGCCCACCCGGACCGGCACCACTCCCACAGAGCCGGTCCGACGTCAGGGGGGAGCGTCTGATACGCCCGCGAGCCTGGTAAGTCGTTGGACACACACGGTATAAGCGAACCGCCCGTTCGGGAATGGCATACCGGAAGAAATTTTCGCCTCCTGGGCACGAACTCGGCGGTGAGCGCCCGTTATCCACCGTTGTCACCGGGACATTTCATGACATGGGATGCGCCGGGGACACCCGGACACCGCTGGACGGCGGAGCCGCCGTCACCGCCCGTTCACCCGGCGGACAAAACTCCCGGCCACGGGTGAGGGGTCCGGTCCGCGCACCGGCAACGCGCCGTCTCCGGGTTCACCCGTCGGATCCGCGCCCCGGCGCCGCGCCGCCTCCGGGACCCTCCGGCGGACGAGACCCGCGGTCCCGGGTGAAGGAGTCCAGCAGCGTGCGCGCGGCGAGGGTCGCCGTGGTCTCCCCCGACCGCACCTCCTCCTCCGTCCGCGGCAGGAGCGAGGCCACCCGGGGGTCGTGCAGGAACGCGTCCATGAGCTGGTCGCGGACCTGGTCCCACATCCAGCTGACCCCCTGGCGGCTGCGGCGTTCGGCCAGCGCCCCGTCGCCCAGCACCGCGCGGTGCCGGGTCACGGCGTCCCACACCTCGTCGAGCCCGTCGCCGGTCAGGCCGCTGCACGTGAGCACCGGCGGACGCCAGTCCGGGTGCACCGGCTGGAGCAGCCTCAGCGCCCGTGACAGCTCGCGGGCCGCCTTGCGCGCGTCCTCGGCGTGCGGCCCGTCGGCCTTGTTGACCGCGACCACGTCCACCAGCTCCAGCACGCCCTTCTTGATGCCCTGGAGCTGGTCCCCCGTGCGGGCCAGCGTGAGGAAGCAGAAGCAGTCCACCATGGCGGCGACCGCGACCTCGGACTGTCCGACGCCCACCGTCTCCACCAGGACCACGTCGAACCCCGCCGCCTCCATGAGCAGCATGGTCTCCCGCGTGGCCCGGGCGACACCGCCCAGGGTCCCCGCCGTGGGCGAGGGCCGGATGAAGGCGTTGGGGTCCACCGCCAGGTGCTCCATCCGGGTCTTGTCGCCCAGGATGCTGCCGCCGGTGCGCGTGGAGGAGGGGTCCACGGCCAGCACCGCCACCCGGTGCCCGGCCTTGGTCAACCGGGTGCCCAGCGCGTCGACGAACGTGGACTTGCCGACGCCGGGGACCCCGGTGATCCCCACCCGGCGGGCCCCGCCGGTGTGCGGCAGCAGCCGCACGAGCAGCTCCTGCGCGGCGCGCGCGTGGTCCGGGCGGCGGGACTCCACGAGCGTGATCGCCCGGGCGAGGGTGGGCCGGTGCCCGGCCAGGACCCCCTCGGCGAGGGCGTCCACGTCCACCGGGCGGCGCCGCCCCGAACGCCGCGCGCCCGGCACGGAACCCTGCTCCGTCACGCCTGCCTCCCTCTTCCCCGTCCCGGACCGCGCCCGGTCCACGTCTTCCCTCCGCCGCTTCCCCGCCCGCCGCGTGCCCGTGCCGCCCGGACGGCCGACCCTGCGGCCTGCGCCCCCGCGCTCCTCCCTACCCCAGCCGTTCCTCCAGCTGGTCGAGCAGGTCGACGGCGGCCTCGGCGATGACCGTCCCCGGCGGGAAGATCGCCGACGCGCCCGCCTCCCGCAGCGGCGCGAAGTCCGCCGGGGGGATGACCCCGCCCACCACGATCATGATGTCCCCGCGGTCCAGCCGGGTCAGCTCCTCGCGCAGCGCGGGCACCAGGGTCAGGTGTCCCGCGGCCAGGGAGGACACCCCGACCACGTGCACGTCGGCCTCCACCGCCTGCGCGGCGACCTCGGCCGGGGTCTGGAACAGCGGGCCGACGTCCACGTCGAATCCCAGGTCGGCGAAGGCGGTCGCGATCACCTTCTGACCGCGGTCGTGGCCGTCCTGGCCCATCTTGGCGACCAGGATGCGCGGACGGCGGCCCTCGTCCTCGGTGAACTCCTCCACCCGGCGGGCCACGCGCTCCATGAGGTCGGCCGCGTCGGCGCTGCCCGCCGCCTCGTCCCTGTACACACCCTGAATCGTACGGATCTGCCCGGAGTGGCGGCCGAAGACCCTCTCCATGGCGTCGGAGATCTCGCCCACGGTGGCCTTGGCGCGGGCCGCGTCGACCGCCGCCGCCAGGAGGTTGCCGGTCAGGGCCTCGTCCGCCCGGGACTCGCCCCCGGCGGCCGCGGTGAGCGCGTCGAGCGCGGCGCGCACCCGGTCCTCGTCGCGCTCCTCGCGCAGGCGGCGCAGCTTCTCCAGCTGCTGGGCGCGCACCCGGGAGTTGTCGACCTTGAGGACCTCGATCTCGTCCGCGGTGTCGGGACGGTACTTGTTGACGCCGATCACCGGCTGGCGGCCGGAGTCGATGCGCGCCTGGGTGCGGGCGGCGGCCTCCTCGATGCGCATCTTGGGCAGCCCGGCGTCGATCGCGGCGGCCATGCCGCCCGCCTTCTCGACCTCCCGGATGTGCTCCCAGGCCCTGGCCGCCAGCTCCTGGGTGAGGCGCTCCACGTAGTAGCTGCCGCCCCAGGGGTCCACGACGCGGGTGGTGCCCGACTCCTGCTGGAGCAGCAGCTGGGTGTTGCGGGCGATGCGCGCGGAGAAGTCGGTGGGCAGGGCCAGCGCCTCGTCCAGGGCGTTGGTGTGCAGCGACTGGGTGTGGCCCTGGGTGGCGGCCATCGCCTCCACGCAGGTGCGGGCCACGTTGTTGAACACGTCCTGGGCGGTGAGCGACCACCCCGAGGTCTGGGAGTGGGTGCGCAGGCTCAGCGACTTGTCCCTGGCCGCGCCCAGGTCCCTGACCAGGCGGGCCCAGAGCAGGCGGGCGGCGCGGAGCTTGGCGACCTCCATGAAGAAGTTCATGCCGATCGCCCAGAAGAACGACAGCCGGGGCGCGAACACGTCCACGTCCAGCCCGGAGCGCTGACCGGCGCGGATGTACTCCACGCCGTCGGCGAGGGTGTAGGCCAGCTCCAGGTCGGCCGTGGCCCCGGCCTCCTGCATGTGGTAGCCGGAGATGGAGATGGAGTTGAAGCGCGGCATCCGCTGCGAGGTGTAGGCGAAGATGTCGGAGATGATCCGCATCGACGGCTTCGGCGGGTAGATGTAGGTGTTGCGGACCATGAACTCCTTGAGGATGTCGTTCTGGATGGTCCCCGACAGCTTCTCCGGCGGTACCCCCTGTTCCTCGGCTGCCACGATGTAGAGCGCCAGGACCGGCAGCACCGCGCCGTTCATGGTCATGGACACGCTCATCCTGTCCAGCGGGATCCCGTCGAACAGCTGGCGCATGTCGTAGACGGAGTCGATGGCCACGCCCGCCATGCCGACGTCGCCCGCCACCCGGGGGTGGTCGGAGTCGTAGCCGCGGTGGGTGGCCAGGTCGAAGGCGACCGACAGGCCCTTCTGCCCGGCGGCCAGGTTGCGCCGGTAGAAGGCGTTGGACTCCTCCGCGGTGGAGAACCCGGCGTACTGGCGGATGGTCCACGGCTGGTTGACGTACATGGTCGGGTAGGGCCCGCGCAGGTAGGGCGGGATGCCGGGCAGCCCGTCCACGAAGTCCAGGCCCGCGCGGTCGGCGGGGGTGTACAGCGGCTTGACGCCGATGCCCTCGGGTGTCTCCCACTCCAGGGCGTCGGCGGCCTTGCCGGTACCCGCCTCCAGCGCTTTCTGCCAGGCGGCGTAACCGGAGGCGGCGTCGCCGGAGAAGGCCGGGAGCCGCGGCGGGACGTCGGAGAAGTCGGGGATCATGCGTGCGCCCCCTCGGCAGTGGCGGACGGTGCCGGCGGATCGGTGAGCAGGACGTCGACCAGGTCGGTGAGGAGGGCGACGGCGTCGCACCCCCGGTGGACGAAGGCGTCGACCCCGGCCTCGCGGTAGGCGTCGCGGGGCGCGCCCGCGAGCAGGACCATGCGGGCCCCCGCCCGCCTGAGCGCCCGCGCGGCGTCCTCGGCCTGCTCGGCGTAGACCGCGTCGGAGGAGCAGAGCACGGCGACGCGGCTGCCCGAGGCGGCGAACGCCTCCGCGACGGCGGCGGCGCCGTCGAGCGGGCCGGGATCGTGGGACGCGACGCCTCCCGCGGCGAGCAGGTTGGCCGCGAAGGAGGCGCGGGCCGTGTGCGCGGCGACCGGGCCCAGCGTGGCCAGGAAGGCGGTGGGCCGCCGTCCGGTGTCGCCCGCACGGGCGTCGCTGCGGTCGCGCAGCGCCTCGTAGTCGTCGGCGTAGCGGCGCACCGGGAAGCCCCCGGGGACCGGGGCCGGGGGCCGGGCGGGGTCGGCGGGCCGGACCAGCGGGGTCTCGTCCGCGTTGGGGAACTCGCTGACGCCGGTGAGCGGGGAGCGCCGGTGGGCGAGGTCGAGGCGGCGTCGCGTCCACACCGCGTCCACGCGCTCGCGCAGCAGGCCGTGCCCGACCGCCTCGGCGGCCCCTCCCGCGGCCTCCAGTTCCCGGAAGAACGCCCAGCCCGCCCGGTACAGGTCGCGGGTGAGCGCCTCGACGTAGAAGGAGCCCCCGGCGGGGTCGATGACCCGCGCCAGGTGGGACTCCTCGATGAGCAGGGACTGGGTGTTGCGGGCGACGCGGCGGGCGAAGTCGTCGGGCAGTCCCACCGCCGAGTCGAAGGGGGCGACGGTGACCGCGTCCGCTCCCCCGACCCCGGCGGCGAAGCAGGCCACGGTCGTGCGCAGCATGTTCACGTGGGGATCGCGCCGGGTCATCATCGCCTCGGAGGTGGCGGCGTGCAGGCGCATGGCGCGCTGGTCGGCCGGTACCCCGCTGGCGTCGAGGACCTGGTCCCACATGGCGCGGACGGCGCGCAGCTTGGCGATGACGCCGAACTGGTCGGCGTTCGCGGCCAGGCGGAACCCGATGCGCCGCGCGGCGTCGGGCAGGTCCATGCCGGCGGCGTGCAGGGCGCGCAGGTAGGCGGTCCCGGCGGCGACGGTGAAGCCGAGTTCCTGGGCGTCGGAGCCGCCCGCGTTGTGCACGAGGCGGCCGTCGGCCACGAGCAGCCCCAGCCCGGGGCGTCCCCGGGCCAGCTCCGCGGCCAGGCGCGCGGGGTCGATGACGTCGGGGCGCTCGCCCGCCAGGGCCGCGGTGCCGAGGGGGTCGATGCCCAGGTGGGAGATGATCCGGCCGTCGGGGACGCCCGCGTCGGCGTGGGCGTCGAGCAGCGCGGTGGCGGCGTCGGCGTGGTCGGCCCCGGCGTCCAGGACCACGGGCGCGAGGTCGAGGTGCACGTCGCTGAGGGCCTGGCCGAGCGCGGAGACGGGCAGGCCGGTGCCGCCGACGGCGATCCACAGCGAGCTGACGCCGTTCATGAGGTCGGCGTGCAGGCGTCGCCGCAGGACGGCCGGGTCGGCGTCGGTGTGGCGCGCGCGGATGTCCCAGCCCTCGGGGACCGCCCCGCCGGGCCGGTGGCCCCGGACGAAGGGGGCCAGCCCCGGGAAGCCGGGGTCGGCGGCCGGGGGGTCGGATGTGTAGAGGGGCTCGATGTCGAACCCGTCGTAGGTGTGCGTGGCCAGTGCCGACTCGGGTGTGTCGGCGAGCCGGTCCTCGGGGACACCGCTCTTGCGCAGCACCCCCGCCACGAGTTCGCGCCACCGCTCGTGTGTGGCGGCGGGGAACCCGTCGGCCGGGTTGGGGGCGCCGGATCCGGCGGCCCCGCTCTCAGGGACGTCCATATAGTGGATGGTAGGGAATCGCGTTCGGTCGCGCCGCCCCGGGGTGTGGGGCGCGGCACACCGGGGTGTCGGGGCGGGCCCGCCGGAGGACACGTCGGTCCGTCCTTCCGCACCGCCGCCCCCGGCCCCGCGACGTGCGGCGCACCGTCCTCCCGACGGTGCGCGGCGCCCCCCGGCCCGCCCCCCGGGGAGCGGACCGAACGCGCGTGGCCGCGCCTTCGCCCCGCTGGTGACGGTGCGCGCACGAACCGCTCCCCCACGTCGTTAGACGACCCCAGGAGGTCCCCCATGCAGGTCCCCGTCCGCGAACGCCGTACGGCGCTCGGCCTCGTCCTCGCCGGATCCGTCCTGGCCCTGACCGCGTGCGGTGGAGGCGCCGACCCCGGGGCGGAGGCCTCGCCGGAGGTCGACACGACGGGGTTCACCTACGGCGAGGTGCCCACGGAGAACGAGAGGGGCCCGAGCATCGACGAGTCCCTGATGCCGCCCGAGCCCGCTCCGGGCGCGCCCCGGCACGAGCTGCTCGCCCACCGGGCCCTGGTGGAGGTCACCGAGAGGACGTGGACGGCGGACCCCGACGCCGCCTCCGAGTGCCCGGACGTCGACCTGCACGAGGTGGAGAGCTACGTCTGCACGGTGACCTACATGGGCGAGGAGTTCGAGTACCAGGTCTCGCTCGACGAGGAGAGGAGCACGGAGGACTACGCGGCCGAGTCCACCGAGCTGCTCACCGGACCGGTGATCCTCGCGGACCTGGAGCACGACATCCGCGTGTGGAGCCTCTTCCCCTACGTCGACTGCGGTCTCGACGGCGAGGTGGTGGTCGCCGCCGTCGGCGAGGAGCTCACCACGTGCGTGGCCCTGGACGACACGACCGGGGAGACGGCGGAGTTCACCGTCGACTACGGCGAGCACGGCGGGTACGCGATCGAGAGGGTGTAGGCGGTCCGCCGGGCGCCGCCTCCCGCTCGCGGGCGGAACGGACCGCCCGGGCCCGGGTTGGACGGAACCGACCGCCCGGGCCCGGGGACACGGCGCACGCGCACGGCCGGAACCGGGCGTGCGAGCTCCCCTGCCTGCTCACTGCGGAGGCGGACGCCTCAGGAGGTCTTCGGCGCCCCATGGGTCCCGCATCTCACCGAAGTGTCACAGCACGCGTTCTTTGAGTGAAGTGGAACACACTCCTGGTATCCGGTGAACCGACGGAGGGTGACGGGAGTCGGATTGGCGGGCCTCCCCATGCGTTTCACGGTCCACGGCATCCCCCTCCCCCACCAAGGACGAAAAGGACAGAGATGCCCTTCTTCCCCCCTCACGGCCGCTTCGCCCTCACCCCGGTAGTCTCCCTCTCGCTCGTGTTCGCCCTGTCCGCCTGTGGCGGCGGGGAGGACACCGCGGAGGCCTCGGTGCCCTCGGAAGGGGCCGCCGAGGAGACGACCGCCGCAGAGGGCACTCCGCCGGAGGCGCTGTCCCAGGAGGAGCTCGCCGGGCTCCTCGTCGAAGCACCCGTCCCCGGCTCCAGACCCCAGGTGGACGAGTCCGCCCTGCCCCCCGAGCCCGAACCCTCCGCGTCCGTGTCCGAACGGGCGGCCTGGGCCCTGCTGACGGAGGTGTCCCGCAAGGCCTCCCACGTCGATCCGAGCGCCGCCGCCGCGTGCCCCGATCAGATGACGGAGCCCGTCGAACCGGGCCTGAGCTGCACCCTCACCTACGGCGGCCTGGACATGCAGTTCCCGGTCCTGGCCGGGGACGGCGGCGCCGACTTCCGGTTCGAGTACCCGGAACTGCCCACCGTGCGCGAGGTCGTCGAGGACACCATCCGCTTCGACCACGGCGTCGAGGCGGTGTACTGCGACATGGACGACGTCATGGCCGTCGAGCCGGGCTCGGAGCGGGCCCCCTACCTCTGCTACGCCCGGGACGGCGGGCTCGCGGGGTCGGACTCCCCGGAGGAAACGGTCTCCCCCTACGAGGTCTACGTGCTCATCGGGGGGACCCTGGCCACCTACCAGTACCTGGACGCGGAGTAGCGGGGCCCCGCCGGGGCCGGTCCCCACCAAGGGAGGACGGCGTGCCCTTCACCCCCAGCCATGTCGCGGCGGTCCTGCCCCTGGTGCGTACCGGGCTGCCTCCGGCGGTCCTGGTCGTCGGGTCGGTGGCACCGGACCTGCCGTACTACCTGCCGCTGCCCGTGGCCGCGGCGTCCACGCACGGCCCCGCCGGGCTGTGGCTGGACGTACTGCTCGGCAGCGCCGTGCTGGCGGTGTACGCGTACGCGCTCCGGCCCCCGCTGCACGCGCTGGCCGGACGGTCCCCGGTCCCGCGCGTCCGGGCTCCCCGGTCGGCGCGGGAGGCGGCGCGGTCCGCCGCGCTGACCGCCGCGGCCCTGGCGGTGGGGTCGGCCACGCACATGGCCTGGGACTCCTTCACCCAGACGGGCGGGGCCCTGGTGCGGGCCTGGCCGCTGCTGAGCACTCCGGTGGCGGGTCCGCACCTGCTCTACAACGTGCTGATGTACGCGAGTTCGGCGGGCGGCCTGGCCGCCCTGGCCTGGTGGGCCCACCGCGAGCGCGTCCGGCGCACGGGCGCCGGACGCGCTGGCCCCGGGGCGGGCGGCCGCACCCCCCGCCCCCGCCGCGGCGGGGAACTCCCGGAGCACCCCGGAGCGGACTCCCCGGGCGGTCCCGGCGGGGACTCCCCGGGCGGTCCGACCGGTGGGCGCGTGCGCGTCCTTGTCCTGTCCGCCCTCGCCGTGTGCGCGGTGGCGGGCGCGGTGGCGGGCGGGCTGTCCGACCGCGCCCAGGCGAGCGGCTACGACCTCGTGCGCTGCCTGCTCGTCGGGGCGGTCACCGGCACCGGGCTGGGCCTGGCCGCGTGGACCGCCGTCTGGTGGTCGTCGGGACCGCTGCGCCGGACGGCGCGCTGACACCGTGCGGTCCCGGCCGACCCTCCCCCCACACCACGGTGCGGGGAAGGACCGGCCGGGCACGCGCCACGGGCCCTCAGACCCCGTTCCCTCCGGCCCGGGCCGCCTCGGCGCCGGTCAGGTCCGGACCGAACGCCGCGTGCACCTCCTCGGCGGTGAGCCCGTAGTGCTCCAGGCTGTACCGGTGGCCGCCCGGGTTCTTGCGCCGGTCCGCGCGGGTGTAGGCGAGCGTGCGGGCCCGGGTGTCGGGACCGAACTCCTCACCGAGGCCGCGCCAGACGCGTTCGGCCGCCCCGAGCGGGTCGGACGTCAGTTCGCCGTAGGGCAGGTCCAGGAAGCGCTCCGGGCCGTGCTCGCGGCGCACGCGGCGGGCGCGCTCGGCGCCTCCCGCCCAGATCTCCAACCACTCGCGGCCGATCCAGCGCGGGTCCACGTCGCTGCTGTGGATGTGCATCGACGCCTCGACCAGGCTCGCCCACGACGCCATGGCCCGCGCCGGGTCGCGGTCGGTCAGGACGATCACCGCGTCGGGGAAGACGTTCAGCAGGGCGTCCAGGTTGAACAGGTGCAGGGGCGACTTGAGCACCCAGCGGCGCGCGGGCCGCTTCCACTGCAACGCCTGGAACTGCTGTTTGAGGTAGGCGTAGTCCGGGGTGGCGTCGCGCCCCTCGACCCAGGCGCGGTAGTCGGGGGAGGCCGCGCGGACGTGGAAGAACATCCCGTGCGGCAGGAGGAAGACGCACTCCTCGGGTTCGAGCGGGTGCATGGGGTGGATGGTCTGGAACCCCGGTCCCATGGCGTCCATGCCCCGGACCAGCGTCCGCGCCAGGGCGAGGCGCTCGCGCCTGCTCACGGTGCGCTCCCCGGGCCTGCCCGTGTCGGGGACCGGGCTCAGCATCTCCCACAGCCGCGGGGCGCGGGCCCGGACGTGCTGGGCCAGGAGCCCGTGGCCGAACGTCGTGCCCGTCCTGGGCAGACCGGTGATGAACACCGGCCGCTCGACGGGCAGGGCGGCGATCTCCGGGTTGGCGTCGAGCAGGTGGAGCATGCGCAGGCGCGTCTCCAGCCGCCGCCGGACCTCGCTCCGCAGGCCGATCCGGCCGATCGGGGTGACGTCGGGCACCGCCTGCCAGGCGTCGTGGAGCACCCGCATGTCCGAGAGGAAGGGTTCGTCGGAGGGCCAGGGGAGCCCGCTGCGGGCGGAGGCCTCCCCCAGCATGGCGTCGAAGGTCCCCTCGGAGGCGCCGAGGCGTTTCTCGAAGGGTCTGAGCAGGGTGTTGACCGGGTTCATCCACCGGGGGTGGTGCACGTTCACAAGCGCCCTCTCCTGTTGTGTCAACCGCAGTTGGTGCCGTTGCGCAGGACCCACTCGTCGCCGACCACGCCGCCCCAGTCCACGCAGTGGCCCGCCGCGTCGGCGTAGACCGGGCCCGCGTACTCCGTCCAGTCGCCCGGGTCGGTGTCCCACGAGGTGGAGTCGCTGCGTTTGAGGGCCGCGTCCATGTTGACGGCGCTGCCCGGGTCGGACCGCACCACGACGACGCAGTTGCGGCCGTTGGAGTTGTTGTAGGTGAGGAAGACGGTGCCCCCGCTGACGGAGGCCTCGTTGACCACCCCGTACCCGCTCCCGCACTGGCCCCCGTAGGAGGCGGCGGTGGCGGGCACGGGGGTGGTCACCGCCACGGCCAGGGCCAGGCTCGCCACGGCGGCGGCCCTGCGCACGAGGGTCTTCGGCATGTCTCTCCCGTGTCTCATGTTCCGGCTCCTACCAGGGCGGGGTGCCCGTGCCGCTGGTGCTGTGCTGCTCCACCAGGCGGGTGATGGTGACGGTGCCGTCGTCGTCGGTGGTGTAGGTGACCTCGGCGGTGATGGTGCGGCTGCCCTGGTTGACGTAGCCGGTCAGGGCCGAGGGGCTGGAGGGCACCGAGCCGGCGCCGCCGTCGCCGACCGATCCGCCCTGGCTCTGGCAGAAGCTCCACGCGCACACCACGGTGGCGCCGTCGAGCACGGCGTACTGCCCCGAGCCGCCGGAGGGCTGGAAGGCCACGACGTGCTCGCCCGAGGGGCGCGGTCCGCCCGCGCCCACCCCGGCGCCCACCGTGGCCGTCGTGGTGGTGGACCCGCCGCCGGAGCTCTCCTCGTCCTCCTCGCTCGCGGACGCCTCCTCGGAGGGTTCCTCGGACGGCTCGTCGGAGGGCGAGGCGCTCTCCTGCGGTTCCCGACCCACCGGCCCCGGACGCCGCCCCTCCTCCGCGGTCTGCCGCGCGTCGGCCGCGTCGGCGGGCTCGTCCCCGAACCAGGCGGCCATGGGCAGGGAGTCCCAGTTGCTGGCCAGGGCCACTCCGCCGAAACCCAGCCCCGCGAGCAGGACCAGGGCGCCCAGGACGGCGCCGACCACGGCCAGCGCCCTGCCCGGACCGCCGGAGCTCCGGTCGGGCGCCACCGCGAACTCGCGTTCGGGGGCGGCCTGCACACCCTGCCAGGTGTGGTCGACCACGGCGGCCATGACGCCGCCCGCCGCCGCGGCGGAGTCCACGGGGGCGTAGGAGCGCCCCGGGTTGCCCGCGGCGACCACGCCGCTGACCAGTTCCAGCGCGGTCGGCCGCTCGGACGCCTCCTTGCTGAGGGCGCGGGCGGCCAGGTCGGCCAGGGGGCCGTTGAAGCCCTCGGTGTCCGGTTCGCCGCTGATCACGCGGTGCGCGACGGCGGCCGGGTCGCCGGTGCCGAACGGCGGGCGCCCGGTGGCCGCGTAGGCGACCAGCGCGCCCCAGGCGAAGATGTCGTCGGCGGTGCTGGGGGGCGCGCCCCGGTAGTGGTCCGGGCTGATCCAGCCGGGCGAGCCCAGCACGGACCCGGTACGGGTCAGCGCGGTCTGGTCGATCGCGCGGGCCACGCCGAAGTCCAGGACGCGGGGGCCCTCCGGCGACAGCACGATGTTGGCGGGCTTGAGGTCGCGGTGGGCGATGCCGACCTCGTGGATCTGGGCGAGCGCCTCGGCCACCCCGGCGGCCAGGCCGAGCAGCAGCTGCTCGCCCAGCGGGCCGTTCTTGCGCATGTAGGCGCTGAGCGTCATGCCCCGCACCAGCGGGGTGACCAGCCAGGGCCGCTCGGCCTCGGTGTCGGCGGCCAGCAGCGGCACGGCGCAGGCGCCGCCCACCCTGCGCAGGAGTTCCACCTCGCGGGCGAAGCGGGCCCGGAACTCCGGGTCGGCGGAGTACTCGGGGTGGATGAGCTTGACCGCGACCAGAGCTCCGCCCTGGTCGTGGGCCGCGTACACGACGCCCATGCCTCCGGAGCCCAGGCGCCTGAGCGGCCGGTAGGGGCCGATGCGCGCGGGGTCGGTGGAGGTCAGTTCGGTCGCGGTCGCGGGGAGAGTGACGGCTGAGGGGTGCGTACTCACTGCTGTCTGCTCACAGGTCTCGTTCGGGGCGGAGTGGGGGAGTACGGGGCCCTCCCCCGGAGAGGGGGAGGAGGGGGAGGAGGGGCACACTCATGGATATCACCGGTTCTGTTCCGGCCGCCCCGGGCGGGGCGGCCGGTGGCGGTCACGGCAGCGGCACCCTCACCTGCTGGATGCGGCCGTCGCCCAGGTGCAGGTAGGCGGTGCCGGGGGTGAGGCGGGGGCTGGACACGCCCTTGGGCAGGCGCATGCCCAGTACCTCGCCGTCGCTCTGGGACTGCGGGGAGAGCAGGGCGCCCACGCGGTTGCGCTTGAGGTGGACGTGCCACCCGTTGAAGCCGCCCTGGAGGGCCTCGTTGGTGCCCGCCGCGACGATGCCCCATCCCGGACCGACCATGCCGCGGGCGATACGGGTGAACTCCTTGCCGAGGTCGCTCTGGAGGAGGAGTTCGGCGTCGTCGATCATGACCACGGCGGTCTCGCCCTGGAAACGGCCGAGCGCCTCGTGCAGTTGGGAGAGCTTGGGCTCGGCCGCGTCCAGGACCCCCTGGACGCCCGGCTGGTGGCGCAGGTCGGCCAGGCGCGAGGAGCGCGGGGTGACCAGCAGGAGCTCGGTGCCGCCCTCCAGCAGCGACCTGGCCATCGTGGTGAGCATGCTGGAACGCCCGGACTGGGGAGGCCCGCTCACCAGGAACGTCGGGACGCGGGACAGGTCGGCGCTGACCGCGGTCAGCTCGTTGCCGCCCACGCCCAGCAGCGCGTGCAGCGGGCGCGGGGCCCCGGGACGGTAGCGGGCCGTGTCGGCGTAGGCGAGCTGGTCGGGCAGGACGTCCACCCGGAACGGGCGCGGCCCGGTGCCCTCCTGCGGGCGCCGGGACACGAAGTCGGCGATGCGGCCCAGTTCGGCGCCCTGCGCCGCGCCCTGCGGGTTGCGGTTGAGCAGGGCGAGCTGCACCTCCATGGCGTCCCCGGCGCGGAAGGCCCGGCCGTCGGGGATCTCCTCGGGCAGCGAGCGGGCGTTGAGCCCGGCGGCGCTGTAGTCGCCGTTGTCGTTGCAGCGCAGCACCAGCAGCTCCTCGGTGGTGGAGGAGTACTTGGTGCGGGTCAGGAGGCGGTCGCCGGTCGCCACGACGTGCACGCCCACGCCCGCCCCGTCGCGCATGAGGGTGGTGACGTCCTCCACCAGGGCTCCGTAGTTGTACTCGCCGAAGGCCTGCTCGAAGGCGTCCACGCGGTCGATGAACAGCACCACGTGGGCGGGGCGCTCGTCCGGTGGCAGCTTGGCGCGCAGTTCCTCCAGGTCGGCGCAGCCGTGCGAGGCGAGCAGCTTCTGGCGCCGGTCCAGCTCCTCGCCGAGCATGCCCAGCAGGCGCACGACCCGCTCTCCCTGCGTGCGCTGGGCCACCGCGCCGCAGTGGGGGAGCCGCTCCATCGGCAGCAGGGCGCCGTTGCCGCAGTCCAGGCCGTACATGTGCACGTCGCCGGGGTGGTGGGCCAGGGCCAGGGATGCGGCGATGGTGCGCAGCGCCTGGGACCGGCCGGTGCGGCCCGAGCCCATGATGTGCAGGTGTCCCGTCCTGGCCAGGTCGAACACGTACGGGAACTGGCGCTGCTGCGCGGGCACGTCGACCAGCCCCACCGGGGCGGGCTGGACCCGGCCGTGCACGGCCTGCGGAGAACGACCCCGCAGCAGTTCGGACAGGGTGAGCGCGGTGGGCAGCGCGGGCAGCCACGGGCTGGGCTGGCGGCGGGCGCCCGACCGCTCGGTGGCCTCCTTGACCGCGGCGACCAGGACGGTCAGGTCGGTGACCTCCACGTCGCCGGTGTCGGCGGGGCCCTGGACGGCCGCGGGGGCGGGCAGCGCCAGGTCCGACCACTTCACGGCGTGCGCGACCGGGTCGGAGGCGTTGGCGGCGGCCACGACCCGGCGTCCGCCCACCCGGCCGGACTGGAACGGCAGCAGGGAGGCGTGCCCCAGGCGGACGTAGGCCCGGCCGGGGGTGTCGATGCCGATGTGCGCGGACTCGGCGGCGTCGATGACGTCGCGGCTCTCGGCCTCGTCGGTCATCCGCAGGGCGATGCGCAGGTTGGTGTTGGCGCGGATGTCGTTGGTGACCACGCCGCCGGGGCGCTGGGTGGCCAGGACCAGGTGGATGCCCAGGGAACGTCCCCGCTGGGCGATGTTGACCAGGCCCTTGACGAAGTCGGGCAGCTCGCGGGCCATGGACGCGAACTCGTCGATGACCAGCATCAGGCGGGGCATCTGCGGCATGCGCGGGTCGCGGTCCAGCAGCTCCAGGTAGTCCTCGATGTCCTTGGCCCCGGCCTTGGCGAGGATGTGCTCGCGGCGGTGCAGCTCGGCTCCCAGCGACACCAGGGCCCGGCCCACCAGGTGGGTGTCCAGGTCGGTGACCATGCCGACGGTGTGCGGCAGTTCCACGCAGTCCTTGAACGCGCTGCCGCCCTTGTAGTCGATCAGCACGAACGACATGGACTCGGGTCGGTTGACCGCCGCCAGGGAGGCCACGAGGGTCTGGAGCAGCTCGGACTTGCCCGAACCGGTGGTACCGGCGATGAGGGCGTGCGGGCCGTCCCTGCGCACGTCCACCGAGAACGGGCCGTCCAGGCCCAGGCCGAGCGTGGCGACGGTGCTGCGCCCCCCTGAGGCCCAGTGGGCGGCGATGGCGTCGCCGTCGGGCGGCTCCAGGCCGATGACGTCGAGCAGGCGGGCGCTGCGCGGGAGCGAGCCGCCGCCCTCGCCGACGCTGCTGTCGCGCATGGGCGCCAGGGCGCGGCCCAGCCGGTCGGCCCAGGCCGCGGAGGGCACGTCGGGGCGCACGTCCTCGACGTTGTCGAAGGAGGTGCGGCGCAGGCGCATGCCGTGCGGGGTGGAGCTGACCACGGCCTGGCACTCCTCGGGGAGCAGGCGCTCCTCGGCGTCCAGGCACAGGACGTAGATCCCGGCCTCGGGGCCCTCGCGCAGCAGCTGGACCACACCGGGCAGCGAGCGGATGCGCCGGGCGCCGTCGAGCACCACCACGACCGCGGGCTGGTCGGCGAGGTCGCGGCGGGCCTGCTGCCGGGCCTCCAGGAGCATGAGCAGCTCCGACACCCGGCGGGCGCAGGTGGTGGCGTCGATGCCGATCCGGCCGAGCGAGAGCTGGGGGCGGTCACCGCGCAGGTGGGGCAGGTAGCGGGTCCAGCGCCAGCGGTTGTGGTCGCCCTCCATGGACAGCAGGTACAGGTGCAGTTCGGCGGGGCTGTGCAGGGCGGCGAGCTGGGCGACCAGCCAGCGCTCCAGGGCCTCGGCCCCCTCTCCGCGCCCGGCCACGCCCACGACCCCGTTGTCCTTGACCGACACGCTCACCGGGACGTCGCGCATGTCCCAGGTGACGTCGCGGCGGTGCTCGTCCTTGGTGGGGTCGCTCAGGACCACCTGGGAGGGGATGCTGCCGGTGCCCACCCGCAGCTGGGTGAAGTCCTCGTCGGTCTGTCGGCGCTCCCACAGCCTCGCGCGCGGGCCGGTGGCCAGCAGCAGCACGGCGGCGGGGTCGGGGCAGGTGTCGCGGAGCTTGCGCTGTTCGGCGACGAGGGCGTCGCGCGCGTCGCGGGTGACTCGCTCCTTCTTCTCCTCGTACTCGGTGAGCTGCTTGTCGTAGCGGGCCTTGGTGGTGCGCCGCTGCATGATCTGCATGAACAGCACCGAGACGGGGGCGAGCAGGCCGATCAGCAGGTACTGGGGACGGCCCATGATGAGCGCGCTGCCGACCGCCATGGTGATCGGGATGAGGATCATCATGATCAGCTGGGTGATCGGGCGGTCCGGCGGTTCGGGCGGGGTGGGCAGCTTGAACTTGGTCTTGGTGGGTGCCGGGTGCAGGCGGGGCGGGCGGTTGTAGTCCAGTCCGGTGCCGTCGTCGGAGGCCACCACGGAGGCGTCGGGGCGGTGGTTGGGCCACACCTCGAAGAGGGTGCCGCCCAGGGTGAGCTGCTCACCCTGCGGCCAGACGGTGTCGGGGCCGACCTCGTCGCCCTCCAGGGAGCAGCCCCGTCCCCCGCTCGTGCCCAGGATGGTGACGGTCCCGTCCGGGGCGACCCGGATCCGCGCCCAGTAGCCGTCGGAGTCCACGACGAGCACGGCGACCTCGTCGTCGCCGACGACGTAGTCGCCGGGGTCGAGGCGGGCCACGCGCCCGGCGTCGGGGCCCGAGACCACGCGGACCTCGACCACGCCGGGCGGCTCGCCCTTGACCGGGGCGGGGCCGCCCACGCCGACGAGGGATCCGTCGAGGAAGCCCGCGTCGGCCAGGGAGGCGGACGGGTCCACGAGCCGGTCTCCCAGGTACAGCGGCACGTCCTGGCCCGGCGCGCGGGGCAGGGTGCGCACCATCGGGTCGACGGCCTCGGAGAGCTGTCGCACCGTGGAGCTGGGGTCGGCGTCGACGAGGACGTCCAGGCGCAGGGCGGAGGACGCCACGGGGCCGCTGCCGCCGGGGCCGTCCACGGCCGGACCGGTGGCTGGGGTCGCTGTGAAGAGGAGGCGCACGGTGGGACTGCTTCCGGGTTCGTCGTCGGGTCGGGGGCGGGGACGGCGCGAGGACGCCGCCCCGCCTGCCGGGTGGTGCCGGGGCTCCGCCTCCGGGGTCAGCCCCTGAGGCCCTCGCCCAGCTTGTCGTCGGTCTCGCTGAAGGTCTCGCCGACGGTCTTGATGTACTTGCCGATGCCTTCGAGGCCCTTGTTCACACCCTCGAAACCGGTGTTGAACTCCTCGAAGAACGGGCGGAAGTGCTTCTCGGCGGCGGGGGTGCTGTAGCCGTCCGAGATGAGGCCGTCGACCTTGCTCTTGATGCCCTCCAGCCGCTCGGTGAACTCGTTGAACTCCTGGATGAGGGAGGACGAGGTCTCCTCGGTCTTGTCGCTGTCGACGTTGTACACGGGCATGTGTGCCTCCTGCTGGGTGGGTGGGTGGGTGGGTCCGGTTCGCTCGCGCCCGGTCGGCGCGGTCGTGGCGGGAGCCGGGGCCGCTTCCGCGGGCACCATTGTGGTGGATACGTCCTCCGGCGGGGTGGTTCGCCCCGTTCCCCGTCGGCTCCGGTGCCGCTCAGGTGGTCTGCTCGACCTCTCGGAGCCGGAACCGTGCGCTGCCGGTGACGGCGTCGAAGAGGTCCAGGACCTCCTCGACCTGCTGGGAGTTGGGGCTGGTACAGCTGACCATGACGCGTCTGTCGAGTCCGGGGAGCTCGAAGGCGGTGTGCATGACCACCGACCGGACGACGGCGTCCTCCAGGTCGTGGTCGGCGATGCCGAGGACGCGTCCGCACGTCCCCGCGCCGGACTCGGGGAGGTCGACCACGTCCTTGCGCAGCCAGGTGCCCTCGCGCGCGGTGGCGGTGTCCGGGTAGACGTGCTCGATCATCCGGATCGGGTCCATGGCGTGCTGCCCCTTCCCCGCGGGGAAGGCGAACACGCAGACGGTCGCCATGAAGAAGCCGTCGTCGTACTCCTCGAAGACCCCTGCCGCCGCCAGCAGGCCCGCTCCGACCACGTCGCTCGTCACCTGGGCGATGTCGCCGAACATGTCGTTGAGGGCGTCCAGCTCCTCGGGCCGGTTCCCGTGCATCTCGACGGCCTGGGCGCGCAGCCGGGCGAGGGCGTCCCCGCTGAGGTCGTACTGCGTCCACGTCTCGGGGACGGCGATGTCGAACAGGATGTCGACCTTCGGGACGTCCTCTTCGAACTGGTAGGGCATGGAGGTGCCTCTCCTCTACTCCTCTGCGGTCGCGGGGTCAGACGGCGACCTGGTTGGGCGGGGGAGCGGGCTTGCCGCCCTCCGTCAGGCTCCCGCCCAGCTCCTCGTCGGCCTCCCGGAAGCTGTCGATGACCGGCGTGATCGCCTGGAGCAGTGCGCCCAGGTCCTCGGCCTGGCGCTCGTAGTTCTTCTTGCAGTCCTCGCCGTAGTCCTTGGCCTTGTCCACGAGGTCACCGGGACCGATGTCCTCGGCCCTGTCCCCGGGGCTCTCGACGTTCTCACCCGTGAAGGCGTTCTGGATGCGCCCCAGCGAGCGCTCCATCTCCTCCAGGGCGCCGACGTCGATCCTCACGACGCGGGCCATGCCGTACTCCCTTCCTCGGTGTGTGTGCGGGTCGCTAGAGGAGGTTCACCCTCTCGTCGAGTTCGGCGTCCTTCTTCTCCAGGCTCGCCTGCTGGGCCTCCGCGGCCGCCAGGACCGCCTCCAGCCTCCGCAGGTCCTCCGGGCGGTTCCCGTCCGCACGGGCGGCCTTGATCTCCTTCTCCAGTTCCGGGATCAGCTCGCCCTCAAGGAACGCGGTCTGCCCCCCGATGGCCTCCCTCTCCGCGGCGATGGCGACCTCCTCGTCGAGGTACTCGTTCGTGATCAGGTCGCGGAGGTCGTTGCGGATCGCCTGGTGGCCCATCTCCAGGGGGAAGGCCGACAGGTGCGACCGCACGCCGTCCGTCGGCAGCGCGGTGGTCCCGGAGAGCTGGCCCTCGGCCAGGCCCTTGGGGGCGGCGGTGCCCAGCTGCACGACGGCCTGGACGATGTCGGTCCCCGTGAAGTCGCCGTCGGCGAACACCTGCCACCCGATCTCCACTCCCAGGCCGCCGAGGACGTTGACGAAGTTCTTGGTGAGTGTCAGGCGCATCTCCTCCAGCATGGCACCGAAGCTGTTGAGGCTCGGCCGCACCGGGGGGCGGTCCCCACCTGGGGAGTCCCCACCCGAGGACTCCCCGTCCCTCTGCCGCGCCGGAGTCCCCTCACCGTCGGAACCGGTGGTGTCACCGTCCCGGCGGTCGCCGGGAGCACCGGTGCCCCCGTCGGCGTGCGCGGGTGCGCCGTCCCCGTCCGTCCGGGTGCCGGGGGCGGCGTCGTCGCTGCGGGGCGCGCTGGTTCCGTCCCCGTCCGTCCGGGCCCCGGGAACGTCCACCCGGTGCTGCGCGCCCTCGGGCGTGGTGACCCGGACGTGGTCGGGGGTGATGCGCAGGTCGGGTCGGCCCTCGCCGCCGTCCACCCGGACCCCTCCCCGGCCGTCCCGGATCGTGTTGCCGTCTCCGTCGGTGACCGTGGTCCGGCCCGAAGGCGTCTGGGTGCCCCCGACCTCCCCCGCACGGAAGCTGACCTCGTCGGACCCGCGGAAGGGGTTCGGGAGCCGGCCCGGTTCGGGCCGCACGCTGACGCCGTGGTCGGGGCGGGTGTGTCCGGTCATGCTGCCGTCGGAGCCGGCGGACACGTGCCAGCGCGGCGGGACCCTGCCCGCGTCCCCGGCGGTCTCACCCATGCGCAGCGGGGGGTTGCCCGGACTGTCCGGGGAGGGACCGCGCACGTCGGTGCCGCGGGGGCCGACGCCGATGACGCGGTCGCCGTCGCGGACGGTGCGGTCCGCGTCGCGGGGCACGTCCAGCCGGACCTCGTCCGCCCGCGTGCGGACGGTGACCCCGCCGTCGGTGGTGACGCGGCCCTCGGTGCCCGTGTGCTCGGCCACCGGACCGTACGGGGGAACCGTGCGCGTGGTCTCCCCCCTCCCCAGGCCGCTGGAGTCCCCGGGGCGGGCTTCCGTGCGGGTCGTGCCGTCGCCCACGTGGGCTCCGTCGGCGGAGCTGCGGGCGTGAACGCCGTCGGGTCCGCCCGCCACCACGCGCTCGGGGCCGCCGGGCCTCTCCGGTCCGGATACGACCCAGTGGTCGCCGGCCCTCATCGCGGTGGAGCCGTCGGGGTCGCGGACGGTCTGCAGCCGGTCCCCGCGGGCGTCCGGAGGCGTGCTCACCGAGGACTGGCCGTCGCGCGAGGTGGTCACGGTCCAGCCCTGGGGGGTGTCCACCCTCAGAGCCGGATCCGTTCCCGGGACGAGGGTCACCCTGGTGCCGCCCGTGAGCACGCAGGGCTGGCCCGTCGCGGGGTCGGTGCGCAGCGGCGGGTAGGGGCCGTGGGGGCGGCCGTCGGTTCCGTAGGAGCGCGTGGCCCCGTCGGTTCCGCGCACCTCGACGACGGTCCGGCCGTCCCGTTCGGTGATCCCGACGGCGGCGCCGTCCTCGGTGCGGACCCGGCCCGGTGCGGTACGGGTGTCTCCGACGGTGACGTCGCCGTTCGCGTCCTGAACGGCTCGCGGGGTCAGCGAGGGGTTGTTCGTCCTGATCTCCGCGCTGCCGTCCGACCGGACGACCGCGCTGGAGTCGGCCCCGGTGGCGGTGCCCACACCGTCACGGCTCTGCCACAGGTCGACTCCGCGCGCGCCGTCGGTCACCCTGACCCCGTGCTGGTCGGCCCGGACACGGGTGTCACCGGAGTCCACGGTGGCGCTGTCGGTCCCGCGGTCGTAGCTCTGCGAGGTCCCGCCCTCGCTGTCGATCCGGTAGCCGTCGGAGCCGATCTCCGTGCTCCTCCCGGTGGCGGGGTCGGTCACCCGGGTGCGCGGCACGGCGGAGGAGCCGTCGTCCGCGGGCCTGGAGATCTCCGGGCCCCCGCCGCCGAAGCGCAGGTCCACCGGTCCGTCTCCGCTCCGGGTGATCCGGACGTCGCCGTCGCCGCGGGGCTGCTGGACGGTGAGGCCGTCGCCGGTCCGGATGGTGGAGCCGTCCCCGTCGCGGGAGACGGTGACCTCCCCGTCCGCGGTGGGGACGCGTACCTCGCCGTCCCGGTAGGAGGCCCCGGGCGTCCCGTCCGGGCCGGTCAGGTCGACGCCTCCGGACGGGCCGCGCGAGGTGGTGACGGACGAGCCGTCCGCACCGGTCACCTGGAACCCGTCCTCGGCACGCCGGACGGAGGTGCCGCCGACGTCCACGCCGTCGCGGGTGACGTTCATGGTGTAGTCGCCGCCGTCCGCCGGATAGCGGTAGGAGACGCTCTGCTCCCCGTCCGGTCCCCGGCTGGTGCGGTACTCGCCGAAGTCGCCGGACGTGACGGTGCGCTGGTCGGCGGCCCCGGAGCCCTCGCCCGTCCCCGCGTGCGCTCCGTCCCCGCCCGCCCCGTCCGGGGCGGCGGAGGGCCCGGTGTCGGGCCGCCCGGCGGTGTCGGCCCCCTCGCCGCGCGGGGCGGGAGCGTCCGGCACGGGCTCTCCGGGCTGGCCCGGGCGCTGGGAGGGCAGGCGCACACCCTCACCCGCGACGTTGGCCCCGCCCGTGGAGCCCCCGTACTCGCCCTCGAAGCGCTGGCCTTCGGGAACGGGACCGCCGCCCGTCGTGTCCGCGGCGCCGGAGGGGTCGGACGCGCCGTCAGCGGAGTGCGCGGTCGGCTCCGGTGCGCCGTGAGCGGGACCGGAGCCCGTGGTGTCCGGACCGCCGCCGACGTCCACCTGGACGTCGCCCGCGTCGGCGGACGGGCGGCCGGGCAGGGAGACACCCTCGGTGGAGGTGTTCGCGGCACCGCTGGACGGGGTGGCCTCGCCGGAGAACGTCGGGATGTCCGGGGCCCCGGGCCCGTCGCCGGTGCCGGAGGGGGCCGTACCGCCCTGCGGGGAAGCGTCCTGTCCGTCCCCGGAGGGGGAGGGGGAAGAGGAGGGAGCGGTGGCTCCGGGGGTACCGCCCGTGTCGGCGGTCGCGGGAGCACCGCCGGTGTCAGGAGCGGACGGGATTCCGCCCGTGTCCGAGGCGGACGGAGTGGCGGCCGGTTCCGGGGTGGACGGAGCGGCGGCCGGTTCCGGGGTGGACAGGGTCCCGCCCGTGCCCGAGGTAGCCGGATCCCCGCCCGTGTCCGGGGCAGCCGGACCCCCACCCGCGTCGGGGGTGTCCGGGGCGGACGGGGTGGCGGCCGGGTCCGGGGACGCGCCGTCGCCGACCGCGGGCGCGGGGTCGGCGCCCGGGGTGGGCCCGGAGCCGCCGCCCGAACCGTCGGAGCCGCCGAGGAAGGACGGCAGCGATCCGTGATCGCGGGCGGCGCCGACGGCGGCGCCGGGCACGTTGGTCGCGGCGGCGCTGGCGAGCTCGTACCCGAGGTCGATGTCCTCCCAGGAGGTGCCGGCGGCCATCTGGACCGCGATCGAGGAGCCCATGCCGACGGCGGTGTCCCGGGCGCCGGTGGTGATGGTCGTGGAGATGATCGGGTGGTCCCGGCTGACGCGGCTCACCGTCGACGTGACGGTCCGGACGGCGCGGTTGCCGCCCACAGCGCCCCGCACCCCGCTGGTGGCGCCCCGTACCGCGGAGGAGGCGCCGCGCACGCCCGAGGAGATGCTTCCGGTCACGCGCGGGGCCGCGGCGGTCAGCCCCCGCGTCACCGCGCGTCCGCCGCGCAGGAGCACGCCGCCGGGGACGAGGGAGATCAGGTCCAGGCCGAGGGTGGTGACCGTCTCCATGTTGAACCCGAGCTTGCCCTCGCGGTGGAGGGTGGACGCGCTGATCGCGAGCGCCCCGAGGGCCAGGGCGATGCCCAGGCCCGGGATGAAGATGGCGGCGATACCGCCGACCACGAGGATCGCCGCGTAGATGAGGGGGTTCTCCTCGACCCACGTGACGATCGCGTCCAGCCATCCCCACAGCTCGTTCGGGTCGCCCTGCTTGGCCTCCTCCAGGGCGTTCTTACACGTACCGACGGCGTCGTCCATGTCACCGAGCACGGTCTGGAGGCGCGTGACGTAGGCGTCGCGGACGGGGTCGTCGCCGTCCGCCTCCTCCTTCCACGCATCGGGGTCCTCCAGGGCGAGGTAGGCCTGCTCGGCCTCGAAGACGATGATCCCGCTCTGCTCGCGGGCCGTCTCCAGCGCGCCCGTCCAGGTGTCGAGGGCCTTGTAGCCCTTCTCGTAGGCGCTGTGGGCCTTGTCCAGGTACTTGGGCAGTTCCTCGATGAGTTCCTTGAGGGCGTCGACGGTGCTGCCCTCGCCCAGCTGCCCCTTGTCCAGCCTGCGGAGGTCGGCGGCGGCCTGCTCGGCGGAGTCCGCCAGCCCCTCGTAGAACGTCTTGAGCGAGCGGGCGTCATAGGCGGACCACGGAACCGGGTCCTCCTCCTTGCCGAGGAGGTCCCACCTGTAGTGAGTGCGCGGTTGCTTGGCCACGTCCCGTATCGCTCGCTTTCCGGATCGCAGAACGGCGCGGTTCAGGCGATCTCACACCTGCCACGGGGTTGGGGAGGGGACTGTGCGGGCCCGGGGTCCGGGGGCGTTCGGAGAGTCCGACATCATAGACTGCCACGCCCACGACTGAGCAGACGCCCCAGGGGCGCGCAAAGTTCTCACGAACCTCGTAGGGTTTGCCTTCGTCATCCCTGACGGCGCCCGCCGCCCCGCGGAAGCGGCTCCAGGCTCGGCGACGCCGGCCCGCGCGGCCCCGGAAGGCGTTCCCCAGCAGCGAAGACAGCCACAGGAGAGAGCGAGTGACCCTGACAGCGGCGGCACGGTCCGGATCTTCGCACGCGCGATCGGCGCGCGGGGGTCTGGCGTTCATGGCGGCCCTCGCCACCTGGTGCGCCGTGTCCGCGGCACCGGCCGCGGCGGACACCGCCACCGACACCGGGACCTACGACATCTGTCCCACGGTGTACTACTACGTGGTCCCGGAGGGCTCCCCCGGCCTGGAGGGCATCGCCAGCCTCGTCCTGGGCGACCCCGAGCGCGCGGACGAGATCTACGAGTACAACGCGGGCCGCACCCAGGCCGACGGCGGCGCCCTCGGCGAGGACCGCGGGGTGCTGCCCGAGTGGCGCCTGGTGGTGCCCTTCGACGCGGGCGGCGAGGGCGTCTACGAGGGTCTGGACCCCCTGTGCGTGGTCGCGGTCGACCAGGCCAACGCGCTGGGGCAGGAACCGCCCTCGCCTCCCCCCGCCCCGCCCGCGTACACGCCTCCCCCGGAGGAGGAGCCCTCCGCGCAGGCCACCGCCGACGCCGCCGCGGAGGAGGAGCCGAGCATCGACCCGCGCCTGCTCGCGGCGGGCGCGGCGGGCCTGGTCCTGCTGACCCTCATCACCCTGTTCTGGCAGCCGATCGGCCGGGCCCTGACCTGGCCGTTCCGCAGGGTCGCGGCGGCGCGGGCCAACCGGCCGCGGACGCGGCGGCCCTCGCGCCCGGGAGCGGCCGCGCGGCGCCGCCGGGCCGCGACGGACCTGATCGCCGCCGACCCCGACGCCGCGAGGCGGGCCGGGACGGCGCACGCGGAGCTGATCGGCGCGCCCGCCGACGTGCCCGCGCGTCCCGTGGCCCTGCTGACCACGCCCTCGGAGACGACCGCCGTGGTGCCCGCCGGGGCGACCCCTCCGGCCTCCTCCTGGCGGGCCGTGGACACGACCACCTGGCGCTACGGCAGCGGCCGGTCGTCGGCACCGGTGCGCTTCGGCACGTCCGTGCACACGGTGACGGGGACCGCGCTGCGCGGGGTGCTGGTGTGCCTGGGGCAGAAGGAGGGCACCGACGCCCTGGTGCACGTGGACTTCACCCGCATGCGCGGGCTGCTGGCGGTGGACGGGGACCCGAAGGTGGCCGCCGACGCGGTGCGCGTGGTCGCCGACGGGCTGCACGCGGCGGGCCTCCAGGTGCGGGTGCTCAAGCAGGGGCGCCCCCTGCACTCACTGGTCCCCGACACGATCCCGGTGGTGGCGGCCCCGGACCCGATCCACGGGCTGGACCCGGGTACGGAGCCGCCGACGGTGGTGGTGGTCCCGCGTCCGCTGGGCCAGGCCGACGAGCACGTGCTGACGAGCCTGCCGCCGGACACGGTCGTGGTCGCCGCGGGTTCCTCGCACGCCGCGCGCTGGCAGTGGGAGGCCTTCGACGACGGCACGGTGCACACGGGCGCGCTGGGGATCGACGTGGTTCTGCGGACACCCGAGCGCAGGGGCTGATCCCGCCGCCCCGGTGTCCGCAGCGCACCGCCGGTGCGGCGTGCGCGAGCCGCCGGTTCCGGACACGCGGAGGGGCCAAGCCCCGGAGGGACCGGCTCGCTCCCCACGCCGCGATCTTGTACTTATGTCGGGTCTGGGCCGTCGAGCCTCGCCATAAGCACAAGATCACCGCAGGTCAGAACCCTTGCACCACACCAGCAACGGTTCCGGCCCGCCCGCCGCCCGGTTCCGTGCCAGCGAAGCGCTCCCGTGGGGACCGGTCAGCTGGCTTCGTCGCCCGGGGCCCCGGAACCCTCCGCGTCGGAGGGCTCGCCGGACTCCCCCTCGGAGGGCTCGTCCGAGGGCGGACCGTAGACGAACCGCTGCCGGTCGTGCACGAGGATGGCGTGCCCGCTCTCGGTGACCGCCTCCACGTACGCGGGGAGCTCGTCCTCGACCACGTCCATCGTGACGGCGTCGAGCACCAGCTGCCGGTCCTGTCCGCCGCTGGCGCGGGAGTCGCCGTAGACCAGGCCCTCGAAGGCGAAGGCCGGGGAGATCGACCCCGCCTCCTCCTCCAGGCCCCACAGGACCTCTCCCCCGGCCAGGTCGACCGCGACCACCGGCGCCTCACCGCTGGCCTGGGGCAGCAGGAGGGTTCCGGTGGCCTCGTCGTAGAGGCTGCCCGCGACCCCGCCGGAACCGAAGGCCCCGGCGACCGGGTTCGCGCCCGGCTCCTCCAGGGTCCACAGCAGGTCACCGGTGTCGGGGTCGTGCGCGGAGAGGGTCGAGGGCGCCTCGGACCGGGCCCAGCGCAGCAGCAGGACCTCCTCGCCGTCGGCCTCGTCCTCCCCCGTGTCCTCCCCGTCCCCGGCGTCCCCGGCGTCCCCGGAGTCCTCGGACGCGGACTCGCTCGGGGACTCGGTCCCGGCGCCCGCGTCGGGAAGCGTGTAGAAGCCGATCACCTGCGGCGCGGGGGCGGGAGCGGAGGTGGGCAGGCCCAGGTCCCCGTCCTCGCCGTCGACCGTCCACAGCTCCTCGCCCGCGGTGTCGGCGCCGATGGAGCGGGCGTGCAGGACGGGGCCGCCGGTGGCGAGCAGGACCAGGTCGTCCCGAGCGGCGACGGGCACTCCCAGCGCGGGCTCCTCGGGTTCCCCTCCGTCCCCGGGCTCCTCCACCCCCTCGTCGGACTCGGTTTCCCCGGATTCCCCGGGCTCACCGGACCCGCCGTCGGCCCCGGAGGCCCCTTCCTCCGCCTCGGGCTCGGACGGGGCCTCGAACTCGTACTCCCACAGTTCGCCGCCCCCGCCGTCGAGCAGCGAGAACGCCCCGTGGGGCTCCTCGGCGGTCCATCCCCCGGGGCGGCGCACGGCGAGGCCGTCGAGGTAGGCGTCACCCTCCCGCGCCGGTTCCCACAGCCGTTCGCCGCGGGCGTCGAGGACGAACGGCAGCCCGTCGGCGTCCGCCATGAGCAGCACCCGCTCGCCGTCGCGGTCGGTGCCGAAGCCGTCGAAGCGCGCCGCGCCCTCCCACAGCGTCTCGCCGGTGGCGGCGTCGTGCAGCAGGTGGCGGTCCTCGCTGCCGGAGCTGACGAGGAAGGCGTCGCCGACCGGGCTGATGCGCACGCCGAGGGGATCGGCGAAGATCTCGTGGACGTCGGCGGATCCGCCGTGCAGGTAGCGCAGCATCTCCCCCTCGATCCCGGGCGGAGCCTCCCCCTCGAACGCGGTGGGGACGGGGGCGGGCTCCTCCCCGGCAGGGGGCGCGGGGGGTTCCGGATCACCGGTGCACGCGGTGGCCAGCAGCACCGCGAGTCCACAGGTGAGGGCCCGGGGCACCCGTGAGCGGCGCATGGACGGTTTCTCCCCACGAACGATGACGTTTACGGCAAATCCTAAGCCGCGCCGCGGCGGGCGGACACAGGGAGAGCGAGTCGTTACAGCCATGGGACGTGGCGCGGGCTCAGGGCTCCACCTCGACGACCGTGGTCCCCCGGACCTCGAACTCGGCCCTTCCGCCGGTCAGCTCGGCCAGGCGGACCCCGAATCCGGGCAGATCGGCCTCGGGCAGGGCCACCTCGATACGGACCCGGTCGGCGTAGGCGACGTCGCGCACGGTCAGGGAGGAGTCGCGCAGGTCGCTCTCCAGGCGCCCGCCGAGGACGTAGTCGGCGAACACGTCCACGACGAGGAGTTCGCGGCGCTCCAGGACCCCGAGCGCGTCCACTGCGGCGGACACCGCGTTGCCGTAGGCGCGGATCAGCCCGCCCGCGCCGAGCTTGACCCCGCCGAAGTAGCGGGTGACCACGGCGACGGTGTCGGTGAGCTCCCGGCGCCGCAGCACCTCCAGCATGGGCAGTCCCGCGGTCCCGGAGGGCTCGCCGTCGTCGCTGGAGCGCTGGACCTCGCCCTGGTCGCCGAGGACGTAGGCGGTGCAGTTGTGGTTGGCGCCCCAGTGCTCCTTACGGCGCTCCGCGATGAAGGCGCGGGCGGCTTCCTCGGTGTCCGCCCTGGCCAACGCACAGAGGAAGCGGGATCTGCGGATCTCCAGCTCGTGCTCGCCGTCGCGTCTGATCGTTCGCATGTCGCCTGTTCGGCAGGGGTCGTGGTCGTCCACCAGTGTCCCACTGCGCGCGGTGCCGGGCCGCGCCGACAATGGGGGCATGGACGACTCCTCGATCGACGCCGCGCAGACCCTCGCCGACCCCGTGCGCCGCAGGCTGTACGAGTACGTGGCGGCGGCGCACGGCGAGGTCAGCCGGGGCCAGGCGGCGGAGGCCCTCGGCATCCAGCGCACCCTGGCCGCGCACCACCTGGACCGGCTGGCCGACGCGGGCCTGCTGGAGGTGGCCCGCCGCAAGGTGAGCGGCCGCGAGGGGCCGGGGTCGGGCCGTCCGGCCAAGCTGTACCGGCGCGCGGACCGGGAGCTTTCGCTGCACCTGCCGCCGAGGGACTACGAGCTGGCCGCGCACGTGCTGGCGGAGGCGGTGGAGCGGCACGGGGCCGAGGAGGCCCTGCACGCCGCCGCCCGCGAGGAGGGCCGCCGGATCGGGGCGGAGCACCGGGGGGAGACGCTGGCGGAACTGCTGCGCGCCCGGGGCTACGAGCCCGTGGAGGGGGCCGGCCGCGCCTGCGGGGACGGCTCCGGGCCGGACGCGGCCGCGGGGGAGGGCGACGACGTGCGGCTGCTCAACTGTCCCTTCCACACCCTGGCGCACGCCTTCCCCCCGCTCGCCTGCGGACTCAACATGGAGCTGCTGCGCGGCCTGCTGGAGGGGCGCGGCGAGGACGGCGGGAGGGCCCGGATGGACGCCCGTCCGGGTCGGTGCTGCGTGGTGATTTCCAAAAACAATGATCGTTGACATAGAAGTCCGGCCGTGGTGTGCTGTGTCCCGTGAACGAGACCTCCCCCTCCGGGTACCACCTGGCACAGATCAACGTCGGCGTCCTCAGGGCCCCCCTCGACGACCCCTCCATGACGGGCTTCGCCTCCCGCATCGACCCGATCAACGCGCTGGCCGACAGCGCCCCCGGATTCGTGTGGCGGCTGGTCGAGGAGGGCAAGGAGGACGCCACCGGCATGCGGCCCTTCGGCGGCGGGCTCCTGATCAACTACTCCGTCTGGCGGGACGTGGAGTCGCTGTGGAACTTCACCTACCGCAGTGAGCACCTGGAACTGCTGCGCGGCCGCCGGGAGTGGTTCGAGCACCTGCGGGAGGCGTACCTGGTTCTGTGGTGGGTTCCCAGCGGTACGATCCCCACTGTCGAGGAGGCCGGAAGGCGCCTGGACCTGTTGCGCGCCGACGGCCCCACCCCCGAGGCCTTCACCCTCAGGACGCCCTTCCCTCCCCCGACAGATCGCGTTCCGCACGCCTAGTTATCCCCTGGGTACCTTGGGTAGTCTTGCGGGCGACCGTTGAGAGCAACCGGGAGTTCCGTCATGCGCATCACACCGTTCGCCGTCGGCCTGGCCCTGACCGCGACCCTCGCCGCCGGATGCGCGCAGTCCGATCCCGCCGAGAACGGCGGCGCGGCCTCCCCGGAATCCCCTCAGACCGCGCCCACCGCCTCCCCCAGCGTGACCGCGTCGACCTTCCTTCCGCCCGGCGAGGGCGCGGGCGCCATCACCTACGACGAGACCGCCGTGCCCGGGGGCGCCACCTCCGACGTGCAGGTACGCGTCCAGGACGGGCGGACCCACGTGCAGTTCACCGGTACCAGCCTGGAGGGGGACCGCGACTTCGGCGCCCACGTGCACACCCGGCCCTGCGGTGAGGACCCGGCGGACGCGGGCCCCCACTACCAGAACGAGGCCGACCCGGCCGCCACCGAGGACGAGCCCTCCAGCGACCCCGCCTACGCCAACCCCGAGAACGAGGTCTGGCTGGACTTCACCACCGACGAGGACGGCAACGCCCGTGCGACCAGCACGGTGGACTGGGAGTTCCGCGAGGGCGAGGCCCGGTCTCTGGTGCTGCACGAGCACCACACCCACACCGGTGAGGGCGAGGCGGGCACCGCGGGCGACCGCCTGGCCTGCGTCAGCGTGGACTTCTGACGGATCGGTCGTGGCGCGGCCCCCGAACCGCTCCGGGGGCCGTGCCACGGCTCAGTCCGGGACCACCCGGCGCAGGAGGAGCCGCTCCCCCAGCGCCCACGCGCCGGAGGTCAGCAGGTACAGGCCTCCGGCCAGCGGCACGAACGCGGCGACCGCCACGGTCGTGAACTGCATGTAGGTCAGGAGCCCGGGGAGCTGGGGCTGTCCCGGGTTGGCCTCGGCGCCCGCCCGCATTATGGGCAGCATGAGGTAGCGGCGGTTGGCCCAGGCCACGAGGGCGATCAGGGCCAGGAGAGCGGCGAACACGGGCGCCGCGGACGCTCCGCCCGCGCCGCCCAGCAGGGTCTCGCCCAGTTCGACGCCGCCGAAGGTGTGCGCGAGCATCGCCTCCTCACCGCTCCCCGCGCCGATGAACACGCCGTAGAGGGCGATCATGACGGGGATCTGCGCGAGGGAGGGCAGGCAGCCCGCCAGCGGGGAGGTGCCCGCCTCGGCGTAGACCCGGCGCTGTTCGGCGACGAGCCTCTCGGGGTCCTCGCGGTGCCGGGCGGTGATCTCCGCCAGCCGCGGGGCCAGGCGCGCCCGGGCCTTCTCGGCCCGGACCTGCACCACCCCGAGGGGAACGAGCAGGAGGCGCACGGCCACGGTCAGGGCCACGACGGCCAGTCCGGCGGCCAGGCCCCCGGTGAGTGGGGTGAGCAGTGAGGTGAGGGCGGAGAGGACGGTCGAGAGCAGGGTCATGGCGGCCGCGATCGGCCCGAGGCTGTACAAGGCGGGAAGGCCCTTCGTCCGACGGGAGGGGAACAGACGTCGGGCCGCTCGGGACCGCGCCCGCGCGGGGCGGAGCGCGACGCACACCCGGGGCGCGACGCGGACGCGCACGCGCGCGGGGGTGTACGGAGAAGGGTCAGCGAGCGGCCGGAAGGGCCGCGCCGGGTGCTCTGGGACGGGGCCGCCCCGCCGCATCGGGGTCACACAGGGTGAGCACGGGCAGGCGAGCGGACCTGCGGCGCATCGCGTGCACCGCGCCCGAGGCCGCGTCGCGCGCCGGGCAGGCGCCGGTACCGCGCAGGACGTACCAGGCGACGGCCGCGCCGACGGCGGCGACCAGCAGCGACAGGGAGCCGGGGACCGGGAGGAGTTCGGCGGGGACGACGCCCAGCATGAGGAACTCGAAGAACGCGAGAAGGAGGCTCACGACGCCCTCACCTCCCCGTTCCGGTAGAACCGCATTTTAGGGCATGTTCGGCGGTCGCACATCCGGCCGTGCGGCGCCCCGTTGACTCCCGGTCGCGCCCGGGAGCGGTCGGCGGCGGCGGCCGACGGGCGCAGAAATCCGCCGACACTCCGCCGGGGCTCCTCTCGGTTCGCGTGAAGCTGTAGCTAAATGACACAGAGTAACCAACTCCGTGCTCGCCGGGCGCCCCGTGCGGGCCGGCAGAGAAGGGGAGTTACCGTGCCGATCCGCCCTGCGAACCTCGCCACCATGTCCGCCACCATCGCCGGAGCGATCGCCGGACTGTCGAGCAGACAGGACCAGGCTCCCCCGGTCCGGGTCACCTTCGAGTCCGGCTACCAGCAGACCGTGGAGAACGGGGGCTGCCGCACCCTCAAGACGGGACAGGGCGGCGTCACCGGGATCTCCACGGAGAGCAGGGTCAAGTTCGCGCTCTTCGCGGGCACGAGCTGCCAGGGCAGCCGCGCGCTGGCCTCCGGGCACGGCTCGGTGAGCTTCGGCGACCCCGTCCTGGCGGGTGCCATCGTCATCGGCTGAGGGCCGGCGCTCAGGCCCCCGCGGAGCCGCGGATCCCGGCGACCTCCGCGGGCAGGGCCTCCAGGACGTCCCCGGGCGAGCGCAGCACCGCGCCCGCGACCGCGTGGCCCAGGAGCAGCCGCCGCTCCACGGACAGGCCGTCGAGCAGGCCGGACAGGAACCCGGCGGCGAACGCGTCGCCCGCGCCCACCGCCTCGACCACGTCCACCGGAGGGGACGGCACGAACACCGCGCCGTCGGAGTCGAAGCAGGTCGCACCGTGCTCGGCGTCCTTGACCACCAGGACCGGCACCTCGGGCAGCACCGCCCGCACGTCCTCGGCAGCCGGGGTGCCCCACAGGCGCTCGGCCTCGTCCCGGCCCACGAGGACCACGTCGGCGCGGCGGGCCAGGTCGAGCAGCACCGGCGCGGCGGTCCTGGCCCCCCACAGGGCGGGCCGGTGATTGACGTCGAAGGAGCGCAGCGCGCCGTTCCCGGTCCGCCGGTCCAGCAGGTGCTCCACGAGCGCGGCGGCGCGCGCGGACAGGGCCGGGGTGATGCCGGACAGGTGGACCACGCGGGGGTCGCGCGCCCACACCCGCTCGGCGTCGGCGGCCGACAGCGCGGAGGCGGCCGAACCCGCGCGGTAGTACAGCACGCCCGCGCCGCCGGGGCCGGTGTCCTTGACGTACAGGCCGGTGGGGCGCTCGGGGTCCACCTCCACGCCGGTCACGTCGGCGCCGCATCCGGAGACGGCGTCGGTGACGATGCGGCCGAAGGGGTCGTCGCCGACGCGGCTGACCCAGGAGGCGGTGTGCCCCAGGGCCGCCAGGGCGACCGCCGCGTTGGACTCCGCGCCGCCGGTGCCCACCACCAGCTTGGTTCCGGCCGCGAGCGCCTCGGCCGAGGCGAGCACCGCCATGGTCTCGCCGACGCAGACGACGTCGGTACTGTTCGTCGGTTCGCTCCCCGGGGCGGTCGGGTGCTCGCTCATCGGCGGTTCCTCCGGACGGATCGGCCGGGCAGGCGGTCGGTGCGACGGCCGTCCCGGACGGTGAAGTTACCCGACACGAGGACGTGGTGGATGCCCCGGGGGGCCAGGCGCGGTTCCTCGTAGGTGGCGCGGGCGTCCACGGTGGCGGGGTCCAGGACCACCAGGTCGGCGACCGCACCGGCCTGGATGACGCCGCGGTCGGTGAGGCCGAGTCTACGCGCGGGCCGGGAGGTGAGGTGGCGGACGCACTCCTCCAGCGTGAGCACGCCGAGTTCGCGCACGTAGTGGCCCAGGTAGCGGGGGAAGGTGCCCCAGCCGCGCGGGTGCGGCCTGGCGCCGACGAGGATGCCGTCGCTCCCGGCGGTGTGGGAGCTGTGCCGCATGATGGTGCGGATGTTCTCCTCGTTGCCCACCTGGAGCAGGCAGCCGCTGCGCAGCTCGTCGGCCACGAGCAGCTCCATGTAGAGGTCGCCGGGGAGGCGGCCGCGCGTACGCGCGAGGTCGGCGACGGAGGACCCGACGGCCCAGGAAAGCCCGGGGTCGGCGACGCCGGTGACGACGATGGCGGACCAGTCCATGGGGACGCCGTGGTTGCCGTCGGTCCCCTCCTCCTCGATCTCGCGCAGGACGCGCGCGCGGGTGGGGGCGTCGCGCAGGCGTTCCAGGGTGGCGGCGGTGCCGCCGGTCTGCACCCAGCCGGGCAGCGGGGCGCCCAGGTGGGTGGCGCTGGCCCGGTAGGGGTAGCTGTCGAGGGTGACGTCGAGGCCGTAGCGGACGGTGGCCTCGTCGATGGCGTCCAGGACCTCGGGGGCGCGGCCGCGGTTCTGCGGGAAGTTGACGTGGCAGTGCGCCAGGTGCAGGGCGACCTGGGCGCGGCGCGCGGTCTCCAGGCACTCGCGGTAGGACTCCACGACCCGGGAGCCGTAGTTGCGGTGGTGCGGGCAGTAGTAGCCGCCCGCGGCGCGGACGGGTTCGAGGAGGGCGACGATCTCGTCGTCGGTGGCGTACATGCCGGGGGTGTAGGTCAGTCCGGTGGACAGTCCGTGCGCGCCGTCGGCCATGCCCCGGGCGACGATCCTGCGCATGCGGTCGAGTTCGTCGTCGGTGGGCGGGCGGTCCTCTCCGCCCAGGACGGCCATGCGCACGTTGCCCTGGGGGACGAGGACGGCGGCGTTGACGGGGGCGCCCGCGTCGATCCGGTCGAGGTACTCGCCGACGGTGCGCCAGGAGTGGTCGAGGTCGGGCAGGCCGTTCCACGCGGCGAGCTGGGCCCGCAGCTCCCCGGCGGTGTCGTCGGTGACGGGGGCGTAGCCGAGCCCGTCCTGGCCCAGGACCTCCAGGGTGACTCCCTGGAGGGTCTTGGCCTCGTGCGCGGGGTCGGCGAGGACGGCCAGGTCCGAGTGGGAGTGCATGTCGACGAACCCCGGGGTGACCGCGAGTCCGTCCACGTCCACGACGGTGCCCGTGGTGCGCGCGCTGCCGGGTGGGACGATGTGGGCGATGCGGCCGTCGCGGAGGACGAGGTCGGCGCGGCGGGAGGGACCGCCGGTGCCGTCGACCACCCGTCCGCCGGTGAGTACGGTCTCGGGATGCACTGTTCCTCCGTTCGACGTACCGGTCGCTCCGGCGCGGCGCTCGGCCGACCGGTGTCCGGTGTGGCCAAGATACGCTGCCCGGAAGAAAATTGGTAACTTTGTTGCCAGTAAAGCGCCCGTGAAACGGCACGGGCACCGGCGCGCGCACGCGCCGCCGGCGCAGACCAGCGAAGGAGTCCACGGATGTCCAAGAAGGCGGTCCGCACAGACAACGCCCCCGCTCCGGCGGGGGCGTACAGCCAGGGAGTGGTCGCGGGCGGGTTCCTGTACACCGCGGGCTTCGGCCCGCAGGAGCCCGAGACCGGCCGCGTGGCCCCGACCGTGGGCGAGCAGACCGCCCAGGTGCTGGCCAACATCTCCGCCGTGCTGGCCGAGCACGGTCTGACGCTGGACGACGTCGTGAAGGCGACCGTCCACCTGGAGAACCTCAGGGCGGACTTCCCGGAGTTCAACGCCGTGTACGAGGAGCACTTCAGCGCCCCCTACCCCGTGCGTACCACCGTGGGTTCGGACCTGGCGAACATCCTCGTGGAGATCGACGTGGTGGCCAAGCTCCGGGACTGAGTCCCGACCGGTCGGCCGGAGCCCGCGCGGGCTCCGGCCGCTCAGGCCTCGCGGCGGGCGCGGACCACCAGGTCGTGCACGGTGCAGGTCTTCTCGCCCACGGTCGCCGTCCCGGCGCGGGCCTCGTCGGCCAGCACGGTCCACTCCCCCCGGGGCAGGGCCGCCACCACCTCGTCGCCCGTGTGGAACAGGTCCGGGTCAGGCGGGCGCGGTACGCCCTCCTCCAGGTCCCGGGGGTGGTGCGCGACGACCAGGAGCTCTCCCCCGGGCGCGACCGCCGAGGCCAGCGCGGCGAAGAACCGAGCGCGCCAGCGCTTGCGCAGGTGCATGAACTGCGAGGTCACCAGGTCGAACTCGTCCCCGTCCGGGGACCAGCGGGTCACGTCCGCCCGCTTCCAGGTGATGCGGCCGGGAACGTCCCCGCCCCGCTCGCGGGCGTGGGCGGCGCCCTTGTCCAGCGCCACGGTCGAGATGTCGAGCGCGGTCACCCGCCAGCCGCGTTCGGCCAGCCAGATCGCGTCGGCGCCCTCGCCGCTGCCCACGTCCAGCGCCCGTCCGGGCCCGAGGTCGGCCGCCTCGGCCACCAGGTGGCGGTTGGGCCTACCGCTCCAGACCCTCTCCTGCGAGCGGTAGCGCTCGTTCCAGAAGTCCTCGCCCATCTCCTCGGGCGGGGAGTCCGCCGTGTGTTCACCGGTCATGTCGACCACCTCCGCGCCCCACTCTCCACGCGCGGCCCGCGGGGCGCGACGTTCTTTGCCGTCCCGGCAAAACGTGTCGCCCGCCTGGGTGCGGGGGCGCGGGGAGGGTGCGGGGGCAGAAAGGAGGCGCAAGGCGGGAGCGGGGGGAGGAAGCGACGGGAGGGCTCGCCCGGAGGGGCTGTTCGGAGGAACCGCCCGGGGTCACCGGCTCTCCGGCGCGTCCCCGTCCTCCTCGGCGAAGTCGTCCAGGCACAGGTCCAGCAGCGCCTGGATCCGCTCCGTGAGCCGTTCGCGGTCGAGCGCGCGCAGCGCCGTGGCCCCCTCGACCACGCGCACCCGGGTCAGCCCCAGCATCACGGCCGAGAGCAGGGAGGCGTGCGCCCGGGCGTCGTCGCCGCCGAGGTAGACCGTCAGCGGGTCGATCATCGCGCTGGTGATCCGCCCCTGGTAGACCGCCTGGAGGTCGGGGTCGCCCGCGGAGTCGTCCAGGGCGCGCTGGAGCGCGGTGGCCTCACCGTGCAGGCGGCTCACCGCGTGCTCGGCCAGCCGCCGCGTGAGGGTGGCGGGCGCGCCCTCGATCAGCCCCGGAAAGACGCCGTCCTCGCGCAGGAGCTCGGCCAGCAGCCCGCTCTTGGCGCCGAAGTAGCGGTTGATGAGCGCGACGTTGACCCCCGCGTGCGCGGCGATCATCCTCGACGACACCGAGCCGTAGCCCTCGTTGGTGAACAGTTCCTTGGCACTGGCGAGGATGCGGGCCCTGGTGGCCTCCCGTCCCCGCGTCGGCCCGGGGCCGCCTCCGGTTTCGTCCGGACGGTCCATCTGCGTACCCCTTGGCGGCTGCGGTCTGGCGGTCAGTACTCCAGGTTGACACCTCCGGCGAACCGGCGCATACCGAAACGTGCGGAGAGATATCGATTTGACAGGTCAACAGTGTTTACATATACCTGGGGGCAGGACGACGCCCCCGGCAGCACGCCGCGGGGCCTTTTGTGCGTCCGTGATCGGGGGGCTTGCGTGGGACAGTCGTTGCGTGGAGGAACCGGGGCCGGGGACACTCCCCCGGACGTCGAACCCCAGGCGGTCGCGGGAGCGCCGACCTGCGATGATCCCCCTACCGAAACCCCTCTGACGAACACACCGGCCGAGGACGCCTCCGCCGCGGACGCCCCGGCCGACGGGGCCCCCGAGCTGCCCTCGCGCCGCGTGGTGCGCCGCATCATGGTCGGCCTGGTCCTGGCCATGCTCACCTCGATGCTCACCAACTCCATCGTGGGCACCGCCCTGCCGACGATCATGGGGGAGCTGGGCGGCCAGGACCGCCTGGCCTGGGTCGCCACGGCGGCCCTGCTCACGATGACCGCCTCCACCCCCGTGTGGGGCAAGCTCTCCGACGTCTGGGGCCGCAAGCTCCTCTTCCAGCTGGCCCTGGGCATCTTCATCGCGGCCTCGGTCGCCGCGGGCCTGGCGCAGGACATCAACTGGCTGATCGCGGCCCGCGCCCTCCAGGGGCTGGGCGTCGGCGGACTGGCCACGCTGCCCAACATCATCCTGGGAGACGTGGTCCCGCCCCGCGAGCGCGGCCGCTACAGCGGCCTCATCGGCATGGTGTTCGGAGTGTCCACCGTGCTGGGGCCGCTGGTGGGCGGGTTCCTGGTGGACAGCCCGCTCGGCTGGCGGTGGTGCTTCCTCATCACCGTGCCGCTGGCCCTGTTCGCCTTCGTCGTCATCCAGTTCATGTTCACCATGCCCTTCGTCCCCCGCCGGAGCGCGCCCGTGGACTGGTTGGGCGCCGGGCTGATCTTCAGCTCCGCGAGCACCGTGATCGTGCTGCTGAGCCTGGGCGGCACCCAGTTCCCGTGGAACTCGCCGCTGTCCTACACCCTGGGCGCGGCGGCCGTCCTGCTCACCGCCGCGGCCGTGGTGGTCGAGCGGCGGGCGCGGGAGCCGATCATCCCGGCACGCCTCTTCGGCGACCGGACGTTCGTGCTGTCCTCGCTCGGGTCGGCCTGCGTCGGGATGATGATGTTCGGCCTGATCATCTACATGCCGCAGTACCTCCAGATGGTGCACGGCATGACGCCGACCGTGTCGGGCCTGATGACGCTGCCGCTGGTGGCGTCGTTCCTGGTCACCTCGATCGGCTCCGGCTACGCGGTGGGCGGCAGCGGACGCTGGAAGGCCTACCCGGTCGCGGGCATGGCCCTGTGCCTGGTCGGGTTCACCGCCCTCAGCCTGGCCCACCTGGACAGCGGGCTGACCACGGTGGTCGCGGGCCAGGCGATGGTCGGCCTGGGGCTGGGCCTGTGCATGCAGATCCTGCTGTTGGCGACGCAGAGCGCCCTGCCCGTGACGGACATGGCCACGGGCACGGCCTCCGTCGTGTTCTTCCGCAACCTGGGCGGCGCCACCGGCGTGGCCGCGTTCGGCGCGGTGATGGTGGGGCGGCTCAACACCGAACTGGCCCAGGCGTCGGCCGACGCGCGGGCGCGGGTCGCGGCGGACGCCGCCGCCGGGACCGACTCGGGCGCGCAGGAGCTGTCGGTCGGGCTGTCGGAGGCAGCCGAGGCCGCGCAGGGCTCCCCCGAACTGGTGCACTCGCTGCCGGAGCCGGTCCGCGAGGTGGTCGTGGGCGCCTTCGACCACGCCATGCAGGGCGTGTTCCTGGCCGGGATCCCGATCGCCGTGATCGGGCTGGCCACCGTGGTGTTCATGCGGGGCGTGCCGCTGAGCGGGGGTCCGGCCGCCAAGCGCTGACGCCCGCGGGTCACAGGTAGCGGCGGAAGCCCTCGGCGGAGCTGTCGAAGCCCAGCGCGGTGTGGAACCCGTGGACGTCCTGCCCGTTCTCGTGCGACAGCAGTTCCACCTTGTAGCACCCGGCCCGCGTGGCGCGGTCGAGCGCGTCCTCCATGAGCGCCCGGCCGATGCCGCGGCCCCGGGTCAGGGGGTCGACCACGAGGTTGTCCACCACGGCCCAGGGCTGGGCGTCGTGGGTCAGGTTGGCCACGACCAGCAGGTCCAGGGTTCCGATGATCTGGCCGCGCTGCTCGGCGACGAGGATCGTGCGGTCGGGGTCGTTCTCCATCCGCGTCCAGGCGCGTACGGCGGCGGAGGACATGCGAACGTGCGCGCTCTGCGCGTGGGTGGTGTCGCCGAGTTCCCTGAGAAGACGCAGAATCGCACCGAGGTCCGACCGGATGGCCGCGCGGATAATCATGGCTGTCGGCATCGTAGCCGACAGCCTGCGACAAGGCGGACGTCACCCTACATGCGGCCACAAAACGCCGGGGGCGGGGACGTGGTCCCCACCCCCGGATCGCGTTCCGGGGCGGCGCCTCCCGGGGAGCGCGGCGGACCCGGGGAGGGCTGTGCGGGGAGGACTCCCCGGCCGCTCCCGTCCGTGTGGAGCCCGCGGGCTCAGGGCTTGCGGATGACCCGGACGCCGTCCTCGCCCTTGGGCGGCTGGTTGTGGCCGGACTCCGGGTGGCGGTAGACACCGGTGATGCCCGGGTCGCCGCCCTTCTCCTGGTCCTTCTGGCCCTGCTGCGGGCCGGACTGCGGCTGCTGCGGGCCCGCCTGGCCCTGCTGCGGACCGGACTGCGGCTTCTGGTCGCCCTCGGGGGCGGGGCCGGTGAAGCGGGCGCCCTGCGGAGGACGGGGAGCGGACTCGGCCTGGTCCTTCGGGGAGGAGGCCCCCGCCTGGTCCTGGCCGGTCGGCTCCGGCTTGGCCACCGGCCTGATGCGCACGGTCGCCTCGTCCGGCTGCTGCTGGAGGGGAGGCAGCTTGGTGGTGGCCTCGTCCTTGTCCTCGGGCGCGGCCGGGGCGGGCTTGGCCGGGGCGGGCGCGGCCGCCTCGGGCCGGGGCTGCGGCCGGGAGGGCTCCGGGGCGCGCTCGGGGGCCTTGGCCGCCGCGGCGGGCTTGGCCGGGGCCGACTTGACCGGGGTCGGCTTGGCCGGGGCGGGCGCGGGGGTCACCTCTTCGCGGGACAGTCCGGTCTCCAGCGCACCCGCCTTGTCCTCGGCCGCGACCAGGTCGGCCAGGGTCGAGTGCATGTCCTTGAGGCGGCGCAGCGCCTCGGCGTGCGTGGCGGTGAGCGTGGCGAGCCTGCGGTCCGCGGTGTCGTGGATCTTCTTCGCCCGCGCCTCGGCCTCGCCCAGACGGCGCTCGCCCTCCTGCTTGGCCTGCTCCCGGAGCTGGTCGGCCTCCTTCTTGGCGCTGTCGACCATCGAGTGGGCCTCCGAGCGCGCGGAGGACAGGATCCGCTCGGCGTGCTCCTCGGCGTCCCTGCGGTACTTGGCGATCTCCTCCTGGGCCTTCTTCTCGGCCTCCTTCACCTCGGACTCGACCCTGGAGCGGCGCTCCTGGGCCTCCTCCTCGGCGATGCGCAGGATCTCGGCCATGCGCTCGCTGATCTGCTCGTGCTCCGGCTTGACCTGCGCCTTCTCACGGGCGATGGCGAGGTCGCGCTTGTACTGCTCCAGTTCGTCGTCCAGCCGCTGGAGACGCTCGCGCTGGCTCTTGAACTGGTTGTCCATCCGCACGAAGTAGTCGTCGACGTGCGCCTTGTCGTAACCGCCCTTGCGCACCGTCGGAAACCTGTCCTGCTGGAGTCCGCCGCCCGGCAACATATCGCTCATGTGCCCTTCATGTCCTTACACCGTTGTGACTGTACGACGCAGAAGGTGCGAGTTGACCCGTACCCATTGTCACTACGACACCCGTCGGGTCTCGTTAGCGACATACGCCCGATAGTGCCCTTTTCTGCATACCGGCCTAGCCGCCTGGGGGCACCGGTCGGGAGCGGAGCGTAACGCCGTGGACACCGTCCAGGCGACCAAGGTAGACACGCGCGGCGCGGCCGCGTCAAGATCCCCGACCGGCACATCGCCGTGCGGACCCCGGTCACGTTCTTACTAAGGTATGCGCGATCATCCCCGTACGGGGGCAGAGCGGTCAACTTCCCGCTGATCCGCCCCCTCGCGGGGAGACGGGACACAGTGGTACGAGACGCAGGGAGGGCCACGAGATGGACAACGGCCGCACGGAAGGCGGGCCCGCCGGGCCCCGCGTGGGCGGGGCGGACTTCGGACGACCGGAGGTCCACCCGAGCGCGTGGATCGCACCCGGCGCGGTGGTGGTCGGCCGCGTGCGCCTGGGCGCCCAGAGCAGCGTCTGGTACGGGTCGGTGCTGCGCGCCGACACCGAGGACGTCGTCGTCGGTGACAGGGTCAACATCCAGGACCAGTGCGGCCTGCACTCCGACCCCGGGGAGCCCGTGCTCCTGCACGACGACGTGAGCCTGGGCCACAAGGCGATGGTGCACGGCGCGGTCGTGGAGGAGGGCGCGCTCATCGGCATCGGCGCCATCGTCCTGGGCGGCGCCCGCGTCGGCCGGGGCGCCCTGGTCGCGGCGGGCTCCCTCGTGCCGCCGGGCAAGACCGTCCCGCCGGACACGCTGTGGGCGGGCGTACCCGGCAAGGTGGTGCGGGAGCTCAACGACAACGACCGGCTGGTGCTCCAGCACACCCCGGCCCACTACGCGGCGCTCGCCGCCCAGCACCAGGACGTCACCTGGGCCTAGGTGTACTGACCTGAGAGGTTGGTGACGCGGGAGGCGGGAGGGCCACCGATCGCGGTGTGGAACCGGTGATGATTGTAGTGATGCAACCACCCCGCGAACGCCTCCCGCCTTTGTGCTTCGCTGGTGTAGGGGCGGGCGTAGGCCCATTCCTCGGTCAGGGTGCGGTGGAACCGCTCGA
>NZ_JAAXPG010000012.1 GCF_012396365.1 Nocardiopsis alborubida | reverse complement strand
CCGCCGCCCTCAACGCCGGCACCCCCTACGGCCGCATCCACAACGCCCTCAAGAACGACGGCACCACCACCCTCGACATCCACGCCACCACCTCCCACGGCGACATCACCGCCCACAGCCTCTGACCGGCAGCACGGCGATCCCCTCCCTCCAGCCCAACCGCGTCACCGTTTCGAAGGAGCACACCACCATGTCCCTCACCCCCAACGAGCAGAACCGCCCGGAACTGCACAAGACCATGCAGGAGATCGTCGACTCCGGTTTCGTCGGAATGCAGCTGCGCGTGCACGACGAGCAGGGCGAGTGGGTCGGCAGCGCCGGGGCGCGCAGGCTGGGCGAGCCGGAGAGGCCGCCGACCGACGGACACTTCCGGATCGGCAGCGCCACCAAGAACTTCGTCGCGACCACGGTGCTCATGCTGGTGGCCGAGGGCGGGATCGGGCTGGAGGACCGGGTGGCCGACCACCTGCCCGAGTTCGGACTGGACCAGCGGATCACGGTACGGATGCTGCTCCAGCACACCAGCGGAATCTTCAACCACACCGGCGAGATCTACGAGGACGGGACGTTCGCGCCGGGGGTCGCCTGGGCTGGCCGGGAGTGGGTGGAGGACCGGTTCCGGACCTACGCGCCCGAGGAGCTGGTGCGGCTGGCGCTGTCCAAGCCGTCCCGGTTCGAGCCGGGGACGGACTGGAGCTACGCCAACACCAACTACGTGGTGGCCAGGCTGCTGGTCGAGCGGGTCACCGGCCGCTCGTTCCCGGAGGAGCTGGAGCGGCTGGTCCTGGGACCGCTGGGAATGACCGGCACCGTGGCGCCGGGCACCTCGCCGGAGGTCCCCGAGCCGCACGCCCACGCCTACTACCGGTACGAGGAGGACGGCCGGGAGAGGACGGTCGACGTCACCCGCCAGAACCCCTCCTGGATCTCGGCCGGCGGTGACATGATCTCCACCACCCGGGACCTGCACACGTACTTCTCCGCGCTGATGGGCGGCAGGCTCCTGCCGACCGAACTGCTCGACCAGATGCGCACACCGGAGGCGAAGGTCGGCTACGGCCTGGGGGTGTTCGTCCAGGAGACCGACGGCGGCACCGTCTTCCACCACAACGGCGGCATCGCGGGCTCGGCGGCGCTGATGTACGCCACGGCCGACGGCAGCAGGGTCCTGACCGCCTCGCTGACCTATGTGGACGACGCCGGGATGTCCCTGGCGCAGACGTTCCAGGAGACGACGCGGAGGCTCGTCGAGGAGGTGTTCGGCCGCGGGCGGTCCGCTGGCGACGCGGCCGTCGAGCAGGGCACCGAGACGGCCGGGGCGGCTCAGCCGACGGGTTGAGCGCCTCGGAGCCGCAGCCGCTGAGGACGGGCTCCTCGCGGTGACGCACCGGGCGCGACGCGGCCCGCCCCTTCTGCTCCGTGTGCCCGGCCGGGTACACCGGCGGCTACGGGGACGGGCCCGTCCCCGTGGAGAGGGCGTCGGGGAGCCGGTCGACGCACCCGCCCGACGGGACGGCCCGGACCGCGCTTGACACCTACGCTCCCGCTCGGGCATTCTCCCCGAACGGCACGGAACGTCCCGTCTCGTGCCGCTCCCTTGGAAGGAAGTGCATGGACGCTGACGTGATCGTCGTGGGCGCCGGTCCGACCGGCCTGATGCTGGCCGCCGAACTGCGCCTGGGCGGGCTGCGGCCGCTGGTCCTGGAGCGCTACCCGCAGCGCCGGAGCACCCCCAAGGCCGGTGGCCTCGGCGGTCAGATCCTGGAACTGCTGCGCCACCGGGGTCTGCTGGAGCGGTTCGAGGCAGCCTGCACCGGTCCCGTCCCGGCTCCCCGGTTCCCGTTCGGCGGTGTGCACCTGGACCTCACCCGGCTGGCCGATCCCCCGATGCACGCCCTGCCCCTCCCCCAGCAGCGGCTGGAGCAGCTGCTCGACGAACGCGCCGCCGAACTCGGCGTCGACGTCCGACGCGGACACGAGGTGGTCGGGCTGAGCCAGGACGACGCCGCGGTGACCGTGGACGTGAACGGCCCGGACGGGCCGTACCGGATAACCACCCGCTACCTCGCGGGTTGCGACGGTGCGCGCAGCCGGGTCCGCGAGCGGGCCGGCATCCCCTTCCCCGGCACCACCTACCCGGAGGTCAACCGGCTGGCCCAGGTCGCCCTGCCCGACACGGTGACCGTGCTCGACAACGGCGACCTCGACGTTCCCGGCTTCGGCACGGTCCGCTCGGGCTTCACCCGGACCGAACACGGCCTCCTCGGGGTCAGCGCGTCGTCGGACTCCGGGGTCGCCTCCCTCTACACCGTCGAGGACGAGGCCACCGAGTACGACGACGACACACCGATGACCACGGCCGAGCTCCAGAGCAGCCTCCGCCGCGTGCTCGGCGTGGACATGCCCCTGGGAGAGCCGGTGCGGCTGTCGCGGTTCACCTTCAAGGCCCACCAGGCCGAGCGCTACCGTGACGGACGGATCCTGCTGGCCGGTGACGCGGCGCACCTGTTCCCCGCCACCGGTGTGGCGATCAGCGCGGGCATGCTCGACGCGGTCAACCTGGCCTGGAAGCTGGCCGCCGACGTCCACGGCTGGGCGCCGGAGGGCCTGCTGGACACCTACCACGACGAACGCCACCTCGCCGGGGCCCGCACCATGCTGCACACCCGGGCCCAGGTGGCGCTGCGGCGCGGGCACGACCCGGCCGCCGAGGCGCTCCGGGAGGTCTTCCAGGAACTGCTCGCCGACGAGCAGCCGCTGCGCCGCATGGGAGCGCTCGTCGCCGGGTCCGACATCCGCTACCCGGTGCCCGGCGCCGACCACCACGCGCTGGCCGGCTCCTTCGCACCCGACCTCACCCTGCACACCGACCAGGGCATGACCAGCGTCGCGGAACTCATGCGTACCGCGCGTCCCGTACTGCTCGACCTCACCGGCCGCGGGGACCTCCACGAGACCGCACGGGCCTGGCACCCGCGCGTCGACGTCCACACCGCCAAAACCGACGACCGGCCGGCCGACGCCCTCCTGATCCGCCCGGACGGTCACGTCGCCTGGGCCGCGGCCGTCGACGAACCGGCTGACGGCACCGCGTCCAGGCTGCGCGAGGCGCTCTCCACGTGGTTCGGCGCTCCCTGAGAACCGGCCGTGCCCACCACCGGTGGCGGACGCCGGAACCCGCGTCCGCCGCACCCTCTCCAGGAAGGAACCCATCCGTGATGCCGCCCGTTCCCGCCGATCCGACCGTGGTGCACCCGATGCCCGGGCGGACGTGAGGGACGTGCCGGGGCCCGCTCCGCTGTTCCGCGGCTTCCCAGCCCCCCGAACTCCCCCTACTCCTCCAGTCCGCGGCGGATCTGCCCGGTGATGCTCGCGTCCTCGATGGCGCTGTCCCCGGCCAGCATCAGTGCCTTGGACAGGATCAGCGCCAGGCGGCCGCCGTCCTGTTCGAAGGGCAGGAACACCCCCGGCCCCCTCCCCCTGCCCGAGGGCACCACGCAGAGGTAGGAGTCGTCCGGTTCCATCAGGATGTTGGCGCTGCCCAGGTGGATCCGGTAGGAGCGCAGATCCCCGCGCACACGCAGGAAGCGTCCGTCGACCTCCAACCGGTCGGCCACGCTCAGCCGCGGCAGCAGACGCGTCAGGGCCTCGCGTCGTACGACGGCGCTCTCGGTGAGTTCGCCGAAGGCCGCCCGACGCCAGTAGGGCAGGTGTGCGCTCTCTCCCCGGTCGACCCACTGGGGGTCGGCGGCGATCGAGGACACGCCCACGGCCAGGTCCACGTCGCGCATCGCCTCGGACAGCACCAGCGCCGACACCTCCGCCAGCGGTGCGGGCTCCCCCTCCCCCGCGCGGTGGAAGCGGACCTGGTCGGTACCGCAGTTGCGGACGGGATCGTTGTCGTCGTCGACCAGGGCGATGTCGAGGGTGACGCGCCATGAGGCCCCGCTCTCCCGGTCGGTGTAGACGCGCTCGGCGGGGCCGTCCTCGCCGCCGTGCCAACCGCCCAGCTGGTGAACGCTCCACCCGCGCTCGTTGAGCAGGGCCTTGGCCTGCCCGTACTTGAGGATGTGGGCGGCGTAGCGGTTGGAGTAGACGCGGGTGGCCTCCTCCGCGGGGGTGAGCAGGTAGATCTCCCGGTACGCCTGTTTGAGGGGCTGGGCGATCTCCCGGTCGGTCAGGTGCTCCCGCCACCGCCGCACCGTCTCCGGCTGGCTCCGCACGGGGTGCCACAGCCGCACCCGGGCGCCGCCGTCCACGGTCGCGGTGTGCGCGACCTCCGTCCCGTCGGGGTCGGTCAGACGCCAGTGGCCCCCGTTGGCCCCGGGCAGCCCGCACACCCAGGTCCGGCCGTCGTCGGCGCTCACCTCCCACAGCAGCCGCCGGGCGAGCGCGCCGGTGACCGGGTGGTCGAGGTAGTAGCGGGTCCAGGACGCGGCGTCCCACACCCGCCCCTGGATCAGGAACTCCTCCAGGCGGACCCGTTCGGCCGCCACCACCTGGCGCAGTTCCTTGAGTTCGGCCCGCAGCGCCCTGACCTCGTCGGGGTGCGACGTGCGCAGGACCGCGGGCGGGCTCGCGACCGGACGCCCCTTGGCGGAGGCGAAGCCGAGTGCGGCGCTGCCGTCCGCGGCCAGGGCCAGCGTGACCGGGTGCTCGCCCAGCTGGTCGGTCCGGGTCCCGTCCCGGCCCAGGCCGAAGTCGGGGACGGTGCGTTCCAGCAGTTGCTCCCCGGTGATGCCCAGCCGGTCGGCGATCTCCCCCAGGGCCCTGTCGATCACCTTGGACAGGGTCTTCTTCTTGACCCGCGCGCGGACGCGGGCGAGGACGGCGACCGCCTCGTCGGTACCGCGTTCGGCCAGGATCCGGACACAGGCGGAGGCCGTGCGTTCGGAACGCAGCAGCTTGGAGCCGCCCGGCCCGGTCCCGGTGAACACCGCGACCCGCTCCAGCAGGGGCAGCGACCAGGTGTCCTCCTCCGAGGCCAGCTCCCGCACCGCCCACACCAGGCCGTTGACGATGTTGTGCACGTGGATCAGGAAGTAGGCCGTGCTCGAACCGTAGTGGCCCTCCTCTGCCCGCGGCGTGCGCAGCACCACCTCGACCAGGCGCCGCAGCGCGCCCTCCGCGTCGGGGATCGCGGCCAACCTGCGCCGGAGCCCTTCACGCCACTCGCGGCCGGGCCGGGAACCGGGCGGGACCAGGAAGTGGACGAGCAGCTCCGCCAACCCGGGGCGGGTGACCAGAGAGGGTTCGCGTTCGCGGAGCAGGTCGCCGAACAGGTCCCCCTCGGGGAGGAGGTGGTCGACGGCCAGGGGGGCGCCCAGGCGAAGGAGCAGGAGGAGTACACGCGCATGGGGTTCAGGTTCGTCGGGTTCCCAGGTGAACAGGAGGTCTCCGCGTTCCTGGCAGTGGGCCCGGTACTCGTGCAGTTGTTGCGCGCACGGCGCCAGGACGTGGTCCTCCGCCCGCTCGCAGACGTCGATGTGGGCGTGCCCGTCGGTGAGCCCCTGCGCCTGCGCGTACAGAAGCAGGGAGAGCAGGGCGCTGTCCCAGGGCAGTGCCCTACGGCACAGGGTGAACGCGGCACGGTGGTGAACGCTGGAGAAGTAGTCGCTGTGGCGCCCCTGTCCGTCGACCTCGACGGGCCGGGGGTGCCGTGCGTTGATCAGGAACCAGACCGCCAGGCGCGCCCTCAGGCCGTCGTCGCACCGGTCGATCAGGTCGCGCAGCGGGGTGCCCCGGTCGAGCGAGGAGATCTCCGTGTACCCCCGCCAACCCCGGTCGGGGGCGTGGGCGCGTATGACCCGGTCGCACTCCTCGATCAGCTCCGGCAGGCCGGGGGCGTGCAGGCGGCCCAGGACCTCCTCGACCCGGACGGGCATCGTGCTCCGGTAGGCCCAGGAGCTCCTCCCCCTGGCGTCGATGCCCGAAGCGAACTCCTCGGCGGTCCGTCCTGCCCACTGCCGTCCGGCGGGCGAGGGGACCATCGAGGTGAAGGGCGGGGCCGCGGTGGTCTCAGCGGTGGTCTCGGTCATGTCAGCCACCCACCAGCGGGACGAGCTGGACGAACACGATCTCGGGTTCGCCGGTCAGGTCGACGTACTCCTCCAGGGACTCCACCTGGCGGTCCCCGACGATGAGCACGAACCGCTGCTTCTCGAAGGCCCGCTCGGCCAGGTCGGCCTGTTCCTCCCAGTCCACGGTCGGCCGTTCGGTCCGCCGGGCCGCGGTGTCGAGCTGCCGCTCGGCGGCGGTGGGAGTGACCAGGCCCTGGTAGGGCGCGGAACGGTCGAGGTCGTACCGGGCGACCTCCTCCCGCACGCGCGTCCGGATCAGTTCGCGTACGCGGACCCGGTCGGGGAGGTCGGGCAGTTCGACAGCGGGGAGGTCGACGCCCAGGGGGCTTTCGACTCTGAGGAGGGCTCTGGGCACAGGGGGTGGTTCCTTTCGCTGGCGTGGGGCCTCATGCGCTGGGCCACGCTAGCGGAGCGAACCGACAGGTTCGCCGGGCCCGGGCCGGACGGGCACGGACGGTTCCCGCGCGCACGACGATCGGGCGGCGTCCGTGACGGACGCCGCCCACAGCGGTCGAGGGCTCAGGGGGCAGAAGGCCAGGGGCGGCGGATGGCCGAGCACGGACAGCTCATGGAACCGGCCCTCGGCGGTCCCGGGGGATGTTCGTCGGGTGGCACCGGAAAGGCCGCCCGGCCAGGCTTCGACGGGGCCCGCGGTGCCTGCCGGTAGGGTGTCTCACGGTCTCCACCCGATTGGTGCGGGTGGTGGACACGCCCCGGCCCGGTGTTCACCCACCGGCCGGGGCACCTCGTTCTCCGTTGCGTCCACGGGTGTCATCGCCCCCTGCGGGGCTGCGCCTCCCGCTCACGGAAGCCGGGGAGCCGCGCGGGCGGGAGTCCCGCGGCGGACAGGCCGGCCGGGTCCGGCACGACCCGTCCCGGAGAGCGGCCCCCGCGGCGCCCTCCGGGACGGAAGGGGTCCTCAGCCGCGGTCGGGAGCGCTCTCGCCCACGTCCTCGCGCAGCTGCTCCAGGGTGTTCTTCAGCAGCCGGGAGACGTGCATCTGGGAGTAGCCCATCCGGTCGGCGATCTCGGTCTGGGTGTGGTCGCCGAAGAAGCGCAGCTTGAGGATCTCGCGCTCGCGTTCGGGCAGGCGGGCCAGGGCGGGCTTGAGCGACTCGCGCTGCACGATCCGCTCCAGGCCCTCGTCCTCGCTGCCCAGGTGGTCCTCCAGGCGGGCGCCCTCCTGACCGTCGGAGTCGGGGGCGTCCAACGAGAGGGAGCGGTAGGACTCCGAGGCCTGGACGAGCTCGACGACCTCCTCCTCGTCCAGCCCCATCTCCTTGGCGATCTCGGCGTTGGTGGGCACGCGCGCGTGGGCCTGCTGGAAGGTGCTGAGTACCTGGCGCAGCTTGATCCGGTTCTCCTGGTGGCGCCTGGGGACGCGGATGGCCCAGGTGTGGTCGCGGAAGTGCCGCTTGATCTCGCCGGTGACCGTGGGCATCAGGTAGGAGATGAAGGGCTTGCCGCGGTCGGGCTGGTAGCCGCGGATGGCCTTGACCAGGCCGACCATGGCGGTCTGCTTGAGGTCCTCCAGCGGTTCGCCGCGGCCGTTGTAGCGGCGGGCGAGCTTGTTGACCAGCGGCTGGTAGCGGACCACGACCTGCTCGCGCAACATGGCCGCGCGCGGGTCGTCCTCCTCCAGGCCGTGGAGTTCGGCGAGCAGTTCCTCGGCCGAGGTCTCCTTCCCAGAGGCGGACGTGCGCGCTCCGGGGATGAGGGTCGTGTGGTCGGCGGCGGTCTGGGACACGGTGTCCTGGTTCAGCATGGTGGACAAGAGGAAACCCCCGGTGCTCTGGTCCTGTGTGCTCCTGTCTGTCTGCCTGGGCAGACACCGGTGCTCTGACCCGCTCCCGACCGCAGTTCGGGTGCTGCGGCCCGGCGGGCGGCGCCGGTGCGACCACTACCGTTCCCTCAGAAACGACTTCAAAAGCCGTAGAGCCACATTTTTGTTGTCGCGCGGCAAGTATCAACACACGAGGGCCCCCACCAGGAGGTAAGGGGCGCATAAGGGGAGTCATCGCCCGCAGGACGCGCGCGATGACCCGCCCCCACCGCGGGAAGGCACTCCTGGGCTTGGCACCCGACCGGGTCCGCGCTCCAGGGGGCACGCGGCCCCCGTGCGGGACGGGGGCCGCGCCCGGCGGTGGCGGCGTCAGTCGAGGATGGCCGTCGCCTCGACCTCGACGAGCACGTCGGGTTCGAAGAGGTAGTCCACGCCGATGAGCGACGACGGCGGAAGCGGCGTCGGGAGGCCGATCTCCTCGGCGACCTCCGCGACCCCGGCCATGAAGGCGTCGATCTTGCCGGGCTCCCACGCCGTGACGTAGAAGGTCAGGCGCAGGACGTCGTCGAAGGCCGCCCCGGCCCCGGCCAGGCCCGTCGCGGTGTTGCGCAGCGCCTGGGCCACCTGTCCGGCGAGGTCGCCCGGGGACACCGGGGTCGCGTCGGCGCGGCGGGCGATCTGTCCGCTGACGTGCACGTGACGCGTACCGGTGCCGACGGCGACGTGGTGGTACGGGGTGGGCCGCATCATGCCCTCGGGGGTGAAACGCTGAACGGTCATTCCTGTGTCCTCGCGACTGGTTCCGAATGGGTCTAATGTTGATACCTGGTATCAGAAGGAAACCGCAACGAGACTAGGTGTCATGACGGATACCGGGCAGGCAGCCCACGACGACCTCGGGATCACCGCGCCGCACCGCGAGCTCCTCAACCAGATCCTGGACAAGTGGTCGATGGAGGTGCTCAACGTGCTCTGCGAGCGCCCCTCGCGCTTCAACGAACTGCGCCGCGCGATCCCCGCGGTGACCCAGAAGTCGCTCACCGCGACCCTGCGCCGCCTCGAACGCAACGGCATCGTCCACCGCGCGGTCGTCGGCTCGCGGCCGGTCGCCGTCGAGTACCGGATCACCCCGCTGGGCAAGACGCTCCGGCACCCGGTGGACGTGCTGCTCGACTGGATCTCGGCGCACACAACCGAGATCGAACGGGCACGCGAGCGCTTCGACCTCGAACAGGACGGCGGCTGAGGCCCGGGCCACCGCGCGCCGCACTCGGTCGGCGCCGGGCCTGGCCGGTGCCGCCCGGCGTGCGGCCCCGGTTCAATCCCCGGCAGGTGCTGAGAGCCGTGGCGGCCGGGTTCGGCGAAGCGCCGCGGGGTAGGACGGCGGGCGCGCGTCCGCCATCGCAGGAGGAGAGGGATGGACCTCACCGGCTTCACCAAGGAGACCTTCGCGTTCTTCGACGGACTGGCCCGGGACAACTCCAAGGACTACTTCCACGGCCACCACCCGCCCCACCACACTCGGCAAACCCTTCACCCGCTAGTCGATTCGCAAACTCGCCGACCACCGGCGCAAAGGCGGTGCGAACACGCGCAAGGCCCTGAAGTCGATCCGCGCCGCACGCCCGGACGGCGCACCCGTCCACGTGATCATGGACAACCCGTCCGCGCACAAGGGCCCCAAGATCCGGGCCTGGGCCCGGCGCAACAAGGTCGTGTTGTGTTCCACCCCCGCCTACGCCTCCTGGGCCAACCCGATCGAGGCGCGCTTCGGGCCGCTTCGCCAGTTCACCATCGCCAACTCCCATCACCCCAACCACACGGTCCAGACGCGGGCTCTGCGCGCCCACCTGCGGTGGCGCAACGCCAACGCCCGCGATCCGCACGTGCTCACCGCCCAACGCCGCGAGCGTGCCCGAGTGCGCAGCGAGAAAGGCCTGCGCTGGGGAGGGCACCCGCTGGCCACCGCGGCATGATCCCCAACCGGCGAACCCTTCCAGTCACCGCACTGGCCGACGCAGTTACCTGCTTTCATCGGGGTCTGGCGTCGGCCAGGAGGCTGAACACGATTCGCCGTTTATCAACAGCGCTCACTGCACCACTCGGATCTCTGCTCACCGATTCCCGCGCGTTCGGCTGCCTGCACGCCACGTCAACAGGCCGCCGTCCAAGTTGACCGCGTCCCGTCCGTGCGCGCGGAGGAGGCATACCGCGCTGTGTGCGCGTTGTCCCACCTGACAGTGCACGATCAGTCGTCCAGGAGGCAGTTCGCCGAGCCGGTGCGGGAGTCCGTCCAGGGGGAGGTTGATCGCACCGGGGATCGCTTCTGCGGCGAACTCCGCTGCGGTGCACACGTCCACGACGGTCGCTCCGGCTGCTCGCGCCGCCTCGACCTCGTGCCACTGGATGTTCGCGGTGGTCCCGTTGGCCAGGTTCTCGGCCACGTAGCCGAGCAGGTTGACGGGATCTTTGGCCGTGCCGTACTGCGGGGCGTATGCCAGATCCAGTCGCAGAAGGTCCGAAGCGCGCATTCGGGCGGCCATGGCGGTGGCTAGGACATCGATGCGTTTGTCGACGCCTTCGGTGCCGACGGCTTGCGCGCCCAGGATCTGGTCGTTCTGGGCATCGATGACCAGCTTGAGCGCGAGCCGGGCGGCGCCGGGGTAGTAGTCGGCGTGGGCGAGCGGATGAATGTGGACGATGCGGTGTGGGCGTCCCGCCGCGCGCAGCCTCTTCTCGTTCCAGCCGGTCACTGCCGCGGTCAAGCCGAGTACGCCGATCACGGCCGTGCCCTGGCTGCCCCCGTCGTGCACTGCCCTGCCCGCGATCGCGTCCGCGGCGAGCCTGCCCTGCCGGTTGGCGGGACCGGCCAGTGGTATGAGGCCCGCCTTGCCGGACACGGCGTCGGTCTTCAGGACCAGGTCGCCGACCGCGTGGATCCGGGGATCGCTGGTGCGCAGTGACGCGTTCACCACGACGCCGCCGCCCGGGCCGGTCGTCAGACCGGCCGAGTCGGCCAGACGGCTGTCCGGCCGCACGCCGATGGCCATGATCACCAGGTCGGCGGGCAGGATCGAGCCGTCGTCCAGCACGACGGTGTCCGCGTCGATGCGCTGGATTCGTGAACCCAGGTTCACTGAGACGCCTTGAGCGCGCAGGTGGTCCGTCACCGGCTGGGCCATTTCCGGGTCCAACGGCGGCAACACCTGCCCGGAGAGTTCGACGAGTGCGACCGACAGCCCCCGGGTGTGGAGGTTCTCGGCCATCTCCAGCCCGATGAACCCGGCGCCGACCACCACGGCGGTACGTGATCGCGCCGCAGCCTCTGCGATGACATCGGCGTCGGCGACGTCTCGTAACGTCAGCGCCCGCTCCGCTCCGGGGACGGAGGGGAGCACCGGAGCGGCGCCGGTGCTGAGCACGAGGTGGTCCCATTCCTGCGTGTAGTCGACACCTGCGCGATGGTCTCGAACGTCCACCGTCCGGGCGGCACGGTCGATCGCCAGCACTTCGTGACGTACCCGCACATCGAGCGCGAACCTGTCGCGTAGGTGCTCGGGGGTCTGCAGCAGCAGCGCCGATCGGTGTTCGATGGTTCCGCCGATGTAGTAGGGCAGGCCGCAGTTGGCGAACGAGACGTGTTCGCCTTTTTCCAGCACGATGATCTCTGCGTCTGGGACGAGTCTGCGCAGGCGCGTGGCCGCCGACATGCCACCGGCCACGCCACCGACAATGACAACTTTCATCGTTGCGTTCTCCTGCCTGCGAGACACCCGGAGCCACCGCGGTCCGGGTCGATGCACGAGACTGGCTGGCCGCGTGGGAGAACACCAAACTTGTTTGCCACTTCGGCAAGGGCTGGTTCATTTCCTGGGAGGGGTGCGGGCGCGGATGTGTGCGCGCTCGCCCTGCCGTCCGATGAGGCAGAGGTATTCCACGGGCTGGGTGGTGGCGGCGCCGAACCAGTGTGGTGTGCGGGTGTCGAACTCGGCGGCTTCACCGGGCGAGAGGACCATGTCGTGTTCGCCGAGCACGAGCCGTAGCTTTCCGTTGAGGACGTAGGCCCATTCGTACCCCTCGTGGGTCTTGGGGGCGGGCTGGTCCGGGCGAGCGCTTCCGGGGAGGATGAACTTGTAGGCCTGGATGTCGCCGGGGCGCCGGGTCAACGGCAGGGCCGTCATGCCCCCTTTGCAGCTGATGGGGCGTAGGTGAATACGTGGGTCACCGGTGGCTGGGGCATCGACCAGTTCGTCGAGCGTGACGCCGTGGGCTCTGGCCAGTGGGAGCAGTTGTTCCAGAGTCGGTCGCCGGGAGCCGGACTCCAGCCGGGACAGCGTGCTGATGGAGATGCCGGTAGCTGCCGACAGCTCGGCCAGCGTGGTCTCGCGTTCATGGCGGAGCTTGCGCAGCCGGGGACCGACGGCGTCGAGGTCCTCACCCTTCTCGTCGTTCATGGCAGTCAATTTGCCAGAAGAGCAACAATGTTTGCAAGATCCTGCCGCGTCGTCGCAGGGTGGTACCTGAAGGGCGCTCGTTTCGGGCGGCGACAGGAACAGGAGGATCTATGTCTACTGAGGACTCTGGCCACCCGGGTGTGCCGGCGGAGTACGCGACCTGGCGGAAGAGCCGTTGGGAGGAGGTCGCCGGCCCGGGTGGCAAGGCGGGCACCGTCCAGCTGGCCATGGTCTCGCATCCCGAGCCGGGGGTGCCGGGCCTGCCCGGTCGATGGGAGGTGAGCGCATCGGGGGTCTTGACGCTCACCGTCACCGCTGCGGACGGGGTGTCGGTCGGCGGGCGGCCGGTGACCGGTGCGGTGGAAGTGGAATCCGGCAGCCAGGTGGAGCTTGCTGACGGGCGGGTGTGTTTCGTCCAGGGGCGGGGCGGAACCTACGGCGTGGTCGTCTGGGACCCGTCCGCACCGGTTCTCACGCGGCTGCGCGATATCGCGCGCTATCCCTATGATCCGAGCTGGGTCGTGGACGCCGAGTACCGGGCGGTGCCCGGCCGTACTGTCGAGGTGGGGCGGCTGACCAGCCCGCGAAGCAAGGAGACCGTGTCCGCCCCGGGCGACCTGGTCGTCGAGCTGGGCGGCCGGGAGCACACCCTGGTAGTGCTGGAATCCGTCCCCGGTCTGCGTCTGGCGGTATTCACCGATCCCAGCAGCGGCACCGACACACCCGAGATCGGTCGGTGGCTGATCCTCCCCCCAGACGGGGGCAGCACCCTGCGGGTCGACTTCAACCAGGTGATCCTGCCCCACCATGTGTTCTCCACGGCGTTCCCGTGCCCGGTCCCGCTTGAAGCGAACCATCTTCCGGTCGTCGTCGACGCCGGGGAACGTGCGCCCGTTCTCGACGAAAGGAGCAGGAGCACGATGACAGAGCCCGACAAGAAAGGACAGGACGGAATCATGGAACCGGAGCTGATGGAGAAGGCGGTCCAGTACCTGCGGCATCTGGAGAAGTTCGACTTCGCGAGCATGCGAGCGATGTGCACGGACACGGCCACCGTGTGGCACAACGACGGCAAGGGCGAGCAGACGATCGAGGAGAACCTCGAGCAGCTCAAGCAGATGTCGAGCGGCGGGGGTGTCGTTGCGTTGCGGTACGACATCACCCGTCAGTTCCAGAAGCCCGACGAGGTGCTCCAGCAGCACGTGCTGCACATCAACATGCCCGACGGGTCCGGCACCGAGCTGCCCGTGGCGATGTACTTCGGTTTCAAGGGAGGCCTCATCGACCGCATCGAGGAATACGCGAACATGACGCCGCCCAACGAGGGCGGCGCGAGCGACGGAAGCTGATCCGGCGCTGAGGCGTCTCCGGCACCTGGGCGCGACCGTGCCCAGGTGCCGGACTCTGTCAGCCGCTGTCCTCGTGGCGGCGGTCGACAGGTTCGGTACGCGATGTCCTCAGCGCAGCTTCACCGATGTGCGGCGACCCACTGGTCTTGGGGTTCGCACGGACCCGGCGAGTGCTGACGGCGGTGCCATGCGCGGAACGGAGTGATCGTCACGGCGACCGCGATGGCAGCCATGAGCACAACCCAGACCCGTGGCAGGACCCTTCAGAAGATGTTCCGCAGGAAGAGCGGCTGAGTCGTTCGATCGAGGCCGCCGACCGGGTGTTTAACCTGGTCGGCGGCCTTTGGCTTGCCCGAGCACGCTGCCGGGAGCGGTCTGAGCAGCGACGACACCATCACGTGCTACCGGATGCGAGACCCTGACGTTAGGACCGTACCGAGGGACCAGCCTTCTTCTGGACCTGGGCGCGGGCGAGCACCCTTGCCTCGGGGAACCAGCTCGACGGGGCCCGAGAGCATCCCGCTCCCGGGCCCCGTCGTGGTCGGGTCAGCGGCGCGGTCGGCGTGCCGCGGCACCACGGTGCCGCCGCTCTCGCGAGCCCCCGGCAGACACGGCGACCGGTACGCCCGAGGGCTCACGCGCTCCGGTCACCCTGGTCAGCTCCACGTCCTGGGCATCCACCCGCGCGGTGTGCGCGTCGATCCGGGCCCGGCTCATCAACCGGGTCATGTCGCGCCGCTGGCTGGGCAGCACGAGCGTGACCACGCTGCCCGTCTCACCCGCGCGGGCGGTGCGCCCGCCCCGGTGCAGGTAGTCCTTGTGGTCCGTGGGCGGGTCGATGTTGACCACCAGGTCCAGCCCGTCCACGTGGATGCCGCGCGCGGCGACGTTGGTGGCGACCAGCGCGGTCACGGCGCCCCTCTTGAACTGGTCGAGGGTGCGGGTGCGCTGGGGCTGGGACCGGCCGCCGTGCAGCGGTGCCGCGCGGACGCCGCTGTTGAGCAGGTGCTCGGCCATCCGGTCCACGGCGCGCTTGGTGTCCAGGAACATGATCACCCGGCCGTCGCGGGCCGCGATCCGGGTCACGACGTCCTGCTTGTCGGCGTGCGACACGTGCATGACGTGGTGCTCCATGGTGGAGACCGCGCCCTCGGACAGGTCGACCGAGTGGACCACCGGGTCGTTCAGGAACCGGCGGACCAGGGTGTCGACGTTGCGGTCCAGGGTGGCCGAGAACAGCATGCGTCGACCGTCGGCCGGAATCTGCTGGAGAATCGCGGTGACCTGCGGCATGAAGCCCATGTCGGTCATCTGGTCGGCCTCGTCCAGGACGGTGACGTCCACCTGGTCCAGGACGCAGTCGCCGCGCTCCATCAGGTCGCGCAGGCGGCCCGGGGTGGCCACGACCAGCTCCACGCCCTGACGCAGGGCGCGGGCCTGACGGCTGATGGGCATGCTGCCCACCACGGTCGTCGTGCGCGCCCCCACCGACCGCGCGTAGGGTGCCAGCGCGTCGTCCACCTGTTGGGCCAGCTCACGGGTGGGGGCGAGCACCACGGCCAGGGGGCGCCGGGGCTCGGCCTTGCGCCCGTCGAGCCGGGCGAGCAGGGCCAGCCCGAAGGCCAGCGTCTTGCCCGAACCGGTCCGGCTGCGGCCCAGGACGTCGCGCCCGGCCAGCGAGTTCGGCAGGGTGGCCGCCTGGATCTCGGAGGGGACCGTCAGCCCCTGCCGGGTCAGGGTCCGCTTCAACGGTGCGGGCATGTCCAGCGCCTCGAAGGAATCCACCGGTGGGAGCGCCGGGGTGACGGTGACCGGGAGGGCGAACTCCCCGGAAGGGCCGCCGGAACGGGGGTGTCCGGGCGTGCGGGGGCGCTGTCGGCCGTATCCCGGCGAGGGACGGCCGCGGCCGGTGCCGGTGCGGTGCGGATAACTCATGTGAGGCCTTTCGCCAGCGGCGCTCGCCGGGAGGGAGGCCTTTCGGCCTCGCAGGGGGAAACCGGAGTACGCCGGATAAGTAATGCGGGTGTCCGCGCTCGCCCGGAGGACCCGGGGCGCGGTGGACGCCGGTGCCGTTCGGGGGGCGACGGCTGGAGAATCCGGCGGAGAAAAAGGAAAAGCGGCAGGGGCCCAGCGCCCTGAGGGCGGGCCCCTGCCGCAGGAGGAGCGTCGGCTCCCCTAGACCAGAGTGATGTTCTCAGCCTGGGGACCCTTGGCCCCCGCGACGGCGTCGAACTGCACGGACTGACCCTCGGCCAGTTCCCGGTAGCCCGCGGTCTGGATGTTCGAGTAGTGAGCGAAGACGTCGGGGCCGCCGCCGTCCTGCTCGATGAAGCCGAAGCCCTTTGAGCCGTTGAACCACTTGACCGTACCGGTCGCCATAGGGATACCTCTCGTTCGGAGCATGAAGAAAACCGCAGATGACGATTTTCCCGTCACCGCGGTGATCGCCCGAAAAAATGGAATCCATCGGGGTTCACGACTGCAACTTCTTAGAACCTATCACACAGGAATCTCCCTGTCCCGAAAAAGCAGTGTGCCGCAGGACACTGGAACGCGCGATGCAGGGGCTAGAGGAAATGTGTTGTGACCGGAGTATTTTTTCTAGGCCGGGAAAACTCAGATCCGGTTTTCGGGAAATCCCCGGACCACCCCGCTCGGCCCGGCGGCGGGCGGCCGCCCATCGGGCACGGGCGTTGGACCCAGGCCACGGAATTCCCGCCCGTCCCGGCGTCTCCGCACACGCTTTCCCCGTCCGCCGGCCATCCTCTGATCACTTTCCGGATCGTCCTGTCCGCACCCGGCGCGCGTTCCTTCCACACGGGGTCGCCTGGCCCGATTCAGATGGTCAGAGCGATCATCGGCTCGCTCCTGCGTGCGCCCCCGCCCCGCTGCGGGGCATGTGCCACCGGATCCACGCGGCCTGTCCGCCGTCGATCAGCAGGTCCGTTCCGGTGACGTAGCGGGATCCGACACCGGTCAGGTAGGCGACGGCCTCGGCGAGCTCGCCCGTGGAACCCATCCGGCCGATGCCGCAGGCCTCCAGCATCCCGAGCATGCTCGTGCCCGTTTCACCCTCGGCCTCGGCGCGGGCCATCGCCGTGGAGATCACTCCGGGGCTGACGGTGTTGACGCGTGCGCCGAGTCGGTTCCAGGCGAGCGCGGCCGCCTCGACCCGCACCTGGTTACCACGCTTGGCCAACACGTACGCCATCGCGGGTGTGTCGAGCGCCTGTACGGCGGGCAGTCCGGCCAGGTCGGCGGCGGGTGCCGTCGCGGGCGACACACCGGCCGTGTGCACCACGGCGGCCAGCCGTCCGGCGACGGCTCCTGCCTCGGCGAGCCGGTCCACCGACGCCCGGTCGGACACGTCGGTGACCATTGCGGTCACGTCGTACCCGGATTCGGCGAGCGCCGCGACCGTCCGGTCCAGCGCCGCCTGGGAGCGGTCCGCGAGCAGCACGCGCCGCCCGCTCCCGATCCTGCGGACGATCGCCTCGCCCATACCCCCGGCGCCGGTGACGACCAGCACCTCGTCCCGTGTCTCAGCACGCGTCACTGCCGACCGCCTCTCGTTTGGGGATCTCCTGTCCCGCTGCGTCTGCCTGTGCGACCGCGCTCTCCCCGCCGACGGCGTCGTCCCAGAGCGTCCCGGACGCGATCTGCTTCCGCCACCCGCGCAGTTCCCTTGGCGGCACACCGACCCCGAGCACTCCCACCAGCCGCCGACCGGTGCGGTACACGGCCAGGAACCGCCGCTCGGCGAGGTCGCCGTCGACGATCCGCACCTCGTCGTGACCGCGCAGGTAGCCGTAGGACTGGATCTTCATGTGGTACTGGTCAGACCAGAAGTACGGCACGGGGGCGAACTGCTTGCGCCCCTCGGGGTCGAGGATGTTCCGTGCGACGGCGAGGCCCTGCTCCGCGGCGTGCAGGCGGTGCTCGACCCGCATCGGCACGCCGAACAGCGGGTTGTGCCAGCGCGCCACGTCTCCGACGCCGTAGACGCCCGGCACGGCCTCGCAGTACGCGTCGCACACCAGCCCGTCATCCACGGGCAGTCCGCCGGCCTCCAGCCAGCCGGTGTTCGGCACGGAACCGATCGCCACCAGCACGTCGTCGGCCTCCACCGCGGTGCCGTCGGCGAGCCGCAGCCCGCCGTCCTCCACCTCGGCAACGCCGACACCGGTGCGCAGGTCCACGCCCTGCTCCGTGTGGGCCGCCGTCAGCACCTCGCCGATCTCGGCGCCCACGGCATGCGCGAGCGGCACCGGCGCGGGCTCGACCATGGTGACCTCACAGCCCAGGCCCCGCGCCACGGCGGCGACCTCCGCGCCGAGGAACCCGGCGCCCACCACCGCCAGGCGCCGCCCCGGACGCAGCCGGTCCCGCAGCGCGAGCGCGTCCTCCAGGGTGCGCAGCACGTGCCCCCTCCCGCCCGGAAGCCGCCGCGGGCTCACCCCGGCGGCGGCCACGAGCGCGCCGTAGCCGACCTCCTCTCCCGAGTCCAGGGCCACGGTGCGGGCATCCGGGTCCACCCCGGTCGCCGTCGTTCCGAGCCGCAGGTCCAGGTTCAGCGCGGCGACGTCGTCGGCGGAACGCAGCGCGATACGGCCCGGTTCCCACGCACCGGACAGCACCTCCTTCGACAGCGGCGGCCGGTCGTACGGCAGGTGCGGTTCCGAGCCGACCAGCGTGATCCGTCCGCCGAACCCGCCGCGCCGCAGTCCCTCAGCGGCTGCGAGGCCGCCCGCTGAGGCGCCCACGACGACGACGCTCTCCGGAACGCCACTCACAGCTCGACCACCCGCAGCGCGGCAGCCGGGCAGACGGCGGCCGCCTCCCGCACGCTCTCGATCAGGTCGTCGGCCGGGGTCTCGTCGAGGACGACGGCGACGCCGTCCTCGTCGCGCTGGTCGAACACCTCGGGGGCCTCCAACACGCACTGTCCGGCGGCCACGCACTTCGGCTCGTCGAACTCCACACGGAAAGTCATCGGTCTTCCTTTCTCCCAGGTCCCTTGGTCACCAGGTCACGGGCAGCGAGCGCAGGCCGTAGGCGACGCCCTCGTAGGCGAACTCGACCTCGTCGGCCGGAACGGCGAGCCGCAGGTCCGGGATACGCCGGAACAGGGTGCGGAACACCTCCTGCAGTTCGACCCGCGCGAGGTTCTGGCCGAGGCACTGGTGCGCGCCGTACCCGAACGCGTGGTGTGCGCGGGCGTTACGGGTCAGGTCGAGGCGGTCGGGCTCGGGGAAGCGCGCGGCGTCCCAGTTCGCGGCGGCGACGTCGAGGACGATGCCGTCGCCCTCCTTGATCACCGCGCCGTCGACCTCGATGTCCTCGGTCGCGATCCGGCGCACGCCCGTGTGCACGATGCTGAGGTAGCGCAGCAGTTCCTCGACCGCGGCGGCCACCGCCTTGCGGTCGTCGGCGACCGATCGCAGGTACTCCAGCTGGTCCGGGTTCTGCAGCAGCGCGAGCGTGCCGAGCGCGATCATGCTGGCCGACGTCTCGTGACCCGCGATGAGGATCGCGACGGACATGGTGAGCGCCTCCTCCGGGGTCATCTCCCCGGCCTTGACGCGGTTGGCCAGTTCCGACATGACGTCGTCCGTCGGCTCGGCCATCTTGGCTTCCATCGCCGCGCCCATGTGGCGGCCCAGGACGGCGCGCGCGGCCGCCGACTCCTCGGGCGTGGACTCGTGGCTGACCAGCACATGGCTGGCGTGCTGGAAGTCCTCGCGGTTGTCGTAGGAGACACCGAGCATGTCGGTGATGACGATGGTCGGGACCGGCAGCGCGAAGGCCTGGACCAGGTCGACGGGCTTCGGCCCGGCGAGCATCTCGTCGATCAGCCCGTCGGTCAGCTCCTGGATCCGCGGCCGCAGTGCCTCGATCCTCTTGACCGTGAACGGCAGGTTCACCATGCGGCGCAGCCGGGTGTGCTCGGGCGCGTCCGTGTTCGTGATGAGCTGCGGCGTGTGCTGCGCGGCTGTGCTGCGGCCGCGCGTCATGTGCGGGTAGCCCTCGCGCTTCTCGTCGATGGACAGGCGCGGATCGGTGAGCAGCGCGTGCTGGTCAGCGTACTTGGAGACCAGCCACGGGGTGGAGCCGTCCCAGATGCGCGCCCGGGTGAGCGGGGCGTCCTCGCGTGTCGTCGCGCGGACGTTCTCGGGCTGGGCGAACGGGCACCGGGCGTCACGCGGTGTCGGATAGTCGATGACGTCCGGTGCGGCGCCGGACGGTTCGGTGGTCGTGTCTGTCAAGAGTGGCCTCCTTGATCGGGTACTCCCGATCACATCAGCCAGACCTGACACCGCCCGGATCCGAACCTGACAGGCACCTGACAGTTCGTCAGGTTCGCGTGCCCGGGCGCGGAATCACTCGGTGACCAGCGAGTAACCGAATCCGCGCTGCGTGCGGATCAGCGCCGGAGGCTCGGTGTCGACCTTGCTCCGCAGGCGGGAGATGAGGCGCTCGATCGTGTTGTCGTCGCGCAGGCCGCCCCAGATGCGCATCGCGATCTGCTCCTTGGACAGCACGGCACCAGCGTTCCGCGCGAACTCGCGCAGCAGCCGGTACTCGGCAGGACTCAGCCTGAGCTGCCGCTCACCGCGCCAAGCCCGGTACGAGGCGTCGTCGAGCCGCAGATCGCCCCGCTCGATGACGGCCCGGCGGGAGGTGGTGACGCCGTCCCGCACCAGCAGATGGACCCGGGCGAGCAGGTCCGTGGCCCGGAACGGCCGGATCAGGTAGTCCTCCGCGCTGAACCCGACCTCCTCGAACACGTCCGCGAACCGCTCCTCCTGGACCAGGAAGAGAATGGCGGCCTGGCGCTCGCTCGCCTTCATCCGGGGGATGTGCACGAGTCCGGGCGTGGAGGTGTCGACCACGAGGGCGTCAATCGGTTCCCTCCGCATCCGCGCCACCGCCGCCGGCCCGGTCGACTCGTGCCCGACGTCGTACCCGGCGAGCGTCAGCGTGGCGCACAGCAGGCTCTGCAACTCGTCGTCGGCGGCGACCACGAGGACCCGCCCCTCCCCCTTCGGCAGACCTGCCGACATGCGCCCTCCCCCGGTACCGGCCTATGCCCTCACCGAGAGTACTCGAGGCGGGACCCGGTCACAGGCGGGGAGTTCGGGGAGAGGGAGATGCGCGCCCGGTGGCGCCCACGCGACCTGCTGCCCGGCGGAGCGGAGACGGTGATCGACGAGCACAGCGCCCTCCACCGGAGCCTGAGCGCGTTCTCACCGACAGCGGTCTGCCGCAGAACCCGCCCGGCGAGGAGAGCGTTCCGGTGTCCGCGCGTTGACGATCCCCCGCCCTCCCCGGGACCGGTCGGGCCGCAGGGATTCGACGCGTGTGGCGGTGATGGTGGCCAGGGCGCCCGGTGTGGAGCGGCGCACCCGGCCGCTGACCACGACCAGGCGCTCGCGCATCAGCACCGCCGCCGAGTGCTCCTGGACGTCGGGGAACATCGCGACCTCCACGAGGCCGGTGCGGTCCTCGACGCTGGCGAAGATGGTTCTGCGCCCGGAGCGGGTGGGCGGGGTCTGCACGCTGAGCTTGAGCCCGGCGACGGTCACCGGTGCGCCGCTGGGCACCCGGTTCAGGTCGGCGGCGTGCACCAGATTCCGGCGGGCGGCCAGGTCGGCGAGGAGTTCGGCGTGGCGGTCGAGGACGTGTCCGGAGAGTTCGTAGCCCAGTACCCGTGTCTCCTCGTCGAGGCGGTCGAGGTGGTTCATGGGCGCGGTCCGACGCGTCGGGGTCGGGGCCTGGTCGGTGTCCAAAGAGAGTTGGTCGGCGGCGGCGTCCGCCCGCCGGGGGCGGGTGCGGGCCAGGGTGTGGGCGTGCAGGAGCACGTCGCGGCGGCCGGGCCCCTGGCCGTGTTCGGCTCCGGTGAGGGCGTCCAGGGCCCCGACGAGGATCAGGTCGTCCAGGGCCGGGGTGGACGGGCGGGCTCGGACGATGAGGTCGCGCAGGTCGGTGTAGGGGCGTTGGGTCAGGATCCGGTCGCGTTCGGCCGCGGTGAGGCTGCCGACGTCCGTCAGCGGTGGGCGCAGCCCCCAGTGCAGGTCGTCGACGCGTTCGACCGCCCAGTGGCGGCCGGAGGCGTGCAGGTCCAGCGGCAGGACGGCCACGCCGAAGCGGCGGGCGTCGTGGAGCAGGCTCCGGCGCGGGTACATGCCGGGCTGGTGGGTGAGGACTCCGGCGAAGAAGGCGGCGGGGAAGTGCCTTTTGAGCCAGGCGGACTGGTAGCTCACCAGCGCGAAGGCCGCGGCGTGGGCGCGGCAGAACCCGAAGGCCGCGAAGGCCTCCACCTGCTGCCACACCTGGTCGATGGTGTCGGGGGTGTGGCCGCGTTCGGCGGCCCGGGTGTGGAACTCGGTTCGTACCTGCCCTCGGCCCTGCGCGTCACCCAGGGCCCGGCGCATGTTCTCGGCCTGTTCCAGGCCGCATCCGGTCATGGCATCCAGCAGGTGCAGGAGTTGCTCGTGCCACAGGAGCGCACCGCCGGTCTCGGCCAGGATCTGCTCCACGGCGGGGTGCGGGGCCTGGGTGGCGGTGCCCGCGCGTCCGGCGAGGTAGGCCGAGACGACATCGACTCCCATGGGTCCGGGCCGGAACAGGCTGATGTCGGCCACCAGGTCGGCGATGGTGGCCGGGCGCAGCCGGGAGACCAGCTCCCGCTGACCCGGGGACTCGGTTTGGAAGCAGCCCAGGGTCCGGCTCAGTGCCGTCATGTGCGCGGTGGCCGCGTCGCCGTCGGGGAGGGACTCCAGGTCCGGTCGGCGGCCGGTGGTGCGCTCCACCTCGCCCAGGGTGTGAGCCAGGGACGACTGCATCCGCACCCCCAACACGTCCAGCTTCAGTAGGCCCCAGGTCTGCACGGCGTGCTTGTCGGCCTGGACCATGGGATGGCCCGCGCCGGAGGGCTGGGTGGGCAGCCGGTCGCCCAGCGTGTGGTCGGAGAGCACCAGTCCGCAGGGGTGCATCGCCACGTGCCGGGGCAGGTCCGACAGGCGCTGGGCCAGGCCCACCAGCTGGCGAACCGGCTCGGTGTCCATCCCCTCCAGCGCGCGCAGCTCCGGCAGCTCCTCGATCGTCCGTGCGATGCGCGAGGCCCGTACCCGAGGGAAGGCCTGGACGATCCGTTCGACCTCGGCCGCGGGCATCGACAGGGCGGTTCCGGCGTCGCGGAGCGCGCTGCGGGCCCGGTAGGTGTCGGTCATGGCCACCGCGGCGCTGGCCCCGTTGTGGGAGGCGATCACCGCGTCGTAGGCCTGCGGTCGTCTGGCCGATTCGACGTCCAGGTCGATGTCCGGTGCCGGACGACTGGGGGTGCAGAACCGTTCGAAGACCAAGTGGTGCTCCAGCGGGTTGATCGCGGAGATGCCCAGCTGGTGGACGAGGAGGCTGCCGACCGCGGATCCTCGGGCGAAGCAGCGGATCCCCTGGGCGCGGATGGCGTCGGCGGCATCGGCGATGGTGAGCAGATAGGTCCACAGGCCCATGCGGTCGACGGTGGCCAGTTCGTGCTCGGTGCGCTCGCGCGCGGCCCGGGAGCGGTCCAGCCCCAGGCGGGCGGCTCCGTCGAACACGCGGGCGCGCAGTTCGGTGCGCGCGTCGGGCCTGGTGGGCAGATGGGTGCGGCCCATGCCCAGGTCCGCGGTCGGGTCCAGGGCACAGCTGGCGGCCAGGGCGAGGGTGTGGGCGACCAAGCGCCGGGCCCGCACCTGGTCGCCCGCGCACACGCCGAGTGCGGTCTGCAGCATCTGTTCCCCCGGGGCCAGGTGCGCGCGGGGAGTGCGGGGTTCGGGGGTGTGGCCGCCGGGGGCGTGCTGGCGGATGCGATCCAGGGCGTGCGCGACCACCGCGTCGCCTGGGGCCGGGTGGCGCACCGCGTTGGTGAGCACCGCCATCAGGCGTTCGGCGTCGGCCAGTGCGACCATGGCGCGCGCGGTGCGGCGCTGCCCCAGGGCGCCGTGCTCGTGCGGGGCCAGGGCCAGCTCGGCGCCGGTCGCGCGCCAGGCGGCCAGCAGGACGCGAGCGTGGGCGGGGCGGCCTTGGGCCAGGGCACGGCCCACGTCGGAGTCGGACCCCAGCAGCAGCACCAGGCCCGTGTGGTGCTCGGCGAGTTGTTCGCGGGTGACGGCGACCGGGCCGGGGCGGTGGTGGGCTGCGGTGACCAGGTGACACAGGGACGCCCACCCCCGGGCGCCGCGGGCCAGGGCCACGACGCGGCCGCCGTCGGGGACGGCCAGGGCCAGGTCCGTTCCCAGGGCCGGGCTCAGCCCGGCCTCCTGGCAGGCGCTCACGTGCTCGGCCGCGCCGTGCAGGCCGTCGCGGTCGGTCAGCGCCAGTACGGGCTGGCCGTCGTCGGCGGCTTGCTCCACGAGCCGGGCCGGGGCCGCGGTGCCGTGCCGGAAGGAGTACCAGGACGCCGACCGCAGGTGGGCGAACACGGATACACCCCTCCCCCTCGTGTCAACGGCCGGGGAGGAAGACACCGCCTTGTCGAACTCGTGTTCGAGGACTGTAGCGCACTCGCATGGTGGAGCGCACCTGTGACCTGGCCCGACACCTCTTGGTCCCGTCTTCGGTCAGGGCGGGATCCGCTGTGGGGCAAGGGGTGTGTGGCCCGCTCGCGAAACACGTCACCAGGGTCTGTGTCCCACCATCGACCGCGCTCTCCGGAGCCGCGCTCGCCGCAGGCGCTGGTCTGGGTGTGGCCCAGCGGGTCGGTGACGCCGGTCAGCGACCCGGCGCCGTCGTAGCCGTAGGTCCAGGTGAAGTCGTCAGGGTTGGCGCCCTCGACGTTGCCGCGCGGGTCGACCGCGGTGGCGGGTAGGCCGTCGGCGTCGTAGGTGGCGGCGGCGCGCGGGGCACCGTCGGTGGCGGCCGGGTTCGGCGAAGCGCCGCGGGGGTAGGACGGCGGGCGCGCGTCCGCCACCGCGGGAGGAGAGGGATGGACTTCACCGGCTTCACCGAGGAGGCCTTCGCGTTCTTCGACGGCCTGGCCCGGGACAACTCCAAGGACTACTTCCACGGCCGCCACGAGGTGTACGTGCGCGCCGTGCGCGAGCCCGCGCGCGCCCTGGCCGAGGCCCTGGAGGAGGACTTCGGCCCGATGAAGGTGGGCCGTCCCAACCGCGACGTGCGCTTCTCCCACGACAAGAGCCCCTACAAGACCCACGTGGGCCTGGTCAGCCAGTCCCGGGGACCGGTCGGCTACTACCTCCAGCTCGGCCTGGAGGGGCTCTCGGTGGGCGCGGGCTACCACGCGATGTCGGGCGCGCAGGTGGAGCGCTACCGCCACGGCGTCGACGACGAGCGCCAGGGTCCGCGGCTGGCGCGGATCGTCGAGGAGCTGACGGCCCGGGGCTTCGACATCGTCGGCGACACCCTCAAGACCCACCCCCGCGGGTACAGCGGCGACCACCCGCGCGTGCACCTGCTGCGCCACCGCTCCCTGGGCGCCGAGCACAACGTGCAGCGGCCGGACGTGCCGCTGTCCGCGAAGCTCCTGGACACCGTCCGCGCGGACTGGCAGGCCACCGGCCCCCTCATGGACTGGCTCGACCGGCACGTCACCAGCTGAGCCCGCCGTACGGAGAGGCCGCCCCGCTCCGGAAGTCCGGCCCTCAACGCGGCGGGAGTGCCCGAACCGAGGGCGTCGGCCCCCAGGACGCGCAGAACCCGGCCAGCGGGCTCCGCGTCCCGGCAACCCCCGCGGCCGGTCCCCGCCGGCGACGCGTGAACCCCGGGCCCTCCCCCGCCGCGCGGCCCGGCCCACCGCTCCGGGCCGTGCCCGCGCGCGGCGCCCGGACCTGCGTCGCACACAGACACCACCCGCGAACGACGTGTGCCTGTCACGGCCTTTCCGTGAGATTCGCACCGTCATCCCATGACACGGTGTCACTGGTGGACTCGCCGGAGCGACAGCAGGCTGGACACGTGCCTCCGGCGACGGCGGCTACGGCCTGGGCGGCTCACCCGAACAGGTCCGGGAGACCTACTTCGAGCCCGCCGAACGGCTCGACGAGGAGGGGCCCGTGGCCGGTGTCAACGGCCGCCTCTTCCGGCTCGCCACCTTCGCGGGGCTGTACGGCGAGCGGAGCTACGCGCAGACGGCGCAGCCGTGGCAGGCAGGCGGTGCGCCTCGCGGACGAGGAGGCGGTACGGCGGCACATGGAGGGGCACCGGCCCCGTGGAGCGCCCCGGTTCACCACCCGGTGAGCAGCAGGTGGTTGACCAGGAGAGCCGTGGCCGCCTGGACGGCCAGCCAGGCCCTGTGGTGGCGGTCCGGCAGGAGGGCGGCGGCCGGGACGAGCCACAGCACGAACGGCAGCCAGATGCGCTCGGTCTCGCCCTTGCTCATCCCCGACAGGGTGGCGGCGGCGACCGCGCAGAGCGCGGCGGCCACCAGCAGGGCCGTCGTCGCGGTCTCCCGGGACGGCGCCCGGCGCAGACCGGGCACCGCCCCGGGCAGCCGTGCCAGCGCCCGGCGCAGACCCGCCGCGGTCGCGAGCCCGGTCGTCAGGCACGCCACGGCCAGGTTCGCCCAGACCCAGTAACCGTAGGGCCGGACCGACGCCAGCCCCTGGTAGTAGCGCTCCACGAGCAGCTGGTAGCCCTCCCACCACCAAAAACCTGCCGCCGTGAAGGCCGCGGCGACGGCCAGGGCGCCCAGCAGCGCGTAGGGCAGGGGGCGCGCGGTCCGCGCGCACAGGAGCACCGCCACGGCCGGGATCCCGATGAGGACGAGCCCGTAGGACAGGTACACCGACCACCCCAGGAGCAGACCCGCCGCCAGCGCGGTGGTGCGCGGCGCACGCGCGCCGGGCGCCGCGGCCACGGCGAGCAGGGCCAGACCCCACGCGGTGACCGCCGCGAAGTACCCGTCCGCCGACGTGCCCACCCACACCGCCGCGGGCAGCAGCACGAGGAACGGGGCCGCCCGGCGCGCCGTCGACTCCGCGCCGAGCGCGCGCATCGCGACCAGGACCGCGGCGGCGGCCGAGCCGCCGACCACGACGCACCACATCCCGGCCCACGCCCCGCCGCCCAGGCCGATCCGGTCCAGTGCGACGAAGGTCAGGACGGCGCCCGGGGGGTGCCCGGCCACGTGCGTGGGCCAGTTGTCGGGCTGCCCGATGAGGATGTGCCGGGTGAACGTGCTCAGCGCGGCGCCCACGTCCTGGAAGCGGTCGACCGAGGACAGGTACTCGTGGGGGGACAGCAGGCGGCTGACGATCCCGCGCCGCCAGCCGTCGACCAGCGCGAGCGCGGTGGTCCAGAGCGCGGACGCGGCCCAGACGGCCCACACCAGGGCGCGCCAGGGCAGGGCGCGCGCCACCGCGGGCCCGCAGGCCACCACCGCCGCCGCCAGGGCGAGGGCGGGGACCGTGCCGGGCCCCGCGTGGGGGAACCAGGACGCGTACAGCGGCGGCCAGTCCACGTGGAGGACGCCGTGGGCGCGTTCGATCCGGGTGCCGACGACGGCGGCCGACGCGAAGAGGAGCGCGGCCAGGGCCGCCACGGACAGGTCGGTGCGCAGACCCGTCCGGGAGGCGCCGACCGCGTCCCGGACGTCGCGCTGGTGGAGTCCGGGCCGCGTCACGCCGTCACCGCGGGGCGGACGCGTTCCGGCGCCGGGTTGCCCCGCGGCGCGCGCAGTGCCGCGAACCGGCGCCCCCGCACCTGCCAGGCCTCCGACCACTCCCACCCGGCCCCCCGCGCGCACCGCCGCAGGGCGCGGAGCCCGAGCCGCGCCCACGGAAAGGGGGCGCCCGGCTCCCCCAGGCCGTCGGTGACCTGCACCGTCACGCACTCGTGGACCTCGTGGGCGGCGGTCTCGACGATGAGCAGACCGCCGGGCAGCACGACCTCCCGCATCCGGGCGAGCAGGTCCCCGGGGGCTCCGCCGATACCGATGTTGCCGTCGACCAGCAGCGCGGTACGCCAGGCGCCCTCGCCGGGCAGGGGATCGAACACCGAGGCGCACACCGCCCGGCCGCCCGCCTCGACCGCGCGCGACACGGCCACGGGGTTCATGTCCACGCCCAGCGCCGTGCGGCCCCGGGCGGCGAGCGCGACGACCATGCGCCCGGGTCCGCACCCGGCGTCCAGGGTGTCGCCCTCGGAGCGCTCCAGCACGCTCTCGTCCGCGGCGTCGGTCCCCCCGCACCAGCGTTCGACGTCCAGGCGGAGCATCCACCCGTCGGGGCGCCGCAGGAAGAGGGGGCCGCGGCCGTCGGCGAGCGCCCTGGAGTAGGGATCGCACAGCCACGGAACCGACCTCGTGTCGACCCCGGTCTCGGTCGCGCTCACCGCCGGCACCCCGCTCTGGCGAGCCCGACCGCCCTGCCGAAGCGGCTGCCGGGGACGAGCGAGGCCACCAGCGCGGCGTCGCGGGGCGTGTCCACGTCCGTGAGCACGTCCAGATCGCCCACGCGCAGCCCGGCGCCGACCAGCCGCGCGCGCTGGAACCGTCCGGTGTGCTCCGTCGACATCGGAACACCGCGCAGCAGGCGGGGGTCGGGTTCGGCCAGGCCGAGCGCCCAGAAGCCCCCGTCCTCACTCGGGCCGAACCAGGCGTCGACGCGCTCCCACGCGTGCGGGGCCAGGGCGGGTGCCAGGAGCTCCCCTGTCACCTGGGGGGTGTCCATGCCGATCAGCAGGGAGGGGCCCGAGCACCGGGCGAACGCGTGCGCGAGCCGTTCGTCGAGCCCGCCGCCCGCCTGCGGGACCACCTCGAACCCCGGCGGGAGCCAGGGGCCGGGCCTCCCCTCCAGCACCAGGAGCCTCCTGCGCGCGGGCAGCGAGCGCACCGTGTGCAGGGTGTCCGCCAGGGCGGCCTCGGCGAGCGCGGCGGCCTCCCTCGGCGAGTACTCGGGGGTCAGCCGTGTCTTGACCCGCCCGGGAACGGGTTCCTTGGCGATCACCAGCAGGGTGGTGTCCCCTGCCGGGAGGCCGGGCTCGACGGTCCGGGTCACGGCCGCCCTCCCCTCGCGCGCACGCCCTCAGAGACCGGCGGCTCGCGCAGCACCGCCGTCATGTCGCGCACGGCGGTCCACGTGCCGCGCCACGTCCCCGTCACCTTGGAGGCCCCCGACCTGGGCAGGTAGGGGACGTCCACCTCGTCGACCCGCCACCCGGCGTCGGCGGCGCGCACGACCGTCTCCAACGGGTAGCCCGAACGCCGGTCGGTCATCCCCAGCTTGAGCAGGTCCGTCCTGCGTGCGGCGCGCATCGGGCCGATGTCGCGCACCCGCACCCCGGTCCGCGAGCGCAGCATCCGCGCGACGACGGCGTTGCCGATCCTGGCGTGCGCCGGCCAGGTCCCCCTGCGGACGGGGCGCCGCCTGCCCACGACCAGGTCCGCCCCGCCGACCCGCACCCGGTCCACCATCGCCGGGAGCAGGGCGGGGTCCAGGGAGGCGTCGCAGTCGCAGAAGCAGACGAACTCGGCGGTCGCGGCGGACAGGCCCGCGTGGCACGCCGCGCCGAAGCCCCTGCGCGGCTCGGAGACGACGAGCGCCCCCAGCGCCGCGGCGATACCGGCCGATCCGTCCGTGGACCCGTTGTCCACGACGATCGCCCGCCACCCCGGTGGGACGCGTTCCATGACCCAGGGCAGGGCGGACGCCTCGTCCAGACAGGGCAGCACCACGTCGACCGGTGGCGGCGGGTCGCCGCCCGCCGTGTCGGGCGGCGCCTGCGCCGGTTCGTCCTGGCCGTACTCGTGTGGTTCTCTGATCACCCTGGTTACGCTACGAAGTCATGTGGACACAGGCCGGGAAAGGCGGTCGCGACACGCGGACACATCGGCCTTCGGTGCTCCGTATCCGGCCGAACCGCGCAGTTCGGCGCGGGCGAACTCGGCCATCCCCTCGGCGAAACCGATCCTCGGCCGCCAGGACAGCTCCTCCGTCAGGCGGTCGGAGGAGGCGGTGATGTGCCGGACGTCGCCGAGCCGGTACTCGCCGGTGACCAGGGGCTCCGGGCCGCCGTGCGCGTCCGCCAGCGCCCGGGCCATCTCGCCGATGGTGTGCGGCGTCCCGCTGCCGGTGTTGAAGGCGGACAGCTCCCCCCGGGCCCTGCCCGGTACGGCCTCCAGCGCCGCCACGTTGGCCCGCGCCACGTCGCCGACGTGCACGAAGTCGCGCCGCTGGCGGCCGTCCTCGAACACGCGGGGCGCCTCGCCCCGGGCCAGCGCCGAGCGGAAGAGGGAGGCCACGCCCGCGTACGGGGTGTCGCGCGGCATCCCCGGCCCGTACACGTTGTGGTAGCGCAGCGACACCGCGCGTCCGCCGACGGACCGGGCCCACGACGCGCACAGGTGCTCCTGTGCCAGTTTCGTGGTGGCGTAGACGTTGCGCGGGTCGCCCGGCGCGTCCTCCCCCACCAGGCCGGGAGCGAGCGGGGCCGCGCACCGGGGGCACGGGGGGTCGAACACGCCCGCCCGCAGGTCGGCCTCCGACCTCGGGCCGGGACGGACGTCGCCGTGTTCGGGGCACGTGTACCGCCCCTCCCCGTAGACGACCATCGAACCGGCCATGACGATGTCGCGGACCCCGGCCCTGGCCATGGCGGCCAGCAGGACCGCCGTGCCCAGGTCGTTGCAGCGGACGTAGTCGGGGGCGTCCATGAAGTCGGAGGAGCCCAGCCCCACCATCGCCGCCTGGTGGCAGACCGCGTCCACGCCCCTCAGGGCGCGCTCGACGATCTCGCCGTCCCGGACGTCGCCCACGACGTCGACGGTTCTGTCCTCGATGTCCCTCCCGTTGTGGGCCTGGGGCAGGTAGGCGTCGAGGGTGACCGCCTCGTGCCCGGCCAGGCGGAGTTCCTCCGCGACCCTCGATCCGATGAACCCGGCACCACCCGTGACCAGTACGCGCATGCGTCCAACCTACGTTTCGCGCACGCTCCGTCACGGGTTCCGCCACGCGCGTCGGGGCGTCGGCCCCGACGCGCGTGGCGGCCCGTCGGAAGGAGGGGCTCACAGCAGCGTCGACCAGTAGGTCCAGAACGCCTGGCCGACCGCGCCGACGACCCCCAGCGCCCATACGGTGAGCACGACGGTGTGGTTGCGCACCAGCAGGGCGACGGGTGCCCCGGCCCACGCGGGTGTGGGCAGGTGCGCGGAGCGCACGTTGTGCAGGGTGACGTACCAGAAGAGGGGTGTCGTCACCGCCCACACGACCACGCAGTACGGGCACAGCGCTCCGATGCGGTACAGGCTCTGGAAGATCAGCCAGTGCACGAAGACGGCGCCGAAGAGCACGCCCGCCTGGAGCCCGAGCCAGAACCAGCGGTCGAAACGCGCTCCGGCGACCAGGGCCGCGCCGACGGTGGTGACCACGGCGAAGCAGACCACGCCGATGACCGGGTTGGGCACCCCGAAGACCTCGGCCTGCGGGGTGGCCATGACGGTGCCGCAGGAGAGCACCGGGTTGAGGCTGCACGCGGGCACGTGCCCGGGGTCGGCCAGTACACGGATCCTCTCCACCAGCAGGGCGAGTGCCGCGAGCAGCCCGGCGCCGCCGCCCAGGGTGAGCAGCCAGGGCAGGGCCCGGCTGACGATGGGAGTTCCGGCCCCGGGCGGGGGCGCCGCGGCGCGGCGGGAGGCGGTGGAGGTCACCCCTCCAGCTCCCGGTCGATCATCGCCGAGAGCACCTCGTAGCCGGGCATGCTCGGGGTGGGACGGCCGTTGACGAAGATGGTCGGGGTGCCCCGCACGCCCAGGGTCACGCCGTCCCGGAAGTCGGACCGCACGCGCTCCAGCGTGGCGGGGTCCTCCATGGCCCGGACGAACTCCTCCGTGTCCAGGCCCAGGTCCTCGGCGAAGCCGACGAACACCCCGGCCTCGGAGTCCTGGGACTCGCCCCACTCGGCCTGGGTCTCGTACATCCGGGCGTACATCTCCTCCAGCGCGCCCTGCTGGGCTGCGGCCTCCACGGCCGCGGCGGCGGGCTCGGCGTTGGTGTGCCCGGGCATGGGGAAGTAGCGGATCACCACGTTGATCCGCCCGTCGTAGTCCTCGCGGATCCGCTCCATGACCGGGAACTGGGCGCGGCAGGCCTCGCACTCGAAGTCGAGGAACTCCACGACCGTCACCGGCGCCTCCTCCACCCGGTCGAGGTGGCGGCTGTCCTCGCGGACCAGGATTCCGGCCGGTGCGGTGGGCGCGGCCTGCGGGTCGGCGGAGTCGTTCGGGGCCGCGGGGGCGGCGGTGCCGCCCCGGTCGTCGAGGGCGATGAGGAGGCCGAGGCCGATGACGGCGACCATGATCAGGCCGAGGGTGATACCGAGGTTCTTGCTCATGTGGGTGTCCTGGGGTGCGGGGCGCGGCGGGGCGCGCCCGGGGAAGCGGTCACGTGGAGGGGGCCGCGCGGGGCGCGGCCGCGGACCTCCTCGCGCGGGGCGCGCGAGGAGGTCGGGTGACCGTGTTCTAGACCCGTTGGACGCAGAGCAGGGTCAGCAGCCCGTACCCGTGGGGGGCGAGGGGCGGGCGGCTGACGGGGCGCGGGGCCGGTCCCGGCCGCGGGGCCATCAGGAGCGCGAGGGCCAGGGCGACGCCGAGGGCGACGAGGAACAGGGGCGGCGCGGTGGGCAGTCCGTGTCCCTCGGTCACCTCGCACGCGTGTGCGGCCTGCGGAACCTGCGGGGCCGCGGCCGGGTCCACGACCGGAACCGCGGCGGCTTCTCGGGGTTGTTCCGGGCAGTCGGCGGCAGCGGCGGACGCGGAGACGGCCTGGGCGACCGGGCCCGTGCTGTGGCACAGGGCGCACATGAAGCACATGAGCACCAAGGCGACCAGCGGCACCGCGAGGGTGCGCAGTCGCCGCGTGGAGGTGTGCCGGTCCATGTCAGGAACTGTAGCGGTGGTGTCGCCGGGGTGTTCGGCGGCCACCCGACAAGTCCCGCCCAGGCCTGCCTCCACGGCGGAGAACGGCCGGTGCGTGCAGCGCGACCGGCGCAGGCGGCGCCGAGGTCCCCGGTGCTCGTTCCAGTGGCGCCTGGGCCGGGCACCGGAGCGGTGGGACTCCGGCAGGCGCGAACCGGCACGCAGGTCTGCGCCCCGAGCACCCGTGCCCCGGGTGGCCTGACACGTCGGTGGCGGCCGCTGTCGAAGGAGCGGTGCCGCGGCCCAGGGACGGATTACCGCGAAAGCGGTTCGGGGATGCGCTCCTACCAGCTTCGGTACCAACCGAGCTCCCCGCGGCGACGTTGACGGCCGGCCAGCGCTTTCGCTTCGCCGTGTGCTCGCCCCTCCGAAAGGCGGCTGACCCGTAGTCCTCTCGAATCGGGTGCCGCCAGTCGGGTACCGCGGTCCTCGGCGCTGGGGCCCGCCCGGTGCTCCGGGCGGGCCCCAGCCCTGTGGAGGCCAGCGGCGACAGAACAGCCACGACCCCGGGTCCGCGGGGAGGGCAGGGAGCCCTGACACGCCGTGGCCGGGCACCTTGCGGAGTCTCTCTCCCGACCGCGACCGCGGTTGCCCGCCTCAGGGCTCCCTTCGTCCCCTAAGTGGACTTTTTTCATCGAAAGGGACAAAAAAGGTGCCTGGCACCCATTTGTCAGTCTCTCATGAGAGAGGTCCTCGCAGAACCCCCGGTGTCGGTTGTTACAAAACGTTCCACCGACGGGGAGGGGAGTCCCCGTATGTACGTGACCAAAGAATTTCCACCGCGTAAGAGCAGGTGAGAAGGCACGTTACATAATGATACGCCCATCTTTGCCCTGACGCTCACCTGAGGGGCCAGCGGCCTGCCATAGTTCCCCTAGAGAGGAAAGGCATTTCTCTCCCCATAGCGCCATCTGTGCCTTCATGCGGGTTCTCTCCCCGTTTCGGCATGGTCACGCATCCATCGAAATCCGACAAAAGAAGCCTGCATCAACAGAGGAGCAAGCCCGTGTCCCATTCCCACGCCTGCGACGGAACGAACACCGTGCCCTGGTCCAGGGTGGTCGTCACCGTCGTCGTGATCGTCCTGGTCATGTACGCCATGGTCCTGGGTTACGAAGCGGTCGGCGCCGTCGCCCTGGCCTCGGCCGCCGGTTACACGGCGGTGTCCGTGTCCCGCCGCCTGGCGCGGTAGCCCACGACGTGGAAGAGAACCGCCACCCGCCGAAGACGATCCACGAGCTCCTGGAGGAGCACTTCCCCCTGCACCGCTACTCCCAGGAGGACCGCCTGAACGCCCTGCTCTTCGCGCTGCGCGTCGAAGGGCTGGTCGACGTCCTGCTGGCGGACCTCCTGAGGGAGACGGAGAAGAACCACCCCGTGGGCATCGTGCACGACCTGTTCAACGGGCGCACCGAAGCACTGCGCTCCGAGGTGGACCGCAGACGTGGCCGCGCGCTCCTGGAGGCCCTGTTCTTCATAGACGAAAAGAAACAAACCACCGAGCAGAGGAAGGAGAGGCAGAACAAGCCGAAGCCCGAACTGCGCATCGTGTTCGAGAGCGAGCTCACGCGGTTGCGGAACGACACCGGCCGACGGACCCACATCGGCACCGACGAACTGCACGAACGTGGCTACCGGCTGATGGGAAGGCGAGCCCAGCTGTCAGTGCACGAGCTCAGCGACCCCTGCAAGGTCAACTCCTTCCCCGAGCTGGTGCGGGCGTTGCAGGCTCTGCACAGGACCCAGGGCTCTCCCAGCCTGAGGGAGATGGCGGCAGGATCCGAGCAACGCTTCCGCGGAAAGTACAGGAGCATGTACCAGACACGCTCCCACGCCGCGCTGCGCAGAGTCACCCTGGCCGGAGCGAGGCCCACTCTGGCCTCGGTGCTGGCCTTCGTGCGCGGATGTAACATCCTGGGCTCCGAGGAGGCCCACGAGTGGATCCAGGCGCATGCCCGCGCGGTGACGTTCGCTGAGGAGTAACGGCCAGACCGGGGACCGTCTCCCGCACCGGTGAGATCGCGCAGGCGGACCCGGTCCGGGGCGATCGGCACGGTCCGCCGGAGGTCGCGGCCCGTCCGTCACAGCGGGCCGCGACCGCCCGGTTCCGCCTGAACGCACTGGCGCACCGCTCAGCCGTGTCACGACACGTCGCGTCGACAGCAGCCGCCGGACGGCCCGCCGCCCTCGTCCCCTGCCGGGTCGGGATCCCGACGGTGCTTGTGGCCAGAAGGGCCCGCCAGGACCGCCCCCTCCACCGCGATCTTGTACTTATAGCGAGGCTCGACCGTCCAACCTCGCTACAAGTACAAGATCATCGCAGTTCAGGGCACTCGTGACACACCAGCAACGGTTCCGGTCAGCCCGCTAGACGGCGCGGATCATCGGCAGGACGGCGTCGTCGAGGACCGCCTCCAGGTAGGCGTCCGGGACGTCGGGGCCGTGGGTGACGAAGTGATAGACGAGCATGGCCGGAGCGACGCTCACGGTCTGCTCGTTGGCCGCCCCCGGCCGGAACTCACCGGACTCGACACCCGCGCGGATGATCTCCAGGATGCGGGCACGGGTGGGTTCGACCACGCGTTCCTGGACCACCGGGCCCAGGCCGCCGTCGATGCCCTTCTTCGCGGCCCGGAAGGCGGCGTCCTGCGAGAGGACGAAGGCCTCACGGACCCCGCGCATCAGTTCGAGCATGTCGGCACGGGCCTCACCGGTCAGCCGCACCTCGGACGGTTTGGGCAGCGCACTGGTCAGGGCGTCCATGACCAGTTCGTCCTTGTTTCCCCAGCGCCGGTACAGCGCCGCCTTGCCGGTGCCCGCCGCGGCGGCCACCCCGTCCATGGTCAGGGCCGCGTAGCCGACCTCACGCAGCTGGTCCAACGCGGCGGCGAGGATCGCGGCGACCAGGACCGCGCCGCGGCGGCGGGGCCCCGACCGGTCGACCGGAACCGAGGCCGTGCCCGACGAACCCATCAAACCCTCCGATGACCGATCGCACCCCTGGCCGGCGCGCAAGGGGCGTGCAATAGTGAACGAGGGTGTTCACTATTTTCTGACTCCTCCGTCATTATGTGACGCCCGGGAACCCGTGTCCACAGCACGGAGCACCGCCCGCGGCCACCCGCAGGACCTGGTCGACCGGGCACCCTCCCTCCAGAAGCCAGCGACGCCTGTCGGCTCCACCGGACAGGACAGGGTCAGTGAAAGGAAACGGCAATGCGATCTGTTCCTCTCGGGGGATCGGGGTCCGAGGTATCGGCCCTCGGTCTCGGCTGCATGAGCATGAGCGACCACTACGGTCCGGTCGACGACGAGGAGTCCTTGAGGACCCTGGCGCGCGCCGCCGACCTCGGCGTGACCTTCTGGGACACCGCCGACGTCTACGGGGCCGGCGCGAACGAGCGGCTGCTGGCGCGGTTCCTCACCGCCGGCCGACGTGACGAGATCACTCTGGCGACCAAGTTCGGCGGCGTCCTGGACGACGACGGCAACATGACCATGGACGTCCGCGGCGAGGCCGCCTACGTCCCCCTGGCCTGTGACGCGAGCCTGCAACGCCTCGGCGTCGACCACATCGACCTGTACTACCTCCACATCCCCGACCCGAAGGTGGAGATCGCCGAGACCGTCGGCGCCATGGCCGAACTGGTCGCCGCCGGCAAGGTCCGTGCGCTCGGCCTGTCCAACGTGTCCCCGGAACAGATCCGTGCCGCCGCCCGGGTGCACCCCGTCGCCGCCGTGCAGATGGAGTGGTCGCTGTTCGACCGCGGCGTCGAGGAGTCCGTCCTGCCCGCCTGCGCCGAGGTCGGTGCCTCGCTGGTCGCCTACTCACCGCTCGGCAGGGGCTTCCTCACCGGTGTCCACACCTCTTCGGAGGGGCTTGACGAGACTGACGTGCGACGCTCCGTCCCCCGGTTCAACGAGGAGAACCGCGACCACAACACCTCCCTGCTGCGTCCGCTCCAGGAGGTCGCCAAGGCCCACGGTGCCACGCGCGCGCAGGTCGCTCTGGCCTGGCTCACGAGGCAGCGGGAGAGGTTCGGCACGCCTGTCGTCCCGATCCCGAGCATGCGCCGTCTGTCCCGGCTGGAGGAGAACTCGGGTGCGGCCGGGGTGGAGCTCACCGGCGCGGACCTCGCCGCGCTGGAGCCCCTCGCCGACCAGGTCCGGGGCTCCAACCGTCCCCCGCTGCCCCCGGAGGTCGCGGAGCGGTTCGGCCTGAAGTAGGGCCTCGGGCACACCCCTCCCGCTCCGGCACACCGCGGTGGCGGTCAGCGGCCGGTGCGGCCGTCGACCAGCTCGCGGAGGATGTCCAGGTGTCCGGCGTGGCGGCCGGTCTCCTCGATCATGTGCACGAGCGCCCACCGCATCGACGGGGCCGTCTTGCCGCGGTGCCCCGCGTGCGCGGGCCGGCCGAGGTCGTCGCAGTCGGCGATGGCCCGGTCGGCGGCGGCCACGGCGGCGCGGTACCCCTCCAGAACGCCCGCCGTGGTCTCGCCCGCGTCGGCGTGGAACGTGGCCTGCCAGTCGCTGACCTCCTCCCCGAGGAAGAGGGAGCGCTCGACGTGGGCCAGGTGCTTGACCAGGCCGAGCAGGTTCGTGCCTGAGGCGACGCCCGGGGCGCGCACGTGCTGCTCCGGCGCGCCGTCCAGCTTGGCGAGGACGCTCTCGCGCAGATAGGCCAGGAACCCGGTGAGGACCTCCTTCTCCCCGGTCCCGGTCCTGGGCGGGGGCTGGTCTCGTCGGCGCGGCTGTGCGGCGGGCGTCCTCGCGGGCCCCTTCGGCGTCGCCCCCGTACGGCGCCGGGCCACCACCACGTTGTCGCTCACCCGCGCGCTCCGGCCGTCGGGGCCGTGGGCCGTCCGCGAACGCCGCTCGCACACGAGGCCGGTCCACTCGGCTCCCAGGTCCAGCGACCGCCACAGGTCCTCGGGGGCGGGGAAGTCGTCGCGCTGCTCCCAGGACCAGGGCGCGCTGGACGCGTGGTCGAGCACGACCAGCAGCCCGCCCTCGCCCACCGACCGCGACACCCGGCGCAGAACGGCGTCACGGTCGATGTCCACCGGGGTCTGGAAGTAGTTCGCGTAGACGAGGTCCCACGACCCGGTGTCGGGGACGGACAGCGCCAGGTCGTGGCGCCGTGTGGTGAGGCGGTCCTCGACTCCGGCCCGGCGGGCCCGCTCGCCCAGCACGGCGAGGACGTGTTCCGAGACGTCGACGGCCGTGACGTTCCATCCCCGGGCCGCCAGCCACAGGGCGTCTCCGCCCCGGCCGCAGGCGAGTTCGAGGGCGCGGTGTGCGCCCGTTCCGCGTTCCGGTTCCCGCAGCGGCACCAGAGCCAGTTCCCCGGCGAGTTCGGCGAAGGCCGCGTTCGGTCCGGGCGGTGGCGTCGAGGGGTCGTCGCCCCGGTAGTGGCGTTCCCAGAACTCCCGGCTGGGTGAGGCGTCCTTGTCTGTTTCCATGGATGCCAGTGTTCGCGCTGCAGACGCCCCGGGACCAGCTCTCGTGCAGAAGTGCAAAAGCGCGTGTGCGCGGCGCGAGCCGGTGGCCCCCGGCCTCTCCCCCCGACGCCCCCGCTTCCGGCGGACCGCGGGCGGGGCCGCCACGGGCGGGGCCGCCACGGGCGGGGCCACCGACCGCTCCGTGCGACCGGCCCCTCAGCTCCCGTGCAGGTGCACGCGTTCGCCCTGGGTCCCGAAGATCGCGATGGCCTCCGCCGGTCCGTGCTCGGAGGGGTTGCCGATCCAGTGCGGGGTCCGGGTGTCGAACTCGGCCGCCTCCCCCGCGCCCAGCAGCAGGTCCTGCTCTGCGCCGAGGATCAGCCGGATGGTTCCCGAGAGCACGTAGAACCACTCGTGTCCGTCGTGCGTGCGCAGCTCGGGCGGCGGCAGCGTCCGTGCTGGCGGGTAGAGGACCTTGTACGCCTGGACCCCGCCCGCACGCTGGGTGAGCGGGATGAACGTCAGGCCGAAGCGGCGCACCGGGTGCAGGTGCACCCGCGGATCGCCCACCCTGGGCGCGTCCACCAGCTCGCCGATCGGCACCCGGTAGGCGCGCGAGAGCGGGAGCAGCTGTCCCAGGGTCGGCTGCACGCGCCCGGTCTCCAGGCGCGACAGCGTGCTCGGGGTGATCCCCGTACGCTCCGACAGCTCGGCGAGGGTCAGCCCCGCCCGGTTGCGCAGACGTCGCAGTCGCGCGCCCACGGCACGCAGCACCTCGGCGTCGCCCTCGTCGGCATGATGGTTCGCCCTCTCACCCATATCCGCAACCTACCTTGCATCGGTGGGAACATCGTCCCGCCCCGGGCGGGACGATGCGTCAGGGGGTACCTCGCGCCGGTCGTGGCGTACGGGTTCTTCCGTTGCATCCGACGTTTCCGACAGAACGGCACCCTCTCGTCCCAGGACGCCCAAACCGGTACGCAGTGCCTCCGATTAGGCGTACTGCACACCTTGTGGCAGCACTCCGCTACACATAGCATCAGGCCGACCCCACCGGGTCACCAAACAGCATCAGCCCCCTCACCCCCGGGAGACCCCCATGCTGAGACGCGTCCTCATGCCCGTCCTGATCGCCCTGAGCGCTCTGGCGCTGACGCTGGTGGGCACCGCGCCGGCCACCGCCGCGCCCGCGGAGCAGACCCAGCCGCTGCGCCAGACCGTCCTGTACTACGACGCCAGCCAGGCCGCGGAGTACACCTCCGCCGTCGCCTCGGCCGTGCGCGTGTGGAACTCCAGCGTCAGCAACGTCCGCCTGGAACCGGCCTCCACCGGACGGCGCGCCGAGATCCGCGTCATCGCCGACGACGGCTGGCCCCGCGCCCACCTGGGCCCGGTGCGCCCGGGCGGGCAGGTCACCGTCTGGATGGGCCGCCAGGGCACCGCCCAGGGCTACGACGCGGTGCGCATCGCCGCGCACGAGCTCGGCCACAGCCTGGGGCTGCCCGACGCCAAGCCCGGACCGTGCTCGTCGCTGATGTCGGGCTCCACCGGCGGCGTGGACTGCACCAGCGTCCACCCCAACGCCTCCGAGCGCTCGCGGGTGGAGGCCAACTACGGCAGCGGCCGGACCGGCCAGCGCGCCGCCGACGGGCAGCTCCTGGTCGACCGCTTCTGAGCCGACCGCGCCTGGACGGGCGCACCGGCTCCGGGCCCGACGGCCCCGGGCGCGGGCCCGCACCGACGGGTCGGCGCCCGGGGCGTCACGCTCCCGGTGCGCCCGTGCGGGACCGGCCCTCGCGGACAGCGAGGACGCCCGCCTTCCTCCACGTTCCCGATGCCGCGGCTCCCGCACCGCCTGCACACCGCACGTCCCCGGACACCGCCGCCTTCTCCGAAGCCGACCCCATCCCCAGCGAGAGCGTTCGGAGAAGGAAGCGGAGAAAGTCGCCCCCGGCACGGGACAACCGCCTTCTTCCGGCGCGCACGAAGCACACGCCTACTCCTCGTCGCAGCGCTCCAGAACCAGACGTACGGAGCCCTCTTCGAGGCCGTTGTGCTCCTCCAGGTGCAGATGGGTTCCGTCTCGGGTTCCGTCCTCAGCGAGTGTCAGCAGATGACGGGCCAGGGTGCGCAGCCCTGCGGCATTCGCCTCGATGACGATCTCGCCCCCGAGATCGCGAACCCCGATACGGGCGTCGTCCCCCCATACGAAGCCCCTCATGACCCCATCGGTCACCACGTTGACGTGAGTGCTTGTCGGCGGAACACCGGTCGGCCCATCAGACATGGCTCCATCATGGACCGCCGGCCGGCCACGCTGCGCCCCATCAGTTCGGACGTCTCAGCCGGCACGGACACCCCGACTCATGGTCCTCCTCATGGCGGAGAAGCCGCTCGCGGTCCTCCGGGATGCTCTCGCCCTCGATACGGCCGACGCCCAGGATCCTCCCGCTCCGCACGGACCGCCACCCGACGCCGAACCTCCCGATGAACCCAGGAGTCAGGCGACGATAAGGTGTCCGCATCTTCCCCCGGTGCCTCTGCGCCGCCGATCCCCGGAGGGCGCCTTGCGAAGACCCGCGCCGTGGGCCGCGCTCACGCTCGTGGCCGTCCTCACCTCCCTCGTTCTGGGCGCCGGGTACCTGCTCGTACCGGCGCACCGCCCTTTCGAGTACGGCGGCGGAATCAGGCTTCAACTCCTGAGCATCTCCCACGAGAACGTCAACGGGGAGGAGAGGGTCACGTGGGGGGTGCAGGTCATCAACGGGACAGGCGCACCGCTGGACCTGAGCTTCTCCTCGACCTGCCGTGACGGCGTACCACCCCGCCAGTCCGGCCCCTCCGCCCTGGCCGAACGGGGCGGTGAGAGGGTCTGGCTACCGGCGGGCCTGGTCACGAGTGTCGCGGACTCCTGCCCGTCACCGGCGTCGGGCCGGTGGTGGGCCTACACCCTCACGTTGGAGAGCGACACGGGCGACGTCGGCTCCCGCAGCGTCACCTTCATGGGCAGGGCCCACTGACGCCGCGGTGTCGAACCGGCCGGCGGCCTGTCAGGGCTCTGCCGCCGCTTCGATGACGGTGACGCCGTCCGGATTCCCGCGCGCGGATGGCTGGTCACGGCCGCCCGGCGGCCGGTTCGTTCGGCGGACGGAGTCAGTCCTGTGCGCCCAGCCGGGAGATCTGCCTGCTCACCGCGCGAAACCCCTGTTCGAGGGCGCGCAGGTCCTCCATCGGCAGGCCCATGAGGATGTCGTCGCGAAACGGCCGCGCCACCATCAGGCGCCGCACGACCGAGGCCCCCAGGGGCGTGGCGCGGACGCGGCGGACGCGCTGGTCCTCGGGGTCGGCCGAGCGCACGGCGACGCCGTGGGCCACGAGCCGGTCGAGCACGCCGGACATCGACGCCATGGAGACGCCGAACGAGTCCGACAGACCCCTGCCCGTCGCGCCCTCCTTCGTGGTGACCAGGACCATGAGCACCCTGAGCTGCTGGATGGTGAGGTCCATCGACAGCAGGTTCTGGAGGAGGGCGGCCATCACGGTCTCCTCCATGGCCCCGTTCAGGGTCTGGATCTCGCGCACGATGCGTTCGCGTTCGTGTTCGCCCTGTTCGGACACCTGTTGCCGCATGACGCCATGATAGGGCGCCGCAACGGGCGCCCCCGGACCCAAATGCTTAGCCTGATGCTAACCTTTTTGGTGCACGGTTCAACAACACCGCCGCCGCATCGGGATGGCAGCCGCCCGGATCCCGTTCCACGCTCCCGTGAGCACCACGGCCATCCCCCGCGCGAGCCCGGCGCCGCGTCCGCGTCGCGATGCGACGGCAACGAAGTGAGGACGGCACATGGGCACAGCCTCCGACACGACCGCCGACACCGACGACCGCACCGAGGAGATCGACCTCGACGCGCTGCGGGCCAGATACGCCCGCGAGCGCGACCGCCGCATCCGCCCCGACGGCACCGGCCAGTACCGCTCGGCCGCGGGCGAGTTCGGCTACTACGCCAAGGACCCCTACACCCCGTGGACCGAACGCGAGCCGCTGACCGACACCGTGGAGGTGCTCGTGATCGGCGGCGGCTTCGGCGGCCTGACCACCGGCGCGCGGCTGCGCCAGGCGGGCGTGGAGTCGATCCGGATGATGGACGAGGCGGGCGACTTCGGCGGGACCTGGTACTGGAACCGCTACCCGGGCATCCACTGCGACATCGAGTCCTACTCCTACATGCCCCTGCTGGAGGAGGTCGGCTACGTCCCGAAGTGGCGCTACGCCCCCGGCGAGGAGATCCGCCGCCACGCCGTGGCCATCGCCGAGACCTTCGGCCTGTACCGCGACGCGCTCTTCCACACCCGCGCCACCGCGCTGACCTGGGACGAGGACGCGGACGAGTGGGTGGTGGAGACCGACCGCGGCGACCGGATGCGCGCGCGGTTCGTCATCACCTCCTCGGGCACGCTGACCCAGCCCAAGCTGCCGGGCATCCCGGGGATCGACGCCTTCAAGGGCCACACCTTCCACACCAGCCGGTGGGACTACGGCTACACCGGCGGCGACCAGACCGGCGGCCTCGACGGCCTCGCCGACAAGAGGGTCGCGGTCGTGGGCACCGGGGCGACCGGCGTGCAGGTCATCCCGCACCTGGGACGCGACGCCCGGCACCTGTACGTGTTCCAGCGCACCCCCTCCTCGGTGGACGTGCGCGACAACCGCCCCACCGACCCGGAGTGGGCGGCCTCCCTCAAGCCGGGCTGGCAGCGCGAGCGCATGGAGAACTTCCTGGCGATCGTCTCCGGCGAGCAGGTCGAGACCGACCTGACCCGGGACGGCTGGACCTCCACCGCCCGGCTCCAGCGCAAGATGATCTCCGGCGCTCTGGACACCAGCGTCTCCGCCGAGGAGCGCGAGCGGATCGACGAACTCGTCGACGCGCGGAAGATGAACCAGATCCGGGCGCGTGTGGACGAGGTCGTGGACGACCCGGCCACGGCCGAGGTGCTCAAGCCCTGGTACCGCTACATGTGCAAGCGGCCCTGCTTCAGCGACCACTACCTCCAGACCTTCAACCGGCCCAACGTGACCCTGGTGGACACCGCCGACCACGGCGGCATCACCCGCATGACCGAGGACGCGATCGTCGTCGGGGACACCGAGTACCCCGTGGACTGCGTCGTCTTCGCCACCGGGTTCGACGTCGGCGTCTCCGGAGTGATGTCGGGCACGCTGCCGGTGCGCGGGCGCGGCGGACGCGGCCTGCTGGAGTCCTGGAGCCGCGGACCCAGCACGCTGCACGGCTTCTACAGCAACGGGTTCCCGAACCTGTTCCACCTGGGCCCGCTCCAGAACGCCAACTCGGTGAACTTCGCGCACATCCTGCTGGAGCAGGCCGAGCACATCGCCGCCGTCGTCGCCGAAGCGCGCAAGACCGGGGCCCCGGTGGTCGAGCCCTCCCAGGAGGCGGCCGACGCGTGGGGCCGGACCGTCCGGGAGAGCGCGCACGACAACTCCGCGTTCCAGGCCGAGTGCACGCCCGGCTACTACAACCGCGAGGGCGCGGGCGTACACGGCGGGTCCTCCTACAGCCCCGGGCCCGTGGCCTTCCACCGGCTGCTGGCCGACTGGCGCGAGAGCCGCATGCACGAGGTCCTGGAGACACAGCCCTAGGTGCGGTGACCGGAAAGGTTCGCCGGGGAGTGCGTATCGAGGATGATCTTGCTTCCAGAGGCACTGTCGACGGTCCACAGTGGCACCAGGAGCAAGATCACCGGGGAGGAAGGTCCCCGGCGCCACACCGGCAACACTTTCGGCCAGCCCACTAGCTGACCCCGGCCCGGCCCTGACTTCGCTCGGCCCCGGCCGCCCGGGCCGGGAGCCTTCGCGGACGTCCCACGACCGAGACCCCGAGACCCCGAGACCCCGAGACCCCGAGACCCCGAGGGAACCGTATGGAACCGCACTGCCCCAGGCCGCGACGAACGGTGGCCGCCCGCGCACTCGCCGCGCTGGCCCTGACCGGCGCGGCGGCCGGATGCGCCGCCCCCGCCGCCACGAGTGAGGACGGAGAGGACGGCGGGACCGAGCGCACCGCCGAACTCCTGGTCCAGGTGACCTCCGTCCACGAGGAGACGGGGATGACCCTGCTCGAAGGCCCGACCTTCGACGCCGACGGGCGTCTGCTCGTCGTGGACGTCACCGCCCCCGCCGGAAAGCCCAAGGTGCTCGGGGTGGACACCGAATCCCGGGAGGTGACCCCGGTGTTCACCGACGAGACCAGCGCCTACACCTCCGCGCAGTTCAGCCCGCACGACGACCGGCTCTACCTGACCGACTTCGCCGGTGGGAAGATCGACAGCATCACCCCCGAGGGCGAGGACCAGACCACGTTCTTCTCCGGGGAGGTCGACGGCGCTCCGATGCAGCCGGACGACCTGGCCTTCGACGAGGCCGGGAACATGTACGTCAGCGACTCGTCCGGATTCGACGGCCCGGCGTGGGAGGCCCGGGGCAGGGTCGTGCGGATCGACCGCGACACCGCGGAGGCGACCGTCCTGGCCGAGGAGCTGCCCGCGCCCAACGGCATCTCGTTCACCCCGGACTACGCGGGTCTGTGGGTCGGCCAGTACGGCGCGAACCGCGTCGACCACCTCGCGCTCAACGAGGACGGGACCGAGGTGGAGACCTCCCACCCCGCCCTGTACTTCGACGGCGGCACGAGCCGGATCGACTCCATCGCGGTGGACGCCGACGGGAACCTCTACCAGGCGGTCCACGGCCAGCCGAGCATCTTCGTGTACAGCCCGCTCGGTGAGCACCTGACGACGGTCGGCGTCCCGGCCGACGCCGCCGAGGGGCTGGACTCGGCGACCAACGTCGCCATCGCGCCGGGGACGACCGACGCCTACATGACCGTCAGCGGTTCCGACGGCGGGTTCGTCTACTCCTTCGACGCGCTCGCCGAGGGGGTCCGCCAGTCCAACGGCGGCTGACCGTACGTTCCCGTGCCGGGGGGGCGTGGAACCCATCGCACGTCCTGCCCGGGGGCGCGTCGGCCAGCCCCCGGGCAGGAGAGGAGAGACCCAGGTCACGCCCACCCGTGTCACAGGGCGTCGGGCCACCTCGTCTCAGGGGGTGTAACCACCGACGACCACGAGGGAGCACCCCATGGACGCGCGTCTGAACTACTTCACCAGCCCGACCGCCGGCAAGGTCATCAAGCCCTTCATGTCCGTGGGCAGGGCGGTCAAGGACTCGGCGCTGCCGGCCGCGACACAGGAACTGGTGGCGCTCCGCGTGAGCCAGATCAACGGCTGCGCCGTCTGCCTCGACATGCACACCAAGGACGCCGCCGCTGCCGGTGAGACCGCCGTGCGGCTGAACCTGGTCGCGGCGTGGCGGGAGGCCACGGTCTTCACCGACGCCGAGCGCGCCGCGTTGGAGCTGGCGGAGGAGGGCACCCGGGTCGCGGACGCGGCCGACGGGGTCAGCGACGAGGTGTGGGAGCGCGCCGCCAAGCACCACGACGAGGAGCAGCTCACCTCCCTGGTCATGCTGGTCTCTTTCATGAACGCCGTGAACCGGCTCAACATCATCACCCGGCAGCCGGCCGGAGACTACGAGCCCGGGCAGTTCCACTAGGTTCTGGCACGGGGCGCGGCTGCGGACCTGGAGTCCCGGCCACGGGCCCCGGGGCGCCGGTCCGGCCCGCCCGCGGGGGCCGGACGGCGCGAGCCGCCCGCGCCGGGGAGCACGGCCGGGCGGAAGGGTTCGGGGAGAGGGGCGGGTCGGCGTGGGCAAGGTGGAGGACTTCGAGGAGCTGCGGCCGCTGCTGTTCTCGATCTCCTACCGGATCCTGGGCAGCGTGAGCGAGGCCGAGGACGCGGTGCAGGAGACGTGGCTGCGCTTCGACCGCTCGACGACCCGGCCCACGTCGACCAAGGCCTTCCTGTCGGCCGCGGTGACACGGATCTCGATCGACGTGCTGCGTTCGGCGCGGGTGCGGCGGGAGGAGTACGTCGGACCGTGGTTCCCCGAGCCGCTGCTGAGCGACCCGTACCAGGACCCGGCGCGGTCGGTGGAACTGGCCGACTCGGTGTCGATGGCGGCGCTGCTGCTGTTGGAGCGGCTCAGCCCGCTGGAGCGGGCGGTGTTCCTGCTGCGGGAGGTCTTCGCCTTCGGGTTCGACGAGGTCGCCGCGGCGGTGGGACGCTCGGAGTCGGCTTGCCGACAGCTGCTGGTGCGGGCGCGACGGCACATGGCGACCGGGCGGCCGCGGTTCGCGGCGGACCGTCGCGAGCAGCGGGAGCTGGCGACGCGGTTCTTCGACGCGCTGGAGAACGGCGACGTGGACGCTCTGCGGGACCTGCTGGCCGCCGACGTGCGGTTGGTCGGGGACGGCGGCGGCAGGGCCCCGCAGCTGGCCAGGGCCGTCACGGGTGCGGCGAGGGTGGCCCGGCTGCTGGGCAGGGTCTTCCCCGAACTACTCCGGGTCGGCGTGGTGTTGGAGCCGCAGGAGGTCAACGGCCAGCCCGGCGCGCTCCTACGCGACCGGGACGGCGGGGTCATCCAGGCGCTGGTCCTGGATGTGCTCGACGGAAGGGTCCAGACCGTCCGCGGGGTGGCCAACCCCGACAAACTGGGCCACCTGGGCCCGGTCGCCGACGCCTGGGCCGTCGACCGCGAGGTGAGGCGGGCCCGCACACGGTCGGACTGACCCCGGCCGGGACCGGCCTCGACCGGGGGGCGGGCCGAGGACCGGGCCGGAGGATCCTACGGCGGCTCCTCGCGGAACCCCGTTCAGACGGTCTGGTTGACGCGCACGAGGTTGCCGGACGGGTCGCGGAAGGCGCAGTCGCGGACCCCGTAGTCCTGGTCGATGGGTTCCTGGACCACGTCCGCCCCGGCCGCCTCCAGGCGCTGGAAGAGGCCGTCGAGGTCGTCGGTGGCCAGGGTGATCGCGGTGTAGGTGCCCTTGGCCATCAGCTCCAGGACGGTGCGGCGCTCGTCCTCGGTGACGCCGGGGTCGACGGCGGGCGGGTGCAGCACGATGGAGGTCGCGGGATGCCCGACCGGCCCTACGGTGATCCAGCGCATGTCCTCGTAGCCGACGTCGTTGCGGACCTCGAACCCGAGGAGGTCGCGGTAGAAGGCCAGGGCGGCCTCGGCGTCGGTGTGCGGCAGGAAGGCGTGGTGAATGGTGATGTCCATGCCCCCAACGCTAGGACCGGCTACGGGGTGCGCGCTTCTTGATTCCTGACCGGTCTGGTCACCTGTTTGGCCAGGCAGGGCGGGATGCCCGCCGCCGCCCGCGAGTGGTCGCGGCGGTAGACGCTCGGCGGCACGCCGACCAGCTCGGTGAACCTCGTGCTGAACGTGCCCAGCGAGGACGAGCCCACCGCGAAGCAGACCTCGGTGACGCTGAGGTCCCCGCGCCGCAGCAGCGTCATCGCCCGTTCGATCCGCCGGGTCATCAGGTACGAGTACGGCGACTCACCGTAGACGCGGCGGAACTCCCTGCTCAGGTGCCCGGCCGACATGTGCGCCCCGCGGGCCAGCGCCTCGACGTTGAGGGGCTGGGCGTACTCGCGGTCGATCCGGTCGCGGACACGGCGGATGGCGGCGATGTCGCGCAACCGCTGTTCCTGTGCGTCCCTGTCGGCCATGGACGCCATCATCCCACGCCGCGCCCGGGGCGGGCCGGTCGCGCTAGGCGTCCGAACGCGGGGAGGAGGCGGCCGGGTCGCCGTCCCGTCTCTCACCCGCGGCGGGGCCGAGTGACGTGGTCGGTCAGGGGTGCACGGACCATGCGCAGGTTCGGAAGCCTGCCCCGCCAGAGCTGCTGTTCGCCGGTGGCTGTTAATCCGTAGCGCTGGTAGAAGCGGATGGCACGCTCGTTGCAGGCCGTCACCCACAGGCGCATGGGAGCCTCTCCGGCCCAGTCGAGGAACGCGTTCATCAGCAGACCGCCGATGCCGCCGCCCTGGGCCTCTCGCAGGAGGTACATCGGTCCGAGGTCGACGGTTTCCTCCTCGCGGCGTCCGCACAGGACCCCGACGATCTCGCCTCGGCACCGCACGACACGGCAGAAGAACTGGTCGGGCTGGCGCGCGGCGCGGACGATGAACTCCCGCCATGGGGCGATCGCCTCGGGCGTGGTGACAGAACCGCGGTGTTCGCGGATCCAGGCTTCGTCGATCCCGGCTTGCCTGTTGGGATAGGTCTGGATCCAGGCGGTCAGCAGTACCCGCGCGATCGCGGGTGCGTCCTCGGCGAGGGGGCCGTCGATCACGTGGTCCACAGGACTCCTTCCGAACGCACCCGGAGGTGGGCGTTGTTCGAGCCGCCCTCCTCCGCAGCTCCCAGGAGCCACGAGGCCGGAAGGCCCTTCGGCTCAACGGTATGCACGACCGACGGCGGGGACGCCTCTCCTCCGCCCGGACCAGACAGGGTGACCGCCGCGCCCTGGCGCATCCGTGCCGTGCGGCGTTGGCCGTCCGCCCGGGAGGCGCGTGTCGGAATAACAGGGGACGCCGTCCCGCCCGTGGCCCGGGCGGGACCGCGCTCCTCACAGCCTCAGGAGGAGGCGGGCTCGCCCGCGCCGCGCAGGTGGGACATGCTCCCGTACAGCTCCTGGAGCCGCCGCACCTCGTCGGCGTCGACGAAGCGGGCGATGCCGCGGCCGTAGTCCTTCGCGGTCTCGATGACGAACCGGACCGCGCTCTCCACGCTGCGCAGGTCCGTGGCGCCGGTGGCCGACCCGGCCACGGCCTCCTCGGTCACGATGGCCACGCCCACGACCGGGGCGCTGGTGGCCGTGGACGGCTGCAGGATCGAGTTGACGTGGTAGACGCCGTTGCCGTACGGGGTGATGTCCTGCATGGTCAGCGGCATGACGACCGGGGCACGGCCGGTGGTGCGGGAGACGATGTCGAGCAGGCTCTCCGGAACCCGGACGATCCACCCGTCGACGACGGCCGGGGTGATGGCGATGCCGTGGTGGTTGCAGATCCGGTTGCCCTTGGTGGTGTCCACGGACAGGATCGCGTCCATGGCGGGCAGGACCTCGTGCCGGTTGCTGACGTCCTGGTCCACGACCGAGCCCATGAACGGAACGGGGTCGTGGGGCTGGGTCGGGGCGTCGGGGTCGATGTGGGTGGCCAGCACGACGTCGCCGGGCAGGGTGTCGCCCCGGCGGCGCATGTCCAGGAGCTTGGCCGCCGCGGAGACGGCGGTGAGGGCGCCGTCGCCGTCGCTGACGAAGCCGATCTGCTCCGGGCGCGCGCCCAGGCCGCCGAGGCGGCCGAGGATGCCCAGGGTGGGCGCGGAGCCGCCGGAGGCGGCGCCGTCGGTACCGGCGATCGTCACCCGGACGAAGTCGGTGGACCCACCCTCGCCCGCGACGGTCTCCACGAGGACCTCGCCGTCGGCCGCGCCGTGGCGGCGCAGGTACTCGGCCACGGACGCCCCGTTCGCGGCCGGGGTGTCGAGCAGGTCGTGGGTCTCGATGACGTGGCTCCAGGACATGGGTTCCCTCTCTCAGGTGGTGGACCGCCCGGTCCGGCCGGGCGCCGCGGTCGGCGCCCCGGCCGGGGCGGTCGTTCGTGTGGTCGCCGCGCGGCCTGTGCTCGCGGGCGACACGGCTTGTCGCGCCGCCGTGTTGTCGCGGTTTCGGACTCAGCCCCGGGCCGCGCCCTCCGCCGCGCCCTCCGCCGCGCGCACGGCGGCGCGCGCCCCGGCGCGGACGGCGTCCACGACGGGGACGCCGACCCGGTCGGTGAGGCGGGCGGCCAGGCCGATGGTGGTCATGCCGGTGCAGGCGAACATCAGGGTGTCCGCGCCCATGGCGACCAGGCGTTCGGCGGCCCGGACCGAGGCGGCCAGGCCCGCGTCGGTGCGCAGGTCGTGGGTCCGGCGCACGCCCTCGGGCACGAGCGCGGCGACGAGGGCGGACCCGAGCACGGAGGTGACCGAGTCCGGGGTGCGGGTGGTCAGGTCCAGGACGCCGACCTTCGAGCCCAGTTCCAGGGCCCGGCGGGCCGCGGCCTCCCCCGCGCCGACGACGGGAACGCCGACCGCGGCGCGGGCCCGGGCCAGACCCGGGTCGGCGGCGCAGCTGACGAGCAGCGCGTCGACGCCGTCCTCGCGTTCCATGCCCGCGGCCAGGTCGGCGACCTTGGCCGAGGCGAGCGTGAAGGTCGTGTCGTCGTGCACGCCGTCGGGCTGGTCGGGCAGGCACCGCGAGACGGTGTCCACGCCGAGCTCCCCGCGGATGACGCGGCCGTGCGCGTCGAGCTGCTCCTGGTCGTCGGTGGTGACCACCCGGATGACGCCGATCCTCATACGGCCGCCTCCGTCCGCGCGCCGAGCGAGTCCAGGACCTCCGAGGCCAGGCGCACGCACACCGACCGGGCCAGGACCACCGGAAGGCCCGAGGCCGCGGCCGCGCGGGCGCGCATCCGCTCGGTGTAGCCGACGCAGTCCAGGGCCAGGAGGTCGGCTCCGGCGTCGGCCAGGCGCCGCGCGGCGGCGGCGAGGTCGTCGGAAGTTCCGGTGTAGGGGGAGCACACGTCGGTGAGCACCCGGGACCCGGCGGGCAGGCGGCGGCCGAACTTGGCCTCGGTGTCGCGCCTCTGCTCGGGCAGGGGGCACACGACGCCCAGGCGCCCGGTGTCGCCGAGCAGGGCCGCGGCCCCGAAGGCGATCATCCGGTCGGGCACGAAGAGCGGCTTGGTGTGCTCCAGCTCCGGGAAGGCGCCGGTGCAGGCGAGCAGCACCGCGTCCACCTCGTGTTCCAGGTCGGCGAGCAGTCCCGGCAGGCGCTCCATGACCAGGGACTCGCCCAGGACGACGGAGGTGCCGTCGGCGAGGCGGGTGGTGAGGGCGTGGTCGTCGGGGGCGAGTGGCCGCGCCTCGATCTGGGCGCGGGTGAGGCCGTCCAGGACGCCCCGCTCGACCACGGTGGCCTCGGGCACCAGGGCGGTGATCTCCGGGGTCAGGTCCGTGCGCGGCGCCTGGCCGATGGTGACGACTCCGAGTCGTGTCATGGTTCCTCCCGGGTTCAGCGGCTGAAGATGGTGCCGACGGAGTGGACGGAGTCCCCGGCGATGAGTCCGGCGCCGACCAGGGCGATCTCCTGCTCGCCCTTCTCGCCGCGGCGGCGCTCCCACACCAGGCGGATCGCCAGCCCGGCCAGGACGAGCCATCCTGCGTTGGGCGTGGCCACGAGCAGGCCGGTGGCGAGCAGGACGCCCATCTGGCGCCGGGGGCCGCCCAGGAGCTGCACGATCGCGCCGGGCACGGCCCACAGGGCGAGCTGGAGCAGGACGGAGGGGTCGCTCAGCCCGGCCTTGATGGTGTCGGCGTAGACGATCGAGGTGGGCGGCACGGCACCGTCCTCGAACAGGCCCTGCCAGAGCAGCGCGACCATGCCGATGGCGACGGCGAACCCGATCATGGAGGAGATGAGCTGCTGGCGGCGTCCGTCGAGCTCGTAGGCGGTGTAGGGGCGGCGGTCGCGGCGCAGCACCCACCCGGCCTTGAAGTCGTAGCCCATGTCCGCGAAGGCGGGGCCGGTGGCCGCGCAGTAGCCCACGAGCAGGGCCAGCGGCACCCCGGGGATGCCCAGCGCCAGGCCGAGGATGAGGAAGATGAGGGTGACCGCGAAGGCGGGGAACCAGCCCGCGTGCATGGCGGCCAGGCCGACGATGAGTTCGTGGACCAGGGCGGCCACGGCGGCGAACAGGACGAATCCGAGGATGCCCAGCCAGCTCATGTCCGCCCAGATCCCGCCGGTGACCGCGAGCACGAGGGCGCCGAGGGCGAACAGCACGTAGCCCGAGCCCAGGGCCCGGCCCAGGGTGGCGCGGTCCACCGTGTAGGCCAGGGACGGGTCGTCCTGGGCGGCGCGGTCGCGGGCGGCCTCGCGCTCCCTCTCCCGGCGGCTCTGGCGGCCGGCGAGGATGACCACGATCTGCGCCAGCGCGACCACGCCCGCGCCGATCATGACGCCGTGCGGCACGTAGACGGAGTTGAGGTCGATCCCGATGACCGCCGGGGAGTACTGGGCGACGAGCAGGCCCACGGCGAACATGAGCAGGGCCCAGACGTTGCCGATCATGGCGATGCCCGCCGCCGACATCGGCATGCCCAGGAAGGACGCGCCGAGCCCGACCGCGCCGCCGCCCACCAGGATGGCCGCATGGCGTCCGCCCCGGTCACCCGCCTTGATGGTCTCGGCGGCCGCCACCCCGGGCGGCCAGGCCGCGTCGGCGGGCAGGAACCGGGAGCCGAACGCCTTGTACAGCACGAACACGTCGATGAGCAGGCCCAGGGACGCGCCCAGCAGCATCGGCCACACCAGGTCGGGGCGGCCGAAGAGGAAGGGGATGGCGATCGGGGTGAGCAGGGAGTTCGCCGAGGCGAAGGTCGCGCCGGAGATCGAGGACTGGATGAGGTTCTGCCGGTGGGTGTCGCGCATCGAGCGCAGCCCCAGGAACCCGATTCGGCCGATGAGCATGGCCACGACCGCGCCGATGACGCTGGTGTTGGGCGAGACCCCGAGCGTCGTGATCATGTGAATGCCGATCACCGCCCCGAGGAGGCTCACCAGGACGGTGACGATGACGACGACGGGTTCGAACGCGCGCGGGTGGCGGGCGTTTCCCGGGGTCTGCGGTTCGGTGGACGAACCAGGTGCCGACGGTTCCATGTGTGTCCTTCGGGGATGACTCACGTCCGTCGAGGACGGAGTGTCGCTGGTCAAAGGCCTGCGGTGCGCGGCTGCCGCGTCCTGGCCCGTCACGCCCAGGCTGCCTTCCGTTCACCCGCCGGAGCAAAGGTTTCCCACTATGTGGGAGTTAAGATCACATTTCGATCCCCGGAGCCGGGGTGCCGGTCCCTGCGCTGCACGTAGGGTGGGCTTCCATGTCCACCGGTTCCACGGAACGCACCGGCCCGCTCCAGACGGTCGACCGGGCGCTCGACGTCCTCCTCAGCTTCGACGAGTACCGCACGAGCTGGGGCGTCCTCGAACTCGCCGCCGAGTTCGGCCTGTCGAAGTCGACCGCCCAGCGCCTCCTGGCCTCCCTGGCGGGCAAGGGGTTCCTGCGCGCCGACCCCGACACGCGCCGCTACAGCATGGGCCCCGCCATGTGGCGCATGGCCGGGCTGTGGGAGCGCTCGGGCGGCCTCTCCGTCCTGGCCGAGCCCCTGCTCGCCGATCTGGCCCGCTCCAGCGGCCGCACCTGCCTGTTCTGCGTCCCCGACGGCGCGCACGTGCGCTGCATCGCCGCGGTCGGCGGCTCGGAGGGCCCGCGCCGCTCCCACCCCTTCCTCGACGAGCTCTACCCCGCCCACGCCGGGGCCACCTCCCGGGCCTACTTCGCCTTCCTGGACCCGGCGGAGCGCAGGGCCCTGCTGGCGGGGCGCCCCTCCGCCCGCTTCTCCGACCTCACGCCCTTCGACGAGCAGCAGGTCGAGGAGCTCTTCGACGAGGCCGTCGAGCAGGGCTACGCGCTCTCCCAGGGCGAGTACGACGCCGCGTCCCGCGCGCTGGCCGTCCCCGTGTTCGGCGGCAAGCGCCCGGTCGGCTCCGTGACTCTGGTGGAGAACAAGCACTCCGACCACGACGACGACCTGCTCGACCACCTGGCGCCGCTGCGCGCCGCGGCCGACGGTCTCACCGGGCTGCTGTCCAACCGCCGCCCGGCACCGCCCACGCGCAACTGGAGGCGGGGGCACGGCTCCCGCCCCTCCCCGCGCCCGACCGCTCCCTGAAGGGGGACCATGCCCGAGCTGCTGCTCTTCTCCAACTCGACCAACCACGGCCGGGGCTACCTCGACCACGCCTGGGGGGATGTGGAGGCCTTCCTCGACGGCCGCGACACCGTGGCGTTCGTGCCGTTCGCGGGAGGCGACCACGGCGCCTACACCGCGCGGGTGGCCGAGGCCTTCGCGGCGCGCGGGGTCCGCGTGACGGGGGTCCCGGCGGACGCCGGGGCCGCGCGGGTCCTGGACGAGGCGCAGGCCGTCTTCGTGGGCGGGGGCAACACGTTCCGCCTCGTGGCCGCCCTCCAGCGCACCGGGCTCCTGGAGGACCTGCGCGACCGCGTCCTGGCCGGGCTGCCCTACATGGGGGCGAGCGCGGGCACCAACATCACCGCTCCCACGCTGCGCACCACCAACGACATGCCCATCGTGGAGCCGTCGTCCTTCACCGCGCTGGGCTTCGTCCCGTTCCAGATCAACCCGCACTACCTGGACGCCGACCCCCGGTCCACGCACCAGGGCGAGACCCGTGAGACCCGGCTGACGGAGTTCCTGGAGGCCAACGACGTGGACGTCCTCGGCCTGCGCGAGGGGACGCACCTGCGCGTGCGGGGCGCGGGGTCGGACGTGGTCCGCGCGACCGTGGGCGGCGCCGCGGTGCAGCCGGACGCGCCGGGCCCGGCGATCGTCTTCCGCCGCGGCACGGCCCCCTTCGAGGTGACGGGCGAGGTGACCGACCTGTTCGCGCGCACGCCCCGCTTCGACCAGCCGGTCTAGGGTCCGCGGCGCGGGACCCCGCGAAGGGGTGCGGGGCCCGCGCCGTGCCCGTCGGGCCGGGACGGGGAGACGGCGGTGCCGTCCCCCGTGTCCCGCTCCCGGTCACCGTCGTCCCGCACCCGGTTCCCGCCGCCCCCCCTACGCGATCCCCCGTCCCGTGCACGCCCCTCGCTGTTCCGGGCCCTCCCCACGCCGTCCCGTGTGCGGTCGTGCGGCCGGGAAGCCCCGCGGCCCGCGTCCGGTCCCCTCGCCCCGCGTGCGACCAGTCCGGCCAGGAAGCACCGAGGGCCCTCAGAGCACGGAAGTCACCCGCCTTCACATCAGTCGGTCGGCCCTGGGCAAAAAGTGCTACACGAACGTGTAGTTCGCTACATGAACGTGTAGTCTGACGACATGAGCTCCACACCACCGCCGCCCAACGAGGACCTCACCGGGCGGGCGCGCATCCGCGACGCCGCCCTGGCGGTCTTCGCCGACCGCGGGGTCAAGGGCGCCACCGTCCAGGCCATCGCCGCCGAGGCGGGCGTGTCCACCGGCCTGATCCGCCACCACTTCGGCTCCAAGGAGGGCCTGCGCGCGGCCTGCGACGCGTACGCCATCGGCACCCTGCTCGAACAGGCCCGCAGCAGTCTGGGCGAGGACGCGGCCGCCCCCGGGTTCGGGGCGGCGATGTACCGGGCCAGCCACACCAGCACCCGTTACCTCGCCCGAGCCCTGGTGGAGGGGTCCGACTCGGCCTCGGAGTTCTTCGACACCGGCGCCGACTTCGCCGAGCGCTTCCTCAGCGAGCACTGGCCCGACCGCTATCCGCCGGGAGCACGGATCACACGGGACACCGCCGCGGTCATGGGCGCCATGCACCTGGGAACGCTCGTCCTGCACCTCCACCTGTCCCGCCGCATGGCGGCCGACTCGCTCGATCCCGAGCACGCTCCGCGCGTCGGCGCGGCCATGGCAGGGGTCTACACCGCCATGGCCGACTTCTTCTCCGGCGAGCAGGGACGGCGGATCGCCGACGCCCTCCCCCACCCCGAACCCGACTCCGACCCCCCGGGAGAAGAACCATGACGGACGCGATCCATGTCGCGGGCCTGACCAAGCGCTTCGGGCCCACCAGGGCCCTGGACGGCTTGGACCTGCGCGTACGAACCGGGGAGGTCCACGGCTTCCTCGGGCCCAACGGCGCGGGCAAGACGACGGCGATCCGCGTCCTGCTCGGACTGGCCCGGGCCGACTCCGGCACCGCGCGCCTGCTCGGCGGCGACCCCTGGCGGGACGCCGCCGTCCTGCACCGCCGACTGGCCTACGTCCCGGGCGACGTCGCCCTGTGGCCGGGGCTCTCCGGCGGGGAGGTCCTCGACCTGCTCGGCCGCGTGCGCGGCGGGACCGACCAGCGGCGCCGCGACGCACTCGTGGACCGCTTCGAGCTGGACCTGCGCACCCGGGGCCGCGCCTACTCCAAGGGCAACCGGCAGAAGGTCGTGCTGGTGGCCGCGCTGGCCGCCGACACCGAACTCCTGGTCCTGGACGAGCCCACGTCGGGTCTGGACCCGCTCATGGAGGAGGTCTTCCGCCACGCCGTCGCCGAGGAGAGGGCCCGGGGCCGCACCGTCCTGCTCTCCAGCCACGTTCTGTCCGAGGTGGAGGCGCTCTGCGACCGGGTCAGCATCATCCGGGCCGGACGCACGGTGGAGAGCGGGACCCTGGACGAGCTGCGCCACCTGTCCCGTCTGACCGTGACCGCCGAACTCACCGGGTCCCCCGACGGGCTCGCCGCCCTGCCCGGTGTGCACGACCTGGCGGTGGAGGGCTCACGCGTACGCCTGCACGCCGAACCTTCGGGGCTGGAGCCCCTGTGCGCGCGACTGGCCGGGCTGGGGGTGCGCGACCTGACCGTGCGGCCGCCCACGCTGGAAGAGCTGTTCCTGCGCCACTACACCGCGGTCGAGCGCGGCGGCGAACACCCGGAGCGGGTCCGATGAGCGCGCCCGTCGCCGCACGGCCTCCCCGACCGGCCTTCCCGCTAGCGACCGGGACGCGGCACCTGGCGCGGCTGTCCCTGCGCCGCGACCGGATCCTGGTCGCCGTGTGGCTGACCGCCACGGCCGGTATCGCCCTGGGCGGCGCGGCGGCGGCCGACGCCACCTACCCCACCCCCGAGGCGCGCCAGGAGCGGTGGGAGCAGCTCCAGAGCGTGCCCGTGTTCGTCCTGTTCCAGGGACGGGCCTTCGCCGCGAGCGCCGAGGCCCTGGTCGCCCAGCAGGCGTTCGCCGCCGCCACCATGTGCGCCGCCCTGGGCGCGGTGCTGCTGGTGGTGCGCGGCACCCGCGCCGAGGAGGCCTCGGGCCGGAGCGAACTGCTCGGGGGCGCGCCGCTGGGCAGGCACGCGGATCTGGCGGCCGCGCTCACCGTGGTACTGGCCTCGGCGGCCGTACTGGCGGCCGTCGTCGCGGCGGGCCTGCTCGCCCTGGGGCTGCCCGTGGCGGGCTCGGTGGCGCTGGCCCTGGTCACCGCCGCCGCGGCGGGGGTGGGCGCGGGCCTGGCCGCCGTCGCGGTGCAGTGCACCACCCGCCCGGGGACCGCGGCGGGGCTGGCTCTGGGCGCGTTCTACGCCATGCACATGGTGCGCGGCACGGGCGCCATGGCGGGCGGGGACGCCCTGTGGCTGACGTGGGCGGTGCCCAACGGATGGCTGGAGAACGTGCGCCCCTTCGCCGACGAGCGGTGGTGGGCCCTGCTCCCGGTCCTGGCCTGGATCGCGCTGACCGTCGTGGCCGCGTTCGCCCTCGCCGGTCGGCGCGACCTGGGATCCGCCCTGCTCTCCCGGCGGGGCGGCCCCGTGCGGGCGGCCGTGTGGCTGCGGTCGGTGCCCGCCCTGGTCTGGCGGCTGCACCGCGGCTCCGTGCTGGTGTGGACGGCCGCCCTCGCGGTCATGGGGCTGGTGATGGGCCGCACCGGCGCGGAGGCCATGGCCGAGTACGCCGACATGCCGTGGGTGCGCGCGATGGCCGCCGAACTGGGCGTGGCGCCCGCCGACACCTTCTTCGTCTACGTCGTCTTCGCCTTCGTGTTCCCCGTCGCGGCCCACGCCGTGCTCACCGCCCTGCGCGTGCGCACCGAGGAGAACGCCGGAACGGGAGAGCTGCTGCTCGCCGGGCCGACCGGCCGGACGGCCTGGGCGCTGGCGCACGCCGCGGCGGCCTTCGCCGCGCCCGTGGTCCTGCTGGCCGCCCTGGGCGCGGCCGTGGGCCTGGGCGCGGGTCTGGGCGGCGAGCGGGTGTGGGCCGACGTCGGGCGCTTCACCGCGCTGACGCTGTCCCTGGCCCCGGCCGTGTGGGTGGTCGTGGCCGTCACCCTCCTGGCCTACGGGACGGTTCCGCGCGCGTGCGCGGCGGTGGGCTGGGGGTTCCTGTCCGTCGGGATCCTGACCGAGATCGCCGTGAAGGTGAGCCTGGTGCCCGATGTGGTGTTCGTACTGGTCTCGCCCTTCGCCCACGTCAATCCGTACTACCGGGAGACCCCGGCCGCCTACGCGCTGCTGACGGCGCTGGCCGCGGTGCTCACCGCTGTCGGGCTGTGGGCGCTGCGCCGCCGCGACCTGCCCTCCTGAACGGAACCGGATGGCCTCTCCCCCGGCCCCGGGAGGTCCCGGGGCCGAAGGACGGCGTCCCCTGCCCGCGGTCTCGCCGCGGGCAGGGGACGCTCTCCGGCCGCGCGTTCGCCTACGCGCCCTCGATCCGCCGCAGGGTGCGCCGCAGGAAGAACGCCAGCGCGGCGGCGGCGACCAGGATCCCGCCCGCCAGGCACAGCCACGGTCCCAGCGGTCCGGCGTCGTAGCCGGGCAGGGCCAGGGCGGGCCAGGACGGCGGGAGCGGCAGCAGCAGGAGGTTCCAGGGCGCGGGCAGGGCCCATGCCGCCACGGGGGTCAGGACCAGGAACGCGCCGATGCCCTTGACCACGACCAGGGCCTCCACCTTGTTGGCCGCCAGAGCCGTCATGGACGTCGTCAGCAGGGGTGCCTGCAGGGCCGCGAGCACGAGGGCGACCCCGACCGGCGCGGACCACCCGGAGGCCATGAGCCCGCTCAGCGGGAGTGCCGCGGCGAGCCCGGCCAGGGACAGGGCGGTGACCAGGGCCGTCCGGTAGCCGAGGTAGGCGGGCACGGACACGGGCGAGGCGCGCAGCACGAGCAGGACGTTCTCGTCGGAGTCCTCGACGGCGCGCAGGCCGCCGACCACCCCGAACATCATGGGCACGTGCAGCAGGACCAGCGCCGCCAGGACCACGGGGGTGTGCGGTGCGAGGTCGAACCCGTAGGAGCCGAGGACGAACTCCGAGGCCGCCGGGAAGGCGAAGCGGATGACCAGCGCCAGCAGCACCGGTGCGCCGAGCATGAGCAGCAGCAGGGGGTCGCGCCCCGTACCGAAGAGGTCGACGCGGGCGAAGCGCGCGATCGCCGGGAGGCCGCCGCGTCCGGTGACCGGCCGGACGGGTCCGGTCGCGCCCTGGCCGTTCGCGCCCCTGACGTTCGCCCGCCGCCGGGGCTCGGGGGCCGCTCCGCGCTCGACCGCGCGGGAGGCGGCGACCACCCCGGCCGCCGCCCACGCCGTCGCGTAGACGGTGCCCGCGGCCAGAGCGGCGGGGGACGCGTCGAGGGAGCCGGGCGCGGTTCCCATGCGGATGAGGTCGGCGCCGACGGTGGTCGGGACCGCGTACAGGAGCGGGTGCTCCAGGATCCCGCTGACGTGCACGAGGGGGACCAGGACCAGCGGCGCGACGGTGAGCGGGGCCGCCAGGAGGAAGCCCGACAGGTCCCGGGCGCGGGCGCCCACCGCCAGGCACACGGTGAGCAGCAGCAGGCAGGTCAGCGCCACCCCGCCCAGGACCGGCGGCAGCGCCTGCGCGAGGTCGGCGAACCGGCCCCGCAGCGCCGCCGCGAGCATCGGCACGGCGATGAGCAGCGTCAGCGCGGTGAGCACCGCGAGCCGGGCCGCCACCCCCTCCCCCGCGCGCAGCGGGGTGACCGTCAGCGCCGAACGCGTTCCCTCGGTGCGTTCGAAGAGCAGCAGGGCCGCGGCGAAGAGCGCGCCGAAGCCCGCCGTGTCGAGGAAGAGCAGGTAGGCCGCCACCGTCCCGGCCGCGTCGGCGGGGACCGCGAGCAGAACCGGGGTCCACACGGCGCAGAGGGCGGCGGCCACGGGAACGATGCCGTAGCGCAGCCCGATCCGCGACTCCAGCGCGGCGGCCGCGAGCAGGCGGTTCACAGCCTCTCCCGGGTGACCGTCGCGAAGACCTCGTCCAGCGAGGCCTCGCGGGTGTGCAGCGTCTCCACCTCGCCCCGCCCCAGCAGCGCCAGGAGTTCGGAGTCCTCGGCCAGGGCCTCCATCGGCATCTCCCTTGGCGCCTGTCCGCGCACCCGGGCCACGAGCCCGGGTCGGCCGTGGCGGAGCTTGAAGTCGCGCGGTGTGTCCACGGCGGCGATCCGCCCCCCGGCCACGAAGGCGACCCGGTCGCACAGCAGGTCGGCGGTGACCATGTCGTGCGTGGTGAGGAAGACCGTGCACCCCCGGTCGGCCGCCTCCCGGATGACCTCCCGCAGCAGGGCGGAGCGCACCGGGTCCTGGCCCGAGGTGGGCTCGTCCAGGAAGAGGAGCTCGGGTCTGTTGACCAGCGCCCGGGCCAGGTTGAGCCGCATGCGCATGCCCTTGGACAGGTCGTCGACCCTGCGGTCGGCCGCGTCGGCCAGGTCCACCCGGGCCAGGAGTTCGCCGGGGTCCTCGACGGGTCCGCGGTACAGGGAGGCGAAGGCGGCGAGGTTCTCGCGGGCGGTGAGCTTGCCGAACCCGGCCGGGAGCTCGAAGCCCACGCCCACGCGCTCGAAGTAGTCCGCGCCCCGGTCGCGCAGCGGCTGCCCGAGGACGCGCACCTCGCCCTCGTAGCGGCGCAGCAGCCGGGTGAGCACCTTCTGGGTCGTGGACTTTCCGGCGCCGCTGGGGCCGAGGAACCCGAAGACCTCGCCGCGGGCCACGGAGAAGCTCATCCCCGCGACCGCGGGCCGGTCGGCGTTCGGGTAGCGGACCAAGAGGTCCTCGACGGTGATGACCTGGTCGGTCATGGGGGTCCTCAGGATCGGTGGCGGGTGGGTGAGAGTGCGCGCAGGGCCAGGAAGGCCCGGTCGACGAGTACGGGGAGTTCGTCCTGTCCGCCCGAGTCGACCCAGGCGACGACGGCCTCCGACAGCGCCGCCGAGCAGGCGGCGGCGACGGCCCTGGTCTCCAGGTCGGGTTGGGTCCCGGGCGAGGGCGGAGCGGGGGCAGGGGCCTCGGGGCCGGGCGGGTCCGGGTCCGGCTCGGTTCCGGGCGGGGCCAGACCGGGGGCCTCACCCCGGGCCGGGGCCAGACCGCGTTCGAAGGCGGTGCTCGCCGAGGCCAGGTTCTCTCCGACGCGTGAGCGCAGGGCCGGGATGGACAGCAGGAGGCTGGCCCGGGCGAACAGCGCCTCCCGGCCGTGCTCGTAGACCTGGCCGAGTCCGACCAGGGTGGCCCGGTGGATCCGCTCGACGGCCGGGAGCGTGTCGGGCTGCTCGCGGACCAGCTCCTCCAGCATCGGGTCGTACTCGTCCCGCAGGACCACGTCCTCCTTGGAGGGGAAGCAGCGGAAGAACGTCATGTGAGAGACGCCCGCCTCACGGGCGATCTGGGCGACCGTGGTCGCCTCGTAGCCCTGCCGCTCGAACAGGCGCAGGGCGGCCTCCTGGATGGCGGCCCTGTTGCGCTGCCTGCGGCGCGTGCGCTGGTCCATGTCCGCCCCTCCCCGACCGGCCCCGGCACAAGAAGTGTTACTCGCTAACACGAGTTCGTCAACCTCTGCCGTGACGGCCCAGAGCCCCGAGGAGCCGCGGGGCCGCCCAGCGGAGAGAACGCGCGCATGGGCGTGTCCAGAACACTGGTGGCGTCCGACGACATGCGCGCCCACCCCGTCGGCCGCTGGATTCGGCTCTGCGGCGACCCGGGACGCACGGGGGCGAGCCCCCGCCCTGCGCATGCCGGTGGACCACCTGCTGTTCATGGAGCGCGAACCGCAGGCGCGGGACAGGTACCAGCGGCTTCCGGAGGAACGCCGGGCGTGGTCCCCCGCCGGGGTCACGGGCGTGTTCCGACAGCTGGTCCCGGACGGCGGCCACGGGCACGGCACGGCCTCCGTCCACGCCGAGTTCGCACACTGGCGCGGCTGGCCGGAACCCGACCGCGTCCTGGACGCCCGAGCCTCGACGCCCACACGTGCGCGCAGCGCCGCCGCCAGACCCACAGCCGTCCGGTGCGGACCGTCTTCGTCCACACTCCTCGCCTCCCCGCCGGGAGGGGTCTACGGGACGGGCTCGCCGTTCTCCAGGTAGAGCGTCGTGCCCTCCTGGCGGGCGCGTACGGCCTGGGTGACCCTGCGCACCAGCGGAGGGATCGTGACCTGCGCGATCGCTCCCACGTCGTGGAACCCGAATCCGGTGAGCTCGCCCGGGTCGAGGACGATCCGGTCCAGCCACTGCTGGTCCAGCACTCCCCCGTCGAAGACGAACAGCTGCTTGTCGCCCTCGGCACGCGTGGGCGCCCAGTCCACCGCCAGGAGGCGTCCGATCGGCGGAACGATCCCCAGCTCCTCCTTCACCTCGCGCGCCGCGGCCCGGCTCGGCGTCTCCCCGCGCTCCATGTAGCCGCCGGGGATCTCCATGTGGTCCTTGTAGGAGGGGACCACCAGCATCACCCGGCCGAGGTGGTCGAAGAACAGGGCGCCGGCGGCGACCCGGGGGCGGGCGAAGGACGCCGTGGGATCAGAGGCCATGCCCCGACACTAACGGCTCCGGGGCGACCGCACCCCGCCGCTCCGGGCCTCCTCGGGCGGGTCGGGCCCACCCGTGCCGCCGAGCGGACGGACCGGTGCCGGTCAGCGGCCGCGTTGCGTCGCCGGGGTGCGGTCTCCGCCCGTTCAGGACTCGACGGTGACCCGGACCTTGTCCGGCTGGAAGGCGACGTGCCCGGCGATCTCCGCGACCGCCGGGTAGGGCTCCTCGTACGCCCACACCGCGTCGACCAGCTCCTCACCCTCCCCGACCGCGAGGGTGCGGTAGGTGGCGGTCCCCTTGTAGGGGCAGTGGGTCGTGGTCGGGCTCGGCCGCAGAACTCCGGGGTCCACGTCGGCGAGCGGAACGTAGTGGACCGGCGGGTAGGCGGCCTCCCGCAGCACCAGCGCGGCCTCGGTGTCGGCGACGACCCGGTCCCCGACCCGCGCGACGACGCGCGCGCCGGAGGGTTCGACGGTGATGGGGTGGTCGGGTCCTGGTGTCCTGCCCTGTCCTGTCATGGTGGTCCTCCCTCTCCCCGCCGAGGCTACTCCGCGCCCGAGGGGGCCCGCGGGTCGGCGACACGCCCCTCCCCCGCGGAACCCGGGCACCGCGGAGGCGGTCGTCCCCGGGCCAGGCGATCGTCCGTCCGTCTCCGGGGTCAGGCGGCCGTCTCGGCCAGCACGGCGGCGAAGGCCGCCAGCCGCGTCCCCCGGGACGCGGTCCGCCAGACCAGCCCCAGCTCCGACGCGGCCAGCCCGGTGACCGGCACGTAGGTCACGTCCGGCCGCCGGTTGTACTCGGCGGCCGCTCCGCACACCAGCAGGGCGCCCCGACCCGCCGCGACCAGCGACAACCCCTCCTGGAGCGTGCCCGCCCCTCCCTCCTGGGGGATGGGCGCGCCGCCCGGGGTCACACGGGGCGAGTTGACGTGCCGCCAGTACGCGGGCGCCTTCCCGGCCAGCGGGACCAGCCGCACACGGGCCAGCTCCTCCGCGCCGATCCCGTCCCGCCCGGCGAACGGGTGGGCGCTGGACAGGGCCAGGGTCTGCGGCTGCCGGGAGAAGGTCAGGCCCAGGGTCAGGTCTGGTTCCCGCACGGGCGTCAGGACCACGGCCGCGTCCACCCCGCCCTCCCGCACCGCGCCGAAGGGGTCGGCCAGCGGGATCTCCACCAGGTCGACCGCGACCAGCGGGTTGCGCCGCCCGAACACGGTGAGCGCCCGTGCCAGCGGCTCGTAGACGGCCCCCTGGAACCCGATCCGCACCCGTTCGACCGTGGAGCGCGCCCGGGTTCGGGCGTCCTCGAACACGCTGACCAGCGCGCCGTAGGACGGGCGCAGGGTCTCCAGGAAGTCGGCGCCGAACTCGCTCAGCCGGACGCGGCGGCTGGTGCGCTCCACCAGGCGTGCGCCGACCCGGCCCTCCAGCGAGCGGATCAGCTGGCTGACCCGGCTCTGGGAGACGCGGAGGCGTTCGCCGGTACGGCCGAAATGGAGCTCCTCGGCCAGCACCAGGAAGCACTCGATCTCGTGGAAGTCGATCTCACGCGCCACGGCCGCCCCCCTTCCGGCGTCGGTGCCCGGGCGCCGCGGCCGCGGACTCCGGGATCGATGAGCCCGGCTGATCGAAGTATGAGGGATTCGCCGTTGTTCGGCGACCGGGAGGGCACTTGACTCTGAGCATGTCCACGACCCCGTCACCACAGGCCTCATCGCCGCAGGTCCCGCCACCGCGGACCCCGCCGCCCCTGTCCTCCCCCGTCCGGGGGTGGTCCGCCGTCGTCGCGGTGGCCCTCGGCACCTTCACCGTCGTCACCACCGAGATGCTGCCCGTCGGGCTGCTGACCCCCATGGGCGCCTCCCTGGAGGTCACGGAGGGCACCGCCGGTCTGACCCTGACCGTCACCGGCCTGGTGGCGGCGGCCACCGCGCCCTTCGTCCCGACCCTCATCGGCCGCGCCGACCGCAAGGTCGTCCTCGTGGCGCTCATGCTCCTGCTCGCCGCCGCCAACCTGTTGTCGGCCTGGGCGCCGGACTTCACCGTCATGGTCACGGCCCGCGTGCTCGTCGGTCTGGGCATGGGCGGCGTCTGGGCGCTGGCGGCGGGGCTCGCGCCCCGGCTGGTGCCCGAGCGGTCGGTGGGGTCGGCGACCTCCACCGTCTTCAGCGGGATCGCCGTCGCCTCGGTGTTCGGCGTCCCGGTGGGCGCCTACATCGGGGCCCTGGCCGACTGGCGCGCCGCCTTCGTGTCGTTCGCGGTGCTGGCCCTGCTCGTCGCGGCCGCCATGGTCGTACTGCTGCCGCGCCTGCCCTCCGAGCGGGCGGCCCGCCTGAGCGGGGTGACCGGCCTGCTGCGCAACCCCCGGGTGGCCACCGGCCTGCTCCTGGCGGTGCTGCTGGTGACCGGCCACTTCGCCGCCTACACCTACGTCCGCCCCGTCCTGGAGACGACGGCGGGCGTCAGTGCGGGGCTCGTCGGCACGATGCTGCTGGTCTACGGCCTGGCCGGCGTCGTCGGCAACTTCGCCTCGGGCCCGCGCGCCGTCCGGGCCCCGCGCGCCACCCTCGTGGTGCTCGGCGCGGCCCTGGGCGGATCGGTGTTCCTCCTCCCCTGGATCGGCGTCACGGTCCTGGGTGCCGGGGTGCTCATGGCCGTGTGGGGCCTGGCCTACGGCGGGGTGTCCGTCAGCGCCCAGACCTGGATGATGCGCGCGGCCCCCGAGAAGCGCGAGGCCGTCTCATCGCTGTTCGTCGGCGTGTTCAACGGCAGCATCGCGCTCGGCGCGCTGGTGGGCGGTCTGGTCCTGGACGGCGCGGGCGGCACCGCGCTCCTGTGGCTAGCCGCCGCGCTGGCCCTGGGCGCGCTCGCCACGGCCCTCCTGGGCCGGGCGCCCGCGCGGACGTCCTGAGCCCTCCCTCCTCCCGGACGGGTGCGCCCGGCAGCCGCGCCCGCATCCGGGCCCCGTCCCGCTCTTCGGCACACGGCCGCCCCGGCCGAAGCGGAGTCTCCGCCCCGGCCGGGGCCGGGCCGGGGCGGCCCCGGGGTCACGCCTGCTCAGGGGTCCGGGGCGCGTGCGGAAGGACGTCCTCCAGCAGGGCCGCGAACTCGTCGGCGTCGGGTTTGGTGTCGCTGAGCAGGGTGTGCAGGAGGATGCCGTCGATGACCGCCGCCACGTTCCGGACCCGCACGGGATCGTCGGTGTAGCACCGTGCGAAGGCCGAGACCGCGGCCAGCCAGCGGTCCGTGGCCCCGCGCAGGTGGGGCTGGCGGGCGGCCAGCAGGAACAGCTCGTACTCGGCCAGCAGGCGGCCCGGGTCGGCGGCGACCTTGGACAACAACTCGGCCAGGTCGCGTCGGCGGTCGCCGCCCGAGGACATGCGGCGCATCCGCTCGGAGTCCTCGTCCATCACACTGGTCAGGGCCTCGGTCAGCAGGTCTCCCAGACCGGTGAAGTAGTAGGTGGTCGCGGAGGTGGGCACCCCCGCCTCCTGGGAGACCGTGCGGTGGCTGACCCCGGCGACCCCGTCGCGTTCGATGACGCGCAGGGTGGCCTCGATCAGGGCCTGGCGGCGCTGCTCGCCCTTCAGGCGGCGTCCGTCCGAGTGTTTCAACGCTTCTCCTCCGGTTCGGGACGGGTGTGCCGCGGGGCGGAGGCCGGTGCGGGCCCCGGAACCCGCTCACCCGGCGGCACCGGCCGCCTCCCCCTCAGCGGCCTGCTCCTCCTGCGCCTGCCTGGTCCGCTCCTGGACCCGGCCCAGGAGCGGGGCGAACGCCAGGGCCAGGACCAGGGCGAGGGCGCCGGCCGCGACCGCGACGAGGAAGCCGCCCGTGGCGCCGCTCTCCTCCACCGCCAGACCCGAGGAGAAGGTGCCGATCGCGGTACCGATGGTCAGACCGGTCAGGGCCCAGGTCATGCCCTCCGTCAGCCTGGACGGCGGGACGGTCCGCTCGATCAGCGTCATCACCAGGATCATCGTGGGGGCGAAGAAGATCCCCGCGAAGAACACGGCCACGGACAGGGTCCAGATGCTACCGACCACAAGGAGGGGAAGGGTGGTCGCGAACGTGCCGGCCACGGCCACGATCAGCATCCTGTGGAGCCGCCAGGGCAGGTTCAGCACTCCGAAGGTCAGACCGGAGATCGCCGACCCCAGCGCGTAGGCCGACAGCACGACGCCGGTGGCGCTGGTCACGCCGAGCGACTCCGCGAAGGCCACCGCGACCACGTCGACCGCGCCGACGATCACGCCTCCCGCGAGCAGGGTCAGGACCAGGACCAGGAGGGTGCCGCTGAACGCGGTCGCGCCCTTGTCCCCCTGCTGCTCGGCGGCCCGGAGCGGCGGCTCCGTACCGCGCTGGGCCACGAACAGGGTGACGCCCAGGGCCAGGAAGGCGGCGGCGGCCAGCGGACCGGCCTGAGCGAAGGCCATGGTGCTCAGCGCCACCGACAGCGCCGGGCCGGTGATGAAGGTGAGTTCGTCGGCCACGGACTCGAAGGAGTAGGCGGTGTGCAGCCGGGGCGAGCCGCGCAGCAACTCGGTCCAGCGCGCGCGGGACATCGCGGACATGTTCGGCATGGCCCCGGCGGGGACCGCGAACGCGAAGAGTGCCCAGTACGGCGCGTCGAACCGCACGCACAGCAGCATCAGGAGCAGGGACGCGACGCTGACGGCGGCAGCGGGGGGCAGGACGCGGCGCTGGCCGTGGCGGTCGGCCAGACGCGAGACCTGCGGCGTGATCAGTGCCATGGACAGGGTGAAGGTGGCGGCAACGGCGCCTGCCAGGGCGTAGCTGCCGTGGGTGGTGGACAGCATCGTGATGATGCCGACGTTGGTCATGGCCACGGGCATGCGCCCGATGAGCCCGGCGGCGGTGAAGCCCTTGGCTCCACGCACCGCGAAGATCCGCGCGTACGGATTGGGCATGACGGAGGGGTCCTTCCGCGTGTACGGGATTCGTGGCCGGGGAGCACCCCGCCAAGAAACTGGGACGTCCGTCCCAATTTCTACCCGGCGCCGCCGGAACGCAAGCCGAAGTGACGCACGGCACATGACCGCGCACTGCCGCGCGACTGCGCGGCTCCGCTCTGGAGGGCCGTGAACACCCGGACCCGACCCCATCCCCCGAACGGCACGGTCACGCCGACCGCGGAGGGCGGCGGCACCGTGTCACGGGACCGGGAGGCACCGACGAAAGTCGGTCGGCGCACCGACCAAAGCGACGCCGGGCCCCCGGGACGCACCGCCTTAGGAGCCGCCCCGGTGGGTTCCCCAGGTGGATGCGCTCCCGCAGGTCACGCCCCTAGTCTGGTGTTCGTCCCCGCGGGGGCGCCCGGTCGGCCCGCACCGACGGACCGCCGGGAGCCCGTCCGCCCGCGGATCCGCCGCGGCCGGACGGGGACACGACGCCCGACCCGGACCTCGAAAGGGAACGACATGCCACTCCTGGCGCTGAACGACTCCGGCCTCCTCGCCACCGGACTCCCCATCCTCCTGCTGATCGGGTTCGTGGTGGTGTCCCTGGTTGCGGTCGTGCTGATCATCGCTGCGGTGTTCAGCATCCTCACGTCGCGGGTGGACGGGGCGATGAAGGTCGTCTGGCTCATCTTCGTCTGCATCGCGCCCCTGATCGGGGCCATCCTGTGGTTCCTCGTCGGGCGCAGCCGCGTTCCCTACTGACCGGCGTCCCCGGCCTCCCGGGAAACGGGAGGCGGGATGCGGAGCGCCCGCGTCTTCCCCACCGGCCGCGGGCCAGGCCCAGGGCGGGGCGGGGCTTCACCCCTCCCCTGGTCCCCGTCCCCGGCGAAGGCGCGACCGTGCCCGGTCACGGGTTCACCGTCCGCCGAGGTGGCGCGAGAGGAAGCGGTCGATGGCGCCGAACATGGTGATCAGGTTCTCCGTCGAAACCCCCGGAGGGGTCGAGGCCCTGGACCCAGACGTTGAGCCGGTCCCTCCACGGCGCCAGGCAGGCGATGCGGGTGCCGTCCGGCGAGATCGTCGCACCGGCGCGCTCCGGCGCACCGCAGAAGTCCTCGACCGGGACCAGGTCGGGCAGCGCCATGTCATCCCTCTCGTCGGTGTCCGGTGACGGGGGCCGCAGACGGGAGGGCCGTGCCCTCGCGTCCGTCCGCGGCGTCGGGTGGACCATGTCTTTCGGTGTTCTCCCGGCCGCGGGGCGCCACCAGTGACACCGCGCCAGGAGGCGGGAGGGGAAGCGTCGTGCCGGGGCGGTGGCACCGTCCCGTCACGGGAGCGCGTCACGGCTTGCGGTAGGTCAGCCTCCGCAGCAGGACCTCCGCCGGTCCGCGCCTGCCCGCGCGGTCGAGCCAGAACGCCGCCGCGACGGTCAGCAGCCAGGTGCCCACCGCCACCAGCACCGCCGACCAGCTGGACAGGTGCACACCCAGGCCCAGTCCCCAGGCGGCCAGGAACGGGGCGAAGGCCACCGACTGGGCGAGGTAGCCGCTCAGGGAGCGCCGCCCCAGGGACACCAGCGCCCGGACCGGCAGGGACCGCCGGGTCCCCCGCGCGGAGAGCCGGTGCGCGATGAGCCCGAAGAGCGCGGCGTAGCCCACCCCGGTGAAGATCCCGGTGTAGAAGTGCACCGAGGAGACCGCCGAGATGTGGGTGGCGTCCAGGACGCCCACGTGCTGGAGGCCCAGCACCGCTCCGGCGGCCCACCCCGTGGAGATGCCCAGGACCGCGACCCGGCGCAGCAGCGTCAGGTGTCGGGCCGGGTCCTCCAGGAACCGGTGCCGCGCCGCGAGCAGGCCGATCAGGAACACCGTCGGCAGGGCCAGGGTGAACAGGCCGGAGAAGAGCCCGAAGAACCAGGCCGGGAGGCGGAACACGGCGGAGAGCAGGTAGCCCGTCTCGGCGATGCTGGCCCTTTGCATGTCGGTCGCCGCGGCCGTGGACACCGCATCCGGCGCCAGGAGGACCGAGGCCACCGAGACGACGGTGACCAGGGCGCCCAGGGCCAGCAGGACGGACAGCCAGATCTTGAGGGTGCGGTCGCTGCGGTTGAGGAACAGCGGCACCATGACGAGCCCGATCAGGCCGTAGGTGCCCAGGATGTCGCCCTGCCACAGCAGGGCGGCGTGCACCGCGCCGAAGACGAGCATCCACAGGTGGCGCCTGCGCAGCAGCCCGTGGGCCTCCTTCCCGCCGGTGCCGCGCGCCCTCTGCCGGCGGTACATCTGCCCGATGCCGTAGGCGAAGAGGAAGCCGAACATCGTGTGCGTCCGGGCGTCCACGACGACGATCGTCATGAACTGCGCGACCCTGTCCGCGAGGTCGCCGTCGACGGGGTGCAGCATGGCCAGGCCGGTGGGCGCCTGGTACAGGAACCACGGCACGTGGGCCAGCGCGATCAGCAGCAGCATCATGCCGCGGGCCAGGTCCGGGGCCAGGGCGCGTTCGGCGACCGGCGTCGAACCCGCCGGGGCCCGGGTGTCGGCGGCGGCTGCGGGCGGGGCTTCGGCGCCGGGGACGGGGGGCGGGCCTTCGCGGTCGGTCGTCATGGTGACGGGCTCCAGAGGGTCTTCGCGGCGATCGGTCTGCGTTCGGGGGACTGGTGTCCATTGCAGCCGTCGTCGCGCTCCGGGGGCAGTGGGACCACGTCACCACCCGGCCGTGACGTTTGTCGGGTCCAGGCCATGACGCGGCGTCACTGGTGCACGCGGCGGAGTCGGAAGGATACTGGGGGCGCACCCGGCGCCCGGGCACGGAGAGCGCCCTCGCGCGGACGCGGCCCCCGGCCGTGTCCGGGGAGGGCGGCACACCCGCGCTCCGCCCGGCCCCAGCCCGGGCACCGCCGCTCCGACGGCGGAGGGACCTGCGCGAGGAGCGTGCGCTGTGGTGGACGCGAACCTGGAGGGGACACTCTTGACGTCCGAGAAGACCGAGGAGACGCAGGGACGGCTGCGCAGGCTCCACGTGGACCTCGTGTCCGGCGCGGTCTCCGCCGTCGGGGCGCTGCTGGTGGCGGTGAACGCCACCGCATGGCAGGACGCGCTCCTCATGGCCGTGAGCCTGGCCGTGACCCTGCTGGTCGTCAGCCGGTGGCACGTGGGCCGCCTCTCCCGAGCCGCGTTCGCCGGCCTGGTCGTCACCGCTGCCCTGTGGCTGCTCGGCATGCTCCTGGTGGACGTCTCCATGCCCGCCTACGGGTTCGCCATCGTGGCCACCGTCATCATCCTCGACCTGCCGCGCCACCAGTGGGCGGCGACGGCGGGGATCGCCGCCTTCGCCGTCGCCGGGCTCACGGCGAAACTGGTGGTGTCGCGCGACGGCGTGGTCGACTTCCTGCTGCAGCACGTGGTCGCCTCGGCGGGCGTCGCCCTGGGAGGGGTCGTGCTCACGATCCTCGCCCACGCGATACACGGCCTCGTCTCGGAGTTGGCGGCGGCGCGTGAGCGCGAGGCGGAGCTGGCCGTGGCCCAGGAGCGGATGCGCTTCGCCAGCGACCTGCACGACATCCAGGGCCACACCCTGCACGTGGTCAAGCTCAAGACCGCGCTGGCCCGCAAACTGGTGCGCGCCGACCCCGACCGGGCCGAGGAGGAACTGGGCGAGATCCAGACCCTGGTGGGCGAGACCATCACCCAGACCCGGGAACTGGCCCACGCCCAGCGGCGCCTGAACCTGTCCGCGGAGCTGGAGAACGCCAAGAACCTCTTCGAGGCCGCCGGCATCGACGTGCGCGTGGACCGCGGGGCCGAGGCGGCCCCGGGCGCGGGCGAGCTGCTGGGCCAGGTCCTGCGCGAGACCACCACCAACATCCTGCGCCACGCCCAGGCCGCGCGGGTGCGCATCACCCTGACCGAGACCGGCATCAGCATCGTCAACGACGGCGCCTCCCAGGAGCCGCCCGCACGGCTACGGGGACTGGCCGCCCTGCGCGAGCGCGTGGCCGACAGCGGCGGCGAACTGACGGTCCACCACGACCAGGGCCGGTTCACCACCGCCGCGGAGTTCCCGCACCTGACCTCCGTGCCGGGTCCGGAGAACACCGCGCGGGGGCGGGCGCTCCGCCCCGGCTCAACCCGGTGAGGCCCCGGGCGGGGGCGTCCGGGGCCGGGGCGCCGCCGTCCGCCGCGAAGGGCTCCCCCCGGTTCCGCCCGACACCTCGGCGGGTCAGACCACGACCTCCCTGCACACGTCGACGAAGGCCTCCATCCGCCGCACCGGTTTGCGCCCGGAGAGCCGCATGACCTCGATCCCGAGCCCCTCGGACCGGATGTCGAGCTCCCTGGTCGCGTAGGGCAGGTCCTCGTAGCTGCGCTCCAGCACGGTGCGCTGGGTGAGCAGGGCGTTGCCCAGGCCGCGGGCCACCAGGGCGCGCACCATCTCGAAGCTCGTGGTGCGAAAGCGCACGTTGGGCGTCAGCCCCGCCCTGTCGAACAGGCCGAGGAAGTAGTCGCCGCCGGGCGGCAGGTCGAAGAGGATCAGCGGCTCGACCGCCAGGTCCGCCAGACTCAGCTCGCCCTTCGCGCTCAGGGGTCCGTCCACCGGGGTGAGCGCGTAGGGGGGATCGGACCGCAGCCACTGCGAGGTCACGCCGACCGCCGGGCGAACGCTCGCCAGCTCGTAGTGGTAGGTGATCGCCAGGTCGATGCGGGAGTTGAGCAGGTCGTCCACGAGGGTCCCGTGGGACGCCTCGACGAACGAGAGCCGCACCTGCGGATACCGGCGCGAGAACTCCGCGATGACCCTGGGCAGCAGGATCGGCGCGATGGTCGCGTAGCAGCCGATGGTGAGGTCCCCCTCGACCTCCTCCCTCTCCCGGCTGGCGGTCTCCCGGAGCTGTTCGAGGCTGGCCCGCACGTCGTCGGCCACGGCCAGGGCGCGCTGCCCCGACGCGGTGGGGCGCATCCCCTTCGGGGAGCGGACGAAGAGGGTGACCCCCAGCGCCGACTCCAGGTCGGTCAACGCCGTCGACACCGTCGACTGCGAGACGAACAGCTCCCGCGCCGCCGCCGTCACCGAACCGAGCCTGGCTATGGCCCTGAGGTACTCCAGCTGCCGCAGGCTCACGTCGCCCATCGGTCCGGCCCTCCTGCCCGAGGTATCGCTTTTTCCGAAGGAGATCTTCGGAACTATGTGTTTTACAGATCCTAGGCCCCGCCTGGATAGTAGTGACCCATGACACAGGCAGGTCGGATACCGACGGCGCCGTGGGCCCCACCCCGCTCCCGCCAGGCGTTCGAGACCACACTCCCGCGAACGAGCGGCCTCCTGACCATGTACAGGGACGCCCCGACCGGGGAGGCCGCCGCGGCCTCCCCGACCCCGGTGCGCGCCAGGACGAGACCCCAGGAGAAGAGATGACGAGCGAGGTCGCGGAACAGGTCGACGAGAAGGACCTGCGGCGGGGTGTGTTCGCCGGGGCGGTGGGCGTCTTCGTCCACTGGTTCGACTGGGCCGTCTACGCCTACCTGGCCACCACCATGGCGCAGGTGTTCTTCCCCGAGCAGGACGGCACCACCGCCCTGCTGTCGGTCTTCGCGGTCTTCGCCGTGGCGTTCTTCGTGCGTCCGCTCGGCTCGGTGCTCTTCGGCCACCTCGGCGACCGCTTCGGGCGCAAGACCACGCTGTCGATCGTCATCATCTCGATGGCGGCGGGCACGCTCATGCTCGGGCTGCTGCCCAGCTACGAGTCCGTCGGCATCCTCGCGCCGATCCTGCTGGTGGTCGCCCGCATCATCCAGGGGCTCGCCGCGGGCGGGGAGTTCGGCTCGGCCGCCGCCTTCCTCGCGGAGTTCTCGCCGCCCAAGCGCCGCGGGTTCGGGTGCTCCTGGATCGAGTTCGGCTCGGTCGGCGGGTTCCTGTGCGCGTCGTTCGCCGTGTGGGCCCTGCACGCGTCCTTCCCGGCCGAGGTCGTCCTCGACTGGGCGTGGCGGATCCCCTTCCTGCTGACGGTGCCCATGGCCGCGGTGGGCCTCTACATCCGCCTGCGCATCGAGGACACGCCCGAGTACCGCGCGCTGGAGGACATGAACAACGTCCCGAGCCAGCCCGTCGTCGAGGTGTTCCGCTCCAACGGCAGGCAGTTCCTCCAGACGGTCGGCATCGAGACCTTCATGAACTCCACCTTCTACATCGTCCTGGTGTACCTGATCACCTACCAGGAGGAGATCGTGGGGGTGCCCGCCGACCGGGCGGCCCTGCTCTCCGCGGTGGCCTCGGTCGTCGCCATGGGGATCATCCCCCTCTCGGGCAGGATCTCCGACCGCGTGGGCCGCAAGCCGGTGCTCTACACCGCCGCCGCGCTGCTGATCGCGGCCTCCGTGCCGCTGTTCTGGCTGATGCAGGTGCAGACCTCGTGGGCGGCGTTCGCCGCGACCTTCGGCCTGGCCGCGATCCTGGCGGTCATCCTGGGCACCCACGCGTCCGCGGTGGCGGAGCTGTTCCCGACCCGGACCCGGCAGAGCGGGCTGTCGATGGCCTACAGCGTCGCCGGGGCGTTCTTCGCGGGAACCCTGCCGTACCTGATGACCTGGCTGATCTCCCTCACCGGCAGCAGCATGGTCCCCGCCTTCACCATGGTCGTGATCGGCGTCATCGGCGCGGTCACACTGCGCACCATGCCCGAGACCAGCGGCTCCGACCTGCTGCACGAGAGCGACCGGGCCTCTCGCTGAACCCTCCCCCCCACCCGTCCGGGTCCGGCCGCGGCCGGACCCGGGGGACGGCGTCCGCGCGGCCGGGGAGGCACGCGGGGCGCACCCGTCCCGAACACACGCGTTGACCAGAGCCTGGAGGCTGTGCATGTCACTGGAAGAGATCGAGGTCGTCGTCGTCGGAGGGGGGCAGGCCGGGATCGCGATGAGCGAGCACCTCAGCGACCGCCGGGTGCCGCACGTCGTCCTGGAGAGGAGCCGCGTCGCCGAGCGCTGGCGCTCGGAGCGGTGGGACTCGCTGGTCACGAACGGGCCCGTCTGGCACGACCGGTTCCCCGGACTGGAGTTCACCGGCCTGGGCCCCGAGGACTTCGCCTCCAAGGACGGCGTCGCGGACTACCTGGCGACCTACGCCGAGAAGATCGGCGCGCCGATCCGGTGCGGGGTCGAGGTGACCTCGGTGCGACGCAACACCGGACGCCGGGGGTTCCGGGTCCGGACCTCGGACGGTGACCTCGACGCCCGCTACGTCGTGGCCGCCACCGGACCGTTCCAGCGGCCGGTCGTCCCCCCGCTCATCCCCGAGGACTCGGGTTTGGTCCAGCTCCACTCCAGCGCCTACCGCAACCCCGCGCAACTGCCCGAGGGCGGCGTGCTCGTGGTCGGGTCGGGCTCCTCGGGGGTCCAGATCGCCGACGAACTCCGCGCCGGCGGCCGACGGGTGTACCTGTCCGTCGGTCCGCACGACCGCCCGCCGCGCCGGTACCGGGGGCACGACTTCGTCTGGTGGCTGGGCGTCCTCGGCAAGTGGGAGGCCTCGGCCCCCGCGCAGGGCGCCGAGCACGTCACGATCGCGGTCAGCGGCGCGCACGGCGGCCACACCGTGGACTTCCGGGCCCTGGCTCAGCGCGGCATCACGCTGGTCGGCCGGACGGAGTCCTTCGACGCCGGAACCGTCCGCTTCGCGCCCGACCTGCGGGACAACATCGCCCGCGGCGACGCCAACTACCTGTCGCTGCTGGACGAGGCCGACGCCTACGTCGAACGCAACGGACTCGACCTGCCCGAGGAGCCCGGGGCCCGCGTCCTGGGCGCCTACCCGGAGTCGGTGACCGACCCCCTCCGCGAACTCGACCTCGCCGCCGCCGGGGTCCGGACCGTCCTGTGGGCGACCGGCTTCACCGCCGACTACGGCTGGCTGCAAGTGGACGCGTTCGACGAGAACGGCAGGCCCAGGCACCAGCGCGGGGTCTCCTCCGAGCCCGGCGTCTACTTCATGGGGCTGCCGTGGCAGTCCCGCCGCGGTTCGAGCTTCATCTGGGGGGCCTGGCACGACGCCAAGTACGTGGCCGACCAGATCTGCATCCAGCGCGGCTACATGGAACACCACGACGCGCACCCGCACCCGTCCCACACCCAGGGGTGATCACACCATGACCACGCACACGCGCATCCGCAAGTTCAACACCAGGGACACCTACCCCGAGCAGAACCTCGACAACGACCTGTGCCAGGCGGTGGTGGCCGGAGGGGTCGTGTACCTGCGCGGCCAGATCGGCCAGGACCTGGACACCCGCGAGTCCGTGGGCGTCGGCGACGTCCGCGCGCAGACCGAGAAGGCCATGGCCAACATCGACCTCCTGCTCAGGGAGGCGGGCAGCGGTCTGGAGGACATCGTGAAGGTGACCGTCTACCTCACCGACCCGCGCTACCGCGAGGAGGTCTACCGCGAGATGGGACGCTGGCTGAAGGGGGTCCACCCGGTCTCCACGGGCATCGTCGTCCAGGCCCTGGCCCGGCCCGAATGGCTCGTGGAGATCGACGCGACCGCCGTGATCTCGGGAGGCGACAAGTGACCTTCTCCATCGCGGCCCACCAGGACGGCAGGTTCGGCATCGCCGCGTCCTCGTCCTCCCCCGCCGTCGCCGCGCGGGTCGTCCACCTGCGCGACTCCGTCGGCGCGGTCGCCTCGCAGAACATCACCGACCCGCGGCTGGGAACGGCGCTGCTGGACCGGCTCGCCGCGGGCGCGAGCCCCCGAGCGGCGCTCGACGCCGTGACCGGCACCGCGCCGGACATCGCCTACCGGCAGCTCACCGTGGTGGACGCCTCCGGCGCCGCGGCCACGTTCAGCGGCGGCCTCACCCTCGGCGTCCACGGCGAGGCCACCGGCCCCCACTGCGCCGCCGCCGGGAACATGCTCTCGGACCCGGGCGTCCCCGCAGCCATGTGCGAGGCCTTCGGCTCGGCCCGGGGGGAGCTGGAGGAACGCCTGCTCACCGCCCTGGCCGCGGGCCTGGCCGCCGGAGGCGAGGCCGGACCGGTGTACTCCGCGGGGCTGTCCACCGTGTCCGCGCACGGCTGGCGCGACACGGACCTGCGCGTGGACTGGCGCGAGGACCCGATCGGGGAGTTGGGCGAACTGCTCAAGGTCTGGCTCCCCCAGCGCGACGACTACGTCCGGCGCGGCCTGGAACCGGCCGCCTCACCGGGATACGGGGTGCCGGGCGATGACCGCTGAACCCGGCGCGCCCGAACACGGCGCGCTGCCGAGCGCCGCGGAGCACCTGCCAGAGCTGGTCTCCTACTCCGAGACGCTGCACGCCCACCCCGAGACCGCCTGGGAGGAGCACCGCGCGGCACGGTGGACGGCGGAGCTGCTGGAGCGGTTCGGTTTCGCCGTCGAGAACGCCTACCTCGGCTTTCCCACCGCGCTGCACGCCACCTACGGGTCCGGTCGGCGCCGGGTCGGCTTCGTCGTGGAGTACGACGCGCTGCCCGGCCTGGGCCACGCCTGCGGGCACAACCTGATCGCCGCGATGTCGGCGGGCGCGGCGATCGCGCTGCGCCCCTGGGCGGACCGGCTCGACCTGCGTATCGACGTGATCGCCGCCCCGGCCGAGGAGGGCGGCGGCGGCAAGATCGAACTGCTGGACGCCGGAGCCTTCCGGGACCTGGACCTGGCGCTGATGGCCCACCCCGGACCGGTGGACGCGCCGCGGGCCGAGCCCTACGCCGTCGCCCACGACCACGTCCGCTTCACCGGCCGGTCGGCCCACGCCGCCGCCTACCCGCACGAGGGCCGCAACGCCAACGACGCCTTCGTGGTCGCCCAGGTGGCCCTCGGCCTGCTGCGCCAGCAGCTCCCGCCGGGAACCCGCGTCCACGGGATCCAGACGGTGGGCGGGCAGGCGCCCAACGCCATCCCCGCGGTGACCGAGGGCCGCTGGTACACCCGGGCCGAGAGCCTGGAGCAGCTGGAGCCACTGCGCCGCCGGGTGGAACAGTGCTTCCGGGCCGGAGCGCTGGCGACCGACACCGCCCTGGAGTTCACCCCGGAGTCGCAGCCCTACTCGGAGTTCCGTACCGACGAGCGCGCCCTGGAGATCTACACGCGTCACGCCCTGGCGCTCGGGCGGCGGTTCGACGCGCCACCCGAACACCAGACGATGAACCGCGCCTCGACCGACATGGGCAACGTCTCCCAGCACGTTGCGGCCATCCACCCCTACATCGGCCTGGGCTGCTTCCCGGTCAGCAACCACCAGCCCGAGTTCGCCGCCGTCTGCGTCGGGGAGGCAGCCAACAGGGTCATCTCCGACGGCGCCACACTGCTCGCCCGCACGGCGCACGAGTACTTCGCCGCCCCGGCGCCGGAGTCCGGCCCCCTCCGGGCCGGCTGACCCGGGGCGGGCTCAGTCGATCGCCCTGATCACGCGGGCGGGGACTCCCCCGACCAGGGTGCGGGCGGGGACGTCGCGGGTGACCACCGCGCCCGCGGCGACCACGGAACCGGCGCCGATGGTCACCCCCTGCGTGACCACGGCGGCCGCTCCGATCCAGACGTCGTCCTCGATGACGATGGGGGCGAAGGAGAGGTACTCGCGGCGCTCGGCGAGGGGCAGGGGGTGCCCGCCGGTGATGAGGCTGACCCTCGGCGCGATCATGACGCGGCTGCCGACGCGGATGCCGCCCCTGTCCATGAACGTGCAGCCCTGGTTGACGAAGACGTCCTCCCCGAACGCCGTGTTGAGCCCGTACTCGGTGAAGAACGGCGGATAGATCGTCACCGACTCCGGCAGCGAGTCGCCGAACACAACGGATAGTAGTTCGGCGCGGCCCTCGCTGTCGCTGAACGGCAGCACGTTCAGCCGGGACGTCGCGTCGGTCACCTCCGCGATGCGCTCCACGTGACGTGCGAACTCGGGCGTTTGGACGTACATGACCTGCTCTGTGCGTGTGGACATGCGCTGATCCCACCACCCGGCGGAACGCGTGGTCAAACAACCGCACGATCCACCGGACACAACCAGAGGTTGTGCAAGTAGGCTGGAGCCGTGGATGTCGAAGCGCTGCGCACGTTCGTGGCCGTCGCCCGGACCGGCCAGTTCCAGGCCGCGGCGGACGAGCTCGGGATCAGCCAGCAGGCGGTCTCCAAGCGGATCGCGGCCCTGGAGCGACACCTGGGGGCCGCGCTCCTGGTGCGGACCTCCCGGGGCTCCAGACCGAGCCTGGACGGGCAGGTCCTCCTGCCGCACGCCCGGAGGGTCCTCGCGGCCCTGGAGCAGGCCGAGCGGGCCGTGCGCCCCGGCAGCCGACCCCTGCGCGTGGACGTGCTCAACCGGCGCATCGCCCCGGCCCAGGCCGTCTACCGGTTCTACCGCTCCCACCCCGGGGCGGAGCTGGACGCGGTCACGCTGGGCGGCGAGAACGCCGCCCGGGCCGCCCGGGCGGTGCTCGAAGGAACCGTCGACGCGTCCTTCCGCGCTCTGTCGGCCGAGCGGCTCCCGGCCGGGATCAGCGCCGAACGGCTCCTGGACTCACCCCTGGAGCTGCTGGTCGGGCCAGCCCACCCGCTGGCGGACGCACCCGAGGTCAGGCCCGCGGACCTGGCCGGTCACCGGATCTGGATCCCCGGGATCAGGCCGGACACGGAGTGGGCGGAGTTTTACCGCGCGCTGTCGGAGGCCTTCGGTCTGAGCATCGACGCGCTCGGCCCCGACTTCGGCGACGAGGCCCTGATGGACGCGCTGGCCGACTCCGCCTCCCTGGCCACCCTCGTCGGCGGCGGGGACCGGTACCTGTGGCCCCGGGCCCACGACCTGCGGCGTGTCCCCCTGCGCGACCCGACGCCGGTCTACCCGCACGTGCTGCTGTCCCGCAGCGGGGATCGGCACCCCGTGCTGAGCGCGCTGCGCGAGTACCTGCGCGCCTCGGGCCCGCGGACCCCGGATGACGTGTGGACCCCGGACTGGGTGGTCCGCCGGACAGACGGGTGATCCGGTCGCCCGCCCGCTCCGCCTACGGCGGGAGGTCGGCGGAGGATCGTTGGCGAGGGCGCGGCCCCGCGACCTCCACGGAAGGCGATCGGCGGCAGAAGGGCTCCGGGAGTGCGGCCCCGCTCCGTCTACGGCAGGAGGTCGGCGGGAACGCGGCCCCGGTCTCCACGGAAGGCCATCGGCGGCCCGGGTTCGGTCCGGAGCGCGACCGCTCGCGGGACACGCCCGGCGGAGCCCGCACGACCCGTCGCCTCGCGTTACGCGGGCGCGGGTGGGAACTTAGTCCCATGAGCACCATCGACCACACCATCACCCTCGCCGCCGCCCACGGCCTGCACCTGTCCGCGCGAGACGCCACGGTGAACGAGGCGGGCCTGGACTACCGCGTCGTCATGGCCCGCGACGCGACCGGCCGGAAGTGGGTGCTGCGCGTACCCCGCCGCGCCGACGTCTCCGAGGGCATGGCCGCCGAGACGCGCGTCCTCGACCTGGTCGCCCCGGTCCTGGCCGAGGACGGCGTCGCGGTCCCCGACTGGCGGGTCCGCTCCCCCGAGCTGATCGCCTACCCGGCCCTGCCCGGCGCCCCGGGCCTGACCCTGACCGACTCCGGGGAGCCCGTCTGGCACATGGACCCCGCCAGCCCCGACTACGCCGAGCGTCTGGGGCACCTGCTGGCCCGCCTGCACTCGATCGCCCCGGAGCGGGCCGAGGCGGCGGGCGTCGAGGTCCGTACCCCGGCCCGGGTACGTCAGGCGTGGCGGGACGACATCGCCCGCGTGAGCGAGGCCTTCACCGTCTCCCCCGCCCTGACCGAGGCATGGAGGGCGTGGCTCGACGACGACACCTGCTGGCCCGAGCGGACCGTCATGACCCACGGCGAGATCTACCCCGCGCACGTGCTGCTCGACGAGGAGGGCGCGGTCACCGGGGTCCTGGACTGGACGACCGCCCGCGTGGACGACCCCGCACGCGACCTGTCCGCCCAGTACGGCGCCGCGGGCGAAGAGATGCTGCGGGCCACCCTCACCGCCTACGAGCGGGCGGGCGGGCACGTCCACCCCGGCCTGGCGGCGCAGGCCAGGCACCTGTGGGACGCCTCCCCGATCGGCTACGCCCTGTACGCGCTGACCACCGGTGCTGACGCCGACCTGGCCGCCGCGGCGGCGGTGCTGGACCCTCAAGGCTGACGCGCCGCCCGGAGCGGGAGGGCACGCCCTCGTCGTTCCCGGAAAACCGTGGGGTGCATCGAGGTGGATTAAGCCCCTCCGCGTTTGACGAGAACCGTCACCGGTCCCCGAAAAGGAAACCGATCAGACGTGCCGAGTAACGGGTCGCGTCCCGGGCCCCCGGTCTCTGAGGGAAGCCCGGTCCAGTTCGGCTCGGCACCCGCGCAGGGCACCCTCTGGTACGGCACGGCTCCGCGCTTCGACGGACTCAACTCGGCCGACGCCACCAAGGATTCTCAGCTATACAGGAAAACCGAGCTTTCGGTACTCCACCGCCTGCCGAACTCCTATGAATTCGCAGCCACCGGTCTCCCTATCCACCCTAATAGGAGCGTTTCCAATAAAGCACTCCTCCCATTTCCCCTCCTTCAGGAATGCGATCGAATCCCAGGGAAGGACAACGTACTTTTCATGACAGAAAATATCCCGCTCCGATATCATTCCTCCCTGGAGAATTAATTTACCAACCGCATCATCAAAGAATTTTCTGGCGACTTCAATTGCCTCTTCTTTTGTCATCATGGAACACATGTCCTCATCAGTAGACAGCAGCGTCAGCACGCTTCGTGGTCTGCGAATCCAATCTGCATACTACGGCCAGGGGCGATCTGGTATCTCGGAAAAACGCTTCAGGAGTGCGGTGGGGGTCGTGGTGCTCCCAAGGGTGTGGGCGTAGGCGCTGGTGCGACGTCAACGGCCCGGTGGAAACAGGGCGGCTGTTGATGGTCAGGGTTCCGGTGCAGTCATGCTCGCTGTCCGGCAAGAGCAAGGGTGAGTGTTCCCCGACTGTTGGTGCATTGGAGTCGGCTGGGAACGAAAACGAGTCGACGGTGCAGCGCATGGGTGCACGGTTCCTGAAAGCCACGCACTTCCCTACCTGGACCTGGCCCCCACCACGCGCTCAAGAGACACCGCGCTGAGGTGCGGACCCGGCCTCGGGTCAGCGCGGCGGGGTTTCCTGGACCCAGGCGCGGGCGTCCAGGCACAGGGCGTCGCCGTCCACCGCGAGGGTCTCCCGCCCGCCCCCGTCCCGGTCCACGCGGACGCGGCCGGTCCCGTCGAAGGCCGGGGTCCGCACCTGCAGCCGGACGGGGTCGGTCGCGGTCAGGACGCGCATCCGCCACGGCCCGTCCCGGTCCTGGCCGGGCACGGCCAGGTGCATCATGGCACTGGCCTCGCGGCGGACACGCCCGTCGGTGTGCTCGGCCGTGTAGGAGACCATGCGCAACGCGGCCCGTTCCGGAAGTTCGGTGACCTCCCGGGGTGTGACGGGGGCGCGCGGGGCCTCTCCCCGTGCGAGCAGCTCCTCGCGCACGCCCCGAGCCAGCTCCCCGGCGTCCGGAACACCTCGAAGGAGCATTCTCCAGTCCGCCGCCAGATCGGTTCCGCCGCGCCGCAGCCACTCGGCGGTCAGGGCACGGAACGCGGCCTCGCTCCGCCGCGGCCGCAGGGCTCCCGCCGCCAGGACGTCCCGCCCGGCCCCTTCCAGGGCACGGCAGTACGCGTCCACCGGCACGCGCGCGACCTCACCGGGATAGCGGACCCTACGGATCGTCAACATGGCCCTGCCCAGGAAGGTCGCCGCACCCCAAGCGGAGCCCTCCACACTCCCCTCCTGCGGCGGCTGGGCGGGCCGGGGCCCGTCCCCACGGGGCGGGGTCCGCGCGTCGGCGCGGCGACCGGCTCCCGACAGGTGCCAGGAGCCGTCGTCGAGCCGTAGTGAGGCCGACCGGGCCCGCAGCGCTCCCCCGTTTCCCAGGCCGACCACGACCCCGTCCGCGTCGAAGTCCAGGCGCACTCCGTGCGCCGAGTCGGAGTCCACGTCCACCCAGGTCAGGTCCTCCAGGTGCACGTCGAGCGTGGGAGGGCCGCCGGGAGCGCTGGCACCGGGGTCGTAGGAGCGGGCCGGTTCCAGGGTCAGGAAGCCGCACAGGCGTGCGCCCTCCCGTTCGATCCGCACGTGGCGCAGGGCGGCGGCGCCGAGTGCGTAGTCGTCCGCTAGGTCGGCCAGCGCCTGCGGCGTCCACCGGGAGTACGCCGGACGGATCTTGCCCCGGTAGTCGCGGTAGGGCCTGTCGAAGTACACGGGCGGGGGCGGGACGAGCGCGTCGAGGCGGTGCCCGCACAGCGCGGCCTGCTCCACCATCCAGTCCCAGCGCGTCGGCCGCAGGCGCGCCGTCCACTCCAGGGCCGCGCGGGCGCGCCGTTCCCGCTCCGGCCCGGGGCGACCCGTCGCGGCCCGGAACAGGGGCAGAACGGCGTTGTCCCACAGGTCGGAGACGGCCCGGACGGTCTCGCGATCGAACGTCCGCGCGTCGCGTGCGGCCTCCGCGATCTCGACGACGGAGCGGTCCACCAGGACGCCCAGCGCGGCGAGGGCCGGTTCGTCGGATCGAGGGGAAGCGGGGGGATGGGCGGAGGGCTGGGGGCTCATAGCCGAACCCTTGCACAGGGCAGCGACCCGGGTGTCACCGGCGGCCGGGAGCGGGGCTGTCGGCCGCCGCACCCGCCCGTCCGGCGGCCGACGGCCACCGGACCCCGCGTAGTAAGGAGCCGGTCCCGCAACCCGGCCACCGGCGAGCACCGCGCAGGGCCCAGACCTCCGACCGGCCACCGGCGGGCACCGCGCGGAGCCCGCCCCGCAGCCCCGCAACTCAGGAGCCCAGCAGCCGACGGGCAGGGCACCAGCGGCTACCTGACGTTGAGCTTCCGCTCCCGGGGGTCGAAGGCCACCGACCTGGCGTCGGAGCGCAGGGCCCGCACGATCGCGTCCACCACCTCGTCCACGGGGTGGGGTTCGGGCAGGTTCCCGGGCGCGGTCCCGGCCAGGGGGCGGTCGGCGAGGCCGGTGTCCATGTGCGGCGCGCGCACGTCCAGAGCCGCGACGCGCCTGGCGCGGTAGTCCGCGCGCGCGGCGGCCAGCCAGGCCGACAGGGCGGCCTTGCTGGCCGAGTAGGCCGCCATGCCGTGGGTCGGGTACTCGGCGGTCACGGCGGTGACCGCCGCCACCGCCCCGCCGGGCTTGACCGCGTCGACCGCCGCGCGCAGCATCGCCATCGGCGCGAGCGTGTTGACCTGGAACATCTTCTCGACCGCGGCGTCCTCGATGCCGCCCTCGGAGTCGGGGCCGGTGTCGAAGGCCACGACGCCGAAGGCGATGACCAGTCCGTCCAGACCGCCCTGCTCCTCGGCGGTGCGGCGCACGAGCGCCGCGCAGCCCTCGGTGTCGGCCGCCTCGAACACGGCCGTGGAGGACCCGTCGAGTTCCCGCGCGAGCGCGTCGAGCGCCTCCTCGTCGCGTCCGGCGAGCACGACCCGCGTGCCCTCCCGGTTCAGTGCCCTGCTGATGTGCCCGCCGAGTACGCCCGTGGCCCCGGCCACCAGGACTCGGGCTCCCTCAAGATCCATACGGTCAGTATTTCCGCAGGTGGTACGGGCACCGGGCACCGACACGCGTCCCCGGGCGCCGGTGCGGCCCCTCCGGACGAGCGCCCCGGCGGCCAGCGGTACGCGGCGGTAGGGCCAGTGGCGGGACACCCCGAGGCCGAACGTTCACACGAACAGGAAGGCCGCCAGGACCACCGCCAGCAGCACGACGTAGGAGACCGCGTGCACCCGGTCGGGCACCCGGCCCACCAGGCGGCGGGTGACGGCGATGGCGGGCAGCGACCCGGCGAGCAGGAGGGCCCCGGCCACGAGGTCCACCGAGCCCAGGTGGCCGGGACCGGCGCCTCCCCCCTCGCCGAACAGCGCGTACACCGCCGTGCCCGCCACCGCGACGGGCAGGCTGAGCGGATTGGCCATCGCGGTCGCCTCCCCCATCGGCAGGCCCCGGCGGCGCAGCAGGGGGACGGTCATGACGCTGCCGCCCACCCCCAGGAAGCTGGTCACCGCGCCGATGGCGACCCCGCCCGCCGTGGTGGTGCGCCGCCCCAGCAGACGGGGCCCGGCGTCGGGGTCGCGGGTCAGGAAGCCCTTGCGCAGGAGGGTGTCGAGCAGGGTGACGGCGATGTAGGCGATGAACAGCACGCGCTGGGCCCCTCCCCCGACGACCGTGGCGACCAGGGAGCCCAGCACCGCGCCGACACCGATGTAGGCGGCCAGCGGCCACACGTAGTCGCGGCGCAGCCGTCCGGCCCGGCGCTGGGAGAGGGTGGCGCTGAGGGCGTTGACGACCATCACGGCGGTGGAGGTGGCCACGGCCACGGCCATCGGGTCCACGCCGGGGTCGGCCTGGGCGCGGGTGACGTGGTAGACGACGGGGACGACCACGAAGCCGCCGCCGAAGCCGAACAGGACGGTGGTGACGCCGGTCAGCAGGCCCAGGGCGAGCAGGGGAAGGACGAAGGTGAGCACCCGGACCACGTTAGGCAGACAGTGGTTGGCGCGCTTTCGAAAGAACGCCACCGTCCTTCGCGCAGCGGACAACACCCGGTAGCTTCGGTCCCGTGCGTAACATCCCCGTCGCCGAGGTGGACTCCATCGACCGGCCCGTCCTGGCGATCGGCACCGACTACCCGCCCGAGCACGTGCTGCCCGCCCACCGGCACCGGCGGGCGCAGTTCCTCTACGGTGCGACGGGGGTGATGCGGGTCCAGACCGAGGACGGGGAGTGGACCGTGCCGCCGCACCGGGCCGTGCTGATCCCGGCCGGGACCGATCATCGGGTGGTCATGACGGGAGTGAGCACGCGCAGCCTGTACCTGGAGCCGAGCGCGGTCGCGTGGTTCCCGGGGCGCTGCCAGGTGGTGGAGGTGTCGCCGCTGCTCCGGGAGCTGCTGTTGACGGCGGTGGACCTGGAGCCGCGCTACCCCCCGCACGGCAGGGACGCGGCGGTGTTCGCGCTGGTGCTGCATGAACTGCGTCGGCTCGTGCCGCTGCCGCTGGATCTGCCGCTGCCCGGGCACGAGGGGTTGAGGCGGATGTGCGAGGAGTTCCTCGGGGCGCCGGACGTGCACGATCCGCCCGCACGGTGGGCGGGGAGGTTGCACGTCAGTGAGCGGACGGTGCACCGGCTCTTCCGGGCGGAGACGGGGATGAGCTTCGCGCGGTGGCGGCAGCGGGCCTGCGTGCTGCACGCGCTGCCGCTGTTGGCCCGGGGTGAACCGGTGACCAGGGTGGCGATGGGGCTGGGGTACGAGAGCCCCTCGGCGTTCTCCACGATGTTCCTGCGCGTGCTGGGGTCATCACCCCGGGACTACGCGGCCGGACAGTGAACGGCCCCGCCCGGTTCGTCTGGGCGGGGCCGTTCGTGTCTGTGGACTACTGGGCGCGGACGACGCTGACCAGGGCGGTCCACTCGACGGTGGGGGTCGCGAGGTGCCCCAACTCGCGGTTCTGGGTGTCGCGGACCAGGACGGCGGCCTGGTCGCGACGGGCTTCCAGGCAGTTGCCACCGGTGCCGTTGCTGTAGCTGGACTTGCTCCAAGCCTCGGTCATCATGTGATGCTGTCTCGAATCTCTTCCATGAGCGATCCGTTCACCTGCTGACGTTACCGACCGCGTACCGCACTCAACAGGGCCGTCCACTCGGCAGCCGGAGCGGCCAGGTGGCCGAGCGGCCGGTTCTGGGTGTCGCGGACCAGGACGGCCGCTTGGTCGCGACGGGCTTCCACGCAGTCGCCGCCCTCGCCGTTGCTGTAGCTGGACTTGCTCCAAGCCTCGGTCATCATGTGATGCTGCCTCGAATCTCTTCCATGCGGGACCGTGACGAGGGCACCGGCAGGGCGGCGCTCCTCAGCTCCGCGAATATCCGGTCGTAGCTTGCCACAACGTCCGGCTGCTTCAGTGACACCCCTGTCCTCTGGCTTTCGATATAGGCGAATGTGCTCGAATCAGGCACGTCGATCAGCCTAAAGGACCCGAACAGACCCGGATGTCCCTCGGTCGCGATCGGCACGATCTGGAGGTTCACTCGCGGGCGATAGGACTGGTCAATGAGGTGATCGATCTGTTGCTTCATCACCTCCGGCTTCCGGAACCGTCGCAGCAGCACCACCTCGTCCAGGAGCACCGTGATCGTCGGCGGGTGGGGCCGGTCCAGGATCTGTTGTCGGTACTTCCTGGCCTTCACGATCTGGTCAATGGCCTCCGTGGTGGCTTCGGGGTTGGAGAGTTCACTGATGGCCCGCACGTACTCCTCGACCTGGAACAGTCCAGGAACCAGGCCGTAGGAGTAGTCGCGGATCTTGAGAGCCATCTGCTCCGCCTCGGCCACCTCGCGGAAGTACGCGGTCACCCCGGCTCCGGAGAACACCGCGTCCCACGCGTCCACGAGCACGCCCCGGGCGGTAAGGGCTTTGTCGAGACGTACTACTGGATCTCTCCGCGTCCCCTTTTTCCCGCGTTCCAAATCGCTGACGGTGCTCTGTGACACCACGGCCAGGGCAGCGAGTTCCTGCTGAGTAAGACCCGCCTGACCTCGGAGTTTGCGGAGCAACTTGCCGAAACGAAGCTGTGCAGCCTTGTCGGCATCTTCTTCTTGCACCATCACACCACCAGGCCAACCAAAAATATCGCTGGCCATAGAAGTTTTACCGTCTTAGGTAATAAGCATAGCGCCAAAGACAGACCAGTTGGCAAGGTTCGTGACGAAGCAAATACAGAAAGCTTCGCAGCCCATATCGGGCGAAATATCTACAAGGGCATGAAAAAGCCCCGGAGACCGAAGGTGAGAGCGATCTCCGAGGCAAGGTGCCCCACCCCGAATACCCGAGGTGAGACATGAACAAGCCTATCGTCCAGGCCCCGACGCTTCCACGCCGACTGTGTGGAACCAGCACCAAATCAGGCATTCTGCTCGGCCCCGAACTCGGCCACGTCAAGATCGCCCGCCGCTGGGCCACCCAGGCCACCCGCTCCCGCCCCAGCCTGGCCGAACCCGTCGGCATCGCCGTCTCCGAGCTGGTCACCAACACCCTGCGCCACTCGGCCTCCGGACTTCCCGGCGGCACCATCCGCGTCGAGATCGAACGCACCTCACGCCACCTCGAACTCCGCGTCACCGACAACGGCCCCCGCCCCGGCGACAAACCCAGCTTCCCGGCCGTGCCCGACCCCGAACCCCTGCGCCCCAGCGGCAACGGACTGCGCCTGGTCGAGGCCCTGTGCTCCTACTGGGACTGGAAACAGCACACCTGCGGCGCGATCACCGTCCGCGCCGTCTTCCCCTGGTAGCCCGCTCCCCCGGCAGGCGAGCCCTTCCAGACTCCGCACCACCCGACCTGTCCCCCGGGCCGGTGCGGACGGGCCGGTGCCCTGCGCACCAGCCCTGGGGCCCCGCCTCCTCCTTCCCCGGGGAGGCGGGGCCACCCGATCGACCACTCACAGAACAAGAACACCGGACACGGAAAGCGCCTCATGCCCGACTACAGCTACCTCCTCGACGGCCGCCCCGACGTCCTCACACCCAGCGAAGTCGCCGCCCTGTTCAACATCCGCCCCCGCAGCCTCCACCGAGGCGAATGGGACAACGTCCTCAAACCCTTCCGCACCCCCGGCGGAGCACGCCGCTACCCCAAAGAACACATCGCCACCCTCCTCAACCAGCCAGACGAATCCGCCCCCACCCCCTGAAGCCGTCAGGCCGTCGCGGCGCGCACGAGGGTGTCGTAGGTGTCGGTGGTGCGTTCCAGGGCCGCGTCGAGTCCTCGCGCCCACGCGTCGAGTTCGGCCTGGACGGTCAGGCCGTCGCGGTCGTCATCGACCACCAGTTCCAGTTCGACGAAGGCGCCCAGGCCCTCGACCAGGTCCACGCACACCCCGATGGGTCCTGTGGTGCCGGTGCGACGGTGCTTGACAATGCGCACCGTGGGTTCGTAGCCCAGCGCCAGCAGGGCCCCGTGCATCTGCTCACGGTCGGCGACGATGGTCTCGTACTCCACGCACTCCATGGCGTTGGCCAATGGGGTCTTGGTGGTAAGCAGGTGCACGCTGTCCTGGGTGCGCAGACGAGCGAAGGTGTGGCCGACCTGGCCCAGCTCCGAGCACCAGCCAGCGGGGGCATAGGCCTGGTCGTCCTGGTAGACGGGGTCGCTCATGCGCACCCCGGCCTGTTTGAGCGCGGCCAGCAGTGCTTCGAGATCAGCTACCCGGTACTTCGTCTCGATCTCCCGCACCACAGGCCCCCTGTGTCTCGGCACCACCGTCCCGGCGAGCGTACCGAGACCGCGCCCCACCAGGCGGGAGTTTCCTAAAACAAGCCCATCCCCGCCTGCGCGGGGCTCACGGGGTGGAACGCTGAGATGCGGCGGGCCCGCGCGGTCCATCCCCGCGTGCGCGGGGCTCACCGGACGAGGCCCCGGGCGACGTGATAGATGACCGGTCCATCCCCGCGTGCGCGGGGCTCACCGGGCCAGCGGGTTGGGGGAGATCGCCGGGTGCGGTCCATCCCCGCGTGCGCGGGGCTCACTGATCCGTCGGCGGCGGTGAACCGGAACCGGACGGTCCACCCCCGCGTGCGCGGGGCTCACGGCTCTCCTCATCGCGCTCGCCCTGTAGCACCCGGTCCATCCCCGCGTGCGCGGGGCTCACTCCGCCCACCGGACACCATCCGGGAAAACGCCCGGTCCATCCCCGCGTGCGCGGGGCTCACGTCACCAGGCGCGTCGTGTACTCCGTGTCGACCGGTCCATCCCCGCGTGCGCGGGGCTCACCGGCCCTCACTCTCCCGAGGGCCGCGCCCCTGGGGTCCATCCCCGCGTGCGCGGGGCTCACCGCCTCATTGACGCGGGCGGCTGGGATCCGATCGGTCCATCCCCGCGTGCGCGGGGCTCACGCTTAATAACCTGCGAAAACGCGGGCCGTTATCTCGCCGCAACCTTGGCTCGGGGCATGCTGAGCGCTCCCAGCCTCGACATACATCCTCACACAGTGCACGACGACGCCCATCCCCCCCACACACCGTTTCGGATGTTGCCCTCCGCGTCATTCAAGATCTACTATCTGCGTATGAACGCAAGTAGTAAGAGATGCGGGCTCGACGAGAACAGCCCATACGTCGAGTACGCCGTCGAGATCCTCTCCCTGCTGGCCGACGCCACGCGGGTCCGCATCATCCTCGCCCTGCGCGGAGGCGAACTCTCCGTCAACGAGTTGGCCGAACGCCTCGGCAAGCCCGGCCCCTCCGTCTCCCAGCACCTGGCCAAACTCCGCATGGGACGCGTGGTGGCCTTCCGCAGGGAGGGCAACCGGATGTACTACCGCCTGGCCAACGAGCACGCCCGCCAACTGGTGGCCGATGCCGTCTACCAGGCCGAGCACGCCCTGGAGGTCGAACCCGCCCACCACCGCGCCGACGTCGCTCCCCCGGCCCGCGGCTCCGGGAACGGCACCCGGTGACCGTCGCCGACGCCCCGCCGTCCCCGTCCGGCCGGACCGTGGCGGCCCGGCCCGCGTCCCTGTTCGCGACCGGCATGCGCCTCGGCGAGGTGCGCTGGGCCGCCGCGGCGCTGGCCCTGTTCCTGGCCGGGTGGGCCGCCCAGCTCCTCGGCGCCCCGGCCTGGCTGTGGTGGGGCCTCCATCTGGCCTGCTACGCCGCGGGCGGCTGGGAACCCGCCCTGTCCGGGCTGCGCGCCGCCCGGCGGCGCACGCTGGACGTGGACCTGCTGATGATCGTGGCCGCCGTCGCCGCCGCCTCCATCGGCCAGGTCTTCGACGGCGCCCTGCTCATCGTCATCTTCGCCACCTCCGGTGCCCTGGAGGCCGTGGTCACCCAGCGCACGGCCGACTCCGTCAGCGCCCTGCTCACCCTGGCCCCGGAGCGGGCCGTCCGGGTCACCACGCTCCCGGACGGGGAACGCGAGGAGACCGTGGACACCGCCGAACTGCGGGTCGGGGACACGGTCCTGGTCCGGCCGGGCGAACGCGTCGGGGCCGACGGCACGGTCGTGGAGGGCGCGAGCGAGGTGGACCAGCAGGCCGTCACCGGGGAGTCGGTCCCGGTGCCCCGCTCGGTGGGCGACGAGGTGCTCTCGGGCACGGTCAACGGCACCGGCGCCCTGCGGGTGCGGGTGGACCGCGCGGCCCGGGAGTCGGTGATCGCCCGCATCGTGACCCTGGTCGAGGAGGCCTCGGCCACCAAGGCCCGGACCCAGCTGTTCGTGGAGAAGGTCGAACAGCGCTACTCGGCGGCCGTCGTCGCGGCCACGCTGCTCGTGCTGGGCGTCCCCCTGCTCCTGGGCGCGGACTTCGAGGAGGCGCTGCTGCGCGCGATCGTGTTCATGATCGTGGCCTCGCCGTGCGCGGTGGTGCTCTCGACCATGCCCCCGCTGCTGGCCGCGATCGCCAACGCCGGACGCCACGGCGTCCTGGTCAAGTCGGCCACCGTCATGGAGCAGATCGGCCGGACCGGCGCGGTGGCCTTCGACAAGACCGGCACCCTCACCCGGGGCGCCCCGGAGGTCACCGGCGTGACTCCGGCGCCGGGGTACGGCGCCGACGAGGTCCTGGCCCTGGCCGCGGCCGTCGAGCGCTACAGCGAGCACCCCCTGGCCCGTGCCGTCCGTGAGGAGGCCGACCGGCGGGGGCTGACCGTGCCCGACCGGGTGGAGGACTTCGCGTCGCTGCCCGGTGTCGGAGTCCGCGCCACCGTCGCGGGCCGGGAGGTGCGGGTCGCACGGGCAGCGGCGGCCCCGTCCGAACCGGCAGGACCAGCGGAAACGGCAGAACCGGCGGGATCCGCCGCTCCGTCCGCTCCCGCGGGTACCCGGGTCACCGTGACCTCGGGCGGCGAGGAACTGGGCGTGCTCACCCTGTCCGACGCCCCGCGCGCCGAGGCGCCCGGGGCCGTGGCCCGGGTGGCGGCCCTGACCTCCGAACCGGTGCTGCTGCTGACCGGCGACAACGCGGCCACCGCCGCGCACGTGGCCCGGACCACCGGGATCACACGGGTGCACGCCGGCCTTCTGCCGCAGGACAAGTCGGCGCTGGTGGCGCGGATGGAACACGAGGGCACGCGGGTGATGCTGGTGGGCGACGGCGTCAACGACACCCCGGCCATGGCCGCGGCCACCACCGGGGTGGCCATGGGCCGCCGCGGCTCGGACCTGGCCCTGGACACCGCCGACGCCGTCATCGTCCGCGACGACCTGGCGACCCTGCCCCGGCTGCTGGCCCTGTCGCGGCGCGCCCGCCGGTTCGTCATCGCCAACCTGTGCGTGGCGGCCGCGTTCATCGTCGTGCTCGTGACCTGGGACCTGGTGGGCACGCTCCCCCTGGCGCTGGCCGTCGCCGGGCACGAGGGCTCCACCGTGATCGTCGCCCTCAACGGGCTGCGGCTGCTGCGGTCGCGCGCCTGGACGGGCTGACCGACGCGCATCCGCGCGGGCGGCCCGGGTAGGAGGGAGGCAGGCCGGAGGGCGGACGTTTTTCGCGCCACACCGCCGCAGCGGCGAGTGCGGACCACCGCCTTAGGGCACGCTCTGCGGTGGGAGGCGTCCGCCTCCCGCCGCAGAACACCGTCCCGCGACGAGAAGGCAGGAAACCATGGCCGATGTCCCGCTCCCCTCTCCCAAGGTCGCGGTGGGCGTCGACGGATCGGCGTCGGCGCGCGGAGCCCTGGAGTGGGCCGCGGCGGAGGCCGAGCTCAGGCGGCTCCCCCTGTACGTCGTGCACGCCCTGTCCATGCCGCTGGTGATGTCGGTCTACGCCGGTCCCACCCGCTTCCCTCCCACGGAGGAGATGACCGCCCAGGGCCGCCGCCTCCTGGAGGAGGCCGCCGAGCACGTGCGCTCGCTGCGGCCGGGGCTACGCGTGGAGACCGCGCTGGGGCTGGAGGAGCCGCCGCTGGCGCTGCTGCACCGCACCGGCCACGGGGACCTCGTGGTCGTGGGCTCGCGCGGCATGGGCCCGGTGCGCTCGGTGCTGGCGGGGGCGGCCGGAATGCGGCTGGCCGCCAAGGCGCACTGCCCGGTGGTCGTCGTCCCCGGCGCCGAGGGGCGCGCGCCCCAGCTCTCGGGACCGCTGCGGATCGCGGTCGGCGTGGACGGCTCGGTGGCCTCCCGGCGCGCGCTGGACTTCGCCCTGCACCGGGCCGCGCTCCAGGAGGGCTCCTCGGTCGTGGTGGTGCACAGCTGGGAGGTTCCGCTGCCCTTCGCCACCGCCTCCCTGACCGAGTCCGGCTGGACCCCGCCCGACGACCTGCTGGAACGCCAGTCCGAGGAACTCGTGTCAGGGGTGCTGGCCGAGGTGATGGACGACGCCACCGCAGACGTGGACGTCTCCGCCGTGCGCACCCAGAGCAACCCGGTGGACGCGCTGGTGGAGGCCGCCGCCGAGGCGGACCTGGTGGTCGTGGGCTCGCGCGGCCGGGGCGGTGTGCGCGGCGTGCTGCTGGGGTCGGTCAGCCAGGGCGTGATGCACAGTTCGCCGGTGCCCGTGGCCGTGGTGCCCCGGCACGCGGAGGAGGGCTGAGCCCGGGCTCAGCCCCCGCCGGTGCCGGGCATGCCGGGCAGCAGGCCGCCCGGGCCGACGCTCCGGAGCTCCTGCTCGACCGTGCTCACCACCGAGCAGCTGCTGCCCTCGACCTTGGCACCGGGAGAGAACAGCACCAGGGGGCTGCCGCAGGAGGGCTCCGTGGTGGGCCCGGCGGTGGCCTCATCGGCCAGGGCGGGGGCACCGGCCAGCCCGGCCAGCGCCAGGGCTGCGGCCGCGGTGAGGGCGGCACGCGTCAGTGTCATGGGCATGGGGGAGGGTTCTTCCTTCTCGGACGGAGGCTCGCGGACGGGCCGCGGCGTCGGAACACATCCAGTGTTTACCAAGAGTAGTTATATTGCAACTCTTGGTGACTACACGTAGTGGCCCAGCCGAGACCGGAAAGGGAAAAGCCCCCGCGCGACCGGGTCGCGCGGGGGCTCCCGCGTCTCGCCGGACCCTCTCGAATCCCCCGATAGCGGAGGTCCGGCGCGGACCGCGCGCTCACCCCCGTGGCGCCCGGCCCCGCACCCGCGCCGTGTCCCCGGGACCTCGTGGCCTTGACGGCCGCCCCCGTGGCCCGCGGGGCGCGCAGGTGCACACCCTCCTGTCTACCCGTTCTGTTCCGGGTAAACATGGGCCCGCCCCCGCGGCCCGCCGGGGCCGCCCTGCGCCAAGGGTCCTCACACCCGCCCCACCAGGAACGACGCTCCTCGGCGGCTTCCGCGCATTCCGACCGCGCGCCGGTACGCGTCACCGCTTCCGGGACAGCGCACCCCGCGTCCCGGACCAGCGCGCGTCCGTGCGCTTCGTCACGGTGCTGTCACCCCCGCCGGACTTTGTCCTACACTGAGCCCCGTGTCCGATAAAGCCCGCTTCCTGCGCATGGTGCTCATCTCCATGTCGCTGACGAGCACCGACGACGGCCTCTGTCGCCGCCGGTGCCGCGACGGCGTGCGCTGACCGGGCCCCGTCCCCCTCCCCCCCCGCGGTCTCCCGCGCCCGGCGTCCCCGCGGTACCGGTGTCCCCGTCCTCGTTCGGCCACGGCCGACACCCGCTCCGTCACCGTTTGGACAGCTTCCCCGTGACCACTCACCCCTCCGCGCCTCCCGGCGCCGCCGAACCCGCCCCCGCGGACACCGCCCCGGACGCCGCCGCCGCGCCCGTCTCACCCGCCCTGTCCCTGAGCTGGCGGCCGGCCCTGTCCGTGCCGCAGCCCCGCGCCGCCGAGGCCGAACCCGTCCGCTGGTGGCCGCTGGGGATCGCCCTGGTCGTGGCCGTGGGCCTGGCCGCCCACGTCTGGAACGCCCACGGCGCGCTGCCCGCCGCCCTGCTGCTCCTGGGCACGGGCCTGGGCTTCACCCTGTTCCACTCCCGGTTCGGCTTCACCTCCGCCTGGCGGCAGTTCCTCTCTGTGGGCAACGGCACCGGCCTGCGCGCGCACGCCGTGCTGCTGGGCACCACCGCGACCCTGTTCGCACTGGTCATCGGCACCGGAACCGGATTGTTCGGCAACGACCCGCAGGCCTCGGCCGGACCGATCGGCATCGCCCTGTTCCTGGGCGCGTTCCTTTTCGGCGTCGGCATGCAGCTGGGCGGCGCCTGTGCCTCGGGCACGCTCTTCGCGGTCGGCTCCGGCCAGTCGGCCATCGTCATCACCCTCGTCGGCTTCATCGCGGGCTCGGTCATCTACAGCGCCGCGTGGCCGCTGGTGAACGACCTGCCCGCGCTGCCGCCGTTCCTGCTCTCCGACCACGTGGGCTGGGGCGGCTCCTGGGCGATCACCGTCGCCGTGCTCGCGGCCGTGGTCGTGGGCACCCGCGTCGTGCAGAACCGCCGCGTCCCCCCGCCCGTGGGCACGCCGCCCTCGGCTCGGGGGCCGCTGCGCGTGGTCCGGGGCAGCTGGCCCATGATCGTCGGCGCCCTGGTGCTGTCCGTGCTCGGCGCGGCGGTGCTGCTGGTCTCCGGCGGCGCCTGGGGCGTCACCTCCGCCTTCAACCTGTGGGGCGCCAAGGCGCTCCAGCTGCTGGGCGCGCACCCCGAGACCTGGGCGTTCTGGAGCCAGCCCCAGCAGGCCGCGCAGCTGGCCGGTCCGGTGCTCCAGGACAAGACCAGCCTGACCAACATCGGCATCATCCTCGGCGCCGCCGTGGCCGCGGCCGCCGCCGGAGCGTGGAAGCTGCACACCGGCCTGAGCTGGAAGCTGGTCGCCGCCGGGCTCCTGGGCGGCATCCTCATGGGCATCGGCGCCCGTCTGGCGGGCGGCTGCAACATCGGCGCCTACCTGGCCGGAATCGGCTCGGGCAGCCTGCACGGGTGGCTGTGGGCGGTCTTCGCCCTGGCCGGGACCTGGGCGGGGCTGCGGGCCCGCAGCCTGTTCGGCCTGGGCGTGCCCAAGCCGGGCGACAGCGTCTGCTGAACCCGGGCGCGGCGGACGCCGCGGTTCCGCTGACGGGGGGACGGAAGGACGGGGAATGGACGGCGCGGAGCACGTGCACGACGTGGTGGTGGTCGGCGGCGGGCAGGCCGGACTCGCCGCGGGGTACTTCCTGCGGCGGGCCGGGCTCGACTTCGCCGTCCTGGACGCCGGTGAGGGGCCGGGCGGGTCCTGGACCGAGTACTGGGACTCGCTGCGGCTGTTCTCCCCCGCCGAGCACAGCATGCTCCCGGGCTGGTGGATGCCCGCCGAGGAGGGTCGGGAGTACCCGAGCGCGCGGCACGTGGCCTGGTACCTGGCCGAGTACGAGCGCCGCTACGACCTGCCCGTGCGCCGCCCGGTCCGCGTGGAGGCGGTCGAACGGGAGGACGGGGCCCTGCGCGTGGTCGCCCGGGAGGGGGCCGGGCGCGGGCGCCCGTCGGGGGTGGCCCGCTCTCCCACGGAGCGGCCCCCGCGCGGTGGCGGAGGACGGGTGGAGTGGCGCGCCCGCCACGTCATCAGCGCCACCGGCACCTGGCGGGCGCCCCACGTCCCCGACGTCCCGGGCCGGGAGCTGTTCGCGGGCAGGCAGCTGCACACGGTCGGCTACCGGGGCCCGGAGGAGTTCGCCGGGCAGCGGGTCGTGGTCGTGGGCGGCGGCAACTCCGCGGCCCAGATCCTCGCCGAACTGTCGAAGACCGCCGAGACGGCCTGGGCCACCCCGCGCCCGCCCCGGTTCCTGCCCGACGACCTGGACGGGCGCGCCCTGTTCGGCATCGCCACCCGGGCGCAGCGGGCGGCTCGGCAGGGGACGGCGGCCCCCGAGGGCGTCGGCGACCTCGGGGACATCGTGGTGGTGCCCACGGTCCGCGAGGCGCGCGGGCGCGGCGCGCTCAAGGCCGAGCCGATGTTCGACCGCCTCACCCGCACCGGCGTGGCCTGGTCCGACGGCACCTCCCTGGACTGCGACGCCGTCCTGTGGTGCACGGGGTTCCGGCCGGTGCTGGACCACCTGGCCCCGCTGGGGCTGGCGGACGGCCGGGGCCGGATCGCGCTGGAGGGGACCCGCTCCGTGGCCGAACCCCGGCTGTTCCTGCTGGGCTACGGGGACTGGACCGGTGCCGCGTCGGCCACCCTCATCGGCGCCGGGCGCACGGCCAAGGCCACCGTCGCCGAGATCACCGCCGCCCTCGCCCGACAGGGGTGAGGGCAGCGGAGCCCACCGGCCCCCGCACCGCTCAACCGACGATCGGCCGCTCCTCGGGCAGCTCGTAGAGGCGGGGGCGGCGCCGCAGCGCCAGGGCCGAGGCCAGCGTGATCGGCCCGATCCGCCCCACGAACATCAAAAACACCAGCACCATCTGCCCCAGCAGCGGCAGGTCGGCCGTGATGCCGGTGGACAGCCCGACCGTGGCGAAGGCCGACGTCGTCTCGAACAGGATCTGGTCCAGGGTGAACGGGGTGACGGTCATCAGCGTCAGCGTCCCCGCCAGCACCAGGCCCAGCGCCAGCAGCACCACCGTGGTCGCCTGCGAGGTGGTGCCCTCGGCCAGGCGGCGGCCCGACACGTGGACCGTGGGCTCGCCGCGCACGTTGGCGTAGATGGCGAAGGCCAGCACGGCGAAGGTCGTCACCTTGATGCCCCCGGCCGTGCCCGCGCTGCCTCCCCCGACGAACATCAGGATGTCGGTGACCAGCAGCGTCTGGGTGTTCATCTGTCCGAAGTCGAGGCTGTTGAAGCCCGCCGTGCGCGGCATCACCGACTGGAAGAACGCGGTGAGGAGCTTCCCGCGCAGGTCGAGCCCGCCCATGGTCGCCGGGTTGGACCACTCCAGGGCCAGGAAGGCCACGAAGCCCACCACGAGCAGCAGCCCCGTCATCACCAGGGTGATCTTGACGTGCAGCGTCCAGTGGCGGTGCTCGGCGCGGCGCCGGGTGAAGCGCCACAGCTCCACCCACACCGGGAACCCGAGCCCTCCGGCCAGGACCCCCAGGGCCACGGGGACCGTGATCCACGGGTCCTCGGCGAACCCCGTGATGCTGTCGGCGTAGAGCGCGAACCCGGCGTTGTTGAAGGCCGAGACGGCGTGGAAGACGCCCGTGTGGACGGCCTCGGGCAGGGCCAGCCCGTACCCCAGCCACCAGCGCAGCATCAGCACCACGGCCAGGGCCGTCTCGAACACCACCGTCACCACCAGAACCCCGGTGACCAGCTGGCGCACCTCGCCCAGCGTGACCACCTTGGCCTCCGAGCCCGTGCGCACCGCCATCCGCAGCCCCAACTGCCGCCCCACCACCAGGGTCAGGACGGTGGCCAGCGCCATGATGCCGAACCCGCCGACCTGGATCAGGACCAGGATCACCGCCTCGCCCAGCCCCGACCAGTAGGAGGCGGTGTCCACCACCGCCAGGCCGGTCACGCTGGCCGCCGAGGTGGCGGTGAACAGGGCCGTGTCGAAGGGCGCCCGCTCCCCGGCCTCGGTGGCGGCGGGCAGCGACAGCAGGCCCGCGCCGACCAGGATCAGGGCGCCGAAGGCCGCGGCGGTGAGCTGCGGAGGTTTGATCCACCCCGACAGGTCGCGCAGCCTCCGGTCCGCGCGGACACCGGTGCGGGCACCGGCGCGGAGCCGGGCCCGCGGGCCCGTCGGAAACCGCCCGGTTCCCGTTCTCACCTGCCGCCCTCCCGGTCCTCCGGCCCGGCATCCAGGCCGCCCGCCCCGCTCTCCCGGCCCTCCGCCCCGGGCTCTCCCGCCGCGACCCCTCCCCCGGCCGCGCCGCCACCGCCCGGCCGGAACCGGTAGCCCAGTCCGGGCTCGGTGAGGAAGTAGCGCGGCCGGGGCGGGTCCGGCTCCAGGCGCTGGCGGATCTTGGTCATGAACACCCGCAGGTAGTTGGTCTCGCGCCCGTAGGAGGGACCCCACACCTCGTTGAGCAGGTGCTTGTGGGTGACCAGGCGGTCGGGGTTGCGCGCCAGGACCTCCACGATGTGCCACTGGCGCGGCGTCAGCCGCACCGGCTCGCCGCCGCGCAGGACCTGCTTGGCGGCCAGGTCGACCGTGAAGTCCGCGGTGGCCACCGCCGCCTCGTACTCGGGCACCGCGGAGCGGCGCATGGCCGCGCGCACCCGGGCGAACAGCTCGTCCATCCCGAACGGCTTGATGACGTAGTCGTCGGCGCCCAGGTCCAGCGCCTGGACCTTCATCGACTCGGTGTCGCGTCCCGAGAGCACGACCACCGGCACGTCCGTCCACCCGCGCAGCCCCCTCAGGACCTCCAGGCCGTCCATCCCGGACAGGCCCAGGTCGAGCAGGAGCAGGTCGGGGCGGTGGCGGGCCACCAGCCGCAGCGCGCGCTCACCGGTGTCGGCGAGGTAGGCGGTGTAGCCGCGGGCCCGCAGGTTCACCTCCAGCGTCCTGAGGATGAGGGGGTCGTCGTCGACGACGAGGACCGAGGGCGCTCTGTCCGCGCCGGTGCCGGTGTCCGTGTCCATACTGGTCCGTATCTCCCCCGTCCACGTGCCCCGGTCGGGGCCTCGCGCTCACGATGCCAGGCGCGCCGCGTCCGCGGGTCGCGTCGCGTGTCCGCGGGCCGCGACGGCGCGGGGCGCCGCAACGACTCTGCGCCGTGGCGGCGGGGACGGCGGGCGCGCTAACGCTCCCTTAGCAGCCGAAGGCGCGGATTTAGCGCCCCGTTAGCACCAGAATGCCCGAAAACACCTCCGTGACCAGTCAGGATGGGGAGGCCGGAAGGGGGAACACGATGACACGCGGCCACTTGCGCGTCTACCTGGGCGCGGCGCCCGGTGTCGGCAAGACCTACCGGATGCTGGACGAGGCGCACCGGCGCCGCGACCGCGGCGCCGACGTGGTCATCGGGTTCGTGGAGAGCCACGGCCGGGCGCTGACGGAGGCGATGGTCGACGACCTGGAGACGGTCCCGCGCGCGGTCCTGACCCACCGGGGCGCCCGTCTGGAGGAGATGGACCTGGACGCCGTGCTCGCCCGCCGCCCGCAGGTCGTCCTCGTGGACGACCTCGCGCACGCCAACGCCCCCGGGGCGCGCAACGCCCGGCGCTGGCAGGACATCGAGGCCCTGCTGGAGGCGGGGATCACGGTGCTGTCCACACTCGACGTCCAGCACCTGGAGTCGCTCAACGACGTCGTGGAGCGCGTCACCGGCGTCCGCCAGAGCGAGACCGTGCCCGACGCGTGGGTGCGCGGAGCCGACCAGATCGAACTGGTGGACATGACGCCCGAGGCCCTGCGGCGGCGGCTGGCGCACGGCAACGTCTACGGCCCCGACCGGATCGACGCCGCGCTGGGCCACCGGTTCCGGGTCGACACCCTGACCGCTCTGCGCGAGCTGGCGCTGCTGTGGCTGGCGGGGCGGGTGGACGACGAGCTGGAGCGCCACCGCGGCGAGCACCGCGCGGCCTCCTCGTGGCAGACCCGCGAACGCGTGGTCGTGGGCCTGAGCGGAGGCCCCGGCGGGGAGGCGCTCATCCGCCGGGCCGCCCGGATCGCGGGGCGCGGCAGGGGGGTCGAGCTGCTGGCCGTGCACGTGGCGCTCGGCGACGGCCCGGTGGGCGCCGACCCCGCCATGCTCGCCCGGCAGCGGGTGCTGGTGGAGGACCTGGGCGGCACCTACCACCAGGTCCTGGGCGAGGACGTGCCCGCCGCGCTGGCCGCGTTCGCCCAGGGGGTCAACGCCACCCAGCTGGTCCTGGGCGCGAGCGGGCGGGGCAGGCTCGCCCGCCTGCTGCGGCCGGGGGTGGGCGCGGCCACCGCGGCGCTGTCGGAGTCCATCGACGTCCACCTGGTCACCCAGGAGGGAACCGACCGCGGCTCCGGGCGGGCGCGCTCGGGCGCGGTCTCGCGCCGCCGCAGGCTGGCGGGGTACGCGCTGGCGCTCACGGCGCTGGCGCTGCTGGTGTTCGGCACCGGTGTCCCCCACAGCGAGGAGTACCTCAGCGGCGGGATCCTGCTGGTGTTCGCGACGGTGACGGCGACGGCGCTGGTCGGCGGGCTGTGGCCCGCGCTGGCCGCGGCGTTCAGCGGGTTCGTGGTACTCAACCTCTTCTTCACCGAGCCCTACGAGACGCTGGTGGTCAACCAGCCGGGCAACCTGCTCACCCTCGTGGTGTTCGTGTTCGTGGCCGTGGCGGTGAGCGTGGTGGTCGACCAGGCCGCGCGGCGCACCCGCGAGGCGGCGCGGGCCAGCGCCGAGGCCCAGACCCTGGCCACGGTGGCCGGGAGCGTGCTGCGGGGTTCGCGTCCCCTGGAGGCGCTGCTGGAGCGGCTGCGCGAGACCTTCTCCCTGGAGTCGGTCGCCCTGCTGGAGCGCAGGCCGGGGGCCTCCTCCCGACCCGACCACCGCAACGACCCCGGTGCGTGGGAGGCGGTCGCCTTCGTCGGGGAGCGCCCCCGCGGGGCCCCGGGCGGGGCCGACGTGGACGTCCCGGTGGACGAGGGGCTGACCCTGGTGCTGCACGGGCACCGGCCGCGCGCGGGCGAGCGGCGCATCATCGAGGCCTTCGCCGCGCAGGCCGCCGTCGCGCTGCGCCAGGAGCGGCTGGCCCGGGAGGCGGCCGCGGCCGGGACCCTGGCGGAGGCCGACCGGATGCGCACCGCGCTGCTGGCCGCGGTCAGCCACGACCTGCGGGCTCCCCTGGCCTCGGCCAAGGCGTCGGTGACCAGCCTGCGCAGCCGGGAGGTGCGCTTCAGCGAGGAGGTCCAGGCCGAACTGCTGGCCACGGCGGACGAGTCCCTGGACCGGCTGACCCGGCTGGTGACGGACCTGCTGGACATGAGCCGCCTCCAGGCGGGCGTGCTGGGCGTGACGGTCACGGACCTGTCGCTGCGCGAGTCGGTGTTCGCGGTCCTGGACGAGCTGGGCGCACAGGGCCGCGACGTGCGGGTGCGGGTGCCCGAGGAGCTGCCGGAGGTCGCGGCCGACCCCGGCCTGCTGGAGCGGGTGCTGGCCAACGTGGTGGGCAACGCGCTGCGCTTCAGCCCGCACGGCCGGCCGCCCTCGGTCACCGCCTCCTGGACGGGCGACCAGGTGGAGCTCCTGGTGGCCGACCACGGCCCCGGGGTTCCCGAACACGAGCGCGAGCGCATGTTCGTGCCCTTCCAGCGGCTCGGGGACACCGACAGCGCGACCGGGCTCGGACTGGGCCTGGCGCTCTCCCGCGGGCTCATGGAGGCCATGGGGGGCTCGCTGCTGCCCGAGACCACCCCGGGCGGCGGGCTGACGCTGCGCCTGGCCCTGCCCGTCGCGGAAGCGGCGGGTTAGGGCGTGTCCGGTGGGTGCCGCCCGCCGTCCAGCGCCGCCGGACAGCCGCAGCGGCCTCTCGGCGCCCTGTCCCAGGACATGAGGTCGTAGGGTGAGGGCCGTGCCCGGGCCGACCATCACCGGGGACCCAGCGGCGGCGCCCCGACCCGGCGCTGCCGCCCCCGTTGCCCCGAACACGAAGGAAAGACCATGTTCACCGGCCTGAGCGCCTTCCCCCTGACCCCGCTGGACGACGACCGCTTCGACGAGCGGGCCTACGCCGGACTGATCACCCGCCTGGTCGAGGCGGGCGTCGACTCCGTCGGCGCGCTGGGATCGACCGGCTCCTACGCCTACCTGGACCGCGACGAACGCCGCCGCGTGGCCCGGACGGCGGTACAGCACGCGGACGGCACACCGGTGGTCGTCGGCATCGGCGCGCTGCGCACCTCCCATGTGCGGGCCCTGGCCCAGGACGCCCAGCAGGTCGGCGCGTCCGCCGTGCTGCTGGCCCCGGTGAGCTATCAGCCGCTCACCGACGAGGACGTGTTCGCGCTCTACGAGAGCGTCACCGCCGAACTCTCGGTGCCCCTGGTGGTCTACGACAACCCCGGCACGACGCGCTTCACCTTCTCGACCGAGCTGTACGCGCGCGTCGCCGCGCTGCCCTCCGTGGCCGCGATCAAGATCCCGCCGGTGCCCGCGGACCCGGCGGCCGCCCGCGAGCGCGTGGCGGCGGTCCGCGCGGCCGTCCCCGACCACGTGAGCATCGGGGTCTCCGGTGACGGCGTCGCCGCGACCGGGCTCAACGCCGGCTGCCGGGCCTGGTTCTCCGTGGTGGGCGGGACCCTGCCCGCCACCGCCCTGCCCCTGGCCCGCGCCGCCCTGGGCGGTGACGCCGAGGGGGCCGTGGCGGAGTCGGAGCGGCTGCGCCCGCTGTGGGAGATGTTCGCCGCCCACGGCAGCCTGCGCGTGAGTGCCGCGATCGCCGAACACCTGGGCCTGGTCGCCCCGCGCTGTCTGCCCCACCCGATCCTGGGGCTGCCCGCCGCCGAGCGGGAGCGGGTGGCCCGTGTGGTCGGGGAGCTGGGCCTGGCCTGAGCGGAGTCGGCGCACGCCCCCGGCGGGGTCGACCCGCCACGCCGCTGCCGCCGCGCTCCGCCGGTATCGTCAGCGTCGTCGGCGGCGGTGTGGCGACCACCCGCGGCGCGGCCGGTCAGCTCCTCCCGATGCCGGTCAGGCCGGGTCCTGCTCCGCACCCTCCGTCTTGGGCCGGGTCTCGATCTCGCGCAAGGTGACCTGGAGGTGGTCCTCCATCGCCGCCACCGCGCGGGCGGGGTCGCCGCTCAGCACCGCCTCCAGGACCTCCTCGTGCTCGGTCGCCGAGACCGCGGGGTCCTCGGCCGTGGCCAGGAAGCGGCGGTGGCTCTGCTCGCGGCTGTCGGCCAGCGACCGTTCGAGCGCGTCCAGGATCTGGGTGAGGCTCCGGTTGCCGGAGGCCGCGATCAGGGCCTGGTGGAAGGCGAGGTCGGTGCGCACGCGGTTGGGCACGTCCAGGGGGGCGGCGCGCATGTCGGCGATGGCCTGTCGGGCCCGGGCGATGGCCTCGCGGGTCTGCTCCTCCTCCGGCCCGGCGATGCGCTGCGCGGCCAGGCGGGCGCCGTGCACCTCCAGCGCCTTGCGGATCTCGGTGAACTCCATCAGCGCCCGGCGGTCGCGCAGCACCGACAGGGCCACGAAGTTCTCCACCGGCAGGGCGTTGGGCGAGGCGATGACCGCGGGCTTGCCCTGGCGCCGGTGCACCAGGCCCTTGGCCTCCAGGGTGCTCAGGGCCTCGCGCAGCACGACCCGGCTCACCCCGAAGCGTTCGGCGAGTTCCTTCTCCGAGGGCAGCTGGGTGCCCGGCTGCGCGTCGGGGCCCACGCACAGCTCCTCGACGAAGGCGACGACCTGTGAGGTCAGGGAGTTCGGGCGGGCGTGCCGCGGCTGGGACCGGTCCGTGAGCCCTTCGCCCTGGGTCCCCGGCGACGCTGATCCCATCGTGTACGCCTCGTCCTTCGCTGGAGGGTTGTGCCGACTCCCCAGCGTACAGACGCCGGGGCCCGCGGGCGGACCCGTGCCCACCCATTGACTACTTAGCAGCTTGTACTACAAGATGACCGCACCGGCACGCGCTCCGCGTCGTCTCGACCGCGAAGCCGTGCCGTGAGCACGCGTGCGAGCGGTGGGTCCTGCCACGGACGGCCACCGACCGCACCGACACGAGCGCGGGCGCCGCCCGCGCGCACGGGCCGCGACGGCGGGCGCGGCGGGTCGGGACCATCCGCCGCCGCGCTCGCGCGACCGCGCCCGGGAACCGATCGGGGGGCAACGGTGGACAGGTCCGACAGGGAAATCTGCATGAGCGCGTGGGAGGGGCCGGAGAACGTCCACGGCGCGGTCACCCCTCCGGTGTTCCAGACCAGCATCTTCACCAAACCCTCGTTCGAGGCGTTCATCGAGGAACAGGAGCAGGAGCACGAGAGGTACGTCTACAGCCGCGGCGCCAATCCCACGGTGGCCTTTCTGGAGGAAAGGCTGGCCCTCCTGGAGCGCGGCGAGGCGTGCAAGTGCTTCGGGTCCGGAATGGGCGCCATCAGCGCCGTCCTGATGAGCCTGCTGCGCGGCGGCGACCACATCCTCTTCGTCAACAGCACCTACGGTCCGGCCCTGGAACTGGCAGAGCACCTGCGCGGTTTCGGCATCGACCACACCGTGCTCCCCGACGGCACGTCCGACATCGAGGAGCACCTGCGGGAGAACACGGCGCTCGTCTACGTCGAGAGCCCCGGGACCATGCGGATGAAGGTCCTGGACCTGGCCGAGATCACCCGCACCGCCCGGGCCAGGGGGATCTGGACCGCGATGGACAACACCTGGTCCACGCCGCTCTTCCAGAAGCCGATCCTGGCCGGAGTGGACATCGTCATCCACTCGTGCACCAAGTACATCGGCGGCCACAGCGACGTCCTGGGCGGGGCGGTGATCGGCCCGGCCTCCTTCGTGCGCGACCTCTTCCACACGGGGTTCCAGCTCCTGGGCTCGGTCATGTCGGCCGTCGAGGCGTCGATGGTGCTGCGCGGGCTGCGGACGCTGCCGATCAGGATGGCCGAGCACGAGCGCAGCGCCGTGCGGGTCATCGACTACCTGGCGACCCGGCCCGAGGTGGCCGCGATCCACCACCCCCACCACGACCACCGGCCCGACGACCCCCTGGTCAAAAACCAGTTCAGCGGTTTCTCCGGGCTGCTCAGCTTCGACCTGAAGGACGGTTCCTTCGAAGAGGTCGCGGCTTTCATCAACCGTCTGTCGCTGTTCCGGATCGGCGCGAGCTGGGGCGGCTACGAAAGCCTCGTCACCGCCCCCGTCCGGCCCGGAAACGAGGAGGCGCTGCGGGAAAAGGGGTTCTCCCCCGGAATGATCCGCCTCTCCGTGGGCCTGGAGGGGGCCGACAACCAGATCGAGGATCTCGAAAGGGCCTTCACCGCACTGTAGAAGACCGGAAAGCGGTCATCACCGAGAGGAAAGAAGATGACTAACCCCCCGGACGAACACGTTCGCCGACCCGGTGTGGCGGCGGCGTGCGTCCCCGTGGTCATCACCGTCGCCGTCCTCGTCGGCGGCATCGGCGTCCTGAAGTACCCCGCCGAGCTCATGCTCATCTTCGCGGGGGTGGTGTTCGCCCTCTTCGCGCTCTGGCACGGCGTGCGCTGGGAGGACGTGCTGACGAACATGGGCGAGAAGCTCAAGCGCGCCCTGCCCGCGGTCCTGATCCTGCTCAGCATCGGCATGCTCATCGGCTCGTGGATGATCGCCGGGACGATCCCCCTCATGGTCTACTACGGCCTGGAGCTCATCAACCCCTCCTACCTGTACGTGCTGTCCTTCGTGGCCACCGCGCTCGTCGCCACCTTCACCGGCACGTCCTGGGGCGCCGGAGGAACGGTCGGCGTCGCCCTGATCGGGGTGGCCCAGACGATGGACGCGTCGCTGGCGATCACGGCGGGCGCGATCGTGTCCGGCGCCTACCTCGGGGACAAGCTCTCACCGCTGTCGGACACGACCAACATGAGCTCGCTCGCGGCGGGCGCCAACCTGTACGAGCACATCCGGCACATGCTCTACACGGCCGTGCCCTCGTCGGTGGTGGCCGTCGTCGTCTTCCTCCTCGCGGGCACCACCATCACCACCTCGTCCGCCGGCCTGGGCGGTATCGACGAGGTCGTCACCGAACTGAACGGGCTGTTCACCCTCAACCCGCTGCTGCTGGTCCCGGCGCTGGTCGTGCTCGCCGGGTCGGTCATGAGGAAGCCGCCGCTGGTCGTGCTGTTCGCGTCGTCCATGACGGCGCTGCTGATCGCGCTGCTGGTCCAGGGGGCGAGCGTGGGCGACCTGTTCGCCGCGGCCGTCTCCGGCTTCACGACCGACATGCTGCCGCAGGGGGACGGGGTCTCCGACGTCCTGGCCGAGCTGCTGAACCGGGGCGGGCTGTACTCGATGTACAACTCGGCCTTCTTCGTCTTCTGCGCCTTCTTCTTCGCCTCGGCGCTGGAGAAGTCGGGCGTGCTGCGGGTCCTGCTGGAGGGGCTGATCGGGAAGCTGCGGTCCACGGGCAGCCTCATCCTCACCACCCTGCTCTCCGGCTTCACGATCATCAACGGCACCTCCAACGCCCTGGTGACGTTCTTCCTGGTCAAGGACGTCTACGGCGACGCCTACCGGGCCAGGAACCTGCACCCGGTGAACCTGTCGCGCAGCATGGAGGACTCGGTCACGATCACCGAGGTGCTGATGCCCTGGACGGTGTCGGGCGTCTTCTTCGCCACGACCCTGGGCGTGGCCAACTTCGAGTTCCTGCCGTGGGCGGTGTTCAACTGGAGCGGCTTCCTGTTCTCCGCCCTGATCGCCTTCCTGGCGCCGCTGACCCGCGGCTTCGGCATCCGCCGCCTCGAACCGGAGCAGGAGCGCTCCACGACGTGAGCCCCGCCCCGGCGGTCATGGGAGAGGGGGAGAGGAGCACGTGCTCCTCTCCCCCTCTCCCGAGGACGCGGTCCGGCCGCCGGCCGCGCGGCGGCGGGGTGCTCCCGCGCGCCGGGGGCCGCCTCCGACCGCCCGCGAAGGCGGCACCTACCGGCCCTTCTTCATGTCCTCCTTGCCCTGGCGCAAGCGCCCCTTGGCCATCTCGGCGCGGCCCTCGTTCTTCATGCGGTCGTTGCCGGTGGCCTTGCCGGTGCTCTCCTTGGCCTTGCCCTTGACCATCTCGGCCTGGCTGCGGCCCTTCTCGCTGGCGCTCATGCTCTTCCTCCTTCGGTGGTCCTTCCGAGGGGCGGCGTACTCGCTTCCGGAACCGCCCCTGGCCCAGGCCCCTGCCCGAAACAAGAAACCCTAAAATCCCCGCAAACTCCCCGAAGACCTCCACACCGGCCCCCACCACCGCTGTTCCGCACGAACACCGGACCGGGAGCGAACACGGGAACGCGCGTCGCCGCCCCAGCGCAGCGCCCGAGCACCGAAGCGCCCACCCATCAACCGCCACGCCGCCCGTTCCCGTGCGCGGGGGAGCCCTCGCTCCCCTCCCCGGCGCCCGGCTGCGAGGACTACCGGGCTCCCACGACGTCCTCGGGACGCAGTGTCTGCAACTCCGCCAGACCGGGGTCCTCCCCGGCCAGGGCCGCCGCCTCGATCCGCCGCGCCTGGCGGATCACGCTCTCCTCGAACAGCTTGCGGACCTCGCGCCCGTTGCCGCCCCCGAACACCCCGGCCCGCTCGACCACCAACGCGCCCAGCGCCCCGCGCGTCTCCTCGGGCACCAGGAAGTCGCTGCCCTCGGCCATCCCGACGAAGATCCGCACCAGCTCGCCCGCATCGTAGGGGGCGAACTCCACCGTCCCGGAGAACCGGGACTCCAGCCCCGGGTTGCTCGCCATGAACTCGCGCATCTCCCCGGTGTAACCGGCGGCGATCACCACCACCTCGTCACGGTGGTCCTCCATCAGCTTCAGGAGCGTGTCGATGGCCTCCTGGCCGAAGTCGGAACCGCTGCCGCCCGACCGGGCGAGCGCGTACGCCTCGTCGATGAACAGCACGCCTCCGCGCGCCCGGTCGAACACCTCGCGCGTGCGCTGGGCGGTTTGGCCCACGTACGAACCCACCAGGTCCGCCCGGCTGGCCTCCACCACCTGCCCCTGGGCGAGCACCCCCAGGGCGGCCAGCAGTTCCCCGTAGACCCGCGCGACCGTGGTCTTGCCCGTTCCCGGAGGCCCGGCGAAGACCAGGTGCCGGGAGGGCAGCGGGGCCTCCAGCCCGGCCGCCTGCCGCCGACGTCCGGCCGAGATCAGGTTCACCAGGTCGGCCACCTCCCGCTTCACCGCCGCCAGGCCCACCATGGCGTCCAGGCGGCGCATCAGCTCCTCCACCTGACCGGCGTCCCTGGGCCCCTCCGCGACCCTGGCGGAGAGCCCGCCGTCCACGACGTCGGCGAGGTCCTCCGGCAGGATCAGCGACAGGTCTTGGGCCGAACCGAAGTCGCCGTCCACGATCCGGGTGGCCTGGGTCTGGACGGTCTCCTCGAACACGCGGCGCGCCTCGCGCCCGTTGCCGAAGGTCTCGTCCCGCTTCTGTGCCTGGAAGTGCCGGGTGATCAGCTCACGCACGCCCTCCCCCAGCGTGTAGCCCTGCTTGTGCGCCATCCCCGTGAAGATGGTCGTGAGCTGTTCGGGCGAGTAGTTCTCGAACTCGATGGTGCGGGCGACCCGCGACCGCAGGCCGGGGTTGGCGTCGAGGAAGCCGCGCATCTCGCTGGAGTACCCGGCGAAGACGATGACGACCTCCTCGCGCAGGTCCTCCATGAGTTTGATGAGGGTGTCGATGGCCTCCTGGCCGAAGTCCGATCCGCTGCCGAACTTACGGGACAGCGCGTACGCCTCGTCGACGAACAGGACACCGCCCCGTGCCCGCTCGACCACCTCGGTGACCTTGGCGCTGGTGCCGCCCAGGTGCTCGGCCACGAGGTCGGGGCGGGCGGCCTCCACGAACTGGCCGCTTCCCAGCACGCCCAGGGAGCGCAGGATCCGCCCGTAGAGCCGGGCCACGGTGGTCTTGCCGGTTCCGGGCGGCCCGGAGAAGACGAGGTGGCGGCTGACGTTGAGCGCGGGCAGCCCCGCCGCCGCGCGCTTGACGCTGACCTGCTGGAAGTTGACGAGGGAGCGGACCTCCTTCTTCACCCCGTCCAGGCCCACCATGGCGTCCAGTTCGGCCAGCAGTTCCTCCAGCGGCTGCGCCTCACCCTCGGGCGCGTCCGGCACGGCCGCGCCGCCGCTGTCGCCGTCGGCCGCGGCCCGCGCCTGGACCCTGTCACCGCCCCCGTTCCCGGTGATCTCGGTGTCCTCGGTCTGCACGGTCGCGGTGTCCTCGGCGTCCACCCCCTCACCGGCGTTGCCGGAGACCGTGCACCCCACCAGGCGCACCCGGCTGGTGCCGTACACGGCCAGCCCGGAACCCTCCCCGTCACGGACCTCGGTGTCCTCCAACGTGACCACGGCCCCGTTCTCCACGCCGATTCCGGCCGACGCGCACCCGCTCACCGTCGACGAGCGCAGGACCAGCCGCGACTCGCTCCCCACGTAGACACCGTGCAGGGAACAGTCCGAGATCTGGATCCTGTCGATTTCGACCTCGGACCCTTCGTTGACGGTCAGCGCGTTGAGCCTGCTGTTGGTGATCGTCATTTCGCGTACCGTGACCGTGCTGTCCTCGGTGACGAGGAGACCGCCCCTGACGTCATCCCCGCTCAGGTCGGTCAGGCTTCCCCGTGCGTTGACGATGTGCGCCATCGTCGACGCCTTCGAGGCACGCAACCCGGTGACCTCGAACCGCCCCTTCTGCGCGGCAAACCCGCTCCGCGTCTCCAGCGCCTCCGGTGTGCTCTCACGCAGTTCGACGTCTGAGAGCGTCGTCCGGCACTCCTCGACGTAGACCCCGTTCCCACCGACACGGGTCAGGGACAGCCTCTCCCCGCTGACCCTGGCCTCCTTTGCGTAGAGGCCTGTCAGGGCAGCGTCCTCGACGACCAGGTCTCGGACGGTCAACGCGCCCCCGGTGGTCGCCAGGGCGCTGGCCCTGGCGTTGGTGACGCGGCCGTGGGTGATGGTCAGCTCGGAGTCGTCCCAGGCGTACACGGAGTCGCCGCCGACGCGGCCGCCGTCCACTCTGAGGTGGTTGAACTCCGCCTTGGATCGTCCGGTCACCCGTACCGGCCAGCCCCGGTCCCCGGTGACCGTCAGGTTGGTGAATTTCGGAGCGGCCCCGTCCCGTACGTGGACCGCCTGGGTCCTCTCCCCGCCGCAGTCGGTCAGGACGCAGTCGGTGACCGCGGGCGAGGCGTTGGAGATGTACAGGTTGTGCCACGTGTCGTGGCCCCCGGTGAAGGTGGTCCCGCGGACCTGGGGGGAGTCGGGGCCCTGGACGATGAGCACGGCGTCGGTGAAACGGCAGCCGTCCACCCTGCCCGTGGAGTCGTCCATGTAGACTCCGCCGCCCGTGAACCCGCAGTTGGTGAACTCGGCTTCGGTGTTCTTCACGTTCACCCGCGTGTCCGCGGAGAAGGCACAGTCGACGGCCTTGAGGGAGGCCTTCGGGTGTACGTACACGGGCGGGTACTCGGCCGAGGTGCTGCGCACGTGCACACCGTGCAGTTCCAGCCGCCCCTTGTGCACGTTGAACACGTTCTTGCCGCCCGTGGAGATCGTCACGGTGCCGGGGCCCTGGAGGGGCACCACGATGACGTGCTGGTTCACGCCGAGCACCCGGGGTTCCGCGTAGTGGCCCGGTTCGACGTGCAGGTACAGGTCACAGCCCGCGTACATCGGGGCCCGCAGCGCCGCGTCCAGGCTGGAGAAGGCGTAGGGGTCTGTCTGCGAGATTCGGACCGTGTACATCCATCGGCTCCCGGGGGTAGGGCACGGCGGCGCGGACCGTGCGAGGAATACGCGGTACGTACCGTATCGGCCGGATGCGTCACACACCGCCGACCGCGTTCCCGGGACCGGGACCGGCCGCCTTCGGCCACGCCGGAGCCGCGCCGGGGCCGTGTCGGGGCCGTGTCGGGGCCGTGTCGGGGCCGTGTCGGGGCCGTGTCGGGGCCGTGTCGGGGCCGCGCCGGGGCCGCGCCGGGGCCGTGTCGGGGGAAGGCCCCCGGACCTGGCCCGGGAGGGGGACGGTACCCTCGTCGAGCCAGTCGAACTCCACCTCGTGGGGCAGGGAACCCGGTGCGAATCCGGGGCTGACGCGCAGCGGTGAGGGTGACGGGCGGGCACGCCCCGGGGACGCGGTTCCCCGGGACAGCCACTGGAGCGCGACGCTCCGGGAAGGCGCTCCGCACCGGTCGATCCCGAGTCCGAAGACCTGCTGGCGCTGGCGGTGACGGGCCGCCAGGTCGACCGCGGACCCCGCGAACGGGTCCCTGACCAGAAGGACGCGCATGTCCCCGATGGGTTCCCCATCCCCATCCCCCACCGTCCGCGCCCGGCGCGACCGCTGTCCGGGCGCCCTGCGGCCCTGGCCCGCCGACGACGGGCTGCTGGTGCGGCTCCGGCTCGTCGGCGGCAGGCTTCCCGCCCGTTCGCTGCGCGCCCTGGCCGCCGTGGCCCAGGAGTACGGCGACGGCCGGATCCACGTCACCGGGCGGGCGAACGTGCAGCTGCGCGCCCTGCCGGGAAGCGAGGGGCGGCTGTCCCCCGGGGTGCTCCGGGCCCTGGAGGGAACCGGCCTGCTGCCCTCGCCCTCCCACGAACTGGTCCGCAACGTCATGGTCTCCCCGGGCACGGGGCTGGCGGGCGGGAAGGCCGACCTGCGCCCCGTGGCCGCCGCGCTGGACGCGCTGCTGTGCGCCGAACCGCGTCGCGCCGCCCTTCCCGGCCGCTTCCTCTTCGCCCTGGACGACGGAAGCGGCGACCTGCTGGAGCGCCCCTGCGACCTGGGACTCGTCGCCCTCGACGCGCGTACCGCCCAGCTCAGGGCCGGGGAGCACTGGGGTCCGCTGACGCCGCTGGAGGAGGCCCCGACCGCGCTCGTGCGCCTCGCCGACCGGTTCCTGGACCTGCGTGGCGACGGCCCCGACGCCGCCTGGCACGTGGTCGAACTCCCCTCGCCCCTGACCGACCCGGCGCCGCCCGACCCGAGGCTGCCCGACCCCGCGCCGCCGCTGCCGTACGGCCCGCTGCCCGGGATCGGACGGCACGTCCCCGTGCCCGAGGACGGCCTGGACCGGGCCGCCGCCGAAGCGCTCGCCGCCGAAGCCGTCGAAGCCGGATCGGGCGAACTCATCGTCACGCCGTGGCGCGCCGTTCTCATTCCCGAAAAGCACGGTCCCGGACAGCCCGGTCACGTCCACGAGGAGGCGCGGTGACCTCCCTGAGACGCCCGAACCGGCACTACGAGTACGCCGACGACGGGCCCGCCATCTACGCCGACTCCTTCGCCACCATCCGGCGCGAGGCCAGGCTCGACCACCTGCCCGCCAACGCCGAGCGGCTCGCCGTGCGGATGATCCACGGCACCGGCCAGGTCGACCTCGCCGACGACCTCGTCGTCCACCCCGACCTGGTCCCCTCGGCGCGCGCCGCCCTCCGGGCCGGCGCGCCGATCCTGTGCGACGCGCGCATGGTGGCCTCCGGCGTGACCGCGAGCCGCCTGCCCAGCGACAACGAGGTGCTCTGCCTCCTGGGCGACGAGCGGGTGCCCGGCCTGGCCCGGGAGTGGGGCACCACCCGCACGGCCGCCGCGGTGTCGCTGTGGGAACCTCTGCTCGACGGTGCTGTGGTCGCCGTCGGCAACGCGCCCACCGCCCTGTTCCACCTGCTGGAGATGCTGATCGACGGCGCCCCGCGCCCGGCCGCGATCGTCGGCTGCCCGGTCGGCTTCGTCGGCGCCGCCGAGTCCAAGCAGGCGCTGACCGAACTCCGCGACCGACACGGGCTCGACGTCCCCTACGTGACCGCGCGCGGCCGCCGCGGGGGTTCGGCGATGACCTCCTCGGCCCTCAACGCACTCGCCAAGGAGGAAGAGTGACCGGCCGTTTCCACGGCGTCGGCGTCGGCCCGGGCGACCCCGAGCTGATCACCCTCAAGGCGGCCAGGCTCATCGCCGCGGCCGACGTCGTCGCCTACCACGCGGGTGTGGGCAAGGAGTCCAACGCCCGCCGCATCGCCGACGCGCTGGTCCCGGACGGGGCGGTCGAGGAGCGGTTGACCTATCCGGTGACCACCGGGACGACCGACCACCCGGGCGGCTACGCGGGGGCGCTGGCCGACTTCTACGAGGAGTCCGCCGCCCGGCTGGCCGCCCACCTGGACGCCGGGCGCGACGTCGTCCTGCTCTCGGAGGGCGACCCGCTGTTCTACGGGTCGTACATGTACATGCACGACCGGCTGTCCGAGCGCTACCCCACCGAGATCGTGCCGGGGATCCCGGCGTTCGCCGCCGCCACCGCCGCCGCGGCCGCCCCGCTGGCCCGGCAGACCGACGTGCTCACCGTGCTGCCCGGCACCCTGCCCGAACCGGAGCTGGCCCGCCGCCTGGCCGACACCGACGCGGCCGTGGTCATGAAGCTGGGCCGGACCTTCCCGGCCGTGCGCCGCGCGCTGGCCGCGGCCGGGCGGCTGGAGCACGCGGTGTACGTGGAGCGGGCCTCGATGGGCGGGGAGCGGCGGCTGCCGGTGGCCGAGGTGGACCCGGCGACGGTGCCCTACTTCTCCCTGGTGCTGGTGACCGGGGACAGCCGCAACGGGCCGCGCTCCCGGAAGGTAGGCGAGGCCGCGCGGACCCAGTCGGCGCAAACGGCGCAGGCGGCGCAGACGGCGTCCGGTCCCTCCGGAGCGGCGGCCGAACTGCTGGTCGTGGGTCTGGGCCCCGGCCCCGAGGACTGGCTCACCCCCGAGGCCTCCGCCGCTCTGGCCGGGGTGGACCACGTGGTGGGCTACGGCCCCTACGTCGACCGGGTTCCGCAGCGCCCCGGGCTCACCCGGCACGCCTCCGGCAACACCGTCGAACTCCAGCGCGCCCGGTTGGCCCTCGACCTGGCCGGGCGCGGCGAACGCGTCGCCGTGGTCTCGGGCGGGGACGCCGGGGTCTTCGGCATGGCCACCGCCGTGTTCGAGGCGGCCGAGGACCCCGCCTACCGGGACGTGCCCGTCCGGGTGCTGCCGGGGGTCAGCGCCGTCCAGGCGGTCGCGGCCCGCGCGGGCGCCCCCGTGGGCGGCGACTTCGCGGTGATGAGCCTGTCGGACCGCCTCAAGCCGTGGGATGTGGTCGAGCGGCGGCTGCGCGCCGTCGCCGAGGCCGACCTGGCGCTGGCCGTCTACAACCCCGCCTCCCGGTCCCGGACCGAGCAGATCGTGACCGCGCGCCGGATCCTGCTGGAGCACCGCGAACCCGACACCGTGGTCGTCGTGGGCCGCGACGTGGGCCGCGACGGCGAGTCCCTGACGGTGACCACCCTGGGCGGACTCGACCCGGCCGCCGTCGACATGCGCTGCCTGCTCATCGTCGGTGCCTCGGGGACCCGGGTCACCGGGGCGGGCCGCGTGTGGACCCCCAGGTGGGTGAAGCCGTGACCGTGCACTTCGTGGGCGCGGGCCCCGGCGCCGCCGACCTGCTGACCGTGCGCGCCACGCGCATGCTCGCCGAGGCCGACGTGGTGCTCTACCCCGGCACCTACCTGGACCCGCAGGTCCTGACGCACTGCGCGCCCGGCGCCGAACTGGTGGACACCCAGGGCCTGGACCTGGACCGCATCACCGACCACCTGGTCGCCGCGCACGCCGCGGGCCGCGACGTCGTACGGCTCACCTCCGGCGACCCGTCGCTGTACTCGGCGCTGGCCGAACAGACCCGCAGGCTCGACGCGCACGGCGTTCCGTGGGACGTCACGCCCGGGGTGCCCGCGTACGCGGCCGCCTCGGCGCTGGCGGGGCGGGAGCTGACCGTGCCGCTGGTGGCCCAGTCGGTGGTGCTGACCCGGACACGGGCCCGCTCGACCGCCATGCCCGACGCCGAGTCGCTGTCCGCGTTCGCGGCGACCCGGGCCACGCTTGTGCTGCACCTGGCGATCCGGCGGGTGCGCGAGCTGATGGCCGAGATCGAACCCGAGTACGGCGGCGACTGCCCGGTGGTCGTGGTGTACCGGGCCAGCCAGCCAGGCGAGGCGGTGCTGCGCGGCACGGTCTCCACCGTCGCCGACGCGGTGGAGGAGGCCGGGTTCCGGCAGGCGGCGGTGATCCTGGTGGGTCGGGCGCTCGATCCCCGGGCGGGTGGTGAGTCCTACCTCTACGCCCCGGACCGCCCCCGCGTCAGTACCCCGCTGCCAGGGACCACTGGGTGACCGTGCGGGCGGGGGTCCAGCCGGTGAACGCGCCGATGGGCGCGGTGGTCTCGACGGCGATCCGGGTCAGCTCGCCCCCGTGGCGCCGGTGGGCGTCGGCGAGCAGGTGCTCGGTCTCCAGCGTCACCCCGTGCACCACGATCCGCCCTCCCGGCCGCAGCGCCTCCAGGCAGGCGTCGAGGACGCCCGGCCGGGTCGCGCCGCCGCCGACGAACACCGCGTCGGGCGCGGGCAGCCCGGCCAGCGCGTCCGGCGCGCGTCCGGTGACCACGTCCAGGCCGGGAACGCCGAGGCGGCCCGCGTTGCGGCCGATCCGCGCGGCCCGTTCGGCGTGGGCCTCCACCGCCGTGGCGCTGCAGGAGGGGTGGGCGCGCATCCACTCGATGCCGACCGACCCCGCGCCCGCGCCCACGTCCCACAGGTGCTGGCCCGGCGAGGGCGCCAGGCGGGCCAGCGCCGAGGCGCGCAGGTCCCGTTTGGTGAGCTGCCCGTCGTGTTCGAAGGCGTCGTCGGGCAGCCCCGCGACCAGGCCGTAGCCGGGCGGGCCGAGGAGTTCCAGGGCCAGCACGTGCAGCGCGGGCACCGCGCCGGGAGGGTCCGCGAGCCAGTGGTCGGCGGTGGTCTCCAGGCGCGACTCGGAGTCCGCGCCCAGGTCGCCCAGCACGGTCATCCGGCTGGCGCCGTAGCCCGCGCCGACCAGCAGGGCGGCGACAGCGGCGGGGGTGCCGCCGTCGGAGGAGAGCACCAGGACGCGGTGGCCGGGGGCGAGCTGGCGCAGCAGCAGGCGGGGGTCGCGGCCGACCAGGCCCACCACCGCGCAGCGTTCGGCGGGCCAGCCCATGCGGGCGCGGGCCAGGGCGACCGAGGAGACGGCGGGCTCCACCCGCACGGCGTCCGCGCCCAGCAGGTCGATCAGGGTGGTGGCGACGCCGGACACCAGGGGGTCTCCGGAGGCCAGCGCCACCGTGGCGGCACCGCCGGTGGAGACCCCGTCGAGGGAGGCCAGCAGTGGCGGCAGGTTCTCGCGCAGGGGTGAGGGCCAGGCCCGGCGGCGCTGTCCGGGCCGGTCCGGGAGCATCGCCAGGTGCCTGCGCCCGCCCAGCACCGTGTCGGCGGCCAGGACGAGCGCGCGCAGCCGCTCGGGCAGGCCGGGCCAGCCGTCGGCACCGATGCCGACGACGGTGATCCTGGTTTCGGGGGGAGGGGGCGCGTCATCCTTCATTCCCCGGACGCTATCGTGGCGGCAGGCATGAGGTGCCCCAACGGCCCAGCCATCGGAAACGGTGAGGACGGTCGACGGGGAGAATCTGGGAAGCCCGGTGAGACTCCGGCACAGGCCCGCTGCGGTGAACCGAGCCTTCCGTCCAGGAAGGACCCGGCAAGTCCGAAGACCGGCCTCGCGCCCGTCCCTTACCGATGGCGACATGAGCGGGAGCCTCTACATGCCATTGCGGTCACCGCACTACCCCTTTTCCGCGATCGTCGGCTGCGACGCCGAGGAACTCGACGACCTGGGCCTGTCCCTCGTCCTCACCAGCGTCTCCCCGGAGATCGGCGGCGTCCTGGTGCGCGGCGAGAAGGGCACCGCCAAGTCCACCGCCGTCCGGGCCCTGGCCTCCCTCCTGCCGCCCGTCGACGTCTACCGGGGCGACCGGTTCTCCGTGGACCCCGCCGACCCGGCGCAGCACTCCCCCGACGGGCCCTTCGGGTCCGACACGGCCGTGGAGAGCCGCCCGGTGCGCCTGGTCGAACTGCCCGTCGGCGCCACCGAGGACCGCGTCCTGGGCTCCCTGCACCTGGAACAGGCCCTCACCCACGGCAGGGTCGCCTACGAACCCGGTCTGCTGGCCCGCGCCCACCGCGGCATCCTCTACGTCGACGAGGTCAACCTGCTCCACGACCACCTGGTCGACCTGCTCCTGGACGCCGCCGCGACCGGTCAGGTGACCGTGGAGCGCGACGGGTTCTCCGTGGAGCACGCGGCCCGGTTCCTGCTCATCGGCACCATGAACCCCGAGGAGGGCGAGCTGCGCCCGCAGCTCCTGGACCGGTTCGGACTCACCGTCGAGGTCGCCGCGCCGTCCGAGCCCGCGGTCCGCGCCGAGGTGGTGCGCAGGCGCATGTCCCACGACGCCGACCCCGCCGCCTTCGCCGGTCGCTACCACGAGGCCGAGAAGGCCCTGGCCGAGCGCATCGCGGCGGCACGGGAGGCGCTCGGGCGGGTGCGGCTGCCGGAGGCGGCGCTGCTGAAGATCGCCGAGGTGTGCGCGGCCTACGACGTGGACGGCCTGCGCGCCGACATCGTCACCGCGCGCACGGCGATGGCGCACGCGGCCTGGGCGGGCCGGACCTCGGTCACCCGGGCCGACATCCGACGCGCCGCCACGCTCGCCCTGCCCCACCGGCGCCGACGCAACCCCTTCGACGCACCGGGGCTGGACGAGGAACTCCTGGACCGGATCCTGGGCGACGAGGAACCGCCGCCCGACCCCCCTCAGCCGCCGGGCCCGGAGGGCAACGACGACCCCGACGGCTCCGACACCCCGCCGGACCCGCAGGGCCCCGCCAACGACAACGACCCCTCCGACGACGCCGGACCTCCTGCCGACGCCGGGGACACCGAGGACGCCGGGCCCTCCGGCGGAGAGCGGCCCGGCCAGGAGCGCTCCCCCGCCTCCGCCGAGCACACGACCGACGACGCCGAGGGCGACTCCCCCGAACCCCGCCCCTCCGGCGCCTCCCCGGCCACCGCCAGGGCCGCCGCCCCCTACCGGACCCGGCTGCTCACCGTGCGGGGCTCCGGCGAGGGCGCCGACGGCAGGCGCAGCCGGGCCCTCGGCACGCGGGGCCGGCGGATCGGCGCCGCCGCGCCCGGCCGGGGCGGGGGCAGCGCGGTCCACCTGGTCGAGACCGTGCGGGCCGCGGCGCAGCGGCCCCAGGACGGCGGCCGACTGCGGTTGCACCCCCGCGACCTGCGCGTCGCGGTCCGCGAGGGCCAGGAGACCAACCTGGTCCTGTTCTGCGTGGACGCGTCCGGTTCCATGGCGGCGCGCAGGCGCATGACCGAGGTCAAGACCGCGATCCTGTCCCTGCTCCTGGACGCCTACCGGCGCCGCGACAAGGTCGGCCTGGTCACCTTCCGGGGACGCGAGGCCGAGCTCACGCTGCCGCCGACCCGTTCGGTGGACGCGGCCGCGGCCCGCCTCGACGACCTGCCCGCCGGGGGGCGCACCCCGCTCGCCGAGGGCCTGGAGGAGGCGGCCCGCGTCCTGCGCCGCGAGCGGCTGCGGGACCCGAGGCTGCGCCCGCTCCTGGTCGTGGTCACCGACGGCCGGGCCACCGGCGGCAAGGGCGCCGTCGGCCGCGCGATGGCCGCCGCCGACCACGTCGCCGGTCTCGGCGTCACCACCGTCGTGGTGGACGGCGAGTCCGGGCCGCTGCGCCTGGGCCTGGCCGCCTCCCTGGCCGCCCGTCTGGGCGCCGACCACATGCCCGTCAGCGAGGTCAGCGCGGACGCGCTGGGCACCGCCGTACGAGAGAGGGCCGCCTGATGCCCAAGGGACAGCCGCTCGTCGTCCCCGACGACGGGCTCACCACGCGCCAGCGCCGCAACCAGCCCCTGTTCGCCGTGCACACCGGTGACGGCAAGGGCAAGTCGACCGCCGCGTTCGGCCTCGCGCTGCGCGGTTGGAACCAGGGCTGGCGGATCGGGGTCTTCCAGTTCGTCAAGTCGGCGAAGTGGCGCATCGGCGAGCAGACCGTGCTGGAACGCCTGGGCGAGCTGCACGAGCAGACCGGCGAGGGCGGCCCGGTCGAGTGGCACAAGATGGGTTCGGGCTGGTCGTGGAGCCGTCGCAAGGGCGACGCCGAGGACCACGCGGCGGACGCCGCCGAGGGTTGGGCGGAGATTCGGCGGCGGCTGGCCGACCAGACGCACGACCTGCTCATCCTCGACGAGTTCACCTACCCGCTGAACTGGGGCTGGGTCGACGTCGAGGACGTCCTGGCCGCCCTGCGGGACCGCCCCGGCCGCCAGCACGTGGTGATCACCGGCCGCCGCGCCGACCCGCGGCTGCTGGAGGCCGCCGACCTGGTCACCGAGATGACGAAGGTCAAGCACCCCATGGACGCCGGGCGCAAGGGGCAGCGGGGCATCGAGTGGTGACCTCCCCGGGCGCCTCGGAGGGTTCGCGAAACCGGACGGCGGGGGCCGCCGGGGAGTGCGGGGGAGGCTGGAGAACGGGGTCCCCCGAGCCCGCCGGGCCGACGCCGCCGGCCCGACCGACGGCACTGTCCCGACCGACGGCACTACCCCGGTTGATGATCGCCGCGCCCATGACGGGTCAGGGCAAGACCACGGTCGCGACCGGGCTGATGGCGGCGCTGCGCGACGCCGGGCACACGGTGAGCGGCCACAAGGTGGGCCCCGACTACATCGACCCCGGCTACCACGCCCTGGCCACCGGGCGCCCCGGCCGCAACCTCGACCCGCACCTGGTCGGCGAGGAGCGGGTGGCGCCGCTGCTGCTGCACGGGGCGCGCGGCGCGGACGTCGCCGTCATCGAGGGGGTGATGGGCCTGCACGACGGGCGGCTGGGCACCGACGGGTTCGCCTCGTCCGCGCACGTCGCCGCCCTGACACGGACACCGGTGGTGCTGGTGGTGGACGTGTCGCGGATGTCGCGTTCGGTGGGCGCGCTGGTGGCGGGGATGGCCGCCTACGACCCGGCCGTCGAGGTGGTCGGGGTGATCCTCAACCAGGCGGGTTCGGCGCGCAACGTCGCCGAGATCACCCGGGCCACGCACCTGCCCGTCCTGGGCGTGGTCCACCGCGACGAGCGGCTCGCCAGCCCGTCCCGGCACCTGGGGCTGGTCCCGGCGTCGGAGCGGGCGGAGTCGGCGCGCGTGGTCGAACGGCTCGGGGAGCACGTCGCGCGCCAGGTGGACCTGGACGCGCTGCTCGCGGTGGCCCGCTCCGCGCCCGCCCTGGACGCCCGCCCGTGGGATCCGGCGCGGGCGGAGGGGCTCCCCGCTTCGCGGCGGCCGGTGGTCGCGGCGGCGGGCGGCAGGGCCTTCACCTTCCGCTACGCCGAGACCGAGGAACTGCTCACCGCCGCCGGGTGCGAGGTCGTCGCCTTCGATCCGCTGGGCGACAGCGCGCTGCCCCCGGGCACCCGGGGCGTCTACCTCGGCGGCGGCTTCCCCGAGGTCTACGCCGGTCAGCTCGCCGCCAACCGCGGCCTGCTGACCCAGCTGCGCGAGGCGGTGCGGGACGGGGTACCGACCGTCGCCGAGTGCGCGGGCCTGCTCTACCTCGCCGAGACGCTCGACGGCGAGCCCATGGCCGGAGCCGTCCCCGCGCACGCCCGGATGACGGGGCGGCTCACCCTGCGCTACCCCGAGGCGGTCTCACCCGGGGACACCCTGCTGACCCGGGCCGGGGAGAGGGTCACCGGACACGAGTTCCACCGCACCGGTCTGACCCCCGGTGCCTGCGGCGACCGCCCGGCGTGGGACATCGAGGGGGCGCCGGAGGGCTTCGCCTCGCCGACGCTGCACGCCTCCTACCTGCACGTCCACTGGGCCGGGCACCCCCGGCTCGCCGCCCGCTTCGCGGACGCCGTGCGCGTGTAGCCCCCGTCGCGCCTCCCCCCGAGGCGTCGCCCTCCGGACGGCGCGCACCGGGCCGCCCTCAGCCCCACGCGTCCCGGGCGGCCCTCATCGCGGGCGACACGTAGCCGGTGCCGATGCGGACACCGCCGAGCCATTCGGTCAGCCGCGCCGCCTCCTCCCCCAGGGCCCGCCGCGTCGCGGTCGAGACGGATTCGAGCAGGTGCACCCGGACCGCGCCGGAGCCGTCCTGCACCCACGCCCCGACCACGCGGCCGTCCGCCCAGGCCGTCGTGCCCGCGTTGCCGCGCTTGTCGAAGAGCTGCTCGCGGTGCGGACCCAGGTAGAAGTCCCGGCCCCGCCAGCCCATGACGGTCGGGTCGAGCACCGGCAGCAGCGCCACCCACGCGCCCGGGTCGGCCACCTCACCGAGGTCGTCGGGCAGGAGCCAACCGGTGGCGCCGCCGTCGAGGGAGACCCTGACGGCGCCGAGTTCGGCCAGCGCCGTGCGCACTACCGTCTTGGTCGACCCCAGCCACCAGACGATGTCGTCCTCGGTCCCCGGGCCGAAACTGTGCAGCCAGAGGCGGACGAGTTCCCGGTAGCCCTCTGCGGCGCCCCACGGGGCGGGAACGCCGTCGAGCCAGTGCCCGGTCAGGGTCCACCGCGGCTGCGAGACCGCGAAGCGGCCGGTGTTGGCGCCGCGCACAATGTCGGCGGCGGCGCCGAGGAGGGTGAGCACCCGCGGCGCCGACCACACCTCGCCCGCCGACCCCGCGACCCTGACGTCGATCCTCGGCACCGCCCGGCGCACGTCGGCGGCCACCAGGCCCTCCGGCTCGTCGGCGAGCAGGGCCAGGACCTCGGCCCCGGCCCGGTCGAGCCAGGCGTCGCCGTCGTCGGTGATCCCCGCCCCGACCAGGTCCTTGCGCATGCGGGCGCGCTCCGTGGCGGCCACGCGCGCGGAGGCGCTCGGCCACACGGCGGGCAGCAGCTCGCGCGGGAACACGAAGAGCGTGCGCCGCATCGCCAGCTGCTTCACCAGGTTCCGGTCCCCGTAGAGCGCCCTGTCGAGGTCGGCCACGGTCAGCGAGGGCACGCGCGCCCGGCACGACAGGTAGACCGTGGCCGGTTCGGTGGCGTGCAGCGCGGTCACCGCCCGCGTGGCCGCCTCCGGGGAGTCCGCGTGGAAACCCGCTGCCAGGGCGTGCCGGACGCCGATGCGGGCGCGCCTCTCGTCGTCACTCACGTGGTGCATCGGCTCATCGTGCCACACCGTCCGGACATTTCGATACGCACGAGTTCCGGAACGATCTCGTTCCTGAACTGCTATGTTCCTGGACTACGCTGTTCCGGAACAGGTGTGCAACGTCCTGACCAGCGGTGAGACGAGGAGGAGGTCGCCATGACGCGAGACAGCGACACCCGCGGGCCCGCCGCACCCGGCGGCGGGCCCGCACGACCCGGCCGCAAACGCGACCGCTCCCGTGACGGCGCCATCCTCGACGCGGCGCTGGAGGTCCTGGCCGACGTCGGCTTCGCCCGGCTGACGATGGACGCCGTCGCCGCCCGGGCCGGGGCCGGGAAGGCCACGCTCTACCGCCGATGGGCCTCCAAGACGGAACTGGTGATCGACGCGGTGGCGCGCATGAAGCGCGAGCAGGTCGGCATCGAGCGCCTGCCCGACACCGGCGACCTCCGGGAGGACCTGCTCGGCCTGTTCCGGCCCCAGTCGGCGCGGGAGGGCGAGCGCAGGCTCCGGATCATGGCGGGGCTGACCTCGATGCTCGTCCAGGACGAGGCGTCCGCCGACGCCGTCGGCGCCGCGATCGTCCAGCCCTGGGCCGAGGCCCACCGCCTCCTCATGCGGCGCGCCGTCGAGCGCGGGGAGGCCTCGGCCGCGGCCGACGTCGACACCCTCTCCCAGGTGGTCGCGTCGATGGCCGCCTACCGCGCGCTCGTCCAGCGCAGGCCCTTCGACCGGGACTTCCTCGTGTCGCTGGTGGACGGCGTCCTGATGCCCGCGCTGCGCGGGCCCCGGGCGGAGGCCCCCTCAACGGAACCGGAACGCACGCCCTGACCGGCCGGGCACGGGAGCCGTGCGCGGCCGCGCGTCCCGAGCGTCACCTTTCCCGGGCTCGACGGTGTCCGGGTTCGCATGGCGGTACCGAACCCGGCCATCGCCCGGGGTCAACGCACCGAGCCCCTCTGGAACCACCCGTGTCCGGAGAGAAGCGCTGGCCTAGAATGTGCGCTGGAGGAGCCCACCATGACCGTTGCGGACCACCACCCACCGCCCGCCCACCCATCCGTCACCGTCCAACAGTTCGAGCCCATCGCCCTGGCTGCCGAGCGCGAGGACGTCAAACTCGAATACGTCAACGGGAGGATCTGGGCCGAAGGCGTGACCGACGGGGACCACAACAGCATCCTGACGTGGCTGTTCCGCCAGTTCGTGGCACACCGGCCCGACCTGGACCTCACGCAGGGCCAGGCTCTGAAGGTCGACACCTACCGCAGCGGACGCGCCCGCCCCGACGGCATCCTGACACCGGTCGGCTACTTCGACGGCCAAGGCGAATGGGCCGAGCCCGACGGGGTTCTCGCCGTCATCGAGGTGACCTCCTGGGACGCCGACACACACGCCCGCGACCGGGTCGAGAAGCCCGCCGCCTACGCCGCCACCGAAATCCCCGCCTACCTGTTGGTCGACCGCGACGTGAACGCCGTGGTGGTGCACTCCCGTCCCGAACACGGTGAGTACCAGGACCGGTCGAGGCACGTCTACGGCGACAGGGTCGAAATCCCCGGCACCGGGATCATCCTGGACACCGACGAGCTGAAGAGCCGGTTCGCCCGCTGACGCGGCCCGCGTGCGACGGCCGCGACCATCCGGCGGTCTCCTCTCACCCCAGGGCGGTCACCCAGGCGAACGCGGCCGCCACGTCGTGGACGGTGGGCACCCCCGCCGGGCCCGGCGGGCGCCGCACCACCACGACCGGGACGCCGAGCAGCCGCGCGGCCTCCATCTTGGGCCAGGTGTAGGCACCGCCGGAGTCCTTGGTGACCAGGACATCCGCGCGGTGCCCGCCCATCAGGTCCAGTTCGCCGTCGAGGGTGTACGGCCCCCTGCTGGTCCTCAGCGACCACGTGTCGGGCAGCACGGTCTCGGGGACGTCCACCACCCGGGCCAGGACCGCCCGCCGCCCCAGTTCCGGAACGAAGCGGGCGAGTTCCTGGCGGCCCACCGTGAGGAAGGGCCGCTCCCCCAACTCCGCGGCCCGCTCCGCCGCCTCCTCGTGGGTGGCGGCGTACCGCCAGGCCGGATCGGGGTCCCAGCCCGGCCGTTCCAGCCGCAGCAGGGGAAGGTCCGTGCAGGCCGCCGCCGCGTTGGCGGTCATGCCCAGGGCGAAGGGGTGGGTGGCGTCCACGACCGCGTCGTAGGAGGCCAGCGCCGCGCGAAGGCCCGGCACGCCCCCGAAGCCGCCGATCCGCACCTTCCCCACCGGCAGGCGGGGCCGGGCCACCCGCCCGGCCAGCGACGTGGTCACGTCAACGCCCGCCTCGACCAGGAGGGCGGCCAGCTCACGGGCCTCGGACGTTCCCCCCAAAAGCAACAGTCTCACCGGGACACCTCCGCCCCGGACCCGTGCCGCGAACGTGTCGCGGACGGGGCTCCCGGGGCGAGCTCGGGCAGCCCCGCCGGGGCGCCCTCCCGGGCCAGGGTCAGCAGGGCGTCCACGTCCAGGTGCTCCTCCGCCAGGTCGGCGAGCAGGTCCAGGCGCCGCTCCCGGGAGGCGGCGAAGCGCACCCCCGAGGGCGCGCATCCCAGCGCCTCGGCCAGGAAGGCGGACCGGAAGGCGTCGCCCTCCAGGCTGCCGTGCCACATGGTGCCGAAGACGTTGCCCGAACGGGCGCCGCCCAGGAACCCCTCCGCTCCGGCCCCGACGGTGACCCGGCCGTGGTGGATCTCGTAGCCGTGCGCGGGCGCCCCGAGCGCCTCCCCCGAGGGCAGGCGCAGGGTCTTGTCGGCGGTGAACTCGGTCCGGGCGTCGAGCAGCCCGAGGCCGTCCGCGCGCGCTCCGGGTTCGGCCTCGACCCCGTCGGCGTCGGTGACGGTGCGGCCGAGCATCTGGAACCCGCCGCAGATCCCCAGCAGCGGCCGACCGCGCCGGGCGTGCTCGACGATCGCCCGGTCGAGCCCGCGCGAGCGCAGCCAGGCCAGGTCGGCCAGGGTGGAGCGGGTGCCGGGCAGGACGACCAGGTCGGCGTCGGCCACGTCGCGCGGGCCGGAGGCGAAGACGACGTCCAGGCCCGGTTCCAGCCCGAGGGCGTCCACGTCGGTGAAGTTGCTGATCCGGGGCAGGCGCACCACGGCCACCCGCAGCCCCGCTCCCCCGCGCGTGCGGCGGCCCTCCAGGTCCAGGGCGTCCTCGGAGTCCAGCCACAGCCCCGGGTCCCACGGCAGGATGCCGTAGACCCGGCGGCCGGTGAGCCGCTGGAGATCCTCCAGGCCGGGCCGCAGCAGCCCGGGGTCCCCGCGGAACTTGTTGACCACGAAGCCCGCGACCAGCTCCTGGTCGGCGGCCTCCAGCAGGCCCACCGTTCCGTACATCGCGGCGAAGACGCCGCCCCGGTCGATGTCGCCGACCACCACCACGGGCAGGCCCGCGTGCCGGGCCAGGCCCATGTTGACGTAGTCGCCCGCCCGCAGGTTGATCTCGGCGGGGCTGCCCGCGCCCTCGGCGACGACGACGTCGTGGCGGGAGGCGAGGTCGTCGTAGGCGGCGTGCGCGGCCTCGGCCAGGTGGCGGCGGCCCGCCTCCCAGTCGGCCGAGGAGACGTCCCCGGCGGGGTGGCCGAGCAGGACGGCGTGGCTGCGCCGGTCGGTGCCCGGTTTGAGGAGCACGGGGTTCATGGCGGGCTCGGGCACGGCGCGGGCGGCCAGGGACTGCACCCACTGGGCGCGGCCGATCTCCGCCGGGCGTCCGTCGGGTCCGTGGCAGACCATGGAGTTGTTGGACATGTTCTGCGCCTTGTAGGGGGCGACCCGAGCGCCGCGGCGCGCGAAGGCCCGGCACAGGGCGGTGGTGACCACGCTCTTGCCCGCGTCGGAGGTGGTCCCGGCGACCAGGAGCCCGCCTCCCCCGCGGCCGTGGCCCTCACCGCGCGCCGGGGCCCGCGTCCCGGCCGCGCTCACACCGGCCTCCTCAGCAGCGCGACGTCCATCACCCAGCCCGCACGCGCCCTGGCCCTCCTGCGGCGCGCGGCGATGTCGAGCTGCGCCGCGCCGACCCGTCCGGCGGCCAGCTCCTCGGTGTCGGTGCCCAGGTTGGCGCCCCACCAGACCCTCCAGTCCCTCAGCTCGCCGAACGCGAGCTGGCCCCCGAGCACGGTCTGGCCCCCGAGCATGACGACGATGTTGTCCTGGCCCGCCGCCACCGCCTCGCCCAGGAGGCGCGCGGGGGTCACGTGCACCGGACGGCCCACCTCGTGCAGCACGATCCGGTGCCGCGCGGCGAGGAGCTGGGGGGCGCTGACGCCGGGGAGCACGTCGTACTCCACCTCGACGGCCCCCCGCTCGGCGATCCGTTCCACGATCCGCAGCGTGGAGTCGTACAGGCCCGGGTCGCCCCAGACCAGGAACGCCGCGGTGCCGCCGCGCTCGCCCAGCACCCGCTCGTAGGCGTCGACCCGCGCCTCGTGCCAGGCGGCCACCGCGGCCGCGTAGTCCGCCGGGTCGTCGCGGTCGCGCTCGGGGTCGGGCACCGCGACCAGCGGCACGCCGTGCGCCTCGCACACGGCCCGGCGCAGGGCCAGCAGCCCGTCGTCCCCGCGTTTGCGGGCGGCCACCGCGTAGTCGCAGCCGCGCAGCGCGTCGGCGACCTCGGGGGTGACGTGCCGCGGCCCCATGCCGATGCCCAGGATGCGCACCCTCATTCGGACCGGTCCTCCAGGTCTCCCTCGACCTCCAGGTAGACCTCCTGGAGGGCCTCCAGCGTCGCCGGGTCCGGCTCGGCCCACAGACCGCGCCGGGCGGCCTCGTGCAGCCGCTCGACGATACCGTGCAGCGCCCACGGGTTGGAGCGGCGCAGGAACTCCTGGGTGTCGGCGTCGAGCACGTACTCGGCGGCGAGCCTGTCGTACATCCAGTCGTGGACCACACCGGCCGTGGCGTCGAAGCCGAAGAGGTAGTCGACCGTGGCGGCCAGCTCGAAGGCGCCCTTGTAGCCGTGGCGGCGCATGGCCGAGATCCAGCGCGGGTTGACCACCCGGGCCCGGAACACGCGGGCGGTCTCCTCGGCCAGGGTGCGGGTGCGCACCGCGTCGGGTGAGGTGGAGTCGCCGACGTAGGCCTTGGGGTCGGCGCCGGTGAGGGCGCGGACGGTGGCGATCATGCCGCCGTGGTACTGGAAGTAGTCGTCGGAGTCGGCGATGTCGTGCTCGGCGCTGTCGACGTTCTTGGCCGCGACCTTGATCCGGCGGTAGTTGGCGCGCATGTCCTCGGCCGCCGCGACGCCGTCCAGGCCCCGCCCGTAGGCGAAGCCGCCCCAGGCCGTGTACACCTCGGCCAGGTCGCGGTCGTCGCGCCAGGTGCCCGACTCCACCACCTGGAGGATGCCCGCGCCGTAGGAGCCGGGCGCGGAGCCGAAGATCCGGGTGGTGGCGCGGCGCCGGTCCCCGTGCTCCTCCAGGTCGGCCAGGGTGTGGGCGCGCACGAAGTTGCTCTCCCCGGGCTCGTCCAGGTCGGCCACCAGGTTCACGGCGTCGTCCAGCATGGCGACCACGTGGGGGAAGGCGTCGCGGAAGAAGCCGGAGATGCGCACCGTGACGTCCACGCGCGGGCGGCCCAGCTCCTCCAGCGGCACCACGTCCAGCCGCGAGACCCGGCGCGAGGCCTCGTCCCACTCCGGTCGGACGCCCAGCAGCGCCAGCACCTCGGCCACGTCGTCGCCGGAGGTGCGCATCGCCGACGTGCCCCACACCGACAGGCCCACCGACTCGGGGTAGGTCCCGGTCTCCTCCAGGTGGCGGCGCAGCAGGGACTCGGCCATCGCCTGCCCGGTCTGCCAGGCCAGCCGGGAGGGGACGGCGCGGGGGTCGACGGTGTAGAAGTTGCGGCCGGTCGGCAGCACGTTGACCAGGCCGCGCAGCGGGGAGCCGGAGGGGCCCGCCGGAACGAAGCCGCCCGCCAGGGCGTGGACGACGTGGTCGAGTTCGTCGGTGGTGCGGGCCAGGCGGGGCGCCACCTGCGCGGCGGCGAACTCCAGGACGGCGCGCACCCCGGGGTCGTCGTGCAGGCCGGACGCGGCGGCCGGGTCCCAGCCCGCGGCCTCCATCCGCTCCACGAGGTCGCGGGCCAGGGCCTCCACCCGGTCGACCTCGACGGCGGGCGCGTCCTCCTTCAGGCCCAGCGCCGAACGCAGACCGGGCACCGCGGCCCCCACCCCTCCCCACACCTGGGCGGCGCGCAGGACGGCCAGGACCAGGTTCACCCGGGCCCCGCCCCCGGGCGCCTCGCCGAGCACGTGCAGGCCGTCGCGGATCTGCGCGTCCTTGATCTCGCACAGCCAGCCGTCCACGTGGAGCAGGAAGTCGTCGAACTCCTCGTCGTCGGGCCGCTCCTCCAGGCCGAGGTCGCGGTGCATCTCGGCCGCGCGCATCAGGGACCAGATCTCGCCGCGGACGGCGGGCAGCTTGGCCGGGTCCATGGCCGCGATGTTGGCGTGCTCGTCGAGCAGCTGCTCCAGGCGGGCGATGTCGCCGTAGGACTCCGCGCGGGCCATCGGCGGGATGAGGTGGTCCACGACCGTGGCGTGGGCGCGGCGCTTGGCCTGGGCGCCCTCGCCCGGGTCGTTGACCAGGAACGGGTAGACGAGCGGCAGGTCGCCGAGCACCGCGTCGGTGGCGCAGGCGGCCGAGAGCGCGGCGTTCTTGCCGGGCAGCCACTCCAGCGAGCCGTGCTTGCCCAGGTGGACGACGGCGTGGGCGCCGAAGCCGTGCTCCAGCCACCGGTAGGCGGCCAGGTAGTGGTGGCTGGGGGGCAGGTCGGGGTCGTGGTAGATCGCGATCGGGTTCTCGCCGAAGCCGCGCGGGGGCTGGACCAGGACGACGACGTTGCCAGCGCGCATCGCCGCGAGGACCAGCTCGCCCGCGTCGTTGACGTAGAGGCTGCCGGGCGCGGCCCCCCACGCCTCGGTCATCGCCTCCCTCAGCGGGGCGGGCAGGCCCCCGGTCCAGGCGGCGTACTCCTCGGGGGTGATGCGCACCTGGGCGTCGGTCAGCTGCACTGAGGTCAGCCAGTCCTCGTCCTGGCCGCCCGCCGCGATCAGGGCGTGGATGAGCGCGTCCCCGGCCTCGGTCTCGTCGGGCAGGTCCAAACCGGGCAGGGCGCCGGGCTCACCCAGGTCGTAGCCCTCGTCGCGCATCCGGCGCAGCAGGCGCACCAGCGAGCGGGGCGTGTCGAGCCCGACGGCGTTGCCGATGCGCGAGTGCTTGGTGGGGTAGGCGGACAGGACGACCGCCACGCGCTTGTCGGCGGTGGGCACGTGCCGCAGACGGGCGTGGGCGACCGCGATCCCGGCCAGGCGGGCGCAGCGCTCGGGGTCGGCGACGTAGCGGGGCAGGCCGTCGCGGTCGATCTCCTTGAAGGAGAAGGGCACGGTGATGATGCGGCCGTCGAACTCGGGGATGGCGATCTGGCTCGCCGAGTCCAGCGGGGTGACGCCGTCGTCGGAGGCCTCCCAGTCGGCGCGCGGGCTCGTCAGGCACAGCCCCTGGAGGACGGGGACGTCCAGGGCCGCCATCCGCTCCACGTCCCACGCCTCGTCGTCGCCGCCCGCGCTCGCGGACGCGGGCACGCTGCCGCCCGCCGCCAGGACGGTGACCACCAGGGCGTCGAAGCCGCCGAGCGCCTCGTAGAGCTCGTCGGGCGCCGAGCGCAGCGACCCGGCGAACACGGGCACGCCCACGGCCTGCCCGGTGGCGTCGACGGCGTCGGCCAGGGCGTGCGCGAAGGCGGTGTTGCCGCCCGCCTCGTGCGCCCGGTAGTAGAGGATGCCGACCTTCGGCAGGGCAGCGGAGCCGCGCGGCCGGTCGCGCTCGGCCAGGCCCCACAGCGGGACGGGCGCGGGCGCCTCGAACCCCTCGCCGGTCAGCAGCACGGTGTCGGACAGGAAGGCGTGCAGGCGCGCGAGGTTGGCGGGCCCGCCCTCGGCCAGGTAGCGGTGGGCGTCGGCCGCCACGCCGATCGGAACGGTGGAGTGCTCCATCAGTTCCGCGCTGGGCTGCTGCTCACCGCCCAGGACGACCAGCGGCGTGCCCCGTTCCCGGACGGCGGCCAGCCCCGGCCACAGGTCGTGCGGGGAGCCGAGCAGCCGCACCACCACCAGGTCGGCGCCCCCGACGACGCCGGTGAGCTCGGCGTCGGAGGCGCGGGAGGGGTTGGCCCACGCGTACGCGCGGTCGCTGGCCCGCGCGGAGAGCAGGTCGGTGTCGGATGTGGACAGCAGTGCGATCCGTACCGTCATGGCCGGATTCCTCCTTCGGGGATGGCTCCCCATCGTCGGTCGGACCGCTCGGGTCCGGATTCTGTCCTCGCCCCCGCGGCGGGGGCGTCACGGTGGCGCGTCGGCTCGGCGCCTCGGCGCAGGAAGCGGATCACCGGGTGCCCGGGGCCGGGGGCGACCTCGGCCCGGACCCCGTAGACCTCCTCGATGAGGGAGGGGGTCAGGACCTGCGGGGGCGCGCCCTCGGCGACGACGCGCCCGCCCCGCAGCACCAGCAGCCGGTCGCAGTACATCGCGGCCAGGTTGAGGTCGTGCATGGCGATGACGGTGGTGACCGGCAGGCCCGCGACCAGTTCCATGAGGTCGAGCTGGTACTGGATGTCGAGGTGGTTGGTCGGCTCGTCGAGCAGCAGCTCGCTCGGCTCCTGGGCCAGGGCGCGGGCGATCTGGGCGCGCTGGCGCTCCCCGCCGGAGAGCGTGTGCCAGGACCGGTCGGCGATACCGGTCAGTCCGGTGCGCTCCAGTGCCGCCGTGACGGCCCCCGCGTCGGCCCCCGACATGGGCGTCCAGGCACGGCGGTGCGGGATGCGCCCCAGGGCCACCACGTCGCGGACGGTCAGCTCGGTCTGGGTGTGCGCGTTCTGTTCGACGGCGGCCACGCGCCGCGCCACCGCCCGGCGCGCGGTCCGGTCGAGCGGCCTGCCGTCGAGGGCGACCACGCCCGCGGAGGGCGCCAGGACGCCCGCGAGCAGCCGCAGCAGCGTGGACTTGCCCGAACCGTTGGGGCCGAGCAGGCCGACGGTCTCACCGGGGCGCGGAACGAGGGTGACACCGTCCAGGACGAGCCCCCCGCCGATCAGGCGGCTCACCCGCTCGGCGCGCAGACCGCTCCCGCCGGGCGCGCCGCGCCGCGTCCGCGCCCCTTCCTCGGGCCGTCGGTCGTCGGTCGGGGACGTCGGGCGGGCGGGCGCCACTGTCTGGTCCTGGTCGGAACGGATCACGTGTGCCTCCTGGAGCGGTAGAGCACGGCGACGAAGGCGGGCACCCCGATGAGGGAGGTCACCACCCCCACCGGGATCTCCTGCGGGTCCAGCGCGGTGCGGGCCACCGTGTCCACCCACACCAGGAAGACGGCGCCCGCCAGCGCGGTGACCGGCAAAAGCCTGGCGTGGCCCGCGCCGGTGAGCGCGCGGGCCGCGTGCGGCAGCACCAGGCCAACGAAGCCGATCGCCCCGGCCGCGCTGACCAGGGCCGCGGTGAGCAGCGCGGTGGCGCACAACAGCACCATGCGGGCGCGGGCCACCCGCACGCCCAGGTTCGCGGCGGCCTCCTCACCGAAGGCGAACGCGTCCAGGGTGGTGGTGTGCGCGAGGCACACGGCGAGCACACCGGCCAGCACCGCCGCGCACAGCACCACGTCGTCCCACCCGGCGCCGCTGAGGGAGCCCAGCAGCCAGAACAACACCCCGCGCGTGGTCTCGGCGTCGGCCGAGGTCAGCACGATGAACGAGGTCAGCGCCGAGAACAGCTGCATGGCCGCCACCCCCGACAGCACCACGCGGTCCATGCTCGCGCCCAGGGTGTGCGCGAGCAGCACCACCAGCCCGAAGGAGAGCAGGGCGCCGACGAAGGCGCCCGCCGACAGCGACACCACCGCGCCGCCCCACCCCAGGACCAGCACGGCGACCGCCCCGGTGGAGGCCCCCGAGGACACCCCGAGCACGAAGGGGTCCGCCAGAGGGTTGCGCAGCAGGGACTGCATGACCGCCCCGCACAGGGCCAGCCCCGCCCCGCACACGGCGGCGAGCAGGGTGCGGGGCATGCGCAGGTTCCACACGATGCCCTCGCGCAGCGGAGACAGGCCGCTCTCCCCGAACCCCAGCCGCGCGGCGACCGACCTCCACACCTCGGCCGTGGTGATGTCGGCGGGGCCGATGGTCACCGCGACCGAGACCGACACGGCCAGGAGCACCAGTCCACCGCAGGAGAGCAGCGCCAGACGCGCACCGCTCACTGGGTGAGCCCGAGGGCGCGCAGACCGTCGGCGACCTGCTCGATCCCCTCGACCGTGCGGATCGAGGGGTTCATGGCCTGGCCGCTGAGCAGGACGTAGCGCTCCTCGCGCACGGCGGTGAGCTCGCGGGTGGCGGGGTGGGACTCCAGGAACTCGATCTTGGCGTCGGCGCTCTCCGCGGTCTGGGAGTCGCGGGTCAGGTCGCCGAGCACGATGACGTCGGGGTCGCGGTCGGCGACGGTCTCCCAGTTGATCTGGGGCCACTCGTCGTGGGTGTCGTCGAAGGCGTTGCGCGCGCCGACCGCGCGGGTGATGGCGCCGGGGGCGCCGCAGCAGCCCGCGAGGTAGGGCGACTGGGAGTTGGCGAACCAGTACATGAGGGAGACCCCGGAGGCGTCCAGGTCCCCGGTGGCCGCCGCCACCCGCCCCTCCAGCTCGGCGATCAGCTCCTCCCCGCGCTCCTGCACCCCGAACAGCAGGGCCAGGTCGCGGATCTCGCCGTACACGGCGTCGAGGGTGAGCGGTTCGCTGCGCGATCCGTCTCCGCCGCTGTCGTTGTCCTTGCCCGCGGCGCAGTCGGTCGGGGAGACGTAGGTGGGCACGCCCAGCTCCTCGAACTGCTCGCGGGTGGCGACCCCGCCCGTGCCGAGCGTGGAGACGAAGGAGGCGGTCACCAGGTCCGGTTCGGTGTCCAGGACCACCTCGAAGGAGGGGGCGTTGTCGGCCAGGCGGGGGACGCCCTCGCCGGCCTCCTCCAGGCCCTCCATGATCGGGTCGGTCCAGGTGGCGGTGCCGACGAGGCGGTCCGCCAGGCCCAGGGAGAGCAGGATCTCGGTGCTGCCCTGGTTGAGGGAGACGACGCGCTCGGGCGGGGCGCCGACGCTCACCTCGTGTCCGCAGTTGTCGACCGTGCGGGCGCCGTCGGCGGCCTCCCCGCCGCTCCCCCCGTCCGGGGAGGGCGCGCAGGCGGTGAGCAGCAGGGCGGAGGCGAGCAGGAGGGGAAGCGGGCGCGGGGCGTGACGCAGCATGGGCATGCCTTGGATGTCGGGGCTCGAACGCGGAGCCTGGCACGGGACGCCTCCGCGCACTCGACGCGGAGGGGCCAGCAGGTCTTCGGACTCGGGTTCGCCCGGACGGGGTGCCTTCCCAGGTCGGTGCCGCCTCGACTCCGTGGTCGCCGCGGCCTCCGCCCCAGTGGCGTGAGTACCCCGCCCGTCCCCCTCACCGCTGCGCGTCAGTTCCGGATTCGCACCGGATTCCCTGACCACGTACGTGGTACGACTGGCCCCGGCAGACTATCAAGGCCCCCTCGGCCCTCCGCGGCCGAGAGGTCCGCAGGGGCCGTGCCCTCGCCAGCGGACGTGCGCGGGGCGCCCCGGAGCGCCGGGGCGGCCCCGGTTCCGCGGGCGGAGACGGTCCGCACCGCACGCCCCCTCGCGCACGTCACACCGGTGCCGGCTCCGGTTCGACGGCGTCGCACCCGTACCGCGAGACCCGCCGCTCGGTGGCCTCGATGTAGTCGCGCAGGGCCCCGCGGGAGCGGGTCAGCGTGTCGATGTGCTCGTCCAGCCCGCGCAGGCGCGTCCGCAGGGTGTCCAGCAGCTCGGGGCAGGGTTCGAAGTCGGGGGACGCGCCGACGGCGCAGGGCAGCAGGAAGGCGATCTCCTGGGTCGAGAGCCCGGCTTCGAGGAGCCTCCTGATCTGCGCCACGGTCAGGACGGCGTCGTCGGCGTACTCGCGGTAGCCGTTGGACCCGCGGGCGGGCTCCAACAGGCCCTGGGCCTCGTAGTAGCGCAGCTGGTGCGTGTGCACACCCGTCCGTCTGCTCAGCTCACCGATCAGCACGCCTGTTCCCCCTTGACCTTCATACCGGTGTGAACGTCGAGAATTCTGGCATGAGCAGCCACCCGCTCCACAAGGGGCGTACGAAGCACGACCACGACACCTCCCCCGTCCCCGTGACGGTCCTCGGCCTGGGCATGATGGGCCGGGCCCTGGCCAGCGCGTTCCTGCGCCAAGGGCACCCCACCACCGTGTGGAACCGCACCGCCGCCAAGGCCCGGGACCTCACCGCCCAGGGCGCGAGACCCGCCGCCTCGGTCGGCGAGGCCGTCGCGGCCAGCCCGGTCGTGGTCGTGTGCGTCTCCGACCACGAGGCCGTGCACGCGCTCCTGGACCCGTTGGACGGGGCCCTGGAGGGCCGGGTCCTGGTCAACCTCACCTCCAGCACCTCCGCGCAGGCCCGGCTGACCGCCGCGTGGGCGCGTCGCGGGGGCGCCGACTACCTCGACGGCGCCATCATGGCCGTCCCCGACGCCATCGGCACGGCGGAGGCCGTCATCGTCCACAGCGGATCACGGGAGGCCTTCGAGCGGCACGAACCGGCCCTGAGCAGCCTGACCGCGAACACCTCCTACCTCGGTGAGGACCCCGGTCTGGCCGCACTGCACGAGACCGCCGTGCTGAGCCTGATGTGGAGCGTCCTCAACGGTTTCCTCCAGGGCGCCGCACTGCTGGGCGCGGCGGGCGTGGACGCCTCGGCGTTCGCCCCCCTCGCCTCCAGGGGAATCGCGACCGTGGCCGACTGGCTGCCCGGCTACGCCGAACAGGTCGACGACGGCGCCTACCCGGTCCTGGACTCCACCATCGACACCCACCTGGCCACGATGGAGCACGTCGTCCACGAGAGCGAGGCCCTCGGCGTCAGCGCCGAACTGCCCAGGTTCGTCAGGGACCTGACCCGGCGGGCCGTGGCCGACGGACACGGCGGCGAAGGCTACGCGGCCATGATCGAGCTGTTCCGCGCCCCTTCGGGGATACGATCGTGACCGGCCGCACACGGCCCCGCACCACCGCGCACCGCACGCATCCGGCAAAGAGGGGATCCCGGACATGACCGCGACGACGTTCGACCCGCGCGCACTGCTCGCCCAGAGCAGGCTCGGCGTCCTGGCCACCATCAAGGCCGACGGCCGCCCGCAGCTCTCCCCAGTCCAGCCCTTCTACGACGCCGAGACCGACCTCCTCCACGTCTCCATGACCGAGGGCCGGGCCAAGACGGCGAACCTGCGCCGCGACCCGCGCGCCACGCTCCAGGTCACCAGCGCCGACGGCTGGGCGTGGGCCACCGCCGAGGGCGTGGCCACACTCACCGGCCCGGGCACCGACCCGCACGGCCCCGAGGTCGAGTCGCTGGTGGACTACTACCGCCTCGCCGCCGGGGAGCACCCCGACTGGGAGGAGTACCGGTCGGTCATGGTCTCCGACCGCAGGGTGCTCATGACCATGCCCGTCGACCACGTGTACGGCGAGAAGATCCGCTGACCGCACCGCCGGGAGGACCGCGCCGGGGGACGGCCGCACCGCCGTCCCCGGACGGCGGACCCGCGCACGACGACGGGGCGGGGCCGCGGCCTCCCGCCGCGACCCCGCCCCTCAGCCCGTCAGCCCGCGCGGCCGACCGCGGTCCACCCGCGGCCGGCCTCGACGCCTAGCGCTTCATGCCGTGCTCGATCGCCTCGATGATGCGCGGACGCATCTCGGCGGCGCTGATGATCGCGTCCACCGAACCCACCTCGACCGCGCGCTGGATGCTGTGCACCCGGTCGAACTCCGCGGCGACCTCGCCGAGCTTCTCCGCCCGCACCGAGGACTGCGTCTCGGCCAGCCGCGCGTTGAGCGCGGCCCGCTCGGCGCCGCTGGCCGCCGACACCTGCTCCTGGAGCCCGGTCACCCGCGGGTCGCTCGCGGTACGCGTGTTGACCTCACCGGCGAACACCACGGCCGCCGCCGGGGCCCCGCCCAGCACCGAGGCGAACGACCCCTCCAGCGCGAGCACCGTCATGTTCGGGTTGAGCGCCTTGGAGAACACCACGAACGCGCCGCCGTGGTACCGCGAGATCACGCAGAACACGATCGGGCCGTCGAAGTTGACGATCGCCCGCCCGATCTCGGCCCCGTACTCCAGCTGGAGTTTGCGCAGCGACTCCGGCGAGCCGTCGAACCCCGACAGGTTCGCCAGCACCACCAGCGGCCGGTTGCCCGACGCCGCGTTGATCGCCCGCGCCACCTTCTTGGACGAGCGCGGGAACAGCGTGCCCGCGGTGTAGGTGTCGGGGCCGTCGGTGGGCGGGAAGCCGTGCCGCGGCACCGACCGAGACTCGATCCCCACCAGGCACACCGGCCAGCCGCCGATGTGCACGTCCTGCACCGCCGCCGTGTCGGCGTCGGCCATGCCCGCCCAACGCTCCAGCACCGCGTGGTCCTGGTCCGAGAGCGCCCGCATCACCGTACGGATGTCGAACGGCTTCTTGCGGTCCGGGTTGTGCTCGGCGGAGAAGATCTCGCCGACGGTGGCGAAGTCGCTGCCCGCCACCGCGTGCGGGAACGGCGAGACGTCGCGGTCGACCGGGTCCAGGGTCCTGGCCCGGCGCGGCGCCTCCTCCCCCGGCACGACGTAGGTGTGGTCGTAGTGCGCCATGAGGATCTCGCGGGCCGAGGCCAGGTTCGGCGCCCAGTACTGCGCCTGCCCGTTGGGGCCCATCACCCGGTCGTAGCCGCCGATGCCGAAGTTGTCCTCGGCCGACACACCGCCGGAGAAGTCCAGCGACTGCTTGCCGGTGAGCACCATCGCCGAGTCCGGCGTCATCACCAGGACGCCCTTGGTGTGCATGAGCATCGTCGCCTCGGCGTTCCAGTACGGCTGGGCGCCGACGTTGATGCCCGCGACCACGACGTTGATCTCGCCGCCGTCCTGGGTGAACTCCACGATCCGCTTGAGCGCGGCCGCGACCCAGTCCATGTTCTCGGTGCCCGAGGACATCGAGATCCGCGCGCCCGCCGACAGCGCGAACCACTCCAGCGGCACCCGCATCGACTCGGCCAGGTCCAGCGCGGCGATCACCCGCGAGCACTCGGGCTCCGAGAGCGCGCCCAGCGCCTTGGTCGGGTCGCCCAGCAGCACCACGCGCGTGACCCCCTCGGGGTGGCGCACGGTCGGCGTGGTGACCACACCGGCCACGATCGCCGCGGAGTTGTGCCCGCGCGGCCGGTCCACCGGGACCAGCACACCGTTGTCGTCCAGGTCGTACTCGGTGAAACCGCCGCCCGGACCCGACAGCAGACCGGTCAGCTCGTAGGGGTAGACGGTCCCGCGGCGGGCCGCGCGCAGCACCTTCTGGCGGTAGTCGTCCAGCGGCAGCACCGGCTCGGTCGAGGGCTCCTCGACGTGGACCCGCGCGTCCTGGCCCTGGTCCAGGCTGATGCGCACCGCGACCTCGGTCAGCTCACCGGAGGACGTGCGCTGGCGGGCCAGGAACTGGACCTCCTCCAACCCCGCCCCGGCCGTGGTCGGCAGCAGCCGCTGGACCAGCGTCTCCAGCTCCTCGGGGGTCAGCTCGGTCGACGGCCACACGTACATCATGATGCGGTTGGTGTCGAAGCGCCGGTTGTGCGGGCGCTGGGCCTGGATGTTGCGGATCGCGTCCAGGCACCCGGTGACCGTGTCCTCCAGCGCGGGCAGCGCGATCAGGCGCCCGTCCGCCTCACGCAGCGGCGTCAGGTCGCGGACCTGGCCCATCGCGAAGAGGCGCTCGTCGGCCGGGTTGCTCTTGGCCACCGCCCGGAACAGGTAGATCTCCTCGTCGGCCGAGGGCAGCCGGGTGAGGTCGAACTCGCGCAGGCGCTGCAGCTGCAGGCGCCGGGCGATCTGCGGGTGCAGGCCGCGGATCAGCCGGTCCTCGGCGAAGCCCGCCCCCTCGGGCCGGAAGGTGAAGTGGTGGTGCATCACCGCGCCGCTGGTACCGGCGACGGTGGCGGTGACCCGGCGCACGCCCGCGGGCAGCGGGTTCTCGGCCAGGAGCCGCCCGAGCCGCACCGCCATCGCGTCGGCGTCGGGCTGGTCCTCCCAGGTGACGTAGAGGTCGGCCGCGAGTCCGTGCTCGGCGACGTCGGCGGCGAGCTCACCGACCGCGCCCACGGCGTCGGGCAGGGCCGCGATGTCGACGGCGGTCGTGACCAGGCGCGTCAGGCCGCCCGCGCCGTTGTGCTCGGCGGTGACGAACCGGCAGCCCCCGACCTCGCGGGCGGTGACCCGGGACAGTCCGCGGTTGCCGTAGTAGCGGCGGGTCAGCACCTCCAGCAGCGGGGCGTGGTCGCGCCCGGCCCGCCCCATGCGCTGGCCGACCAGCCGCACCAGCGGCTCGGCGCTGGCCACCATGGCCTGGATCCGCTCCGCCCGGTCCGGCGCGTCGGGGTTGCGGTCCAGGTGGCGCAGCTCGTCACGCACCGCGGCGTAGACCCGGGCCCGGTTGCGGCGCAGCAGCGGCTGGGCGAACCAGCGGAAGACCACACCGCGGGCCAGGTCCGACACCGCCGGGAAGCGCACCTGCGTGGCCTCCACCAGGTGCTCCAGGACGAGCCCGGCGCGCTCGCTGAGCGCCTCCGCGGGCGGCCCGCCCGCCAGCCAGCGGCGCAGCAGCTCCGACACGATCGCCAGCGCGGCGCCCGTGTTCTGCTGGGCCAGGAAGATCCGGAAGACCGCGGCCTCCAGCTCCGGCGTGCGGTCCAGATCGGTGACCCCGTAGTGGGCCAGGACCCGGGTGAGCTTGTCCCGGAAGCCCTCGCTGACCCCGGCGCGCTCCACGTCCAGGCTCTGCAGGTAGCTGTGGAAGAACTCGCGCGGGCTGTGCACCGAACTGCGCGGCTCGGTGTCCGGCTCCCCGCCCGGTTTGTTGCGGCTCAGCTCGCACAGGTCGGCGAAGACGGTGAACAGGTCCAGCTCGCCCTCGACCGGACGCCCGCCCAGCTCGGCGCGCGCGGCCAGGTAGTCGGCCAGCACCCGCCCGCGGTCGTGCGGGTCGGCGTCGAAGCCCAGCAGCAGGCCGCGCAGATCCTGGAGGCCGCGCTCCACGCGCTCGGCCGCGGAGGCCTCCACGGGCTCCTCGGGAAGCTCGATGGCGACGGCCTCCACGTCCGCCTCCGCCTCCTCGGCCCCCTCGTCGGACAGCGGCTCCAACCGCATCAGCGGCGCACCGGTCTCGACCTGGCTGCCCACCGACACCGGGCACTCGCGCACCCGGGCACGGAACGGCGCGCGCAGCACCGTCTCCATCTTCATGCTCTCCAGCACCAGGACGGGCGCGCCGGACTCGACCTCGTCGCCAACCGCCAACGGCGTCGCCACCACCAGGGCGGGCGCCGGGGAGCGGACCACACCGCCCTCGTCGCGGCTGATCCGGTGCGTGACGCCGTCGACCTCGACCAGGTGCACCGGCCCGTGCGTGGCCGACACCAGCCGGAACCGGCGGCCGTTGACCACGATCTGGCCGCTGTGCGCGTCGAAGCGCTCGACCTCCACGTCCGCCGGGTGCACGTCGCCGCCGCCGGAGACGCCGACGCGGAACCGCCGGTGCCCGACCCGGGCCACGCTCACCCGGTAGCCCACGCCGCGCAGCTTCAGGTCCAGCGGACGGCCGCTCTCGTGCTGCACCTGCGGGCGGCCGCCGTGCGCGGTGGACAGCAGCCGCTGGCGGCTGACCTCCTCCTCGTCCTGGTAGGCCTCGATCGCGGCCGCGGCCAGGGCGACAGCGGAGTGGCGGTGGCTGACCAGGCGCCCCTGGGCACGCACGCGGTCGATCCAGCCGGTGTCGGCGCTGGCGTCGATCACCTCGGGCTGGTCGAGCAGGTCGAGCACGAAGCTCTTGTTGGTCGCGCCGCCCTCGATGATCACCGTGGTCTCGGCCATCGCGCGGCGCAGCCTGCCCAGCGCCTGCTCGCGGTCGCGGCCGTAGGCGATGACCTTCGCGATCATCGAGTCGAAGTCGGCCGGGATGGTGTTGCCCTCGCGCACGCCGGTGTCCACGCGCACGCCGGGCCCGGTGGGCAGGACCAGGCGCGCGATGCGGCCCGGGGCGGGCGCGAAGTCGCGGTCGGGGTCCTCGGCGTTGAGCCGGGCCTCGACGGCGTGGCCGGACTCGACCGGCTGGGGGCCCTCCAGCTTTCCGCCGCTGGCCACGTGCAGCTGGAGCCGGACCAGGTCGGTGCCGGTGGTGAGCTCGGTGATCGGGTGCTCGACCTGGAGGCGGGTGTTGACCTCCAAGAACGCGAACAGCTTCTCACCGGGGTGGTACAGGAACTCGACGGTGCCCGCGCCGCGGTAGTCCACCGCCAGCGCCAGCCGCTCGGCCGACGCCTTGAGCTGCGCGGTCTGCTCCGCGTCCAGGACCGGGGAGGCCGACTCCTCGATGATCTTCTGGTTGCGCCGCTGCACCGAGCAGTCGCGCACGCCCAGCGCCCACGCCGTGCCCTGCCCGTCGGCGATGATCTGGACCTCGACGTGCCGGGCGCCGGTGACCAGGCGCTCCAGGAAGACCACGCCGGAGCCGAAGGCGCGCAGCGCCTCCTGGCTGGTGCGCTCGTAGGCCTCGGCCAGGTCCTCGCCCGAGGCGACCATGCGGATGCCGCGCCCGCCGCCGCCGGCGGTGGCCTTGAGCATCAGCGGGTAGCCGATCTCGTCACCGGCGCGCAGCGCCTCCTCCAGGGTGGCGACCTCGCCGCGGCTCCACGGCGCGACCGGGACGCCGACCTCCTCGGCGATCAGCTTGGCGCCGATCTTGTCGCCGAGCTTGCGCATGGCCTCGGCGCTGGGCCCGACGAAGGTGACGCCGATCCTCTCGCACAGGTCGGCGAAGGCCGGGTCCTCGGCGACGAAGCCCCAGCCCACCCACGCGGCGTCGGCCCTGGTCTGGACCAGCGCGCGCTCCAGGACGGCGTGGTCGAGGTAGGGGCGGGCCGAGGCGGGACCCAGCGAGTAGGCGACGTCGGCCTCGCGGACGAAGGTCGCGTCGCGGTCGGCGTCGGTGTGGAGGGCCACCGTCTCGATCCGCACGCCGGTTTCCGCTGAGAGGTCCCGGACAGCGTGGATGAGCCGCATCGCGGCCTCTCCACGGTTGACGATGGCGACACGACTGAACACCGGTTGAGCCTCCCAAGTACCCACGCGCAGAAGGCGACGTCCGGGTCTCGGAGCGTCGCCTGCACCTACCCTTTCTACCCTGGTCGATTACCGCCGGGTACACCAATGGCCCGAACCACGCATAGCGAAGCCGATGCGTTGTGGGAACCCCACAAAAAACGCCCGGCCATGCCGCCCGCCCCCTGTTTCACGCGAGGTTCGCCACACCGGACGGCCGCCTCCCGCGGCGGCGGTGACCAGGACGGTGTCCGGTCGGAGAACGCGCCGCAATAAAGGACTATTGGCCTATCCAATAGACCAAAGAATGTCCGCTCGCACGACCGCCGCGGTTTTCCCGGACGCCGTTTCCCTCCGGCGCGGGCGACGCCGCGGACCGCGGGCGACACCCGGGCGGCAGGACCCTGGCGTCGGACGGGACCCCGGGCGGCGCGCGAGGCCCAGACGACGGGCGCAACCGCGACCTCCCCGCCCGCCACACGAGCGGCCCTCCCCGCGACGGCCGCCCTCAGAACAGCGACGACGGGAACAGCGACCGCCCCGACACACTGGCCGGAACCTCCAGCCCCGGAGCCAGCCCCGGATCCGGCTCCGGCGCCCCGAACACCTGCCGCACCGGCAGCACACCCGCCCACACCGGCAGGGCCAGGTCCTCCTCGTCATCCGTCGGCGGACCCGTGCGCACCTTCACCGACGCCTCCTCCAGCGACAGCGCCAGCACGCGCGTGGCCGCCAGCTCCTTCGCCGTCGGCTCCCGGGCCTCCTCCCACCGCCCCGGAACCAACTGCTCGGTCAGCGCGCGCAACCCCTCCAGCCGCTCCCGCTCGTCCTCGACCACCCGGGGCACTCCGTAGACCATCGCGGAGCGGTGGTTGACCGAGTGGTGGAACAGCGACCTGGCCAGCACCAGACCGTCCAGCAGGGTCACGGTCACGCACACCTCCCCGCCCGCGCGCAGCGACCGCGCCCCGGTCGAACCGTGCAGGTACAGGGTGTCGCCCACCCGCCCGTAGGCGGTGGGCACCACCATGGGCGCGCCGTCGACCACCACCCCCAGGTGGCACACCACCCCTTCGTCCAGGAGGTCGTACAGGTCAGCCCGGTCGGACCGGGCCTTGTGCTTGTTGCGGCGCAACCGGGTGCGTTCTGTCGTGGAGAGCATGGCATTTAGCCTAGAAAGCAAGTGGACCCTCCGACCATGGCCACTTCTGCCCGAAAACGAAGGACCACTGTGCCCCGCCGCCTGGCCGAACCGACCCTCCACCTCGACCGCTCCGCCGCCCGACCCCTCACGGTGCAGCTGTCCGACACACTGCGCGAGGCCATGTCCGGCGGGACGCTCGCCCCCGGGGAGCGCCTGCCCTCCAGCCGCGCGCTGGCCACGCAGCTGGGCGTGAGCAGGACCGTGGTCACCGAGGCCTACCAGCAGCTCTACGCCGAGGGCTGGCTGGAGGGACGCCACGGCTCGGGCACGTTCGTCGCCCAGGACGGCTCACCGCCCACCACCAGCGGACCCCCCGCTCCCGCCGCCGACGGACACGCCCCCTGCGGGAACGACGACGCCAGCGGGCACGGCCCCCTGTCCGCCACCGCAGCCCCCGCCGCGCGAACGACCTCCCCGCGCACCTCCCGGGAACAGGCCCGCCACCAGGGCATGATCGACCTGCGCCCCGGCGCGCCCTGGGTCCGCGACCACGACCGCGCCGCCTGGCGCCGGGCATGGCGGCACGCGGCCGAACACCCCCTCGACGACGACCCCGACCCCCGCGGCCTGCCCCGGCTGCGCGCGCTCCTGGCCGACCACCTGCGCCGCACCCGCGCAGTACGCATCGGACCCGAGAACGTCATGGTCACCCGCGGCACCGGCAACGGCCTGGACCTGGTCGGAGCCGCCCTGCTCGGCGCGGGCACCCGAGCGGGCGTGGAGGAGCCCGGCTACCAGAAGGCCCGTACCATCCTGGCCGCCCGCGGAGCCCACGTGCTCCCCTGCCCCGTCGACCACGAAGGCATCCTCACCGAACACCTGCCCGAGGACCTGTCCCTCGTCCACACCACACCCGCCCACCAGTACCCCCTCGGCGGACGGCTGCCCATCCCGCGCCGCGAACGCCTCCTGGCCTGGGCCCGCCAGAACGCGGCGATGGTCGTGGAGGACGACTACGACGCCGAGTTCCGCTACGACGTGGCGCCCCTGCCCGCCCTCTACGGCCTGGACCCCGACCGCGTCATCCTGCTCGGCACCCTCTCCAAGACCCTCTCACCCGACCTGGGCATCGGCTGGATCGTCGCCGAACCCCCGCTGCTGGAACGCCTGGCCACCGTCCGCCACGACCTGTCGGACCGCACCAGCGTCCCGGTCCAGGCCGCGACCGCCCTGCTGCTGGAACGCGGCGACCTCGACCGGCACCTGCGCCGCATGCGCCTGGAGTACGCCCGCCGCCGCGGGCTGCTGATCGACCTCCTCGCCACGCGCCCCGTCGGGGACACCGCGGGCCTGCACGTCCTGCTCCCGCTGCCCGCCCGCGCGGTCGCCCCCGTCGTCGCCGAGGCCGCCGAACGGGGCGTCCTGGTCGACGACACCTCACGGGCCAGCCACGGCGCCCCGACCGTACACGGGCTGGTCCTCGGCTACGGGTCCGCGCACCCCGCCGACCTGCGCCGCGCCTGCGCGGTCCTCAACGAGGCCGTCGCCCGTCACACCGGGCGCGAAGGGGCGCCCGACCGTGAAGAGGCGCCCGGCCCCTCCTGAGCCGGGCGGCGGAAGGGCATGGGGCGGACCCGAGCACGGGACGGGCCCGCACGACCGCGACGGCGGAGGAACGCGAGGGGAGCGGGTGACCGGCCGCGGCCGGTCACAGCTCCAGCGCGGTCTGTCCGGGCACCTGCCGCTGGCGCTCCTGACCGCTCTGGGCCAGGCACCGGCGGCAGGTCACCGGCCCGGCGGAGGCGCGCAGGCGCAGCGGGTCGACGGAGGCGTGGCAGGCCACGGCCGGAACCGGCACCCCCGCCCACATGTGCGTGCTGAGCGCGTGCACGACCAGGCCGCCTCCGATCCGCACCCCGCTCGCGCCCGCCAACTCCTCCCGACGGCGGCGCAGGGTCGCGGCCAGGTGCTCCACGGCGTGGTCGCCCACCTCGGGCGCCTGCCCGCCCATCAGGCCTCTGCCCAAACGCCCAGTTCGTTGCCGCTGGGGTCGGTGAAGTGGAAGCGGCGCCCGCCGGGGAAGGCGTAGGGGCCCCGCACCACACGGCCGCCCGCAGCCTCCACGTCCTTGACGGAGCGGTCCAGGTCGGCCGAGTACAGCAGGACGAAGGGGCCGCCCGCGCGCGTCTCCTCGCCCAGCGCGAGGCCGCCCACCTCGGGGGCGTCCGGCCCCCCGGGGTTCTGGATGCCCGCGTAGCCGGGGCCGTAGTCGTTGAAGCGCCACCCGAACGCCTCGGAGTAGAAGCGCCGCGCCCGGTCCAGGTCGGTGACCGTGAGCTCCAGGTAGTCGATGGCGTGGTGTCGGTGTTCTGACTGTGTCATACGCCGATTCTCCGGGACGGCGAGGACAGTCCCGTCCCGCGGCCTGCCGGAGCACGTCGCCCTGGGCACCCGGGCGCGTTCGGGCCCGGACGGCTCCCGCGCCCGGCGCGGGCCGCTGCCGGGTCCGCGGAACCGGCGCCGCAAGGGGACCGACCACCGCGCGCTCCCGACATCTCTTTGACTCCCCGTAACCCCGCGGTAACTTTACGACCAAAAAGTCGCATGTGAACACAAGCTAGCTCCGCGCCCCACTTCTCCCTAGAGTCCCCCGGGACCCGGGCCGACCGTTCCTCCAGGACGTACCGGACCCGTGCCCGGAACCGGAACGAAGACCAAGGGGTGAGACAACATGCTCGCGACAGGCGCGTGGACGGTCCTCGAGGGTCGGGGGGAGTCGACATGACCGCCACCGAACCCGCCATGGGCGTGGGCGCCCTCCTCGGAATCGCGGCGGTCGCGGTGCTGTGCCTGCTGCTGCTCATCATGCGGCTGAAGGCGCACCCGATCATCGCCCTGGTACTGGTGAGCCTGGGAACGGCCTTCGCCACCGGCATCGAACCCCACGAAGTACTGGACGTGCTCACCGAGGGCTTCGCCTCGACCCTGGGCGAGGTGGGCCTCCTGCTGGCCTTCGGGGTGATGTTCGCCCGTCTGGTCGAGGTCAGCGGCGGCGCCGAGGCCCTCTCCGGCGCGCTCATCCGGCGCCTGGGTGAGAAACGCGCACCGCTGGCCCTGGGCATCGCCTCGCTGATGTTCGGCTTCCCGATCTTCTTCGACGCCGCCTTCATGGTGATGCTGCCGATCATCATGGCCGTGGCGCGCAGACTGGGCGGCGGCGTGCTCGTCTACACACTGCCCGCCGCGGCCGCGCTCTCGACCATGCACGTGCTGCTGCCACCGCACCCCGGCGCGGTCGCGGCCACCGTGCTGCTCGGCGCGGACGTGGGCGTGGTGGTCCTGGTCGGCCTCGTCGTGGCGGTGCCCACCTGGTACCTGAGCGGCTACCTGTACGGCGTGTGGATCGGACGCCGCATCGTGCTGCCCATACCCGAGCTGGCCATGGGCGGTCCGCGCCGCGAGGAAGGAGCGGACGAAGAGCAGGGACCGGCCGAACCCCCCAGGGTCTCCACCCTGATGCTCCTGCTCGCCCTGCCCCTGGTGCTGATCTTCCTCAACACCGGGGTGAGCACCGCCGCCGACCTCGGCGCCGTCGACGGCGAGGCCACCTGGGTTGCGCTCGTCCAGCTCATGGGGGCCACCCCCATCGCGCTTCTGGTGACCGTCCTGGTGTCGGTGTGGGCTCTGGGTACACGCCGCGGCCAGAGCCTGAGCCTGGTCGAGGACATGCTCGACAACGCGCTCAAGCCCATCGCGCCCGTGCTGCTCATCACCGGGGCCGGGGGCATGTTCGGCGCGGTGCTGCTGGCCAGCGGTATCGGCGACGCCCTGGCCGGGGTGCTGGCCGACACCGGGCTTCCGCTGGTGCTGGCCGTGTTCATCGTCGCGGCGGTCATCCGCGTGGCGCTGGGCACCGCCACCGTCGCCATCACCACCGCGGCCGGTCTGCTGGGAGCCTCGGTCGTGGCGGCTGACCTCAACGCGCTCCAGGCGGCAGCCGTGGTCATCGTCCTGGCGGGCGGCTCCTCGGTGCTCTCCCATGTCAACGACGCCAGCTTCTGGCTCATCGGTCGGCTGCTCGGCATGAGCGTGAGCCAGACGTTCAAGACCTGGACCGTGATCAAGACGCTCATCGGCACCATCGCGGCCCTGTTCGCGTCCGTCATCTACCTCCTGGCCTCCTGAATCCCTTCGCTGGCCCGGCCGGACACCCGTCGCACGGGTGTCCGGCCCCGTTGGTGTCGGGTCGTGCCGGAGTCCTTCCGTGAGCGGGAAGAACATAAGCCCTACTTTTACGACGTAGATTCAGAAATAGGACACAAGGGGTGTACTGGCTCCTTCTCCCAGTCCGACACCGGGAAGACCCGCACGCACCGGCGGACCGAGCGGCCCGGACAGCCGTGGACTCCCGGCGAACGCCCGCCCCGTACCCGCGCGGGCGGACCACGGCCCTCCTGCCGACGGCCCAGGCCGGGCAAGGTTCGGCTAACCTCACCTGAAGGCGGTCCGCCCCCGTGCCCCGTACAAGGAAGAGGTCCCGTGCGCGTCGAACAGCCCGGCCACCGCGCCATGATCCGCACCCGCGTGGTGCGGACCGAGCGCCTGAGCAAGCACTTCGTCACGGTGACCCTGGGCGGCGCCGGGCTGGCCGACTTCGCCTTCCTCGGCCGGGACCAGTTCGTGCGCCTGTTCCTTCCCCGCGCGGGCCAGGACCGGCTGCACATGCCCGCCGACGCCGGCAAGCGATGGTTCGAGCAGCTCCGCGCCATGCCGCCGAGCAGCCAGCCGCACGTGCGCAGCTACTCGGTGCGCCGCTTCGACCCCGAGGCGCTGGAGATGGACATCGAGTTCGTGGACCACGGCGACGCCGGTCCGGCCTCGGCCTGGGCCTGCTCCGCCGTTCCCGGCGACGAGGCGGGCATGCTCGCGGACGGCGTGTACTACCTGCCTCCGCAGGAGGCCGACTGGCACCTGCTCGTCGGCGACGAGAGCGCCGTGCCCGCCCTGCTCTCCATCCTCGAACAGGCCCCCGCCCACCTGCGAGGACAGGCCTACCTCGAAGTACCCAGCCCCGACGACGTCCGCCCCGTGGCCGCCCCACCCGGCGTAGAGGTCCACTGGCTGCCGCGCACCGACCCCCACGCCGTCCCCGGACGACTCGCCCTGGAGACCGTACGCACCACCGCCCTCCCCCAAGGCCGCCCCTACTGCTTCGTCGCCGGAGAGAACACCCTGCCCACCGAACTCCGCCGCACCCTCGTCCGCCGACACGGCGTCCCCAAGGACGACATCGCCTTCATCGGCTACTGGCGCCACGGCCGCGCCGCCATGGACTAGGCGCTCCGGGCCGTCCTGTCGGCGACGGGACGTCCGGTCAGGAATCGAGAAGCGCCGCCCCCGCTCCCCCGTCTAGCGTTGTCACCACGGACCCCACCGTTCACTCGGGCTGACATGCGACCACCGTCGCCCGGCGTCGGTGGGGCCGGTCCAGACGACGCCGACGCAGAGGCCTCGCCCGACCGAGGGAGATCACGATGAACACGGCCACCAGGGCGGACACGGGGGCGCCCGAACCGCACGCCGCCGACAGCCACGACCTGATCCGCGTGTACGGTGCACGCGAGAACAACCTCGGGGACGTCAGCGTCGAGATCCCCAAACGACGGCTGACGGTGTTCACCGGCGTCTCCGGCTCGGGCAAGAGCTCCCTGGTGTTCAACACGATCGCCGCGGAGTCGCAGCGGATGATCAACGAGACCTACAGCGCCTTCGTGCAGGGCCTCATGCCGACGACGGCCAGACCCGACGTCGACGTCCTCGACGGGCTGACCACGGCGATCATCATCGACCAGGAGCGGATGGGCGCCAACATCCGCTCCACGGTGGGCACCGCCACCGACGCCAACTCGCTGCTGCGCATCCTCTTCAGCCGCCTCGGGAAACCGTACGTCGGCTCGCCCAACGCGTTCGCGTTCAACGTCGCCTCGGTCCAGGCGAGCGGCGCCATCAAGGTCGGCACCGGCAAGGCCGTGAAGCAGACCTTCACCCGCACCGGCGGCATGTGCACGCACTGCGAGGGACGGGGCACGGTCTCCGACATCGACCTCACCCAGCTCTACGACGACTCCAAGTCGATCGCCGAGGGCGCGTTCACCATCCCCGGCTGGAAGTCGGACAGCTTCTGGACGGTGCGGGTCTACGCCGAGTCGGGTTTCGTGGACCCCCACAAGCCGATCCGCGACTACACCGAGGGGGAACTCGCCGACTTCCTCCACAAGGAACCGGTCAAGGTGAAGATCGAGGGCGTCAACCTCACCTACGAGGGACTGATCCCCAAGATCAGGAAGTCGTTCCTGTCCAAGGACCGCGAGGCGATGCAGCCGCACATCCGGGAGTTCGTGGACCGGGCGGTCACCTTCACCTCCTGCCCCGAGTGCGGGGGCACCCGCCTGAGCGAGGCGGCCCGGTCGTCCAAGATCCGCGGGATCAGCATCGCCGACGCGTGCGCGATGCAGATCAGCGACCTGGCCGCCTGGGTCCGCGACCTCGACGAAACGGCGGTGGGGCCGCTGCTGGCGAAGCTGGAGCACACGCTCGACTCGTTCGTGGAGATCGGGCTGGGCTACCTCTCGCTCGACCGGTCCTCCGGCACCCTCTCCGGCGGCGAGGCGCAGCGCACCAAGATGATCCGCCACCTGGGCTCCTCGCTCACCGACGTCACCTACGTCTTCGACGAGCCCACCGTCGGACTGCACCCGCACGACATCGAGCGGATGAACCACCTGCTGCTGCGGCTGCGCGACAAGGGCAACACCGTGCTCGTCGTGGAGCACAAGCCGGAGACCATCGCGATCGCCGACCACGTGATCGACCTCGGCCCCGGAGCCGGTGACGACGGCGGCCGGATCGTGTTCGAGGGCGGCGTCGAGGGGCTGCGCGCCAGCGGCACCCTCACCGGCCGCCACCTCGACGACCGGGCCCGGCTCAAGCCGAGGGTGCGCACGCCCCGCGGCGCCCTGGAGATCCGAGGCGCCGACGCCAACAACCTGCGCGACGTCGACGTGGACGTGCCGCTGGGCGTGCTGTGCGTGGTGACCGGCGTGGCGGGCAGCGGGAAGAGTTCGCTGGTCCACGGGTCGCTCCCCGCGGGCGCGGGCGTGGTGTCGGTGGACCAGAGCGCGATCCGCGGCTCGCGGCGCAGCAACCCGGCCACCTACACCGGGCTGCTCGACCCGGTCCGCAAGGCCTTCGCCAAGGCCAACGGCGTGAAACCGGCCCTGTTCAGCGCCAACTCCGAGGGCGCCTGCCCGGCCTGCAACGGCGCCGGGGTGCTCTACACCGACCTGGCCATGATGGACGCGGTCGCCTCGCCGTGCGAGGAGTGCGACGGCAGGAGGTTCCAGCCGCAGGTGCTGGAGTACCGCCTGGGCGGTCCGGACAACGCCAGGGACATCAGCGAGGTGCTCGCGATGTCGGTGGCCGAGGCGCACGCGTTCTTCGACGGCGAGGGGGCGAAGGTGCCCGCGGCCGCGAGGATCCTGCGGCGGTTGGAGGACGTCGGCCTCGGCTACCTCAGGGTCGGCCAGCCGCTGACCACCCTGTCCGGCGGCGAGCGGCAGCGGCTCAAGCTGGCCGTCCACATGGCCGAGGAGGGCGGCGTCTACGTCCTGGACGAGCCGACCAGCGGCCTGCACCTGGCCGACGTCGAGCAGCTGCTCGGCCTGCTCGACCGGCTCGTCGACTCCGGGAAGTCGGTCGTGGTCGTCGAGCACCACCAGGCGGTCATGGCGCACGCCGACTGGATCATCGACCTCGGCCCCGGGGCGGGCCACGACGGCGGCCGGGTCGTGTTCGAGGGCACGCCCGCCGACCTCGTCGCCGCCCGCTCCACCCTCACCGGCGAGCACCTCGCGGCCTACGTCGGCGCCTGACCGGCCCCGCGGAGCCGACGGCCCCGGCCGGCCCCCTGGCCGTCCGGCCGGCCGCGGCTCCGCACCGGGGCGGGGAGGCGACCGGCCCGCTGCCCCTCGGACGGCGATCCGAACCCGGCGAGGCCCTCTGCCTTCGGGGCCTCAACCCGCGGCGGTGACCTCCAGCAGCGAGCCCACGCGCTCCACCGTCAGCCGGGACTCGCGGCGCAGGGCCGCGGTGTCCGTTCCCTCGTCGCCCAGCACGACGAGCAGGGCCTCCATCCCGACCGCGTAGACGACCGCGTAGCCGCCCTGGCAGCGGGTGACGACCTCGCGCAGGGGCCCCAGTCCCGTCTCGTCACCGGTGCGCTTGCCCAGGCCCAGGGAGGCGGCGGCGAGCGCGGCCAGCGCGTGGGGGCGGCCGCCCTGGATGTCGGAGGCCACCAGCATGCCGTCGGAGGCGGCCACCGCGCTGTCGGTCACGCCGACGACGCGCTCGCGCAGCCGTGCCAGCTCCTCGGCGATCTGCCCCTGAACCATCTAATCGCTCCCGTGCTCGTCGGTCGTCCGCGGTGCGCGGCCGGTGTGGGCGTCCAGGTCCTGTAGCGCGCGGCGCACCCTCTCCAGGGGCGCCGCGGCGCGCTGCGCACGGCGCAGGGCGGCGAGCGGCCCCGGCTCGGGCTCCTTGGGGCCGAGCAGGCCCGGCCTGGGGCGCGGGCCCCGGGGCACCGGGGAGGGGGTGCGCTTGGGGAGGGCGGTCAGGCCGCCCTCCCCGTGTCCCCCGGCGGGGGATTCGCCGCCGCGGGCCGGCCAGGGGCGTCCGGTCGTGCTCATCCGGCCTTCCCCCCCTCGCCCGCTCCGGCCGCCCCGTGGCCGGCCTCCAGCGAGCGCAGGCGTTCGCGCACGCTCCCGGGGACGGGGACCGACGAGGCCCGCGGCGCGGGGCGCACGGCGTTGGAACCCGGGCGCCGCTTGGCCAGCGCGGACGGTCCCTCGTCCCGGACCGGGCGTTCGGGGGTGCGGCGGGTGAGGCCGTCCGCACCGTCGGGGGCGGCGGCCTCCAGCAGTCCGCGTTCGGTGAGGCGGGCGACGTCGGCCATGACCCCGGTCAGCCCCCGGCCCAGGACGAAGGCCAGGTCCCGGGGGGTGCGGCGGCCGTTGGCCTGGGTGAGCAGGAGCCGGTAGGCGGAGGGGAGGGAGTCGCGTACCGGACCGGCGGGCACCGGGCGGCGGCGGGCCAGTTCCGCGGGCGCGCCCCACCTGTCCGAGAGGAAGGCCAGGCGGCGCCCGGCCTCGCCCAGCACCTCCCGCGGGTCCAGGCCGCGCTCCAGGCCCAGCAGCGGCGGCGCGGCGTCGGCGATCACGGCCTCCACCCGGATCCCGGGCGACAGGCACAGCGCCAGGGCGCCGTCCGCCAGGGCCGTGGCGCACGCGAGTTCGAGTACCGCGGCCGGGACCGCGCCGCGGCTCAGCAGTTCCCGGGCCAGGCTGTCGGTGTGGGCGGCGGCCTCGTAGGCGTCGGCCCAGACCCCGGCGGGGACAGTGCCGGACCTGACCAGGAGGGTCTCGGGTGTGGGCGCGGCCGGTGTGGTGACGGCGGTGACGCGCCCGGCGCTCAGGTGGACCAGGGCCTCGGGCGGTCCGGTCAGGCGCAGGGCTCCGGTGAGTTCCTCGTCGCGGGCGCGGAGCAGCGCCTCGGCCAGGGCCCGCGGGGGCGCGGAGGCGCTCATGCGAGCAGCGCCGCGGTGTGCTCGTCGGCCTGGTAGCGGACCAGCGCGAGGTTGGTCCGCGCGCGGTCGAAGACCAGGACGAGCAGGAGCTCGTCCGCACCCGGGGAGGGCACGGTGCGGGTCAGCACGTGGTGGCCGTCGGTGGTGACCACGCTCTCCTGGACCGCCGGTTCGCGGGAGGCGAGGGCCAGATCGAGGGCCAGGTGGTGGGAGTCCGCCACGTGCTCGGGGTCGGGCAGCGCCGACGCCGCCCCCGATCGCGCGTGCGCCTGGCCCGTCGCGCGGTCCACGAGCATCGCGGCCACGACCCCGTCACAGCTCAGGTAACGCTCCGTGGATACAGCTGTGCTCGACACGTGCCCCCCGGTGTCCGATTGCCTCCAAAAGACATTTAACAGTCAAAGCAGAGCAAAGAGAACACACTGTGGTAACGATGGACCCTCGCCACAAACCGTCCACTTACGCACCCTCCAGGCGTTTCGCTAACTTTCGACATGTATCGCCGCTCCTGCGGTGGACACCGAGCGTGAGGAGACGCCATGAACGCCGAAACGGCGATGAGGGAAGCCATGGGGATCGAGGGCGCCATCGGCGTCGCGGTCGTCGACTACGAGAGCGGCATGTCCCTGGGCACCATGGGCGGAGGCGGTCACTTCGACCTGGAGATGGCCGCGGCGGCCAACACCGAGGTCGTGCGCGCCAAGACGCGCGCCCTGGGCGCGATCGGCCTCGACGACCGCATCGAGGACATCCTCATCACGCTGAGCAGCCAGTACCACCTCATCCGCCTGCTGGAGAAGTCGCACGGCAGCGTCTTCCTCTACCTGGCGCTGGACCGCCAGCGCGCCAACCTGGCCATGGCCCGCCACACCCTCCGGCGCGTGGAGAACGAACTCCAGCTCTGAACCCCGCCCGCGGTCAGCGGGAGAGCAGTTCCCCGTCGTCCGGCGCGCCCTGCCAGCTGCGCCACAGGTCGGCGTAGCGCCCTCCGGCCGCGACCAGCTCGGTGTGCGTCCCCTGCTCGACGACGCGGCCCCGGTCCATGACCACCACGCGGTCGGCGGTCTGCGCCTGGGCCAGCCGGTGCGCCACCACCAGCGTCGTGCGCCCGGCGGTGGCCGCGGCGGCGGCCCGCTCCAGGCGCCGCGCGCCGGAGCTGCCCGCCTCGGCGGTGGCCTCGTCCAGGACCGCCACGTCCGGGTCGGCCAGCACCAGCCGGGCCAGCGCCAGGTGCTGGGCCTGCTCGGCGGTCAGGGTGTGCCCGCCCTCGCCGACCACCGTGTCCAGCCCCTCGGGCAGGGCGCGTACCCACTCCAGGGCGCCGACGGTCTCCAGAGCGGCCTCCGCCTCGGCCGCGTCGGCCCCGGCCCGGGCCAGGCGCAGGTCCTCCAGCAGGGTCCCGGCGAACACATGGGTCTCCTGGCTGACGAGGAAGATGTGCTCGCGCACCCGCCGCTCCCCCAGCTCCTCCAGGGGGATCCCGCCCAGGTACACGGTTCCGGCCGTGGGCGTGCGCAGGCCGCTGACCAGGGCGGCCAGGGTGGTCTTGCCCGCACCGCTGGCCCCGACCAGGGCCACGCGCTCGCCCGGGGCGACCTCCAGCGACACCTCCTCCAGGGCCGCCGGGCCCCCGGTGCCGTAGGAGTGGGTGACCCCCGCGACGCGGACCGAGGAACCGGACGGGCCCTCCTCCGCGTCCGGGTCGGCCTCCACCGGGAGGTCGACCACACCGGCCAGGCGGGCCAGGCTCGCCCCGGCCGACTGCACCTCGTTGAAGTTCATGACCAGGAAGATCAGCGGGCCGAACAGACGGTGGAAGTACAGGGCGGCGGCGGTGACCATGCCGATGCTGGCCAGGTCGGCGCGCACCAGCCAGAACCCGGCCACCAGCACCGCGGTCAGCCCGACGCACTCGGCGGCGTTGAGCCGCGACCCGAAGCGGGTGAACAGGCGGAACACCGCGACCGTGATGTCCATGGCGGCGGTCGAGCGCTCGCGCACCCGGGACTCGTGCTCGTCCTCCAGGCGGTAGGCGCGCACGGCGGAGCGCCCGCGCAGGGCGCCCATCATCGCGTGCGAGCGCTCGCCCATGGCCACGCGCTCGCGGGCGTAGTAGGGGCCCGAGCGGGGCAGGTACCAGCGCACGGCCGTCACGTAGACCGGCACGCAGAGCATCGCGGCCAGGCCCAGGCGCCAGTCCAGGGCGGTGATGCCCACCGCGGTCAGCAGAACGGTGGCCAGCGCGACGACCGCGTCGGGGCCGCTGCGGGCGATGCTGGCGGTGACCACGGCGACGTCGTCGCCGACCCGGGAGAGCAGGTCGCCGATGCGCACCCGCTCCAGGCGGGCGGCGGGCATGCGCAGCACGCGGTCCATGACGCGTTCGCGCAGGCGGGCCAGGACGGTCTCGCCGACCCGGCTGACCAGCCAGCTGCCCGCGCCCGTGAGCAGACCGCCGAGCAGACCCGCCCCGGCGATCAGCAGGACCGAGGACAGGACGGCGTCCAGCCCCCGTCCCGCGGAGATGTCGTCGACCATCCGGCCCAGCACCCAGGGGGCGACCAGTCCGGCGGCGCTGCCCACGAGCACGGTGGCCAGGGCCAGCGGGGCGCCCCAGCCGGTGCCGCGCACTCCCTCGCCCAGCACGGCCCACGTGCGGCGGGCCGAGGCGGTGGGCAGCAGCTCCCCGTGTTCGCTCGCGGAGTCCTCCACCGGCGTGCTCATCGGTCGTCCTCGGGGTCGTGGGTGTGGATGTGGGGAAGGGGGGCTCGGCGCCCTGGAGCGGTGGTCGGCGACGGGGCGCTCCGGTGTGCGTCGGACCGCGGCGGCGCGCTCCGCGGCGGGGCACTCCGGTCTGCGGCGAAACACGGCGGGACCGTCCGCGGCGGGGCGGTCAACGCAGTACCGCCTCGCGGTAGTCCGCGTCCTCCTCGACCAGCCGCGCGTGCGTGCCCGCGCACCGCACCCGACCCCCGGCCAGCACCACGACGCGGTCGGCGCGGGCCAGCAGCGCCGGGCTGTTCGCCACGACCAGGGTGGCCCTGGCCGCACCCGCGCGGGCGGCGGCCGCGCCCCGGGCGATGGCCTCCTCGGTGACCGCGTCCACGGCGGTGGTGGGGTCGTGCAGCACCAGGACGGGCGGGTCGGCGACCAGGGCGCGGGCCAGGGCCACGCGCTGTCGCTGGCCGCCGGAGAGGTTGGCGGCGCGGTCGGCGACCGGTCGGTCCAGGCCCTCGGGGTGGCCGTCGACCAGGTCCGCGGCGGAGGCGGCGCGCAGGGCGTCCAGCAGCCGCTCCTCGTCGCCGCACGCACCGGTGTCCAGGTTGGAGCGCAGGGTGCCCTCGAACAGGGTGGCTCCGTGCTCCTCCACCAGCACCGCCTCGCGCAGGGCGTCCAGGGCGAGTTCGGGGACGGGGACGCCGCCCACGGTGAGCGTGCCGTCCAGGGCCGCGGGCTCGGCCCGGCCCGAGAGCAGCTCCAGCAGCGCCTCGGCGTCGCGGGGGTCGGTGGTGAGCACGCCGACGAGCTCGCCGGGGGCGAGTTCGAGGTCCACCCCGCGCAGCGTGCGGTAGCTGACCCCGGACAGCGCGACCACGGGGTCCCCCGCGCAGGCGCGCTCGCCCGGGGTGACCGCGTCGGGGGCGTTGAGCAGGCGCACCAGCCGCCGGGCGGAGGCGCGGGCGGTGGCGAACAGCTGGCCGACCATGCCCAGCCCCTGCACGGGTTCGGCCAGGAACTGGGCGAGGCCGATGACGGTGACGAGTTCGCCGACGCTGAGGCGCCCCTGGAGGGCCATCCACCCGGCCACGCCCGCCACGCAGGCCAGGAAGACGGCGCTGGCGGCGGTGACCAGGCCGCGGTAGACGCCGTTGCTGGCGGCGGCGCCGACCGAGGCGTCCAGGGCGAGGGTGCTGGCCCGGCGGTAGCGGGTGGCCGCGTTGTGCCGCGCCCCGATGCCCATGAGGACGCGCAGACCGCTGACCAGGTCCGTGGCCAGGGCCGTGGCCCCGGCGGCGGTGGCCTGCTTGGCCTCGCTGCGCCGGGTGATGCGGGCGGCGGGCAGTCGCAGGAGCAGCATGAGCAGGGGGACGCCGACGAGGACGCCGACCCCCAGGGGGACGTCGATGGCCAGGAGCGCGACGGTGGTGACGGCGATGGCGACCACCACGGCGATCGACGCCGACCAGGCGCGCACGTACAGGGCGGCCTGCTCGGCGTCGGAGGTGGCCACCGACAGGACCTCGCCCGCGCGCAGGCCGCTGCGTTCGCCGCGCGGGTCCAGGGCTCGGCGGGCGGCCTCCACCCGCAGCAGGTGCGCCTCGTTCTCGACGGCGCGCAGGGTGAAGCGGGCGCCGTTGCGGTAGGCCTGGGCCAGGACGGTGAAGAGCACGACCATGCCCGCGACGCAGATCCCCAGGGCGCCGACGTCACCGGTGAAGACGGCCCAGTCGATGGTCAGGCCGATGGCCACCGGGACGAGGGCCTCGGCGACCTGGTGCAGGGAGAGCAGGACCACGCCGACGGTGACATGGCCGCGGTTGCGCCTCAGGGTGCGGCGGCGCAGGGCGCGCACGCTGTCGGGGACCTCCCGCCGGGGAGTGCGGGGGGAGCGCCGTTCGCGCTCGGCGGCGGGGGCGGGGGCGGCGCTCATACGGCTCGTCCGCTCGGCGCGGGGCGCGCGGCCCCGTACAGACGTCTACTCATCCGATGTCCCGTTCCCCCCGCGATGTCGTGCCCTGGGCAAGGCTAGGCCATGGTCGGCTGGCGGAGCGCCCGCGGAACCGGGAACCACCGGCCCCGGACCACCGTGCCACACCGACCTTGGTTAGGCTAACCTTTCCCCTGTCGGTATACGGTCACAGCACCCCGAGACCGGACGAACCCGACACCCGCCGCTCTCCGACCCGAACGAAGGGGCCGCGCCTTGCGCATCAGGCATCCGAGCCACCGCACCATGATCCGCACCCGGGTGGCGCGCACCGAGCGGACCAGCGAGCACTTCCTCACCGTGACGCTCACCGGCGAGGAGCTGAGCGGGTTCGAGTTCCTGGGCCTGGACCAGTGCACGCGGATCCTCTTCGCCCGGCCGGGCCAGGACCGGCTGCACCTGCCCGTCGCCGACAGCGGCGGCGACGGCAACGGGTGGGTGGCCGCGTTCCGCGCCATGCCCGACGACCTGCGCCCGCACGTGCGCAACTACACCGTCCGCCGCTTCGACCCCGAGGCGCTGGAACTGGACATCGAGTTCGTCGCGCACGGGGACGAGGGCCCGGCTTCGGCGTGGGCGCTGGCCGCCCGGCCGGGTGACGAACTGGGCCTCTACCCCGAGGGGATCTACTACCTGCCGCCCGAGGAGGCCGACTGGCACCTGCTCGTCGGCGACGAGAGCGCCGTGCCCGCCCTGCTCTCCATCCTCGAACAGGCCCCCGCCCACCTGCGAGGACAGGCCTACCTCGAAGTACCCCACAGCACCGACATCCGCCCCGTGGCCGCCCCACCCGGCGTAGAGGTCCACTGGCTGCCGCGCACCGACCCCCACGCCGTCCCCGGACGACTCGCCCTGGAGACCGTACGCACCACCGCCCTCCCCCAAGGCCGCCCCTACTGCTTCGTCGCCGGAGAGAACACCCTGCCCACCGAACTCCGCCGCACCCTCGTCCGCCGACACGGAGTGCCCAAGGACGACATCGCCTTCATCGGCTACTGGCGCCACGGCGTCGAGGCCTACTCCTGACGGTGTGACCCTGGACACGGCCACGACCCGCGAGGAACGCCGCGCGGACCCGTCAACCACCGTGCGCACCGCGCTTTACCGGCATACGCGGCTTCCCGCGTTCACCGGCACGGGCTTGCGCAAAACCGCCGACTCCAGCACCATAACCCTTGCTTAGGCAAGGCTAAGCTCACCGACTCGACCGAATGAGGCCCCATGAACCCCGGTCCGCTGACCCGCGGCGGCGCGATCGCCGCCGGTGCGCTGTCCCTCCTGCTGCTCGCCGCCTGCGGCGGCCAGACCTCCGGTTCCGCGGAGGGCGGCTCGGACGGCGAGGTCGCCGAGGGGTACCCGGTCACCGTCGAGACCCTCTTCGGCGACGTGGAGATCGCGGACAAGCCGACCAACGTCGTCGCCATGGGCTGGTCCGACGCCGAGACCGCGCTGGCGCTGGGCGTGCAGCCGGTCGGCGTGGCCGACTGGCAGGCCTACGGCGGCACGGGCGTGGGGCCCTGGGCGGCCGACATGTTCGACGAGGAGCCGGTCCAGCTCGGCACCATGGAGCCGAACCTGGAGGCGATCGCCTCCCTGGAGCCCGACGTCATCCTCGACACCCGCTCCGACAACAGCCAGGAGCGCTACGACACGCTCTCGCCGGTGGCCCCCGTGGTCGGCCCGCCGCCCGGCGTGGAGGTCACCTACGGCACCACCTGGCAGCAGCAGACCCGCCAGGTCGCCCAGGTGGTCGGCGAGCAGGAGCGCGCCGAGGAGCTCATCGAGGAGCTGGAGGGCCGCTTCGCCCAGATCCGCGAGGAGAACCCCGAGTTCGCCGACATGACCCTGACCGTGGGCGCCTACTTCGACGGCCAGTACGGCGCCTACGTGCCCGGCGACTCCCGGGTGGACCTGCTCCAGGAGCTGGGCTTCCAGTACAAGCCCGAGGTCCGGGAGATGGCCGACGACGCGTTCTACGTCGACCTGAGCCCGGAGCGGCTGGAGGTCCTGGACGCGGACCTGACGGTCATGTTCCCCATCGGCGGCACGGCGGACCACCTGCACGAGGACCCGGTGCTCCAGGGCATCCCCTCCGCCGAGGACGGCCGACTGGTCATCCTGGACGACATGGAGCTGGCCAACGCCTTCTCCAGCGGTTCGTACCCGGGCATCTCCCACGCACTGGACGAGCTGGTCCCGCTGCTCCAGGAGACCCTGAACGGCTGACGCCCCCGTCTGACGGGCCCCGCGGAGCACGTGCTCCGCGGGGCCCGTCGCCGTCGGGGCCCGCCCCGGGCGCGGTGGCACGGGTGTCCGGTGCGTCCGACGCGCGGGGCCGGGGCCCGCCCCCGGAACCCTTCCTCCTGGAAGGCGACACCACCCAAAAGCACACAGAGCACACTTTTCACCCCAGTCCTATGGGAGCGATTCCAACTTTTTCGCACGACCCCCCTTGCCCGCGACCGCTCGCGTACGTACAGTCACTTAACGCTTGTTCAGTGGGCACCCGCCCACGCGGGTGCCGCCCCGCGCGGCCCGTGCGGAACCCGCTATTCCGCACGCGTCGCGGCGCCGGGCGCGCCCGTCCCCCCGCTCAACGGAGTACGCCATGACCAAGAGCGCCCGCCGCAGTACCCGCCGCACCGCCACCGTCGCCACGGCGGTGACCGCCTCCGCCGCGCTGGCCGCGGCGGTCCTCACCGCACCGCAGTGGACGGGAGGAGCCGTGGACGAGGCCAACGCCGAACTCAGTGCGGCCCCCGGGGACATCGTCTGGTCCGACGAGTTCGACGGCGCCGCCGGAAGCGCCCCCGACCCCGCCAACTGGAACCACGAGACCGGCGACCACGGCTGGGGCAACAACGAACTCCAGAACTACACCGACAACCGCGCCAACTCCGCCCTCGACGGCAACGGCAACCTCGTCATCACCGCACGCCAGGAAGCGGACGGCAGCTACACCTCCGCACGCATGACCACCCAGAACAAGGTCGAACACGCCTACGGCCGCATCGAGGCACGCATCAAGATCCCCCGCGGCCAGGGCATCTGGCCCGCCTTCTGGATGCTCGGCGCCGACTTCCCCGACACCCCCTGGCCCGACTCCGGCGAGATCGACATCATGGAGAACGTCGGGTACGAGCCCCACATGGTGCACGGCACCGTGCACGGGCCCGGTTACTCGGGCGCGAACGGCATCGGAGCCTCCTACACGCACCCGCAGGGCTGGTCCTTCGCCGACGACTTCCACACCTTCGCCGTCGACTGGAGCCCCGGCTCCATCACCTGGTCCGTGGACGGCAACGCCTACCACACCCTCACCAGCGCGGACGTGGGCGGCAACCCCTGGGTCTACGACCAGTCCTTCTTCATGATCCTCAACATCGCCGTGGGCGGGGACTGGCCCGGCTACCCCGACGGCACCACCCAGTTCCCCCAGCAGATGGTCGTCGACTACGTCCGGATCTACGAGAACTGACCTCCGGCCCCCGCGGCCGGAAAGGCGCCCCGGGCCGGATCCCCCCGGCCCGGGGCGCCCGCCTCCGGCGGGTCAGGGCCGGAAGACGACCTTGAACACTCCGTCCTGCTTCTTCTGGAACTTCTCGTAGGCCAGCGAGGCCGCGTCCAGGCCCACGTGGTGGGTGGCGAAGTCGTCCACCCCCAGCGGGTCGGCCCCCTCCAGCAGCGGCAGGATCTCCGGCACCCACCGGCGCACGTTGGCCTGCCCCATCCGCAGCTGGATCTGCTTGTCGAAGAGCGTGAGCATCGGCATCGGGTCGGCCATGCCGCCGTACACGCCGATCAGGGAGACGGTCCCGCCGCGCCGCACCAGGTCGATGGCGGTGTGCAGGGCGGTCAGGCGGTCCACCCCGGCCGTCTCCATCATCCTGGCCGCCACGCCCCGGGGCATGAGGTTGGCCACGCGCTGGGCGAACCTGGCCGAGCCGTGCCCGGCCGCCTCCATGCCGACCGCGTCGATGACCGCGTCCGGTCCGCGCCCGTCCGTGCGGTCGCGGATCTCCTGGACCACGTCGTCGGTGCCCTTGGAGGAGTCGAACACCTCCACGTCCCGCGCGGCGGCGCGGGCGCGACGCTCCGCCACCGGGTCCACGCCGAACACCCTGCCCGCGCCCAGGTGGCGGGAGACCCGGCAGCACATGTCGCCGATCGGCCCCAGCCCCAGGACGGCCACCGATCCCCCCTCGGGGACGTCGGCGTAGCGGACGGCCTGCCAGGCGGTCGGCAGCACGTCGGACAGGAACAGGTAGCGGTCGTCGGGGCCCTGGTCGGGTACCGGGACCGCGGTGGTCTCGGCGCGCGGAACGCGCAGGTACTCGGCCTGCCCGCCGGGCACCGCGCCGTAGAGCTTGCTGTAGCCGAAGAGCGCGGCGCCCATGCCCTGCTCCTCGACCTGGGTGTTCTCGCACTGGCTCTGGAGGCCCGTGTCGCACATGAGGCAGTGTCCGCAGGAGATCTGGAAGGGGATGACGACCCGCTGGCCGGGGGTGAGGGAGGTGACGCCGGAACCGACCTCCTCGACCACGCCCATGGGTTCGTGTCCGAGGACGTCCCCCGGGGTCATGAACGGCCCGAGCACCTCGTACAGGTGGAGGTCGGATCCGCACAGGCCCGAGCTGGTGACCCGGATGACGGCGTCGCCGGGCTCCTCGATCCGCGGGTCGGGAACGTTCACGGTGTCGACGTTCCTGGTCCCGTTCCACACCACTGCCTTCATGGTTCCCCCTGGTCTCACGACGGTGGCGGTCGTCGCCTGGGGAGCGCGCGGCCCCCTGGGCTACCCTCGGCCACTACCCCTCGCGTGTCGGCGGAAACGGGCGGCGCGGGCGCCCCGGAACCGGTCCTCCCCCGGCGTGGCGGGCTGTCCGAGACGGCGGACGGGACGGTCGGCGCACCGGACCGGGGCGCCGCTGACCGGCGGCCCCGGGGCCCGCACCCGGGGACCGGTCCCGCTCACCCCCGTTCGGAGGTGTCCCTGACCGAGCTGTCCTCGACGTCCGCACCGGGGGCCCCGCGGCCGTCCGCGGCGGGGCTGTGCGCGTGCTGGGGTGGCGCGGTGTCGTCGCCCGCTCCCTCGCCCGCCGACGGGATACGCAGGGCGAGCAGGGCGACGTCGTCACCGCCGGGGTCGATGCGGGCGAGGAGTTCGTCGCAGAAGTCCTCGACGTCGCGACGGGCCAGGGCGGCGGCGTGGCGGCGCAGGTTGGCCAGGCCCGTGTCGATGGGGTGCTCGCGGCTCTCGACGAGGCCGTCGGTGTAGAGCAGCAGGGTGGACTCCGCGGGGATCTCCTCGCGGGCGTCGGGCCAGTCCAGGCCCAGGTGCAGGGTGGCGCTCATGCCCAGCAGAGGGCCGTGGCCGTCCTCCAGGTAGCGGGTGCGGCCGTCGGAGGTGACGAGCAGCGGCGGGGGGTGCCCGGCGTTGACCCAGTGCAGGCACCAGGGCCCGCCCTCGGGGCCCTCGATGCGGGCGAAGACGGCGGTGGCCATGGGGGCGTCGCTGGTGTTGGTCATGGCCTCGTCCAGCCGCCTCATGATCAGGCTGGGGGGTTCCTGTCGGTCCCAGGCCAGGGCGCGCAGCATGTTGCGGACCTCGGCCATGTGCGCGGCGGCCTGGAGGTCGTGGCCGACCACGTCGCCGATGACCATGGTCATGACGCCGTCGGCGAGCAGGAAGGCGTCGTACCAGTCCCCGCCGATCTCGGCGGCCTGCTGCGCGGGCTGGTAGCGGGCGGCGAACCGCAGGTGGTCGACCTGCGGCAGGGGTGTCAGGAGCTGGCGCTGCATGGTCTCGGCGACGTGGCGCTGCTGCTCGAAGAGCTGGGCGCTCTCCATCACCAGACCGGCGCGCCGGGCGACGTCCCCCAGCACGAGGACCTCGGCGTCGGTGTAGGCGGACCGCTCCCCGGTCCGGGCCACTGTCAGCGCCCCGAAGACCTGTCTGCGGGTGTGCAGCGGCACCACCACCGCGGAGCTCCCGCCCAGGCGTTCGAACAGCTGCCGGTGCGCCCGGGCGAGCGGTTCGTCCGGGCCGCGGGCCAGGTCACCGGTGTCGAGCAGGACGGGCTCGGCGCTGTACAGGGCGCGCAGCAGCGCCGCGTGGGAGGCGGGCGACAGCGGCGGAAGCGGGCCCTTCAGCGACTCGGCCGTGCCGTGGTCGCCCGGGGCGTGCACGGCGACGCGCTCCACCTCCTTCGTGCGCCCCTCCGTGACCATGTCGACCACCGCCCAGTCCCCGAGTTCCGGCACCAGCAGGCGGACCAGCCTGTCCAGCATCTCGGGGACGTCCAGGGTGGAGACCAGGACCACGGAGATCTCCGCCACCAGGCTCAGCCGGGCGGTGAGCTCCTCCAGGGCCGCCAGGTGCGCCGCGGTCTGATCGGCGGCGTCGCGGTGCGCCCGGAAGTCGTGGAAGACGATGACCGCGCCCTCCACACGGTCCTCGTGCTGGAGCGGGGTGGTCGCCCAGATGATGGGCACGAGCGTGCCGTCCCCGCGCAGGAAGGACTCGCTGCTCCCCTCGGCCGGGTGGCCGCTGTCGAGCACCGCCAGGACGCGGCAGCCCTCCCGGGGCCTCTCCTCCCCGTCCGGGCCGCGGTGCAGCAGGTCGTGCAGGTCCGAGCCCAGCATCTCCTCCCTGGGCCGGTCGAGGATCCGCTGCGCGTAGGGGTTGGCGGCGGTGATGCGGCCGGTGGTGTCGATGACGAACATCCCCGCGCCCACGCTGTCGAACACCGCGCGCAGCAGACCGGTCTCCAGCGGCCAGCCGACGTCGCTCATCGGCCCGCCCTCCGGTCCCCGCGCGTCCGCGAGGGGCCGCACCGCCGTGCGGGCGTTCGCCCCGGCCGTGCCGGGGCCGTCCGGGGGTTGCGCTCAAAGACACTCATGCCGTCCGTGTACCCACGTTTCTCCTGGCGACCAGCGCCGCCAGTCTGCCCCGCGAGGCGGCCGGAAGGGCGCATTGCGGAGTCGGCGGCATGTCACGCGCCGTCGGACGGGGCCGCCGCCCTCGCCGTCCGTCCGCGCAGCGCCGGGAGGGGGCGAACAGCACGCGCTTCCCGGAAACAGGCACAGAGGTCGATGAACAGCAAAACCCCCGGCAGTCCGGCCCGGGACGCCAGCTCGGGGCTGCCCCTGGGCACCACCCGCACCCCCTGAGGCCCGGGTCGCTCACCCGGACGTCCCACCATCGGACGGTCAGTGCCAGAATGCGCAGTGTGAGACACCAGCACTCGGACAACGCAGACCCCGCCCAGGACTCTCCTGAGGTCAGCCCGCCCAAGACCAGCGCGGCCGGACTCCCCGCCGTGCTCAACAGCCTCCGTCACCTCAACGAGCACACCGGCGTACGGCGCGGGCTGCCCGCCATGCTCGCGATCAACCAGAAGCGCGGCTTCGACTGCCCCGGTTGCGCCTGGCCCGAGGGGGACAAACGGCACCGGGCCGAGTTCTGCGAGAACGGCGCCAAGGCCGTCGCGGAGGAGGCCACGGCCACGGCGCTGACCGGGGAGTTCTTCGCCGCGCACTCGGTCCGCGAGCTGGCCGGGCGGTCCGGGTACTGGCTGGGCCAGCAGGGCCGCCTCACCGAGCCGCTGTACCTGGCCGAGGGCTCCACCCACTACGAGCCGGTCAGCTGGGAGCGCGCGCTGGACCTGGTCGCCGAGGACCTGCGGGCGTTGGACTCCCCGGACCAGGCGGTGTTCTACACCTCCGGGCGCACCAGCAACGAGGCGGCGTTCTGCTACCAGCTGTTCGCCCGCGCCCTCGGCACGAACAACCTCCCCGACTGCTCCAACATGTGCCACGAGTCGTCCGGTTCGGCCCTGACCGAAACCCTGGGCGTGGGCAAGGGCAGCGTGTCCCTGGAGGACCTGCGCGAGGCCGACCTCATCATCGTGGCCGGGCAGAACCCCGGCACCAACCACCCCCGCATGCTCACCGCCCTGGAGCGGGCCAAGAAGTCCGGGACGCGGATCGTCACCGTCAACCCCCTGCCCGAGGCGGGGATGCGCGAGTTCCGCAACCCCCAGCACGCGGGCGGCCTGCTGGGGCGCGGCACCGAACTGACCGACCTGTTCGCGCAGGTGCGGCTGGGCGGCGACCTCGCCCTGTTCTCCGCCCTCAACCGCCTGCTGCTGGAGGCCGACGAGCGCGGTGAGCCGGTCCTGGACCGGGAGTTCGTGTCGGCCCACACCCACGGGTTCGAGCAGTTCGCCAAGGCGCTGCTGGCCGAGTCGGACGAGGAGTTCTGGGCGCGCACCGAGCGCGACACCGGCCTGGAGCGGGAGCTGATCGAGCGCATCGCCGCGATGGTCACCTCCTCGGAGCGGATCGTGGTGTGCTGGGCGATGGGGCTGACCCAGCACCGGCACTCGGTGCCCACCATCCGCGAGGTGGTCAACTTCCTGCTGCTGCGCGGCAACGTGGGCCGCCCCGGCGCGGGCGTGTGCCCGGTGCGCGGCCACTCCAACGTGCAGGGCGACCGCACGATGGGGATCTTCGAGCGCCCGGCCGAGGAGTTCCTGGACGCGCTGGGCGCCGAGTTCGGCTTCGCGCCGCCGCGCGAGCACGGCTACGACACCGTCAACGCCATCCGCGCCATGGCGCGCGGTGACGTGCGGGTGTTCTTCGCGATGGGCGGCAACTTCGTCGCGGCCACCCCGGACACGCTGGTGACCGAGGACGCCATGCGCAGGGTGGGGCTGACGGTGCACGTGTCCACCAAGCTGAACCGCTCGCACGTGGTGACGGGGACCCGTGCGCTGATCCTGCCCGCGCTGGGGCGCACCGACCGCGACCTGCGCGGCGGCGAGCCGCGGTGGGTGACGGTGGAGGACTCCATGGGCAAGGTGCACGCCTCCCACGGCGTGCTGGCGCCGCTGTCACAGGGCATGCGCTCGGAGGTGGACATCGTCTGCGACCTGGCCGGGCGGGTGCTCGGCGACTTCCCGGTGGCGTGGTCGGAGCTGACCGACTACGACCGGGTGCGCGAGCACGTGGCCGCGGTCGTGCCGGGGTTCGAGGACTTCAACGCCCGCGCGCGCAGGCCCGGCGGGTTCACCCTGCCGCACGCCCCGCGCGACGACCGGCGATTCCCCACCGCGACCGGGCTGGCCAACTTCACGGTGAACGGCACGTACGCGCCGGAGGTCCCCGAGGGGCGGCTGCTGTTGCAGACGCTGCGCTCGCACGACCAGTACAACACCACCGTGTACGGCCTCGACGACCGCTACCGGGGCATCAAGGACGGCCGCCGGGTGGTGCTGGTCAACCCCGAGGACGCCCGGGAGCTGGGACTGGCCGACGGCGCCTACACCGACATCGTGAGCGAGTGGCACGACGGCAGGGAGCGGCGCGCGGCGCACTTCCGGGTGGTGCACTACCCGACCGCGCGCGGGTGCGCGGCCTCCTACTTCCCGGAGACGAACGTGCTGGTGCCGCTGGACTCCACGGCCGAGGTGAGCAACACGCCGACGTCGAAGTCGGTGGTGGTGCGCTTCGAGCCCGACTCCGGGACCGCCTGACGCACACGGGCCCCCGCATCACACCGGGAACACTTCCGGTCGGCCTGCTGAGGCCCGTCCTGCCGTCCGGGTCCCGGGGCGCTCTCCGGGACCCGGCGGGGCCGTCAGGCCTTGCGGGCGACGCCGCAGTACTGGTCGGCCGCGACGACCCCGCCCACCTCCGTGGCGTCGGGCCGCCAGAAGGGCGCCGAGACCACGCCGGGCTCCAGCAGGTCGAGCCCGTCGAAGAAGCCCGCGATCTCCTCGGGGCTGCGCAGGTGGTAGGGCAGGGGTGCGGTCTCGTTCCAGCGCCGGGCCGCCTCGATCATCGGTTCGCTGGTGTCGGTCCCGTCGCACAGGGCCAGGAAGCTGCCCGGGGGCAGCGCGTCCACGTAGGCGCGCACGGTGGCGTAGGCCCGGGCGTTGTCGGGGGTGTGCCCCATGGTGCCCAGGACGGTGAGCGCGATGGGCCGGTCGAAGTCCAGGTGGGCGGCGGCCGCCTTGAGGACCTGCTCGGGCTCGTGCAGGTTGGCGTCGACGTAGTGGACGTCCCCCGCCCCCTCGCCGGCCAGCAGCGAGCGGGCGTGCGTGAGCACCAGCGGGTCGTTGTCCACGTAGACCACGCGGGCGTCGGGGGCGGCGGCCTGGGCGACCTCGTGGGTGTTGTTGTGCGTGGGCAGCCCGGTGCCCACGTCCAGGAACTGGCGGACGCCCTCCTCACGGGCCAGGTGGGTGACCGCGCGGATGAGGAACTCCCGGTCGGCGCGGGCCGCGGTGACCATCTCCGGATAGGCCTGGAGCACGTAGTCGCCGACCTCGCGGTCGGCCGGGTAGTTGTCCTTGCCTCCCAGCCAGTAGTTCCACACCCGGGCGGAGTGTGCCACGGTGGCGTCGATGGGGGGTGTGTCCGTCATGATGCGCCCTCTCACGGGAAGCGTGGTTCGCACCCGTATTGTCCTGCTCGCGAAAAGCGCGGTGCAAGCGAGAAGGCCGGGTACGCGGGCGTTCTCGAACGACGGGCGCCTTCGCCCCCGTCCGGACTCTCGCTGCGCCCCCGCCGGACCCCCGCGCGCGACCGCCCGGCGGACGGTGACCCCGCGCCGATCGCGTCCCCCGGCGTGCGGGCGCCCTTGGGGCCACTCGTACGCTGGTGCGATGCCAGCGATCTATCTGATCCGCCACGGGAAGGCCTCCCCCGAGGCGGAGGACTACGACGAGTTGAGCCCGACCGGCTACGAGCAGGCCCGCCTGCTGGGCGCCGAACTCCGGCGGCGCGGACCCCGGGTGGGCCGCGTGGTGACCGGCGCGCTGCGCCGCCAGCGCCAGACGGCGGCCGCGGCCCTGTCCGAGGCGGGCCTGGGTCTGGAGCCGGTCGGCGACGAGCGGTGGAACGAGTACGACCACCTCGGCCTGCTGGGTGCCCACCCGGTCGCGACGGGCTCGCTCCAGGAGCGGCTCGACGCCTCCCTGGCCTCGTGGATCGCAGCCGGGGGCAGCGGTCCGGGCACCTGGGAGGGCTTCCGTTCCGGGGTCCGGCAGGCGCTGGACGACCTGGTCGCCGGGCTCGGCAAGGGGGAGACCGCGCTGGTCTTCACCTCCGCCGGGGTGATCGCGACGGTGTGCTCGACCCTGCTGGGCACGGCGCCCGCCGGGTTCCTGGCCCTGAACCGCGTGGTGGTCAACGCTTCGGTGAGCAAGCTGCTACACGGCCGGGGCGGCACACAGCTGCTGTCCTTCAACGACCACGCCCACCTGGAGCAGGGCGGTCCCGCGCTGATGACCTACCGCTGAACGCACGTGCCGCCCGACGCGCGCACGATACAAACCGACTGGTCGGTACTGCTTTTTCGGCGGGGAGCGGCCGCTCCCCGCCCGCGGGCGCGTCCGCCGCGCACCGCCCCACGGGCCCCCGGCCCCGACCGGTTCCGGCCCGCGGGGGCGCCCCCGCGGGCCGCCTCACGGCGAGGTTCCGGGAACCGGTGCGGCCGCCCGCCTCAGCCCGCCTGGGCGCCGCCCGCCTCCCGGCGCTCGGCGTCGCGCCGCAGCACCGCGCGCAGGGCCAGCTCGTAACCGAAGACCCCGCACCCGGCGACGTAGCCCGCGGCCACCGGCGCGGTCACCGACGTGTGCCGGAACTCCTCGCGGGCGTAGATGTTGGAGATGTGCACCTCCACCACGGGCGCCTCGACCGCGTCGATCGCGTCGCGCAGCGCGATGCCGTAGTGCGCGTAGGCGCCGGGGTTGAGCACCACCCCGGCCCAGCCGCGCGCGGCGTGGACCCGGTCCACCATCACGCCCTCGCTGTTGCTCTGCGCGCACACCACGTGCACGCCCAGCTCCTCGCCGAGGGAGACCACGCGCCGCTCGACCTCCGCCAGGGTGGTGGTGCCGTACTGCCCGGGGTCACGGGTGCCCAGCAGGTTGAGGTTGGGGCCGTTGAGCAGCAGGACGGTGCGGGAGGGGTCGGACACAGCGGACATGCGGGTCAGCGCTCCTTCTCGGGTCGGTGGCAGCAAGCTTAGGGCTCGGACGGCCGGGTGGCCCCGGTCGCCCCCGATCCCCGCGAAGCGGGTAGCATACCGACCAGTCGGTCCACGATCCCAAGGAGGCGACCCGTGGCGTCCACCCTGCTGTCCACTCGCGACCTGCACTTCCTGCTCTACGAGTGGCTCGACACCGAGGCGCTCACCAGCCGCCCCCACTACGCCGACCACTCCCGCGAGACCCTCGACGCCGCGCTGGAACTGGCCGAACGGGTGGCCACCGACCACTTCGCGCCGCACAACAAGGCCAACGACGCCAACGAGCCCCGCTTCGACGGCGAGCGCGTCCACGTCATCCCCGAGGTGGGAAAGGCCCTGGAGGTCTACGCCGAGACCGGGCTGAGCGCCGCCGGGATGCCCGCCTCCGTGGGCGGCGCCCAGATCCCGCACGTGGTCTCCAGCGCGTGCGGCGCCTACTTCCAGGCCGCCAACCTGGGCACCTCCGCCTACCCCTTCCTCACCTCCGGCAACGCGCGCCTTCTCCTGGCGCACGGCAGCCCCGAGCAGGTCGACACCTGGGTGCGCCCCATGGTGGAGGGGCGCTTCACCGGGACCATGTGCCTGTCCGAGCCGCAGGCGGGCAGCTCGCTGGCCGACATCACCACCCGGGCCGAGGAGGACGGGGAGGGCGGCTACCGGCTGTTCGGCAACAAGATGTGGATCTCGGCGGGCGACCACGAGCTGACCGAGAACATCGTGCACCTGGTGCTGGCCAAGATCCCCGGCGGCCCGCCCGGGGTCCGGGGCATCTCCCTGTTCGTCGTGCCCAAGTACCTGATGGAGGCCGACGGGTCGGTCGGCGAGCGCAACGACGTCGTGCCCGCCGGGCTCAACCACAAGATGGGCTACCGGGGCACCGTCAACGCGCTGCTCAACTTCGGCGAGGGCCGCCACACCCCCGGCGGGCGGCCGGGCGCGGTCGGCTACCTGGTCGGCGAGCCGCACCAGGGGTTGAAGTACATGTTCCACATGATGAACGGGGCCCGGATCGGGGTGGGCGCGGGCGCCGCCGCCGTCGGCTACACCGGCTACCTCAAGTCGCTGGCCTACGCCCGCGAACGCCTCCAGGGCCGCCCGCTGGGCGACAAGGACCCCGAGCGGCCGCAGGTCCCCATCATCGGCCACACCGACGTGCGCCGGATGCTGCTCGCCCAGAAGAGCTACGTCGAGGGCGCGCTCGCCCTGGTGCTGTACTGCGCCCGGCTGGTGGACGAGACCGCCAGCGCCGGGGACGAGGAGGCGCGCGCACGGGCCCACCTGCTGCTGGACGTGCTCACGCCGATCGCCAAGAGCTGGCCCTCCCAGTGGTGCGTGGAGGCCAACAGCCTGGCCATCCAGGTGCACGGCGGGTACGGGTACACGCGCGAGTACGACGTGGAGCAGCACTACCGGGACAACCGGCTCAACCCGATCCACGAGGGGACCCACGGCATCCAGGCCCTGGACCTGCTGGGGCGCAAGGCCGTGCTCGACGGCGGCTCCCGGTTGTCGCTGCTGGTGGAGACGGCGCGCGCGACGGCGGATCGGGCCCGGGAGCTGGGCGGCCGCGAGGCCGAGTACGCGCAGCTGCTGTCGGACGCCCTGGACCGGACCGTGGGCACGGCCGCCGAGGCCTGGGGCGAGGGCGACCCGGCGGTGGCCCTGGCCAACGCCACCCCCTACCTGGAGGCGGTGGGGCACGTGGTGGTCGCCTGGATGTGGCTGGAGCAGCTGGTGGCCGCGCACGGGCGCGAGGGCGGCTTCTACGAGGGCAAGCGCGCCGCGGCGGCGTACTTCTTCCGGCACGAGCTGCCGCGCACCGGACCGCAGTTCGACCTGGTGGCCTCCCGCGACCGCACGGTGCTGGACGTCTCGCCCGACGTCCTCTGAGGGCGGGGGGAGGCGGCGAGGCCGGGGACGCGTCGTCCCCGGCCTCGTGCTCAGCCCCCGGCCGGGCGGAGCCGTTCGGTCTCGGGCACGTCCAGGACGAAGACGCGGCCCAGGTCGGCCTCCTCGTAGCCGTGGTCGATGTTGGCCACCCGCATCCGCTCGGGGCTGACCTCCACGATCCGCACCCTGATCGGCTCCTCGCGCCCGGGGACGCTCAGCAGCCAGGGGTCGGCCAGGTAGGCCAGCCCCCGGGCGTCCAGGACGGCGCGGGCGGAGTCCTCGTCACCGGGGCCGTCGAGCGGACGGCCGAAGGGGGTGACCGGACGGTACCGCCCCTCCCCCACGGGTTCGAGGTAGCCGAGCACCTCGCCGTCCTCGTCGCGGCGGTGGGCGGGCCAGTGCGCGGGGATCACGCGTCCTCCTCCTGGTCGAGCCGCTGGCGCGCGTAGAACGCCATGGCCTCGTGCTGGTAGCCGGCCGTCCCGGGGCGGGCTCCCGTGGACCTCACGTCAGGGCCCCGGAACCGGCGTCAGGCGTTGACGCTACGTCAACCGCGACGCGTTCTCACCCGGTTTTCCCCCGCCCTCATGGGAGGACCCGACCGCGGGAGCCCGGCGGGCCGCGTGGTCCGGCCCCGCCCGTGCCCGCGCGGGAAAACCGCTTCGGCGCGGACGGGGTGCTGTGCCAGGCTGGCCCCATGCCCGACCCTCGTTCCACGTTGCTGCGCTGGCAGTTCGACTTCACCTGGTCCCTGTTCGAGTACCACCTGGAGCGCCTGGAGCCCGGCGACCTGCTCTGGGAGCCCGGTCCCCTGTGCTGGACGGTGCGCCGGGACGGGGACGGCCGGTGGGTGCCGGACTGGGCGGACACCGAACCCGACCCCGTGCCCGTCCCGACCGCGGCCTGGGTCACCTGGCACATCGGCTGGTGGTGGTCGACGGCCCTCGACCACCTGCGGGGGCGCGTTCCGCGCGAGCGCGAGGAGGTCGTCTGGCCGGGCCCGGAGGAGGCGGCCGACTGGCTGCGCGAGCTGCGGACCCGGTGGCTGGCGGCGCTGGAGGGACTCGCCGGCCCGGACCTGGACGCCCCCGCCGCGTTCCCCTGGCCGCCGGACTCGGGACTGGCCGTCGAGCACACGGTCGCCTGGGTCAACGGCGAGCTGATGAAGAACGTGGCCGAGCTCGGTCAGCTTCGGCTGCTGCGCGCCGCGTCCGCGTCCGACGCCCGGGAGGCGCCCGCGAGGGGTGAGCGGGGCGCCGGGCCCCGCCCGACCCCCTAGCGGCGGGACGGACCGCTGGCCAGCGCGACCAGGGCGCCGAGCACCGACAGGAACGCCAGCAGCAGGAACACCTCCGGATAGCCGCCCAGGGGTCCGGCCAGCAGCGCGCACGCCCCCGGGGCCAGGGCCATGGTGAGCATGAGCGGGGTGTGCATGATGCCGTTGAGCGTGGTGTAGTGCTCCTCCCCCCATCGGTCCGCCACGGCCGTGGCCTGGAGCAGGGTGAGCACGCCCCGCGCGGCGCCCACCAGCGCCGCGGCGGCCATGACCAGGACCAGCGGCCCGCTGACCAGGGCGATCAGGACGGTCGCCCCGGCGCAGGCCAGGAGTACGGTCGCGATCCGGTACACCGCCCCGCTGTACCGCGCCAGCGGGGCGTAGACGAGGCGGCCCAGCACCTGGCCCACGCCCATGACGCCGAGCGTCCAGGCGGCTTCGGCGGTGCCGAACCCGCGTCCCTCCATGAGCGGGACGATGCCGACCACGACCGCGTACACGGTGAGGCTGCCCAGGGCGAGCGCCGTGGTCAGCGCCCAGAACGCGCCGCTGCGGACCACCCCGCGCACCGTCCGGCGGTCCCCGGCCCGGTCGTCGGTGCCGCAGGGGGTCCAGGGCGGGGTCAGGGCCAGGGCGTGCAGCGGGACCACCACCAGCACCAGGACCAGGGAGAGGACGAGGTAGGCACCGCGCCAGCCGACCTGCGCCTCCAGAGCAGCGGTCAGCGGGGCGAAGACGGTGCTGGCCAGCCCGCCGACCAGTGTGAGGATGGTGAGCGCCCGTACCCTGCCCGTCCCGTACCAGCGGGTCAGGGCGGCGAAGGCGGGCGGGTAGGAGAGCCCGGCCACGGCGATTCCGGCCGCCTGCCAGGCCGCGCCGAAGAACCACAGGTTCGGGGCCAGCGCGAGTCCGGCGACGGCGACCGCGCCCAGCAGGGCCGCCGCGGTCATCACCGGGCGGGGGCCGCGCACGCGCAGCCAGCGGGCCACCAGGGGCCCGCCCAGCCCGGCCACGACCTGGGACCCGGAGAACAGGGCGATGGCGGCAGGCAGGGACCAGCCGGTGTCCTCGGCGATGGCGGGCGCCAGCACGGGGAAGGCGTAGAACAGCACTCCCTGGCTGGCGGTGACGGTGACGCACAGGGCGGCCAACGCCCTGCGCGCGTTCGTGCCGGAGGGTGCCCGGCCCGACGCGCGGAGGGGCCGGTGGGTCATGCGCGCCGTCCGCGCGGTGTCGGCCGGGTGCTCGGAGGAGGCGGGGGAACGGGGACAGGGTTCCGTTGCGCTTGCACGGGGGGACTCCTCGCCCTGGGAGGGGCAGCCCCAGGGATCGAACGGACAGGTGACGCGTTCGTGTACATACCCGTGTTGCTACACCGAGTATTCACCGAATGACCATCTGTCGCTTACCTGGAATTCCAGCTTTTGTTCCCGAAACACCCACCAGGGCCTGGCCCCGGGCGGGAAGGCGGTGCCGTCCCGGGGAGACGCCGCACCCGGCATCACGGGGAGGTGTCCGCCCGGAACGCGACGCGAGCCCGGGCACCGCCTGGCGGACCCCGTGCCAGGAGCCCGAACGGCCGGGGCGGCCCGGGCCGCTCAGCCCACGTAGCGCCGCGCCCGGGACTCCCTGCGGGGCGCCTCCAGCGTGCGCAGACCGCGCTCCACCCGCGGCGGGACCGGCGCGCGCTCCCTCAGCACCCAGGGCAGCCCCCCGAGCGCCTCGGCGACGGCCATCGCGCTCGGCAGGTCGCGCGGCACCGACCGCAGCACCGACCACGTGTGCCGCCACGCCCCGTCCACCGGGCGCCGCAGCCACGCGGTCCACAGGGTGTTGCGGATGCCCAGGCGCCGCCGCCGGGTGGGGTCGCGCACCGGCGAGGCGGCGTGGTGGGCGACCGTGTCCTCGTCCCAGCACATCCACCACCCGGCGGCGGCCAGGTCCAGTGCCAGCAACTCCTCCTCCCCGCCCATCCACAGGCGCCGGGAGAAGCCCCCCGTCTGCCAGAAGGCGCGGACGCGGAACACGGTGACCCCGGCGAGCACCCCCAGCAGGGCGGGGCCGGGCAGCCAGTCCGGCCCGGGCACCGGCGAGTGGCGCAGCTCCGGGGTGATGGGGTCCTCGCTCCCCGCGGGCTCGACGATCAGCCGCGCCGTCACCGAACCCAGCCCGGGGTGGGCGTCCAGCAGGTCGGCGGCCCGCTCCAGGGAGCCCGGCTCCCACCAGGTGTCGTCGTCGCAGAAGGCGACGTAGGGCGTGTCCAGGGCCTCCACACCGACGTTGCGGCCCACCGAGCCCAGGTTGGCCCCCGCCCGGACGAGCCGCACCCACCCGTGGCGTTCGGCGACGGCCGCGGCCGTGCCGTCGCCCGAGGCGTTGTCCACGACGACGGTCGGCGGCGGCCCCGGCAGGTCCGCCAGCCGGTCCAGGGTGCGCAGCAGCTCCTCCCGGCGGTCGCGGGTGATGACCACGACGCCGACGCGGGCGTTCCGGCTCATGCCTCCTCCAGCAGGGACAGGTCGCGTTCCACGTGCGCGGGCACCGGGCGGCGCCGGGCCAGCACGGCGGGCAGGACCCGCAGCGCCCCGGTCAGGGCGCCGCGCGAGACGGGGTCGCGCAGCGAGCGCCCCGCCAGCCGGGCCGTGCGCGCCAGGGCCAGGCCCGGGCGGCGGCGCAGCCAGACCGTCAGCAGGGCGTTGCGCTCCTCCAGTGTGCGCCGCCACAGGCCGGGCGGGCGCGCCGAGGACGGGTGGTGGTGCACGCGCACGTGCTCCAGGTGGCACAGCTCCCAGCCCGAGGCCGCCAGGTCCTGGGCCAGGAGGGCCTCCTCCCCGGCGAAGAACAGCAGGTGGCTGAAGCCGCCCGCCTCCGTGAAGGCCTCGCGCCGCACCACGGCGGCGCAGGCCAGGAAGCCGAGGATCCGCGGGCCGGGCAGGCCGTCGCCGTCCGGGAGCGGGCTGCGGGCCAGCGCCCCGTTGAGCGGGTCGGGCCGCCCCTCCTCGCCGACGAACACCGACGCGGCGACCAGCCCCAGGCGCGGATGGGCGTCCAGGGCGTCGGCCGCCGCCTCCAGCGACCCCTGCGCCCACCAGGAGTCGTCGTCGCAGAAGGCGACGTAGGGCGTCCGGGCTCTCGCCACCCCGGTGTTGCGGGCGACGCAGCCGGTGTTGCGGCCTTGGCGCACGAGTTCGACGCCGGGGAAGCCCTCGCGCACGGCCTCGGCGGTGCCGTCGCTGGAGGCGTTGTCCACGACCACCACGGGCGGGCGGGGCTCCAGCCGTTCCAGGTGCCCCAGCGTGCGCAGCAGTTCTTCGCGCCGGTCGCGGGTGGCCACCACCACGGTGACCCGTGAGCGCTCCGGATTCCCCACGCTGGTCCTCTCCCCCTTCTCGTGTCCTGTCCCGCCCCTCCGCCGTCATCTTGTACTTGTAGCGAGTCTCGACGGTCGTCATCGACTAAGACGCAGGCCAGGCCCCATGCATCACACCGGCACCATTTCCGGCCCGGACGTCAGTTGGCGGGTGCGGCCCCCTCGGACAGGTCCTCGTAGCGGTCGCGCTGGTCCACGAAGTAGGCGACGGTGCGGCGCAGCCCCTCGTCCAGGCGGATGCGCGGCCTCCAGCCCAGGGCCTCCTCGGCCAGGCGGATGTCGGGGCGCCGGAAGTGCGGATCGTCCTCGGGACGCTCGACGAAGGTGATCTCCGACCGCGTCCCGGTGACGCCGAGGACGACGCGGGCCAGGTTCAGCACGGACAGCTCCTCGTCGCTGCCGATGTTGACCGGCCCCGTCACCTCGCTGTCGGCCAGGGCGACCAGGCCCCGCACGGTGTCGTCCACGTAGCACAGCGACCGCGTCTGGTGGCCGTCACCCGCCACCGTCAGCGGCCTGCCCTCCAGCGCCTGGTTGACGAAGGTGGGCACCATCCGGCCGTCGTCGGCGCGCATGCGCGGCCCGTAGCAGTTGAAGATGCGGGCGATGCCCACGTCGGCCCCGCGGGCGCGGTGGTGGGCCATGGTCAGCGACTCGGCGTAGCGCTTGGCCTCGTCGTAGACGCTGCGCGGGCCGACCGGGTTGACGTTGCCCCAGTAGGTCTCGCGCTGCGGGTACTCCAGCGGGTCGCCGTACACCTCGCTGGTGGAGGCCAGGACCAGGCGGGCGCCGTACCGCTCGGCGCACTCCAGCGCGTTGCGGGTGCCCAGGCTGCCCACCTCCAGCGTCTCCACCGGCAGCCGGAGGTAGTCCGGCGGCGACGCGGCCGAGGCCAGGTGGAACACCGTGTCCACGGGTTCCTCCAGCGTGAACGGTTCGGTGAGGTCGGCCTCCATCAGCTCGAACCAGGGGTGCCCGGCCAGGTGCGCCACGTTCTGCGCCCGGCCGGTGGCGAAGTTGTCCAGGCACACCACGCGTGTGCCCCTCTCCAGCAGCCGCTCGCACAGATGGGAGCCGAGAAACCCGGCGCCACCGGTGACCAGGGCCCTTCCTCTCGACGCGTACTCGCGCATCGTCGCCCACCTCCTCGGATGGTCTCACCGCTTACCTGGGTGCTGTTCCCGGCCGATCAGGGCCAGGACGTCTCCTGCGAGGGGCAGATCACCATCTCGCGCACCTCGCAGCCGGGCGGCTGGCTCAGCGCGAACACCACCGCGCGGGCCACGTCCTCGGGCGCGTTGAGCTTGGCGTCCGGGCCCGGCTTGTACTGGTCGGGCCGGTCGTCGAAGAAGGAGGTGCTCATGCCCCCGGGGACCAGGAGCGTCACCCCGACCTGTCCGGCGAGCTCGGCGGCCAGCGCCCGGGTGAAGCCCACGACCCCGAACTTGGAGGCGCAGTAGGCGGTGGCGTCGCTGAGCGCGCGCAGGCCGAGCGTGGAGGCGCAGTTGACCACCGTGCCCCGGGAGGCGCGCAGGTGCGGCAGGGCGGCGCGGGTCACGGCGGCGGTGCCGATGAGGTTGACCTGGATGACCCGCTCCCAGTCCTCGGCGGACACGTCGGTGAGCGTGCCGCAGGCGTCGGTGCCGCCCGCGTTGACCAGGGCGTCGATACGTCCGTGCTGGACGCTGGCCTGCTGCACGACGCGTTCGACCGCCTCGCGGTCGGCCAGGTCCACCTGATGGAAGGAGAGGTCGTTGCCGGGGTGCTGCCGGTCCAGGATGATCGGGTGGCCGCCCCCGTCGGCCACGGCCTGCGCGGTGGCCGCTCCCAGGCCCGAGGATCCTCCGGTGATCAGCGTGTTTCCGAGTGGGCGCATCTGTCTCCCTCGTTCTCCGTCGTCGTTGGTCTCGCGTTCCCGGGCGCCGGGGCAGGGGCGTCCGGTCTCGGGGGTGTTCAGCGGACGGGCGCTCCGTCGCGGCCCCGGCCGCGTATGCGGGTGATCAGCCCGGTCGTGGAGTGGCCGGGCACGAGGGGCACGGTGACCACCTCTCCCCCGGCCCGCCGCACCACGGGCGTCTCGGGCAGGTCCTCCACGTCGTAGTCGCCGCCCTTGACCCACACGTCGGGCCGCAGCTCCTCCAGGGCGCGCACGGGCGTGTCCTCGCCGAAGAGGACCACCTCGTCCACGCAGTCGAGCGCGCTCAGCACGCGGGCGCGGTCGTGTTCGGCGACCACCGGGCGGCCGCTGCCCTTGAGAGCGCGCACGGAGGCGTCGCTGTTGAGCAGGACCACGAGGCGGTCGCCCAGGGCGCGGGCGCGGCGCAGCAGGTCGACGTGGCCCGCGTGCAGGACGTCGAAGCAGCCCCCGGTCGCCACGACCCGCTCCGCCCTGCGGTCCTGTCCCTCCGGGCCGCTCCGTCCCGTGCGGGGTCCGGGCACCGAGGCGGCGCGCGCCTCCCCGGCGGCGGTGCGCGGGACGGCGTAGGCCGAGGCCCCGCCCCCGGCGACGAAGGCCGAGGCGGAGGCGACCCCGCGGCGGACGGCGTCACGCACGTCATCGCCGTCGGCGAGCGCCGTGGCGCACGCGGCGGCGAAGGCGTCCCCGGCGCCGCAGGTGTCCGTCGGTGAGTCGACGGGCGTACCCGGCAGGAGGGCGCGTTCGCTCCCCGTTCCGGACCAGGCGGCGCCGCGCGCGCCGAGGGTGACGGCCACCGAGTGCACTCCCCACGCCCCGGCCAGCTCACCGGCCCGGCGCAGGGCCTGCTCGTCGGCGCCCCCGGCGACCCCGGCCTCGGCGGCGTTGGGCGTGGCCAGGCGTGTTCCGGGTACGGGGTCGGCGCCGCGCGGATGCGGATCCCACACGAGCGGGACGCGCTGCGCGCAGGCCGCCAGGGCCCGGCGCACGGCGCGCTGGCGGGTGAGCCCGTGCCCGTAGTCGGCCACGAGCACGACCATCGCCCCGGCCAGGGCCTCGGCGACCTCCTCGGCGGAGGCGTCGAGCTCCACGCCGTCGCACCCCTGGTCCAGGCGGGCCACGGTGCGGCCGTTGGCCTGGACCCGGGTCTTGGTGGGCGTGTGCTCCATCAGGGGCAGCCCCACCAGCCGCACGCCCTCCCCCACGAGCGCGGCCAGGTCGTCGGCGGCCGCGTCGCGGCCCACCGCGGTGACCAGGACCACGTCGTGGCCGTCCTGCCGGGCGCGGCGGGCGGCCAGGGCCGCGCCGCCGGGCCGGTACCAGGACTCGGGCTCCTCCAGCACGGGCGCGGGCGCGTCGGGGCAGTCGCGCCGGGACACGCCCCGCAGGTCCACGTCGAGCAGGGCGTCGCCGACCACCACCACGGTTCCCGCGCTCATGTGGCCGCCCTCCTCTCGGGGACGAAGACCCCGTGTGCGCGGGCGGCGACCTCGGCGTCCACCGCGGCGCAGAACACGTGGACCAGCGCCAGGTGGACCTCCTGCACGGTGGAGGTGCTGGGCGCGGGGACGGCGACCGTCTCCTCGCTGAGCGACTCCAGGGCGCTGGGTCCGGGGCCGGTCAGGGACCAGCAGGTGACGCCGAGCTCCTGCGCGGCCTTGGCCGCGGCGACGACGTTCTCGCTGTTGCCGCTGGTGGACATGCACACCAGCAGGTCGCCCGGGCGGGCGTGGGCGCGCAGCTGGCGCGCGTAGACCTGGTGGTAGCCGTAGTCGTTGGCGATGGCGGTGACGCTGGAGGTCTCCGCGTGCAGCGCGATGGCCGACAGGGGCTCGCGCTCGTCCTCGAAGCGTCCGGTCAGTTCGGCCGTCAGGTGCTGGGCCTCGGCCGCGCTGCCGCCGTTGCCGCAGGCGAACAGGCGCTGCCCGCCGCTCAGGGCGCGCGCGGCGCGGCGGCCCCACTCCTCGACGAGGGCCGCGTCCGTGCCGTCCAGCGCGGAGCTGAGCTGTCTCAGGTGGGTGTGCATCACTCCTCGCCTCCCCCGGTGGTGGTGGCGACCGGCGTGTTGCGCCCCGCGCGGGGCGCCGGGACGGCCGTGCCGGTCGCGGTCGTGGTCACGTGCAGGTAGCACTCCTCGGTGCGCCGGGCCACCTCCGCCCACGAGTAGCGCTCGCGCGCCCGCTCGGCCGCGGCCTCGGCGAAGGAGGCCCTGGTCGCCCCGTCCGAGAGCAGCCAGCGCACGGCGCGGCCCAGCCGCTTGGGCGACCTGGCCGGGACGAGCAGGCCGGTCTCCCCGTGCACGACGGTGTCGACGTGGCCGCCCACGCGGGAGGCGACCACGGGGACACCGCAGGCCATCGCCTCGACGGTGGAGATCCCGAACGGCTCGTACCAGGGCACGTTGACGGCCACGTCGGCCGATCTGAGCAGGGCGGGGACCTCGGCGCGGTCCACGCAGCCCAGGAAGCGGACCCGGTCGTCCACGCCCGCGCGCTCGGCGACCATGCGCAGCCGCACCGCCTCGGGCTGGGTCCACAGGCGTTCGCGGTCGGCTCCCCCGGCGATGACGAGTTCGGCCTCGGGCACCTCGGCCAGCGCGCGGATCACCGTGTCCACACCCTTGCGCCTGACCAGGCGGCCCAGGCTGAGCAGGCGCGGGCGGTCGCCGCGCCCGGCCGCGGGGCCCTTGGCGGTGAAGCGGGAGGTGTCCACGCCGCAGGGCACCACCGCCACGCGCGCGGGCGCGACCCCCCACTCGACGAGCTCGCGCCGCTCCTCGGTGGATGTGGCCACGACCATGTCGCACTGACCGGCCACGGCGCGCTCGGTCGGGACGCGCTCGACGGGGCTGGTGTCGTCCGTGCCCTGGTGGCGGCGCTTGACGGTGCCCAGGGCGTGGAAGGTCTGCAACACGGGCAGGTCCAGGGCGCTGGCCGCCCGCAGGGAGGCGAAACCGCTCATCCAGAAGTGGGCGTGGACGACGTCGGGCCGCTGGACGCGCCAGGCGGCCCGCAGCCGCTGCGCGAACTCGGGCATGTACCGGGGCAGCTCGTCCTTGCTGATCGGGGCCGCCGGTCCCGCGCGCACGTGCTCCACGCGCACGCCCGGGCCCAGGGAGACGGTGTCGGGCCGCTCGGCGTCGGTGCGGCGCGTGTAGACCGCGACCTCGTGTCCGCGCGCGGCGAGCGCCGCGGCCAGCTCGGCCACGTGGACGTTCTGGCCGCCCGCGTCCTCCCCGGTGATCGCCGCCAGCGGGCTGGCGTGTTCGGAGACCATGGCGATCCTCATGACGTCACCTCCTGTAGCACCCGGTCCCAGTCGTCGAGGAACCTGGTGAGCCCGTAGCGGCGCAGTGCCGCCGCACGGGCGGCCTTGCCGGTGCGAAGGGCGAGGTCGCGATCCTCATGGAACGCGCGCAGCGCCTCCGCGAGTACTCGGGAGTCGGTCGAGACGGTGCCCGCCTCGGGCGGTACGGCCTCGTAGGCCTCGGTGGTGCCCAGGGCGGCCACCGGCAGGCCGAGCATCATCGCCTCGATGAGGGACAGCCCGAGCGAGGTCCACCGCAGGGGGTGGGCGTAGGCGCGGCGGCGGGTGAGCTCGTCGTGCATGGCGCCCTGGGGCAGGTCCTCGTGGGCGCGCAGCCGTGAGGGCGCCAGACCGAGGTGGTCGGGCACACCCGCCACGCCCATGCCGAACAGGTCCAGGGGCACGCGCCCGGCGAGCGCGGGCAGCAGGTCGGTGCCGGTGAAGCGCCAGCGGCGCAGGGGCTCGTTGAGCACCACTCCCGTGCGGGCGACCTCGCCGGTGTAGCGGTACCCGGGGTCGGGCACGCCGTGCTCGACCACGCAGGTGGGCGCGCGACCGCAGTCCCAGAACAGGTCGTTGAAGTGGGTGACGTGGACGACGGGGATGTCGTCGCGGTCGGCGACGGGGTGCCGCGTGAGCGGCACGTCCCGGCGCGGGGTGTTGTGCTCGACGTAGACGGCGGGCACGTCCCGGCCCGGTACGCGGCCCAGGAGCTCCTCGGCCAGGGCGATCTCGTGCGGCCGCTGGAGGACCACCAGGTCGGGCTCGCTGTCGCGCACCGCCCGCGGGGACAGTTCCTCGGCGTTGGCGGGCCAGTCCCAGGTGCGGGCGCGCCCCCGCCCGTCCGGCCCCCGGTCCGGGGTCACCGGCAGCAGGCAGGTGTGTCCGCCGTGGACGAACGCGGTCGTCCACGAGCCGTGGACGTGCCAGAGCAGGATCCGCAGCACGCGCGCGGGCGTCCGGGCCCGGCCCTGCGCCATGCCCCGGGAGGCGGGCACCGGGATGGCGGGTGTCGGATGGTGGATGGTCATCGTGCCCCCAGGAGTTCGTCGACGGCGGTCAGGACGTCGTCGGAGGAGACGGAGTTCAGGCAGGGGTGCCCGGGTACGGGGCAGACCCGGGCCCGGGTGTCGGCGCAGGGCGCGAGCTGGTCCCCCAGGACGCGGACCGCGGTCCCGTGGGGCGCCCACGCGGAGGCGGGCACGACCGGGGAGAAGAGCGAGACCACGGGCGTGCCGACGGCGGCGGCCAGGTGGGCGGGGCCGGTGTTGCCCGAGACCAGGACGGCGGCGCGGTCGAGCACGTCGGCCAGTTCGGTGACGGTGGTGCGCCCGGCCAGGTCGGTTCCGCCGTGCGCGGCGACCTCGCGGGCCGCCTCGGCCTCCCCCGCGGTGCCGGTGACCAGCACCCGGTGTCCGCGCTCGGCCAGCGCGGCGACGGTCTTGGCGGCCAGGTCGGGCGGCAGCTCCCGGGAGGGCGCGTCCGCGCCGACGTGGACCACCGCGTACCCGTCCGGCCCGGTCAGCTCCCGGGTGTCGGGCAGCGGTCGGCGCACGGCCAGGCGCCCGTCGTCCCCGGGGGGCCGCGGGTACCCGGCGGCCCCGGCCAGGGACAGCATCCGCTCGGCCTCGGGAATCCCGTGGGCCACGTGGTGGCGCACGTCGAGCAGGCTGCCCGGGTAGTCCTCGCTGACGGCCGAGATCCGGGGCACCCCGGCCATGCGCAGGAGCAGGGCCAGCGGCAGCGGCGACTGGTGGAAGGAGGTCAGGAGCACGGCGGCGTCCGCGCCGAGACCGGACAGGCGCTCCACGAGGCGGGTGACGTCGGCGGCGTCCACCGGCGGCGGGTCGGCGGCGATCCAGGGCGCGCACCAGGTCAGGACGCGGTCCACGCCCGGCAGCGCCGCGGCGGTCTCGGCGCCCCGGGGGCCGGCGAGGTAGACGACCCGGTCGGCCCCGTGGGCGACGGAGCGCACGGCCGGCCCGGACAGCAGGACGTCCCCCATGCTGTCCAGGCGCGCCACGATCACGGTGCCCCCGCTCACGGGGCGTCCCTTCCGAGCAGGCGCAGGACGGCGGCCTCCAGGTCGGGCGCGGTCTCGGGGGCGGACCGGCACTCGGCGTCCAGGGTGGCGGCGGTGGGCACGAGCACCCCGCGCGCGCCCGCGGCCCGCGCGGCGTCCACGTCGGCGCCGATGTCGCCGACCAGCGCGCAGCGGGAGGCCGGCAATCCCAGTTCGGCCGCGGCGGAGCGGACCATGCCGGGCGCGGGCTTGCGGCACCCGCAGCCGTCCTCCTCGCCGTGCGGGCACACGCGCCACACGTCGAAGGGGCCCAGCAGTTCCTCCACCCGCCGGTTGACCGCGTCCACCTGGTCGCGGGTGATCAGTCCGCGGGCGACGCCCGACTGGTTGCTGACCACACCGACGGCGAGTCCGGCGCCGCGGGCCAGGGCGAGCGCCCGTTCGGCCGAGGGCGTGGGCCGCACCTTGTCGGGGTCGCCGTTGTAGGGGACGTCCTCGACCAGGGTGCCGTCCCTGTCGAACAGCACGGCCGCCACTCCCGGGGCGGGGCGCGCCCCGGCGTGGCGGATCTCGCCGCGCAGCCGCTGCCAGCAGGCCAGGGGCGGGATGAGCGCGCTGGTCACCAGCATGTCGGTGACCTCGTCGCGGGTGCCGGGACCGCCGGAGATCCTGCGCCGGGCGAACGCGGCGGTGCGCGCGGCCCACAGCGCGGCGCACGCGGCGGCCGCGGCGCGGCGCCCGGTCAGGGCGGCCCCGGCGGCGCCCAGCAGGGCGGCCGTGGTCAGCGCGTGCCCGCGCAGCCCGCCGGGGCCCTCGCCGACCCGGTTGCGCCAGCCGCGCCCGTGCAGGCGGTCCATCAGCGCGTTGTCGGCGTTGCCGCGCTGGGCGGTCAGGCTCGCCCAGCGTCCGCCGCCGCGCAGCGGGTGCACGCACTCGCGCTCGCCCGGCACGAGGACGAACCCGGCGTCCACGGCCCGCAGGGCCAGGTCGGTGTCCTCGCGGTAGGCGCGCGGGAAGCGGGCGTCGAAGCCGCCGACCTCCTCCAGGGCGCTCCTGCGGTAGGCCATGTCGGCGGTGATCCAGCGGGCGCCCTCCAGGGCCAGGGTGGCCCGTTCGGCGTCCGTGGGCCGGTGCCCGCGCGGGCGGGGCACGGTGATGCGGCCCTGGCTGGCTCCCACCTCGGCGGGCAGGTCGGCCAGGTCGGCGCACAGGCGCCGCGGCCAGTCCGCGGGCGGGGCCACGTCGTCGTCCAGGAAGGCGATCCACTCCGAGGCGCAGGCGTGCCATCCGGCCTGGCGGGCGGCGGCGGGGCCGCCTCCCCCGGTGCGCAGGACGCGCACCCGTGCGTGGTCGGTCCCGGGTAGCGGCGCGGTGTCGGTGGGCGGACGGTCGTCGACGACGACGATCTCCTCGGGCGCCTCCCGGGGCGGCGCGTCCAGAAGCGGCCTCAGGGCGCGGGGCAGGGTGTCGCGCCCCACGGTGGGCACGACCACGGAGTAGCGGGGAGCGCTCACCGGTGCGCCCCCTCACCCGAGCGGCGGCGCACGACGAACGGGCCGATGGCCAGCAGGTCCACGGGCGCGGACCCGAAGCACTCCAGGGCGTCGCGCGGGGAGTCGACCATGGGCCGCCCGGCGGTGTTGAGGCTGGTGTTGACCAGGACCGGCAGGCCGCTGCGCTGTTCGAAGCGGTCCAGCAGGCGCGCGGTGAGCGGGTCGTCCCGCTCGGCCACGGTCTGGACGCGGGCGGTGCCGTCCACGTGCACCACGGCGGGCAGGCGCTCGCGCCAGTCGGGGTGCACCTCGTGGACGAAGAGCATGTAGGGGCTGGGCAGGGGGCCGCCGGAGAAGATCTCCGACGCCCTGCGCTCGGCCACCATCGGCGCGACGGGGCGGAACTGCTCGCGCCCCTTCACCCGGTTGAGCCGTTCGAGGTTGTCGGGGTTGGACGGGTTGGCGAGCAGGGAGCGGTGCCCCAGCGCGCGGGGACCGTACTCCGAGGCGCCCTGGAACCAGGCCACCAGCGCGTCCCGCTCCAGGGCCTCGGCCACGGTGTCGGCCAGGTCGTCGGGGCGCTCGAACGCGACGTCGGCCTCGCGCAGGATCGCGTGCAGCTCGTCCTCGTCCCAGGAACGGCCCAGGTCGGCCCCGGGCATGGGCGCCACCGCGTCCTCCACCAGCGAGGCCAGGTGCAGGGCGCCGCCCAGCGCGGTGCCCGCGTCACCGGAGGCGGGCTGTACCCACACGCTCTCGAAGGGCCCCTCGCGGGCGATGCGGCTGTTGGCGACGCAGTTGAGCGCGACCCCGCCCGCCATCGTCAGGCACGGGCGGCCGGTCCGCTCGTGCAGCCAGCCGACGACGGCCAGGAGGGTCTCCTCCATGGCGGCCTGCACGCTGGCGGCCAGGTCCGCGTGCTCCTTGGAGGGCTCCCGCCCCGGCTCGCACGGGTCCGTGAGGGAGTTCCAGTCCAGGCCCGAGGCCCGGACCAGGCCGTCGCCCTCGTAGCGCACGCACTTGCGCACCGCGTCGAGCATGGTGGGCTCGCCGTAGGAGGCCAGGGCCATCACCTTGTACTCGTCGCTGGAGCGGTGGAAGCCCACGTGCTCGGTGAGCTCCTCGTAGACCAGTCCCAGGGACTCGGGCAGCGGCTGGCGGGCCAGCACCTCCAGCTTCCCGCCTGTGTAGACGCCCGCCAGATGCGAGGTGCTCTCGCCGCGGCCGTCGGCCACGAACACCGCGCACTCGCCGCCCCCGGCCTCGGGCGGGGCGGCGAGCCCCGCGGAGGCCGCGTGCGCGACGTGGTGGGGGACGTAGCTGATCCTGGCCGGGTCCAGCCCCGGCAGCGCGGTGGCCAGGAAGTGCGGCACGCGCTCGACGTAGAACAGGCGCAGGCGCTCCCAGCCGCGGTCCTGTCCGGGCCCCTCGGGATCGGCCAGGGCGGGATCGTAGGAGTAGGTGACGGCGTCCAGGTCGGCGGGGCGCAGACCCGCGCGCTCCAGGCACCAACGCATCGCCTGCTCCGGCAGCTCCCACGTGGAGAAGGGCACCGCGGCCTTGCCGTGCTTGCGCCGCGAGAACCGCTCCTCCTCCGCCGCCGCGACCGTACGGCCGTCGACGACGATCGCCGCTGCCGGATCGTGGAAGACGGCGTTGACACCGAGGACACGCATGTAACCGCTCCCTCCTCAGGCTGGGTCTGGAACTCAGACGCCGAGCGCACCCACTCGACTACCAGCAGCAGCGACGCCTAAACATCGGCCGCAGGCGTCCGGAACCCCCTCACCAGCCCCGACGCGCGCGCAGGGACCGCTCCGGGCCCGCGGCCCGTGCACCCTCGGCTCGCCCGACGGCGGTGGGGAAGCCGTCATGTTTGCCCCCACGGATGCGGGCTATGGGACGGGTGAGAGCTGGAGAGGCACGACCGGCACGAAAGGAGCAGGACCATGGTGGTGCGAACCATCGACCAGGTGATGAGCAGCCCGGTCCGCACGGTCTCGCCGGACACGTCCCTGCGTGAGGCCGCGGAGATCATGCGCGACGCCGACGTGGGCGACGTCGTCGTGACCCGGGACAAGCGGATCATGGGCATCCTGACCGACCGCGACATCGTGGTGCGCTGCGTGGCCGAGGGCGCCGACCCCGGTCGGCACAGCGTCAGCGACGTGTGCAGCTCGGAGGTGGCCACCGTGCCGCCGCAGAGCGGGATCGCCGACGCGGTGCACGTCATGCGCACCAGCGCGGTGCGCCGCCTTCCCGTCGTGGACGGCGACCGCGTCGTGGGCGTGGTGTCCATGGGCGACCTGGCGCGGGCCGTGGACGAGGACTCGGCGCTGGCCGACGTCAGCTCCGCCGATCCCAACCGCTGAGGCACCGGTGGGAGAGACTCCGCCGTCCGGCCGCGGGGGCCCGGACGGGGGCCGGGTCCCCGCCACGGGCGGACGACCGTCCCTGCTGGCGCTGCGGGCGCTGGGGCTGGGCGACTTCGCCACGGCCGTTCCCGCGCTGCGCGCGCTGGAGCGGGCGCTGCCGTCCTGGCGCCGGACCCTGGCGGGCCCCGCCTGGTACCGGCACCTGGTCGCGCTGGCCGGGCTGGACTGGGAGGTCCTTCCCACCGAGCCGCTGTGCGCGCCCGACACCGGCGCCCCGGACCTGGCGGTCAACCTGCACGGCCGGGGGCCGCAGAGCACGGCGGCCCTGGCCGCCCTGACGCCGGTGCGGCTGTGGACGCACGGTCATCCGTCCGCTCCGCGGTGGCCGGGTCCGGAGTGGCCCGAGGGGCTCCACGACGCCGAGATCTGGTGCCGTCTGCTGCGCTCGCACGGTGTGGCGGCCGACCCGGACGACCTGCGGTGGCCGAGGCCCGCGGAGGGGAAGGGCGCGGTGGTCGAGGGGGACACCGCGATCGTCCACCCGGGGGCCGCCTCCGGGTCGCGCCGGTGGCCCGCGGAGCGTTTCGCCCGGGTGGCCGGGGAGCTGTCCGCCTCGGGGCTGCGGGTGCTGGTGACCGGCTCGCAGAACGAGACCGCGCTGGCCGAGCGGGTGGCCGAGGCCGCCGGACTCGGCGGCCGGTCGGTGCTGGCCGGGCGCACGTCCCTGGACCTGTTGGCGCGGCTGGTCAGCCAGGCGCGGCTGGTGGTGTGCGGGGACACCGGGGTCGGCCACCTGGCCACCGCCTACGGCACGCCGTCGGTGCGCCTGTTCGGGCCGGTCTCCCCGGAGCTGTGGGGACCGCGTGTGGACCGGGAGGTCCACGCGTGCCTGTGGGCGGGCCGCCCGGGCGACCCGCACTCCGCCACGCTGGACCCGGGTCTGGACGCGATCGGCGTCGAGGAGGTCGTCGCCGCGTGCCGGACCGTGTGCGCCTCCGGCCGCCCCACCGCCGAGGACGCCGTCCGCGGTTCCTGAGACCTGCTCCGAGAGCCTTCGCCGACAGACGCAGCGTCCGCCGGCAGGTGCTGGGCGTGGACGGGCCGACAACGTTGCTGGTGTGGCGCAAGCTGCCCTGGCCTGCGGCGATCTCGTACTCATAGCGAGGTTGGGCTTCCGAGACTCGTTATAGGCACGAGATCACGGCGAAAAGGGCCCTGCCGGTCACGGGTCGGCGCTCCCGGACGGACCCTCCGCCTTGGGGCGGGCCCGCAGGTGCGCGCGCTCACCCTGCCTGCCGAACAGGCTGAGGAACTCGACCGCCCTGGTGTCGGCGGAGCCGAACCAGTGCGGCACGCGGGTGTCGAACTCGGCCGCCTCGCCCGGGGCGAGCACCAGGTCGTGCTCGCCCAGGATGACCCGCAGCCGCCCGTTGAGGACGTAGAGCCACTCGTAGCCCTCGTGGGTCTGCGGGTCGGGCTCGCTCGGACGGTCGCTGGCCGGGATCACCAGCTTGTACGCCTGGATTCCGCCGGGACGGCGGGTCAGGGGCAGCATGGTCATGCCGTGCTGGGTGACCGGCCGCAGGTGGATGCGCGGGTCGCCGGTGGGCGGTGCGTCCACGAGTTCGTCGAGGGTGACGCCGTACGCCCTGGCCAGCGGAAACAGCAGTTCGAGGGTGGGACGGCGAGAACCCGACTCCAGCCGGGACAGGGTGCTCACCGAGATGCCGGTCGCCGCCGACAGGCCGGACAGCGTGGTCTCCTTCTGCTTGCGCAGCGCGCGCAGCCGGGGTCCGACCGCGTCGAGCGCGTGGTCGAGGTCATCTTCCATGCCGCCATTTTGCCATAGCGGCAACGAATATTGCGTGAAACGGCGAGGGGACACATGGTGGGGGCATGGAGGTGATCGCTGTGAACGATCAGTTGGAGAGCGGCTACGACGCGGTGGTGGTCGGCGGTGGCGCCGCCGGGCTGAACGGGGCCCTCATGCTGGCCCGGGCGAGGCGTTCGGTGGCGGTGGTCGACTCGGGCGCCCCGCGCAACGCGCCCGCGTCGGGCGTGCACGGGCTGCTGGCACGGGAGGGCATGTCCCCGGCCGAGCTGCTGGAGCGGGGCCGGGCGGAGGTACGCGGCTACGGCGGCCACGTGACCACCGGGGACGTCGTCGCCGTGGTCCGCGACGGCGACGGGTTCCGGGTGGAGCTGGCCGACGGACGCGGCGTGCGGGCGCGTCGGATCCTGGTGACCACCGGACTGGTGGACGAACTGCCGGACGTGGCGGGTGTGCGGGAGCAGTGGGGCGCGGGCGTGGTGCACTGCCCGTACTGCCACGGCTGGGAGGTGCGCGACCGGGCCATCGGCGTGCTGGCCAGCGGGCCGATGGCGGTGCACCAGGCGCTGCTGTTCCGCCAGTGGAGCGGGGACGTCACTCTCTTCACCCACACCATGCCCCCGCCGGGTGAGGAGGACGCGGAGAAGCTGGCCGCCCGCGGCATCCGCGTGGTCGAGGGCGAGGTGGCCTCCCTGGAGACCGCCGACGGCCGGATCACGGGGCTGCGGTTGACGGACGGCACGGTGGTCGGCCGGGAGGCGGTGGCCGTCGGAACGCGGATGGTGGCGCGCGCCTCCTTCCTGGAGACGCTCGGCCTGCGGACCCGGGAACACCCGATGGGGGTCGGCGAGTACGTTCCCACCGACGGGAGCGGCCGCACCGACGTGCCCGGGGTGTGGGCCGCGGGCAACGTCACCGACCTGTCCGCCCAGGTCGGCGCCTCGGCGGCGTCGGGCGCGGCCGCCGGGGCCCAGATCAACGCCGACCTGGTCGACGAGGACACCCGCCGGGCGGTCGCCGCCCACCGGGACGCCTTCTCCGCCGGGTCAGAGGCGCGCGTGAGCGAACTGGTCGCGGACGGGCGCCGCCACGGTCTGTGAGCTACGGGAAAGGGGACGGCGTGACCGAGGGTTTCGGCAGGCCCTGGTCACCTCCGGCCCCCAGGACCAGGACGGCCGACCGCGGCGGCCGCGAGGCCGCCCCGCACGACTCCGCGGCGCGGACCCGCGGGCGCCCGTGACCAGCGTTCCCCCACGGCGTACCGCGCCGCGGGGGAACGCCTCCCGCCGCACGGCGGGGCACGTCCGCGAGGGATGCCCTAGCCTGGCGGCGTGCACCACGACAACGAGGACGCCGGAGACGACCGAAACCCCGAGGTCGCCCACCTCCTGGTCCGCCTCCTCAACATCAGCCAGCGGATCGGGCGCTACGCCGCGCACGAGACCGGCGAGCGCACGTCCCCGGCGACGTGGCGCGCGCTGAGCGTGCTCCAGGAGAAGGGGCCGCTGCGGCTGGGCGTCCTGGCCGAGCACTGCCGGGTCAGGCAGCCGACGATGACGGTGATCGTGGAGTCGCTGCTCTCCTCCGGGTACGTGGCGCGCAGTCCCGACCCCGACGACCGGCGGGCCCAGCTGCACGAGCTGACCCTGGCGGGCGCGGCGGCGCTGGAGGACTGGCGGCACCGGATCGGCGACGCGCTGGAGCCGCTGTTCTCCGACCTGTCCGAACGCGAGCGGGCGCTGCTGTCGGAGTCGGTGCGGCTGCTGGACGAGCGGCTGCGCCGCGGCGGGGCCTGAGCGGCCGGTTCCGGTCGCGGGCCGCCTCCGCCGGCCCTTCCCCGCACTCATCGCACAGCGCACGCGTGGTCGTGCGAGCCTCGCCACACCCGCGGCCTCCGTGCGCCGAGCGGGAATGCCCGGGGATTAGCATAGGTTACCTATGCAAATGAGGGCCCCGACCGTACCGGCCGCCGTCCTCCCACCATCGGCGACGACAGGGAGCAACAGAACATGGTGGCGGAGACCGAAACCCCGCGTACAGCGCCGCACGGAGGCGCGGACCAGGGACACGCGCCGGAGGGGTCCATCCTCCGGCAGCCGCGCGCCGTGTGGGCCGTGGCGTTCGCCTGCGTGATCGCCTTCATGGGCATCGGCCTGGTCGACCCGATCCTGCCCGCGATCTCCCGCAGCCTGGAGGCCACGCAGACCCAGACCTCGCTGCTGTTCACCAGCTACCTGCTGGTCACCGGCCTGGCCATGCTCGTCACCAGCTGGGTGTCGAGCCGCCTGGGCGCCAAGCGCACCCTGCTGGTCGGCCTGGCACTGATCGTGGTCTTCGCGGCCGCGGCCGGGACCAGCGGCAGCGTCGAGTCCGTCATCGGCTTCCGGGCCGGGTGGGGACTGGGCAACGCGTTCTTCATCTCCACCGCCCTGGCCACCATCGTCGGCGCGGCCAGCGGCGGCGCCTCGTCCGCGATCGTGCTCTACGAGGCCGCGCTGGGCCTGGGCATCGCCACGGGCCCGCTCCTGGGCGGGCTGCTGGGCAGCGTCAGCTGGCGCGGCCCCTTCTTCGGCACCGCCGCGCTGATGGCGGTCGGGTTCGTCGCGATCGCCGTCCTGCTCAGGAGCGACGCCACGGAGCGGACCGCGCCGGTGCCGCTGTCGGCCCCGTTCGCGGCGCTGCGCGTCCCGGGCATCCTGGTGCTGGCGCTGACCGCGCTGTTCTACAACATCGGTTTCTTCGCCCTGCTGGCCTACACGCCCTTCCCGCTGGGGCTGGACGAGATGGGCCTGGGGTTCACCTTCTTCGGCTGGGGTCTGGCGGTCGCCGTGACCTCGGTCTTCGTGGCCCCGGTGCTCACCCGCCGGTGGCCGCGCACGCGGGTGCTGTGGACCACGCTGCTCCTGCTGGCCGTGGACCTGGTCGCCGCGGGTGCCCTCATCTCCTCCACGGCGGGGCTGATCACCAGCATCGTGCTGGGCGGCCTCCTGCTGGGCGTGCTCAACACGGTGCTGACCGAGTGCGTGATGGAGGCCAGCGACCTGCCGCGCTCGGTGGCGTCCTCGGCCTACTCGGCGGTGCGCTTCCTCGGCGGCGCCGCCGCTCCCCCGGCCGCCTCCGCGCTCGCCGCGGCCCTGTCCCCCGGCGCGCCGATGTACGCGGCGGCGGGGTCGGTGGCGCTGGCCGCGGGGATCGTGCTCCTGGGCCGCGGGGCGCTGCTCAGAGTCGACGACGGCCCCGAGTCCGCGCGGGCCGAGGCCGAGGCGATCACCATGGGAGAGTGAGCGCCGGTCCGCGGCGCGGTCAGCGTCCGGCCGCCTCGACGAGGAAGCGGTGCACCGTGCACGTGAGCGGTGTCCCCCGCGCCATGTCCCGGTGGAGCCGCAGCAGCGGCCCGCGGTGGGCGCGCGCGTCGAAACCCGGCACCTGCCACGGGACCATGCGCAGGTAGAACACGAGCGCGCCGACGTCGTGGAAGCGGCGCGGGGTCCGGGCCTGACGGGCGCGGGTGACGGTCATTCCCGCCTCCTCCAGGCCCGCGACCGCCGCGTCGAGGTTCCAGTCCGCGTCCCGGTCCGGGGGCGGCCCCTCCAGGAGGGCGCTGAGTTCGCGCCCGTCATCACTGCCGACCTGCTGGGTGACGAAGACGCCGCCGGGGGCCAGGACCCGCCCGACCTCGGCGGGGGCGTAGGCCTCGTGGCGGTCGAGCACCGTGCCGAACGCTCCGGAGGGCAGGGGCAGGATCCCGCCGGGGCCCGGCTCGACCACGTCCACCGCCAGGGCCGCGAGCCTGCGGCGCGCGACGGGCAGGTTCGGCGGCCAGCCCTCGGTGGCCCGGGAACCGGGCGGCAGCGGGGCCAGGGACGAGAGGAGCTCGCCGCCCCCGGTGCCCAGGTCCAGGACGGGCGCCCGCGCGGCGCGCACGAGCTGCCCCGCGCGCTCCTCATAGGACCAGGGCAGCGGGTCCTCGGCCATCCTCGCGTCCAGGAACCGGAAGTCCCAACCGGAGGTCGGCCGCCGCACGGCCTCCTCCACCAGATCGTCGAAGTCGCGCACCGGTCCCCGTCCTCTCGTGGCCGCCCGGCCATTGTGCGCACCAGGCGGAGCGGGTTCAACCGAATATCGACGGAGCGCGGACCCGGAGTCGACCGCGGGCGTAGACGGTCGATACCGAACGCGGATGTGGCGGGGAGACGGTCTCCCTAGGCTCGTGGCCATGACCGAACAGAAACGCTCCGCTCCCGGCCTGTCATGGACCGTCATGGTCGTGCTGGCCCTGCTCGCGGCGCCCCGCGTGGTCCTGCACGACCTCGACCTCATCCAGGAGGGAACGCTCGTCAACGCCCTGTTCGTGTTCGTCCCCCCGCTCGTGTGGGTGGTGGTGGCCGTCCTGACCCGGGCGCCGAACCCGTTCCTGACCCTGCTGGTGGTCGGTCTGCTCCACGGCGTCCTCCTCGCCCTGGGGCACCAGCTGCTGTGGAACACCGCCTGGGAGGGGGACCCCCCGACGCTCGGCGGCAACCTCAGCGACCTGCCGCCCGCCGCGCACGCGGTCATCGTCCGCGGCTTCTCGGTGGCGAGCAGCCTGCTCACCGGGGCGGCCGTCGGCGCCGTCACCGGTCTGGCCGCCTGGGGGATCGGCAAGCTCGTGCCCTCCCGCTCCAGCCTCTCCTGACGAGCGGACCCCGCTCAGATGGCCTCGCGGCGCTGGAGGTAGGAGAAGGCCCCCCAGCCCGGCAGGACCGGCAGCCAGAAGGTCAGCAGCCGGAACAGCAGCACCGCGGGCAGCGCGACGGCGGCCGGAACACCCGCCACCGTGGTCAGACCGCCGATCAGGGCGGCCTCCACCGCGCCCAGGCCTCCGGGTGTGGGCGCGGCCGAGCCGATCGCGTTGCCCGCCAGGAACACCACCGCGACCGCCACCAGGCTCACCCGGGAGCCCGGGTCGGCGAAGGCCAGGACCGAGAACTGTAGGCACAGCACGAACGCCGCGGTGATCAGCAGTGTTCCGCCGAAGCCCAGCAGCAGGCTGGACGGGCTCTGGAGCATGTCCAGCAGCCGCGGCAGCACCCCGCGCAGGTAGGGACGGACCCGGGCGCTGAGGGCGCGCCGCAGCCGGGGCAGCAGCAGGACCACTCCCACCACGGCCGTCCCGGCGATGCTGATCACGACGACGGTCGGGGAGGGCGTGAAACCGGTCCAGTACGAGGTTCCGGTGAGGTAGGCGCACACCAGCAGCAGCGGCACGTGCACCAGGAACCCGACCAGCTGGGTGAGGCCCACCGCGGACAGGGCCAGGGAGGTCGGGACCCCCTGCCTGGTGGCGAACCGGGTGTTGATCGCGAGCGACCCCAGCCCGGCGGGGGCGGCGATGCGCACGAACGACCCGGCGTACTGGACCATGACGGTGCGCCACCACGGCAGCGGCGCGGGCACGAAGCCGATGAGGATCATCGCGGCGGAGAGCGTGCACACCACCGACGCGGCGAGCGCGGCCAGCGTCCACCCGGGGTCGGCCCGGCCGATGGCGGTGAAGTCCACGCCGGTGAGCTGGTACAGCAGCACCAGGCCGACGACGGTGGCGACGATGACGCTGACCACGGTGCGCGGACGCATCCGCTCCAGGCGGGCGGGTTCGGAGGGCGCCTCCGGGGCGATGCGCACCACGCGCTCGCGCAGCCTGGCCAGGAGTCCGCGGTCCCCGCGCAGGGCTCTGCGCAGCGTGTAGGGCAGGCCGGGGGGTTGTAGGAAGGGCAGGACCGCGGCCGTGGCGGTCACGCCCAGCGCGCGCACCGCCGAGTCCACGGCGCGCCCGGTCCCCACCCGCATGGCCAGCAGGGTGAGCATGGCGGCCTGGTCCAGGGCGACCTGGAGCTGGGGGGCGGCCACACCGCCGCGGTCCAGGCCGGTGAGGAGGACCGCCGCCTCACGGGGACCCGACGGAACGGTCGGGGCTGTGGCTTCGGAGGTGTCGGCCGGGTCGGAGGCGTCGACCGGCGCGGGGGTTCCCTCCGGGACGGAGGTGTCTGTTGGGCTGGCGGCTGTGTCCTCCAGCGCGGAGGTGTCCGCTGGGACGGGTGTGTCCTCAGCGGCGGAGAGGTCGGCTGTGCCCGAAGGGCGGCCCAGGACGCCGACGGTGGCGCCGTTGACGTTGCCGTGGACGAGCCGGTGGCGGTGCAGCAGCCCGAGTTCGCGCCAGCACAGGTCGATCAGCCCGTCGGTGAGCTCCTCGTCGTCGAGTGCGTCCAGCGCGCGGAAGTCGGGCAGCTCGCGGACCAGCAGGACGGTGCCGGGCCCGAGTTCGCCGACGGCCAGGACGCGGGGGACGGCGGCCCCCGCTTGCCGGGCCGAGAAGCTCATCAGCGCGGCGTGCTCGGCGCGGCGGCGGACGCCGTAGAGCATCCGGGGGGCCACGGGGCCGCGCAGGAACAGCAGGTCGCGCAGGCGCCGCCAGAATCCGGCGGTGTTCTCGGAGCTGAGCACGACCAGCTCCACCCGGCGGCCGTCGTCGAGTTCGGCCAGGTGGCGGGGGTTGCCCTCCTCGTCGTCGTCCGCGCGGGAGACGCCGGTGGCGGACAGCCCGAACCTGCGCAGTTCGGCGTCCAGGCCGTTGCCGGTCTGCGGCGGCGGCCTCTCCCCCAGCGCGTACCGGACCAGGGAGGCGCAGGTGAGGCCGACCAGGACGGTCAGGACCAGGGCGAGGACGCTGGTGACCCCGGCCAGCAGGGCGCAGACCGCGACGGTGGTGTTGCCCGCCCACAGGATCGAGCGGACCCGAGGCAGCCCGGTGGGCATGGTGCGGACGAAGGCCAGGACGGCGGCCACGTAGCCGAGGGTGGCGCTGGTGAAGACGTCGTCGGGGGCGAGCGCGTCGGGGAACCGCTCCGGGCCGATCAGAGCGAAGAGGCTGGCGTTGATCAGCGAGGCGAGGGTGTACGCGGCGATCCCGGCGGCGACCGGCCGGGCCAGGGAGCGCCGCCGCCCGGTGAACAGCGTGCGCAGGACGACGTAGCTGACCAGGACGATCAGCAGGAGGTTGGCGCCCCCGGCGACGAGCAGGAGCAGGCCGGTGGGCAGCAGCGCGCGGAGCCGGTCGGGGTCGGTCCCCTCCACACCGTCGGTGACCACGCGGACGGCGATCATGATCGCCGCCACCACGAGCAGGCCGACCGCTCCCGTGAGGAGGTCGACGGGCCTGCGCGGGGCTCGCGGTGTCCGGGGGTCCGGCGCGGGGGTCTCGTCGGTTCGCGTTGTCACACTCCCAAGACTGCCCGACTCCGCGGGGGCCGGGTACCAGGGACGGTGCGTTTCGCGGGACCGGCCGCGCTCAGCCCGTGGCGAGGTCCGGGATCTGGCCCAGCCCGATCCGCGGGACCGCGGGCAGCGGGCGGGGCTCCCCCTTGCTCTCGAAGGACTGGAGGAGGTAGGCCACCAGGCGGCGCGAGGAGGCGGCGGCCTCCTCGGGAGGGCCGGAGGCGGCCCCGCAGTTGGCCAGGAGCAGCAGCGTGAGGTCCTCCAGCGCGAAGTCGGGGCGCAGCCGCCCGGCCGCCTTCGCCCGGCGGATGAGTTCGGTGAGGCCGCGTTCGGCGCGCTCGCGCTTCTCCTCGAAGGGGATGGCGCCGGGGAAGGCGCTGAGGAACGCGCCGGTGAAGCCCCGGTCGGCGGCCTGCATCGCGCACACCCGTTCGACGGCCGTGCAGAAGCCCCGCCAGGGGTCCGGGTCGGCGAGGGCGTCGTCGACGTGGGAGGCGCAGTCCTCCAACTGGTCGGCGAACACCTCGGTGACCAGGGACTCGCGGGTGGGGAAGCGGCGGTAGAGGGTGGCGATCCCCACCCCGGCGCGGCGGGCGATGGCGGACATCGGCACGTCGATCCCGCGTTCGGAGAAGGCCGCGCGGGCCGCCTCGACGATGCGGTGGCGGTTGTGCAGCGCGTCTGCGCGCAGCCCCGGGGCGTCGTCGCCGGGCGCGGTACGGGGCGTTCGGGCTGGCATGCCCACCACCTTACGACGGCCGGGCGCCCCGCCCGGGAGGCCGGGGCGGGGCCGGACGGGCCGCGCCGGGGCCGTCTACTCGGGCGGCGCGAGCAGTCCGCGCTCGTAGGCGCGCACGAGGTTGCGCGGCACGAGGTACTCGCGGCCGCGGATGTGGACGCGCACCAGGTCGGGGGTGGCGGCCTTCCACTGGGAGCGGCGCGTGCGGGTGTTGGACCGCGACATCCTGCGCTTGGGTACGGCCATCGGGTCCTGCCTTCTTCTCGGGTGGTTCGGGGGCGGGGCGCCGGGCCCCGCCTCGCGTTCTGTCGGTCAGCCCCTGCGCTGGTAACGGCGCTGGAAGCGCTCCACGCGGCCGGCCGTGTCGACCACGCGGGCGTTGCCCGTGTAGAAGGGGTGGCTGGCGCTGGAGATCTCGACGTCGATCAGCGGGTAGGTACGGCCGTCGCTCCACTCGATGGTCTTGTCGCTGGTGGCGGTGGACCTGGTGAGGAAGGAGAAGTCGGCCGCGCGGTCGCGGAAGACGACCGGCTGGTAGTCGGGGTGGATTCCCTGCTTCATGTGTGCCCCCTTGGGGTGGTCGTTGGACGCGGTCGCCCGCCCGCTCAGCGCTCCTCGCGGAACTCGACGTGGCGGCGGACGCGCGGGTCGTACTTCTTCAGGGTGAGCCGGTCGGGCGTGTTGCGCCGGTTCTTGCGGGTGACGTAGGTGAAGCCCGTCCCCGCGGTCGACTTGAGCTTGATGATCGGCCGGATCTCGTTGCGTGCCATGGATGCCTCCTCGGGTGTTCCCACGCGTTACAAGTCAATGATAACCGTTTTCATTCCCGATTCGACCAGGCCGTCTCCCGCCTGTGGACAACCCCTGCCCGGACCGCCCCGGCGGGGCTCAGCCGCCGGATCCGCCGCGGACCGGACGCCAGTACTGGCGGTCCCCCTCATCGCGCACGACCACGCCCAGACCGGCGAGTTCGGCGCGCAGCTCGGCGCTGTCGTCGTCGTCCTTCGCCCGCAGCGCCTCCCGGCGGGCCCGCAGAACCGCCTGGACGTGCTGCTCCAGACCCGGCATTCCGTCGACCCAGCGCCGGAACCGGTCCGCGTGGGGATCGCCGTCTCGCCAGGGGTAACCCTGCGCCTCGAACGCGGCGCGGAGCCGATCGGCGCTGTGGCCGGTGCGCTCGCGGGCGAGCTCGGCGGTGTCCGTGCCCAGCAGGACCAGGTCCCGTCCATCGACGAAGACCGCGCCCACCCTCTCCCGGGCGAACTCCGCCTTCCGGCCGGACCGGATGACGCGCACCCCGCCCCCGTCCGCCTCGACGGCGACCATGTCGTCGTAGGACGCGAGCGCGACGAAGCCGCCCGCGAGGACCCCGAGGACCACGAGGACGGTTGTGAGGACCGGTCCGTCCAGGCGCGCCAGGAGGGCGACCTGCTCCTGCCCCGGGACCAGCGGGAGCTGGTGGACCCACTCCGGCAGGAGTGTGAGCCAGCCCGGCACCCGGGACAGCACCCAGCCCAGCCCGGCCCCGAGCAGGGGGAAGAGGGTCCACAGCAGCACGTGGGTCGCCCCGTGCTCACGGACGACGGACGGAGGTCGGCGGGTGTCGGTCATGGGAAGTCCTCTCCCTGGCGGCGGCCGCGGTCGGGGCGGTGGCGAACCCGCCCCCGTCTACCCCTCCGACGCGTCCTCCGTGGTGGTCAACTCCTTCCTAGTTGAGCATATAGGATTCTGTACATGCAACCAGTCGACAGCGGGGACGGGGAAGCCAAGCGCTCCTTCATCGAGGAGGCCCGCCGCGGGCAGATCGTGCGGGCGGCGGTCGAGACCATCGCCGAGGAGGGGTACGCGCGGGCGTCCTTCGTGCGCATCGCCGCACGGGCCTCGGTCAGCCCCGGCCTGATCACGTATCACTTCAGAACGAAGGAACGGCTGCTCCGGCAGGTGCTGGAGTACGTCAACGCCCGCCTGGACCGGGCGATGGAGGGCGGGCCCGAACCGCTGGCGGGGTTCGAGGACGCCCTGGTGCGCATCGTCACCGGCCACGTCATGCACTGCTCGCGCCATCCGCAGGAGGTGGCCGTGCGCCAGGAGATCAGCGGCGCGGACGTGCCCGCCTCCGTCCGCGAGTGGATCGCGCGGGGACAGGACGCCGGGCGCGCCGAACTGGTCGGCTTCCTCACCGAGGGGCAGGGCCACGGGGAGTTCCGCGCCTTCGACCCGGAGGTGTTCACCGACGCCCTCTTCGCCGCCCTGAACGCGGTCCCGGGCCGACTCCGGCGCAGACCGGCCGAGGAGCACGAGGACTACGCCCGGGAGCTGGCCCGCCTGTTCGCCGCGGCGGCGACCGGAGGCGGGCCCTCGGGCTAGCGGACCGGCCGGAACCGTTGCTGGCGTGGCACGAGTGCCCTGACCTGCGATGATCTTGTACTTATAGCGAGGTTGGACCGTCGAGACCCGCTATAAGTACAAGATCACGGTGGAACGGTGGAGGGGCGGCCCCGACGAACCTTTGTGGTCACGGCACCGGGGGTTCCGGGGGTCTTCGCCCCGGCCCGGGCCCGGCTGCCCGGCACCCCGGGAGCCGGAGCCCGCGACCCCTTCCGCACACGAAACGCCGGTGCCGCCGCGGGGTTCCGCGGCGGCACCGGCGTCGGGTCGGTCCCTCTCCGGTCGGCGACCGGTCCACCGGGACCGTCAGGACCGTCAGGACCGTCAGGACCGTCAGGCGACGACCTTGCCCTCGGCTCGCTTCTCCACGCGCCCGGCACGCAGACGGCGGGCCTCGTCGGGGTCCAGGACAGGAGCGGCCGTCAGCAGCTGGCGGGTGTAGTCGCTGGTGGGATTCTCGTACACCGCGTCGCTGTCACCCATCTCCACCACCTCACCCGCACGCATCACCGCGACCCGGTCACTCACCTGACGCACCACCGCCAGATCATGGGCCA
>NZ_JAAXPG010000011.1 GCF_012396365.1 Nocardiopsis alborubida | reverse complement strand
TTCCTTGGAAGCGCCTCCCGAAGCCTAGCTGATTCGGAGCAGTGCTCGAACCGACCCGATTGGGAGGAGGAAGGATGTCGCCGGACCCGGTCCGGTGCCGAGCCGACCCGAGGGCCGCTCGCCGTCCTGCAGCGACTCGTTCAATTATAGGGAGGGCAGGGGCAGACGTCAAGCCGGAGCCCGGTACACGCGCCAACCGCGTGCTCCGGGACCCTGTCACCCCTGACGGGCGGCTTGTACGGGCCCCCGTGACGTGCGCGGCCCTCACACCGGATCCGCGCTGTTACGTCGGCTTTTGTTCAGACAACGGGCATCCTGCCCGGAAGGTTCCTGCTCGAAACCCGCCTGGCCCCTGTGCCCCTGCTGCGCCGCAGACGGCCGGGCCGTGCCCGGGTACCGGAACGCGGCGGTGCCCGGGCGCAGCCGCGGGCCGGTGGTCGGCACCGGCCCGCCGAACGGCGCGTCAGCCGTTGAGGACCAGGCCGCCGATGTTGCGCTTGCCCTTGCGCAGCACGACGAAGCGCCCCTGGAGCACGTCCTCGGCGCTGAGCACGGCATCCACGTCGGTGACCTTGACGTTGTTCACGTAGGCCCCGCCCTCCTGGATGGCCCGGCGGGCGGCGGACTTGCTCGGCGTCAGGCCGCTCTGCGCGAACGCGTCGGTCACGAGCAGCCCGTCGACGGGGCCGTCGACCTCGGCCCTGGGGACCTCGGCCAGGGCGGCGTCCAGCGTGCGGGCGTCCAGGTCGGACAGGTCCGCGCGGCCGAACAGCGCCAGGCTGGCCTCCTTGACCTTGCGGCACTCGTCCTCGCCGTGCACGAGGGTGGTGAGGTCCTCGGCCAGGACTCGCTGGGCGGCGCGTGCCTGCGGACGCTCCTCGGTCTGGCGCTCCAGCTCCTCGATCTCGTCGCGGCCGCGGAAGCTGAAGGTCCTCAGGTAGCGGACCACGTCGCGGTCATCGGCGTTGAACCAGAACTGGTAGAAGGCGTACGGCGAGGTCAGCTCGGGGTCGAGCCAGACGCTGCCGGACTCCGTCTTGCCGAACTTGGTGCCGTCGGCCTTGGTGAGCAGGTTCGTGGTCAGCCCGTGCGCCTGGCCGTGCGGCTCGTTGCCGTCCATCCTGCGGACCAGGTCCAGGCCCGCGGTGATGTTGCCCCACTGGTCGGAGCCGCCGGTCTGGAGCGTGCAGCCGTAGCGGCGGTAGAGCTGGACGTAGTCGTAGGACTGGAGGAGCACGTAGCTGAACTCGGTGTAGCTCATGCCCTCACCGTCGAGCCGGCTCCTCACCGTCTCCCGGGCGAGCATCTGGTTGATGCTGAAGTGCTTGCCGACGTCGCGCAGCAGCTCGATGGCGTTGATCTCGCCGAGCCAGTCGGCGTTGTTGGCCAGGACGGCGTCGGTCGGCTCCGGCTGCTCGCCCTCGGGGGTGAAGCGCAGGAACGCGGACAGCTGCCCGCCCAGGTTGTCGACCCAGCCCCGCACGGTCTCCAGCGAGTTGAGCTGGCGCTCGGCGCTGGGCTTGGGGTCGCCGATGAGACCGGTGCCACCGCCGACCAGCGCGATCGGGCGGTGCCCGGCCTGCTGGAAACGGGCCAGGGTCAGGATCTGGGTGAGGTGGCCGACGTGCAGGCTGCCCGCGGTCGGGTCGAATCCGCAATACAGGGTGATCGGACCATCGGCGAGCGCCTTGCGCAGTGCGTCAAGGTCGGTCGTCTGCGCGAGCAGGCCGCGCCACTGGAGTTCGTCGATGATGTCGGTCACTGTGTTGCTCTCTGTTGTGTAGGCGGGCCCCGCGGGGCTCGTTCTGCCTTGAAGTGTAGGCCGGACGCGACGGAACGCCATCCGGTTTTCCCTCCTCCCCACGCTATCGGCTGTGGTGGAGCCGCAGATCGCACGGCCCCGTCCCGGCGCGGACACGACCCCCTCCGGAGAACCCGGCGGGATCCCCTTGACTCGGATGGCTAATGGCATTAGCTTTCTGGTTACCAGGGATAGCCAAACGGCAGGGAGAACACAGTGCACCACCTCACACGCCCCCGGGGGCGGATCGCCTACGACCTCTACGGAGCCGACAACACCGGACCGCTCGTGGTCTGCGTGCCCGGCATGTTCGACCACCGCCACTCCTTCCGCTTCGTCGGCGCGGGCCTGGCCGAGGCCGGGTACCGGGTCGCCGCCATGGACCTGCGCGGCCACGGCGACAGCGACACCACCTTCGACGACCACACCAGCCGGGCGGCGGCCACCGACGCCCTCGCACTCGCCGAGGAGCTGGGCGGCGGGGACGTGGTCATCGTGGGCAACTCCCTGGGCGCGGGCGCCGCCGCCATCGCGGCCAAGGAGCGGCCCGACCTCGTGGCGGGCATCGCCCTGCTCGGCCCGTTCCTGGGCCCGCCCTCCCAAGGCCTGTTCACCCGCGTCGGCCAGCGGCTGCTCCTGATGCGGCCCTGGGGCCCCCGCGCCCTGACCGCCGTCTACGACCAGTTGCACACCGGCCGCAAGCCCGAGGGACACCGGCGCCAGTTGGAGCTCGTCCTGGAGATGCTGCGTCCGGCCGACCGCTACCGCGCCGTGTACCGGACGGTCTACGCGCGCAACGAGACCGTCGCCGACACCGAGGGGATGCGGGCCCGGGCCGTGGTGGTCATGGGCGAGCAGGACCCCGACTGGAAGGACCCGCGCGCCCAGGCCGCGCGGGTGGCCTCCGTGGTGGGGGGTTCGGTGCTGATGGTGCCCGAGTGCGGCCACTACGCCCACGCGCAGCGGCCCGACGTGGTCGTGCCCGCCGTGGAGGCGCTCGTCAGGGAGGTCGTGGCCGGTGCCTAGGGCGGGACTGACCCCGGCGGTGGTGGCCGAGGAGGCGGCGCGGCTCAGCGACGAGGAGGGGTTCGACTCCCTGTCCCTGGCCGCGGTCGCCAAGCGGCTCGGGGTGGCCACGCCCAGCCTGTACAAGCACGTGGACGGACTGGCGGGGCTGCGCCGTGAGGTGGCGCTGCTGGGCGCGAACGGGATCGGCCAGGAGGTGCAGCGCGCCGCGGTGGGCCGCTCCGGTCCGGAGGCGCTGCGTGCGACGGCCGACGCCTACCGCCGCTACGCGCACGCCCACCCGGGGCGCTACGTCGCCCTCCAGCAGCTGCCGGTGCTGGCCGGGGCCAGGGCCGAGCTGACCACCGACCCGGTGCGGGTCCTGGCCGCCGTCCTGCGCGGGTTCGGCATCGCCGAGGACCAGGACGTGCACGCGATCCGGGCGCTGCGCAGTTCGCTGCACGGGTTCGTGGACCTGGAGGCGCGCGGCGGCTTCGGTCTGCCCGAGGACGTGGACCAGTCCTACGCGCTGCTGGTGGAGGGGTTCGTCCGCACCTTCCAGGAGTGGCCGGGCACCGTGCCCGGCGCTGCCGTGACACACGAGAACACGAGGAGGAGGTAGACGGTGCTGGCAGGACACTTCGGGGTCGCGGGCATCGTCAGGGCGTGGCGCCCGGAGCTGCCCATGGGCGCGCTCCTGGTCGCGACGCAGTTGCCGGACCTGGTCTTCCTTCCGCTGGCGGCGCTGGGTGTGGAGAGCGGGGGCCCGGCCGAACCCGGCCTGAGCGGCTACGGGTCCCTCCTCATCCGTGCGGAGTACTCCCACGCCCTGGCCAGCAACCTGGCGCTCGCGTTGTTGGTGGGCGGTCTGGCACACGTGTTGCTCCGTGGACGGTGGGGTCGGGACGCCGGTCTGGTCCTGGGCGGGGTGGTGTTGAGCCACTGGCTTCTGGACCTGCTCGTGCACCGGCCGGACATGCCGTTCCTGCCCGGTGGCGCGGGCGGGCTGCCACTGCTGGGTCTGGGGTTGTGGGAGGCGCCGGTGGCGGCGGCCGTGGTGGAGGGCGCGCTGGTGCTGGCGGGCACGCTCCTGTACGCCTGGCGCACGCTCCGGGACCAGCCGAACCGTGTCCGGGCACGGCTCTACAGCGCGGGCGTGGGTCTGCTGTTGGTGGGTTCCTTCGTGTTCGACCTCCTCGCGTCCTGACGTCTCCTTCGCCCCGTCGACGCGACTCCCGGTGAGCAACACCTGGCTTCGAGCGGTGTTACGGCCTTACCCGAGCATGGGCCAAGCTGGTTGACACGACCTCGCGCCGTCCGTGTACGGCGCCCAACCCGTTGTGGAGCCCCTGATGCCCAAGAAGGCCGCGTCGAAGATCGGTGGTCTGGTGACCGCCGTGGTCGGCGTTCTCGCCGTCGCCGCGTTCGTGCTGTACCAGCTGGGAGTGATCGAGCTGGATCCCGAGCGCACCGCCGAGCCCCGGGACGACGGTTCGTCCGTTCCCGGGGACGGCGGCGCCTCCTCGTCGTCGGTGGAGCAGGCCCGACAGCGGATGGAGGAGTTGCGGGTGGAGGAGGAGAACGACCCGCCGGGATACGACCGGGCGCTGTTCCCCCACTGGGAAAGCGGCGTGCAGGACAACTGCACCACCCGTCAGGTGGTCCTGCTGCGCGACGGCGAGGACGTGCGGGTCGACGACGACTGCCAGCCGGTGTCGGGGTCCTGGTACAGCCCCTATGACGGGGAGACCCTGACCGAGGCGGAGGACCTCGACATCGACCACATGGTGGCCCTGAAGGAGGGCTGGCGCTCGGGTGCCCACGCGTGGACGACCGAGGAGCGCGGGCGCTTCGCCAACGACCTGGACTCCTCACAGCTGTGGGCGGTGAGCGCGTCGACCAACCGCTCCAAGGGCGACTCCGACCCCGCCGACTGGTTGCCGCCGCTGGAGTCCTCGCACTGCGACTACGTGGTCTCGTGGATCGAGGTCAAGCACGTGTGGGACCTGACCGTCGATCCGGACGAGGAGGCGGCGCTGCGCGAGGTTCTCTCGGGCTGCTGAGGCCGGTTCAGGCGGGGTTGGCGGCTCTGACACCCCGGGCGGTGGCCAGGAGTTCCTTCTGACCGACGAGGCCGAAGGCGTCTCGGACCTCCACCGCCACCCCCTGGAAGGGCGTCCAGAACGCCTCGGTGTCGCCGTGCAGAGCGGTGAGGCCGTTGTTGTCGAACTCGGTGAGCTCCCAGTCGGGCGAGCGTTCGTGGTATTCGGTCAGGAAGTCGCGGACGGCGGGCAGGTCGCTGAGCCCGTCGCCGCGCATGACCAGGACCTGGAGGACCACCCTGGCCCCTCCCCCCTCCAGGGTCGTCTCCCACACCCGGCTGGAGAAGGACACCCCGCCCCACTCGTAGTCGAAGTCGGAGACCGAGGTCCGGTCGTCGATCTGGTCGGGCAGGTGCCCGATGGTGAATCCGTCCAACTCTCCCCCTCGTGGGCTGGCTGCGGCCGGGGCCGCGACGAGTGCGAGCGCGGCGGCGAGGACCGCCGCGACCCACCGGAGAACACGCATGGTCACCTCCGGCGGCGGTCGCGGGACCCTCCCGCACCGCCGCCACCTCTTATGGTGGGACGCCGCGAGGGCCCGTTCCAGAGTGTCCTCGAACCTGTGGACAACCCCCTCCGACACGCGCGTGGCCCGCGTCGGAGCCCCCTACCCCGCCGGTCAGGGGACGAACGTGTCGGTGAGGAACTCGGCGATCGCCAGAGAGGACGTGGCCGCGGGTGAGGGCGCGTTGCGCACGCACACCACCCGCCCGTGGGTGTCCACGTGGAAGTCGTCGAGCAGGGAGCCGTCCCGGGCCAGTGCCTGGGCGCGCACCCCGGACGGGGCCGGGCGCAGGTCGGCGGCGGCCAGCTCGGGCAGCAGCCGCCGGGCCCGGGCGGCGAACGCGGCCCGCGAGGCGGACACGAGGGTCTCTCGTGCGCCCGCGGTCCAGTGGCGGCGGGCCAGGCGCCAGAACCCGGGCCAGGACAGGGTCCGCGCGAGTTCCCGGGTGCGCACGTCGCGTGCCCGGTAGCCCTCCAGCGCGGTGGCGAGGATGGCGTTGGGACCGGCCATGACCTCACCGTGGACGTGGCGGGTCAGGTGCACCCCGAGGAAGGGGTACCGAGGGTCGGGGACGGGGTAGAGCAGGCCGTTCACCAGGTGGCGGCGCTCGGGGACGAGCTCGTGGTACTGGCCGCGGAAGGGCACCACCCGGGGGTCCTCCGCGGCGCCCGCCATGCGGGCGAGGCGGTCGCTGTGCAGGCCGCCGCAGATCACCAGGCGGTCGAAGCGGTGGATGGTCCGCTCGCCCCGGGGGTCGCCGGTGAGGACGCGGACGCCGTCGTGCTCCTGGCGCAGGTCCAGCACGGGTGTGTTGAGCAGTACCCGGCCGCCGGACCGGCGCACGTCGTCGGCGAACTGCTCGGCGACGGCGACGAAGTCGGTGACGGCGGTGGTCGGCGAGTGCAGGGCGGCGACGCCCGCCGCGTGGGGTTCGATCGCGCGCAGGCCCTCGGGGCCCAGTCGGGTGACGCCGGGGACGCCGTTGTCCCGCGCGCGGCGTTCGACGTCGTCCAGGCGTGCCTCGTCGTCGGCGTCGGCGGCCACGAGGACCTTGCCGACCTCCTGGTAGGGCAGCCCGTACTCGGCGCAGTAGTCCCGGAGCAGGCCGACGCCGCGCCGGCACAGCGTGGCCTTCAGGGAGCCGGGTCTGTAGTAGAGCCCGGCGTGGACGACGCCGCTGTTGTGGCCCGTCTGGTGCGCGGCGACCCGGTCCTCCTTCTCCAGGACGGTGACGCGTGTGCCGGGGCGGTGGAGGGTGAGGCGGCGGGCGAGGGCCAGGCCGACGATGCCCGCTCCGATGACGCCGATGTGTTCGGTGCTGCGCATGGCGGCACGCTAGCAACCCGGGTCCGGGCGGGAGGCGGGCGGACCGGTCACAGCGCGCGCAGTCCGACGAGGACGGCGTGCAGCAGGTCCTCCCGGCCCAGCGGACGCGACGGGCCGCAGCGCTGGAGCGAGCCGTCGGCGACCATGTCGGAGACGATGCCCCTGACCTGGCCGACCGGCAGGCGCACCTCGGCGGCGAGCTCGACGACGGTACGCGCGCGCAGGGCGTGTCGAAGGAGTGCCTCGCGTTCGGGCCGCAGCAGCTCGTGGCGGCCCGGGACGCGCGCGGCGACGACGAGGCTGAGCAGGTCGGGCTCGTCCGGACCGCAGCGGGGAACGCCGAAGGCGCGGGCGTCGGGGTCGCCCGCGGCCACGGCGAAGGGGCGCAGGAAGCGCTCCTGGCCGGGTTCCTCCTCTGGACCGGGGAGGGGCGGGGGCGGGTCCGGGTGGGTTGTGGGGGCGTGGGCGGCCGCTCTGCGGCCGGGGGTGCCGTCAGCTCTCACCGTTCCCCCTCGGCCGCGTGGGGGCGGGTGCGCGCGCCGCGCCGTCGGGCCACGGTTCGGGAACGGGTTCCTGTCCGAGCGGGCGGCCGTGCGGGTGGGGGAGCAGGTGCTCCCCCGTGTTCCCCGGCGGGGTGGCACCGGGCCCGCCGGACGAGGGAACGTGTCCCTGCGGTCCGGTGTGCGCGAGGACGACCCCGTGCGGGCCGGTCCGGTCCGACTGCGGCGCGAAGGACTGCGGACCGCTCTGCCCGGAAGGTACGACGGGAACCTGCGGACCGGTCCGATCCGACTGCGGCGCGAAGGACTGCGGACCGCTCTGCCCGGAAGGTACGACGGGAACCTGCGGACCGGTCCGATCCGACTGCGGCGCGAAGGACTGCGGACCGCTCTGCCCGAGAGGCGGTACAGGGACCTGCGGGTCACTCTGCCCGGCACGTCCCACAGGAGACCGCGGACCTGTCTGACCTCCGCGCGCGGAAACCTGCGGACCGGTCCGGTCCGACTGCGGGGCGAAGGACTGCGGACCGCTCTGCCCGAGAGGCGGCACGGGGACCTGCGGGCCGGTCCGGTCCGACTGCGGGGCGAAGGACTGCGGACCGCTCTGCCCGGAAGGTACGACGGGAACCTGCGGGCCGGTCCGGTCCTGGACGGTACCGTCCGCGCCGCCCGCGGTGTGGCCGCGCAGGGGAATGGCGGCCCGCACGGGAGACGCCCCCCACCCGGTCGGGACGCCCGGCTCCCGTCCGTTCGCCACAGGGCGGCCCGTGGGCGTGCCCGAGACCGTCACGAGGTTGTCGACCGGCTCCAGCAGGGAGGCGGGGATGAGCACGGTCGCCCGGGTGCCCCCGTAGGGCGAGGGCCGCAGCCACACCCGGACCCCGTGCCGCCCGGCCAGGCGGGACACCACGAACAGGCCCAGCCGGGGGTCCTCGGGCAGGGCCATGACGTCGAACTCGGGAGACTGGGTGAGCGTGCGCTCGGCCTCCGCGTAGCCGCGCTCGGACATGCCCAGGCCCCGGTCCTCGACCTCCACCACCAGCCCCTCCGCGGCCGGTGTGCAGCCGACGTCCACGGGCGTGCCCGCCGGGGAGAACTGCGTGGCGTTCTCGACCAGCTCGGCGAGCAGGTGCACCACGTCGGCCACCACCTGCCCGTGTACGAGCACGCGGGGCGCCGAGGTCAGTCGGACACGCTCGAAGTCCTCGGTCTCGGCGATGGCGGCGCGCAGCACGTCCACGAGCGGACGGGGTTGGCGCCAGCGGCGGGCCGACTGCCCCCCGCCGAGGATGATGAGGTTGTCGGAGTAGCGGCGCGCGCGGGTGGCTAGGTGGTCCAGACGGAACAGGCGGCGCAGCGCCTCGGGGTCCTGTTCGTGGTACTCGATCTCGTCGAGCAGGCGGAGCTGGCGCTGGACCAGGGCCTGGTTGCGGAAGGCGATGCCCAGGAAGGCGCGGTTGGCACCCCTGCGGATCTCGGCCTGGAGCACCGCCGACTCCACGGCGGTGAGCTGGGCGGCGTCGAAGGCCTCGGCGACCTGGCCGATCTCGTCGTCCCCCCACTCGTCCAGCGGCGGCAGCTCCTCCTGCACGTCGACCTTCTCGCCGCGCTGGGCTCGGTCGACGATGCCGGGCAGGTCACCGTCGCGGTCCAGGATCTGTTCGCGCAGGTGGGTCAGGCGCTCGGTGAGGCGGCGCGAGGAGCGGCCGACCACGGCGATGGCCACCGCGCCGCCCGCCAGGGTGAGCGCGGCCGCCGCCACGCCCGATGAGACTCGCACCAGGGCGGCGCTCCAGGCCAGGTCGATGGTGCGCCGGGCCTGGACCCCGGCCAGTTCCTGCAGCGCCAGGGCGGCCTCGGCGGAGGACTCGTCCCACGCGTCCGCTCTGATGTCGACGTCGGCGTTCCAGTTCGAGCCCGCGGCTCCCTCCCCGGGTTCGGCCGGCTCCGCGAGCGGGCGCCGGGTGACGACCTGGCGGCTGAGGTCCTCCGCACGGGACCAGGCGGGCAGGGAGACCACCTCCTCGTGGTGCGCGGCCACGCTCGGGTGCATGGCCGCGTCGACCGATTCCAGGGTGTCGCGGTAGGTGGCGGTGAGGTAGGTGAAGTGCGCCGTCTCCTCGTAGCTCATCTCGCCCCGGGCGATGGCGCCCGCGAGCAGCGCGTCGGCGGTGGAGTAGGCGGAGGAGGCGCCCATGAGCTCGCTGGTCAGGACGGCGTCGGTGAGGTTCTCCCCGCCGTCGGTGGTGTGCACGAGCGCGGTGGTGGCTCCGGTGGTGCCCGCCAGGACCTCGCCGTAGCGCAGGATGGTCTCCGCCTGCCCGACGCCGTGCCCGTCCACGTCCGCGCGGACCTCGTCGAGGATTCCGGCGCTGTCCACCAGGGCGGTCGCGCTGCGTTTGACCTCGTCGTCGCGGGTTCCGCGCAGTCGCTCGGCGAACGCGACGGCCTCGGCCATGGCGGCGTCGGTGTTCTCCCGCTGCTCGTCGAGGGCGGCGCCGACCTCGTCGTCGCGGGTGCCGGTGCTTTCGATGCGGCCCAGGTGGACCAGGGAGAGGCGGCGTTCGGCGCACACCTCCTCCGCCGCCTCGGAGAAGACCTGTGCTCCCTCGCCCGCCTGGACGACGGCGCCCATGAACTGGACGGCGCGGATCGTACCGACGGCGGCCACGACGAGCCAGAGCGCGAGGAAGCACAGGCTCGGGATCAGCACGATGCGGGTGAGCTGCCTCCGGATCGTGGGCGCGTTGTCGCGGGTTCTGCGCATGGCCCCCTCCAGCCTGTGCGGTTGCCGGGCGGCGAGAGGGCTCCCCGGCGGCTTTCGGTCGAGCCGAGGCTATCGAAAAATCCTTGCTTTATGCTGTCAAACGATCACTATCAGTTGCCTTTTCTTTGGGCGGATCACCCCCGCGGATGTGTTACCACCGCTCCCGGGCGAAGAACCCGCAGGTCCGGACGCCGGACACACACGACGGGGGCCGCCCGCTGTGCGGACGGCCCCCGGGGAGGCACACCGTCGTGTGCCGGGGTACGGCGTGTCGCGCCCTCAGGGCGCCGTCGGGGAGGCTGCGTTCGTCACGGCCGCTCCCCGTCAGGACTCCGGGCGGTGTCGGGAGCCCACCGGGGCGGGCAGTTCCTCGACCGTGGGCGGCTGCTCCACTCCCAGGGAGTTGAGGACCTCGGCGTAGCGCAGGGCGGCGATCTTGCCCAGCAGGCTGTCCGCGCCCAGGGGCGCGCCGAGTCTGGCGCCGAAGCGCGAGGCGAGCGCCTCCAGCTCCTCGCGGGGCAGCTCCGGCCCCAGGGCGCTGGGCGCGATCACCGGGCGCTTGCAGCCGCCCTGGCGCAACTGGCCCACGATCTGCTCGACCGCGGCCTCGTTCTCCAGGTCGGCGGGCAGCACGGTCAGGCCCAGGCGCGCGGCGAGCAGCACCGCGCTCACCCCTGCGGCCCCGGCCGCGGCCTCACCGCCCACGGCCCCGACGATGATGCCGTCCGCCATGGTGGTGTCACGGGCGACCACACTGATCAGGCGCATGCGGTCCGCGCGCACGTATCCCGACTCGGCCAGCCGCAGGTGCAGCACCTCGGCGAGCATGGGGTGCGGCCCCAGGCCCTCGGTGACGCGCGCTTCGGTGCTCGTCCGGGCCACGGCCGCCTCGATCGCGGCGGAGGTGCCCGCGTGCGGTGCGGTGACCAGTGGGACGACGACGGCGGACAGGGGACTGCCCTGCTCGTCCGTGAGGTCGGTGAGTGCCTCGGTGAGGCTCTGTTCGTCGCCCTCGGTGTGGCCGTAACGGATGGTGACCTCGGGGCGGTAGGCGCGCACGAGGTCGGCCATCCGGGCACCGATCGACTCACCGTCGGCGCCCCTGGCCCGGTCGGCCGTGCCCGGGACCGCCATGATCAGGGCGGGGGTGCCGAACCAGTTGTCGAAGGACAGCGGGTTGCGGTGGCGGCCGGAGCGCCGCTTGGGCAGTTCGCGTGGGGGAAGTCGGTCAGAGTTTCGCATACCAGGATTCAGATGAGAGGCGGATGGGGTGCCCGGTGGGGCCGGTGGTCACTGCCGCGACATTGTAGCGTTCGGCACCATGTTTCATGGGCGTGTCCCCCGAACGTATACCGGATCGAATCCGCGTGGATTGTCCGGGTCGGCGGCCCGCACATGTCACCCGCTCATGACGGGGTTGCGGCCCCGGATCACATGGGTGACCAGCTCCACCAGTACCTCCTTGCAGGACTCGCGCTCGCGGGCGTCGGCCATGACGACCGGCACCTCGGCGGAGATGTCCAGCGCCTCACGGACCTCCTCCCGGCGGTAGACGGTGGAGCCCTCGAAGCGGTTCACCGCGACCACGAACGGCACCCCGCGGCGCTCGAAGAAGTCCACGGCGTGGAAGCAGGTGTTCAGACGGCGGGTGTCGGCCAGCACGACCGCGCCCAGCGCTCCCTGGGAGAGTTCGTTCCACATGAACCAGAACCTGTCCTGGCCGGGGGTGCCGAACAGGTACAGGACGATGTCGGGGTTGATGGTGATGCGGCCGAAGTCCAGGGCGACCGTGGTGGTGGTCTTGTCCTCCACTCCCCCGAGGTCGTCCACGCCGTAGCTGGCCTCGGTCATCACCTCCTCCGTGCTCAGCGGGGTGATCTCACTGACGGAGCCGACCAGTGTGGTCTTGCCCGCGCCGAATCCCCCCGCCACGATGATCTTGACCGCCTGGGGGATCGCTTCCTGCGGCCTGGTGTCAGAGTCTGCGGATGCCATCGAGTACCGCCTGAAGTACTTTCTTCTCGGGGAGCTGGGTCATGGGCGCCCGGGTGCGCACGTCGCCGTCGGCGAGGAGGTCCCCCAGGAGCACCCTGACGACGGTCAGGGGAATGTCGAGCCGGGCGGAGATCTCGGCCACCGATATGGGTCTGCGGCACAGGCTCAGGATGGCCTGCTGTTCGGGCTCCCCCTCCCGGTCCCCGCGGTCGGTGGCGGCGACGACGATGGTGACCAGGTCCAGGCGCGGGCCGGTGCGGGGCCGGGTGCGGCCCCCCGTCATGGTGTACGGGCGCACGAGCTGTCCCGAGGGGGCGTCGCCGAGCACGACGCCCGGCGCGGGCCCCTCCGACGTCGGGTGCCCGCGGCCCCGGTACCAGGCCAGCGCCCGGCGGCCGGACAGCGGTTGCGCCGCCTCGTCCGGGGCCGGGGGTTCGGCCGGCGGCACTCCGCGCCGCTCTCCGGACGTGCTCATGAACCGGCGCTCCCGGTGACGGTGAGGTGGTCCGACCGGCGCGGCGCGGCGGTGAGGAACTGGCCCACCCGCTTGACCCTCAGGTTCATCTCGTAGGCGACCAGTCCGACGTCCGCGTCCTCGGTGGCCAGCACCGCCAGACACGCTCCCGCGCCCGCGGCGGTGACGAAGAGGTAGGAGTGCTCCATCTCCACCACGGTCTGGCGGACGTCGCCGCCGCCGAAGTGGCGCCCCGTCCCGCGCGCCAGGCTCTGGAACGCCGACGCCAGGGCGGACAGGTGCTCGGCGTCCTCGGAGGCCAGCCCCCGCGAGCCTCCGAGCAGCAGTCCGTCGGCTGACAGGACGATCGCGTTCTCGGCGCCGACGACGCGGTCGACGAGGTCGTCCAGGAGCCAGTCCAGGTTGTCAGCGGCCTTGCTCTTGCCCACCATGTCAGTCGCTTTCTCCCGTGTGATCGTCGGCGCTCGCACCGACCTGACCGTCACTGCTGTGTTCACGCCCGTCGGCGTCGGCCCCGATGTCCGCGGCCCGGCCGCGCCGGGTCCCGGTGCTGAAGGCGTCCATCATCCGCCGCGCCTGTTCGGGGGTGCGCCGTGAGGAGCCCGGGGGGTCGGGTTCCTCGGCCTCCGGCGGGTCCTCGGCTCTGAGCTGGGGGGCCAGGCTGGCCTGCCGCCTGCGTCGGGGAAGTCCGGGGCGGTCGGGTCCGGCACCGACCCGGCCGGCCCCGGGTTCGGCCGCGAGGGCGGCGTCCGCGGCCTCGGTCTCGGGATCGGGTGACGGCACCCGGCGCAGCACGGGGGTGGCCCGGGCAGGACGCGCGCCGTCGCCGTCGCGCGGGACCGGGCGCAGGAGGGGCCGGGCCCGGTGGGGGGCGTCCTGCACGGTGAGCAGGTCGCTGTGCTGCCCCGACGGCTCCGGGGGCACCGGGTGGGCGCCCTGGCGGATGGCCGCGCGGGGCCGTTCCGGCGCGCTGGAGGAGGAGGCCACCAGGGCACCGGGAACGAGCACCACGGCCCGGGTGCCGCCGTAGGGCGAGTGCCGCAGCTGCACCCGGATGTCGTGCTTGGCGGCGAGGCGGGCGACGACGAACAGGCCCAGGCGCGAGTCCCCGCCGGAGGTCATGACGTCGAACTCGGGCGCCTCGCTGAGGGTGCGGTTGGAGCTGGTCAGGACCTCCTCGGTCATGCCCAGCCCTCGGTCCTCGATCTCCACTGCCACGCCCTTGGGCACGGACTCGGTGGCGATGGTGACCTGGGTGTGCGGCGGAGAGTAGGCGGTGGCGTTCTCGACCAGCTCGGCGAGCATGTGGATGACGTCGGCCACGGCGGCGCCGGACAGCGACAGGTCGGGCACGGAGGTCAGCCGGACCCTGGTGTACTCCTCGGTCTCGGAGATGGCGCCGCGCAGGATGTCCACGAGCGGGACGGGGTGGCGCCAGCGGCGGCCGGGCTGGGCACCGCCCAGGATGATGAGGTTCTCGGCGTGGCGGCGGCCCCGGGTGGCCAGGTGGTCGAGCTGGAAGAGGCTCTCCAGCAGGTCGGGGTCCTCCTCCTCGCGCTCGACCCGGTCCAGCAGCTGGAGCTGGCGCTGGAGGAGGGACTGGTGGCGGTGGGCGATGCCGAGGAAGACCCGGTTGACGCCCGCGCGGATGTCGGCCTGCTTGACGGCGGCGGCGACGGCGGTGCGCTGGGCGATGTTGAAGGCGTCGGCGACCTGGCCGACCTCGTCGTCGCCGTGGTCGAGCTGTTTCATCTCGGCGTCGAGGTCGACGTGCTCCCCCGACTCCAGGCGGCGCACGATGCGGGGCAGGTCGCTGCGCGCGCTGCCCAGGGTGTCGGCACGCAGCTGGGCGAGCCGGTAGGTGAGGCGTCCGGCGGAGCGGGCGGCCACGCCGTAGGCGAGGGTGCCCGCGAACAGTGAGGTGATGCTGCCGCCCACGGCGAGGGTGAGCATCCAGGAACTGGCCTGCTCGGTGGCGGTGACGACGTCGGCGGCGCGCGCGGCGGTGATGCCGGCCAGTTCGGTGTTGACCTGGTCGGCGACCTCGCGCCACCCGCCGAGCCCCTCGGGCGGCACGGGTTCGCGGACCTGCTCGCCGGTGAGGGCGTCCACGGTGACCGGGGCCTGGTACGTGGCGAGGGTGTCGGCGATGGCCAGGGCCTCCTGCCAGGGGCGGCTCCCGGCGAGGGCGGTCAGGGCGGGGGGATCGCCGTCGTCGGCGGCGAATCCGGGAGGGGCCATGTCGACGCGGTGGCGGGCGTCGGTGATGAGCGCGGCGACCTGTACCTGCTGGAAGCGGTCGAGGGTGTCCTCGGCGAGCACTGCTCCGATGAGGGCGTCGGCGTGGCTGAAGCTCTCCTGGGCCCACATCAGGTCGGTGACGGCGGCGGCCTCGGCGGTGGCGGGACCGTTGTCGAGGGAACGGGCGGTGCCGGCGTAGAGGCGGATGCCCTGTCCGATCGCGGTGGTGTAGACGGTGAGGGCGTCCTCGGCCGGGCCGGGCTCGGCCAGACTCTGGGCGCGCAGCTCCGTGACCTCGGCCAGGGAGGCGAAGAAGTCCTCGGTGAGGGGCACGGTAGCCGGGTCGCCCTGGTCGCCGATGGTGCCGCGCAGGTCGTGGACGGGGACGAGCGCCTCGTCGGTGCGCGAGACCGCCTCGGCCAGGGCGGAGCGGCCGTCCTCGGCGGGGTCGGCGAGGTACTCGGCGCTCAGGCGGCGCTCCTCCTGGAGGAGGGTGAGCGCGGCGGCGAGCCGGATCCCGGCGCGGCCGTCGCCGACCGAGGCGCGCAGCGACACCGCCTGGACGAGTATGGCCGTGCTGAGGACGACGAACAGCGCCAGGAAGGTGATGCTGGGGATCAGTACGATCCTGTTGATCTGAGCCCTGATGGCGCTGCGGCCGGTGCCTCCCGTGTTCCCCATTGCGTCCCTCCCACGGACTGGTCGCGGGCGCCTGTCGGACGTGGTCGCACCGCACGACGCGCGGATGCGCCGGAAGTGCCGTGCACCGAGGGGTCGTCACGGTTCGCACAGGGCAGACCACGCCTGGTGCCCGCAGACTCAGGACGCTACCGCACTCTCACCGCGGGTGCCGGGCGAATTCCAAAATGGGTGTGACGTGGGCGCGGCGACCGCGAACGCGGTCGCGGGAGGGGGCTCCGCGAACGCGTACGGGCGCGCTGACCACGGTGGGGATCAGCGCGCCCGTACACGGACTCCGCGGAGATCAGGCGGTGAAGGCCTTGCGGTGCTCCTCGATGTCCGAGCGCAGCTTCTCCAGCTGCTCGGCCACGCGCACGGGGGCGGTACCGCCCCTGCCCGAGCGCGAGGCCAGGGAACCGGACACGGTGAGGACCTCGCGCACCGCCGGGGTCAGGTGCTCCGAGACGGCGGCGAGGTCGTCGTCGCCGAGGTCGGGCAGGTCGATGCCGCGTTCCTCGCACACGCGCACGCAGGTGCCCGCGATCTCGTGCGCCTCCCGGAAGGGCACGCGCTCGCGCACCAGCCACTCGGCGATGTCGGTGGCCAGGGAGAAGCCCTGCGGGGCGAGTTCGGCCATCCGGTCGGTGTGGAAGGTGAGGGTGGCGACCATGCCGGTCATCGCGGGCAGCAGCAGGTGGAGGGTGTCCACCGCGTCGAAGACCGGCTCCTTGTCCTCCTGGAGGTCCCGGTTGTAGGCCAGCGGGAGCCCCTTGAGGGTGGTGAGCAGCCCGGTGAGGTCGCCGACGAGGCGCCCGGCCTTGCCGCGGGCGAGTTCGGCGACGTCGGGGTTCTTCTTCTGCGGCATGATCGAGGAGCCGGTGGAGAAGGCGTCGTCGAGCGTGACGAAGGAGAACTCCTTCGTCGCCCACAGGATGACCTCCTCCGAGAGCCGGGACAGGTCCACGCCGATCATGGCGGTGACGAAGGCGAACTCGGCGACGACGTCGCGGGCGGCGGTGCCGTCGATGGAGTTGTCCACGGAGTCGGGGAAGCCCAGCTCGGCGGCGACCGCGCGGGGGTCCAGTCCGAGGGAGGACCCGGCCAGCGCGCCGGAGCCGTAGGGGGACACCGCGGCGCGGCGGTCCCAGTCGCGCAGCCGCTCGACGTCGCGCACCAACGGCCATGCGTGCGCCATGAGCTGGTGGGCGAGCAGCACGGGCTGGGCATGCTGGAGATGGGTGCGGCCGGGCATGGCGGCGTCCGGGTGGGCCGCGGCCTGGTCGGCCAGGGCCCGCACCAGGTCCAGGAGCTGGTCGGCGATCTGCCGGGCCTCCTCGCGCAGGTACATGCGCACGAGGGTGGCGATCTGGTCGTTGCGGGAGCGCCCGGCGCGCAGCCGTCCGCCGAGTTCGGCGCCGACCCGCTCGATGAAGCCGCGCTCCAGGGCGGTGTGCACGTCCTCGTCCTCCAGGACGGGGGTGAACGCCCCGGAGGCCACGTCGGCCTCCAACCGGTCCAGGCCCTCGATCATGCGGTCCAGCTCGTCGCCGGTGAGCAGGCCCGCGCGGTGCAGGGCGCGGGCGTGGGCGCGCGATCCGGCGATGTCGTGGCGGGCCAGGCGCCAGTCGAAGTGGGTGCTCAGCGACAGGCGTGCCAGGGCCTGGTCGGGGCCGCCCTCGAAGCGGCCTCCCCACAGGCGCAGCGCCTCGGGCTGGTCGGCCATGGTGGTCTCTCCTTGACGTGTGGTGCGGCGGTACGGGGCCGGGCCCCGCGTCCGCTCGGGTGCTACGTGTGCGGGCGCCGGCCGCGCGGCCCGGCGGCGGGGTGCCCGGGACGCCCTCGTGCGAGGTTACGGTCTGCGGTCGGCCAGTCGCAGGAGGGCGGCGGCCAGGTCCTCGCCGCCCTGGGGGGCGCGGGAGATGACCAGGATGGTGTCGTCCCCCGCGATGGTGCCCAGGATGGCGTGGAAGTCGGTGTGGTCGATGGCCGAGGCCAGGTACTGGGCCGCTCCGGGCGGGGTGCGGACGATGACCATGTTGGCGGAGGCCTCGGCCGAGACCAGCAGGTCCTCGGCGAGCCGGGTCAGGCGCGCGCCGGAGACCTGTTCCAGGTCCAGGCTGTCGGGTCGGGTGCGCTGGAGGCGTTCTCCCCCCTCCCCCGGCAGCACGTAGACCAGGTGGCCCTCGGCGGTGCGGAGCTTGACGGCGCCCAGCTCGTCCAGGTCCCGGGAGAGGGTGGCCTGGGTGACCTGGACGCCCGCCTCGGCCAGGCGCCTGGCCAGCTCGCCCTGGGACCTGACGTCCTCGCGGGTGAGGACGTCGGTGATCCGGGCGTGTCTGGCCGCCTTGGTCATCGGCGCCGTGCCGCCGTTCTCCGCCGTCATGGCCGGACGGCTCCGGGGTTGTCGCTGACCTCCAGCAGGAAGGCGAGCAGGGCCTTCTGGGCGTGGCGGCGGTTCTCGGCCTCGTCCCAGACCACGCTCTGCGGCCCGTCGATGACCTCGGCGGAGATCTCCTTGCCGCGGTAGGCGGGCAGGCAGTGCAGGACGACCGCATCGGGGGCGGCGGTGGCGAGCAGGTCGGCGTCGATCGCGTAGGGGCGGAAGGGCGCCTCGCGGTCGGCGGCCTCGTCCTCCTGGCCCATGGAGACCCAGGTGTCGGTGGCCAGGACGTCGGCTCCCCGGGCGGCCTCGCGGGCGTCGGCGGTGACCGTGACCGACCCGCCGGTGGTGGCCGCGATCTCGGCGGCGCGCGCGACCACGCCGGGGTCGGGCTGGTGCCCCTCGGGGGCGCCGACGCGCACGTGGAGTCCGGCGGTGGCGCCGCCGAGCAGGTAGGAGTGGGCCATGTTGTTGGCGCCGTCGCCCAGGTAGGCGAGGGTGAGCCCGGCCAGGGCTCCCTTGTGCTCGCGGACGGTCTGGAGGTCGGCCAGGATCTGGCAGGGGTGGAACTCGTCGGTGAGGGAGTTGACCACCGGCACGGAGATGTGGGCGGCCAGGGTCTCCAGGTCGCTCTGGGCGAAGGTGCGCCACACGACGGCGGCGACCTGGCGCTCCAGGACGCGGGCGGTGTCCTCCAGGGGTTCGCCGCGGCCCATCTGGGTGCTGGCGGTGTCCAGGACCAGGGCGCTGCCGCCCAGGTCGGCGACGCCGACGGCGAAGGACAGCCGGGTCCGGGTGGAGGGCTTGTCGAAGATCAGGGCAACGGTGCGCGGACCGGCGAGCGGCCGGTGGCCGAAGCGGTCGTTCTTCATGTCGTCGGCGAGGTCGAGGACCCGGGCCTGTTCGTCCGGGGTCAGGTCGTCGTCGCGCAGGAAGTGGCGGGTCACGGCTACTGCTGCTCCTTCGTCGCTGCGGCCTCGGCTGCGTCCAGGATGGTGGGCAGCGCCTCGATGAACAGGCCGATCTGTTCGGGTGTGATGACCAGGGGCGGTGCGATCCGGATCGCGTCGGGGGCCACGGCGTTGACGAGGAAGCCGCGGACGGCCGCCTGTTCCTGCACGTGGGCGGCGTGCGGCGCGGTGAGCTCCAGGGCCCGCCACAGCCCGCTGCCGCGCTGTCCGGCCAGCAGGGGGTGGTCGACGGCGTCGATCTGCTCGGCGAGCAGGTCGCCCATGACCGCGGTGTGGGCGAGCAGGTTCTCGCTCTCGATGGTGTCGAGGACGGCGAGGGCCGCCGCGCAGGCCACGGGGTTGCCGCCGAAGGTGGAGCCGTGGTCGCCCTTGTCGAAGGCGTCGGCGTAGCGGCCGAACCCGACGCAGGCGCCGATGGGCAGGCCGCCGCCCAGGCCCTTGGCGAGGGTGAGCACGTCGGGGCGCACGTCCTCCTCCTGGTGGGCGAACCAGCGGCCGGTGCGGCCGATGCCGCTCTGGATCTCGTCGAGGACGAAGGCGGCGCCGGTGTCGTCGCAGATCCGCCGGACCCCGGCGAGGTAGCCCTCGGGGGCGGGGACGACCCCGGCCTCGCCCTGGGTGGGTTCGGTGAACACCGCGACGCAGTGCTCGTCGACGGCCTCGGCGAGGGCGTCCAGGTCGCCGTGGGGGACGAAGCGCACGTCCATGCCGAAGGGTCCGAAGGGCTCGCGGATGGCCTCCTTGCCGGTGAGGGCGAGGGCGCCGGAGGTGCGGCCGTGGAAGCCGTGGGCGGCGGCGACGAAGTAGTGGCGGCCGGGCCCGGCGGCACGCTTGACCAGCTTGAGCGCGGCCTCGTTGGCCTCGGTGCCGGAGTTGGTGAAGAAGACCTTGGCGTCGCCGCCGACCAGGCCGATCAGGCGCTCGGCGAGTTGGACCTCGCGTTCGTGGACGAACAGGTTGCTGGTGTGGGCGAGCGTGGCCGCCTGGTGGGCGACCGCCTTGACCAGGGCGGGGTGTCCGTGTCCGAGGCTGGAGACGGCGATCCCGGCGATGAGGTCGAGGTACTGGCGGCCGTCGGCGTCGTAGACCTCGCAGCCGCGCCCGAGGGTGAGGGCCACGGGCGGGACGCCGTAGGTGGGCATGAGCGAGGCCGCGAAGCGCTCGCGCAGGTGGGAACCGCTGGTCACTGTGCGCCTCCTTCGTTGGTGACGGTGGTGTGCGTGTTGCGCCAGGGGCGCGGGAGGTGGCCGTTGCCCGCGAACAGGGCGGCCTCCAGTTCCTCGTCGGCGACCATGGTGCCCACGCCCTGGTCGGTGAAGACCTCCAGGAGCAGGGAGTGGGGCACACGGCCGTCGATGATGTGGGCCTGGGGGACGCCGCCCTCCACGGCGTGCAGGCAGGCCTCCATCTTGGGGAGCATCCCCGAGGACAGGGAGGGCAGCAGGGCGCGCAGCTCGTCGACGTCCAGGCGGCTGATCAGCTCGGTGTTGCGGGGGTAGTCGGAGAACAGCCCCTCGACGTCGGTGAGCATGATGAGCTTGCTGGCGCCCAGGGCGACCGCGAGGGCGGAGGCGGCGGTGTCGGCGTTGACGTTGTAGACGCCGCCGTCGTCGGCGCGGGCGACGCTGGAGACCACGGGGATGCGGCCGTCGTCCAGGAGCGCGGCGACGGCTCCGGGGTCGACCCCCGTGATCTCGCCGACGCGGCCGAGGTCGACGGTCTCGCCGTCGACCTCGACGGTCTTGCGCACGGCGGACAGGAGGTTGGCGTCCTCGCCGGACATGCCGACGGCGAAGGGGCCGTGCTGGTTGACCAGGCCGACGATCTCGCGGTTGACCTGGCCGGTGAGGACCATGCGGACGATGTCCATGGCCTCGTCGGTGGTCACGCGCAGTCCGGCGGTGAAGGTGGACTCCACGCCGGAGCGCTCGAGCTGGGCGCTGATCTGGGGGCCGCCGCCGTGCACGACGACGGGTCGCAGGCCCGCGTAGCGCAGGAAGACGATGGACTCGGCGAAGCGGACCCGCAGCTCCTCGCTGATCATGGCGTTGCCGCCGTACTTGACCACGACGGTGCGGCCGTGGAAGCGGGAGAGCCAGGGCAGCGCCTCGATGAGGTGGGCCGCCTTGTCCAGGGCGCGGGCCCTGGCCGGATCGTCGGGGGTGTGGGGTGAGCGCGCGATCATGAGTTCTGGGCCCGGTCGTGGTCGGTGGCGGGGGTGTCGGCGCGCAGCTGGGTGGCCAGCTCCGCCAGCACCTCGGTGAGCAGCGCGGCGAGGTCGTCCTCGTGGGGGGACGTGCCGCTGGCTCCGCTGGCCATGAGCAGCACGGTGTCGTTGGTGGCGGTCAGCGGGTCGAGGGACGCCGCGACGGCGCCGGCGAGCAGGCGCTGGCACTGGTCGGCGGTGACGTCGGCGTCGGTGGTGAGCACGCACAGCGCGGTGGACAGGGAGGCGTCCGGCCCCTTGGCCATGGCGCCGACGGTGTAGCCGCCGCCGCGCCGGAAGGCGATCTTGGCGACGGTGTCGGTGGTGCGGATGGCGTCGGCGGCGTCCAGTCCTCCTCCGCGCGAGGCCTGGGCCAGGGCGGCGGTGACGCCCCGGAGCAGGGCGCCGGGGTCAGTGCGCCCGCCCGCGGGACCGGCGGAGCAGAGCACGACCTCGGCGGCGGAGTCGTCGAGGAGGTCCGCGGTGTGCTCGGCCGCGGTGTGGACGTCCTGGAAGCCCGTGTCGGCCCCGCCGGAGTCGATGACGGCGGCGCGCACGCGCTCGCCGAAGAGGACCTGCTGGGACCACAGGACGGGGGCGGCCCTGTCCTCGGCGGCGGTGAAGACGGCTCCGGCGGCCCGGGAGGGACCGTCGTTGACGACCACGGCGACGTCCCGGGCGCCGCCGCCCTTGAGCCCGGCGGCGACTCCGGCGGCGCGGAAGCCCCGGGGCGCGGTGACGCTCACGGGGCGACCGCCGCGAGCGGGAGGCCGGTGTCCTCGGGCAGGCCGAGGGCGAGGTTGGTGCTCTGGACGGCGCCGCCCGCGGTGCCCTTGGTGAGGTTGTCCAGGGCGGCGACGGCGACCATGCGGCCCGCGTCGGGGTCGACGGTGACCTGCACGAGGGTGGTGTTGGCGGCCAGCGTCATGGCGGTGCTGGGCCAGGTGCCCTCGGGGAGCAGGTGGACGAAGGGCTCGTCGGCGTAGGCGGTCTGGTAGGCGGCGCGGACCTGCTCTGCGGTGGCGCCCTCCTTCAGGGGCGCGGTGCAGGTGGCCAGGATGCCGCGGGGCAGCGGGGCCAGGACCGGGGTGAAGGAGAGCCTGACCGGCTCGCCGGTGACCGCGGTGAGGTTCTGGACGATCTCGGGGTTGTGCCGGTGGGTGCCGCCGACCCCGTAGGGGCTGAGGGCGCCCATGACCTCGCTGCCGACGAGGTTGGGCTTGGGCGCCTTGCCCGCGCCGGAGGTGCCGGTGACGGCGACGACGGTCAGGTCGGGCTCGACGAGCTGCTCGGCCAGGCCCGGGAAGAGGGCCAGCGTGGCGACGGTGACGTGGCAGCCGGGGACGGCGACGCGGCGGGCCCCGGTGAGTCGTTCGCGCTGTCCGGGGAGTTCGGGAAGACCATAGGGCCAGGTCCCGGCGTGCGGGGTGCCGTAGAAGCGTTCCCATGCGGCGGCGTCGTTGAGGCGGAAGTCGGCGCCGCAGTCGACCACGAGGGTGTCGTCCCCGAGCTGCTGGGCGATGTCGGCGGACTGCCCGTGCGGGAGGGCCAGGTAGACGACGTCGTGGCCGCGCAGCTCCTCGACGGTGGTGGGCGCCAGGACCCGGTCGGCCAGCGGCAGCAGGTGCGGCTGGTGCTGGATGAGGGGGGTCCCCGCGTTGCCTCCGGCGGTGACCGCGCCGATCGAGATGTCGGGGTGCCCCAGGAGCAGGCGCAGCAGCTCGCCTCCCGCGTAGCCGCTGGCTCCGGCGATGGCCGCTGTGTGTCCCATGGTGGTGCCCCCTGATCAGTTCGACTGAACTATCATGCACTCACGTGTAAATTTATGCAACCAGATTCGCCGAAGACCCCACCGCTTGTGGGAGGGGTCTCATCACGGGGGCCGCCCGGCTGCTCGGTGCCCATGCGGCGCCCCGGGAGTGGCCCTTTTCAGGCGGCCTCCACCAGGCACCCGCAGGGCCCGGGCAGACGCTCGGTCCAGCGGGGTCCGCGTAGAACCTCCAGCAGGCCCGCGTCCCGGCCGCCCCGGCCAGGACGACGTGGGTCTCTCCCAACGCGGGTCCCTCCCGATCTCAGCGGCCCGAGATACGGGTGGCGATCCCGGCCAGGCGCGAGGTGTGCGCCCTGTCCTCGGTCCGCGACTCGCGGCGGTCGGCGCTCCGGTACAGCCCGTGGATGACCTGCGTGCCCACCCAGCGCAGGGGCTCGGGCTCCCAGCCGCGGACGCGGTGGCCCACCCACGGCAGCCGGGTCAGGTCGGTCTCGCGGCGCAGGACCAGGTCGCGCAGTGTGCGCCCGGCCAGGTTGCTGGCGGCCACGCCGCTGCCCGCGTAGCCGCCCGCCCAGCCCAGGCCGGTCTCCGTGTCCAGGTGCACGGTGGGGCGCCAGTCGCGCGGCACGCCCAGCACACCGGACCAGGCGTGCTCGACCGGCACGTCGGCCACGTCGGGGAACATGCGGGTCAGTGCCTGCCACAGTTCGGCGATGGCCTGCGGCTGGGTGGCGCCCTCCCCGTCCCTGGTCCCGCCCTTGGACCCGTCCTGAGCCGGACCGAAGCGGTGCGGGACGCCGCGTCCGCCGATCGCGATGCGGTCGTCGGCCGTGCGCTGGGCGTAGACATGGGAGTGGGCGGTGTCGCCCAGCAGCTCCCGGCCCTCCCAGCCGATCTTCTCCCACAGCTCGGCGGGAACGGGCTCGGTGACGATCATCGAGGAGTTCACCGGCTGCCAGTCGCGGCGCTGGCCGCGCAGGGTGGAGGTGAAGCCCTCGGTGGCGCGCACGACGTGGTCGGCGTAGACCGTGCCGTGCTCGGTGACGACCGCCGGGCGGGCCGCGCCCTGGCGGGGGCGGATCTCCTCCACCGCGGTGCCCTCGAAAAGGGCAACGCCCAGGTCCTCCACCACCCGGGCCAGTCCCGTGACCAGCTTGGCGGGCTGCACGCGGGCGGCGTGCGGCGAGTAGGCGCAGGCGACGGCTCCGGACACCGACAGGCGGGGTTCGCGCTCACCGTCCAGCAGGTGGATGTCGTCGGGCCAGTAGCCCCATTCCTGGAGGTACTCGATGTCCTCGGCCAGGCGCTCGCGCTGGGCGGCGTTGGTGGCCACCAGGCGCATGCCGCCGCGGACGATGTCGGCGTCGACGCCCTCGGCCTCGGCGACCGAGGCCACCTCGGTGACGGTGTCCATCATCGCCCGTTGCAGGGCGACCATCGCGGCCTTGCCGTGTGACTGCGCGTAGCGCTCACGGGAGCCCGCGAACTCCGCCGACAGCCACCCTCCGTTGCGGCCCGAGGCGCCGAACCCGGCGAACTCGCGTTCGACCACCGCCACGCGCAGGTCCGGCTGCTCCTTCTTGAGGTAGTAGGCGGTCCACAGGCCCGTGTACCCGGCTCCGACCACGCAGACGTCGTAGTCGGCGGTGCCGGGCAGGGGAGCGCGGCGCTCGGGGAGCCCGGTCTCGCGGAACCAGAAGGAGACCCCTCCGTTGGCGAAGCGCGAGGACCGTGGAATCGCTCTCATCTGCGCGGCAGTGGTGAACAGTCCCATGATTCCCCCCGAAAAACTGTGCGCTCACGGTCCACCCCGCGGGACCCACGAACTTCCGCCAACCTACACGGGAACGGCGGCCGGTGGGATGTCTTCCCCGCTTTCGGAGCCGGTGACGCACCAGAGGGGCACGGATTCGGCTACCCAGAGTTCCGACCCGAACGCGCCATCAGCAGCAGGAGCTGTCACGGAGCGTACGCGCGATGGCGGCGAGCCGGCGCACCCCGTCCTCGCCGAGGGGGCCCAGGACGTGCTCGCGCAACCGCTCGACGTGCCTGCTGCGCGCCTGGCCGATGAAGTCCAGGCCCCTGTCGGTGAGGACGGCGTAGACGACACGGCGGTCGGAGGCGCAGTTCTCCCGCTCCAGGTAGCCCTCGCGCTCCAGGCGGTCCGCGAGCTTGGTGAACCCGCCCGTGCTCAGGCTGACCTCACGGGCCAGACGACTCATGGGCAGCCGGTGGCCGGGGGTGCGCTGGAGGCGTATGAGCACCTCGAACCACGGCCCGGCCATGTCCCTTCCGTCGGGGGTGATGCCGCCCAGGAGCTTGGGCTGGATGACGCTCATGGCCTCGTGGACCAGCCCCCAGGCGGTGATGAGGTCGTCGTCGCTCGTCGCGCTGCCCGCGGCCTCGGTCGGCTCTGTGGTCATACCCGCTCCCTGTCCCTCCCGGGGCGGACACCGACGCGCATCTCACCCACAAGAAATATCTTCCCAGTAAATTTTACTCGACGCGGGGCGTTTCGCCCAGTGGTTTTGTCGCGAACGCGTCACACCCGGCGCGCGGAGTGGCGCACCGGGCTCGGGAAGGCTGCTGCGGGAACGGGCCGGAGAGGACGGCCGCGGGAGGAGGTTTCCTCCACGGGGCCCCGCCGGGGACGCGGCGGGGCCCCGTGGTCAGTGCCGGGCCGCGACCGCGTCCAGCGCGGCCGACAGGGTGGACACCATGTGGTCGATCTGCTCCCAGGTGATGATGAGCGGCGGCGAGACGAGCAGCGCCGTGGGAACCGGCCGTACGATCACACCGCGGGCCCTCGCCTCGGCGAACACCTCCTGGGTGGTGATCCCCCGTCCGCTCAGAGCCTCCTCGGTGAGCTCCACCGCGCCCATGACGCCCAGGCCCGAGCGGACCTCGGCCACCATCGGGTGGTCGGCCAGACCGCGCAGCGCGCCGTCCAGCTGGCGCTCGATCTCCAGCGACACCGTGAACAGGTCCTCGCGCTCCAGGATGTCCAGGTTGGCCATCGCCGCCGCGCACGCCGTCGGGTGCCCGGCGTAGGTGGTCCCGTGCAGGAACGGGTTGCCCTCGCCGTTGTAGAAGGGGTCGGCCACGCGTCCGCTGACCACGACGCCGCCCAGCGGCAGGTACCCGCTGGAGACGCCCTTGGCGAAGACGATCATGTCCGGGTCGACACCGAAGCGCTCGATGCCGAACCAGTTCCCCAACCGGGCGAAACCGCAGATGACGCTGTCGACGACGAACAGCACGCCGTACTTGTGGCAGATCCGCGACACCTCGGCGAAGTAGCCGTCCTGCGGCAGGAAGACCCCGCCCGCGCCGACCACCGGCTCGGCGAAGAAGGCCGCGACCCGCTCGGGGCCGACCCTGAGGATCTCGGCCTCCAGGGCCTCGGCAGAGTCGTGGGGCACCACGGAGGTGTCCTCGACCAGCCTGCCGTAGCCGCTGCGGAACCGGTCCATGCCCGAGATGCTCGTGCCGAACCCGTGCAGGCCGTGGTAGCCGCCGGTCCGGCTGATCAGGTGGGTGCGCGCGGGCTGACCGGTGACCGCCCAGTACCGCCGCGCCAGCTTGGCGGCCGTGTCGATGGACTCCCCTCCCCCGCAGGTCAGGATCACCCGCGGGTCGGCCACCGGGGCGTGCGAGGCCAGGCGCTCGCACAGTTCCACCGCGGGCCCGTTGGCGAAGTCCCCGTAGACCGTGTAGGCGTCCAGGGTGCTGATCTGGCGGTGGACCGCGTCCGCGATCTCGGTACGGCCGTGGCCGACGTTGCAGTACCAGAGGCTGGCCGTACCGTCCAGGTAGCGGTCACCGGAGCTGTCCCAGAGCCACACGCCCTCAGCGCGGGCCACCATGAACTCCGGACCCCTGACCACCGTGTTCATATCGCAGAAGGTGTGCCAGAGGCGGCTGGGCTCCCGCTGTTGCGTGGGAGCGAGTGCGGACGAGACAACCGTTTCGGTCATATGGCGACCTCCGAGCCGTGTCATGCGCGAGAGCGCAGTGGAAAACTCAGGTTGATCCAGCCTGCACACGGGCGCCCGTTGGTGGCAGGTGCTTGCAGGCTAAGCGTGCGACCCACCTCACAGCAAGAGCCAAAACGAAGATCCATGCCCCGAAACACAAACTTCATGCCGGCTACCCTCGGGGGTCAGCGACAAAACCCTTGCTGGTCTGGAAAAACACGCCGAAAAACAATCTGGAATCCGGCGTCGCCGACGGAGCTTTCACCGACACGCGTGGCGTGGCGTGACGGTGTGCGACCCCCGCGCCACACCCGGCGCGCGGACCCGCGTACACACGAGGGCGGGGCCGGCCACCCCCGTACCCGGGAAGTGACCGGCCCCGCCCCGGCCCAAACACGCGCCCGGGCCGCGCGGGACGGCCCCGCGCTCGGCCGCGCGGAACGGTCCCCTGGCTCAGCCGCGCAGGACGGCCCCCGTGAGCTCGGTCGCCCGGGCGACGGCCGCGTCGCGGGCCGCTCCGGCCTCCTCGGCCGTCAGCGTCCGGTCGGCGGCCCGGAAGCGCAGGGCGAAGGCCACCGACTTGCCGCCCTCACCGACCTGGTCCCCGGTGTAGACGTCGAACAGGCGCACGCTCTCCAGCAGCTCACCGGCGCCCTCGGCCAGCGCGGCGCTGACCTGGCCGACCGGCACCGAGGAGTCCACGACCAGGGCCACGTCCTGCGTGGCCACCGGGTACGTGGAGATCTCCGGCGCGATGACCGGGGTGCGGGCCCGCTCGATCCGGTCGAGTTCGACCTCCACCGCGGCCGTGCGCTCGGGCAGCCCGAACGCCTGGACGGTGCGCGGGTGCAGCTCACCGGCGTGGCCCACCAACAGGCGCTCGCCGTCCACGCGCACGTACAGCGCGGCGCAGCGACCCGGGTGCCACGGAGCGTGCTGGTCGGCCTCGACCTCCAGCTCGACCCCCGCGACGCGGGCGACGTCGCGCGCGGTCTGGATCGCGTCGGCCCAGCCGGCCTCCCGGCCCGGGCCCCACCATCCGGCGCGTTCGGCGTGGCCCGAGATCACCGCGCCCACCCGGCGCGGCTGGTCCGGCAGTGCGGCCTCGATCCGGGCCAGTTCCTCGGCGTCGGGCCCGCGGTCCACCGCCAGCATGGGCGCGCGCGGGGCGCCGGGCCGGGGCCGGTAGACCAGGCCCGTCTCGTACAGGGCCACGTCGGTGAATCCGCGACCCGCGTTGCGGGCCAGCGCCTTGAACAGGCCCGGCAGCAGCGTGGTGCGCAGCAGCGGCTCGCCCTCGTTGAGCGGGTTGGCCAGGCGCAGGGCGACGCGGCGGTCGTCGTCGGCCGCCAGCTGGAGGCCGTCGAGGTCGCGTTCGCCGACGAAGGGGTAGTTCAGCACCTCGTGGAAGCCGGTCCCGGCCAGGGTGCGGCCGACCGCGCGGCGCAGGCGCTGGCTCGCGGTCAGGCCGCGGCCCGAGGCCCGCGGGCGGACCGAGGGGATGTTCTCGTAGCCCTCGAAGCGGATGACCTCCTCGGCGAGGTCGTTGGGGTCGGTGATGTCGGGTCGCCAACTGGGCGGAACGACCCTCAGCAGGTCCCCGTCGGCCTCCACCTCGCAGCCGACGGCGCGCAGCCACCGCCGCGTGGTGCCCTCGGGGTAGTCCACCCCGGCGACGGCGCCCGCGTGGGAGGCCCGCACCGTGACCGGCTCGCGCGCGACGGTGCGGTCCAGGTGGGTGTAGGCGGTCTCGACCGTGGCGCCGCCCAGCTCGGCGAGCAGCTCGACCGCGCGGGTGGCGGCGGCCAGCTGAACGGCAGAGTCCACGCCGCGCTCGAAGCGGCGGGAGGACTCCGAGGACAGCTGGTGGCGCCGCGAGGCGCGGGCGATGTGCATGGCGTCGAAGTGCGCGGCCTCGACCAGCACCTCGGTGCTGGTGAGGGAGATCTCCGTGGTCAGGCCGCCCATGACCCCGGCGATGTTGACCGGGCCGCTGTCGTCGGCGATGACGATGTCGTCGGTGTCCAGGGAGCGCTGGACGTGGTCCAGGGTCTCCAGCTTCTCCCCCGCCCCGGCGGCGCGCACCCGCAGGGGGCCCCGAAGCCGGGCGCGGTCCCAGGCGTGCAGCGGCTGGCCGAGTTCGAGCATCACGTAGTTGGTGACGTCGACGGCCAGGGAGACGGGGCGCACGCCGCACTGGTGCAGGCGGCGCTTCATCCACAGCGGGCTGGGCGCGTCGGGGTCGAACCCGGTGGCGCCGCGCAGGACGTAGCGGTCGCACAGGGCGGGGTCGATCTCGGCGGGGTGGCCCTCGCCGCCGGACTCGGCGACGGCGACGTCGGCCGGGTCGCGAAGGTCCACCCCGTACAGCGCGGCGGCGTCGCGGGCCACGCCGCGCAGGGACAGCGCGTAGCCGCGGTCGGGCGTGACGGCGATGTCCAGGACGTCCTCGCGCAGGCCGAGCGGTCCGATGGCGTCCTCGCCCACCGCGCCGAAGCCCTCGGGCAGGACGACGATGCCGCTGTGGTCCTCCCACAGGCCCAGCTCGCTGGCGGAGCAGATCATGCCCGCCGACATCCGGCCGTAGGTCTTGCGGGCGCCGATCCGGAAGCCCCCGGGCAGTTCGGCGCCGGGCAGGCAGACCACGACGAGGTCGCCCTCGGAGAAGTTGCGGGCGCCGCAGACGATCTCCTGCGGCTCGCCGGTGCCGTTGGCCCCGCCCACGTCGACCCGGCAGTAGCGGATGGGCTTCTTGAACCCGGTGAGCTCCTCGATCTCCAGCACGCGGCCGTACACGATGGGGCCGGTGATGTCGGAGCCGAGCTCGTCGACGGTCTCGACCTCCAGGCCCGCCAGCGTGAGGCGGCCGGCGAGTTCGCGGGCGGTGGTGCCGACCGGAAGGTCGACGTACTCCCGCAGCCAGCTCAGGGGGACGCGCATCAGTTCTCACTCCCGAACGCCGAGGTGAAGCGGATGTCGCCCTCGACCATGTCGTGCATGTCGCGCACCCCGTGCGCGAACATCAGTGTCCGTTCGATTCCCAGGCCGAAGGCCCAGCCCGTGTAGACCTCGGGGTCCACGCCAGCGGCGGTGAGCACGCGGGGGTTGACCACGCCGCAGCCGCCGATCTCGATCCAGCCCTCGCTGGAGCAGGTGCGGCAGGACGCGTCCGGGTTGCCCACGGAGGCGCCCCGGCACACGAAGCACTCCATGTCGACCTCGGCGGAGGGCTCGGTGAAGGGGAAGTAGGAGGCGCGGAAGCGCGTGCGCAGTCCCTCGCCGAACACACCCTCGACGTAGGCGTCGATGGCCCCGCGCAGGTGCGCCAGGGTGACGCCCCGGTCCACGACCAGTCCCTCCAGCTGGTGGAAGACGGGGCTGTGGGTGGCGTCGAGCTCGTCGGTGCGGAAGGTCTTGCCGGGCGCGACCACGTACACCGGCAGCTCCCGCGAGAGCAGGGCGCGGATCTGCACCGGCGAGGTGTGGGTGCGCATGACCAGGCCGGTCTCGCCCCCGTCGGGGCCCTGCACGAAGAAGGTGTCCTGCATCGTGCGGGCGGGGTGGTCGGGCTTGAAGTTGAGGGCGTCGAAGTTGAACCACTCCGCCTCGATCTCGGGGCCCTCGGCGATCTCGAAGCCCATGCCGACGAAGATGTCGGCCACGCGCTCGGCGACGGTGGTCAGCGGGTGGCGGGAGCCGCGCGGGGCCCGGTCCCAGGGCAGGGTGACGTCGACGCGCTCCTCGATGAGGACGCGCTCGTCGCGCTCGGCCTCCAGGACCGCCTGGCGGGCCTTGAGGGCCTGGCCGACGTCGCGGCGGGCGCCGCCCACGCGCTTGCCCGCGTCGGCCTTGGCCGCGGGGGGGAGCGCGCCGATCTCCCGGTTGGCCAGGGCCAGCGGGGAGCGGTCCGAGGCGTGCGCGAGCCGGACCTCCTTGAGTTCGGCGAGGTCGGCGGCGGCCTCGACGGCGGCCAGCGCCTCCTCGCGCATGCGGGCGACCTCGTCGGGGTGCAGGGGGGTCACCTCGACCGGGTCGAAGGAATTGTTCGGTGCAGACATGGTTGGTTGCCTCGCCGCCGACGTCCCCGGCATGGAGGACGGGCGGCAGTCACGGTCCGCGGCGGGGCGGACGAAGCCGACAGGAAGAGCACAGGCGGATTTCGGGCGGGCCCGGCCAAGGACGTGTGTCGCGGGGCCCGGGGCACGCCGTTGCGCCCACCGGGGAGGCTGGAGGGTCTGAGGGCCTCAGACGAACTCGGGTGCCCCGGCGGGCATGGTAAATCGGAACTCCGCGCCGCCGCTGGGGGCGCGTCCGACGGTGATCGTGCCGCCGTGGGCCTCGACGAGGCCCTTGACGATGAACAGTCCGAGGCCGGTTCCGCCCCGGCGCTTGCTGCGCCAGAACTGGCGGAAGACGCGCGGAATGGTCTCGGGCGCTATGCCCTGGCCCTCGTCGCGCACCGACACCGCTGTTCCTCCCTCGCAGGGCTCGATCACGACACTGACAGTACCAGCGCCGTGCCGCACCCCGTTTTCCACGAGGTTCGACAGGATCTGCTCGATCTTGTCGGCGTCGAGCCACATGCGCGGGAGCTCCCCGCGGGTCTCGACCCGGAAGCGCTCCTCCGGTTCCCCGGAGGCGACGCGGCCGGCCACGACCCGGCGCACGGCTTCGGGCAGGTCCACCACCTGGCGGCGCACCTCCAGGCGTCCCGACTCTATGCGGGAGACGTCGAGCAGGTCGTGGATGAGGCGCGTGACACGGTCGGCGTCGGCGTTGACCGTCTCCAGCATGAACAGCTTCTGCTTGTCGGTGAGCCGTTCCCACTTGGCGAGCAGGGTGGAGGTGAAGCCCTTGACGCTGGTCAGGGGTGAGCGCAGTTCGTGGGCAACCTCCGAGACCAGGTCGGCGCGGGAGCGCTCGGCGTGCGCGGAGGCGTCCCGGAGGGTGACGACCAGGCGGACGAGCTCTCCCCCGGGGCGGGCGCGCACGTAGCGCGCGGCGACGAGGACCTCGCGGTCGTCGGGCAGCAGGAGGGCGCGCTCGGCCTGGCGGACGCGGTCGCGCGCGCCGCCGTAGGGGTCGCTGGCCTGCCACCAGTCGTTTCCGTCGATGCCCAGGAGGGGCAGGACGGCGCGGTAGTCGCGACCCAGGGCGGACTCGGCGGGGATGCCCAGGACATGGGCGGCCTGGGTGTTGAAGAGCACGACGCGACCGCGGGAGTCGGCCACGACGACGCCGTCGGGCAGGTCGTCCGCGTGCAGCGGGGTGCCGCCAGGTCCCGCGGGCGAGCCGCCGTCGACCTCCCACAGGGCCGCGGGGACGTGAGCGGTCCCGCTGCCCGAGTCCTCCGCCGGGTGGTCCACCTGCCGGCCGCTGCCCACGCCTCTCCCCGCTCCCCTTGAAGGTCCACGACCACAGGCTCCTGGGCCGAGGACCGCTGACCGGTCGTGTCCGCAACACCCGTGGTCACCACCGCAGGTTGTCTACCCTGCACTTCCACCTGGTACGCCTCGCGACCCGGGAACGGGCGCCCGACGACAGACGAGCGTACAAGCCCCCTACCGGCGGCTCACCGCCCGGGAACGGGGACCGCGGGCCCGAGCGCGCGGCGCGTGCTCACGCGGTGTCGTCAAGCCTGCCGGGTGGGGCAGGAAGGACACAGCGTCGCACCCGTGACACGGGTAGCCCGCCGGGCCCTACGCGTGACGCGCATGGACCCTCCCGGGATCCCTCGGCCCCGACCCTATAGGCAGGCGGTGCCGGTGCACGTGCACTTCGGACGAACGCGGCACCCGGAACCCGCACGGGCGCCGGGGGTCGGACCCGCGCCCGGGAGCCCCGAAAACGCACCCGGACAGTAACCCTCAGTGACTGACCCCGCCGTGAGCTGGGCCGATCCGAATCAGTCCGGACCGGCTCAGGAACGCCGCTGCTGCCGCGCGGTGGTGTAGAGGCAGACCGCGGCCGCGGTGGCCAGATTCAGGCTTTCGGCCCCGCCGTAGATCGGAACGCTGACCGCGCCGTCGGTCAGGGCGACGGTCTCCTCGGGAAGTCCCCAGGCCTCGTTGCCGAACACCCAGCCGACCGGGCCGTCCAGGTCGCCGCTGTCGGCGACGGCGTGCAGGTCGCGCTGGCCGCTGCCGTCCGCGGCCCACACCCGCGCTCCCACGCCGCGCAGGAAGTCGACGGCGCGCGCCACGGGGACGCCCACGACCACGGGCAGGTGGAACAGGCTTCCCGCGGAGGCCCGCACGCACTTGCCGTTGTAGGGGTCGACGGAGGCGTCGGTGAAGATGACGACGTCGGCGCCGGCCGCGTCGGCGGTGCGCAGCACCGTACCCGCGTTGCCCGGGTCGCGGACGTGGGAGAGCACGGCCGCGAGTCGGACGTCGCCGACCTGCTCCAGGGGGACGTCGACGAACTCGCAGACCGCGATGATCCCCTGCGGGGTGACCGTCTGGGCCAGCTCCGACATCACGTCCAGGCTGACCCTGTGGGTGGGCACGTCCACCGCGCGGGCGGCGTCCACCAGGTCGATGTGGCGCTGCATGGCCTCCGCGGTGGCGTAGACCTCGACCACCCCGGGGGCGGTCCCTCCGTGGGGGGACCGCCCCCGGGTACCGTCGACCGCGGCGGCCAGGGCCTCGCGCACTGCCTGCGGGCCCTCGGCGAGGAAGCGCCGCTCGCGTTGGCGGAAGGTGCGCTTGGCGAGCCGCCGAACCCCCTTGATCCTGGGTGAGCGGATGCTCGTGAACTCGTGGCTCGCCATCACCGCTCGCCTAGGCCGCGGCCTCGGTGGGGAGGGCCTTCTTGGCCGTCTCCACCAGGCTGGCGAAGGCGGCCTGGTCGTTGACCGCCAGCTCGGCGAGCATACGGCGGTCGACCTCGATGCCGGCCAGCTTCAGACCCTGCATGAAGCGGTTGTAGGTCAGGCCCTGGGCGCGGGAGGCGGCGTTGATGCGCTGGATCCACAGGCGACGGAACTGCCCCTTGCGGTCCTTGCGGTCCCGGTAGGAGTAGGTCATCGAGTGGAGCATCTGCTCCTTGGCCTTGCGGTACAGGCGCGAGCGCTGCCCGCGGTAGCCGCTTGCCCGGTCGAGGACGACCTTGCGCTTCTTCTTGGCGTTGAGAGCCCGCTTCACGCGTGCCACTGGAACTCCCTAGTTGTCTCTTCCGGCGCGCGCGGCGCGCCGACCGGCCCGGCTGCGTCGAACCCGGCGGCCGTGTTGCTTCGGTGGTTCCCTCCCGGGGGCCGTCACCGCACCGGCCGTGGCCGGCGGATGGGCGCTTCCGCGGAGGGGAGGGGCCCGGGACTACTTGCCGAGCAGCTTGCGCATGTTCTTGGCGTCCGCGGGGGAGAGCACGGCCTCGTTGCCCAGCTTGCGCTTGCGCTTGGAGGTCTTGTGCTCAAGGATGTGGTTCTTGTTGGCACGGCGGCGCATGATCTTGCCGGAGCCGGTGACCTTGAAACGGTCCTTGGCCCCACTGTGGGTCTTGTTCTTCGGCATGTCGCCGTCGTCTCCTACTCCGTCGGAGTGCCACCCGCCCCGAGGGGGCGGACGACACGGTTCTTCCGCTGCTCTGGCGGGGACACCGCGCGCCGAGGCGCCGCATCCGGGCCGTGCGCAGCCCTGCTCACCACCCGGCCCCTGCCGGTGACCGGGCGGTGGAGGACTTCGCGCCGCTAGGCGTCCGTGCTCTGCTCGCGGCGGGTCTTGTCCCCCGCCGCCGCACGGGCCTCGGCCTTGTGCTCGGACCGCCGCTTGTGCGGGCCGATCACCATGACCATGTTGCGACCGTCCTGCTTGGGCTGCGACTCCACGGTGCCGAGGTCCTGGACGTCCTCGGCCAGGCGCGCCAGCAGGCGGCGGCCCAGCTCGGGCCGGGACTGCTCGCGTCCGCGGAACATGATCGTCACCTTGACCTTGTCCCCGCTCTTGAGGAACCGCACCACGTGACCCTTCTTGGTCTCGTAGTCGTGCGGGTCGATCTTCGGGCGGAGCTTGATCTCCTTGATGATCGTGTTCGACTGGTTCTTGCGCGACTCTCGGGCCTTGACCGCGGACTCGTACTTGAACTTGCCGTAGTCCATCAGCTTGGCGACCGGCGGGCGCGCGGTCGGCGCGACCTCGACGAGGTCGAGGTCGGACTCCTGGGCGAGACGCAGGGCGTCCTGCACGGAGACGATGCCGACCTGCTCGCCGTTGGGTCCGACGAGACGGACCTCAGGCACCCGGATACGGTCATTGATGCGGGGCTCTGCGCTGATGAGACCCCTCCCTAGCTATGTCGATTACCTGGGACCGGTCGCCCGCCTGGTGGCGGACGGCCGTGTGGACCGGGCCGCCCTCGTCCGTCGGGCCGCCGATCGCGTCGGGGTCCGCGTACAGCGAAAACCCCGCCAGCGTGTGCAAGCGGGGTGATCCGACCGGATATTCCCAGCGAGGACGGACGCGCGGACCGGGCACCCCGGACACGGGTGCTCGGTCGACAGAACGCGGCACGATCGATCGCCGGGCCGGAACCTACGCGGGCGGTACCCGGCAGGTGGGAGGATCACCTCCGCTTGCGGTTCCGGTGTGAGGCACACCGGACCAAGTCGATACCTCATAGTACCAGTGCCCGAAGCCCGTTCGTCCCACCCTGCCGGACGCCGCCTCCGACCGCGCTCAGGCGGAGGCGGAGCGGCGGGCCAGTTCGGCCTCACCCGCCGCGCGCATGGCCTCCACGGGCACGTCCCGGACACCGGTCATCAGGCGGACCTGTTCGACGGCCTGGTGCAGGAGCATGGGGAAGCCGCCGACCACGCGTCCGCCGCGCGCGGCGACGGCCGCCGCGGCGCGGGTGGGCCAGGGCGAGTAGACGACGTCGAACAGGTCGGCGCGCGAGGCGGCGAGCAGGTCGGCGTGGGCGTCGGCCGCACCCGAGGGCAGGGAGGACACGACCAGGTCCGCGTCCAGGTGCTTGTCCACATCGGCGAGCGGCGCGACCTCCAGCGGGTGGCCCATCCGGCGGGCCGCGGCGGCCACCTGCCCGGCTCGGGCCGTGTCGCGGGCCAGCACGGTGACCGGGGCGGTCAGGCCGAGCAGGCGCAGGGCGGCCAGCGCGGAGGCCGCCGTGGCCCCGGCGCCCAGGACGACCGCGCTGCGCGGAGCGCCGGTTCCGGCCTCGGTCAGGGCCGCGGCGATCCCGGCGACGTCGGTGTTGGAGGCGTGCCACCCCCGCGCCCCCCTGACCAGGGTGTTGGCCCCGCCCACCTGGAGGGCCAGGTCGTCGACCGTGTCGGCCAGCTCCAGGGCGCGGCGCTTGAGCGGCATGGTCAGGGACAGCCCTGCCCACTCCCCGCCGAGCCCGGAGAGGAAGGGTGCGAGCTCCTCCTCCCCGCATTCGTGCAGGCCGTAGGACCACTCGTCCAGGCCCATCGCCGCGTAGGCGGCGGTGTGCAGGACCGGTGAGAGCGAGTGGGCCACCGGCGAGCCCAGGACGGCGGCGCGCACCGGTCCCATGTCAGCTCTCCCTACCATTCGGCCTGGTTCTCGGCCACCATCTGGTTGTGCTCCTCCAGGGTGGTGGAGAAGCCGGTCTCACCGTTCTCGGGGTCGACGAGCGCGAAGTAGAGGTAGCCCTCGTCGGCCGGCTCCAGCGCCGCCTCGATGGCGTCCACTCCGGGGGCCACGAACGGCCCGACGGGCAGTCCGGTCATGCCGTAGGTGCTGTAGCCGCGCGGGTCGGCCTCGCAGGAGGCGCGCTGCTCGTCGTTGAGGAAGGTGCCCTCCTCGCCCAGGACGTAGAAGCACGTGCTGTCCATCTGGAGCTGCATGCCCTCCTCCAGGCGGTTGTGCACGACCGCGGAGATGAGGGGCATGTCCTCCTTGGTGCCGGTCTCGGCCTGGACGATGGCCGCGATCGCCATGATCTCGTTGGCGTCGTAGCCCAGTGCCTCGGCCCTGATCTCCAGGTCGAGCTCCTCGGCGACCTGGGTGTGCTGGGTGACCATCGTCCTGAGCACCGAGAGCGCCTCGGTCCCCGGGTCGAACCGGTAGGTGGACGGGAACAGGTAGCCCTCGGGCCCCTCGGTGGCGTAGTCGGGCAGGCCCAGCTCGTCGGTCTGGGCGTAGGCCTCGTCCAGCTCCTCCACGGTCAGGTCGGTGGCCTCGGAGATCCTCTCGAAGATCCCGTCCGTGCGCAGCCCCTCGGGAATGGTGACGCGACCGCCGACACGGCTGGCCGGGTCGAGCAGGGCGGCCACGGCGGCCTCGCCGCTCATCCCCTGGGCCAGGGAGTAGGTTCCGGGGGCCAACCCGGAGCCGAGCTCCTCCTCGGGGACGGCGCCCAGAGCGTTGAGGAACGCGCGGGAGCTGGCCACGACCCCGGCCTCCGCGAGGTTGTCGGCCACGATCGAACCCGCGTCGCCCTCCTCGATGACGAACACGGTCTCGCCGCTGCCCTGGCCGTCGAAGTCGGCGGGCAGGACGTAGGTGCGGATGACGGCGTAGCCGCCGCCCACCACCACCAGGAGCAGGACGAGGACCAGCACGATCGTCAGGGCCCTGCTCCTGCGGCGGCGCTTCCTGCCGCCCTTGCCCGCGTTGGCGCGGGCCCTCTTGAGCTCCTTGGCCTTCCGGCGGCTGCTGCGGCCGCCGCCGTAGGCCTCGGCGATGTCGGCGAGGTTGGGCTCCTCGTACTCGTCCTCCTCGGGCTCCTCCTCCGGTTCCTCACGGCGGCCGCGCCTGCGGCGGCCGCCGCGCCGGCCGCCGCCGTCGTCGGCCGCGGGCGCGCGGCGGGAGCGGCGGGGACGGGGCTCGGCCTCCTCCTCGGGCTCCTCCTCGGCGAAGGACTCGTCGGGCTCCTCCTCAGGGGCCTCGTCCTCCTGCGGGACCTCCTCCACGGGGGCGCCGCGCCTGCGGCGTCCGCCGCGGCGGCGGCCTCCACGGTCCTCCTCCGCCTGCCTGCGGCGGGAACGGCGCGAACGCGGCTCGGGCTCCTCCTCCGGTTCCCCGTCGAAGTCCTGGGCCTCGAACGCGCCGGAGTCGGGCTCCGGAGCCGGGGTGAAGGCGTCGGTACCGGGAAAGGCACCGCTGTCGGCGGGGGCGTCGGAGCGCTCGTCCCACGGGTCGCGGTCGGCGCGCGCGCGGCGGCTGCGACGGGCCGGGGGCTCCTCGACCGCGGCGAAGGCGCCGGTGTCGGCGGAGCCGCTGACGCCGGGGAAGGTCCCGGAGTCGAAGACCCCGCTGTCCTCGGGGGCGTCGTCCAGGAAGCCGCCGGTGGGCTCGTCGTCGCGCCTGCCGCGCCTGCGGCGGGCGCGACGGCCGCGGGGCTCCTCCTCGGGGGGCGGGGCCGCGGCGGCCGGGGCCTCGTCGGCCGGGGCGCCGCGCCTGCGGCGTCCTCCACCGCGGCGGGGCTCCTCGGGCTGGGGCTCGGGCGGGGGTTCGGGTTCGTGCTCGGGGCGGGCGCGGCGGCCGCGCCGGGTCGGCTCCTCCTCCGCGGCGGGCGCGGCCGGAGCGCTCTGCGCGGGCCGGGCGGGCGCGGCGGACTCGCCCAGGTTGGCCAGGGCGGCCAGGGCGTCCTGGGTCGGGTCGCCCGCCGGGCCGGTCTGCCGGGAGCGCGCGGGGCCCTGGGAGCGGGGCGGCGCGGGCTCCTGGGGCCGGGGAGCCTCCTGGTCCTGGCGTCGGGGGGCGCTGGAGCGGGCGGCGCGTCCACCGCGCAGGGCGTCGGCGGCGCCTCCGCGCCGGGCGGGGCCCGAGGGGCCCTCCGCGGGCGGCTCGGCGCGGTGCCGGCGCCCGGAGCGCTGTCCTTCCGGGCTCAGCGGGTCGTATCCGCCGCCGCGGGGCCCGTACCGGGGCGTGCGGAACTCACCCGTGCCGGACTCCTCGTTCCAGTCCGCCGGTTCGGGGCGCGCCCTGCGGCCGCGCGGGGGCGGCTGCGCGGACGGGGGGTCGCTGAGCGGGTCGTAGTCGTAACCGCGCTCGCGGTCGGCTCGCCCACGATAGGGAGTGTCGGGGTAGTCGTCCCTGTCGTTCATCATTCTCCCTGGCTGGAGCGGACGATCTCGCCCGGGGGATGGCCTGTTGACCGTTCCTGGTCCAAGGCGCTCTGGAGGAGCACGGTGGCGGCGGCCTGGTCGATGACCGACCTGCGGGCCCGGCCGCCCTTGGCGCCCTTGGCGGCGAAGGAGGCGCCGGAGAGCAGCTGGCCCTGGGCGGTCACCGTGGTGAGGCGCTCGTCGACCAGGCGGACGGGGACGGGGTGCAGGAGAGCGGCGAGCGTGCGCGCGAACTCCCTCGCGGAGCGGGCCGCCGGGCCCTCCTCCCCCGACAGTGAGGCAGGGTAGCCCACCACGACCTCCCGTGCCTCCCGTTCCAGGACCAGCAGGGCGATGCGCTGGGTGTCGCCCCTTCCGCGCCGGATGGTCTCGACCGGGCTGGCGAGCGTACCGCTGGGGTCGCTCGCGGCGACTCCGATACGGGCGTTGCCGGGGTCGACGGCCAGGCGCACACCGTGCCTCACGAGGACCTCTCCCCAGAACCGGGAGCGGTGCTCGGGCGGGCCGTGCCATTGCGGACACGGCACCGCGGCTGGGAAATCCTCAACACGGTGGTCCTGTTCATCAGCTGGATCGCGGGAAACTCCGCACAGACAGCCGTGTGATCGGCTGTGACGCGCCACAGTATGCCCGATTCGATGACAGCACGCAGCCTCAACGGCGTTGATCGCCGTGCGGGGCCGCGGGCCGCGTCGGCCGCCTCGTACGGGGCGGTTCCGGCGGGGCCCGGGTCGGACGCGTTCCGTCAGAGTGTAAAACACCCCGGAGCCGGTGCTGCGCGGACGGACGCCGCAGCGGTACACGGCCGCCGGACCCGGGGCGGTTCCCCCGCAGGTGGCGACGGGTTCGATTCCTCTGGGGACCACCGTGCCCGAGCGCCGCGAAATCCTCCACATGATCACTCTTGGTTATGCTACATATTCATTTCGTGTCCATGTGGGGTTCGGCTGGCGCGTCCGAGGAAACGGACGGGTCCCGTGGTACTCGTCACGTCCGCGCACACGCGTCGGGCGTGTGCGGCACCGGTGCCGCACACGCCCGTTCGAGCGGTCTGCCTAGCCCCTGGCCACGCGCTCCTCGACTGCGCGCAGGGCCTCGTCCACCTTGGTGGCGTCGCTGCCGCCGCCCTGGGCGATGTCGGGCTTACCGCCGCCACCGCCGCCGAGCGCGCGGGCCGCGATGCCCACCAGCTCGCCCGCCTTGATCCCGGCCTTCTGCGCGGCCTTGTTGGTCGCGATCACCACGACCGGGCGGTCCTTGGGCACGGCGGTCATCGCCACGACCGCGGGCTCGTCCTCGCCGAGGCGACCGCGCACGTCCAGCACCAGCTTGCGCAGATCGTCGCCGCTGGCGCCCTCCGGCGCGGGGGCGGCCACGACCAGCGCGGCGCCGTGGCGGCGGGCGCCCTCGGCGATCGAACCGGCCGCCTGGAGCACCTGGGCGGCGCGCAGCTTCTCGATCTCCCGCTCGGCGGCGCGCAGCCGGGAGACCATGGAGTCGATGCGCTCGGGCAGTTCCTCGCGCGGGGTCTTGAGCTGCTCGGACAGCTGCCCGACCAGGGTCGACTCCTTGGACAGGCGCCGGAAGGCGTCCACGCCCACCGCCGCCTCCACGCGGCGCACACCCGAGCCGATGGAGGACTCGCCGAGCAGCTTGACGATGCCCAGCCTGGCGGTGGAGGGCACGTGGGTGCCGCCGCACAGCTCGACGGAGTAGTCGCTCATCTCCACGACGCGTACACGGTCGCCGTACTTCTCGCCGAACATGGCCATGGCGCCCATCTTCAGCGCGTCGTCCAGGCTCCTCTCCTCGGTCTGCACCGGGATGTCGCCCGCCAGGACGGTGTTGACCTCCTCCTCGACCTCGGCCAGGCGCTCGCCGCCCAGCGCGCTGTCGGCGGTGAAGTCGAAGCGCAGCTGGCCGGGGCGGTTCTCCGAACCGGCCTGGCCCGCGGACGGGCCCAGCGCGTTGCGCAGCGCCGAGTGGATGAGGTGGGTCGCCGAGTGCGAGCGCTCGATGGCGTGGCGGCGGCCGGTGTCGATGCCCGCGTGCACGGTGTCGTCCAGGACCACCTCCCCCGAGCGGACGGTGCCGCGGTGCACGAACAGGCCGGGCAGAGGCTTCTGCACGTCCTCCACGTCCACCACGCCGCGGCCGTCCACGGTCAGCGTGCCGGTGTCGGCGAGCTGGCCTCCGCTCTCGGCGTAGAACGGGGTGCTGTCCAGGACGATCTCGACCTTGTCCCCCGCGCGGGCCGCGGGCGCCGAGACGCCGTCCACGACGATGCCCTTGACGTGCGACTCGCTCTCGGCCTCGGTGTAGCCGAGGAAGTCGGTCTCCCCCGCGCCCTCCAGCAGCCGCGCGTACAGGGAGATGTCGGCGTTGCCGAGCTTCTTGGACCTGGCGTCGGCCTTGGCGGTGTCCTTCTGGCGCTGCATGAGCTCGCGGAAGGAGGACTCGTCCACGGACAGGCCCTGCTCGGCCGCCATCTCCAGGGTGAGGTCGATGGGGAAGCCGTAGGTGTCGTGCAGCTGGAAGGCGTCCGAACCGGAGAGGAGGGTGCCGCCCCCGGCACGCGTGCGCTCGGCGGCGCGGCCGAACAGCGCGGTGCCCGCGCGCAGGGTCTCGGCGAAGTTGCGCTCCTCGGTGTCGACCACACCGTGGATGACGTCGGCCCGGTCCAGCAGGTCGGGGTAGATGTCCTTCATCGCGTCGATGCTGACCTCGGTCAGCTCGTGCAGGAAGGCGGTGTCGGTGCCCGAGAGCAGGCGCAGGTTGCGGATGGAGCGGCGCAGGATGCGGCGCAGGACGTATCCGGCCTTCTCGTTGCCGGGCCGCACGCCGTCGCCGACGAGCATGACGGCGCTGCGCACGTGGTCGGCGACCACGCGGAGCATGACGTCCTGGTCCTGGTCGTCGCCGTAGCGGGTGCCGGTGAGCTCGGCGGCGCGGTGCAGGACACGGCCGATGATGTCGGTCTCGTAGATGTTGTCGACACCCTGCATGACCGCCGCGAGGCGCTCCAGGCCCAGGCCGGTGTCGATGTTCTTCTTGGGCAGCTCCCCGAGGATGGGGTACTCCTTGCCGCTGCCCTCACCCCGCTCGTACTGCATGAAGACGAGGTTCCAGATCTCGATGTAGCGGTCCTCGTCGGCCTCGGGGCCGCCCTCGACGCCGTACTCGGGACCGCGGTCGTAGAAGATCTCGGAGCAGGGGCCGCAGGGACCGGGCACGCCCATGTCCCAGTAGTTCTCCTCCTTGCCCATGCGCTGGATGCGCTCGGGCCGCACGCCCACCTTGTCTCGCCAGATCGCCTCGGCCTCGTCGTCGTCGAGGTAGACGGTGACCCACAGCCTCTCCGGGTCGATGCCGAAGCCGCCCTCCTCCACAGGCGTGGTGACCAGCTCCCAGGCCAGCGGGATCGCCCGCTCCTTGAAGTAGTCGCCGAAGGAGAAGTTGCCCAGCATCTGGAAGAACGTGGCGTGCCGGGAGGTCTTGCCGACCTCCTCGATGTCCTTGGTGCGGATGCACTTCTGCACGCTGGTGGCGGTGTCGTGGGGGGGCGTGCGCTGACCCAGGAAGTAGGGCTTGAACGGGACCATGCCTGCGGGCACCAGCAGCAGCGTGGGGTCCTCGGCGATGAGGCTTGCCGAGGGCACCACGGTGTGTCCGTTCTTCTCGAAGAAACTGAGGAAGCGGCGCGCGATCTCTGCCGTCTCCATTGATGCCCTCCTGCTGCTCGGCTCCGCCGCCCCGGGCGGCGTGCGTGTCCCTGTACGGGACCGTTGTCACGCGTGGTCGGTAGGCGCCCATCGTAGAGGGAACCGTGGTGCCAGCGCGCGTGGTTTGCGGGTGGCCGCCGGGGCCGCCCTGATCAGGACAACGGCGGCGGCCTGGTTGTTCCAAGGCTATCGCCGCCGACCACCGCCGGGCCCCGTTCGGACGGGGCCGCGTCGGTGCTAGGACAGGTAGAACGCCCGGACCCGGGGGGTGAGCATCAGGCCGATCATCACCGCGGCGAAGGCGAGCGGGACGAGGGAGAAGTAGTCGCCGGCGATGACGGCGACGAGCAGGATCAGGGACGCGACGCCGTGGAAGGCGACCACTCCCCACAGCAGGCCGCCGCGGCGGCGCCCCATCAGGGAGGCAAGGGTGGTGGAGACGACGCCGTAGGCCAGGGGGACGAGGGCGACGGCCCCGGTGAAGGCGGCCAGGAAGCTGAAGGCGCCCTCGTCGGCCCCTCCCGCCATCTCTCCCACGCCGAAGCCCAGGAGGGCGATGGCGCCGAGGAAAAGGCCCAACAGGATGCCGATGGGCCCGCCGATGAACATGAGCACCCGGACGGCGACGGCCTGTCCCGGCATGCCCTGGAAGGCCGGGTACACGGGGGGCGGGGGGACCTGGCCCGGGAAGCCGTAGCCGACCGGAGGATGGCCGGGGACGGGGTGACCCTGCATCGGCTGAGCTGCCGGAAGTCGCCCCGGAGCGGGCTGGCCGGGTACCGGATAGCCGGGCGGGAGCTGCCCGGGGAGGGGCTGGCGGGGGTCGGGCTGCGGCGAGGGGTGCACGGGTGATCCCTTCCGGATCGCGAGGGGGGAGCGTCTGAGGCCGCGGACGACCGGGGATGGCGGGGACGGCCGCCCCGCCGGGGCGGGCCCGAGGCGGCGGGAGGTCGCGGGCACGGAGCCGGGGGTTTCCCTTTCGGTCTTTCCGTAACACCGACCGCCAGGACACGACTGTACAGAGAGCCTCCGACAGGACACGAAACGCGCAGGTGGAACGCGATACCGCACACGGCGAGGGGGACCGCGATCCCTCGCGGTCCCCCTGCGGCGCCGGCCGGCCCGCCTCAGTAGGCGGCGGGAGCGGAGCGGGTGTAGTAGGCGCGCGTGCCCCCCAGCAGCATGAGCACGATCATGAGGACGGCGAAGGCCAGCGGGACGACTGACCCCACGGCTCCGGTGACCGCGTTGAACACCAGGGTGAGCGCTGCCAGGGCCTGGAAGACCACGACCGACCACAGAACGACCGCGCTGCGGCGGCCCATCAGCGCGGCGAGGAGGGTGGACAGGGCTCCGTAGACGAACGGGACGGCACCGACGAGCGCGAAGAGCAGTCCCGCACCGGTGGAGGAGATGGGAAAACCCGCCCCTTCCCGCACGCCCTGCATGAACTCCTCGCTGAACCGGCCGCCGCCGGAGGCCATCGCGGCGGCCAGCCACAGCAGCCCGCCGAACAGCAGGCCGCAGACGCCGCCGATGAACATCAGCACCCGCACGGCAACCGCCGCGCCGGGCATCCTGACCGGTCCCGACGGGAAGTGGGCGCCGTAGGGCACCGGCTGCTGCGGATGACCGCCCCGGTAGGGGCCGTTCGGAGGCTGCTGCGGGTGCACGGGCGGCTCCAGCGTGAGGGGGATGCGTGTCTCGCGGACCACTTTAGGGGACGGCTAACCGGCCCCGGGCAGCCCGCGGTCGCCGGCCCCCGGCAGGGGGCGGCGCCCCTTCTCGGGGGCGTACCGGCGCAGGAGTTCCTCCTCCTGCTCGCGCACGGCCTCGGCCAGGTCCTCGTTGAGCTCGCGCAGGGCGCCCCGGTACTCGTCGACCCGGCCCTCCACGCGCTCGGCGATACCGTCCGGGGTGAGTGCGCGCCGGGCGCGGTGGACGCGGTGGACCGCGTAACCGCCGATGGCGGCCCCCGCGGCGAGGTAGAACAGTCTGCCGATCACCGGGTCGCCTTCCTCCTGCGGGTGCGCACGACCGCCAGGGCCCTGCGCTGGCCGAGGACGCGGCGTACGCCGTAGGACAGCGAGGCCACCTTCACCAGCGGACCGGTGAGCACCGAGCGGGTCAGCGCGGTCATCGTGGAGACGTCCTCGGAGCTGGCCTGAACGTTGGCGGTGATCTCCTCGACCCGCTCCAACGAGGTGTTGGTGCGCTCCACCGTGGACGCGACGTCGTCCAGCAGGGGCGGGGTGCGCTCCCCCAGTTCCGACACGACCTTGGTCGCCTCGTCGATGAGCTTGATGAGTTTGACGAGCGCCACGCACAGGAACGTGGCCAGCACCGCCCAGACCACCGCGGCGACGAGCGCGGCGACCTCTCCTCCGGTAAGCATGCGGGCTCCGTGGGCAGATAGAGGGTGACTTCGAGGGTGTGCGGCGGCCCCTCGCGCACGCGCCGGGACCGGGGACCGGGGGACGCCGGCGACCGCGCCGGGCCGGGCGCCGCGAACGGGCGTTCCCTGGCTCGGCGGATCCTCCCCTGTGGTCCGCGCGGGACGGGCCGGTTTCGGCCGACCCTATCGCGTCCCGCCTCCGGGTGAGCGAGGACGCCACGGCGCGTCCGCACCCCCGCGGGATGGCCGGTCCGGGCCACGGGGATCGACGGCCCGCCCGCCCCGGGGGACAATCGTCCGCAAGCCCGGTCCTTCCGAAAAGCTGACTACGATGTGCGGACACTCAGCCGCCCCCTCGGCCCCAGAAGCATCGACAGGACGCTCATGAGCCCTCGTTCTCCCCGAGAGATCTCCGTACTGGTACCGCCGGACCTGGCCCCCCTCTATCCGGACGACCCCTCACGGATCGGCCCCTACCTCGTCCTCGGGCGCCTCGGGCAGGGGGGCAGCGGCACCGTCTACGCCGCCGTGGACACCGCCTCCGCCAGCGCGGGCGACCGCCTGGTGGCAGTGAAGGTCCTCACATCCCCCGAACTGGAGTCCGCGGACGCCTACCCCGCGCTGGAGCGGCGCCTGCGGGCCCTGTCCGGCGTCGACCCCGCGCGCGTGGTCGTCCCCCTGGTCTTCGACAGCGACGCCAACCCCCCGTGGCTGTCCATGCCCTACATGGCGGGCGAGCGGCTGTCCCACTTCGTCACCAAGCGCGGCGGGCTGGGCACCGGCAAGCTCGTCGCGCTGGCCACCGGCCTGGCCGAGGGGCTGTCCGCGCTGCACGCGCGCGGCGTGGCGCACGGGTCGCTGCGCCCCAGCGAGATCCTGCTGGAGTCGAACGGCCCGCACATCATGGAGTGCGCGGTCGTCGCCTCCCCGGAGCGGATGCGCGGGTCGGGTGCCACCTGGCTGAGCCCCGAGCGCTTCCGGGGCGGGGCGGCCACGCCCGCAGCCGACGTGTTCGCCTGGGGCGCCGTGGTCGCCTTCGCCGGGACCGGGCGCCTGCCCTTCGGCCCCGGGGAGCCCGAGGAGATCGCCGAGCGCGCCGCGCAGGGCTCCTTCGACCTGACCGGTCTGGCCAGGGGGCTCCAGCCGGTGGTCGGGCGCTCGCTGGACCCCGACCCGGACGGCCGCCCCAGCCTGCGCGAGGTGATCGGCGCGGTCATCGCGGTGTGGCAGGCCCAGAACGCCGTGGAGGGCGGCGGGGGCTCCCACGCCGGGGGCGCGACCGCGGCACCGGACCGCGACGAGCTGGCGCGCATCCTGGAACGCGAGTGGCACGCCGTGGAGCCCCCCGCGCGGGTGCCCGAGGTCATCCGGCTGGAGGGACGCATGTCCAACCGGCGCCCCACCCGGGCGGTGTTCCTGGCCGGGAGCGCGGTGCTCGCGCTCGCGCTGGTCGGCGGCGGCGTGTGGGGCGTCTCCCGGCTGCTCGCCCCCGGGCAGGGGGACGCCCTGGCCTCGGATGCCGCCGGGGAGGAGGCCGCGTCGCCGAGTCCCGTCGCCGAGGAGGACCCGCTGACCCTGGTGGTGCGGTTCGACCCCGCCGAGCAGGAGTCCCCCGAGTCCGGGCCGTGGGTGTACACCCCCGTCGACCGCGAGGACGAGCCGGTCCGCGGCCAGGGCATCCCCAGCCATTCGGCCTGGGCCGAGCAGTGGGACGCGGCCGGGGAGCCCGGGGAGGCCGTCATCGCCCCCGACGCCGCGGTGCTCTGCGCGAAGTTCTGCGCCGCGCCCGAGCACCTGTTCATCGACGACGAGGGCCGGGGCACCTGGGAGCTGACCGGGAGCGACTTCGTCGACTACCTGTCGTGGGGCCCGGTGGTGATCGTGGAGGTGACCTTCGCCGAGCCCGCCGAGGAGGGGGACGACGGCCCCCGCGAGATCGTGCGGGTCACGGAGCTGTTCACCGACTGACCGCCGTGGACGGGCACCCGTGCCCGGGTGCCCTCCCCGAAGGCGTGCGCTGTCCGGTCCCGTCCGCCGCACGCGCGGCTCACCGCGGCATCGCGGACCCGCTCCCCCGCGCTCAGCCGCGTTGGCCGCCGCCCCGCAGGACCTCCTTGATGCGTTGGAGGACCTCGCTGAAGCGCCGTTCGGCGCCGTGCTGGGTGGGCCGGTAGTACTCGCGGTCGGCGAGCCCGTCGGGGGCGTGCTGCTGGGGGGCGACGCCGCCGGGGAAGTCGTGGGCGTAGCGGTAGCCCTTGCCGTGGCCGAGTTCGGCGGCGCCCCGGTAGTGGCCGTCGCGCAGGTGGGCGGGGACGGGTCCGGCCAGGCCCGCGCGCACGTCGGCCGCGGCGGCGTCGATGGCGGAGATGACCGCGTTGGACTTGGGGGCCAGGCTGATGTGGATGACGGCCTGGGCGAGGTTGATGCGGGCCTCGGGCATACCGATGAGCTCGACGGCCTGGGCGGCGGCCACGGCGGTCTGGAGGGCGGTGGGGTCGGCCATGCCGACGTCCTCACTGGCGTGCACGACCACGCGGCGGGCGATGAAGCGGGGGTCCTCCCCCGCCTCGATCATGCGCGCGAGGTAGTGCAGGGCGGCGTCGGGGTCGGAACCGCGCATGCTCTTGATGAAGGCGCTGACGACGTCGTAGTGCTGGTCACCGGAGCGGTCGTAGCGCACGGCGTGCCGGTCGACGGCGCGCTCGACGTGTTCGGCGGTGATGGTGACCGGCTCGGCCGCGGGCGGGCCGGCGACGAGCGCGGCGGCCTCCAGGTAGGTCAGGGAGCGGCGGCCGTCGCCGCCCGCGAGGCGCACGAGGTGGTCCGCCCCCTCGTCGGAGAGCGTGTAGCGGCCGTCCAGTCCGCGCTCGTCGGCGACGGCCCGGTCCACCAGGGCGCGGATGTCGGCGTCCTCCAGCGACTCCAGGGACAGCAGCAGGGAACGCGACAGCAGGGGGCTGACCACGGAGAAGAAGGGGTTCTCGGTGGTGGCGCCGATGAAGCTGACCCAGCGGTTCTCCACGGCGGGCAGCAGCGCGTCCTGCTGGGTCTTGTTGAAGCGGTGGACCTCGTCCACGAAGAGCAGGGTGCGGGTGCCGTGCATGCCCATGCGGCGCCGGGCGTCGTCGACGACGGCGCGCACGTCCTTGACCCCGGCGTTGACGGCGGACAGCTCCACGAAACGGCGCTTGGTGACGCGGCTGACCACGGTGGCCAGGGTGGTCTTGCCTGTGCCGGGCGGTCCCCACAGGAACACGGACATGGGCGCGTCGTCCTCGACCAGGCGGCGCAGCGGGCTGCCCCCGCCGAGCAGGTGGCGCTGGCCCACGACCTCGTCGAGGGTGCGGGGGCGCATGCGCACGGCGAGCGGTTCCTGGCCCCTGGCGGCCTCCGCGCCGGCGTCGTCGAAGAGCGTTTCGGACACCTGTCCAGAGTAGGCGGCCAAGGGCACCGGTCAGGTCGTGGACACCACGGCGGCGCGGTCCCTCGCGGGCTCGGCCGAGGGGATCATGCGGGTGATGAGCAGGGCGATGTCGTCGCCGCGTCCGGCCGGGGCCATCTCGGCGATGACGTGCGCTGCGGCCTCGGGGCTCTCGTGGTGCTCGGCGAGCGCCGCGCCGACCCGGGCCAGCCCGTCCCCCATGGGCACCTCGGAGCTCTCCACGAGCCCGTCGGAGCACAGCAGCAGGGCGGTGCCGGGCGTGAGCATGCGGGTGGTGACCGTGTACTCGGGGTCGGAGAGCACGCCCAGCGGAGGACCGGTCTCGGGTTCCCAGAGCTCGTAGCCGCTCCGGGTGGCCAGGACGGCGGGCGGCTGTCCTGCCCAGGCCGCCTGCATGACGCCGCTCTCGCGGTCCACGACGAGGTAGCCGCAGGTGGCGAAGACGATCTCGCCGGTCTCGGTGAGCAGGCGGTTGGTCTCGCCCAGGACGACGCCGGGGTCGGACTGGTTGGTGGCGTAGGCGCGGAAGGCCACGCGGATCTGGCCCATGGCGGCCGCCGCCTCGACGCCGTGCCCCTGGACGTCGCCGACCAGGAGGCCGACCTTGTTCTCGGGGAGTTCGATGACGTCGTAGAAGTCGCCGCAGATGCGCCAGTCCGCTCGGGAGGGCAGGTACTTGGTGGCGATGTCCATGTCCGGGAAGCTGGCCACCTGGCGGGGCAGCATCCGGCGCTGGACCGCGTCGGCCAGTTCCAGCTCGGCCTGCTGCGCCTTGATGCGCTGGAGGGCCTGCCCGGCGAGCCCGGCGAAGGTGAGCATGAGGGCGCGCTCGTCGCGGCTGGCGTGGTGGGGGCGGTCCCAGACCATCTGCCACACGCCCAGGGCGACCTTGCCGTCGCCGAAGATGGGCACGGTGGCCCAGGCCTGGCCGCGCACCTGGCGCATGAGCTCGACGGCGGCGGGGAAACGGCTGATGATCTCGGCGCGGCTCTCGAAGAAGCGGGGCTGGCGGTCCTGGATGACCGCGCCCATGGGGAAGTCGGTGTCGTCGGCGCGGCGGCCGTCGATGCGGTCGATGTTGCTGTCGCCGCCCTTGGTGTGGGCGCTGGGCGAGCTGCGCAGGAGCCCGTTCTCGACGTAGAGGGCGACGGCGTGGACTCCGCCGAAGATGGGCAGGAACTCCTCGCTGAGCAGGTCCATGACCTTGTCGACGGTGGTGGCCGAGACGAGTTTGGAGGACAGCTCGGTGACCAGGCGGCCGTGCTCGGCCTCGGTGCGTCGGCGGTCGGCGAGGCGGCGCACGAGCTGGACGTGCTCGGTGACGTCGTCGACGATGCCCACGAGGCGGTCGGGGTCGCCGGGCACGTAGCGGGCGCGCACGTGCAGGGAGCGCTCGTCGCCGAGGCGGTCGAAGACGCGGAAGCGCTGCTCGTAGTCGCGTCCGGCGAAGGAGGCGGAGATGGCGTCGCGCACGCGGGCGATGTCGTCGGGGTGGACGCGTTCCAGGATGCGTTCGAGCTCGCGGTCGTTCCCGGCCAGCAGCGCGCCGAGCGGGGTGGGGCCGAACATCTCGCGCAGGCGTCCGCTGACCGGGTCCAGGCTCCACAGGACGGAGTCGGAGTTGTCGGTGCGCAGCTCGCCGATCACGCGCAGATCGGCCTCCTCGGTGGAGAGCACGTGCAGCAGGACGACCACGCGGGCGCCCTCCGCACCGTCCCCCGGCAGGGGACGCAGCTCGGCCTCCACCAGGTGGGCGGCCTTGTCGGCGACGTTCAGGCGCAGGCGGGACCGGCGCCCCCAGCGCCCGGCGAGGGCCTCGTCGTGGACGCGTGCGCCGCGCTGGGCGTCGTCACCGTCGAGGAGGTCGAACCAGGCCCCTCCGGCGAGCTCGGGGGCGTCGCGGCCGAAGAGTTCGGTGAAGGCCAGGTTGGCGTGCACGATCGCGCCGTCGGCCAGGGCGAGCGCCATGGGCTCGGGGGCGTGGGAGAACGCCTCCGCGAGAGCGCTCTCGGAACCATCGCCTGAAGCGCGTTTTCCGTTCACGTATGACTCATCCTCATGTCGTCTCGGACGTCACACCCGCGCTCAGGCGCGGTCACCCTTGAAACGTTCCGACCGGCTCATTCTAGTGTCCGGGGCTGGGCCGGATCCGGTGCCGGAACGGGGGCAGGGCCGACGCACGCGTCGTCCGGCGTCCGTGTGGGCTGGCTGGACGCGGACCCGCGTGCTCCATCGGCGCGACGGGAGGGCGCCGGATTCCGCACCCGCGGTCGCACCCGACCGACCGCAGGATGGAAATCGTTACGCCCGTGTGACTCAACAGCGCAGAATGCACTCCGCCACCACTTCCACCCGCGGGCGGGGCGTCCCCGTGAGATCCGTGTCCACTCCACAACACGTTCTCATCGCGGCTCGGAAGGGGTGATTCGCCCTCAACGGTAGGGGATGACGGCTGTCCGCGCATCCGTACCGGGGCCCCGAGGCCGTGTCCGGCCACGCGCACACCCTTTCATGACGCCCGATAATCACCTGTTTTCGCCGAGTGACCGAATGAGACAGGTTCAAAATAGGATGAATTCGGGCACCTCACGGAGACCGCGAATTTCTTCGGCGCCCGGAGGACGGATCCGGTGCCTTCGGCGCCCTCCCCGGAACACGCGTCGGGGACGGCGCGCGCCGTGCGCGCGCCGTCCCCGACGGGGTCCGCGGACCCCTACTTCTGCTTCTCCCGCTCCTCGGCCTCGGGGTCGGCGTCCACCCCGGCCTCGGCCCGCTGGTCAGCGGTGATCGGCGTGGGGGCGCCCGTCAGCGGGTCACCGCCCGAGGCGGTCTTGGGGAAGGCGATGACCTCGCGGATGGTCGGCTGACCGGCCAGCAGCATGACGATGCGGTCCCAGCCCACGGCCAGGCCGCCGTGCGGCGGCGGGCCGAACTTGAACGCCTCCAGCAGGAACCCGAACTTCGACTCGGCCTCGGCCTTGCTCAGTCCGATGACGTCGAAGATCCGCTGCTGCATCTCGGCCCGGTGGATACGGATGGAGCCCGACACCAGCTCGTAGCCGTTGAGCACCAGGTCGAAGGCCCGGGAGTCGGTGGTGCCCGGGTGGTCCTGGAAGTCGGCCTCGGCCTCCACCGCCGGGGCGGTGAAGGGGTGGTGCACCGGCTTCCAGGAGCCCTCCTCGTCGGCCTCCTCGAACAGGGGCATGTCGGTGATCCACAGGATCTCCCACCGGGAGGTGTCGACCAGGCCGCAGCGCCTGCCGATCTCCAGGCGGGCTGCGCCCAGCAGCTCCTGGCTCCCGGTCCGGGGGCCCGCGGCGAAGAACACCGCGTCGCCCGGCGCGGCGCCGACCTGGGCCGCCAGGCCCTCGCGCTCGGCCTCGGAGAGGTTCTTGGCCACCGGGCCGCCCAGGGAGCCGTCCTCCTGGACGAGCACGTAGGCCAGGCCCTTCGCGCCGCGCGAGCGCGCCCACTCCTGCCAGGCGTCCAGCTCCTTGCGGGTCTGGGAGGCGCCCCCCGGCATGACCACGGCACCCACGTAGGGGGCCTTGAAGACCCGGAAGGGGGTGTCGGCGAAGTAGGCGGTGACCTCGACCAGCTCCTGGCCGAAGCGCAGGTCCGGCTTGTCGGAGCCGAAGCGGTCCATGGCCTCGGCGTAGCGCATCCGCGGGAAGCGCTCGGGCAGCTCGACGCCGCGCACCTCGCGCAGCAGGCGGGTGAACAGCTTCTCGCCGACGGCGAAGAGGTCCTCCTCGTCGACGAAGCTCATCTCCAGGTCGATCTGGGTGAACTCCGGCTGGCGGTCCGCGCGCAGGTCCTCGTCGCGGAAGCAGCGGGTGAGCTGGTAGTAGCGCTCCATGCCGCCGACCATGAGCAGCTGCTTGAACAGCTGCGGGGACTGCGGCAGCGCGTACCAGTGGCCCGGCTGGAGGCGGACCGGGACGAGGAAGTCGCGGGCGCCCTCGGGCGTGGAACGGGTCATGTAGGGGGTCTCGACGTAGGTGAACCCCAGGTCGCGCATGACCTCGTGGGCGACGTAGGTCGCCTTGGAGCGCAGGCGCAGGTTGTCGGCCATCTCCTGACGGCGGATGTCCAGGTAGCGGTAGCGCAGCCGGGTCTCCTCGGCCACGTCCGCGGCGCTGTCCAGCTGGAAGGGCAGCGGCGCGGCCTCGCTGAGCACCTCGATCTCGTCCGCGACGACCTCGACGGCGCCGGTGGGGATCTCGGGGTTCTCGTTGCCCTCGGGGCGGACCCGGACCGAGCCGGTGACCTTGATGCAGTACTCGGCGCGGAGGTCGTGGGCGAGGTCGTCCTCGCGGACGACGACCTGGACCACCCCGGAGGCCTCGCGCAGGTCGAGGAAGACCACCCCGCCGTGGTCGCGGCGGCGTGCCACCCACCCGGCGAGGACGACGGTCGCGCCTGCGTGCTCGGCGCGCAACGCACCTGCCTCATGCGTGCGTATCAACGGACTACTCCTTCAGCGTCTTCAGTTCGTGTCAAGTGTGCCCGACCTGCGCTCGGGTGCGGGCCAGATCCTGCGCACACGGCCTTCGGGCACCCCGGTGGGGGGAGCCCGGGAAGGGCGTGCGGAGCCACCGGCGGCCCGCCCTCAGGCGGGGCCGGTGCGGGTATCTCGTCCGCCGTGCGGCCGCGCGGGCGCGCTCGGGCGGTGGGCGCCTCGGTGGCGTGGGGTGGTCATACGTCGTTCCTGCGGGACGGGAGGGCGGCCGGGACGCGGGGTCAGCCGGTGATATCGCGCAGGTAGGGGTTGGTGGCGCGCTCGCGCTCGACGGTGGTGGCCGGGCCGTGGCCGGGCAGGACCTGGGTGGTGTCGGGGCGGCCCAGCACCGCGCTGGCGAGGCTGCGCAGCATGGCGGCGTGGTCGCCGCCGGGGAAGTCGGTGCGGCCGATGGAACCGGCGAAGACCAGGTCCCCGGCGAACATCACGGGGACGCCGTCCTCGGTGGTCACCGTGTACACGACCGATCCGGGGGTGTGGCCGGGGGTGTGCTCGACCCCGAAGTCCAGTCCGGCCAGCGTGAGGGTCTCGCCGTCCGAGACCTCGACCAGGTCGTCGGGCTCGGCGTGCGGGCCCGGGCCCAGCAGGGCGGACAGCTGCGCGGCGAAACCGGGGTCCACCCCCGCGGCGGGCTCGGTGAGCAGCCCTCGGTCCTCGGCGTGCAGGTGGACGGGGACACCGTGGCGCGCGCACAGGTCGGCGGCCGACCACACGTGGTCGAAGTGGCCGTGGGTGAGCAGCACCGCGACGGGGGTCAGCCCGTGCTCGGCCAGGACCTTGTCGACCTGCTCGGTGGCCTCCTGGCCGGGGTCGACGATGACGCAGTCGCCGCCCGGGGCCGGTGCGAGCACGTAGCAGTTCGCGGCGAGGGGCCCGGTGGGAAGTGCGGCGATGAGCACGGCGGATGTCGTCCTGTCCTCGGTCGGGTGCGCGGTCGCGGGGCGGCGGGTCCACGGTCCGGACGCAGCGCCCCCCGGGTGCAGCCTACCGAGGCACGGGAGGGTCGGCGACCCGGTTGTCTTGCCCCGGTACGCGTTTGATCACCATTCGATCACCGCCCGCGGCTGGCCTCTTTGCCAAACCGCGTGGTAATGCCATATTGGTCACCGTCCTTGGTGCACACCGGGGCCCCGACCTGCGCCTGCGCTGGGCGGGCGGGCGGCCCGGCCCGATACCCGAGGGCGCGCGGACCAGTGTGATCCGCGCAGACGTGAATTCACGGCGCGGCGCCCCTCACCGGATCACGGGGATATCGTGCTCAGCACGGTGGTTCCCATCGTGGACCGGCGAGGAGTGCGACGCGACGACCCGAACCCGCCCCACGGCCGGGTTCATGACAGCAGGAGGACACGGTGACCACGGACCCTTGGGGCCGCGTAGACGACGAAGGCACGGTCTACGTGCGCACGAGCGAAGGCGAGCGGGTCGTCGGATCGTGGCAGGCGGGGGCGCCTGAGGAGGCGCTGACCTTCTTCCGGCGCAAGTACGACTCCCTGGTCACCGAGGTGGAGCTGCTGGAGAACCGGCTCCGCAACACCGACCTGTCCGCCTCCGCCGCGATGTCGAACATCGACAAGCTGCGCGACTCGGTCCGGGAGGCGAACGCGGTCGGCGACCTGGAGTCTCTGATGGGGCGCCTGGACGCGCTGGCGGGCCGCGCCGAGGAGCGCAAGGTCGAGCAGAAGCAGGCGCAGGAGCAGGCGCGCGGCCAGGCCCGTGAGGTCAAGGAGCGCATCGTCGCCGAGGCCGAGCGGGTCGCGGTGGAGACGACGCACTGGAAGTCCGGCGGCGAGCGGATGCTCCAGCTCATCGAGGAGTGGAAGAAGGCCCCGCGGGCCGACCGGCCCACCGAGCAGGCGCTGTGGAAGCGCATGTCGGCGGCGCGCAACTCCTTCTCCAAGCGGCGCAAGGCCTACTTCGCCAGCCTGGACCAGGAGCGCGAGTCGGTGCGCGTGGAGAAGGAGCGCATCGTGGTGGAGGCCGAGGCCCTGTCGGGCTCCACCGACTGGGGGGCCACGGCCCGTGCCTACCGCGACCTGATGCAGCGGTGGAAGCGCAGCGGCCGCGCGGACCGGGCGAGCGAGGACAAGCTGTGGGCGCGCTTCAAGGCCGCGCAGGACACCTTCTTCGACGCGCGCAACGCGACCTTCGCCGAGCGCGACGCCGAACTGCGGGTCAACGCCGAGGCCAAGGAGCGGATCCTGGCCGAGGCCAAGGCGGAGATCCCGGGGATCTCCGACCCGCGCCGGGCGCGTGCGCGGCTGCGTGACTTCCAGGACGCCTGGGAGGAGGCCGGTGAGCTGCCGCGCGACGTGCGCGACCAGCTGGAGGGCGCCTTCCGCCAGATCGAGGACGGCGTGCGCCGGGCCGAGGACGCCGAGTGGGAGCGCAGCAACCCCGAGGCGCGGGCCCGTGCCAGGGACACGGCCGCCCAGCTGGCGTCGGCGATCGCCGACCTGGAGGCCAAGCTGGACAAGGCCAGGGAGAAGGGTGACGAGCGCCGGGTCAGGGAGTACGAGGACGCGCTGGAGGCCCGCCGCTCGTGGCTGGCCGAGGCTGAGAAGGCCCTCGACGAGCTGAGCTGAGCCCCGGACGGGCCGCGCTCCCCCGGCGAACTCTAGGGGGCGCGGCCCGTCCGCGTGTCAGGCGCGCGGTCCGGCGACCGGTTCGGGTTCCTCCGCGGACTCGGGTGCGGACTCGGCGGGTACGCGCTCCCGCTCGGCCCGGGGACCGGCCTCGGGCTCCGGCTCCGTCGCGGGGTCGGGCACGCGGACGGTCTCGGGCGCCTCTCGCGGTTCGGGCTCCTCCCCGGCCGCGAGGACCCCCTGGGCCCGCGCTCCGACGGGCTCCCCCGTGACGTGATCGGGCGCCGCCCTGTGGACGACCAGCGATTCGAGCACGGGCCGCGGCCGGTCAGCGGCCCTCTCCGCCTCCGGGAGGGACCCGGCCCCGGCGGGCTCCCGGGGCGCGTCCGCCGCGCTCCCCCGCGCTCCGTCAGCGCCCGCGGAGACGAGCGCCGCCTCCGGTCCGTGCTCCCGCTCCCGCCGCGCCCGGGTGTCGCGGTGGCGCACCAGGCCGCCGACGCACAGCGCCACGGAGGCCGCGAAGGCCAGTGCCGTGACCACCCACACCGGCGGCACCACACCGTGGACCCGGTGCACGGCGGCGTCACAGGAGACCAGCACCGCTCCCGGCTCCGGACGCGCGCAGACCGTGGCGACCGGGTGCAGCCCCCCGCCGCGGACCGCGGTGATCTCGCCGGTGAACCGCATGGTCGCGCGGTCGCCGGGTTCCAGTGACCGCGACCAGGTCACCCGTCCCTCCCCCGTCTCGGCCCCGGGCGTCCCCGAGACGTAGCGCACCGTCGGAGGGAGGAACTGCACGATCTCCGCGTCGGACACCGCCTTCCCTCCGGCGTTGCGCACGTCGACCGTGTAGTGGATCCGGTCGCCCGGGCCCGGCCGCTGCGCGTCGGCGCGGGACTCCAGGGCCACGTGCAGGCTGTCCGCGCCGGGCACGACCTCCCCTCCGCCGCCGCCCGGCTCGCCGGGTGCGTGGTGGGCGCCGGGCAGGGCGAGCAGGGCCACCAGCCCCACCGCAGACACCGCCGTTGCTACGGCCATGGTCTCCTCCGCGTACGAGCACAGAAATGACATTACGTCTATATGGAATAACACGGAGTAGTCACTTCGATCGTGCGCCATGCGGAGGAACCCGGAACACGCGCGAGGGCGCGCACGGCCGGTGACGGCCGTACGCGCCCTGGAGGTCCCCACCGGGGGGGACCGGCGCCGCTGGTGCGGGTCAGGCGCCCACGAAGGAGCGCAGCGCGGCGGCGCGCTCGGTGCTCTCCCACGTGAACTCGGGCAGTTCACGCCCGAAGTGCCCGTAGGCGGCGGTCCGGGAGTAGATCGGGCGCAGCAGGTCCAGGTCGCGCACGATGGCGGCCGGACGCAGGTCGAAGACCTCCTTGACGGCCTTCTCGATCAGTTCCGGGGCGACCTTCTCGGTGCCGAAGGTCTCGATGAACACGCCGACCGGGTGCGCCTTGCCGATGGCGTAGGCGACCTGGACCTCGGCGCGCTCGGCGAGCTCGGCCGCGACGATGTTCTTGGCGACCCAGCGGGTGGCGTAGGCGGCCGAACGGTCCACCTTCGACGGGTCCTTGCCGGAGAAGGCGCCGCCGCCGTGGCGGGCGTATCCGCCGTAGGTGTCCACGATGATCTTGCGGCCCGTGAGCCCGGCGTCGCCCATGGGGCCGCCGATCTCGAACCGGCCGGTCGGGTTGACCAGGAGCCGGTAGTCGTCGGACTCCAGGCCGTAGGCGGCCACGACCGGCTCGATGACGTGCTCGCGGATGTCGGGGGCGAGCATCTCGTCGAGGTTGATGTCGGCCGAGTGCTGGCTGGAGACCACGACGGTGTCCAGGCGGACCGGGGTCTGGCCGTCGTACTCGACCGTGACCTGGGTCTTGCCGTCCGGGCGCAGGTAGGGCACCGTGCCGTTGCGGCGGACCCCGGCCAGGCGCTCGGAGAGGGAGTGCGCCAGCTTGATCGGCAGCGGCATGAGCTCGGGGGTCTCGCGGTTGGCGTAGCCGAACATCAGGCCCTGGTCGCCCGCGCCCTGCCGGTTGAGGTCGTCGTCCTCGTTGCCGACGCGCGCCTCGTAGGCGGTGTCGACGCCCTGGGCGATGTCGGGGGACTGCGCGTCGATGGAGACGTTGACCCCGCAGGAGTCACCGTCGAACCCCTTGGCGGAGGAGTCGTAGCCGATCTCAAGGATCTTTCCGCGCACGATGGCGGGGATGTCGACGTAGGTCTGGGTGGTGACCTCTCCCGCGATGTGGACCTGACCGGTGGTGATCAGCGTCTCGACCGCGACCCGGCTGCGCGGGTCATGGGTGAGCATCGCGTCGAGGATCGCGTCACTGATCTGGTCGGCCATCTTGTCGGGATGGCCTTCGGTGACCGACTCGGAGGTGAAAAGGCGGCGGGACACGTTGCGTGACTCCTTGCAGCGGCTGCTGGCTGACATGTAGCCGGTGCGGCACGGGCGCCCCCGGCTGCCTGCCGGGGCGGCCAATACCGACCGACGGGGTTGGTTATTGGTCCACTGTAACGGGACTGCTGGGGGCGGGCACCCCGCGGCCGACCTCCCCGGTCGTCACGGGTGCACGTCGAAGTCTGACGTACTCGGCGGTGGGAATCCAGTCCTGGGCACGCGTGGTTCGACCGGGCCGGGCCCCGGCGGCCGCCGTCCGCGCCGGGGCGCCGGAAACGCGCGGGCCTCTCACCCCAGACGCGGCAGGACCAGGTCCCAGATCCGGTCGGCGAGGTCCTCCTTGGGGCCGGTGGGCACGTCCACCGCGGTGCCGTCCGAGCCCAGGATGACGGCCTGGTTGTCCTCGGTGCCGAACGCGCGCCCGCCGCCGACCTGGTTGACCACGAGCAGGTCGCAGCCCTTGCGGGCCAGTTTGGCTCGGCCGTTGGCGATCACGTCGTCGGTCTCGGCGGCGAAGCCCACGACGGTCTGCGCCAGTCCCTCGGCGTCGCGGGAGGCGACCAGGCCGGCGAGGATGTCGGGGTTCTCGGCCAGTTCGATGGGCGCGGGCGCCGCGCCGGGCCTCTTCTTGATCTTGGAGGCGGCGCTGGCGACCGGACGGAAGTCGGCCACCGCGGCGCTCATCACGACCGCGTCCGCGCCGACGCGTTCGGCCTCCATGGCCTCGGCCAGTTCCACGGCCGAGCCCGCGCGTACCACGCGCACCCCGGCCGGGTCGGGCAGGGAGACGTTGGCGGCGACCAGGGTCACGTCGGCGCCGCGGGCGGCGGCGGTCCGCGCCAGGGCGTACCCCTGCTTGCCCGAGGAGTGGTTGCCCAGGAAGCGGACCGGGTCGACGGCCTCGCGGGTGCCGCCCGCGGAGACCACCACGCGCCGTCCGGCGAGGTCGGGGGCGGCCGCGCCGCGGCGCAGCACGAGGCGGGCGGCCTCGAACAGCTCGGAGGGCTCGGGCAGGCGCCCCCGTCCGGTGTCGGCGCCGGTCAGGCGGCCCACGGCCGGGTCGAGGACGACGGCGCCGCGCGAGCGCAGGGTGGCCACGTTGGCCTGCGTGGCGGGGTGCTCCCACATCTCGGTGTGCATCGCGGGCGCGAACACCACCGGACAGCGCGCGGTGAGCAGGGTGTTGGTGAGCAGATCGTCGGCCAGGCCCGCGGCGGCCCTGGCCAGGATGTTGGCGGTGGCCGGGGCGACGAACACCAGGTCGGCCTCCTGGCCGATGCGCACGTGCGGGACCTCGTGGACCCCGTCCCACACTCCGGTGGCGACGGGCTGGCCGGACAGGGCGGCCCAGGTGGGCTCACCGACGAAGCGCAGGGCCTCGGCGGTGGGCACGACCCGGACCCGGTGGCCGGACTCGGTCAGGCGGCGCAGCAGTTCGCAGGCCTTGTAGGCGGCGATGCCTCCGCCGACGCCGAGGACCACGCGGGGAACGTTTGTGTCACTCACAGAAAGGAGTTCTACCAGCCCCCGGCCGCCCCGCGCGCGCCAGGGGCGCCGCGGGCGGACCCGCGAGCACGTGGAGCGCGAGGGGCACACCCGGGGCCCGCGAGACGAGCCGGGCCGCCGACGGGGGACGGGCCAGGCGCGGCGAGGACACCGTGCCCCTCCGGACGCGAGACCCGGTCCTCCGCGCCCCGTGCGCGCCCGCGAGCGCGCGGAGAACGCCGGTCAGGAACCTTCGTAGGGCTCAGCGGTGAGCAGGCCCGACCTGACCTCGCGCAGGGCGATGGACAGGGACTTCTCCTGGACCTGGGTCTCCACCAGCGGGCCGACGTACTCCAGCAGGCCCTCGCCCAGCTGGGCGTAGTAGGCGTTGATCTGGCGGGCCCGCTTGGAGGCCATGGTGACCAGGCTGTACTTGCTGTCCACCAGCTCCAGCAGATCGTCGATCGGCGGGTTGGTGATGCCTTCGGCGACGGGCTCGGTACCAGCCACTTCATTACCCCCAGGAATGGTCCGCGGCTCGTCGCGGAGCCGCGGTGGACGGACGTTGGGGCGCCGTCGGGACGGTTCCCGGCGCGGCGCGGGTGGCGCGGGCCTCGGGCCCGGCCGCTATCACACCTTGGGCGCGGTGATCAACGCTAGCAGCTCGTCGCCCACTTCCTGCACGGACGTGTTGACGAGGGTGGTGTCGAACTCCTTCTCGGCGGCCAGCTCGACCCTGGCCACGTCCAGGCGGCGCTGGATGACCTCGTCGGACTCGGTGCCGCGTCCGGTGAGACGGCGCACCAGCTCCTCCCAGGAGGGCGGAGCGAGGAAGACGTGCAGGGCGTCGGGCATGGAAGCGCGCACCTGGCGGGCGCCCTGGAGTTCGATCTCCAGCAGGACGGGCACTCCGGCGCGCAGGCGCTCCTCGACGGGTCGGCGCGGGGTGCCGTAGCGGTTGCCCGCGAACTGGGCCCACTCCAGGAGCTGGTCCTCGGCGACGAGGCGGTCGAACTCCTCGTCGGTGACGAAGTGGTACTGGACTCCGTCCTGTTCGCCAGGGCGGGGCCTGCGCGTGGTGACCGAGACCGAGAGCCACACGTCGGGGTTCTCACGGCGCAGGTGGGCCACCACCGTGCTCTTGCCCACACCCGAGGGTCCGGACAGAACGGTCAACCGCTTCTGCGCCGGGCGGGACTGGGATCCGGGATCGGGCATGTGTGTTCGAGGCTTCCCTTCGGGCCCGTCCGCCACGGGCGGGGCCGTGGCCCTCGCGTCGCGCTCCGGCTGGCCGGAGCCGGTCCGGGCGCCGTCACCGTGCGGGCGGTCTGGTGTGCGGGGTGTCCGCGTACGGTCGCGGGAAGCCTCCTTTATACCACCGGGCCGCGGCGCGGCGGACGGTCGTGGCCTGGGGCCACCCGTCCGCCGGCCGCGGCCCGGCCAGAGCTCACCGGGGGTCGGCCGCTGTCGCGGCGTGGTGTGCGCCGCGACTGTGGGGGACGCGGCGGACCGGTGCACTGCGTTCAGGTGCTGCTCGGTACTGCTCGGTGTTGCGGGTACTGCCTGGTGCTACTTGGTGAGGTCGCCGAACTCGGCCTCGAGGGCGGCGCGCTGGTTGGTTCCCAGACCGCGGACACGGCGCGACTCAGCGATGTTGAGCCGCTCCATGATCTGCTTGGCCCGGACCTTGCCGACGCCGGGAAGGGATTCGAGCAGAGCCGAAACCTTCATCTTGCCGATGACGTCGTCCTTGAGGCCGTTGGAAAGGACCTCGGACAGCGAGATGCCGCCGTTCTTCAGCTTGTTCTTGACCTCCGCGCGCTCTTTTCTGGCCTTGGCGGCCTTGGCCAGAGCCGCGGTGCGCTGTTCGGGTGTCAGGGGAGGAAGGGCCACGCCGGGTCACCTCGGTTTTCTACTCGTTTGTAGAGGGCGGACGCCTGCGCAAGTTAGTAGGTCCGACCCCTGTTAGGCAACGCAAAGTGCCCTTTCAGCGGCTATTTCGTCGAACTAACTACTGAGAGTTGTTAACCGACTGCATGCGGATACGAAAACCAGGACTTTGGTCCCGATTGGAGGAGGCTCGGAGGGTGCCACCAGCGCAGGTCACACAGGGGTGACGCGGGTCACTCTCGGCAGTGCCTGGCGAATTTCGGACACACCAAATTAGTGACCGACAGTGACACATAACCGGACCCGTGGGACCCCGTGCACTGGTTCGTCTCCCCGTTCCGTCGATCCCTTCGCCCAGCGCCTCCCGGCACCGTCGAAGGGCACCCGCGCGGCCCCCTCCCCCTTCGCTCCCTAGACGCGGACACCCGCCCTCCGCACGGCCGCCGCGAGGGAGGCCGCCGCCGCCCCCGGGTCCGGCGCGCGGGTGATGGGACGGCCGACGACCAACAGGTCCGCACCGGCCGCCACGGCCTCCTCCGGGGTCGCCACGCGCGACTGGTCGCCCCTGTCCGCCCCCGCCGGGCGCACTCCCGGCGTGATGAGGGTGACGTCGGGCCCGACCTCGGAGCGGAGCAGGGCCACCTCCTGCGGCGAGCAGACCAGCGCGCGGGCCCCGGCGCCCACCGCCAGGGCCGCCAGGCGCCGCACCGCGTCGCGGGCCGGACCGAGCAGCCCCACCTGCTCCAGGTCGTCCTCGTCCATCGAGGTGAGCACCGTCACGGCGGCGATCCTGGTCTCCGGCGCGGCCTCCACCGCGGCCCGGATCATGTCCGCCCCTCCCCCGGCGTGCACGGTCAGGATCGAGGGCCGCAGGCCCGCGACGCTGCGTGCGGCGCCGGCGACCGTGGCCGGGATGTCGTGCAGCTTCAGGTCGAGGAAGACCCCCAGCCGGCTGGCGCCGCGCACCGCGCTGACCACGTCGGGCCCGTAGCGCAGGTACAGCTCCAGCCCCACCTTGACCGTGCTCACGTGCGGTGCGACCGCGGAGGCCCAGGTGGCCGCGGTCTCCAGGTCCCTGGCGTCGAGCGCCACGGCGATGGGCGCGGAGGGCGCGGTGGTCTCGGTCATGTCGGTATCTCCCATCGTGTGCCGCCGACCGGGGTCGGCGCGTGCAAGGCACGGACGTACTTGCGGACGTGCTTACCGCGGCACCTGAGAATGCACGTTCGCTGTCATGTGCACACCATCAAGGTGTGCGGTTCCCCGGATGAGCCGCTTCATGCGCCCCACCCGTGTCACTTCCCCGTAACGGCCTCCCAGGCGGCCGCAGACGGGTCGTAGCGGTCAAGGCAGTGGTAGAGACCAATTGCGCGTGTTTGGTCGCACAGCGCCATCTGAACGCCGTTCAGGCCGGTCAGGGCCCTTGTGCGGCGCGTGCCCGGCCTGTCACGCCCCCACACCCGTCCGGTGGGCGGCGCCCACCAGGTCGGCGGCCCGTCTCAGCCCGCGGGCCTCCAGCAGTTCGGTGAACTCGCGGAGCACGCGGGCGCACGCCGAGGGGTCGGAGAAGTTGACCGTGCCGACCGCCACGGCGGAGGCCCCGGCCGCCATGAACTCCATCACGTCGGCGCCCGTGCGGACCCCGCCCATCCCGATGATGGGCACGTCCGGCATCGCCTCGTGCACCCGGTAGACGCACCCCACCGCCAGAGGGCGGATCGCCGGTCCCGACAACCCGCCCATCCCCCCGGCGACCGCCGGGCGCAGCGTGCGGGTGTCCACGGCCATGCCCCGCACGGTGTTGACCATGGACAGCCCGTCCGCGCGCGCCTCCACGCACGCGGCCGCCAGTTCCACCACGTCGGGGACGTCGGCGGCGAGCTTGGCCAGCACCGGCAGCCCCGACCGGGTGTGGGAGCGCACCGTGCGCACCACAGCCGCGGCCTGGGCGGCGTCGTCGACGTAGCGGCGCCCCGCGGGGTCGGACGGGTCCGGACTGGAGAGGTTGACCTCGATCGCGCTGACCCCCTCGGCCGCGGAGACGCGTCTGGCGAGCTCGCCGAACTCACCCATGCCGGTGCCCGCGACGGAGACGATCGCGCGGCCGCCGCGGGAGAGCAGCCAGGGCAGGTCCCGTTGGAGGAACACGTCCACGCCCGGGCCCTGCATGCCCGTGGTGCTGAGCATCCCGCTGGGCGTCTCGGCCATGCGCGGGGACGGGCGCCCGGCGTGGGGCTCCAGCATCACCGACTTGGTGGTGACGGCGCCGATCGAGGCGATGTCGAAGAACTGGGCCAGTTCGCGGCCCGCTCCGGCGCACCCTGCGGCGGTCACCACGGGGTTGGGCAGCTCCCAGCCGCCCAGCCGGGTCCTGAGGTCTGCGTTCAACTCTCTCACCCACTGTCTGGTGGTGGTCGGGCCCGGGGCGGGGCCGGGACCCTCAGGCGATGTCGCGGGCCGTCTCCGCGGCGCGGGCCGCGCTGGAGCCCTTCCAGCCCGGAGCGCCCAGGGCGTCGAAGGGGATCGTGCCCACGTCGTCGAAGCGCACCTGCTCGCCCCGGAAGACCGGGCCGTCCACGCAGGAGCGCACCATGCGGGTGATGCCGTCCTCGCCCACCACCGGGATGACGCAGGTCATGCAGATCCCGGTGCCGCAGGCCATGGTCTCCTCCACCGCCACCTGGACGGGGATGCCGTGGCCGGCCGCCACGGAGGTGACCGCGCGCAGCATCGGCATGGGACCGCAGGCGTAGACGGCGTCGGAGCGGCAGTCCTCGATCACCCTGCCCAGGACGTCGGTGACGCGGCCGCGGGTGCCGAAGGAGCCGTCGTCGGTGGTGAAGGCGGCCGTCTCGGCGATGCGGCGGGCGGTGATGGCGCTGAACACCCGGTCGGCGGAGGCGGCGCCCAGCACGAAGTCCACCCGGCAGCCGCGTCTGCGCAGCGACTGGGCGAGCGGGAACAGCGGGGCGCTGCCCGAGCCCCCGCCCACCAGCACGCAGTTGACCGGCTCGCGGGGCAGCGGGAAGGGGCGGCCCAGGGGGCCGACCACGTCCAGCAGGTCGCGCGAGCGGCGCTCGGACAGCCAGGCGGTGCCCGCGCCCCGCACCGAGAACAGGAACTCGACGGTGCCGCCGTAGTCGGGTTTGACGTCGTGGATGGCGAAGGGGCGGCGCAGCAGGGTGCTGGAGTGGTCGCCGCCGACGGCCACCGACACGAACTGCCCGGAGCGGAACCGCTCGGCTATGCCCGGGGCGACCACGGTGATGGCGTAGTAGGCGTCCACCCTGCGCACGTTCAGCACGGGGCACCTGGTCTGCACCGGTCCGTTGTCGCTCATCAGGTCGTGGCGCCCGAGCCCTGTGTCGCGGACACCGGGGCGTCGGCGCCGCCCTCCCCCCTCTGGGATTCCTGCGTCTTCCTGTGCGCCAACCGTATAGGCGGGGACGCCGTGGACACACCGTCCACGACGCCCCCGTCCGCAGCTCCAGCCGGTTCGGGCGCCCGCCGGGTTCGGAGGTGGCGGAGGCGGGTCCGCGAGGAACGGGCGGACCCGCCGGAGACACCGCCGTGCCTGCCACGACCCGGTTCCCGCTCTCCGGGCGCCGGACACGGGCCGAAGCGGAGCGGAGGCCCGAGGAGGAACAGCCTAGGCCCGGCTGGCGGTGAGGGTGCTCGCGTGCTCCTGGAGGGAGCGCACGCCGACGTCCCCGCGCACCCGCGCCTCGATGGCCTGGACCGCGGCGGCCAGGCCCTGCACGGTGGTCACGCTGGGCACGCCGCGCACCACGGCCGCGGTGCGGATCTCGTAGCCGTCCAGGCGCGGACCCGCCTGCCCGGCGCTGCCGAAGGGCGTGTTGACGATGAGGTCGACGCCCCCGGCGTGGATGAGCTGGACGATGGTGGGCTCGCCGGCCGGGCCGCTGCCCTCGCTGTGCTTGCGCACCACGGTGGCGTGCACGCCGTTGCGGCGCAGGACCACGGCGGTGCCCTCGGTGGCCAGGATCTCGAAGCCGAGGTCGGCCAGGCGCTTGACCGGGAAGATCATCGACCGCTTGTCGCGGTTGGCCACCGAGACGAACACCCGGCCCCTCTCGGGCAGGGAGCCGTTGACGGCCAGCTGCGACTTGGCGTACGCGGCGCCGAACTCGGTGTCCAGGCCCATGACCTCGCCGGTGGAGCGCATCTCGGGGCCGAGGATGGTGTCGACCCCCTCGCCCTCCTTGTCGATGAAGCGGTTGAAGGGCAGCACCGCCTCCTTCACCGACACCGGGGCGTCCGCGGGCAGGTCGCCACCGTCGCCGCTGGCGGGCAGCATGCCCTCCTCGCGCAGTTCGGCGATGGTGCTCCCGGCCATGACGCGGGCGGCGGCCTTGGCCAGCGGCACCGCGGTGGCCTTGGACACGAACGGCACGGTGCGCGAGGCGCGCGGGTTGGCCTCCAGGACGTTGAGCACGCCGGCGGCGAGCGCGTACTGGACGTTGATCAGACCGCGCACGCCCGTGCCCCGGGCGATGGCCTCGGTGGAGTAGCGGATGCGCTCGATGTCCTCGCGGCCCAGGGTGATGGAGGGCAGGGTGCACGCCGAGTCGCCGGAGTGGATCCCGGCCTCCTCGATGTGCTCCATGACCCCGCCCAGGTACAGGTCGCGGCCGTCGTAGAGGGCGTCGACGTCGATCTCGATGGCGTCGTCGAGGAAGCGGTCGATGAGCACCGGGTGCTCGGGGCTGACCTCGGCGTTGCGCTCGATGTAGTCGGCGAGCATCGTCTCGCTGTAGACGATCTCCATGCCGCGGCCGCCCAGCACGTAGGAGGGGCGGACCATGACGGGGTAGCCGATCTCGTCCGCGGCGGCCTTGGCCTCGGCGAAGGAGTGGGCGGTGCCGTACCTGGGCGCGGGCAGCCCGGCGTCGGCCAGGACCTTGCCGAACTCGCCGCGGTCCTCGGCCAGGTCGATGGCCTCGGGGCTGGTGCCGATGATGGGCACTCCGGCGTCCTTGAGGCGGCGGGCCAGGCCGAGCGGGGTCTGGCCGCCCAGCTGGACGATGACCCCGGCGACCGGTCCGGCGGCCTGCTCGGCGCGCACGACCTCCAGCACGTCCTCCAGGGTGAGCGGCTCGAAGTAGAGCCGGTCGCTGGTGTCGTAGTCGGTGGAGACCGTCTCGGGGTTGCAGTTGACCATCACGGTCTCGTACCCGGCGTCGGAGAGGGCGAAGGAGGCGTGGACGCAGGAGTAGTCGAACTCCACGCCCTGGCCGATCCGGTTGGGTCCCGAGCCCAGGATGATGATCTTGGGGCGGTCGCCCGTGGGGACCTCGGTCTCCTCGTCGTAGCTGGAGTACAGGTAGGGCGTGCGGGCCTCGAACTCGGCGGCGCAGGTGTCCACGGTCAGGTAGACGGGGTGGACGCCCAGGGCGTGGCGCAGTTCGCGGACCACGTCCTCGCTGCGGCCGGTGATCTGGCCGATCTGGAGGTCGGAGAAGCCCAGCCCCTTGACCTGGCGCAGCAGGTCGGCGTCGAGCTTGGGGGCGTCGGCCAGGACGCGGGCCGCCTCCTCCAGGCGCAGCATCTGGTCCACGAACCAGGGGTCGATGCGGGTGGCCTCGTGGACCTCCTCGACGGTGGCCCCGGCGCGCAGGGCCTGCTGGACCTGGCGCAGGCGGTGCTCGGTGGGGGTGGCGGCCAGGCGCAGCAGCTCGTCCTTGTCGCCGGGCCGGCCCTCCCAGGTCAGGCCGACGCCCTTCTTCTCCAGGGAGCGCATGGCCTTCTGGAGGGCCTCGGGGAAGGAGCGGCCGATGGCCATGGCCTCGCCCACCGACTTCATGGTGGTGGTCAGGCCGGGGTCGGCGCCGGGGAACTTCTCGAAGGCGAAGCGGGGCACCTTGACGACGACGTAGTCGAGCGTGGGCTCGAAGCTGGCCGGGGTCTCCCGCGTGATGTCGTTGGGGATCTCGTCCAGGGTGTAGCCGACGGCGAGCTTGGCGGCGATCTTGGCGATCGGGAAGCCGGTGGCCTTGGAGGCCAGCGCCGAGGAACGCGACACGCGCGGGTTCATCTCGATGACGATGACCCGGCCGGTGGTGGGATGGACGGCGAACTGGATGTTGCAGCCGCCGGTGTCCACACCGACCTCGCGGATGACGGCGATGCCGATGTCGCGCAGCTTCTGGTACTCGCGGTCGGTGAGGGTCATGGCGGGGGCGACGGTGATGGAGTCGCCGGTGTGCACGCCCATGGGGTCGAGGTTCTCGATGGAGCACACGACCACGACGTTGTCGTTGGTGTCGCGCATCAGCTCCAGCTCGTACTCCTTCCAGCCGAGGATGGACTCCTCCAGGAGCACCTCGGTGGTCGGGGAGAGCGCCAGTCCCTGCCCGGCGATGCGGCGCAGCTCGGCCTCGTCGTGGGCGAAGCCCGAGCCCGCGCCGCCCATGGTGAAGGAGGGGCGCACGACGACGGGGTAGGAGAGCTCCTCGGCCGCGGCCAGGCACTCCTCCAGGGTGTGGCAGATGCGCGAGCGGGCGGACTCGCCGCCGATGCGCTCGACGATGCCCTTGAAGCTCTCGCGGTCCTCGCCGGACTGGATGGCCTCGATGTTGGCGCCGATGAGCTCGACGCCGTACTTGTCGAGGACGCCCGCCTCGTCCAGGGCGACGGCGGCGTTGAGGGCGGTCTGGCCGCCCAGGGTGGGCAGGAGCGCGTCGGGGCGCTCCTTGGCGATGATCTTCTCGATCATCTCGGTAGTGATCGGCTCCACGTAGGTGGCGTCGGCGATCTCCGGGTCGGTCATGATCGTGGCCGGGTTGGAGTTGACCAGGATGACCCGCAGGCCCTCGGCCCGCAGAACCCGGCAGGCCTGGGTGCCCGAGTAGTCGAACTCGGCCGCCTGCCCGATCACGATCGGGCCGGAGCCGATCACGAGGACGGATGAAAGGTCACTACGGCGCGGCATGCTCTGCTTCCTCTTGCTACTTGGCAGCCGGAGCGGGCTGGGCGGACATCAGGTCGACGAACGCGTCGAAGAGTTCGGCGGCGTCGTGGGGGCCGGCGGCGGCCTCCGGGTGGAACTGGACGCTGAACGCGGGGCGGTCCAGCAGCCGCAGGCCCTCGACGACGCGGTCGTTGAGGCCGATGTGGCTGACCTCGGCCCGGCCGTAGGGGGTGTCGAAGGGCGTGTCGAGGGGGGCGTCGACGGCGAAGCCGTGGTTCTGGCTGGTGATGGCGACCCTGCCGGAGCGGGTGTCGATCACCGGCTGGTTGACGCCCCGGTGCCCGAAGGGCAGCTTGTAGGTGCCCAGGTCCAGGGCGCGGCCCAGGATCTGGTTGCCGAAGCAGATGCCGAAGAGCGGCCTGCCCGCGTCCAGGACGCCGCGCATGGCGGCGACGGGTCCGTCGGCGGTGGCGGGGTCTCCGGGGCCGTTGCTGAAGAACACCCCGTCCGGGTCCAGGGCGAGGATGTCCTCGGTGGTGGCGCTGGCGGGCAGCACCGTGACCCGGCACCCCCGCTCGGCCAGGCGCTGGGGGGTCATGGCCTTGATGCCCAGGTCCACGGCGGCGACGTGGAAGCGGGCGGGCACGCCCTCGGGCGGCATGACCTCGTAGGGCTCGCGGGTGCTGACCTCGGCGGCCAGGTCGGCCCCGGCCATGGCGGGCTGCTGGCGCACGCGCTCCAGCAGGGCCAGCGGGTCGGTCTCGGTGGTGCTGATGGCGGCACGCATGACGCCCCTGTCACGCAGGTGGCGGGTGAGGGCGCGGGTGCCGGTGAGGGAGACGCCGACCACGCCCTGGCGGCGCAGCTCCTCGTCCAGGGTGCGCTCGGCCCGCCAGTTGGAGGTGATGCGGGCGGGCTCGCGCACGACGTACCCGGCGACCCAGACGCGGCCGGACTCGGGGTCGTCGTCGTTGACGCCGGTGTTGCCGATGTGGGGGGCGGTCATCACCACGATCTGGCGGTGGTAGGAGGGGTCGGTGAGGGTCTCCTGGTAGCCGGTCATGCCGGTGTTGAAGACCGCCTCTCCGAAGGTCTCCCCTGTGGCGCCGAAGGAGCGGCCGTGGAAGACCCGGCCGTCCTCGAGTACCAGAATCGCGGGTCCGCTCTCGGACACGTTCGCCCCCTCCTCCGCCGGGCCGTCGGCGGCCCGGGTGTTCTGTTCTGTGCTCACTGGATCTTCCCCTCCAGGACGGTCGGGGCGCCGCGCAGGAACGTGGCGCGCACCTGACCGGGCAGGGTCATGCCCCGGAAGGGCGTGTTGCCGCTCTTGCTGGCCATGGCCGCGCCGTCCACGTCGACGGCTGCGGCCGGGTCGTACAGGACCACGTTGGCGGGCTGGCCGACGGCCAGGTCACGCCCGTGGTCGTGGACGCGGCCGATGCGGGCCGGTGCCGCGGACATGCGGTCGGCGACGTCGGCCCAGGTCAGGAGACCGGTGTCGACCATCGTGCGCTGCACGACCGCCAACGCCGTCTCCAGGCCGACCATTCCCATGGCGGCGGTGGACCACTCGGTCTCCTTGGCCTCCGCGGGGTGGGGGGCGTGGTCGGTGGCGACGATGTCGATCGTGCCGTCGGCCAGGCCCTCGCGCAGCGCCTGGACGTCCTCGGCGGTGCGCAGGGGCGGGTTGACCTTGTAGACGGGATCGTAACCCTCCACCAGCTCGTCGGTCAGCAGGAGGTGGTGGGGTGTGACCTCGGCGGTGACGTCGCAGCCGCGGGCCTTGGCCCAGCGGATGATGTCGACCGAGCCCTTGGTCGAGACGTGGCACACGTGCAGGCGCGAGCCCACGTGCTGGGCGAGCAGGCAGTCCCGGGCGATGATCGCCTCCTCGGCGACCGCGGGCCAGCCGGGCAGGCCGAGGCGGTCGGAGACGCGGCCCTCGTTCATCTGGGCGCCCTGGGTCAGGCGCGGCTCCTGGGCGTGCTGGGCGACGACGCCGTCGAAGGCCTTGACGTACTCCAGGGCGCGGCGCATGAGCAGGGCGTCGGAGACGCAGATGCCGTCGTCGGAGAAGACGCGCACGCCCGCGGCGGAGTCGGCCATGGCGCCGATCTCGGAGAGGCGCTCCCCGGCCAGGCCGACGGTGACGGCGCCGACGGGGCGCACGTCGCAGTACCCGGCCTCGCGGCCCAGGCGCCAGACCTGTTCGACGACCCCGGCCGTGTCGGCGACGGGGTCGGTGTTGGCCATGGCGTGGACGGCGGTGTAGCCGCCCATGGCGGCGGAGCGGGAGCCGGTGGCGACGGTCTCGGCGTCCTCTCGGCCCGGCTCGCGCAGGTGGGTGTGCAGGTCCACCAGGCCGGGCAGGGCGATCAGGCCGGTGGCGTCGACGGTCCGGACGTCCTCGGGGGCTTCCAGGTCCCGGCCGGCCGCGGCGATGCGGCCGTCGGCCAGGAGCAGGTCGACGGGGTCGCCGCCGAGCGGGCGGGCGCCGCGGATCAGGTGCGGTCCGTGGGTGTCGGGCATCGCGGTGTTGGCTTCCTCGTGTTCTGGGGCGGGGAGGGCGGCGCGGGGCTACGGCCGGGCGGTTCGGGCGCCGCGGGGGCCGGGGTCTCCGGACCCGCGGCGGGGCCTCGCGTCCCTCGGATGCGGTGGCGCGGGGCCGCGGGGCGCGCGCCCCGCGGCCGGGCTGTCAGGAGCCGCTGAGCAGCAGGTAGAGCACGGCCATGCGCAGGCTGACGCCGTTGGCGACCTGCTCGGTGACGGTGCAGCGGGGCGAGTCGGCGACCTCGGCGGAGATCTCCATGCCGCGGACCATCGGGCCCGGGTGCATGACGATCGCGTTCTCGGGCATGCGGGACAGGCGCTCGCCGTCCAGGCCGTAGTTGCGGCTGTACTCGCGCGTGGACGGGAAGAAGGACTCGTGCATGCGCTCGGCCTGCACGCGCAGCATCATGACGACGTCGGACTTGGGCAGGACGTCGTCGAGGTCGTAGGAGACCTCGCACGGCCAGGTGTGCACCGAGACCGGCAGCAGGGTGGGCGGCGCGACCAGGGTGACGTGCGCGCCCAGGGTGGTGAGCAGCAGCACGTTGGAGCGGGCGACCCGGCTGTGCAGGATGTCGCCGACGACGGCCACCCGCAACCCTTCCAGGCGCCCCAGGCGCGAGCGCATGGTGAAGGCGTCCAGCAGGGCCTGGGTGGGGTGTTCGTGGGTGCCGTCGCCCGCGTTGAGGACGGACCCGTCCACCCAGTTGGCGAGGCGGTGGGCGGCGCCTGAGGCGCTGTGCCGGATGACGACGCCGTCGGCGCCCATGGCCTGGAGGGTCAGCGCGGTGTCCTTGAGGCTCTCGCCCTTGGAGACGCTGGAGCCCTTGGCGGAGAAGTTGATGACGTCCGCGGACAGGCGCTTGGCGGCCAGCTCGAAGGAGGTTCGGGTACGGGTGGAGTCCTCGTAGAAGAGGTTGACCACGGTGCGCCCGCGCAGGGTGGGCAGCTTCTTGACGGAGCGGTCGCCGACCTGGGCGAGTTCGGCGGCGGTGTCCAGGACGAGGGTGGCCTCGTCGCGGGAGAGGTCGCCGGCGGAGAGCAGGTGGCGCATCAGTCGTTCCCCTCGTTGGTGCCGGGGCGGGGGCGGGACGGGCCGAGCAGCACCGCGTCGTGTCCGTCGGTCTCCTCCAGGCGCACGGTGACGCTCTCGCGCAGCGAGGTGGGCAGGTTCTTGCCCACGTAGTCGGCGCGGATGGGCAGTTCGCGGTGGCCCCGGTCGACCAGGACGGCGAGCTGGACCGCGCGGGGGCGCCCCAGGTCGCCGAGGGCGTCCAGGGCGGCGCGGACGGTGCGGCCGGAGAAGAGGACGTCGTCGACGAGGACGACGACGCGGTCGTCGAGTCCGCCCTGGGGGATCTCGGTCCGGCCGAGGGCGCGGACGGGGGCGGAGCGCAGGTCGTCGCGGTACATGGTGATGTCGAGCGAGCCCGCGGGGACGGTGAGGTCCTCCACCCGTTCGATGCGCCGTGCCAGGCGGTGGGCGAGCGGGACCCCGCGCGAGGGGATGCCCAGGAGTGTGACGTCCCGGCCGCCCTTGGTGCGTTCGAGCACCTCGTGGGCGATGCGGGTCAGCGCCCGGTTGATCTCGTTGCCGTCGAGGACGGCGCGGGTGCCCTCGGGCACCTCGGGTGCGGAGGAACCGCCACCGGCGTCACCGGACGTCGGTTTTTGCGCACGCAAAGTAGTGACCCCCTTCCCTGCCTCACTGAACAGGTCGTTAAAGGATGTCGATCGGATCCACGCTACCAGCGGTGCCCGCGACCCCCGCGAGGCGGTCGATGACCCGAGGTCACGAATGTGACTCTGGTCACACACCAAGCGAGCATGTATCCCCTGAAATGTGGTCATGTCGTCACCCAGTGGATACGGCAACGAAGGGGCCGAAACCTGAAATACCCAGGAGGAGCGGGCTTTTCATGCCATCGTGACGCACGACTCGCCCCGTTCGGTCCGGACATGAGAGGTGTCTCACTTACGCACGGTTTGGCCACTGATTAGTCGCGTTTCACACCAACGGCTTGACCTGGAAGGCAGACCCCCCTACCGTCACTGTCTGTAACCACTGCCGGGTGGGGTTGCATCCCGTGACCATCCGCTGGACCGCCCAGGCGGCCCGCCGAGTATGAGCGGACGTCCCCCCACCACGCCAGCCACTGTCACGGCCGGGAGCGACAAGAAGATGCCATCCGAATACGCGAAGTCCCTCGGTGCGCGACTGCGTGCCATCCGCACCCAGCAGGGCCTGTCCCTGCACGGGGTGGAAGAGAAGTCCCACGGTCGCTGGAAGGCCGTCGTGGTGGGCTCCTACGAGCGCGGCGACCGCGCCGTCACCGTCCAGAAGCTCGCCGAGCTGGCGGACTTCTACGGTGTGCCGATGTCGGAGCTGCTGCCGGGCGGCGCGGCTCCCACCCCGCTGGGCCCCACGCCCAAGCTGGTCATCGACCTGGAGCGCATGCAGCAGCTGCCGCAGGAGAAGGCCGGACCGCTGTCCCGCTACGTCGCCACGATCCAGAGCCAGCGGGGTGACTACAACGGGCGGGTGCTCTCCATCCGCCAGGAGGACCTGCGCTCACTCGCGGTCATCTACGACAAGTCGCCCGGCGACCTGACCGAGGAGCTCATCAACTGGGGCGTCCTCGACCCCGAGGCGCGCCGCGCGGTCGACGCCTTCTGACCGGTACCCGACACCGGGACGACCGAAGAGTTCCACACCCGCTCGACGAGAACCGGCGGCCCCGGCGGGGCGCCGGTTCTCGTCGTGTCCGACAGGCCGGGGACTGGCCGGCGGACGGGGCCGGGTCGTGTCCCCCGGGACGTCTCGGACTCGGAGGCCTCCAGCGGAACACTCCCCGGAGCGGCGCGACCGGACGTGGGGCTTCCCCTCCCCAACCCGGCCGCGCCGCCCTCCCGCCGGAGGGGGGTCCGACGGAGTGTGTCGAACTCCTGTTCGACACGATCCAGTTAACCCCAGGCCGCCGAACCCGTCAAGAACCCCGCGCGGCACCGCTCGCGCCCCGTCCGCACCGAAATCCCGGGACGCCGGGACGCCGGGGAACTACCCTTGGCCCGTGGTAGCCGATACCGAGTTGCGCGAGCTGGCCCCACCCGCCTTCACGCACGCCGTCCCCGCGCTGCTCCAGGTGTACGAGGCGGCCATGCGGCCGCCCCCGGAGCAGCTGCCCGGGCGCGCCTCCGTCATGAACGGCCACGCCCGCAACCCGGGCTTTCGCGCCGTGGTGGCCGTGCGCGGCGGCCTTCCGGTCGGCTTCGCCTACGGCTTCCACGGACACGGCGGCCAGTGGTGGCACGACACGGTGGCGGAGGGGCTGCGCGCGGGCGCGGGGGCCCGCCAGGAGCGCCGCTGCCTGTCGGACGCCCTGGAGGTCGCCGAGGTGCACGTCCACCCGGACGCGCAGAACCGGGGCGTGGGCCGCGCCCTGCTCCACGCCCTGTGCCGGGGCAGGCCGGAGCGCACCGCGGTGCTGTCCACGCGTTCGGGACCCTCCGCGGCGCGCCACCTGTACCGCTCGTGCGGGTTCACCGAGGTGCTGGAGGACTTCCGCTTCCCCGGCAGCCCCGATCAGCCCTTCTCGATCATGGCCGCCCGGCTCCCTCTGACGGGCTCCGGTGGCCGGAGATCTCCCGGTAGATCTGCCTGGTGGCCGTGGACCGGTTCGAGGTGATGAAGTGGATGCCCGGCGCGCCCTCGGCCAGCAGCCGCTCGCACATGCGCTGGGCGTGCTCGATGCCGAAGGCCCGCACGGACTCGGCGTCGTCTCCGAAGGAGGCGAACCTCTCCGCCAGGTCGGCGGGGAAGGGCGCGCCGGAGAGCTGCTCCGAGCGCGGGATGAACGAGGTGCGCACCACCGGGAAGACCTCGGGGATGATCGGCACCTCGCAGCCGCGTGCGGCCACCCGGTCGCGCAGGCGCAGGTAGTCCTCGGGGTCGAAGAACATCTGCGTGATGGCGTAGTCGGCGCCCGCCTCGCACTTGCGCACGAAGTGGTCGGTGTCGGTCTCGACGTCGGCCGAGCGCGGGTGCTTGAAGGGGAAGGCGGCCACGCCCACGCAGAAGTCGCCGCTGTCCTTGATCAGGCGCACCAGTTCCTCGGCGTAGGTCAGCCCCTGGGGGTGGGCGATCCACTCCCCGTCGGGGTCGCCGGGCGGGTCTCCGCGCACGGCGAGCATGTTGGACACACCCGCGTCGGCGAGGCGGCCGACGAGGTGGCGCAGCTCGGCGACGGAGTGGTCGACCAGGGTCATGTGCGCGACCGGCAGCAGTGTGGTGTCGGTCGCGATGCGCTCGGTGGTCTCCACGGTCAGCCCGCGCGTGCTGCCGCCCGCGCCGTAGGTGACCGAGACGAAGGCGGGGCCGAGGGCCTCGATCTCCCTGATCGCACGCCACAGGCGCTCCTGCGCCTGTGGCGTGCGGGGCGGGAAGAACTCGAAGGAGAACATCGGCTCGCCCGCGTCGAGGAGTTCGCGGATGTGACGCGGCCTGGCGGCCGGGCCTCGGGGCGCCACAGGGAGTGTCGGTGCAGCCAGCATGCGCACCAGCTTAGGTCAGACGTTCCACGCGGTGGGGGCCGTGTCCCGCCCTGTGAGATCCGTGGTGCGCGCCACTCCCGCGCCGCGACGTGCGAGGACGCGTCATGGCCCCGTCCGGGCCGGGCGCGTGGGCGCTGCCGGTGACGGTGCCGTCCGTGCTGGTGGCCGGACCGAAGCGGCCCGGTCGGGCGAACCGGGGCCGGACCGTGCCCGACAGCCGATAATCTGCGACTCATGGTGCCTTCCTCTTCCCAGTCCGCCCCCGCCGTCTCCGCGGTCCGCTCCGGCGTGGACCGCGAGCTGACCTCGTTCTGCGCCGACCACCGAGCCCAACTTCTGGAGATCGGGGAGGAGCTGGCCCCGGCCATGGACGCGCTGGAGGCGATGGTCTCCGGCGGCAAGCGCCTGCGCCCGACCTTCTGCTACTGGGGTTGGCGGGGAGCGGGCGGCGCGGCCGACGACGAGCGGGTGGTGCGGGCGGCGGCCTCCCTGGAGTTCCTCCAGGCGTGCGCGCTCGTCCACGACGACGTGATCGACAACAGCGACACCCGGCGCGGGCTGCCCGCCACGCACAAGCGGCTGGCCAAGCTGCACACCGACCAGGGGTGGAGCGGCGACAGCGAGGGCTTCGGCCAGGGCGCGGCCATCCTCATCGGCGACCTGTGCCTGGCCTGGTCGGATGAGATGTACCAGGCCAGCGGCTTCCCGACCGAGGTGCTGGGCCGGGGGCGGCGTCCCTTCGACGCGATGCGCACCGAGGTCATGGCCGGGCAGTACCTGGACACCCTGGAGCAGGTGCGGGGCACCGGCACCCGCGAGGCCGCGCTGCGCGTGATGCGCTACAAGTCCGCCAAGTACACGGTGGAGCGCCCGCTGCACCTGGGCGCGGCCCTGGCGGGCCGCTACGAGGAGCTGGCCGGGGTCTACACCGCTTACGGCATAACGCTGGGGATCGCCTTCCAGCTGCGCGACGACGTGCTGGGCGTGTTCGGCGACCCGTCCACCACCGGCAAGCCCGCCGGGGACGACCTGCGCGAGGGCAAGCGGACTCTGGTCGTGGCCGAGACCCTGACGCGCGCGGGGACGGCCGACGCCGAGCGGTTCCGTTCGCTGCTGGGGGCGCCGGACCTGTCGTCGGCCTCGGTGGAGTGGATGTGCTCCCTGATCGAGGAGTCGGGCGCGCTGTCCGTGTGCGAGGAGATGATCTCGGAGTACACCGACCGGGCCGTCGCGGCCCTGGAGAGCCCCCGGCTGGACGCCTCCGCCCGCGAGCCGCTGCGCGCACTGGCGGTGGCCGCCACCTCGCGCTCCTTCTGAGGGTCCTTCCCTAGGGGGCTTTCCCGGGTCCGCGCCCGCCGGGGGCGTGTTGTGCCCGGCTGCCCGCTCCGGTTGAATCGCTGACACGACATATCGCGAAACCGGGGGTCTCCCATGTCTGGGCACACCGTTTCCCGCGGCCCGGCCGGCGCGGGCGAAAGAGCCCTCGCGCCGGACCTGGCGCGCGGGTCCATGCTTCTGTTCATCGCGCTCGCCAACACCGTCTGGTACCTGTGGGCGCTTCCGGGGAGCGGGGGCGGCGTCCACCCCGAGCCGGGCGGCGCGCTGGACCGGATCGCGCAGTTCTTCGTCGTCATGGCGGTGGACATGCGCAGCTATCCGATGTTCGCCTTCCTGTTCGGGTACGGCATGGTGCAGTTGGCCCGGCGCCAGGAGGCGGCGGGCTCGTCCGTGCGGGAGGTGAACGCGCTGCTGCGCCGCCGCAACCTGTGGCTGCTCGCGTTCGGGTTCGTCCACGCCCTGCTGCTGTGGATGGGCGACATCCTGGGCGCCTACGGCCTGACCGGACTGCTCCTGGGCTGGCTGTTCCTGCGGCGCAGGGACGTCACACTGCTGGTGTGGGCGGGCGTGTTCACCGGGCTGGCCGCGCTGCTGGCGGCGTTCAGCCTGCTGGGCCTGGCCCTCATGCCCGCGGACACCTCCTCCTCGGCCGCGTTCAGCACGGACCTGATGGCCGACAGCATAGGCAACACCTCGGTCCTGGGCGCCGCGCTGGGCCGCGTCCTGGACTGGCCGCTGATCACGCTGGGCCAGGGGCTGCTGGGCATGGTCGTGCCCGCGGCGATCCTGCTCGGCTACTGGGCCGCGCGCCGGCGGATCCTGGAGGAGCCTGGCGGGCACCTGGGCCTGCTGCGCTGGACCGCGGCCTTGGGCGTCGGCGTGGGCTGGCTGGGCGGACTCCCCCTGGCCCTGGCCCAGATCGGGGTCTGGGACCTGTCCCCCGCGCAGGCGGGCATGCTGACCATGCCGCACATGGTGACCGGGCTGGCCTGCGGCCTGGGCTACGTGGCGCTGATCGCGCTGGCGGCGCACCGGATCCAGGCGCGCGGTCGCGCACCGGGCGCGGTGGTCGGCGCTCTGTCGGCGACCGGCAAGCGCTCGCTGTCGGCCTACCTGGCCCAGTCGGTGCTGTGCGCGCCGGTCCTGGCGGCCTGGGGCCTGGGGCTGGGCGGCGAGCTCACCTCGTGGTCGATGGCCCTGTTCGCGGTGGGCGTGTGGCTGGTGACCGTGGCGGCGTCCTACGCGCTGGAGCGCGCGGGCAGGCGCGGACCGGCCGAGGTGCTGCTGCGCCGACTGGCCTACCGGCGCCCGGTCGCCCGGGGGGCTCGGGAGGCGGAGGAGCCCGGACGCGAACCGGGTCAGGGGGTCGGGCACGGCCCGGCCCGGGGGCCCGCGGGCGGCGATCGCCCCGCGCCCTGACCCCGGCGCCACCGCGGTGCCGACCGCACCGCGCCCGACCCCGCGGCGCAAAAAGGCGCGTGCCGCTCAGCGTCCGGCAGGCCCTCGTAACGCAGGATGGGGTGTCATGGGCGACGATCACACGACAAACCACACCATAGGGGTGACGGGGGCGACCGGGGCACTGGGCGGGCGGGTCGCCGCGCGGATCGCGCGGCTGGGCAGGCCCCAGCGGCTCATCGTACGCGACATCAACCGCGCTCCCGAGTATCCCGGCAGCAGCGCGGCGATGGCGGCCTACGAGGACTCGACGGGCTTCGAGCGGGCGTGCCGGGGGGTCGACACGCTGTTCCTGGTCTCGGCCACCGAGTCCGAGGACCGGATCGACGTCCACGTGAACGCGGTGGACGCGGCGGTCAAGGCGGGGGTGTCCTGGATCGTCTACCTGTCCTTCCTGAGGGCGGGACCGGCCTCGACCTTCACGTTCGCGCGCACGCACTTCTTCACCGAGGCGCACATCCGCTCGACGGGGGTGCGGTACACCTTCCTCAGACCCAGCCTGTACCTGGACCTGCTGCCCGGCTGGGTGGACGACGGGGGCGCGGTACGGGGCCCGGCCGGCGACGGCCGGATCGCGTGGGTCTCGCGCGACGACGTGGCGGACGTGGCCGCGGCGGTGCTGACCGACCCGGCCGCCGCACTCGCCTCGCGCGACACCAGCCACGACGTCACCGGCCCGGAGGCGCTGTCCCTGGGCGCGACGGCGGAGAGGCTGGGCGTGCTCACCGGGCGTTCGGTGCGCTACGTGCCCCAGACCCGGGAGGAGGCGCTGGAGTCGCGCCGCTCCAGCGGCGCCCCCGACTGGGCGGTCGAGGGCTGGGTGACCTCCTACGCCGCGATCGCCGCCGGGGAGCTCGACGTGGTCTCGCCCGTCGTCCCCGACCTGACCGGCCACCCCGCCCAGTCCATCGAGGGCTTCCTGCGGCGCCATCCCAGCGCCCTGTCGCACGTCTCGGTCTGACCGCGTCCCGTCCCCCGCCGCCGCACCCCGTGCGCGGCGGTCTCCCCGCACCGTGGACCTTCCCGCGCCGTGGGCCTTCCGTGCCGTGGGCCTTCCCGTGCCGTGGGCCTCACCTCCACCCGGCACTTGACCTCAATAAATGTTGAGGTAAGAGGCTGGGCGGTGTCGGAAACAGGCAGTGCGCACCGAGGGAGAACGGCATGCGAGCGGTACAGGTCGAGGAGTTCGGCGGCCCGGGGGTCCTGGTGGTCCGGGACGTGCCCGAGCCCGAGGTGGGACCGGGTCGGGCGCTGGTGGAGGTCACCGCGGCGAACGTGATGTACCTGGACACCCTGGTCCGCGGCGGCTGGGGGCTGGACTACTTCCCCGTGGCTCCTCCCTACGTCCCCGGCGCGGGCGTGGCCGGGCGGGTGGTCCGGGTCGGCCCCGGCGTGGACCCGGGTTGGGAGGGGGGCACGGTGGTCGCCGACACCGGGCACACGGACGCGGCGCCGGAGGGACCCACCCTGCCCGTGGACGGTTACGCCGAGCGGGCCGTGGTCCCGGAGTCGGCTCTGGTCAGGGTGCCCGAGGAGGTGGACTCCCGGGCGGCGCTGGCCCTGCTGCACGACGGGCCGACCGCGCTGGCGCTGGAGCGGGCGGCGGGCTTCGGTCCCAGCACCACGGTCCTGGTCGCCGCGGCCGCCGGAGGCGCGGGCACCCTGGCCGTCCAGCTGGCCCGCACGGCCGGGGCCCGGGTCATCGGCGCGGCCAGGGGCGGGGCCAAGCTAGCCCTGGTCCGTGGACTGGGCGCACAGGAGACCGTGGACTACTCCGAGCCGGACTGGCAGGAGCGGGTGCGCGCGCTGACCGGCGGCGCCGGGGTCGACGTGGTCCTGGACGGCGCCGGGGGCGCGCTGGGCGCGGCGGCCTTCGAGACCCTGGCCGACGGCGGCCGGTTCATCGGCTACGGCTCCGCGGGCGGGAGCTTCACGGAGGTGGACGCGGAGGAGGCGGGGCGCCGCGGGATCGAGGTCCTGGGCCTGTTCGACCTCAAGGCGGCGGACGGCGACCGGCAGGACGCCCTGCGGATGGCGCTGGAGATGGCCCGCATGGGCAGGATCACCCCGCACGTGGGGCTGACCCTGCCGCTGGAGCGGGCCGCCGAGGCGCACGCCGCGCTGGAGGGGCGCACGGTGCTCGGCAAGGTCCTGCTGGTCCCCTAGGACCGGGCGGCGCGCTCGGCCCCGGACCCGTCCGGGCCGTCCGCCGCGCGGGCCCGTTCCGGGTCCCCGGTGGGACCGGCCTCCGCGCGTGCGTAGGTCCTCAGCATGACCATGGCCTGGATCCCCCCGTCCGGGGGCGGGCCGCTGTCCTCCAGGGCGCCCGGCCCCTGCCCGGACCGGCGCACGGAGGCGGGCGTGAGGGGCCCGCCCGCCACGGCACCGCCGACCGCCTGCGGGAGGTGCTCGTCGACCGCCACCGCCGTGCACGCCGAACTGTCTCGGGGGTGGTACAGCGCCTGCGGACCATGCCGGTGCGGGCGTCGGCCGTGGCCACCGGACACATGGCGGCCAGCGTCGTGCGCGACCTGGTCTCCACCCTCGTGGTGCTGCTGGTGGCGGTGGGCTGGGCTCCCGGCCCGAGGCGGGGCCGCTGGAGCGGCCGGGAGCGCTCGCGCTGCTGGCCTGGTACGTCCTGGCGCTGACCACCGCGGCCGCCGCGTGGGGCCCGGCCTCACGTTCGGCGGACGCCGCGGCCGCGTTCGCCTTGTTCGGTCCCCGGCGCGGGCGGACCGGGGACCGGTGCCGGTCACTCCCCGGCGCGGGCCGCCAGGCGCTGGCGCAGAGCGGCGGCGGCGGACCGGGGATCCTCCGCCTCCGTGATCGCGCGCACGACCACGACCCGGCGGGCCCCGGCGTCCAGCACGCGGTCGATGTTGTCGGCGTCGATCCCGCCGATGGCGAACCAGGGACGGTCGGTGCCCAGCGCGGCCGCCTCCTCCACCAGCTCCAGCCCGGCGGCCGGACGGCCCGGCTTGGTGGGGGTCGCCCAGGTCGGCCCGACGCAGAAGTAGTCGCTGCCGGGCTCCTCGGCGGAGGCGGCCGCGGCGGCGACGTCGTTGTTGGAGCGGCCGATCACGGGGTCGGCGCCGATGATGTCGCGGGCCATGGGCACGGGCAGGTCCCGCTGGCCCAGGTGGAGGACGTCGGCGCGCACGGCGCGGGCGATGTCGGCGCGGTCGTTGACCGCGAGCAGGGCGCCGTACCGCTCGCACGCCTCCTTCATCACCTCCAGGGCCGCGATCTCCTCGCGCGCCTCCAGGCCCTTGTCCCGGAGCTGGATGATGTCCACTCCCCCGGCCAGGGCGGCGTCGGCGAACTCGGCGAGATCGCCCCGACCGGTCCGGGCGTCGGTGCACAGGTACAGAAGCGATGCGTCCAGGCGCTTGCGCAGGCTGGTTCCGTGGCTGGTCCTCACACAGTCCACCCTAGGCCCTGGCGCGTTCGCGCCCAAGGGGGAGGGACGCGGCGGCGCGCCCCTCCCCCGCGGCCGGCTAGAAGGCCATGCTCTGGGCCCGGCGGCGCACCTCGGTGCCCCGGTTCTCGCGCATGGCCTGGATCGGCGTGCCCGGCAGCGAGTCGTCGGGGGTGAACAGCCAGCGCAGGGCCTCCTCGGAGGAGAAGCCCGCGTCGGTGAGCAGCAGCAGTGTCCCGGGCAGGCCCTTCACCAGGTCGTCACCGTCGATGAAGGCGGCGGGGATGGACAGTTCGCCGTCGCGGACCACACCCATCATGCGGTTCTCGCGGATCAGCGTCTTGATCCGGTTCGGGCTCACGCCCAGCGGCACGGCCGCCTCCTTGAGGGTCAGCCAGTCGCCGATGAGCGTGTCGATGTCGCGTTGTGTCACACCACCAATCTGCCACATCCGCGCACCTCCTTCCCCCCGGCACGGGGCGCGTCGGGTACAGGTCCTAGAATGGGGACAGACCCCTACATCCCGCGGGAGCCGGGTGGGACCCGGCTGAGAGGGAGGCTGTGAGCCTCCGACCGCACGAACCTGATCCGGATCATGCCGGCGAAGGGAGTGGAAGCCGCAGCCGTGCGCACCTCCAACGATTCCCACCGCGACCGCGTCGTCGTGGTCGGCGGCGGCCTCGTCGGGCGGGTCACCGCCTGGCGCGCCGCCCAACGCGGACTGCGCGTCACCCTGGTCGAGTCCGACCCGTCCCGCGCCGCCTCCACCGTGGCGGCGGGCATGCTGACCCCCGCCACCGAGGCGGTGTTCGGCGAGGAGCCCCTCATGGAGCTGGGCGTCCGCTCGGCCCGCATGTACGCGGACTTCGTCGCCGAACTGGAGGAGGCCAGCGGCCTGGACGTGGGCCACCGCGCCACCGGCACGCTCCTGGTCGCCTTCGACCGCGACGACCTGGCCGTCCTCACCGAACTGCACGCGCTCCAGCAGCGGCTGGGCCTCGCCGCCGAGCGCCTCACCGGCCGCGAGTGCCGCCGCCTGGAGCCCATGCTCGCCCCGTCGGTGCGCGGCGGCGTCCTGGCGCCCGACGACCACTCCGTGGACCCGCGGCGGCTGCTGCGCGCCCTGGCCGCGGCGGGCGGGCGCGCGGGCGTCACCGAGGTCCGCGGGCGGGTCGGGGAGGTCCTCTCCCCCGGCCCCGGGGGCGCCCGACTGGGCGTGCGCCTGGCCGGGGAGGCCCCGGTCGGGGGCGCCACGGCCGGGGAGACCCTGCCCGCGCACCAGGTGGTGCTGGCCGCGGGCTGCTGGGGCAACGCCGTCGGGCTCCCCGAACCCGTGGTGCCGCCGCTGCGCCCGGTCAAGGGACAGCTGCTGCGCGCCCGGGTGCCCGACGGCGAGCCGCCGCTCGTCAGCCGGACCGTCCGCGGCCTGGTCCGGGGCTTTCCCACCTACCTGGTGCCGCGCGCCGACGGCGAGGTCGTCATCGGCGCCACCCAGGAGGAGCTGGGCCACGACACCTCCCTCACCGTCGGGGGGCTCTGGCAGGTACTGCGGGACGCGCGCGAGCTCGTCCCCGGGGTGAGCGAGCTGGAGGTCACCGAGACCTGCGTCGGGCTGCGCCCCGGCTCCCCCGACAACGAACCCCTCCTGGGGCCCACCCGGGTCCCGGGACTGCACCTGGCCGCCGGGCACTTCCGGCACGGGGTGCTGCTGACCCCGGTGACAGGTGAGGCCATGGCCCGCGCCCTGGCCGACGGAGACCTGCCGGAGTACGCCCGCCGCTTCACGGCACGACGCGCAAGTAGGTAGTAGCAGTGGAACTGATCATCAACGGCGACCGCCGCGAGTTCACCGACGACACGACCGTGGAAGCGGTCGTACGCGACCTGACCGGCACCGAGGTCCCCGGCGGTATCGCCGTGGCCGTCAACGACGAGGTGGTGCGCCGGGCCGCGTGGGCCGCGAGCCAGCTCAACCAGGGCGACCGCGTGGACGTCCTCACCGCAGTGCAGGGAGGCTGAACTTGAACGACGACCTCGTGATCGCGGGAACCTCCTTCGGGTCCCGACTGATCACCGGAACCGGAGGGGCCCCCTCCCTGGAGGTCCTGGAGGAGGCCCTGATCGCCTCCGGCACCGAGCTGACCACCGTGGCGATGCGCCGGGTCTCGCCCGGCACCCAGGGGTCGGTGTGGGACATCCTGACCCGCAACGGGATCCGGGCGCTGCCCAACACCGCCGGGTGCTTCACCGCCGTCGACGCGGTGCGCACCGCCCGGCTGGGGCGCGAGGCGCTGGACACCGACTGGGTGAAGCTGGAGGTGGTGGCGGACGAGCACACGCTGCTGCCCGACCCCGTCGAGCTGCTGGACGCCGCCGAACAGCTGGTGGACGAGGGCTTCACCGTGCTGCCCTACACCAACGACGATCCCGTACTGGCCCGGCGGCTGGAGCAGGTGGGCTGTGCCGCGGTGATGCCGCTGGCCGCCCCGATCGGCTCGGGGCTGGGCATCCGCAACCCGCACAACCTGGAACTGATCGTCGAGCAGGCCGGCGTGCCGGTCATCGTGGACGCGGGGATCGGCACCGCCAGCGACGCCGCCCTGGCCATGGAGCTGGGCTGCGACGCGGTCCTGCTGGCCACGGCCGTGACCCGTGCCCAGGACCCGGTGCGCATGGCCGCCGCGATGCGCGACGCCGTACGCGCGGGCCGCGGCGCGCGCCTGGCGGGCCGCATCCCGGTGCGGCGTCACGCCCAGGCCTCCTCGCCGTCCGTGAGTTAGGCCACCTCCACCCCGCGGACCGGTGCGTCCCACCTGGGGCGTTTGGTGCCGTCCTCTACCGTGGAACGAGTGTGCGGCCCGGAAGGGAACACCCCACACACCACGACAACCCAGGCGCGAGCGTCCCACCGCGAACAGAGCGGGCCTCACCGGGAACGGGACAATCCACCGACCGGTGAAGCACACACCACCCAGACCGGGCTAGCCCCGGCCGGGGACCGGGATCCACCCCCGGGAGGCCGAGCAGGCCTCCCCGGGGCCCCACGGGCCCCACCGACACTGGAACGGGACGGCGCGACCGCGAACCGCGGGGCAGACCTGGCGTGGGCTTCCGCTATCGTGTCGGTTCGACACCCGGTGTCGGGTACGCGCCACCGGCCGCGACAGCCCGCGCTCCCCGCAGCAAGGACACTACTCCGCCGTGGACATGACGACTTCCGACCCGCTCGTAGGCGCCACCCTGGACCGACGTTACTTCGTGGAGTCCAGGATCGCCGGAGGCGGGATGGCGACCGTCTACGTCGCCCACGACCTGAGGTTGGACCGACGGCTGGCCCTGAAGGTGATGCACCCTTCCCTGGCCCAGGACCCGACCTTCGTGCAGCGCTTCATCAACGAGGCGCACTCCGTCGCCAAGCTCTCCCACCCCAACGTCGTGCAGGTCTTCGACCAGGGTGAGGACCAGGGGCACGTCTTCCTGGCCATGGAGTACGTGCCCGGACGCACCCTGCGCGACCTGCTCAAGTCTCGGGGCAGGCTCGGCGCCCACGAGGCCCTGAACGCCATGGCCCCGGTGCTGGCCGCGCTCGGCGCCGCCCACCAGGCGGGCATGGTGCACCGCGACGTCAAGCCCGAGAACGTCCTCATCACCGAGGACGGCCGGGTCAAGGTCGCCGACTTCGGCCTGGCGCGCGCCGTGGAGCAGTCCAACCAGGGGCTGACCCGCACGGGCACCCTCATGGGCACCGCCGCCTACCTGGCCCCCGAGCAGATCGAGAAGGGCGTCGCCGACGCCCGCAGCGACGTGTACGCGGCGGGCATCATGCTCTACGAGCTGCTCACCGGCAGTCAGCCGCACACCGGCGAGACGCCCATCGCGATCGCCTACCAGCACGTCAACGAGGACGTCCCGCGTCCCTCGCACTTCCTGCCCGGCCTGCCCGCGGAGGTCGACGCCCTGGTCACCAAGGCCACCGAGCGCGACCCCAGGTACCGCCCCAGCAACGCGGGCCAGTACCTGGCCAAGGTCCTGGCGGTGCTCAACGGCCTGCCCGACACCCCCGCCTCCGCCGCGGACCAGGCCCCGCTGGCACCCGTCGCCCCGGCCGCGGCGGTCACTGCCTCGGTGACCGCCCCCCAGCTCATCGCCGGGGGCGCCGGTCCGGGCACCGAGAACGCGACCATGGTCGTGGACATGGCCTCCGCCGGCCTGGAGGGCGACCGCTACGACGACTACGACCGCGACAAGGACGGGTACGGCGACGACGGGTACGACGACTACCGGGACGGTCCCGACGACCGGCGCCGCCGCAACCTGCTGATCGGCATCGGCGCGGCGGTCCTGGCCATCGTCCTGCTCGGCTCGGGCTGGTGGTTCCTCGTCGGCCAGTACGAGAACGTCCCGGACGTGGTGGGCAGCGACCCCGAGGCCGCGAGCCAGATGATCCGCGACGAGGGCCTGCGCTACGACCTGTCCTCCGAGACCGTCTACAGCGACGCCGAGCCGGGCACGGTCGGCGAGACCGACCCCGAGGTGGGCGCCCGCCTGTCCCCCGACGACGTGGTCACCGTGTACCTGTCCAAGGGCCCGCAGACGGTGGAGATGCCCGACCTGGTCGAGATGGACGCCGCCAACGCCCTCAAGGAGTTGGAGGACCTCGGCTTCGCCCCGGACAACATCGTCCAGGAGGACATGAGCTCCACCGAGATCGAGCCCGGCGCGGTGATCTCCACCTCTCCCGAGGCGGGCGCGGAGGCCGACCGGGAGGAACCGGTCACGCTCACCGTCAGCCAGGGCATCCCGGTGCCCGCGGTGGTCGGCGAGGACCTGGACACCGCCCGCCAGATGCTGGAGGGCGAGGGCCTGTCCGTCGAGGTGGTCGAGGAGGAGAGCGCGGACGTCGAGGAGGGCAAGGTCATCCAGCAGAGCCCCGACAGCGGCTCCAGCATCGGCTCCGGCGGCACCGTCACCCTGACCGTCTCCACCGGCCCGCCCGGCGTGGACATCCCCGACGTGGTCGGCATGCGCGTCAATGAGGCGCGTGAGGCACTGGAGGATGCCGGTTTCAAGGTCAAGGTCGAGCGCGTCTTCGGCGGCCGTGAGGTGGCCCACCAGTCGCACACCGGCAGGGCGCCCGAGGACACGGAGATCACGATCACCGCGACTCCGGGCGGCATCGACCTGGGCGACTTCGGCGAGGGCGGCGGCAACGGCCGTGGCGACGACGATGACGACTGACCCGCCCGGGCCCGGCGCCTGAGGTACGGGCGAGGGGGCGGGACCGGATCCGGTCCCGCCCCCTCGCCGTGTGCGCCGTCCGGGATAAGGTCACCTGCATGGCGAGCGAGGAGATCCGGGTACTGGTGGTGGACGACCACCCGATGTGGCGCGACGCGGTCGCGCGCGACCTCGGCGAGGCCGGGATCGAGGTCGTGGGCACCGCGGGCGACGGCGCCAAGGCGCTGCGCATCGCCCCGGCCGCGCGTCCCACCCTGGCCGTCGTGGACCTGCACCTGCCCGACATGAGCGGGGTCGAGCTGACCGCGGGCCTGGTGGCCCTGTCCCCGCCCCCGCGGGTGCTGGTGCTGTCGGCGAGCGGCGCCAGCGACGACGTCCTGGCCGCGGTGAAGGCCGGGGCGACCGGCTACCTGGTCAAGTCCGCGGGACGGGAGGAACTGCTGGACGCGGTGCGCCGGGTGCACGCGGGCGAGGCCGTCTACACCCCGGGCCTGGCCGGGCTGGTGCTGGGCGAGTACCGCAGGCTCTCGTCGGCGGACCGCTCCGGGGAGCCGGAGGCGCCCGAGCTGACCCCCCGCGAGACCGAGGTGCTGCGCCTGGTCGCCAAGGGGCTGGCCTACAAGCAGATCGCGCAGCGGCTGGGCATCTCCCACCGCACCGTACAGAACCACGTGCAGAACACCCTCACCAAGCTCCACCTGCACAACAGGGTGGAGCTGGTGCGGTACGCCATCGACCGGGGCCTGGACGACTGACGCGCGCCCGCGCGTCCGCTTCGCGCGGTCCGCGCCGTCTGCCCCGTACGCGCCGGGCGCGTTCACCGCCTATTCGCCTCCCCGGGTTGGCCCCGGATCACCGCTCCCACTATGGTCTAGACCATATGGCGCCATGCGCCGTAAAAGCACACAACGTCGAGGAGAGTTCGTATGCGAGTCGGGGTGCTGACCGGCGGTGGGGACTGCCCTGGTCTGAACGCGGTCATCCGCGCAGTGGTCCGCAAGGGCATCAAGGACTACGGCTACGAGTTCGTCGGCTTCCGGGACGGTTGGCGCGGTCCGCTGGAGGGCGACACCATGCCGCTGGACGTGACCGCCGTGCGCGGCATCCTGCCCCGGGGCGGCACGATCCTGGGCTCCTCGCGCACCAACCTCATGAAGATCGAGGGCGGCGTCGAGCGGGTCAAGGACAACATGGCCGGACTGGGCGTCGACGCCCTGGTCGCCATCGGCGGCGAGGACACCCTCGGCGTGGCCCGCCAGCTGCACGACCGCGGCGTCAACGTCGTCGGCGTGCCCAAGACCATCGACAACGACCTCAACGCGACCGACTACACCTTCGGTTTCGACACGGCCGTGAACATCGCGATGGAGGCGATCGACCGCCTGCACACCACCGCCGAGTCGCACCACCGAGCGCTGGTCGTGGAGGTCATGGGCCGCCACGCCGGGTGGATCGCGCTGCACTCGGGCATGGCCGCGGGCGCCAACGTCATCCTCATCCCCGAGCGGCCCTTCGACATCGACGAGGTCGTCAAGCACGTCGAGAGCCGCTTCGAGACCCAGTACGCGCCGATCATCGTGGTCGCCGAGGGCGCGCACCCCAAGGAGGGCCAGATGGAACTGGCCACCGGGGAGACGGACTCCTTCGGCCACGTGCGCCTGGGCGGCATCGGCCAGCGACTGGCCGAGGAGATCGAGAAGCGCACCGGCAAGGAGGCCCGCTCGGTGGTCCTGGGCCACGTGCAGCGCGGCGGCACGCCCACCGCGTTCGACCGCGTGCTGGCCACCCGTCTGGGCGTGAACGCCATCGAGGCCGTGCACGACAAGGCGTTCGGCAAGATGGTCGGCCTCCAGGGCACGGACATCGTCCGCGTGAACCTGGCCGAGGCGACCGACACCCTCAAGACGGTGCCCTCCGCGCGCTACGAGGAGGCCGAGGTCTTCTTCGGCTAGGCACGGCTCCGGCCGGGCACGGCCGCGGACCACGCGGCCCGAGGACCCGGAGCCCGGGAACCGGATTCTTCCGAGGCTCCCCGGCCGCCGGCCACGTGCGCCGACCCCCGCCGGAACGGTCCGCGCCCCCTTCCCAGCTCCCAGGGAGGGGGGCGCGCCGCGTTCGGGGAGCGGCCGCCGTGTGCCCACCGCCTCCCGCCCGTCCCGTCCGGAAACGGACGGAGCGGTGGACGGGATGTTCGATACTGGAGGGTGGCGATGAACGCTCCCGGCCCCGTCACCGCCACTCCCACCTCACACCGGGACACGAAGGTATCCACCGGAGGTAGCACCATGTCCGCGTCGCTTGAGTCCGCGCCGCCCCCCGCAGCCCTGGCCGGGGCCGACGCCGGGCTCGGCGAGCTCTGCGTGCTCATGAAGCTCGGCGAGATCGTCCTCAAGGGCTCCAACCGCAAGCTGTTCGAGCGGCGGCTGCACAACAACATCCGCTCCTCCGTGCGCGACCTGGGCGAGATCCGCCTCTCCCAGCGCGGCGCGGGCGTGATCATCGTGCGCAAGCCCGGCGCCTCCGACCTGGAGGTCGCCGAGATCGCCGACCGCATGGCCAACGTCATGGGCGTGGTCTGGGTGCACCTGGTCCGCCGCGTGCCCAAGGACCTGGACGCCGTCACCGACATCGGCGTGCGCGTCATGGAGGGCCGCGAGGGCACCTTCGCCGTGCGCGCCCGGCGCCGCGACAAGCGCTTCGAGATGACCTCGTCGGAGCTGGCGGGGTACCTGGGCTCGAAGATCATCGAGGCGCACGGCTACAAGGTCAACCTCAAGCGCCCCGACAACACCCTGTTCGTCGAGGTGGACAAGGACGAGGCGTTCGTGTTCACCGACGGCGTGCCCGGCCAGGGCGGCCTGCCCGCCGGGATGAGCGGCCGCGGCCTGGTGCTGATGTCGGGCGGGATCGACTCCCCCGTCGCCGCGCACCGGATGATCCGGCGCGGGCTCAAGGTCGACTTCCTGCACTTCTCCGGTATGCCGTTCACCGGCCCGGAGTCGATCTACAAGGCCTACAGCCTCGTCCGCCAGCTGGACCGCTACCAGGTGGGCTCGCGGCTGTTCGTCATCCCCTTCGGCAAGGCCCAGCAGCAGCTGAAGAGCTCGGGGATCGAGCGGCTCCAGATCGTCGCCCAGCGCCGCCTCATGCTCAAGACCGCCGAGGCCCTGGCCGACGACCTGGGCGCGGAGTGCCTGGTCACCGGTGACGCGCTGGGCCAGGTGTCCAGCCAGACCATGACCAACCTGACCGCCCTGGACGACGCGGTGGACCTGCCGATCCTGCGTCCGCTCATCGGCATGGACAAGACCGAGATCATGGACCAGGCCCGCCGGATCGGGACCCTGGCCATCTCGGAGCTGCCCGACGAGGACTGCTGCACCATGCTGACCCCGCGCCAGGTGGAGACCGCGGCCAAGATCCCGGACCTGCGCCAGATCGAGAAGCGCCTGGACGCCGAGGAGCTGGCCGAGCACCTGGTCACCACCGCGCAGGTGCACAAGCCCAGCTTCCTGGGCGACGCCGCGCCCAAGCGCGTGGCGCCCGCGTCCGCGTCGGTGGCCGCCACCGCCTGACCGGCGACGACGGCGCCCCGGCCCCGCCCCGCGTGCGGGGAGCGGCCGGGGCGCCGTCGTGTTCAGCCCCGCGGTCTCACAGACCGGCCAGTTCGCGGCCGGGCGCCGGGGTCAGGGTGCGGCCGGTCAGGGCGGCCAGGGTGCCCGCCAGGTCCCGCAGCTCGGCCAGGTCCTCGTCCAGGAGGGCCTGCGGGCCGTCGCACAGGGCGTTCTCCGGGTGGGGGTGCACGTCGACGATGACGCCGTCCGCGCCGACCGCCACGGCCGCGCGCGAGAGCGGCAGCACCAGCTCGCGCTTGCCGCCCGAGTGGGACGGGTCGACGATCACCGGCAGGTGGGACAGGTTCTGGGCGACCGGGACGGCGCTGATGTCCAGGGTGTTGCGGGTGGCCTTCTCGAAGGTGCGGATGCCGCGCTCACACAGGACGATGTCGAGGTTGCCGCGCTGGGCGATGTACTCGGCGGCCATCAACCACTCCTCGATGGTGGCGCTCATGCCGCGCTTGAGCAGGACCGGCTTGCCCGCGTCGCCCGCGGCCTGGAGGAGGGCGAAGTTCTGCATGTTGCGGGTGCCGATCTGGAGCATGTCGGCGTAGGAGGCGACGAGCTCGACGTCGGCGGCGTCCACGACCTCGGTGACGATGGGAAGGCCGGTCTCCTCGCGCACGTCGGCGAGGATCCGCAGGCCCTCCTCGCCCAGGCCCTGGAAGGCGTAGGGGGAGGTGCGGGGCTTGTAGGCGCCGCCGCGCAGCAGGGACGCCCCCGCAGCCAGCGCCATCTCGGCTGCAGCCAGGGTCTGCTCGGGGGTCTCGACGGCGCACGGCCCGGCGATGACGGTGACGTTGTCGCCGCCGATCGGCACGCCGCGCACGCTGACGACGGTGCGGCTGTCGTGGTTCTCGCGGCTGACGAGCTTGTAGGGGGCGGAGATGCGCAGGACGTCGCTGACGCCCGGCTTGGCGGCCAGGCCCAGGTCCTGGAACCGCTCGACGTCACCGACGAGGCCGATGATCGTGCGGCTCACACCGCGCGTCACGTAGGCCTCGCCTCCGGCGGAGGAGACCAGCTCGACCAGATCGTCGATGTTCTCGGGGGTGGCGTCCTGCGCCATCACGATGACCATGTGCGTTGTCCCTAGCTGCTTGTCGGTTGGTGAACGAGCCGACCGGCGCCCGGAACGAGAAAAGCCCCGGGCTCTACCGGCCCGGGGCTCAAGTCGTCTGTGTCAGCGCAGCGCTTTACAGGCGACCGGGGTGTCGGGCCGGTAGCCATAAAAGCGCCAGAAGTTCCGCTGCATGGCTGGAACTATAGCGCACGGTCGCCGCGTGTCCGCACGACCGGGGTGAGTGACCTGCCTCTCGTCGGCGCCTGACAGGATGGCCGGACGCACGTTCCCCCATGGGGAGGGCGTTCGCTCCGGCCCTGCCGGTCGGGCGCGCCGCGGGGGTCCGAAGACGAGCAGGGGGACGGAAGTGTCCGAGGGAACGGACGAGGACGATACGGGCAGGGCCCGGCCCCGGATGCCTCCCGGGCAGGCGGTGCGCCATGAGCACAAGCCGCTGCACTACGGACCGGTGCCCGCCTTCCGCCCGCAGCGGTGGGACCTTCGGGTCACGGGGGCGACCGAGGACCTGGGAGCCTACCGCTGGACCTGGGAGGAGTTCGCGAGGCTGCCTCGCACGGACTCCGTGAGCGACTTCCACTGCGTGATGCGGTTCAGCGCCCCGGACGTGCCCTGGCGCGGGGTGCGCGCCCTCGACCTGGTCGCCGCGGCCCCGCCCGCGCCGGAGGCCACGCACGTGATGGCCTGGGGCGAGTACGGCTACGGCGCGAACCTGCGCATGGACGACTTCCTGGCGGAGGGGGTGCTGCTGGCGACCCACCGCGACGGCGAGCCGCTCGCCCCCGAGCACGGCGCGCCGGTGCGCCTGGTGGTGCCGCACCTGTACGGGTGGAAGAGCGTGAAGTGGCTGCGCGCGGTGGAGTACATGGCCGCGGACCGCCGCGGTTTCTGGGAGGAGCGCGGCTACCACAACCGGGGCGACCCCTGGCGGGAGCAGCGGTTCTCCTACCAGGAGGAAGAGGAGGAGCCGGGCCGGGGCCCGCGGCGGTGAGCCGTGCGGGGCCTCAGCGGCGCGGGACGCGCATCTCCACCTCGGTGCCCTGGCCGGGGACCGACACGTACTCGACGGTGCCGCCCAGGTCGCGCACACGGCCGAGCACGGACTGGGCCACGCCGATGCGCCCCTCGGCACGGGCCCGCTCCAGGCGGCCGGGTTCGATGCCGGGGCCCTCGTCGCGGACGGACACGGTCACCGCGTCGTCCTCGTCCTCCACCAGCACCCAGGCGCGCGTGCCCTCGGGGCAGTGCCGCTCCACGTTGTCCAGGGCGGCGAGGACCGCGGCGGCCAGCTCGTCGGCGGTGTGCGCGGGCAGGATGACGGGCGTGGCGGGCGCGGACACCGACACGCGGACCGACTCGGCGCGGCGCAGCGGCTCGCACAGGTCCACCGCGGCCTCGCTCCCGGACGAGGCCGCGCGTCCGGAACCCCCCGCCCCCGCGGCAGCGCGTCCGGAGCCCTTGCGCCCCGAGGCCGCGCGCCCCGTGGAAGGCGGCGCCGCACCACCTGCCCCGTTGGTACCGCTTCCCCCGTCCGCCCCGGCGGAGGCGCCCTCCGACAGCCCGATCGCGACCAGCGCGCGCAGACGCGCCTCCTGCTCACCGGCCATCCGGCCCAGTTCGGCGGCCTCTCCCCCGGCCTCGGCGCCGCGCCTGCTCACCAGGGACAGCACCTGGAGCACCGAGTCGTGGATCGAGCGGGCCAGCTGCTCGCGCTCGCGGGTGCGCGCCTCCAGCGCGACCGCCTGCGCGAAACGCCGTTCGGCCCGCTCCGACATCCAGGACATGTACCCGACCGCCAGTCCGGCCAGGAGCAGCAGGACCACCCCGCGCGCGGTCGCGGCGGTGACGGCGGCGTCCATGACCGTGCGCAGGGTGAGGTCGGCGACGCCGTAGAGCACGGCGACGGCCGCGGCGGCGCGCCCGCCCCAGATGACGCTGGCCGCCAGCGCGGTGCCCGCGAACCAGTAGCCGCTCAGCGGCGGGGCCTGGGTGAGGTAGAACGGCGTGGCCGCCAGCGCGGTGGCGAACAGGCACGCGAAGGCCACCGCGAGGTCGGCGGTGAGCAGGCGCCAGTCGCGCAGGTGCGGGCGGGCGTAGGCGCGGGTGGTGAACACCGTCCACACGACCATGACCGCCAGCACCGTCCAGGCCAGCCAGGGCCGGGTCAGGTGCTCGTGGTGCTGGACGAGGAGGAGCAGGGCGTAGACCAGGGACGCTGCGCGGAAGACGGCGAAGGCGCGCCAGAGGGGGAAGTCGAAGCCCAGGGGTCAGACCACCGCCCCGTTGTCGGGCCCGCCGTCTCCGGGCGGACGGGAGTCGGTCATGCGCAGGATGAGCACGACGAAGCTGACCAGGAAGGCCAGCACCGCGGCGAACATCAGCCAGTTGGGCAGGGTGACGCCGACGAAGGCGGCCCCGAACACCAGCACCGGCGCGCCCAGCAGGCACAGCCAGGCGGCGATGCCCACCCGGTCGCCCTGGAGCAGGGGCGGCGGCGGTGGCGGCTCGTAGTGGCCCTCCAGGTCGGCCTCGGCCCGGCGGCGGGCCTCCTCCCCCTCCGCCTCACGGTCCTCCCCGTCCCCGGCGCCGACGGCCCCTCCGGCCAGGAGGTCGCCGCCGGAGGAGGCGTCCCCTCCCGAGGCGCTGAGGTTCTCGGCGTCGGGCCAGGCGGCGCGGCGGCGCTGCCCCCGGGTGTCGGCGTCGTCGTAGAAGCGGGCGACCAGGTCGTTCCAGACCTCGTCCTCGTCCGCGGGCCGGGCGGGCGCAGCGTCGGGGTCGACGTTGGCGGGCGGGCCGTCCAGGAGGTCGCCGCCGACCGGTGCGTCGGAGGCCTCGTGCGCGGCGGCGGCCTCCCCGCCCTCCTCTGCGTCGGCGTCGGAGCGGGGCTCGCCGCGCGGCGCCAGCAGGTCGGGGGCCGTCTCGGGCTGTCCGTCCAGGTCGGGCAGTTCGGTGCCCAGGACCCTCTCGGCGGCGGCCCGCTCCTCGGCGTCCACGTACAGGTGGTCGGTGGGCGGGTCGTCGGCCTGGCTGCCCGCGGGCTCCAGGACGTCCTCGTCCAGCGGCACGGCGTAGGCGGCGATACCGCTGCGCCGGAGCGCCTCCAGCATGAGGTCGGCGTGCGAGGGCGCGAGCAGGATCAGCGGAACGTAGGCGTCGGCGAGCAGGCCGTTCCCCCGACGTTGCGTCATCGGTCGGCTCCTTCCCCGCTTCTACTGTGCTCTCGCACGAAGGCGAGGCTCCCGTCGAAGACGACGGCGGCGTCATGGTCGAGGGTCGCCACGTGGTAGCTGTCGTGGAGCAGGTGGATCGTCAGCCCGGTGTTGACCGCTCTCCTAGCGAGGATACGCAGACTGCGCGGTCCGACAACGTGGTCCTGGGTGCTCCGGTAGGCCAGGATCGGCGCTCGCAAACCGGACATGCCCTCCTGAACCTCGCGCCACAGCTTCGGGAGTGTCGCCGCGGCCGCGGTGGGGACGCGGTCGTACCCGCCCTCGGTGGTGTCGTCCTTGGAGACGTCGCAGCCCAGACCGGGCGTGGAGGGCATGATCCGGGAGACCAGGCGGCGGACCGGTGCGATGACGGGCAGGCGCCGGTCCTCCACCGCCAGGGAGGGGTTGACGAGCACGACCCCGCGCACGAGGCCGGGGTGCCTCTGGGCCAGGCGCAGACTGAGGGCGCCGCCCATGGACAGTCCCATGACGAACACCTCCTCACAGCGCGAGGCCAGGTCCAGCAGGGCTCGTTCGGCCTCGGCGAGCCAGTCGTCGCTGGTGGTGAGGTTCATGTCGTGCCAGACCGTGCCGTGGCCGGGCAGCAGGGGCGCCTCGACGCTGAGCCCCGCGGCGGCCAGGTGCTCGCCCCAGGGGCGCATCGAGTACGGGGAGCCGGTGAAACCGTGGCAGAGCAGGACGCCCGTGCCCGACCCGCGGTGACTGAACGGCTCAGCGCCCGGGATCAGGGGAGGGGCGTCGGTCGGTCTCACGGAGCGGCTCCAGGAATCGTGCGGTGCTCGGGAAAAAAAAAGGGGGTTGCGGCGACCGGAGCGGAGGCACGAGAACCCTGGCTCCTGCCGTGAGGCTAACCGTTCGGCGGTCCGTTCGCCATGAGTGCACAGTAACGTCCCCGTCCCCCGCGACCGGAGGCAGGCACCCGCCACGCGGGCCGACTGAGTATCCTCTTCTGCGTCGGGCCGACGGCCCGTTCGGGGGCGCTTTGGCACTTGCGCTCGCACGGTGGGAGGATGGCGCACGTCAGGCGGCGGCTCCTCCCCCACTCTCCGGGCGCGAGCCCTCCTGGCAATGTCGGCAGAGCGGGACGGTGAATCGTGGCAGACCCTGCCCAGTGCTCCCCGCGTGTGCAGGGGTGATCTGAGCGATGTTCTACTGGGTGGTCAAGGCGTTCCTGGGGCCGGTTCTGGCCGTGCTGTGGCAACCGCGGGCCGAGGGTGTGGAGAACGTGCCGCGCCGCGGCCCGGCGATCATGGTGAGCAACCACCTGTCCTTCTCCGACCACTTCTTCGGTCCGCTGCCGCTGCCGCGCAGGATCACCTTCCTGGCCAAGGCCGAGTACTTCACCGGCACGGGCGTCAAGGGCCTGCTGAGCCGGGCGTTCTTCACCGGTGTGGGGCAGATCCCCATCGACCGCTCGGGCGGCAAGGCCAGCGAGGCGGCGCTGCGCACGGGCCTGAGGGTGCTCAAGCGCGGTGAGCTGCTGGGCATCTATCCCGAGGGCACCCGCTCCCCCGACGGCAAGCTCTACCGCGGCCGGACGGGTGTGGCGCGGCTGGCGCTGGAGGCCAAGGCCCCGGTGGTGCCGATGGCGATGATCAACCTGGAGAAGATCATGCCCCCCGGCCGCACCGTGCCCAAGCTGGGCGTGCGCCCCAAGGTCAAGTTCGGCAAGCCGCTGGACTTCTCCCGCTACCACGGCATGGAGAAGGACCCGCGCGTGCTGCGGGCCGTCACCGACGAGATCATGTACGCGCTGATGGAACTGTCCGGCCAGGAGTACGTGGACCGCTACGCGCAGTCGGTCAAGGCCGAGCTGGAGGCGGAGGCCAAGGAGGCCAAGCGCGAGCAGCACGCCAGCGACAAGGACCGCAGGCGGAGCGAGCGCGAGCGGCGCAAGGAGGACCGCCGGGCCCGACGCGAGGAGAAGCGGGCCGCGCGCAAGAACAAGGACAAGGACGCGGAGGAGTAGCCCGACACGCCGGACGGCCCCCGCGACCTCCACAGGGAGGTCGCGGGGGCCGTCCGTTCTCCGGTGGCCGGGTCAGTGCCGGGCGAGGTCTCCCGCGCCGACGATGCCCGCCTCACCGCCGAGCTCGGCCAGGCGCACCTCGGCCATGCGGCGTCCGGGGCGGCCCGGGACGTTGCGTGCGAAGGAGGCGCGGACCGGGTCCAGCAGGATGGACCCGGCGTCGGAGACGCCGCCGCCCAGGACGAAGCACTCGGGGTCGAGGATGGCGGCGAGGTCGGCCAGGCCGTGTCCGGCCCACTCCCCGACCTTGGCGAAGCACTCCAGGGCGGCCCTGTCCCCCTCCAGCGCCGCCTGGGTGATGACGTGGCCCTCGACCTGGTCGATGACGCCGTCGGCGAGCTTGAGCATGCGCTCGGCGGCCGCGGGGTCGGTCAGCGCCAGGTCCTGCGCCTCGGCGACCAGGGCGCGACCGCTGGCGTACTGCTCCCAACAGCCGTGGTTGCCGCAGGCGCAGCGGCGCCCGTGCGGGACCATCCGGTAGTGCCCGACCTCCGCGGCCACGCCGTAGCGGCCGCGGTGCAGGGCGCCGCCGATGACCAGGCCGCCGCCGATGCCGGTGCCCAGGGTGATGCACACGATGTGGTCGCTGCCGCGCCCGGCGCCGAACCTGGCCTCGGCCCAGGCGGCGGCGTTGGCGTCGTTCTCGATGACCACGGGCAGCCCGACGCGCTCCTGGACGTGGTCCCGGAGGGGCTCGTCGCGCAGGCCGAGGTTGACGGCGACCTGGACGGTGGCGCGGTCCTCGTCCACGAACCCCGCCACACCCACCCCGACGGCCTGGACCGCGTCGGCGTCCCGTCGGCCGCGCAGCTCCCCTACGGCCCCGGCCACGACGTCGGCCAGGGCCTGCGGGTCGTTGGAGGGGGTGGGGTACTTGACCTTGTCGAGGATCTGCCCTTCGGGGTCGACGACCCCGGCGGCGACCTTGGTCCCGCCGATGTCTACGCCGATGGTCAGCATGGGGGCAGCTCCTTCGTACTTACGCCCGAACTCTGACATAAGTCTCAAGGTTCATGGCAAAGTGTTTTCAGATGATGTGTGCCATCTGATTAAACCAGGCATGAGGCGACCCCCGACACCCCCGGAGTCGAACCGTGATCTCCTCCCGTTCACCCTGCGGTGACCTGGCGTTCGTCACCTTCCGTATTGCCTTCGCCACCCCGCGGGCGGCGCCCGTCGGCGTCGTCGGCACGGGTCTGCTCCAGGGAGCGCTCGACCACGTCCCAGGTGCGGCCCAGGGCGCCGACCGCGGCCAGTCCGGCGCGGCCGAGGTGTCCGACGACCTCGGGGCCGGACGTGCGCACGATGTCGAGGAGCTCCTCCAGCGGGGGGCGCCGGTCACCCGTCTCCAGGCGGATGGCCTCCTCCCACACGTCGCCCTTGCTCGGGGGCGGCGAGGTCACCGCGCTCACGCCGCGCTTGACCCCGGCCGTCAGCAGCCTGCGCTGAAGCGTGGTCACCAGCTTCAGCGCGTCGTCGATGAGGTCGGGGTCCTCACCCCTGCCCGCACCCGGACCGCCGTTGCGACCGGTGTTCTCCGTCATGTCACTTCCTCCTTCGCGCCGCGTTCTGCTTCACGGTAACCGGCCGCCCAGGCGCCGGGGAGGTTTCTCAGGGCAGGTTCAGGGGCGAACCAGGGACGCGGGCCGTGCGGCCGAGAGAAACCCCAACAATCCTTAAGTCTCACAAAGCACACATAAGCCACATAGCACTCACTACGTGCGTAAACGCTACGTCGGGCGTATAGTCTCGCGTGCGTACGGGGAGTGACCCGGATTCCCGCCTCCACGACCCAGGGTCACCGTTGGGTACCGAACGACAACGTGTTCTACTCATGAGTAGGGTGGTGTTGTTACGGTCATCACGTCCCGTACTACCCGAACCCGTACACGTCCAGGAGCACCACGTGCGCGAATACAGCTCTCCCGCGAAGGCTGAGATCTCCGACGACGCGCGACTGACCGACACGCTCTACGCGCGTGCGGCCAGCGAGCCCAACGTCGTCACCGCCCGTCGCCAGGAGTCCGGCCAGTGGCACGACGTCACCGTGGCGGAGCTGCACGCCGACATCGCCGCGTACGCCAAGGCCCTGATCGACGCGGGCATCGAGCACGGCGACCGCGTCGCCCTGATGTCGCGCACCCGTTACGAGTGGACGGTCGTCGACTACGCCATCTGGTCCGTCGGCGGCGTGACCGTCCCGATCTACGAGACCTCCTCCGCCGAGCAGATCGAGTGGATCCTCTCCGACTCCGGCGCCAGGGCCGCTTTCGTGGAGAACGACGCCCACGCCGAGCGCGTCGAGTCGGTCCGCGCCCGGACCCCCGAGCTCGGCCCCGTCTGGCGGTTCGACGACCCCGGATACGCCGAGCTGCGCTCCGCGGGCTCCGAGGTGGGCGACGAGACACTGGAGAAGCGCCGCACCGCGGTCAAGGCCGACGACATCGCCACCCTCATCTACACCTCGGGCACCACCGGCCGCCCCAAGGGCTGCGAGCTCACCCACCGCAACTTCCTGTTCATCTCCCGCAACGCGCTGGAGGGCCCGGCCCGCCAGGTCCTGCGCAGCAAGGAGAACCCCTCCACGCTGCTGTTCCTGCCGCTGGCCCACGTCTTCGCCCGCTTCGTCCAGGTCATGGTCATCGAGGCCAAGGCCACCCTCGGCCACTTCCCCTCCACCGGCCCCGAGCTGATCGAGCAGTTCTCGGCGTTCCGGCCCACCTTCCTGCTCGCGGTCCCCCGCGTGTTCGAGAAGGTCTACACCAAGGCCGAGCAGAAGGCCACGGCCGAGGGCAAGGGCAAGATCTTCAACGCCGCCGCCGAGACCGCCATCGCCTACAGCAAGGCCCTGGCCACCGGCCGGATCCCCCTGGGCCTCAAACTCAGGCACGCGCTGTTCAGCAAGCTGGTCTACGGCAAGCTCCTGGCCGCCCTGGGCGGCAACGCCGAGTACGCCGTCTCCGGCGGCTCCGCCCTGGGTGCGCGCCTGGGCCACTTCTTCCGCGGCATCGGCTTCACCATCATCGAGGGCTACGGCCTCACCGAGACCACCGCCCCCACGTCGGTGAACAGCCCCGAGTTCAACAAGATCGGCACCGTGGGCCAGCCCCTGCCCGGCACCACCATCAGGATCGCCGAGGACGGCGAGATCCTGCTCAAGGGCGACCACATCATGGTCGGCTACTGGAAGAACGAGAAGGCCACCAAGGAGGCCTTCACCGAGGACGGCTTCTACCGCACCGGCGACCTCGGCGCGCTGGACGACGACGGCTTCCTGAGCGTCACCGGCCGCAAGAAGGAGATCATCGTGACCGCGGGCGGCAAGAACGTCGCCCCGGCCGTCCTGGAGGACCGCATCCGCGCCCACGCCCTGGTCAGCCAGTGCATGGTGGTCGGCGACAACCGCAAGTTCATCGCCGCGCTGATCACGATCGACCCCGAGTCGTTCGTCCAGTGGCGCGAGGCCAACGGCAAGAGCGGCGAGATCGCCGACCTGACCGGGGACGCCGACCTGAACGCCGCCATCCAGGAGGCCGTTGACAACGCCAACAACGCGGTGTCCAAGGCCGAGGGGATCAAGAAGTTCAAGATCCTGCCCAGCGACTTCACCGAGGAGAGCGGTCAGATGACCGCCTCCCTGAAGGTCAAGCGCCACGTGGTCAGCAAGCAGTGGAGCAGGGAGATCGACGACATCTACGCCGGCTGACCCACCCGAACCCACAGGAGCCGGTCCCCTCGGGGTGACCGGCTCCCGTCGTTCGCGCAACCCGCACGCCCGTGGGGTCGAGGAAGCCGCTCCGGTGACGGCCGGGCCGCCCCGGAAATCGGCGTGGAGCGCTCAGCGGCGCTCCACCGCGGGGGTTGGGCCCTGCATCGAGCACAGCCATCCGCCCGTGGAGCGCGCAGCGGCGGCCCGCCCCGGCGGGCGCCCCTTGTCAGGTGTGCTCGGCCGGGCACCCGTGGAGCGCGGGCCGATGCTGGGGACAGCGGGGCCGGCGCGGAACCTCCGGCAGACCCCGGCCACACACCCGTGGAGCCCCGCCTGACGCTGACCCAACGGGGCCGGCGTGGAACGTCGCCGGGTCGGCGGCCACCCACCCCTCTCCCCGCAGTCCGCGCCCTTCCTCCCGCGGGCCCCGGCCACAACACGACGGACCCGGCCGCGCCGCGACCGGGTCCGTCGACAAGAGGGAGGAAGCCCTAGTGGGCCGCCTCCTTCTCAACCTCCGAAGAGGAGGAGTGGTGCAGGTGGTGGCCGTTGTGCGCCTCCACCCCCTCCAGGGACACGTCGTCCTTGGTGTACCAACGCGCCAGGGCCTTGCGGAGCCTGCCGCTGCCCTTGCGGGCCTCGGGGTTCTCCACACCCTTGTCGTCGACGTCGGCGTCATCGGCCAGCGCCGTCGAGGTGATGACCGGCTTGCTCTCCAGGACGTGGACCGTCTCCGGGGAGCTGCGCTTGTGCACCTCCACGAACTCACCGCTGGGCAGCTGCTGGATCGTGCCGCTCTCGTAACCGTGCTCCAGGGTCTCCCTGTCACGGCGCTGGAGCCCCAGGCAGATCCGCTTGGTGATGAAGAAGGCCGCGATCGGACCGACGATGACCAGCACACGGAAGATGTACGTGGTCAGGTACAGGTTGATCGAGAAGGTCTCCGACAGGATGTCGTTGGACCCGGCCAGCCAGAGCAGACCGTAGAAGGTGATGCCCATGGCGCCCACGCCGGTGCGCACCGGCGCGTTGCGCGGACGGTCGGCGACGTTGCGCGCGCGCTTGTCACCGGTGATCCACTGCTCGATGAACGGCCAGGCGGCCAGGCCGCCGAAGACCAGACCCGGGATGATCAGACCCGGCACCAGCACGGCCGTCGGGATCGCGTAACCGAAGGGCGCGATGTCGAACCAGTTCGGGAAGATGCGCAGCGACCCCTCCATGAAGCCCATGTACCAGTCGGGCTGGAGCCCGGAGGTGATGGACGTCGGGGTGAAGGGCCCGAACAGGTGGATCGGGTTGATCTGGACGAACGCGCTCAGCAGGGCGATCACGGCGAACGTGAAGAAGAAGAACCCGCCGGCCTTGACCGCGAAGGCCGGGAACATGGGCGTTCCGACCACGGTCTTGTCCGTGCGCCCGGTACCGGGGTACTGGGTGTGCTTCTGGTGCCACAGGATCATGAAGTGCGCCACGATCAGGCCCAGCAGCAGGGCCGGGATCGCCAGCACGTGCAGCATGTACAGCCGCGTGATGATGTCCTCGCCGGGGAACTCCCCGCCGAAGAGGAACATCGACACGTACGGGCCGACGAGCGGCAGCGCCATCATCACACCCTGGAGGATGCGCACGCCCATGCCCGAGGGCAGGTCGTCGGGCAGCGAGTAGCCGAAGAGGCCCTCGAGCATCGCCAGGGTGAAGATCGCGACGCCGATCAGCCAGTTGATCTCGCGCGGCTTGCGGAACGCGCCGGTGAAGAACACCCGGAGCATGTGCACGACGAGCGAGGCCACGAAGATCAGCGCGGCCCAGTGGTGGATCTGGCGGACCAGGAGCCCGCCGCGCACCTCGAAGGTGATGTGGAGCGTGGAGGCGTAGGCCTCCGACATGGGAACGCCCTGGAGGCGCTCGTAGGAGCCGTCGTAGATGACCTCCACCATGCTCGGCTTGAACCAGAGCGTGAGGAAGACACCCGTGAGCAGCAGGATGATGAACGAGTACAGCGCGATCTCGCCCAGCATGAACGACCAGTGGTTCGGGAAGACCTTGCGCAGGTTCTTCTCGCCGGTCTTGGCCAGGTGGAAGCGGTCGTCGATGAAGTTGCCGACGCCGCGAAGCGCCTTGGGTGCTTGCGTGGTCTTACTCATCGACTAGTCCTTCGCGTAGTCCCAGAACGTCGGACCGGGCGGCGCGGTGAAGTCGCCGGTCGCGATGAGGTAACCCTCGTCATCCACACCGATCGGCAGCTGCGGGAGCGGCCGGTGCGCCGGACCGAACACGACCTCGGCCGCGTTGGCCGCGTCGAACGTCGACTGGTGGCACGGGCACAGGATGCGGTGCGTCGTGCGCTCGTACAGGGCCGCGGGGCAGCCCACGTGGGTGCAGATCTTGGAGTAGGCGACGACGCCGTTGTGCGTCCAGTTCAGACGCGTCTGGCCGTCGGTGCCCTCGATCTCCTCCGTCATCCGCTCCTGCCAGTCCTCCTCCGGGATCTTGATCAGGAGGATGACGGACTTGGCCTGGTCGTCGAGGCTGATCCCGTGCGGGTAGTGGTCGTCGTCGATGGCGGGCAGCGCCGAGACCATACCGTTGGGGTCGTTGTCGAAGTCCTCCGCGCGGATGGCGCGGTGGGTGCCCTCGACGTACATCCGACGGCCGTTCTGCCACGGCGTGGTCTTGAGCTTGTCGCCGGGCAGCGGGCCGGTGTCGCGCAGCAGCACGATCGGGGCCAGGCCCAGCGGCAGCATCGCCAGGATGAGCGTGCGGCGCATCAGCGGACGCTTGGTGAAGCCGCTCTCGTCGGCGCCCTGCATGAAGAAGGCGCTGAAGGAGCCCTTCTCCTTCTCGTCCGAGGGCAGCTCGTCGTAGGGCGAGGCCACCTCGTAGTGCGGCATCACCTGACGGGCCCAGACCGTCATGCCCGCGCCGATGCCGAACATCGCCAGCGTCAGCGTGCCGCCCAGCAGCATGTTCGAGTACTGGGCGATCTGCGGGTCGGCGATCTGGCTCGGGCCGAACAGGAAGTAGGCGACCAGGAAGCCGATCCCGGCCAGGAAGGCGATCACGAACCACACCGAGGCGACCTTCTCACCCCGGCGCTGCGTCTCCTCCGGCCGCGTGTGCGTCTCGGAGGCCTTGTACGGGCCCTCGTGCCCCCCCTCCGAAGTCGTGGAGGTGCCGGAGACCACGGGGTCCCCGGCCTTGGGGGTGCCGACCACGCGCTCGGGCGTGGGGTCCCCCCCGTTGTTGTCGTTGGTGTTGTTCTCAGTCATGGGCTCGCTGCTTCGCGGTGATCCAGATCGCGCAGGCAATGATCAGGGCAAGGCCGACGACCCAGCCGATGAAGCCCTCAGCGACCTGGCCGACACGGTCGAGGTCGAAGATGCCTCCGGCGTTGGGTTCCGCCTGGAGGGTCTTGATGTAGGAGATGAGCTCCTGCTTCTCCTCCGGCTCGACGACGGTGTCGCTGAACATCGGCATGGCGCCGGGACCGCTGACCATGGCCTCGTAGATCTGACGCGGGGACGCGTCGTGGATCTCCGGGGCCCAGCGGCCGTCGGTGAGCGCGCCGCCGCCGCCGGACCAACCGTGGCAGTGCGCACAGTTGGTCAGGTAGAGGCGCATGCCCATGTCGGTGTTGTCGGCGCCCTCGACGTAGGCGTCGTACTCGGCCTCGTACTCCTCGAGCGCGGCCTCGTAGGCGGCCTCGTCCTCGAACTGGTCGCGCTCGGGCGCCTCGTCGGGGACGTCGTAGGGAACGTCGGGCCCGCCGGTCCTGATCTGCGCGTTGTAGTACGCGATCAGGTCCTGGAGGTCCTCCTCCGACATCGCCATCGGCTTGCGCGGCATCTGCGCGTCGGGGTTCATGGACGGCATGCGCCCGGTGCTGACCTGGAAGTCGATGGCCGCGGCGCCGGAGTCACGGAGGTCCGGACCCCGGGTGTACTCCCCGTCCTCGCCGTACGTGCCGCTGCCGTCGTAGTTGTGGCAGGTCGCACACGTCTGGTTGAAGATGTCCTCGCCGTTGGCCACGTCGACGTCGTCCGGCGACGGAGGAGTGTCAGCGGCGAGGGTCTGCGCCTGGGCCTGGTCGGCGGTGGGCGCCAGGGCGGCGTACCCCACCCCGAACAGGGCTAGCGCGAGGATGACGACGACATACCCCGCAAGGGGATGCCGCCGCCGCGCGGTAATCCATTTCACGGTTTCCCCGTTTCGGGTTACTGGATGAAGTAGATGGTGAAGAACAAAGCGATCCAGACCACGTCGACGAAGTGCCAGTAGTAGGACACGACGATCGCGCTGGTCGCCTGCTGGTGGGTGAAGCGCTTCGCGGCGTACGTGCGTCCCAGCATGATGAGGAACGCGATCAGCCCACCGATGACGTGGAGTCCGTGGAAGCCCGTGGTCAGGTAGAACATCGACCCGTAGGCGCTCGACTGGAGAGTCAGGCCCCCGTGGAAGATGAGCTCGTAGTACTCGTAGGCCTGTCCAAGGACGAAGAACAGGCCCATGAAGAACGTGATGAAGAACCACATGCGCAGCTTCTTGACGTCGCCGCGCTCGGCGGCCCAGACGCCTGCCTGCGCGGTGAAGCTGGAAGCCACCAGGACCACGGTGATGGCCGACGCCCACGGCACGTTCAGGTGGGTGTCGGGCCACTGCCCCAGATCGGGGTTTCCGTTGGTCACCGATCGGATGGTGAAGTACATCGCGAACAGCGCAGCGAAGAACATGAGCTCGTTGGCCAACCAAACGATGGTGCCAACGCTCACCAGGTCAGGACGCTTTGCCGCACCATGTGCTGGTGTCGGTGCTGATTTTGGGTTCGCGGTTGCTGTCGCCACGGGAGCATTATTACGGCATCTCGCGGAGGGCCGTACCCGACCCCCCGTAACGGGGCGGATCAGCGCCGACTCGAAGTGCTCCCGGCGCCGCTGACGTCCTGTTCGCCGTGACTGGGACGTTACTGTAGCGGCCCGGCGGCCCCGCCGGGTCCCGTGGCGCACCGGGGAGGACCGAAAATCGCGATCCGGGGCGGCTGAGGCCTTCCGTACCCCTGCCAATGACGCCTCAACCTCCGCCGGTCAACGCCCAGGCATCGAAAGCATCACCGTTGCATAACGCCGAACCGGGGGCGGGTGAACGGGCGGCCCCGGGGTGCTGGCATCCTTGGTGTCGAAGGTCTCAGTGCCGGGTACGGCCTCCGTGCCGCTTCTGTGCAGCGGGGCCGCAAGGCAATACAGTCAGAGGGCATACAGCCAACGAACGCCTCGGCCGCACCCCCCACGGCGGCGGCCGCGGACAGACGCGATGGGACGGTTGCGCGATGGTGGTCAGCGGTACGGACACGGGTGCCAGGATGCGCGTGCTGGTCTACAGCGACAACGCCGACACCCGCGAGCAGGTGCGGCTGGCGGTCGGCCGCCGCCCCGCCCTCGACGTCCCCCGTGTGGAGTTCGTCGAGTGCGCGACCGCGCCCATGGTCCTGCGCAGGCTGGAGGACACCGATCCCGCCGCGCGCGTGGACGTGGCCGTCTTCGACGGCGAGGCCTCCCCCGTCGGCGGGATGGGCCTGTGCCGCCAGGTCAAGGACGAGATCTACCGCTGCCCGCCGGTCCTGCTGCTGGTGGGAAGGCGCGACGACGGCTGGCTGGCCACCTGGTCCCAGGCCGAGCAGGTCGTCAGCCACCCGATCGACCCCGTCGCGCTCGCCGAGGCCCTGGCCGAGCTCATGCGCCAGCGGGTCGCGGCCCTGAGCGGGTGACACGGGTGCGACACGGTCTCGGAACGGGTCACCACGGCGACGCGGAGCCGCGCCGCCGCCGCGCGGTGGGCGCGGCCCTGCACCACGGCGCCGACATCGGGCGATGGCGCACGCACGCCGTGCCCCTCCTTCCCAACGTCTGAGGGCGGTCCGCCCACGCGCCGCGCCCAGGCCCCTCCGTGCCCGTTCCTTCACCGTGGAGCAACCGAGATGAACGTCCCCGCCGCGAACTCCCCCGCCGACTCCGGAGCCGCGGGCTCCGACGAGCGGTCCGCCGTCACCGAGCGGACCTGGTCCAGCCTCATCACCGCCCTGCTGGGCGGACGGTCCCTGAGCGCCGACGACACCGCGTGGGCGATGAACGAGATCATGTCCGAGGCCGCGACCGACGCCCAGATCGCCGGGTTCGCCATCGCGCTGCGCGCCAAGGGCGAGAGCGTGTCGGAGGTGACCGGGCTGGCCCGGGGCATGCTCGACAACGCCGTGCGCATCCACGTCCCCGGCCCGACCCTGGACATCGTCGGCACCGGCGGCGACCGCGCGCACACCGTGAACGTGTCGACGATGGCGGCGATCGTGGCCTCGGCCGCGGGCGCCCGCGTGGTCAAGCACGGCAACCGGGCGGCGTCCTCCTCCTGCGGCACCGCCGACGTGCTGGAGTGCCTGGGCGTGGTCCTGGACCTGCCGCCGGAGCTGACCGTGCGGGTGGCCGAGGAGGCGGGCATCGCCTTCTGCTTCGCCCCGGTCTTCCACCCCTCGTTCCGCTTCACCGCCAAGCCCCGCCGCGAGCTGGCGGTGCCCACGGTGTTCAACTTCCTGGGCCCGCTGACCAACCCGGCCCAGCCCACCACCTCGGCCATCGGGGTGTTCGACGAGCGCATGTGCGAGGTGATCGCCGGTGTGTTCGCCCGCCGCGGCTCCTCGGCGCTGGTGTTCCGGGGCGACGACGGACTGGACGAGCTGACCACCACGACCACCTCCACGGTGTGGGTGGTGCGCGACGGCGGGGCCCGGCGCGAGACGCTCGACCCGGCCGACCTGGGCATCGCCCGCTCCCGACCCGAGGACCTGCGCGGCGGCGACGTCGGGTTCAACGCCCAGGCCGTGCGCGACCTGCTGGCGGGCCGCACCGGCCCGGTGCGCGACGCCGTGCTGCTCAACGCGGGCGCCGCCCTGGCCGCCGTGGACGGCGTGCGGGGCTCCCTGCTGGAGGCGGTGCGCACCGGCTACGAGCGGGCCGCGGCGGCGGTGGACAGCGGCGCGGCCGAACGCGCGCTGGAGCGCTGGGTGGAGACCAGCCAGCAGTACGCCAAGGCGCTGTAGGCGCGAAGCGGGGGCGCGGCGCCGGGGAGGACCCGGCACCGCGCCCCGGTGTTCGGCCCGCCCGCCGGGACCGGTGGTCCGCCCACGGCGGGGCTCAGGCCTCGAAGCGGGCCACGAAACGGCGCTGCCAGGGGGTCTCCACCGCACGCGGCAGGTAGTGCGCGCGGACGTAGGCGACCGCCTCGCGCGCGGGGACGCCGTCCAGCACCGCCAGGCACGCCAGCGCCGTGCCGGTGCGCCCCCGACCGCCGCCGCAGGCGACCTCGACGCGTTCGGCCCCGGCGCGCTCCCACGCCTCGCGCAGCGCCGCGCCCACGGCCGCGGGATCGGAGGGCAGCCCGAAGTCCCGCCACCGCAGCCAGCGCCCCTCCCAGGGCACGGGCGCCGGTTCGCGGCCCAGCAAGTACAGCCCGAGGTCGGGCGGGGGTCCGGGCGGCAGCGGGCGCCTCAGGCCCCGGCCGCGCACCAGCCTGCCCGAGGGCAGGGCGAGAACCCCCGCCTCCTGCGCGCTCCAGGTACCGGCTACGACCGGCTACCAGCCCAGAGCGAAGGCCGACTCCAGGTCGTGCCTGGAGTAGGCCTGGAAGGAGATGTGGGTGTCGGAGGAGAGCACGCCGGGCACCTTGTTCACCCGACCGGGGATCACCTCGGCCAGGTCCTCGTGCTTGCGGACCCGCACCATGGCGATGAGGTCGACGCCGCCGGTGACCGAGTAGACCTCGCTCACCCCGTCGATCTCCGCGATCGCCCCGGCGACCTCGGGGATGCGGTGGACGTCGGCCTTGATCATGACGATCGCGGTGATCACTGTGCCTCCAGGACGGTTCCTCGGAAAAATATCGGGACGGGCGCGACGACCCCGCCGGGGCGCACCAGGGCGTGTGCCTAGTAGACGTCGGAGAGCCGCGTCCCGGAGCGCCATCGCAGCCGGTAGACCACCAGTCCCACGACCACCCCCGCGACGAACCCGTACACGTGCGCCGCGTAGGCGACGCCGCCTCCGGCGCCGGGGGCGCCCGATGTGGTGACGTAGAGAAGATACTGAAGAGCGAAGTAGCTGCCCACCACGGCCCACCCGGGCAGGCGCATCGGGATCACCCCGAACACCAGCGTGGTCACCCGGCTGCGGAACTGCACGACCAGGTAGGCGCCCAGCACCCCCGAGATGGCCCCGGACGCGCCGACCATGGGCATGGTGGCGTCGACGTCGGTCAGCGCGAAGCCGTAGGCGGCGGCGACCCCCGTGGCCAGGTACAGCCCCGTGAAGCGCAGCTTGCCGATCCGGTCCTCCACCACGGGCCCGAACACGAACAGGTACACCAGGTTGCCGATCAGGTGCCCCGGCCCGCTGTGCAGGAACATCGAACTGAACACCGAGAACCACACCGGCTTGCCGTCGAGCCGCCCGCACTCGGGGACCGCGTGCGGGACCAGGTCGGTCCGGCCCGTGATCTCGGCGGGCACCGCCCCCCAGTACATGAAGTAGTCCTGGATCGCGCAGAAGCGCTCGAACATGTCCGCCGGGTACCACACCGCGGTCAGCGCCTGCGGCGACACCAGGTAGACGAGGACGTTGACCGCGACCAGCGTGTACGAGACGACGGGGACGCGGCGGACGGGGTAGTCGTCATTGAGCGGAAGCGCGGCCATGCGCCCAGTGTGTCATCCCGGTGTGCGCCTCGGCGCTGCGCAACGGGCATGTCCACTCCCCGTCGATCTCGACCAGCCGCGTGGCGGGGTCGGCGAGCCAGTCCAGGACCAGCTCGGTCTCCCCCGGCAGGGCGCCGGGGCCGGTCCCGGGCCCGGCGGGCACGTACTCGGCGGTGGCCACGAGGGAGGCCAGGAACGCGGCGGGGTCGGTGCCCGGGCGCAGCACGGCGCTGGCCGCAAGGCGTCCGTGGCGGACCACGCAGGTCTCCCAGCCCGCGGCGGTGCGGCGGGAGGCCACCAGGTGCGCGACCGAGGCGATGGCCGACAGGCGCTGGGCACGCCGGGCACCGCGCAGGAACGCGGTGAGGCGGTCGCGCAGGTGCGCGGCCTCCTCGTAGCGCAGGTCGGCGGCGAGCTCGCCGATGCACGCGGTGTGCGCGTCCACCACGGCGGCGGGGTCCCCGGTCATCGCCGCGCGGGCGGCCTCGGCGTGCACCGCGTACTCGGCCTCGCTCTCGCTGCCGTCGCAGGGAGCGCCGCAGCGGCCCAGCTGGGCCACCACGCACGGGCCCGTCCACCGCGCACCCGAGGTGACCACCTCCGGGGCGACGCGGGCCCCGCCGCTTCCCCCTGCGGTCGCCTTCGGCGGCCGGAAGGTGTGCGCGCACTGGCGCAGCGGGAAGACGTGGAGCAGCGCCTCCCGGGCCTGCTCGGCCTCGCGGGGCGAGGCGTAGGGCCCGATGTGGGCCGCGCCGTCGCCGCTGACCGCGCGCACCACGGACAGGCGGGGGAAGGCGTCGTCGGTGAGCCGGACCCAGGAGGCGCGCTCGGGGTTGCGCGAACGCCGGTTGTAGGGCGGTTTGCGTTCGGCGATGATGCGCAGCTCGCGGACGGAGGCCTCCAGCTCGCTGGAGCACACGATCGGGGTCACGCCCGCCACCAGGCCCGCCATCTCCCGGATGCGCTGGCGGCTCTCGGCCGCGGTGAAGTAGGTGCGCACCCGGCGGCGCAGGTTCTTGCTCTTGCCGACGTAGAGACTGGCGCCGCGGGCGTCGGTGAACACGTACACGCCCGGCTCCTCGGGCAGGTCCTCGGCCAGGTGGCGCCTGCTGCGCTGGGCCTTGGTGGGCGGTTTGGTGACCGCCCGCAGCTCCTCCACGCTGGACACGCCCATGGGGCGCAGGCGCTCCACCAGACCGTGCAGGACGCCGACGGTGGCGCGGGCGTCCTCCAGGGCGCGGTGGTTGGGCGCGACCGGGACCCCGAAGTAGGCGGCCAGCGTGGCCAGCCGGTGGTTGCGCGTCTCGCCGCGCGCGAGCACGGCGCGGGCCAGACGCAGTGTGTCCACGACCGGGTAGCCGGGCCAGTCCGTCCCGTGGCGCTCGCACGCGGCCTTGAGGAAGCCGGTGTCGAAGGGCGCGTTGTGGGCCACCAGCACGGTGTCCGGTTCGGCGTCGAGGAAGGCCAGCAGCCGGGGCAGGACCTCCTCCATCGGCGGGGCCGAGGCCACCATCGACTGGGTGATCCCCGTCAGGAGGGTGATGTTGGCCGGTATGGGGGTACCGGGATCCACCAGGGTGGTGAACTCGCCGACGACCTCGCCGCCGCGCACCCTGACCGCGCCGACCTCCGTGATCCGGGAGCCGCTCGCGCTGGTGCCGGTGGTCTCCAGGTCCAGCACCACGAAGGTCGCCGCGGCCAACGGCGTACCGAGGTCGCTGATGCTGGTTTGGACGCCGGCGGGCGCCGCGGACTGTCGAATCACCCGGTCAGGGTAGTCGGCGGCGGGGACAACCCGTCGGAATACGGTCTGACCTGCCCGACATGCAAAGATGTGGGTCATCGGGGCGGCGGCCGGACCGCCGACCCGCCAGAGCACGACACGAGGGAGGAACCGTGGGGATCGCGATGCCGGGTGACAGTGAGCGGTGGCGGTGCACCGGATGCGGCAATCTCACGCGGTTCGACGTGACCCGGACCGTACGCTCCCAGGACTACGTCCACCTGGACCTGGCCGGTGAGGGCGGCGTCGAGGAGCGCACCGTGCTCTCCGAGACCATCGAGCGGGTGCGGTGCCGCTGGTGCGGCGCCACCGACAGCGTCGAGATCATCGCCCGCCCCGACGCCGACCGGTCGGTTCCCGGTTCCTCGGCGGAGAGCCCGACGGGTCGGGCATGAGCGCCCGCCCCGGCGCGGGCGGCGACTCCGACAGCGGCGACCCGCTCGACGGGGACGCCCACCCGGCGAACGACGGCGGCCACGGCGGCGACGGCGCTGACGGCGGCGAGCGGCTGGCCCGACCGCTGCCCGAGCCGGTGCGCGCCCGGGTCGTCGAGTACGGCTCGGACGTGCTCGGCGGCATGCGCGCGAGCGACCTGCCGCCGCTGCTGCGCAGGGTCGCCAGGTTCGAGCCGCGCCGCAGGGCCCGGCTCGCCGGACCGCAGATCGCCGCCCAGCTGGAGAGCGACGAGGCCTTCCGCGGCATGGTCGCGGCCCGCGTCGACCAGGTGTGGCCCGAGCTGGCCGAGGGCCTGCGCTCGGGCCTGGTGCCCCCCGCGGCCGACCCCGTGGCCGTGGCGGCCTGCGCCTACCTGCTGCGGCCCCCGGGGTGGCCCGGCATCGTCGAGGACGTCCACCGGGAGCTGGAGCGCCAGACCAGTGCCAAGGAGGCGGACCTGGCCGCGGAGGCGCTGGACAGCGCCCGCCGCCAGCTGGACGAGACCCGGCACGGCCACCAGGAGGAACTGGAGCGCCTGCGGAGCCAGATCAAGGCCCAGCGCACCGAGATCGCCGAGCTGCGCCGCAAGGTGCACACCGAGCGGCAGCGGGCCAAGGAGGCCACCGAACAGGCCTCGCGGGCGCTGACCGAGACGGCCGGACGCGAGTCGGAGACGGCCGCGCGGGTCGGCGCCCTGGAGTCGCAGAACCGGCGGCTGAGGTCGCGGCTGGCCGCCGCCGAGGCCCAGTTGGACAACGCCAGGCGGGCGGTGCGCGCCGGACGCAACGCCGACGAGGCCCGGCTGCGCGTGCTCCTGGACGTGCTGGTGGAGGCCTCCCACGGCCTGCGCCGCGAACTGGCGCTGCCCACCGCCCTGGACAGCCCCGCCGACCTGGTGGCCGAGACCGAACAGCAGCGGCGGGTGTCGCTGGGCGGTCTGCCCGACGACGATCCCGGTCTGCTGGAGCACCTGCTCACCGCGCCCCGGGTGCACCTGCTGGTGGACGGCTACAACGTCACCAAGACCGGCTACGGGACCCTCCCCCTGGCCGACCAGCGCACCCGGCTGATGAACTCCCTGGAGGGGCTGGCCAGCCGGACCAAGGCCGAGATCACGTGCGTGTTCGACGGCGCGGACGTGGACACCCCGCCGGTGATGGCGGCGCCGCGCCGGGTGCGGCTGCTGTTCAGCGCGCCCGGGGAGACCGCGGACGAGCTGATCGTGCGGCTGGTGCGCGCCGAACCCCCCGGGCGGCCGATCGCGGTGGTCACCTCCGACCGCGAGATCGTGACGGCGGTGCGCCGCGCGGGGGCGCGCGCGGTGCCCTCGACGATCTTCCTGCGCCGCCTGGAGTCGCACGGCTGACGGGGCCGGGCGCCCGCCGCACGGGCGGGCGCGGCCCCGCCCCGGCGCCGTGGGGACACACCGACCCCAGACGTTACCTCTTCGTTACCCCGCTCGGCCCGCGGCTCCCTCCCAGGAACGACGCGCGTGCCGCGGACCGCGGCACGCGCTGTGAACACCGGCACGTACGGGGTCCCGTGGTTGAGCTGTGCAGAACGGTCCGCTAGGTTCTTCCCGGAACGTGAGTGCTCCACCGGACAGCAAGGCCGCGACTGAGCCCGCCGGTCGGGACCCGCACACTCACCCGCGCCCGCGCCCCGCGCGGGCCCCGTCACTGTTCTCCCCGCACCCCTATGCGGACTTGCCCGACCCCAAGGAGCGTGGACCGCCATGAAGAACCCCGGTGGACGACGTACGGCTCGCCGATTCGCCGCCACGACCGGAATCAGCGCGGTCGTCGCGGGCACCATGCTCGTCCCGGGCACCGCCTACGCGGAGCCGACCCAGGACGAGGTCGAAGACAAGATCGAGGAGCTGCGCGAGGAGGTCTCCACCGCGGTCGAGGAGTACAACCAGGCCAAGGAGGACCACGACGTCGCCGAGACCCTCTACGAGGACCTCGACGAGCAGGTCGGCGACGAGGAGGAGCGCTACGAGGAGCTGCGCACCAAGGTGCAGGAGCTCGCCAGCGCCACCTACCAGTCCGGCGACCTGGACTCCATGACCAACATCCTCTCCTCCGACGGCCCCGAGAGCCTGCTGGAGCAGAACGCCGACCTGAACTACCTGTCGGAGGCCCAGAAGGCCCAGCTCGACGAGTTCGGCGCCTCCCACGAGCGGCTGTTCGCCCTCAAGGACGAGGCAGAGGAGGCCCTGGAGGAGGCCGAGACCGCCCTGGAGGAGGCCGAGGAGGCCAAGACCAGCGTCGAGGAGAAGCTGGAGGAGCAGGAGACGCTCCTGGCGCAGTTCCCCGACTCCGACCCGGCCGCCGAGGGCGCCGACAGCAGCGGCGGCCAGTCCTACACCGGCTCCGCCTCGGGCAGCGCGGGCGCGGCCCTGGACTTCGCCTACTCCAAGGTCGGCCTGCCCTACGTCTGGGGCGGCACCGGCCCCAACGGCTACGACTGCTCCGGCCTGGTCCAGGCGTCCTGGCGCGCGGGCGGCGTCGACCTGCCCCGCACCACCTACGCCCAGGCCGAGGTGGGCAACCGCATCTACGACATGAGCGCCCTCCAGCCCGGCGACATCATGTTCTTCTTCGGCGGCCTGAGCCACAACGGGCTCTACGCCGGCAACGGCCAGATGGTGCACGCGCCCAGCAGCGGCCGCAACCTGGAGGTCGTCGGCCTGGCCGCCTACTGGGGGAGCGAGTTCCAGTTCGCCGTCCGCCCGTAGAGGGGACCGAAGCACGCAGGGCCGTCACCCTCCGGGTGGCGGCCCGCCGCTATTTAACGGACAGCAACCCGGTTTTCGGACACGTAGCACCAACCGGTGGAACATCACGAAAAGGTTGAGAGCGACCCGGCGGATGCACTAGTGTTCATCGCCGAGCGCGGTTGCCACCTCATTCACCGCCCCCTGGCGGTGACGGCCGCGCCCCGGTCGGGCCGACCCCACCCCGCGGGTCACGGCCCCGCACCCTCCCGGCCCCGCCCGGAAGGCCCCCAGCCCCCGCCCGGCGCATCCCTCGACCCTTCCCCACGGCATGGGACAAGGGGAGAAAGGTCTACCACGTGTTGGCATCCCGTCACGTCCGCAGGCGCCGCACCGCGGCCCTGTCCTCCCTGACCGCCGCCGCCCTTCTGCTACCCGCCGCGGTGGCCCACGCCGATCCGACCGCCGAGGAGGTACGCGAGGAGATCGAGACCCTCGAAGAGGAGTACATCGAGCTCAACGCGGCCTACAACGAGGCCAAGGAGACGCACGAGGCCGCCCAGGAGGAGCTGGAGGGCATCCTGGAGGAGATCGAGGCAGCCGAGGAGAAGACGGCCGAACTCGGTCTGGGCGCCCGACAGCTCGCCAGCTCCACCTACACCGGCGTCGACTTCACCTCCTTCCACCGCCTGCTCAGCTCCACCGGCCCCGAGGACGCCCTGACCCACCAGGCCGACCTGGACTACCTGTCGGCCCAGCACAACGGCAACCTGGAGCAGTACGTCACCGAGCTGGAGAACCTGGAGGTCCTGGAGGCCGAGGCCAGCGCGACCGAGGAGGAGGCCGCCGAAGCCCTCAAGGAGGCCGAGGAGGCCACTGAGGCTGCCGAGGAGGCCATCGAGGAGCAGGAGGGGCTCCTCTCGGAGCTGACCGCGGAGGAGCAGGCGGCCGCCACCCAGAACGTCGGCCAGACCGGCGGCGGGGGCAGCGGCGGAAGCGGCGGCGGAGGAGGAGGCGGCGGCAGCTACACCGGCCCCGCCTCGGGCAACGCCAGGACCGCCCTGGACTTCGCCTACGCCCAGATCGGCAAGCCCTACGGCTGGGGCGCCACCGGCCCCGGCTCCTACGACTGCTCCGGCCTGACCCAGGCCGCCTGGGCCTCCGCCGGAGTCAGCCTGCCCCGCACCACCTACCAGCAGGTGAACGCGGGCCAGCGCGTCTCCTGGGAGAACAAGCAGCCCGGCGACCTGCTGTTCTTCTACCCCGGCGGCAGCGGCCCCGAGCACGTGGGCCTGTACGCGGGCGACAACGTCATGGTGCACGCCTCCACCTCGGCCCGCCCCATCGGCACGGTCACCCTGAACGACTACTACCGCGCCAACTTCGTCACCGCCGTCCGCCCCTGACCGGCGCCCGGCCCCGGTGCCCCGCGACGCACACCGTCGCGGGGCACCGCCGTCTCCGGGGCCGCCACGCACCGCGGCCCGACACGCGCGCAGCACCCCCGGCGGCCCCGCCGCGCCTAGACTCGCCCCTGTGTCGCGAACTCTGATCATCACCAACGACTTCCCGCCCAAGGCCGGGGGCATCGAGGCCTTCGTCCACGAGATGGCCCTGCGCCGCCCCCGCGGATCGGTCGTGGTCTACTGCTCCTCCCCCGCCCGGGCCGACGCCGCCGCCGACCCGCACTTCGACCTGCGCCAGCCCTTCCCCGTCGTGCGCGACGCCGCCCGCGTCCTGCTGCCCACACCCCGGGTGGCGCGGCGGGCACGCGCCATCGCCGACCTGGAGGGCTGCGACACGGTGCTCTACGGCGCCGCGGCCCCGCTGGGGCTGCTCGCCGCCGGACTGGGCGAGCGCACCCCCGTCAAGCGCCAGGTGGCCATCAGCCACGGCCACGAGACCTGGTGGGCCGCGATGCCCGGGTCCCGCGAGGCGCTGCGCCGTATCGGCGACACCACCGACACCGTCACCTACCTGGGCGAGTACACCCGGCGCCACCTCGCCCGGGCCCTGTCCCCCGACGCGGCCGCCCGCATGCGCCAGCTCACGCCCGGCGTGGACACCGAGGCCTTCCGGCCCGGCGCCGGCGGCGAGGAGGTCCGCGCGCGCCTGGGCCTGGGCGACCGCCCCGTGGTGGTGTGCGTGTCCCGGCTCGTACCGCGCAAGGGCCAGGACACCCTGATCCGCGCCTGGCCCCGCGTCCTGGCCGACGTGCCCGACGCGGTCCTGCTCGTCGTCGGCGACGGCCCCCACCGCCGGAGCCTGCTCTCGGCCGCGCGCGGGACCGACTCGGTGGTCTTCACCGGCTCGGTCCCCCACCGTGACCTGCCGCCCTACTACGACGCCGCCGACGTGTTCGCCATGCCCTGCCGCACCCGCAAGGGCGGCCTGGAGGCCGAGGGGCTGGGCATCGTCTACCTGGAGGCCTCGGCCTGCGGCCTGCCGGTGGTCGCGGGCGACTCCGGAGGCGCCCCCGCCACGGTCCGGGACGGCGAGACCGGCCTGGTCGTGGACGGTTCCCTGCCCGGCCCCTCCGCCCGCGCCCTCATCGCGCTGCTGAAGGACCCCGAGCGCGCCGCCCAGATGGGCGCACGCGGCCGCGCGTGGGTGAGCCGTGCGTGGACCTGGGAGCACACCGCCAAACGCCTGGACGCCCTCCTGGAGGGCTCCCCGGACCTGCCCGCCTAGCCGCACTGACCGCGGCGGGCCCGCCGGGCCGCCACTCCCACGTGCGGCCCGGGACATCAGGCGTCACACCGGCAGCGTCCGCGACCGGCTCAGCTAGTTCTCCTCGCCGTGCACGGAACCGGGGACGCCCGACCCGTCGGTCACCTGCGGCTCACCGGTGGCGCTGTTGGACAGCCACTCGTCCCAGGACCTCTGCCAAAAGCCCCACCCGTTGTCCCACTCCAGCTCCCGGTCGGTCCCGGTGGTCTCCAGGACGTCGCCCATCAGGGAGTTCTCGTAGAACCAGCGGGCGTCCTCCACCGACATGTTCGTGCAGCCGTTGGAGGTGTCGGCCGACCCGATCCGGTTGTTCCAGGGGGCGGCGTGGGCGAACTCGCCGCTGTTGGAGGTGCGCACCGCCCAGTCCACGTCGAGCTTGTAGTAGTCGGGCGAGTCCTCGGGGATACCCAGGGTGGCCGCGTCCATGACCAGGGACTCGTACTTCTCCATGGTCAGGTGCGTCCCCGAGGTGGTGGTGTTCAGCCGCTTGGAGGCCTCGCCGTTGCTCACGGGGATGGTGCGCGCCGCCTCGCCGTCGATCTCCACCAGCATCTCGTGGTCGGGCACGTGCATGGTGGCGACCAGCTCGCGGCCGACCTCGAACTCCAGGCGGTGGTTCCCGACCCCGTAGACGCCCTCGGAGGCCTCCACCCCCGACAGGCGCATGTCCACGCTGACCTGCTGGTGGGGCTCCCAGTACTCACGGGGCCGAAACACCGCGGTCTTGTCGCCGACCCAGTTCCAGGCGCCCTCCACCTCCTGCTCGGAGGTCACCTCCATGGAGTTCTCCACCTGGGCCTTGTTGGTCACCGGCAGGTCGAAGTTGACGATGACCGGCATGCCCACGCCCACGGTGTCGCCGGAGGCCGGGAAGTTCGAGGCCAGTTCGAGGCGCCGCCCGGGTACGGCCGCCTCGGTGGAGAACCCCACGACGGCCTCGGAGGCCTGCCCCGCGTCGTCCTCGGCGGTGGCGCGGACGGTGACCGCCGAGCCCGGGTCCAGGTTCCAGTCGCTCACCCACCGGGTGCCGTCCTCGCTCAGGGTGCCGGTGAACTCCCACTGCCCGGCGTCCCCTGCCGCCCCGGCATCCCCGCCCTGTTCCCCGGAGGGGACCTGTTCGACGCGGACGCCGGTGAGCGAACCCTCCTCCACCGACACCCGCACCGGGGTGTCGGGGGCGACGGAGGAGGCCCCCTCCTCGGGGGTGACGGTGATCCGCGGCCCCGTCTCGGCCTCCTCGCTGGGAGCCGCCGCGGGCTCCTGCTGGGCGGGGCCGGTGCAGGCCGACGCGGCGAGCGCGACCGCGACGGCGGCCGCCGCCAGACCGCGGGGTGCGCAAACTCGTCCCTTCACGCCAAGGACCTCCAGCGTCCGTTGCGACGGGACCTCGGCGCGCGGGGCGCACCCGTGTCCGCGGTGCCCTGTCGGATCAGGTCAAGTGCACGGAAACCCTACCCAGGCGAACAGTCATGTCACACAGGACACCGTTTTCCGGGCAGTGACAAGAAAGACGGCCGGACGCGTCCCGGGGACGCGTCCGGCCGTCGGGCGGGGGCCGCGGCGCGGCGGCCCTCCCCCTAGTGCTGGAACTCGTTGCGGTAGTACTCGAAGATCCAACCGATGGCGGTGAGGATGATGGCGAAGGCGCCGATGAACACCATCCACCAGCCGATCGCCACGCCCACCGCGGTGAACGCCACGGCCAGCGCCACCCACAGCGGCCACGAGCTGTGCGGGCTGAAAAAGCCGTACTCGCCGGAGTTCTCGGAGATCTCCCCGTCCAGCCGCTCCTCCGCGGGAAGCCCGTGGAAGTGCTCGCTGCGGCGGGCCGCCTGCCAGAGCCAGAAGCCGATCATCCAACCGAAGCCGATGGAGACCACCAGGGCGGTGGTGCCCGTCCACTCGATCGCGCCGGTGTCCTGCCAGGACCAGTACACGTACAGGGCGGCGGCCAGACCGAAGAAGGTCGAGACGCCCATGAACAGATAGGCCTGCGTCTTCATTGCGCCCTACTCCTTCGTGACGCCCACCGGGACGGCGCCCGGGGCCGCGGCGTGCGGGTGGTTCAGGTCGAACGCGGGACGCTCGGAACGGATCCGCGGCAGCGACGTGAAGTTGTGCCGCGGCGGCGGGCAGGACGTCGCCCACTCCAGCGAGCAGCCGTAGCCCCACGGGTCGTCCACGGTGACCAGCGGCGCCTTCTTGGAGGTGATGTAGACGTTCCAGAAGAAGATCAGCGTCGAGGCCGCCAGCACGAACGAGGAGACCGAGGAGATCTGGTTGAGCTCGGTGAACCCGTCGGTGGGCAGGTAGTCGGCGTAGCGGCGCGGGAAGCCCGCGGCGCCCAGCCAGTGCTGCACCAGGAACGTGCCGTGGAAGCCCAGGAACAGCAGCCAGAAGTGGAACTTGCCCAGCTTCTCGTTGAGCATCTTTCCGGTGAACTTGGGCCACCAGAAGTAGAAGCCCGCGAACATCGCGAACACCACCGTGCCGAACACCACGTAGTGGAAGTGGGCCACCACGAAGTAGGAGTCGGTGACGTGGAAGTCGATCGGCGGGGAGGCCAGCAGCACACCGGTCAGACCGCCGAACAGGAAGGTCACCAGGAACCCGATGACGAAGAGCATCGGCGTCTCGAAGGTGATCTGGCCCCGCCACATGGTGCCGATCCAGTTGAAGAACTTCACGCCGGTCGGGACCGCGATGAGGAAGCTCATGAACGAGAAGAACGGCAGCAGGACCGCGCCGGTCGGGAACATGTGGTGCGCCCACACGGTGACCGACAGGCCGGTGATGGCGATGGTCGCCGCGACCAGGCTCTTGTAGCCGAAGATCGGCTTGCGGCTGAACACCGGGATGATCTCGGTCACGATGCCGAAGAACGGCAGCGCGATGATGTACACCTCGGGGTGGCCGAAGAACCAGAACAGGTGCTGCCACAGGATGGCGCCGCCGTGCTCGGCGTTGAACACCTGGGTGCCGACCATGCGGTCCGCGCCCAGCGCGATCAGGGCCGCGGTCAGGACCGGGAACGCGATGAGCACCAGCACGCTGGTGAGCAGGGTGTTCCAGGTGAAGATCGGCATGCGGAACATCGTCATGCCGGGCGCGCGCATGCACAGGCCGGTGGTGATGAAGTTGACCGCGCCCAGGATGGTGCCCAGACCCGAGACCACCAGGCCCAGGATCCACAGGTCACCGCCCAGGCCCGGCGAACGCACCGCGTCCGACAGGGGCGTGTAGGCGAACCAGCCGAAGCTGGCCGCGCCGCCCGGGGTAAGGAACCCGCTGATGGCGATGAGGCTGCCGAACAGGAACAGGTAGTAGCTGAACAGGTTCATCCTCGGGAACGCCACGTCGGGCGAACCGATCTGCAACGGCATGATCACGTTGGAGAACCCGACGAACAGCGGCGTCGCGAACATCAGCAGCATGATCGTGCCGTGCATGGTGAACAGCTGGTTGAACTGCTCGTTGGACATCGCCTGCATGCCCGGGAAGAACAGCTCGACGCGCATGAGCACCGCGAGCAGACCACCGAAGAGGAAGAACACGAACGAGGTGATCAGGTACATGTACCCGATGACCTTGTGGTCGGTGGACGTCATCCATTTGACGATCATCGACCCCTTGCGTGACGGTACCTGACCGCCCGCGGGAACGGGGTTTGGTGTGGTGCTCATGACTGCTCATTCTCCTCGGCGTCGGCCCCGCCGGAACCGGTGTCCTGCTCGTCGGTACCGGAGCCCTCGGCCTCGGAGCCGCCGCTGCCGGTGCCCTCCTCGTCGGTGCCGGCGCCCTCGGCGCCCGCGCCCTCGGCGCCGGAGCCCTCACCGGAGGCCGGCTGGTCACCGGTCTCGGCGGCCTCGAGCTCGGCCTCCTCGGCGGCCTGCTGCTGCTCGGCGGCCCAGGCGTCGTACTCGTCCTGGGGCAGGACCTCGACGTTGAAGAGCATGCGGGCGTGGTCGACACCGCACAGCTCGGCGCAGCGGCCGACGTAGTCGCCCGCGGTGCCCTCGTTGATGTCGGCCTGGAAGGCGTTGTCCCGGCCGGGGATGACGTCCATCTTGAAACCGAACTCGGGGATCCAGAACGAGTGGATGACGTCCGGCGAGTGCAGGTCGAAGTGGACGGTCGCGCCCTCGGGCAGCACCAGGGTCGTCTGGGTGGAGGGGTCGGCGCTGCCGTCCGGGTTGGGGATACCCGTCTCGGAGAAGAGCACCTCCCCGCCGTTCTCCTTCTTGTCGTCGAGGTAGTTGAACTGCCAGGCCCATTGGAAGGCCACGACCTCGATGTTGACGTCCGCCGGCTCGTCGGTGTCGAGCAGGATCGCCTGGTCCCGGGCGGTGAAGAAGAACAGCACCGAGATGATGACGATCGGCAGCACGGTGTAGAGCGCTTCGATGGGCATGTTGTACCGCACCTGCGGCGGCAACTGCTCAGAGCGCTTGCGGTGGAAGATGACCGACCAGACGATCAGCCCCCACACGAGAATGCCGACCGCGAAAGCCGCCACCCAGGAGCCCTGCCAGAGCGAGAGAACACGCTCGGCCTGGTTGGTGATCGGCTCCGGCATGCCCAAACGAGTGAGATCGTTCGACGCGCAGCCGGTCGCGGCCAGCCCCAGCACGGCGAGCGCGGCGCCGCGTGGTGCCCATCGGCGCAGGTTGCGGCGCCGATTCTCTTGGCGGGTCGGACTCACGGATTGCCTTCCCAGCGGTGTAGCCCGTGGAACCTCCACGGGCGGCCTAAGTATCCAAAGCTTTTCAGGGGGAAACATTATCGCGAACCGCCCAGCGCCCAGTTCAGGGGCTTGCCTGGTCAGCGTGTTGCCGACGCCCCCCGAGCGGAGCTCGCGGCGGTACGTGGAGCCGGGCCCGTTCGCCCGCGGAGGATATCCTCCCGGCTGGCTACGGAGCGCGGCCCGGCGTTCCCCCGGGCCCTCTTCCTTTCTTCGATCGCGTCCCCTCCGCCTCTCGGGGGCGGCGCGGACGTTTCACGAGGAGAGAACAAGGTGAGCGTATCGCTGGGTTTACGACGCCCTTAACCGGGTTCGCCTTAGGGGCGGGACCAGGTCAGGATGGGCGTCAGCAGACGACGACACACGGGGGTTTTCCGTGCCCGAGTACCCGCCCCGGCCTCCCCTGGTCACCGTGGAGGCTGTGGGCCGCAAGTGCCCCATCCCGATCATCATGCTCGCCGCCAGACTGCACGAGGTGCCCATAGGCGCGGTCATCGCGGTCACCGCGGACGATCCCGCCGCCAGCGCGGACATCCCCGCCTGGTGCCGGATGAAGATGCACGAGTTCGTCGTGGAGCGGCCCCTGGCGCGGGGCAGCGCCTTCCACGTCCGACGCATGTACTGACCCGCTCCGGAGCCCGGCGGCCGCCCGCCGCCCCAGGGGCGGGAGAAAGGGGACACGGGGGTGAAGCGGAGGGTTTAGAGGAGGACCGAAAACCCCGTAACAGGAGGGCTCGGGAGTTCCGGTTCCGGTGCGATAACGATTCACGCCCCGCCGAATCCTGGGCGTGGCGTGTTCCACACCGACCCAGGACACGGCGAGGCCGCGCGGACCCTGTCCGCGCGGCCTGCCTGCTCCGCATCGGCCGCCCCCCAGGGAGGAGGCGACCGCGCACCCGGCTCGGCGGGTGGCTAGCGGGCGTAGAACTCCACGACCAGCTGCTCGTCGAAGGGCACCGGGATCTGCTCACGCTTGGGGCGGTCGACGACCGCGATGCGCAGGTCCTTGTGGCTCACGGCGAGGAATCCGGCGATCTTGTCGTCGGCGTGGACACCCTCGGTGGCCTCGACGAACGGCACCATGTTGCGGGACTTCTCCCGAACACTGATGATCTGACCCGGCTTGACCTGGTACGACGGGATGTCGACCTTCTTGCCGTCCACGGTGATGTGACCGTGGTTGACGAACTGGCGCGCGGCGTAGATCGAGGCGGCCAGACCGGCGCGCAGCACGACCGTGGCCAGACGCAGCTCCAGCTCGGCGAGCATCTCCTCACCGGTACGCCCCGGGCGCTTCTTCGCGCTCTCGTAGACGCGCAGCATCTGCTTCTCGGTCAGGTCGTAGTACCAGCGCACCTTCTGCTTCTCCGCCTGGCGGACCGCGTAGTCGCTGCTGTTGCGGCGGACGCGGCGGCCGTGCTCGCCGGGCGGGTAGGGACGCTTCTCGAAGTAGCTGACCGCCTTACGGGTCAGCGGAGTGCCGGCGCGCCGGGACAACCGCACCTTCGGTCCGGTGTAGCGCATGCAATGTCCTTTCCGGATGAATCCGGGGAATCCCAGGTAAGGCTGGCCTAGATCTGGGAGGCGCTCAACGCGCCCGGGCCCGCGTGGGCGTGCCGGAGCACACGCAGCGGGACAGGTTCCCCACCGTCGCGGCGACCCGGCGCGGACGGCTTGGGCTGGGTAACCGGCACGCGTTTCAGCGCACCGGCGGGCACGGGGCTCCCCGTGCGGGACACCGGCTCCCAGGGAGCGGCGGCCGTGCGGGGCGCGGCCCGGTCCGACAGGCGGACACGGGTCGTGCGGGTCGCGGCTACCCACTCTACGGGCTCGCGGACACCACCCCGACCCGTTCCGGCTACACGAAGGGCGCGACCTCGGCCGAGACCCCGGCGCCGTAGGACTCCTCCAGACGCGCCAGGAGGGACGCCCCGGTCAGCGTGTACTCCTGCGGCCCGTCGGCCTCCAGGCAGTGCACAGCGGTCGCGTTGCCCACCTGGGCGGCCCGCTCCAGGGACAGCCCCCAGGAGTGCGCGGCCAGGAAACCCGCGCGGAACGCGTCCCCCATACCCGTGGGGTCGACCAGCTCCCCCACCGCCGCGGCCGGGACGTGCACGCTCGGCTCGCCCCCGCGGTCGATACGCGCCCCCTTGGCCCCCAGCGTGGTGACACGGGTACCCACCCGCTCCAGGACGTCGGCGTCGGACCAGCCGGTCTTCTGCTCGGCCAGCGCCTTCTCGTACTCGTTCGTGAACAGGAAGGTCGCGCCCTCGATCAGGCCCCGCACCTCGGGCCCCTCCATCCGCGCCAACTGCTGGGAGGGGTCGGCGGCGAAGGCGATACCGCGCGTACGGCACTCCTCGCTGTGACGCACCATCGCGGCCGGGTCGTCCGCCCCGATCAGCACCAGGTCCAGCCCGCCCAGGCGGTCCGCGATCGGCTGGAGCTCGATGTTGCGGGCCTCGGCCATGGCCCCGGCGTAGAAGGACGCGATCTGGTTCTGGTCCCGGTCCGTGGTGCAGATGAACCGGGCGGTGTGGCGCAGCTCGGAGATGTAGACCGCGGAGGTGTCCACACCGTGGCGGTCCAGCCAGGCGCGGTAGTCCTCGAAGTCGGCCCCGGCCGCACCCACCAGCACCGGGCTGAGGCCGAACCCGCCCATGCCGAAGCAGATGTTGGCCGCGACGCCGCCGCGCCGGACGTCCAGCTCGTCGATCAGGAAGGACAGCGACAACTGCTGGATCTGGTCGGGGATGATCTGTTCCGCGAAGCGCCCCTCGAAGGACATCAGGTGGTCGGTGGCGATGGATCCGGCAACCGCGATACGCACGGGACGAAGACTCCTTGGTCGGGAGGTGTCGGTCTGCTGACCGGACGGGGGCTGCGGGCATGGCAGAGGACGTGCCCGGTTCGGACTGCCCCAGGTTAGTGCAGTGCGCCCGCGGCGCCGTGGACACCCGCTCGCGGCCGCCCGCTTCCCCGGCGCCCCGGCGGGCACGACAGCACCCCGCGCACGGCGAGGGGGAGGGCGGCACGAACCGCCCTCCCCCGAAAACCGCGTCCCCGGTCCACCGGAGTCCTGAGCCCCGGCCCGACCGACGGCACCCCAGAACACGTCACGTCCTGGGTCGCGTTCCCCGCGACACCCCGGGCCCACCGGCCCGGAAGCCTCCCGGGGGACACCCCCTAGTTGAAGGAGTCACCGCAGGCGCAGGAGCCGGTGGCGTTGGGGTTGTCGATGGTGAACCCCTGCTTCTCGATGGTGTCGACGAAGTCGATCGTGGCGCCGATCAGGTAGGGGGAGCTCATCCGGTCGGTGACGACCTCCACACCACCGAAGTCGCTGACCACGTCGCCGTCGAGCTCGCGCTCGTCGAAGTAGAGCTGGTAACGCAGCCCCGAGCAACCACCGGGCTGAACGGCCACGCGAAGACGCAGGTCGTCCCGCCCCTCCTGCTCAAGGAGCGCCCTGACCTTGCTGGACGCCTCGTCGGTGAGGATGATGCCCTCGGTGGTCTCGCTCTGAACCGTCATGCTGGAAAGCTCCTCTGGAAAGGGGTAGCGGCTGGCCGGCGACCCCCTTGGTCGCGTCTGGACCGGCCCGCCGCGGCGGGTCCCGTCCTCTTCAACGGTTCTCAACGCCCGACACCGGTACCGCATTCCTGCGCACCGGCGGACACGGGCGTCACAGCGCCGCTGTGTTCTCCCCCGCCCCCGCCCGCACTGCGGACGGGGCCGCGGCCGGGCACGGACGTGCCCGTCCCCCCAGGGTAATTTGTCCCGACCCGGGACGCCATCTCCCGGCCGGCCTGTGCACGAAGCCACCCGCCCCCGCGACACGCACCGGCGGCGCCCCGCACAGAAGCGGGGGCGGAGCCCGCCACGGACCCCGCCCCCTCCCCCGACGCCTCAGCCCTTGGCCAGCGTCCCCAGGTACAGCTCGATCACGTTGGGATCGTTCAACAGGTCCGCACCCGTACCGGTGTAGGCGTTACGCCCCTGGTCCAACACGTAGCCGCGGTCACAGATCTGGAGGCAGCGACGCGCGTTCTGCTCCACCATGACCACCGACACACCCGTCCGGTTGACCTCCTTGACCCGCTGGAAGACCTCCTCCTGGTAGATCGGCGACAGACCCGCGGTCGGCTCGTCCAACAACAGCACCGACGGCTCCATCATCAGCGCACGCCCCATGGCCACCATCTGGCGCTCACCGCCCGACAACGACCCCGCCTTGGCCCTGCGCCGGTCCGCCAGCAGAGGGAACAGCTCCGCCACCGCCGCGAACCGCTTCGTGAACGACCGCGGCCGCAGGAACGCCCCCATCTGGAGGTTCTCCTCGATGGTCAGCGACGGGAACACGTTCTGCGTCTGCGGAACGTAACCCACCCCCCGCTCCACCAGGCTGTGCGCCGGCAGACCCGCGATGTCGGCCCCCCGCAGCGTCAGAGCGCCCTCACGCACCGGGATCAGCCCGAACACCGTCTTGATCAGCGTGGACTTACCCGCCCCGTTCGGGCCGATGATCGCCACGACCTCGCCCTCGGACAGCGTCAGGGTGCACCCGTTGAGGATGTTCACCCCCGGCACGTACCCCGCCACCAGCTCACTGGCCAACAGCAGGTAGTCCTCCGGACCACCCACCGGCGCCGCCCCGCCGGCGCGCTCCAGGACCTCCTCACGGTGCTCCTGCACGGCGGCCGCCTCCCCGGCCTCCACCGGGACCTCGTCCGAAACCTTCGCCACCTTCTCCGGACTCGGCTTCGCGCTCTCAGTCATCACCACTCCCCGGGGCCTCGGCCGTCTCCTCCTGGGCGCCCAGGTAGGCGTCGATCACCTGCTGGTTGGACCGGATGTCCGAAGGACGGCCCTCCGCGATCACCTGACCCTGCGCGAGCACCACGATCCAGTCGCTGATGCCCATGATCACGTCCATGTCGTGCTCCACGAAGAGCACCGTCTTGCCCTCGTCGCGCAACGACGTGATGTGCCCCAGCAACGACTGCACCAGCGCCGGGTTCACCCCCGCCATCGGCTCGTCCAGCATGATCATGGTCGGATCGGTCATCAGCGAACGCGCCATCTCCAACAGCTTGCGCTGACCGCCCGAGAGCGAACCCGCCATGTCGTCGCGCTTGTCGATGAGCTTGAACCGCTCCAACAGGTCCAGCGCGCGGCGCGTGTTCTCCTTCTCCTGCCCTTGCCACACCGGCCGCAGGAACGCACCCGCCATCCGCTCACCGAACTGGCCCGGCGCGCCCAACAGCATGTTGTCCAACACCGTCATCCGGGTCAGCGCCTTGGTCAGCTGGAAGGTCCGCACCATCCCCGCACGCGCCACCTGGTGACCGCGCCTGCCGTTGATCGGCTTCCCCTGGAAGGTCCAACGCCCCCCGTCCACCCGGTCGAAACCGGTCAACAGGTTGAACAGCGTCGACTTACCCGCACCGTTCGGACCGATCAACGCCGTGATCGTCCCCCGCTGCACCTGCAGATGACCCACGTCCACCGCGGTCAGACCGCCGAAGGAACGGCGCACACCGTCCGCCACCAGGATCGGGTCCGGCTTCGCCGAACCCGGCACCGGCTCCGCACCGGCCACGCGGTCGACCCCGGACCCGACGCCGCCGCCCACCTTGTCACTTGACATTGATCAGCATCTCCTTGCGGTCGCCGATGAGACCCTGCGGCCGGAAGACGATCAGCAACACCAGCAGCAGACCCACGAAGGCCAGCTGGATCGCACCGTAGTCCGGACCGTCCAGGAACGGCAGCCACCCCATCGAGCCGAAACCCTGGAGCACACCGTCGGTGAAGTTCATCAGGAACCAGAACACCATCGCGCCCAGCACCGGACCGAACACCCGACCGGCACCACCCAGCAGCAGGATCACCCACAGGAAGAACGTCACCTGCGGCTTGAACTGGTCCGGCTGGATCGACGCCTGGTACACGGCCAGCATGCACCCCGCCAGGGCACCCACCAGACCGCCCAGCACCAGCGCCTGCATCTTGTACGCGAACACGTTCTTGCCCAGACTGCGGACCGCGTCCTCGTCCTCCCGGATGCCCTTGATGACACGCCCCCACGGGCTGTGCATCAGCATCCACGTCAGCCCGGCCATCAACAGCACCAGACCCCACGTCACCACCAGGACCCACAGGTGGTTCCCGTTGTAGGACAACGCCCCGAAGCCGTAGCGCTCACCCCCGTCGAACGGGTTGATCGCGCGAAAGTCCGACGCCAGGTTCTGCAACCCGTAGACACCGCCGGTCAGCGGCTCGGCGAAACCCGCCCGGTACACCAGACGGATCACCTCCGCCGCCGCGATCGTCGTGATCGCCAGATAGTCCGAGCGCAACCGCAGCGTCGGGATACCCAGCAACAGGGCCATCACGAACGCACACAGCAGGCCCACACCGAAACCCACCACCAACGGCAGGTCGAACACCGCCACACTGACGCCCACGCCGTAGGCGCCCACCAGCATGAACCCCACCTGGCCGAAGTTCAGCAGCCCGGTGTAACCGAAGTGGAAGTTGAGTCCGATCGCGGCGAGCGCGTAGATCGCCGCGATCGGGCCGAGCGCCGATCGGGTGGACTCGGCGAGGATCGAAAGGATATCCATCGTCTTCTCTCCTAGCCGACCCGCTCACGCCGACCGAGCAGGCCCTGGGGCCTGACCAGCAGCATGAGGATCATCAGCGCCAGAGCCCATGCCTGCATGAGCTGGGACGGGAACCACAGGGTGGACAACATCGCCACCAGGCCGACCGCCAGGCCGCCGACCATCGCACCGTAGGCCGTGCCGAGACCGCCGAGGATCACCGCGGCGAACATCATCAGCAGCAGACGGAAGCCCATCTCGTACTCGACCACCTGGTTGAGCCCGTAGAGCACACCGCCCAGAGCGGCCAGACCGCCACCGAGCCCCCACACGTACAGCGTGACCCGGTCCACGTCGATACCCGACGACTCCGCCAGGTCCCGGTTGTCGGACACCGCGCGCATCGCCTTGCCGATCCGGGTGAACTGCAACAGACAGGCCACCCCCACCAGCACCACGATCGCCACCGCCATGACCACCAGGTCGCGCGGCGGCATCGACACCGGCCCCAGACGCACCATCTCCTGGAGCTGGAAGCCCGCGTAACGCTCCCGACCGGCCCCGAAGAGCACCAGGATCACGTGCCGCACGACCAGCGCCAGACCGATCGAGACGATGAACATCTGGATCATCGCCACGTTGCGGTGCCGCAGCGGACGCCAGATGTAGCGCTCCATCGACCCGCCCAGCACCGCGCCCATCAGGACCGCGACCACCGCCGCCAACCACAGCGGCACACTCCAGCCGACCGCGTCCCCCATCACACCGAGAACCGTCGCCAACGCGATACCCGCGAAGATCGACAGCCACTGCGCGACGACCAGCGCCGTCCGCGACAACCTGGTCTCCAGGAAGGCACCGATCAGCACCGCCGCGCCCAGCCCCAGGAAGAGCGCCAGCAGCGCGTTGCCCATACCCGCGGCACCCGTGCTGAAGAGCAGCGCGATCATCGCACCGAAGGTGACCAGGTCACCGTGGGCGAAGTTGATCAGCTTCGTGGTGCCGAAGATCAGCGAGAGCCCGATCGCGGAGACCGCGATGACCAGGCCGAACAGCAGACCCGCAGCGGTGAGCTGGATCGCCCGGTCCGCGAAGGAGCCACCGGCGTCGGTGTTGGGCGCCAACGACTCCTCGTCGGCCGCCTCCCCGCCGGAGTCCTCGGTTTCCTCCTCCGAGGGCGAGGCCGACTCCTCACCGGCCGCGCCCGCCGCCTCCAGGGCGACGATCAGCGGCCGCTGGTCGTCCGCCTCGACCTCCACCTCGGTCTCTCCGTCGACGAAGAGGGCCTCGATCACCGCGAACTCCTCGGGGACGGACTCCTGGTCCACCACCACGCGGTAGGTGCCCGGTCCGGGCAGGCCCACTTCCCACATTCCTTCAGAGTCGGTCTCCGCCGCCCCGACCTCGTCCTCGCCGTCGTAGACCGTGATCATGATGCCTTCGACACCCTGGTCCCGGTTCTCCGGATGGAGGATCTGACCGTGCAGCGCTTCACCGCCCTGTTCGTCTGCCGTCGCCGCTGGCCCCGGGATCACCAGGATGGCGGTGATCAGGGCGAGCAACACGGTCACAAGACGTGTGCGCACGCGCGCTCCTTGCGCATCTGAGGGTGGCGGTGGCGAATGCGCGCACGCGCCACCGCTGTCCTTTGCTGTTCGGTGCGGTGAGTTTAGCCCGATTTAGGCAAGTTGTTCAGATGCGCTAATGCCACGTGACCCAACCGTCATCCCATCGTGTGCAAACGAGACCAAACTGGTACACCTGGCACATTGACCCTGAACATCTGTCTCGTTTCCACCGCGTTAAACGCCTGAACTGCATAGTTTCTCCACACCCGGCGTACCGGAGTGATCACGAGGAGCCGGGAGGAGAAAGCGCGGGCGGAGACGACGAAGGGGGGCCGCACCCGGTCGGGTGCGGCCTCCCTTGTCCAACCTGTTCAGTCCGGCTGGCGCGGACGCGTAAGCGCCGCTTACCGGCGGCGGCTCACTGCTTGCCGCCCAGGGTCTCCACGACCGTCTCGGCGACCCTGCGCATGGTGAGCCGCCGGTCCATCGAGTTCTTCTGGATCCAGCGGAACGCCTCGGGCTCACTCATCCCGTGGCGGCTCTGGAGCAGACCCTTGGCCTGTTCGACCAGCTTGCGGGTCTCCAACCGCTCCTGGAGGCTGGAGACCTCCGACTCCAGCGCGGACAGCTCCGCGTAGCGCGAGGTGGCCATCTCGATGGCGGGCACGAGGTCGGCCTTGTTGAACGGCTTGACCAGGTACGCCATGGCCCCGGCCTCGCGCGCCCGCTCGACCAGCTCCCGCTGGGAGAAGGCGGTCAGGATCACCACCGGGGCGATGCGCTCGGCGGCGATGCGCTCGGCGGCCGAGAGGCCGTCGAGCACGGGCATCTTGATGTCGGTGATCACCAGGTCGGGCTTGAGCTTCTGGGCAAGGCGGATCACGGTCTCACCGTCACCGGCCTCGCCCACGACGGCGTAGCCGTCCTCCTCAAGCATCTCCTTGAGGTCCAGGCGGATCAGGGCCTCGTCTTCCGCGATCACCACACGGCTCTGCGTCCTCGTCACGTACACGAGGTTACCGAGATCAGCTAGGATGCTGGACGTCGGGACGGGCATGCGCGTCAATCGTGATACCACTGTTGACGGAGCAACCCCGACCGAACAGGTAGACGAACACCAGCCAGGATGTCCGTTTCACCCAAAAAAGCCCTGATACCCCAATCGGCAGAGGGAAATAGCTCAAACCTATTACAGTGTGGGTTCGAGTCCCACTCAGGGCACAACACCCCAGAGCCGCCCCATTCGGGCGGCTCTCTTCATTTAGGGCATATCAACCCACGGTAGTCACACCATCGACGGAATGTCACAGGCATGAGCAACTATTCCTGTCATGTACTCACGTGACGTAGTAGACGAAACCTTCCGCCTCAAAGCCCTGGGCCTGACCGACAAAGCCATCGCGGCACAGTGCGGCGTCTCCGTGCAGGCGATCAGGCACTGGCGCTACGGCAACAGGCGTGCGCCCGCGACAGAGGGAAGGCGCCGAGACCGGACGACCTACTGCCCCAAGTGCCACAACGCGCGTCTTGATGACAACGCCTATGCCTACCTACTGGGGCTCTACCTCGGAGACGGTCACATCACCGCCTCAAGGCACGGGGTGTACGTTCTCTGGATCTTTTGCGACAACAAGTACCCGGGACTGATGGACCTCTGCGGCGATGCCATGCAGAAGGTGTTCCCGATCACCTCTTTCCGTGCCAGCCGCGGCGAGGGGTGCACGGCTGTCAAAGCCGCCTCCAAACACTGGCTCTGCCTGTTCCCCCAGCACGGACCGGGCCACAAGCACTCCAGGAGGATCGCCCTGGAAACCTGGCAGCAGGAAGTCGTCGACCACCACCCTGAGCTGTTCGTCCGGGGCCTGGTTCACTCCGACGGATGCCGTGCCCTCAACCGGATACGCAAGAGGGGCAGGAGGGACGAGTACTACGAGTACCCGCGCTACCACTTCTCCAACACGTCGCAGGACATCGTGGACCTCTTCACGTCGTCCCTGGAGCGGCTCGGCATTCCCTGGACGAGCCACATCCAGCGCCAGCCCCCGTTCAAGGACAAGACCGCCATCTCAGTGTCGCGGAAGGAGGCCGTGGCGCGTATGGACGCCTTCATCGGGCCGAAGTACTGAGGGACCGGACAGACGGGCCAGAACCTGCGTAACTACCCAGCCGGTACCGCCCTAAATAGGCCCTTTGTCACTTTATGCCGGGGCAACACGGCGGAACCGGTCACATCACGGCCACAACCTGAGTACAACCCGTGAGTTCGGTCGCCTACTCGGGCGCGCGTCCTTGATCCTGGAGTTCCAGAAGCGAGTTCTCAGGAGAGGAGCAGCGGGTGCTGACCGCGGTGGCCGGGATCGTCGGCGCACTGGTTATCGGCGCCTGGGTGGTGGTGGCGTGGGGTTCCCAGCGCCGCCAGCCGTGGCTGCTGACCCCCGTCGCGCTGCTCATCGTCCTTCTCGTGGCCGTCGGCCAGCCGGGTTGGGCGTTCGTGCCCGTCGTGGCGCTGGTCGCCGGTTCCTTCGCTGAGCTGGTGGTGGGCTCGCGCGAGTCCCCCGCCCTGCGCACCAAGGACCCCGACGCGCCGTTGAGCACGGAGCGCTGGGCGGCGGCCGTGGCGGCGCCGTTCCGGGTGGCGCTGGCCGAGCCGTGGGACGTGGTCGCCCGGCCGTCGCTGCGCCGTCCCTACCAGCGGATGCTGGAGCGCCAGTGGGGGGTGACCGACCGGGAGTCTCTGCTGGAGGCGGTGGACGCCCTGTTGGAGGAGCTGCGCACGGGTCCGAAGCTGGATCTGGTGGTGGATCTGAGCGCGGGGGTGGCCAGGTCGCGTCTGCCGCGTGAGCGGGGCGGGCAGGTGACGGGGGCGCACGTGCGGCTGGGTGAGGAGCAGGTGGCGCGGTTGCGCGCGGTCACGGGGGTGGCCGAGGCGGACGAGACGGTGCTCATCGGGGCCTACCAGTGGTGGAAGTCGGTGCACGTGATCCGGCTGGTGTGCGGGGGTGCGTCGTTGGACTGGTTGAGTCCGGTGGAGACGCAGACGCTGTTGCGTCGGGTGGCCTCGGATCTTCAGCGGCGGTACGCGTCGTGGCAGCAGTTGTCGATGGCTTTCCACGCGGGTTACCTGTTGTGGCCGGAGAAGGGTGTGGAGGGCGACCACGGCGGGACGGACCGGGTGTGGGCGGCGCTGGGTCTGCTGACGGAGGACGAGCGCAGTCCGTGGAACCTGTTGCCGTGGGACATGCCGTTGGAGCGTGTGCTGCCCGAGGGCGGGGCGGCGGCGACCGGGTCGGAGTCGCGGGGGGATGTGCGCGGGGAGTCGGCGGCCTGAGGTGGTGCGGCGGGGCCGCACCTGGTCCTGACCCGGTGGGCGGCGCGGCTCATACGCCGTGTCCTCCGGGCCGGACCTGATGCGGCACGTCGGGGGCGCCCTGTGCGGGGCGCCCGGGTCTCCCTACTGCGCCGCGAGGGCGACGGCGTCGCCGAGGCGGTGGACGCGCAGGGAGTTGGTGGAACCGGTGGTTCCGGGCGGGCTGCCCGCGACGATGACGATCTTGTCGCCCTTGTGGTAGTCGCCGAGTTGGAGGAGTTCGGCCTCCACCTGGCGGACCATGTCGTCGGTGTTGTCGACCCAGGGCACGAGGTTGCTCTCGACTCCCCAGGTGAGGGAGAGCACGCCGCGGGTGGTCTCCTCGGTGGTGAAGGCCATCAGCGGGATGGGTGAGCGGTAGCGGGCCAGGCGTCGGGCGGTCTCACCGGACATGGTGAAGGCGACCAGGGCCTTGGCTCCGACGGTGGCGCCGATCTCGGCGGCGGCGCGGGCGATGGCTCCGCCGGTGGTCTCGGGTACCCGGTTGAGGATGTGCGAGGCGCGCAGGGACTCCTGCTCGGCGGCGCTGACGATGCGGGCCATGGTCTCGACGGTCTCGACGGGGTACTTGCCGACGCTGGTCTCTCCGGAGAGCATGACGGCGTCGGCGCCGTCGAGGACGGCGTTGGCGACGTCGGAGGCCTCGGCGCGGGTGGGCCGGGGTGATCCGATCATGGATTCGAGCATCTGGGTGGCGACGATGACCGGTTTGGCCTTGTCGCGGCAGCGTTCGACGGCGCGTTTTTGCACCATGGGGACGTTCTCGAGGGGGAGTTCGACGCCGAGGTCGCCGCGGGCGACCATGACTCCGTCGAAGACCTCGATGATGTCCTGGAGCCGTTCGACGGCCTGGGGCTTCTCGACCTTGGCGATGAGGGGGACGGTGATGCCCTCCTCGTCCATGATGCGGTGGCACTCCTCGGCGTCGGCGGGGCTGCGGACGAAGGAGAGGGCGACCATGTCGACGCCCTGGTGGAGGGCCCAGCGCAGGTCCGCCTCGTCCTTTTCGGTGAGTGCGGGGACGCTGACGGCGACGCCGGGGAGGTTGAGTCCCTTGTGGTTGGAGACGGTGCCGCCGACGATGACGCGGGTGTGGACGTCGGTGCTGGTGGTCTTGGTGCACTCCAGCGCGATGCGGCCGTCGTCGATGAGGACGCGGTCGCCGGGGCGGACGTCCGCCGGGAGTCCCTTGTAGGTGGTGGAGACGCGGTGGGCGTCGCCCGGGACGTCGTCGGTGGTGATGGTGAACTCGTCGCCGACGTTGAGGTCGACGGGGCCGTCGGCGAAGGTGCCGACGCGGATCTTGGGCCCTTGGAGGTCGGCGAGGACGCCGACTGCTCGTTGTGCGGCCTCAGCGGCGCCTCGCAGGTTGGCGAGGTTGGCCCTGTGGTCGTCGTGGGTTCCGTGGCTGAGGTTGAGTCGGGCGACGTCCAGTCCGGCTTCGACGAGCTTGCGGAGGACTTCCGGGCTCGAGGTGGCGGGACCGAGGGTCGCGACGATTTTTGCTCGACGTGTCACGCATAACACTCTAGAGCGTCTGGAGGATGGAGTGGTCTAAACCAGGTTGCGAATGGACGTATGTGGGGCTGCGGGAAGTCGAACGGCGGGCACCCTGGGTGAGGGTTCGCTGCGGTGGGTGGGGTTGTGGGCTTGGGCTGGTGGGTGGGGGTGTGGGATTGTGCCGGATCGCGCGGGGGTGCGGGGCCCGGCCCTGGCGGGCCCGGTGTCCGCCGGGTTCGGTGGGGGCCGGGTTCGGTGGGGGCCGGGTTCGGTGTGTCAGCTGTCGCGGCGGCGGGGCGGGAGGGAGCACTGGACGCGGCCGTAGGCGCACAGGATGCGCAGGCGTTGGACGGTGCGCATGCCTTCGCGTTCGAGGGTGGCGGCGGTGTCCCAGTGCTGCCAGGTGGCGTCCCAGCCGCCGTCGGGTCGTTGGGTCTGTTCGAAGAAGTCGAGGTTGCGTTGGATCTCGGCGTCGGTGAACAGGGGTCGGGCGATGTGGTCGGGGTGGGTGGCGAGGTCGAGTGCGGTGTGGGCGTGTCGGCGCGGGTTGGGTTGGGGGTCGGTGTCGATGACGGCGCGGATCATGGGGTGGAGCCGGCTGGTGGTGCGTAGGGCGCGGTCGCGGTCGGGGACGTGTTGGAGGAAGGCGCAGATGCCGATGGCCTGGTGCGGGTCGGTCCAGTGCAGGGCGTTGATGTGCTTCCAGCAGTAGGCGGTGGCGTTGTCGCGCCAGGTGTGGCTGATGTTGTGTTTGTGGAGGTATCCGGCGAGGAGTGCGGTGAGGCCGAGGTCGCTGGTGAAGTCGTGGTGCTGTCGCCACCAGGGGGCGGATTCGGTGTGGCGGACGTTGGGTCGTACGCAGGGCAGGCCGCCGTCGGGGTTGGTGACGGTGGTGAGGTAGCGGCAGATGCCGGTGCCGAGGCTGGTGGGGATGGGGCCGAGGTCGTCGAGGTAGCGCAGGGCGAGTTCGGTGGCGGCGGGTTGGCTGGTGTGTCCGCGCAGGTCGGGGTCGAGTCCGTTGCCGTAGCCGCCGTCGAGGTTGCGGTAGGCGGAGAGTGCTGAGCGGATGGGTTCGGTGGGTCCGCCCTGGAAGAGGTGGGCGAAGCGGAGCCGGTCGATGAGCCGGGCGTTTCGCATGGTGAAGTGTTCTGCGGCGCGAAGGGATTCCCAGGTCACAACGGTCATGTCTTCGACGGTACGTCCGTGTCCGGGGCGGGGAAATGGTCGGTGGCCCAATCCATTCGCGATCTTTACGCGCGGTCCGGGGTGGTGTTGCGCGTGCGTCTTCGGGTGAGGACGACGGGTGAGGACGAGGAGTCCGGCCCAGGAGGCGAGGACGGCGAGGGCGACGGCGAGTTGTGCGGTGAGCAGGTGTTCGGCGGGGTAGACGATGCCGGTGAGGTAGTGGTCGATGAAGCCTTCCGGGGGGAGTCCTTGTTGTCCGGCGCGTCGGCGGGCCCAGTTCTCGACGTGGGTGAGGGGGCAGGGCCAGCCGATGAGGGTGATGGCGAGTCCGTAGAGGGCGCAGCCGAGGTGGATCCAGAGGGTGCGGGGCCACTTCCAGGCGAGGAATCCGCCGAGGGCGAGGTAGGCGAGGAAGGCCAGGTGCACGACCATGGCGGTGTCGGCGATGAGCCGGTAGGTCATCGTCTGGCCTCCTGGCCGTGCTGTGTGGTGGGTCCTGCTGGTTTCCAGTATCGGCGTCGTTTCTGGGCGGGTCCAGGGGGTGTTAGCGGTTGTGGGTTCTTCTGGTGGGAACCCGGATGACCTCTCGTGTGGCGCTGTCCGGCTCCGGCGGTCGGGGGCGGGCCGCGGGACCCGGGGGTGGACACGACGACGCGCCGGGTGCGGAGGTCTCCCTCCGCGCCCGGCGCGCGTGTGTGCCTGGTGGTGACTAGACCAGCGGTCGTGCGGTCGGCGGGATGGTGACCGGCAGTGCGCTGTCGTCGGTGAGGTAGCGGTCCACTCCGGCGGCGGCGGAGCGGCCCTCGGCGATGGCCCAGACGATGAGCGACTGGCCGCGGCCCATGTCCCCGGCGCAGAAGACGCCGTCGACGGTGGTGCGGTAGTCGGCGTCGCGGACGACGTTGCCGCGTCCGTCCAGCTCCACGCCGAGCTGGTCGAGCAGGCCCTCCTTCTGGGGTCCGACGAAGCCCATGGCGAGGGTGACGAGTTCGGCGGGGATCTCGCGTTCGGTGCCCTCGACGGGTTCGAAGCCCTTGTCGGTGCGCTTGACCTCGACGAGTTTGAGGGCGCGGACCTGGCCGTTGTCGTCGCCGAGGAACTCGACGGTGTTGACGGCGTAGATCCGCTTGCCGCCCTCCTCGTGGGCGCTGGTGACCTTGTAGAGCATGGGCATGGTCGGCCAGGGCTGGTTGTCGGGCCGCGTGGCGGGCGGCTTGGGCATGATCTCCAGCTGGGTGACCGACGCGGCGCCCTGGCGGTGGGCGGTGCCGACGCAGTCGGCGCCGGTGTCGCCGCCGCCGATGACGACGACGTGTTTGCCCTGGGCGCTGATGGCGGGCGTGTCGTAGTCGCCCTCCTGCACCCGGTTGGCCAGGGGCAGGTACTCCATGGCCTGGTGGATGCCGCCGAGTTCGCGGCCCTTGGCGGGCAGGTCGCGCCAGGCGGTGGCGCCGCCGCTGATGACGACGGCGTCGTGGTCGGCGCGCAGCCGCTCGGCGGTGATGTCGACGCCGACGTCGACTCCGGCGCGGAAGGTGGTGCCCTCGGCGCTCATCTGGGCGAGGCGGCGGTCGATGTGCCGCTTCTCCATCTTGAACTCGGGGATGCCGTAGCGCAGGAGGCCGCCGATGCGGTCGGCGCGCTCGTAGACGGTGACGTCGTGTCCGGCCCGGGTGAGCTGTTGGGCGGCGGCGAGTCCGGCGGGGCCGGAGCCGACGACGGCGACCTTCTTGCCGGTGCGGGTGGTGGGGGGCAGGGGCTTGACCCAGCCCTCCTCCCACGCGCGGTCGATGATGGAGACCTCGACGTTCTTGATGGTGACGGCGGGCTGGTTGATGCCGAGCACGCATGCGGACTCGCACGGGGCGGGGCAGAGCCTGCCGGTGAACTCCGGGAAGTTGTTGGTGGCGTGCAGGCGTTCGATCGCCTCGGCCCAGTCGTGGGTGTGGACGAGGTGGTTCCACTCGGGGATGAGGTTGCCGAGCGGGCAGCCGTTGTGGCAGAAGGGGATGCCGCAGTCCATGCAGCGCGAGGCCTGCTTGGTGACGGTTCCCCGGTCGAAGTCCTCGTAGACCTCGCGCCAGTCCTGGATGCGCACGTCGACGGGTCGGTGCTTGGGGAGCTCTCGCTCGGTGGTCTTCAGGAAGCCCTTGGGGTCGGCCATGTGCCTTCCTCCTCTCGTGTCAGGACTGTGCGGAGGCCATGACGGCCTCGTTGACGTCGCGGCCCTCGCGTTCGGCCTCGGCCTGGGCGAGCAGGACGCGCTTGTAGTCGCGGGGCATGATCTTGGCGATGCGGTCGAGTCCGTGCTCGCCGTCGGTGAGGATCCGTTCGGCGACGGCCGATCCGGTCTCGGCGCGGTGGCGGGTGAGGACGTCGGTGAGGAACGCGCGGTCCTCGTCGGTGAGGGCCTCGATCTCGACCATCTCGGTGTTGACACGTTCGCGGTCCAGGTCCAGGACGTAGGCGACGCCTCCGGACATGCCGGCCGCGAAGTTGCGGCCGGTGCGGCCGAGGACGACGGCGCGGCCGCCGGTCATGTACTCGCAGCCGTGGTCGCCGATGCCCTCGACGACGGCGAGGGCGCCGGAGTTGCGGACGCAGAAGCGTTCGCCGACGACGCCGCGCAGGAGGATCTCTCCGGAGGTGGCGCCGTAGCCGATGACGTTGCCGGCGATGATGTGGTCCTCGGCGACCAGCTGGGAGGCGGTGTCGGGGCGGACGATGACGCGTCCGCCGGACAGGCCCTTGCCGACGTAGTCGTTGGCGTCGCCGGACAGGCGCAGGGTGATTCCCCTGGGCACGAAGGCGCCGAAGGACTGGCCCGCGGATCCGGTGAAGGAGACGTCGATGGTGTCGTCGGGGAGGCCGGCGGCGCCGTGGCGCTTGGTGACCTCGTGTCCGAGCATGGTGCCGACGGTGCGGTTGACGTTGCGTACGGGCAGTTCGAGGCGTACGGGCTGGCCGAAGTCCAGGGCGCCCTCGCTGAGCTGGATGAGGGTGTTGTCCAGGGCCTTGCCCAGGCCGTGGTCCTGGAGGCGCTGCTGGACGCGGTGGTCGCCCGCGCGGGGCTCGACCTCGTGCAGGATGGGCGACAGGTCCAGGCCTTGGGCCTTCCAGTGGTTGACGGCGTCGGCGGTGTCGAGCAGGTCGATGGATCCGATGGCCTCGTCCAGGCTGCGGAAGCCGAGCTGGGCGAGGTACTCGCGGACCTCCTGGGCGATGAACTCGAAGAAGTTGACGACGTACTCGGCCTTGCCGGAGAAGCGCTCGCGCAGGAGCGGGTTCTGGGTGGCGACGCCGACGGGGCAGGTGTCCAGGTGGCACACGCGCATCATGACGCAGCCGGAGACGACGAGGGGTGCGGTGGCGAAGCCGTACTCCTCGGCGCCGAGCAGGGCGGCGATGACGACGTCGCGGCCGGTCTTCATCTGGCCGTCGGCCTGGACGACGATGCGGTCGCGCAGGCCGTTGAGCAGCAGGGTCTGCTGGGTCTCGGCGAGGCCGAGCTCCCAGGGGGTGCCCGCGTGCTTGAGGGAGGTCAGCGGCGAGGCGCCGGTGCCTCCGTCGTGGCCGGAGATGAGGACGACGTCGGCGTGTGCCTTGGACACGCCGGCGGCGACGGTGCCCACGCCCGCCTCGGAGACCAGTTTGACGTGGACCCGGGCGGAGGGGTTGGCGTTCTTGAGGTCGTGGATGAGTTGGGCGAGGTCCTCGATGGAGTAGATGTCGTGGTGGGGCGGCGGGGAGATGAGCCCGACGCCGGGGGTGGAGTGGCGGGTCCGGGCGACCCACGGGTAGACCTTGTGGCCGGGCAGCTGGCCGCCCTCGCCGGGCTTGGCGCCCTGGGCCATCTTGATCTGGATGTCGTCGGCGTTGCTGAGGTAGTGCGAGGTGACGCCGAAGCGGCCGGAGGCGACCTGCTTGATGGAGCTGCGCCGCAGGTCCCCGTTGGCGTCGGGGGTGAAGCGGTCGGGGTCCTCGCCGCCCTCGCCGGTGTTGGACTTGCCGCCGAGGCGGTTCATCGCGATGGCGAGGGTCTGGTGGGCCTCGGCGGAGATGGAGCCGTAGGACATGGCTCCGGTGGAGAAGCGCCGGACGATCTCCGAGACGGGTTCGACCTCGTCGACGGGCACGGGTTCGCGCACGCCGTCCTTGAAGCGCAGGAGACCGCGCAGGGTCATGAGCTTCTCGGACTGGTCGTCGATCTGGGAGGTGTACTCCTTGAAGATCTCGTACTTGCGGGTGCGGGTGGAGTGCTGGAGCTTGAAGACGGTCTCGGGGCTGAACAGGTGCGGTTCGCCCTCGCGGCGCCACTGGTACTCGCCGCCGACCTCCAGGCGCCGGTGGGCGTTGGGGTTGGCGGTGTGGGCGCGGCGGTGGCGGATGGCGACCTCCTCGGCGAGGACGTCGAAGCCGACGCCGCCCAGGCGGGAGGTGGTGCCGGTGAAGCAGCGGTCGATGACCTCGGCGCCCAGGCCCAGGGCCTCGAAGATCTGGGCTCCGGTGTAGGAGCTGACCGTGGACACGCCGATCTTGGACATGACCTTCAGGACGCCCTTGCCGAACGCCTTGACGGTGTTGCGGACGGCCTGGTCGGCGTCGACGCCGCCGAGGCGTCCGCGCTCGACGAGGTCGCGGACGGTGGCCAGCGCCAGGTAGGGGTTGACCGCGGAGGCGCCGTAGCCGATGAGCAGGGCGACGTGGTGGCATTCGCGCACGTCGGCGGCCTCGATGAGGAGGCCGACCTCGGTGCGGGTCTTCTCGCGGACGAGGTGGTGGTGGACCGAGCCGGTGAGCAGCAGCGACGGGATGGGCGCGCGGCCCTCGTCGGCGCCGCGGTCGCTGAGCACGAGGATGTGGGCGCCGTCGGCGATGGCGGCGGAGACCTCGGTGTTGATCTGCTCCAGGCGGGCGGAGAGCGCGTCGCCGCCGCCGTCGACGGGGTAGGTGCCGTCGACGGTGAAGCTCCTCAGGGCCGGGTTGCCCTGTCCGGCGGCGACGATGGCGGCCAGTTCGGCCTGGTCGACGACCGGGGTGGGCAGGACGAGGCGCTGGGTGCTGCCGGGAGCGGCGTCGAGGATGTTGTGCTCGGCGCCCAGGAGGGTGGCCAGGCTGGTGACCATCTCCTCGCGGATGGCGTCCAGGGGCGGGTTGGTGACCTGGGCGAAGTTCTGCGAGAAGTAGTCGAAGAGCTGGCGGGAGCGCTCGGAGAGCGCGGCCACCGGGGTGTCGGTGCCCATGGAGCCGATGGGTTCGGCTCCGGTGCGGGCCATCGGGGTGAGGATGACGCGCAGTTCCTCCTCGGTGTAGCCGAAGACCTGCTGGGCGCGCTGGAGTTCGGTGACCGGGACGGGTTGGGCGTCGGGCAGGTCGGCCAGGCGCAGGACGCCCGTGTCGATCCACTCCTGGTAGGGGTGCTGCGCGGCGAGTTCGGCCTTGATCTCCTCGTCCTCGACGATGCGCCCCTGGGCGGTGTCGACGACGAAGATGCGGCCGGGCTGGAGGCGTCCCTTGCGCACGACGGTGGCGGGGTCGATGTCCAGGACTCCGGCCTCGCTGGCGAGGACGACGAAGCCGTCCTCGGTGACCCAGTAGCGGCCGGGGCGCAGGCCGTTGCGGTCCAGGACCGCGCCGACGACGGTGCCGTCGGTGAAGGACACCGAGGCGGGGCCGTCCCAGGGCTCCATGAGGGTGGAGTGGTACTCGTAGAAGGCCCGGACGGCCGGGTCCATCTCGGTGTGGTTCTCCCAGGGCTCGGGGATCATCATGAGCACCGCGTGCGGCAGGGAGCGTCCGCCCAGGTGGAGCAGTTCCAGGGCGTCGTCGAAGGAGGCGGTGTCGGAGTCGTCGGGGTCGACGATCGGGAAGATCCGGTCGAGGTCGCCGGGGATGAGGTCGCTGGCGAGTTTGGCCTCGCGCGCCCGCATCATGTTCCGGTTGCCCTTGACGGTGTTGATCTCGCCGTTGTGCGCGACGTAGCGGAACGGGTGGGCGAGCGGCCAGGACGGGAACGTGTTGGTGGAGAAGCGGGAGTGGACCAGGGCCAGGCCGGAGGCGTAGCGCCGGTCGGACAGGTCGGGGAAGAACGGCTCCAGCTGCGGGGTGGTGAGCATGCCCTTGTAGGCGATGGTGCGCGGGGACAGGCTCGGGAAGTAGACGTCGCTCTCGTGCTCGGCGCGCTTGCGTACGCAGTAGGCGTGGCGCTCCAGCTCGATGCCGGTGAGGCCCTCGGTGGCGGTGCCCGGGGTGCCCGTGATGAAGAGCTGCCCGAAGTAGGGCATGGCCTGGCGGGCGGCGGGGCCGCTGTACTGGGGCTCGAAGGGCAGTTCGCGCCAGCCGAGCAGGGTCAGGCCCTCCTCGGCGACGATGGCGTTGATGTGCTCCACGGCGGCGGCGCGCTCGGCGGCGTCGACGGGCAGGAAGCCGATGCCGGTGGCGTAGGCGCCGGCATCGGGCAGGGTGAAGTCGCAGACTTCGGTGTAGAGCTCGTGCGGGATCTGGGTGAGGATGCCCGCGCCGTCTCCGTCGTCGGGGTCGGCACCGGAGGCTCCGCGGTGGTCGAGGTTGCGGAGTACGGTGAGCGCCTTCTCGACGATGTCGTGGCTGCGACGTCCAGTGAGGTCGGCGACGAAGCCCACACCGCAGGCGTCGTGCTCGAAAGCGGGGTCGTACAGGCCCTGGGAAGTGGTCTCGGGGTTCGTTCGGACGGACGAACGCCGCACCTGGCCAGCAGGCATCTACCCTCCTGTCGTCTTGCGTGGCTTCGTGAAAAGCGCATCCGGGACGACGTTGGCCCTGCTGCGTGCGGATGAAGTTGTGTCGCCGCGTGGTGCGGCGGTGACCGTCCTGTGGGCGCCGTGGCCGCCTCCGTCGTGCGTCCACGTCCTCGTGGTCGCCGGTGGCGGGTGGGTTCGCCCGTGACGGGCAGGTTCCCTTATACATGCCGGTCCAGCCGCGACGTTAATCGCAGGTCTAGACCATGTGGCGCCGCGGTGCGCCGGTGGCCCCCTGCCGTGCCCGTGTGTGCGGGCTCGGGCACGGTCCCTTCCGGGAGGGTTCCCGGTGTGGGCTGGCCTAGCGGGTTTTTCCACGAGGGAACTCCGCTAAACCTCCCAAAGGGGCCGAAACACCGACCTCGGAGGTCGGGTACGCCACTTCGGGCACGCGGGCGCGACGCGCCGCGGCCCCACATTACCCCGCTGTTATCCCCGTCCCCAAGAGGGTGGGGGACGGGTCGCCGAGTGATATGCCCCTCACCGGCCGGTGCCGCTGACCTGCGTGGCGGTGGACCGCGCGCCGCCCCGGCGCGCGTGGGACGATCGACGCATGCACGCGACTCCTCCGGGCCCGGACGGCCCCCCTTCCGCTGCCCCTGGCCGGGTACCGGCCGCGGACGCCCGCGCCGACCGCTCCCCCGACGGCCCGTCTCCCCTTCCCGAGCCCGCCTCGGAACTGCTGCGCGGCCACGGTGTGGACGCGCCCCGGCTGCGGCGTGTGCTGGCGCTGCTCTCGGACGGGCGCGAGTGGGAGGCGAACGCGCTGGTGCGCGCCAGCGGTGTCGCGTACGCGCTGGTGTCCTCCCTGGTGGAGGCCCTGACGGAGGCCGGTGAACTGGTGGCCGGGGAAGGGCGGGGCCGGGTGCGCCTGGTGCGGCCGGAGCGCTACGCGGGCGCGGCCGGGGAGGAGCCCGCCGACCCGGTGGCCCACCTGCTCCCCCGCTACTCACGGGCGCTGGCGGAGCTGGCGCGCGCCGTGGAACAGGGGCCCGCCTCGGACCTGGACCTGGACCACGTCGCGGCGACGGCCGAGACCGCGCTGCGTCGGGCGCTGCTGCTGTCCACCCGGTTCGACCTGCGCGACCGCACGCTGCTGTGCGTGGGCGACCACGACCTGACCTCGGTGGCGCTGGCCCTGGTGTGCCCGGGCGCCCGCGCGGAGGTCGTGGACATCGACGAACGCGTCCTGGCCCACATCGACGCCCTGGCGGCCGACCTGGGGCTGGCGGTGCGCACGCACGCCGCGGATCTGCGCCTGGGGTTGCCGCCCGCGGTGCGCGGCGTCGCGGAGGTGGTGTTCACCGATCCCCCCTACACGCCCGACGGGGTGGAGTTGTTCGTGCGGCGCGGTGTGGAGGGGATGGCCGACCCCCGCCGGGGCCGGGTGCTGGTGGCCTACGGGGCCAGTGAGACCACTCCGCGGCTGGCCGCGGCCACGCAGGCGCGGCTGGTGCGGATGGACCTGCTGTTGGAGGCGGTGTGGCCGGACTTCAACCGCTATCACGGGGCCGAGTCGATCGGCGCGGCCTCGGACCTGTACGTGCTGCGTCCGCTGGCGCGCACGCTGCCCGCGCCCTCGGGTGAGGTGGCGCGTGTGTACAGCCAGGGGGTGAACGCCAAGGAGGCCCGGGGCGGCCTGGACGCCGACGGGGCCCGCGCCGTGCTGGACCGGGTGGCCGAGGAGACCGGGAGGGCCGGGGAAGCCCGGGAGACGGGTGAGACCGGTGGCGACCGTGCGCCGACGCTGGTGGGCGCGTGGCCCGGCGAGGTCGCCGGGTCGGGGCGGGTGCGCCTGTCCACGTGGATGGAGGCGCCCGGGCAGGGCGGCGGCTGCGCGGTGGTCAATCTCACGGGCGGGTGGGACCGCTGGGCGGCGCGCGCGGCCCTGGCCGCCGCCGGGGACACCGTGTACGTGCTGGTTCCGTCCTCCGCGGCGTGCGTGCGCGACGAGGCGGGCCAGCGGGGGCTGCGCGCCCTGGTGGAACCGCGCTTCGGGGTGCGGTTCCTGCGCGGGTTCGGCGCGGACGGCCTGACCGCGGTGCGGCTGACCCGGCGCCCGGACGCGGACTCGGCGGTGGAGCGGCTGCTGGTGCACGTGCAGGAGCGGGCGCACGGCACGCTCACCGCGACCCTGCGGGCGGGGCTGGTGGAGGTGTCGGCGTGGCGTGGAGGTCCGGTCAACAAGCGCACGGCGCGCCACGCGGTGGCCGCAGCGCCGGAGTGGGTGTCGGGCCACACCCTGCTGGACCTGCCCGAGCACCGCTTCGGCGAGCTGCGCGGGGTGGCCGCCGACCTGTTGGAGCGGGTCCAGGCGCTCCCGTCCTGATCCGGTGTCCGGAAAAGGTGCGCCGGCCCGCACCCTTCGCTGTGATCTTGTACTTATAGCCGATGTCGGCGGTCGAGCCTCGCTATAAGTACAAGATCATCGCAGGTCAAGGGCTCACGCTTCACATCGGAAACGATTCCGGCCAGCCGACGGGCTGGTGCGTGCCCGCCCCCGGGACGACGAAGGGGTCCGCGATGCCGCGGACCCCTTCGTGTGTGCAAAAGGTCAGCCGGTGCCGGTGGTCCCGGGCAGCTCCGTGCCCGTGCCTTCGGTGCCGGTCACACCCTCGCCCTCCGTCCCTGTGCCCGTTCCCTGGGTCCCGGTGCCCGCACCCTCGGTCCCGGTGCCCTCGACACCCGTGCCGTCGGTCCCGGCGCCGTCGGTGCCCGTGCCCTCGGTCCCCTCCGTCGTCCCCTCACCGCCTCCGGTGGTGCCCTCCTGCTGCACCATGCGCCGGTAGAGCGGGTCTCGGAAGTTGGCCAGCGCCACGAGCGGGCCGGACAGGCTGACCCTGTCCTCCACCGACTCCGACTCGGTGGGCTGCACCCACACCAGGACCAGGTAGTGGCCGCTGACGACCGCGTCGCTGGCGCTGTAGCCGCTGCCCAGGCGGTCGAAGGGCTCGGCGCCGGACGGGGAGAGCACGAAGCCGGGGTCCTGGGCGTCCTCCCCCTCGGGCTCGGTGAGGGCCGCGGCGACCGCTCGGCTGCCCTCGGTGTCGGCGAGGTTGAACACGGCCACGACGCCGAAGTAGGTGTCGGAGAGGTAGGTGGCGCGCCCGGCCTGGGTGCAGTCGGCCTCGGCCAGGGCGGCCTTGGCGGGCTCGCCCCACACCGCGGCGGCGCAGTCCTCGGCCAGGGTCGAGTCGCGCAGGGTGAAGTCGATGCTCTGGCTGGAGATCTCGGCGTTGCGGTCCCCGAACAACTCGTTCTCGTTGAGGGGACGGCTGTCGGCCTCGCGGGTGGCGAGCACCTCGTTCATGCTGCCGGCGTCGATGACCCGGTACACGGCGGGACGGGTCTGGGGGGCGGCCTGCCCTTCGCCGCCCTCCTCCCCCGCGTTGAGGTACAGGACCACGCCGAGGGCGATCAGCGCCACGACCAGCACACCGGCCACGATGGCGATGAGGGGGCCCAGGCGCCTGGACTCCCTCTTCCTGCGCCCCCCGGCCCGGCGGCGCCCGCCCTCCCGGGAGGAGCGCCCCTCGGGCTCGGTGTCGGGCTCGCTGCTCTTCCTCCGACGCCCCGCGGGTCCGGACGCCGACGGTTCAGAAGGGGACACCCAATGGACCTTTCCTCGGATGCGGTCCGGCCCGCGCGTACGCGGGCCGGACCGGTGTGTTCGGGGGTGTGTGAGGCCGGGAATCCTCGCCGCGCCTCGTGTGACCTCGGGTCGGTCTGTCGCAGATCCTATCGGGGCCTCCGACAGGCCGGGACAGACTACTCCTCGGCCTGCTCCGCCGCCTGGTTCACGGCCACGACCTCCTCGTAGACGTAGCGTGCCGCGTTCATGGAGGCCACGCTCAGCGTCGCCATGTCGGTGTTGTCCCCGGGCGGGGTGCCGTCGGTGTCGGCCACCCAGAACACGGCCAGGTAGTGGCCCATGACCTGGGTCGTGGCCTGGCTGTAACCGTCCTGCAGGCCGGGGACCTCGTCGCCGGTCTGCGTGAGCAGGAACCCGGCGCCGCTCTCGGCGTTGGTCGGGTCCAGCTCGCGCTCGACCTCGGCCGCGGCTTCGGCGTTGGCCAGGTCGAACAGGGTGAACTGGGCCACGTGCTGCTCGTCCCCGTCGGTGTACACACCGGAGGCGGCCTGGACGCAGTTGGCGTCGATCAGGCTCTGGCCGAGTTCCTCGCCCCACACCAGGGAGGTGCAGGAGTCGGTGATCGAGCCCTGGCGCAGTTCCAGGTTCACGTCGTCCAGACCGATCTCGCGGACCGGGTCGAAGACGCTCTCCTCGGTCATCGGTTCGGTGCCCTCGGGGCGCTCGTTGATGGCGCCGAAGACGTCCTCGCGGTTGGGCTCGGACAGGTACAGCTCCGGGGTGAGGGTGCTGTGCCCCTCGGGCGGGGCCACGACCGTGTCGTCCCCGCCCGCGACGGCGCCGCCGTTCCCGGCGAAGAGCTGGTAGGACAGCAGGCCGAGGAGGGCGACCAGCGCGAGGCTGAACGCTCCGAGCAGGAGGCCGAGCACGGCGGTGCCGCGCTTGCGCTTGCTCTGCTCGGCGAGGGTGTACACGATCTGGTTGGGGCGGTCGCCCAGGACCGAGACCCTCTTGATGGCGGCGGCGGAGAAGGCCGAGACCTTGTTCACCCCCGTGGCTCCGGCCCGCCTGCCTCCGGCGGCCCGGTTGCCCGGGGCCCTGCGGCGGGAGGAGCCGCGGGCCCCGCGCCCCTTCTTTCGGCGCGAGGCGCGGCCGCCGGTCTCCTCGGCGCCGTCCGCGTCGGCGCCGTCGGCGCCCTCTTCCTCGTCGTAGGCGTCCTCGTCGTAGGACGCGTCGTCATAGGGTCCGTCGTCGTAGCCGTCGTCGGCGGGGCGGGTGTGGCCGTACTCCGCGGAGAAGTCCTCCTCGGGGTCGTACGCCTCCTCGTCCCGGTCCAGGATCTGGTCGTCGGCGCGGTCCTCGGTGTGGGCGCGTCGGCCTCTGCGGCCGTACCCGGACTCAGCTCTGCTCACGGTCTTTCTCAATCGTCAACCCGTGGTCTGCTCGAAAGGTACAGGGGCCCAGATGCGTGTCCGGACACGGCCGGTCCACGTGGCTTCCCTGTGTCTACTCGGGCTTCGTCCCGGGTTCGGTTCCCGTGTCCCCGGCGTCCCTGTCGGTCGAGCCCTCGCTACTAGATCGTTCAGGGCTCGGGTGGTATTCCGTCCCCGCCTCCCGTGAGCTGGAGCTTTGCGAACCGACACGCGATTCCTCGCTGTCCAGGGCGCTGTAGACGGTGCTGTCGTCGCGCGTCTCACCGTCGGTTGTGGGCCCGAACACCTGGGTTCCGGCGTCGTGGCCGTGGGGGACGACGGCGCTGGAGAAGGAGTCGATGCGCCGTCCGGCCCACACGAAGTAGGCCAGGGCCGCGAGGAGGACCAGGAGGGAGGTCCAGTTGTTCAGGCGCAGGCCCAGGAAGTCGTTGGCCGGGTCCACGCGCAGGTACTCGATCCAGAAGCGGCCCGCGCAGTAGCCCGCGACGTAGAGGGCGAACAGGCGCCCGCCCTGGAGGGAGCGCTCGTAGCGCCGTCCCGCCCAGGCCAGCAGGACGGCCAGGCCCAGGCACCACAGGGACTCGTAGAGGAAGGTGGGGTGGTAGGTGCTCACGCCCAGTTCCATGCCCGGGCGCAGGGCGCCGTTGGGGTAGGGGGTGATCTCCACGGCCCAGGGCAGGTCGGTGGGCCTGCCGAACAGCTCCTGGTTGAAGTAGTTGCCCCAGCGGCCCAGCGCCTGGGCCAGGGGGAGGGTGGGGGCGATGGCGAAGGAGAGCTTGGACATGGACAGGCCGCGCCTGCGGGCGACCAGCCACACGCCCAGGGCGCCCATGGGGATGGCTCCCCAGATGCCGAGTCCGCCCTCCCAGATGTACAGGGCGCGGATGGGCTCGCGGCCCTCGGCGAAGTACAGCTGCGCGTCGCTGATGACGTGGTAGAGGCGTCCGCCGATCAGGCCCAGGATCACGGCCCACACGGCCATGTCCATGATGGTGCCCTTCTCACCGCCCATGGCGGCCCAGCGCCGCTCGCTCCACAGCACCGCGACGATGACTCCGGCGAGGATGCACAGGGCGTAGAAGTGGATCTGCAGCGGCCCGATGGGGATGGAGTTGACCTGCGGGCTGGGGAAGGCCGCGAGGGCCCGGCCGAACTCGACCGCGCCCTCCGTGGCTGTCGACGACAATGTCACTGGTCTGCTCTCGGGTTCGCCCCGCGTGCGGGGGTGTCTTCGGGGGTGGCTACTCCGCGCCACCCCCGTCGCCTGTGGGTTGGGTGTCGACCTCGCCGGGCTCCGCTGAGGCGATGGCCTCGTTGAGGCCCCGGGCGGTCATGGCGGTGTCGTTGTCGAGCAACTCACCGTTGATGTAGACGGAGGGCGTTCCGCGGAAGGCGTTGTCTCCGCTATAGCGAGTGTAGGCGTTCCCGGTGGCTTCGATGATCTGGCCCGTGTACGTCCCCTCCAGGAAGGAGGGGTCGTGGCCGTGCTCGGCACCCCAGGCGAGCAGGTCGGACAGCACCATGGTGGCGAGGGTCTCCTCGCCGATCTGCGCCACGGCGTCCTCGGTCAGGGCGGGCAGGAAGTCCTCGGTGAACCGGGAGACCACGGCGGCCTCGTCGTCCACCCGCTGGTCGAACCGCTCCTGCTGCTCCGGGGTGGGGTCGGTCTCGGCGAACCACTCCTTGAGCTGGTCGACGGTGAAGCCCTCGGTGCGCTCGGTGGGCTGGTTCTCGAAGAGGATGTCGTTGTAGCGCACGAACCGGTCGTGTTCGGCGGCGGCGCGGGCGGCGGCCCCGGCTCGCAGCGAGTTGCTGCTCAGGGGCACCGGCTGCTGGGCGAAGATGCTGACCGGCCGGTAGTGGACGATGGCCTCGCCCTGTGCGGCGTTCTCCTTGAGGACGCCGCCGTTGAGGAGTTCGAACTGGCGGCAGGCGGGGCACTGGTAGTCGGCGTAGACCTCGACGACGGGGGCCGAGGCGCCCTCCTGGGCCATGACGACGCTGCCGTCCTGCTGGAGGGTGGTCGGCGCCAGGGCCCCCTCGTACTCGCCGCTTTGGCGGTCGGCGTTGAGGGCGGCGTAGCCGATGCCGACGATGAGCAGCACCACCGCGGCGGCGGCGCCCACCACGATGAGGGTCCTGTTGCGCTTGGCTTTGCGCTTGTCCCTCTCCCTCTGCTCCTTGAGTTTCTCGCGGGAGCGCCTGCGCGCTTCACTGCCCATGTCTTCCCCTGTTCCTCACTGCTGGATACGGTCGGCCGTCCGGGGTCACCGGAAGAGGCCGAGGGCGCGGTCGACGGCGAAGGGCGAACGCGGCCAGACCGCGACGAAGGCGCCCATCGCCGCGAAGGCGATGTCGCGGGCGATGGAGAGCCCGTAGGTGGTCTCCTCCGGGTCGACCTGGCCGCCGCCGCCGAAACAGCCGCAGTCGATGCTCAGGCCCCGGGCCATGGCGGAGAGGATCCCGGCGATGAAGACGACCATGAGCAGCGCGCTGACGGCGCCGACGTAGCGGGTGGCGAGCCCGACCAGGAGCAGGGCGGCCAGGGCGAGTTCGAACAGGGGGAGGGTGTAGCCGATGAACAGCGCGACCTCGGCGGGAAAGAGGTCGTAGGCCTCGACCGCCTGGACGGACAGGGCCGGGGGGAACTTGGAGACGGCGGCGAAGACCAGGACGGCGGCCAGTCCGACGCGGCAGGCGAGGCTGAGCCAGGGCTGGACGGCCTCCCAGCGCGATCCGGGCGCGGGTCGGGTGGCGGGTGTCTGGTCGGTGGTGTCCATCACTGCGGCCTCCGGGGAGAGAGCGGGCGGGTCATCGGATGTGCGGGGCGGGTGCCCCCGTCTGCGGGCGGGAGCGGGAGCCCCTGCCTCCTTCCGTTCGGTGCGGCCGTGGCCGTGGCGCCCGCCGGAGCGGACGCGGGTCCTTCCATGGAGTCGTCGCCGGGCCGTGCGGGGTTCCCGGGATGCGGGGATGTGGCCACCGCCACCGCGCGCCGCCGCCCGTCCCGTGCGCGTCCGGGACGAACACGGCCCGGTGGGCCGGAGGGACGGGTGGGCGTCGGGAAAGGGGCCCCGCGACCACGGTGCGTGGGCGCGTCGTCGCCCTTCGCGTCGGGTCAGATCCTACTGCCTGTGTCGAGTGCGTGACGCTGGGTCCGGGATTTCGGGTGCGGCGACCGGCGCCTCCCGGGGCGGAGTGCGCCCCGCCCCTCCATGGGTACCTGGTCAGAGGGGTGCCACGAGGTTCTTCGGGGGCTCTCCCAGTTCTTCGGGGACTCTCCCACCCGGTTCTCACCTGCCTGGCCGTGGTCCTGTCCGGCACGGCGGCGGGGCCCCGCGGGGAGCGGGGTCGCACGACGAAGGCGGGGGCCGTCCCGTGGACGGCCCCCGCCGGTGTTCACGCGTCCCGCTGTCCGCGGGCCCCTCGGGTCAGGTGCGGCCCGAGCGCACCCCCTGCGCCAGTTCCTGGGCGAAGGAGCGGACCGCGACGAGTCCGGTCTCCAGGTCCGGCGCGTCCAGGACGCGCTGGCAGAACCCGGCGCCGACGATCACGCCGTCGGCGTAGGCGGCCACCTCGGCGGCCTGGGCGCCGGTGGAGATGCCCAGGCCCACGCAGACGGGCAGGCCGGAGTCGCGGGTCGCCTCGCGGGTGCGCCGCACCAGCGCGGCGGCGGTGTCGGCGACCTGGGTGCGGGTGCCGGTCACGCCCATGAGCGAGGCGGCGTACACGAAGCCGGTGCACTCGCGCGTGGTCAGGGCCAGGCGCCGGTCGGTGGAGGAGGGCGCGACCAGGAACACCCGGTCCAGGCCGCAGGCGTCGGAGGCGGCCACCCACTCCTCGGACTCCTCGGGGATGAGGTCGGGGGTGATCACCCCGGACCCTCCCGCCTTGGCCAGGCCCGCGGCGAAGCGCTCGACCCCGTAGCGCTCGATGGGGTTCCAGTAGGACATCACCACGGCGGCGGCACCGGTGGCGGCGGTGGCCTCGACCACGCGGAACACGTCGTCGGTGGTGGTGCCCGCGGCCAGGGCCCGGTCGGCGGCCCGCTGGATGGTGGGGCCGTCCATCATGGGGTCGGAGTAGGGCAGGCCGACCTCGACGACGTCGCAGCCCCCCTCGACCATGGCCTGGATGACCCGGACGGAGGACTCCACGTCGGGGAACCCGGCGGGCAGGTAGCCGATCAGGGCGGCGCGTCCGGCCTCGCGGGCCTCGGCGAGCTTGGTCTGTAGTGCGGTGGCGCTCACGCCTGTCCCTCCGGGTCAACGAGGCCGAAGTAGGCGGCCGCGGTGTCAACGTCCTTGTCGCCGCGCCCGGAGAGGTTCACCAGGATGACGGCGTCCGGGCCGAGGCGCTCGCCGAGCTTGCGGGCGCCGGCCAGGGCGTGCGCGCTCTCGATGGCCGGGATGATGCCCTCGGTGCGGCACAGCAGCCGGAAGGCCTCCATGGCCTCGGCGTCGGTGATCGGTTCGTAGTTGGCGCGGCCGGTGTCGGCGAGGTAGGCGTGCTCGGGGCCCACCGCCGGGTAGTCGAGTCCGGCGGAGATGGAGTGGCTGGGCAGGGTCTGGCCGTACTCGTCCTGGAGCACGAAGGTGCGCGCCCCGTGGAAGACGCCGGGGCTGCCCGCGGTGATGGAGGCGGCGGTGCGGGTGGTCCGCGCTCCCTCTCCCCCGGCCTCGAAGCCGTACAGGGCGACCTCCTCGTCGGGGATGAAGGCCGCGAAGACCGCCATGGCGTTGGATCCGCCGCCCACGCACGCGGCGACCGCGTCGGGGAGCCTGCCGACGCGCTCCAGGACCTGTTCGCGGGCCTCCTGGCCGACGACGAAGTGCAGGTCGCGCACGAGCTTGGGGAAGGGGTGCGGACCGGCGACGGTGCCGAACAGGTAGTGGGTGCGGTCGACGTTGGCCACCCAGTCGCGGAAGGCCTCGTTGATGGCGTCCTTGAGGGTGCGGCTGCCGATGGTGACGGGGACGACCTCGGCGCCGAGCATGCGCATGCGGGCGACGTTGAGCGCCTGGCGGCGGGTGTCCTCCTCGCCCATGTAGATCACGCACTCCAGGCCGAGCAGGGCGCAGGCGGTGGCGGTGGCCACGCCGTGCTGTCCGGCGCCGGTCTCGGCGATGACGCGGGTCTTGCCCATCCGCTTGGTGAGCAGGGCCTGGCCGAGGACGTTGTTGATCTTGTGCGATCCGGTGTGGTTGAGGTCCTCGCGCTTGAGCAGGACGCGCGCGCCGCCGCAGTGTTCGGAGAAGTTGCGGGCCTCGCTCAGGGCGCTGGGGCGTCCGGTGTAGTCCTTGAGCAGTTCGGCGAGTTCGGCCTGGTACCGGGGGTCCTGTTTGGCCTTCTCCCACTCCGCGGCCACCTCGTCGAGGGCGGCGATGAGGGCTTCGGGCGCGAAGCGGCCGCCGAAGCGGCCGTAGTGCCCGCGCTGGTCGGGCAGGGGTTGGTCGTGACTCATTGCACGCTCTCCTGGGAAGGGCCGACCGCGGGGCTCCCCCGGCCTCGCGCCGCGGGGTCCGCGCGCCGACCGGCTGTGCGCCGCCCGGCTCCGGCGGCGCGTTCTGACTGTGGGTCAACGCGGCGGCGGGAACCCGCGGCTCACTGGCGCGGGTTCCCTAGAGCCATCGCCATCTGCGGACGGGGCGTGTCGTCGCCGCGTCCGCCGGTGCCTGCGTCGACCCTCTCACGGGCTGCGGCCCCCTAGTTCCGGTCCCGCAGGGCGGGGTGGGCCCCGGCGGTGACCAGGTCGGCGACGGCCTCGCGCGGGTTGCGGCCGCGGACGAGGCTCTCGCCGACGAGGACGGCTCCGGCTCCGGCCCCCGCGTAGGCCAGCAGGTCGTGCGGGCCGCGGACACCGGACTCGGCGATCTTGACGACGTCGGAGGGGATGAGGGGGGCGAGCCGGGAGAAGGTGTCCCGGTCCACCTCCAGGGTCTTGAGGTTGCGGGCGTTGACGCCGACGACGGTGGCCCCGGCGTCGAGTGCGCGCGCGACCTCCTCCTCGTCGTGGACCTCCACCAGCGGCATCAGGCCGAGCGAGCGGGCCCTCTCCACCAGGGAGACCAGGGCCTCCTGCGGCAGGGCCGCGACGATGAGCAGCACGGCGGAGGCTCCGAAGACGCGGGCCTCCCACAGCTGGTAGGAGCTGACCACGAAGTCCTTGCGCAGCAGCGGGGTGTCGACCGCCTTGTGGACGGCCTGGAGGTCGGCGAGGCTGCCCTTGAAGCGGCGCTGCTCGGTGAGGACGCTGATCAGGGCGGCGCCGCCGGCCTCGTAGTCGCGGGCCAGGGACGCGGGGTCGGTGATGGCCGCGAGGGGGCCCTTGGAGGGGCTGGCCCGCTTGACCTCGGCGATGACGTGCACACCCGGGCGGCGCAGGGCGGCTTCGGCGTCCTTGGGGGTGGGCACCGACCCGGCCTGGGCCTTGAGGCGGTCAAGGGGCAGGTCCTCCTGCCGCTGCGCCAGGTCAGCGCGTACTCCGTCGAGGATCTCGTCGAGCACGCTCACCAGTTACTGCTCCCTCGTGAAAGTGGGCCGGCACGGTGGTGGCCCGTGGTGCGGGCCCCTCGCGCGGCGGGATCGGACACCGCCGCACCGTGTTGCTGGTCATCGTATCCACCCGTGGGGACCGCGGGGCCGCCGACCCCGTGGGAGACCGCCGCGGTGGCGGCGGTGGGAGCCGGAAAGGGGACTCGCGCACCGGTGTGTCGGTGCGGCGCGCCGACCGGCGGTCACATGGCCGCCAGCATCGCGAACATGAACAGGAAGTACACGAGTACGACCAGGAGGTAGAGGGCCGCGGGGACGAAGCAGACCAGGCCGATGATGCCCAGCACCTTGGCGGTGTCGGAGGCGGACTGGGCTCCCATGTAGTCGCCCGTCTCCCACTTGCTGTTGACCTGGAGGGCGAAGACCAGACCGATGACGCCGATCAGCGGGATGCAGCTGACGATGCCCAGGATGTTGAACACCAGGTAGTTCCTGGGCGGCCCGCCGGGGGGCGGGGCGTAGTAACCGTAGCCGCCGGGAGGGCCGTAACCGCCGGCGTGGGGAGGGCCGTAGCTCATGTGATGGCACCTTTTCGGAGCGTTGTTTCCGCGTGCGGCGGCGCGCGGCCGCGTTCGCGGAGTAGGACTGCGGTGAGCCCGTCCTGGTTCTGCTACCAGCCGGGGAGGAGGGGTGTCCCGGGGGCGAGGAAGGAGAACCAGGGCAGGTTGCGCAGGATCCAGTGCGCCATGATGACGATGAGCATGCCCCACAGGAACCAGCCCGGTGTCAGTTTGGGGTACCTCTTGGGCGGTCGGACGGAGTGGAGGAGCCAACGCCCGTAGGTCCAGGCGACGTAGGGCAACAGCAGCCACAGCAGGGGGTTCATGCTGATGGAGGCGAGGATCTCCCCGTGGGTGAGCAGGGCGATCGCGCGCATGCTGCCGCAGCCGGGACAGAAGGTGCCGGTGATCAGCAGCCAGGGGCAGGTGGGGTAGTTACCGGGCTCGTTGGGGTCCACGAAGTGCAGGAGGGTGGCTCCGGCCAGACCGAGCACGCCCAGTCCGGCGGGCCACACGACCGGGTGCAGCGACGCGGCCCACCGCCTGAGCCGGTCTCCCGGGGAGCGCGGCTCGGCCGGAGGACGGGGGGGCTGGCTCTGGGGCGGCTCTTCGTGCTGTGGGTACACGTGACCAGCCTAGGGGTTCGAAGGCATACAGAAAGGGCGCCCCCAAGCGCCGGAGCGCTCGGGGGCGGGCGGAGCGTGGTGGGACCCTGGGCCCCGCCTCGCTAGTAGGTGGTGTACGTCGGAGCGGTGGCCGCGGCGCTCAGTCCGATGAAGAACAGGATGGCGTAGAAGGCGATGAGGAGCAGCCACAGGATGCCACCGCAGATGAAAGCGATCTTCGTCCACTTCTTCGCCTGCTTCTGGGCCTCCATGGCCCCCGCCTGGTCACCGCGGTTCCACAGGTCGTTGACCTTGGTGGCGTTGATGATGCCGGGGATGGCGAAGGGCCAGCAGCAGAAGATGGCGACGATGGCCCAGACCAGGCCGTTGTCCGGCGGAGGACCGCTGGGGGCGCCGTAGCCGCCGGAGGGCGGGCCGTAGCCGCCGCCCCCGGGGGGACCGTAGCCGCCGCCGGGGGGCGGGCCGGGGTTGCCGGGGGGAGGGGGACCATAACTCATGCTCGGTGCAACTTTCCGGAAGAGGACAAGGGATTTGCGCGGCGCACGGAGAAGCACTCCGGTCCAACACGGGGCAGGGTTGGATCACCAGGTCGCGTACACCGCGGGCAGAAAGGAATGATGCCAGATCGGTGAGACTCCTACCGAACCGAACCAACGCGGCAGTCGTGGCCGGTGGGCCGAATCTACCCGCCCCGTGGGACCTTCGTCCATATTTCCGTTACTCACTCGTTGTGAGCTGGTGCTTTCCCGATGTCCCGTGTTCCTCAGACCTTGGTCGCGTCGGGGTCCAGGGCGGGACCGGGCTGCGCGGCGGCGGGCTCGGGCTGCGCGGCGCCGGACTTGCGGCCGGCCTCCCACTCCTCGCGCGTGGGCGGAACCGGGCGGGGCTCCTTGCGGCCGTAGCCGGCCTTCTTCATGACGCCGGCGATCGCGGCGAGCACGACGCTGGCGACGAGGGCGACGGCGGTCCACAGCAGCAGGTCGCCGCCGAGGAAGACGATGGCGAAGGCCGCCACGGACCACGCCACGATCCAGGACACGGTGAGGAACCAGGCGGACAGGGTGTTGCCGTGGTCGTCGTGGTGCTCGTCAGCCATCAGGTCTTCTCCTTAGGTTCGGCTGGGCGTGCTGCCAGCGGTGCGTGTGCGGCGCTGTCGGAGTCCGCGGGCGTGGCGCCTCCGGGCTCGGCGTCGAGTGTGGGGTCGTCACCGGCGTCCAGCGACCTCCACAGGTCGGAGGGCGTCTCGGACCGGGTCGCGCGCGGTGCGGCGTCCCGATCGTACCGGGTGCCCATACCCGGCCAGGCAGGGGCTCGTAGGACCGCGACCAGCCCCGCCGCGACCAGGAGCACGGCTCCGGCCACGGCCATGGCGGGCCCCAGGGCCAGCAGTCGGGGGTCGGCTGCCACCTGGGCGGCCCCGGCGGTGTCGGTGGTGTTGTCGGCCACCGCGTCCAGGAGCGCGCTGGGACGGGTGGCGCCCCAGACGGCGTTGAGAGCGGCCGCTCCGCCCAGGGCGACGAGGAGGCCGACCGCGCGGCGGGCCCAGCCCCGGGTGGCGTACAGGCCCGCGATCCCGGCCAGCCCGGCCCAGCCGATGCCGCTCAGGGCACCGGTGAGGTCGGTTCCGGTGAGTTCCACGGAGACGGGGGCGACCGGCCCCGGCGCGGTGAGCTCGCCGGTCGCCCACTGGCGTCCGGCGGCGGCGAGCAGCAGTCCGGCCCCGGCGGCCAGGGCGAGCATGGCCAGGCCGTACTCCCGGCGCGCGCGGGGCGGGAAGGCGGACGAACTCACAGGAGTCTCCCGGCGTCGAAACAGGTGTGGTCGCCGGTGTGGCAGGCGGCGCCCTCCTGGTCGACGCGGACCAGCAGGGTGTCCCCGTCACAGTCGAGTGCGACCGATACCACACGCTGGGTGTGTCCGGAGGTGGCGCCCTTGACCCAGTACTCGCCGCGGCTGCGCGACCAGTAGGTCGCGGAGCCGGTGGTGAGGGTGCGGTGCAGGGCCTCGTCGTCCATCCAGGCGAGCATGAGTACCTCCCCGGTGTCGTGCTGCTGCACGACGGCGGGGACGAGGCCGTCCGGGTTCCGCTTGAGGCGGGCGGCGATGTCCGGGTCGAGGCTGGTGACGCTCATGCACTCCAGGTTATGGCCGCCGCCGGAGCGCCCCGCACCGGGTGTCCCCTGTCTCTGGGGCGGCGCGGGGTGGCGCGGGGCTGCTCGGAGCGGAGCGGTCCGGAACGGAGGGCCGGGGGACGGCGGGTGCCGGGAGGCGGGGGGCGCGGATGTCCTAGAGTTCGTGCGTCGTCCTTCGCCCTGCCTTCGTACCCTGGGGGTTTCGTGACCGCCGAGTCCCTGTCCCGCGACCTCGCGGGCAAGCCCGAGGCGCTGACCCGGCTCGCCGACCGCTTCCCGCGGTGGGATCCCTACGCCGCGCTGCCCGCGCTGCTCGACGACGAGCCCGCGGCGGTGCGCTTCCTGGGTCTGGGCACGGCGCGGCACGCGTGCGAGGTGGCGGCGGCGCGGCTGCGCCGGGCGGGGGTCGCGGCGAGTGCGGACTTCTCCTCGTCGGCGGAGGAACCGCCCGCGGGGCCCGAGACGCTCGTGGTCGCGGTGAGCCTGGGCGGCGGGCAGCGCGAGCTGTACACGGCGCTGGACCGCTACGTGGCGCGGTCGCCGGTGATCGTGCTGGCCCCGTCGGTGGACTCGGTGGTGGGGCGCCAGGCGGACCTGCTGGTGCCGCTGCACGCGGGCGAGGAGGCGAGCGGGGTGGGTTGCCGCGCCTACCCGCACGCGCTGGCCCTGCTCCTGCTGCTGGGGCACCGCCTGGGCGCGCCCCGGCCGGGCAGCAGCCAGACCCTGCCGGGGCTGCTGCGCCGTGCGGCGAACGCGACGGCGTCGCTGTTGGAGAGCGCGCCGGGGTGGGTGCCGGAGGTCGCCCGTGTCCTGGAGTCGCCGCACGGTGTGCACATGGTGGCTCCGGCCGAGCGTATGGCGTCGGCCTGGCAGGGGGTGCGGGTGATGCGCCAGGGGCCGGTGCGGGTGGCGCACGCGTGTGAGACCGGGGAGTGGTCGCACACCGACCGCCACCTGGCGGCGGTGACGGACTACCGGGCGCTGCTGTTCGCGGGTTCGGCCTACGACGAGCGCTTCGCCCAGCACCTGGGGCAGCTGCGGGGGTCGTTCGTGGCGGTGGGCCCCACCCCCGGCCAGGAGCGGATGCCGGAGGCGGAGCTGACCGTGCGCTACCCGGGCGACACCGACCAGGACGTGAGCCTGCTGGTGGAGCCGCTGGTGGCGGAGCTGCTGGCGGCGCACTGGTGGCGCGGCCGGTAGAGGTCACCGCGGGCGCAGGAAGCTCCGGACGTCGTCACGGCCGTCGAGGGCCCGGGCGTCCACGTCCGAGGGGTCCGCCTCGGCACGCGCCGCCAGCGACTCCGCCAGCGCGCGGGCTTCGTCGCTGAGGTGTCCGAAGCGTCGGGCGATGTGGCCCAGGCACAGGCACGCCAGCCCGAGCAGCGGGCTGCCCGGCGCGGCCCGTGTCCCGACCCGCACGCACCAGCGTTCGACGAACTCGCCGTCGTCGTCGTTCAACGCGCTTCCGACCAGGGCGCTCGCCGCCGCCCCCTCCTGAGAGCGGTCGCGCAGAGCACGCTCCACCGTCTCGGCCACCGCCTCGTGCGGCAGCGCGGGAGGGTTGACGAAGTCGGGCTGGGGGCGCATACCCCCGACACTACGCGCCCCGCACCGACCGCACGGGGGCCGCGGGGGCCGGACGTCCACAGGCCCGGTCCGGGTGTCGCACCAGCTCAGGTGGCACGGGGAGAATGGATTCGGGGGGACCGCCCCCCACCACGGGAGGAACGCGGCACCCCCGAATCAACGGTAGCCCGGCGGCCGCGCGGGCGCACCCCCTTCGGCCGGCCTGTGGACAGCCCGGGTCAGGCCGAGGAGCGCACCCAGGAGGCGTACAGGTCGGCGTACACGCCGGGCCTGTCCACCAGCTCGGCGTGTGAGCCGCTCTGCACGATGCGCCCGTCGTCGAAGACGAGGACCCTGTCCGCGGCCTCGGCGGTGGACAGCCGGTGCGCGATGGCCACGGAGGTGCGCCCGCGCGTGAGCCGGTCCAGGGCGCGCTGGATGCGCACCTCGGTGTGCGGGTCCACCGCCGAGGTGGCCTCGTCCAGCACCAGCAGGTCGGGGTCGGCGATGTAGGCGCGCACCAGGGCCACCAGCTGCCGCTCCCCCGCCGAGAGCGACTCGCCCCGCTGGCCCACGGGGGTGTCCAGCCCGTGGGCGAGGCTGTCGAGCCACTCCGCCAGCCCCAGTTCGGTGACGGCGGTTTCCAGTTCGGCGTCGGTGCTCTCGGGGCGGGCGAAGCGGATGTTGTCGCCCAGGGAGCTGTCGAAGAGGAAGCCCTCCTGCGGGACCATCACCACGCGGCTGCGCAGGGAGGAGAAGGCCACCTCGCGCAGGTCGACGCCGTCGAGCCGGACGGTGCCCCGCGCGGGGTCCATGAGGCGGGTGAGCAGCTTGACGAAGGTGGTCTTGCCCGAACCGGTCTCCCCCACCACGGCCACGCGGGTGCCGGGGGTGATCTCGACGCTGACGTCGTCGAGGACGACGGGCCCCTCGGGATAGGAGTAGGTCACCTCGTCGAAGGAGACCCGGACCGGTCCGCGCGGCAGCACCCGGCCCGCCTCGCCGGGGTCGGCGATGTCGGGGACGGTGTCGAGCACGCCCAGGACGCGGCGCCAGCCCGCGATGGCGTTCTGGGCCTCGTTGAAGATCTCGGTGGCCATCATCATCGGCTGGATGAACAGGGTCATCAGGAACAGGAAGGCGATGAGCTGTCCGGCGGTCAGTCCTCCGCCCAGGCCGAGCCAGACGCCGATGAGGACGACGGCGGTGTTGCCCAGGGCCGCGATGATCTCGGCGAAGGGCGAGACCGCCATGGACAGCCGCTGGGCGCGCACCTGGGAGCGGCGCGTGGTCAGGACGGTGGTGTCGATGCGCTCGGCGGTGCGCCGCTCGGTGCCGTGGGCGCGGATGACGGAGGCGCCCATGACGGTCTCGCCGATGACGCCGAGCATGTCGCCGGTGTTCTCGCGGACCTTGAGGTAGGCCTTGGACAGCAGCTTCTGGAGCCAGCGCACGCCGAACAGCAGCGGCAGGAAGCAGATCCACACCACGAGGGTGAGCTGCCAGGAGTAGACCGCCATCAGGACGGTGGCGACCAGGAGCTGGCCGCTGCTGACCAGCAGGAGCAGGCCGCCCCACTGCATGAAGGTGCTGATCTGGTCGACGTCGCTGGTGACGCGGGAGACCAGGGCACCCTTGCGCTCGCTGTTCTGGGTGAGCACGGACAGGTCGTGCACGTGCCGGAAGGCCTTGCGGCGCAGTGTGGCCAGGCCGGACTCGGTGGCCCGGTACAGGCGCACGTTCATCAGGTAGGAGCAGATCATGGTGACCACGAGCAGGGCGGCGCAGACGGCCACCATGCGGGTGACGAAGCCCAGGTCGGGTCCGTCCGGCCCGGACAGCCCGTTGTCGATGATCTGCTGGACGGCGACGGGTACGACGACCTTGCCCGCGGTGGCCACGACGGCGAAGGCCAGGGTGAGCCACAGGCCTCGGGCGAACTCCGGGGAGAGCCGCAGGCCGCGCTTGAGCGTGTCCATCGCGCCCTCGGAGGAGCGGTGCAGCGACACGGCCGGGTCGTCGGGGGCGCGGCCGGGCCGCTCCTCCCCCTCCCGCTCTCGCTGCTCGTCGCGGGTGGGCGCGCTCATCGGGTGGCCTCCTCGGCGGCGTCGTCACGGGTGGGGCGGGCGGGTTCGAGGGGGCCGGGCTCCTCGGGCAGCGGGGCGTTCTCGGCCTGCCCCTCGGCGGAGGCGCGTTCGTAGGCGGTGACGAGCCTGGTGTAGCCGGGCGAGGTGGTGAGCAGTTCCTCGTGGGTGCCGCGGGCCAGCACGCGTCCGCGCTCCATGTAGACGACCTCGTCGGCGAGTTCGATGGTGGCGCGGCGGTAGGCGACCACGACCACGGTGGCGGCGTCGTCGCGTTCGCGCAGGCCCGCCAGGATCTGCGCCTCGATCTGGGGGTCGACGGCGGAGGTGGCGTCGTCCATGATGAGCAGCCGCGGACGGCGCACGATCGCGCGGGCCAGGGCCAGGCGCTGGCGCTGTCCTCCGGAGAGGGTGGTGCCCTTCTCGCCGAGCCGGGCGTCGAGCCCGCCCTCCAGTTCGCGGACGAAGCCGTCGGCCCGGGCCAGGCGCAGGGCGGCCCAGACCTGGTCGTCGTCGGCGTCGGTGCCCAGGGTGATGTTGTCGCGGACGCTGTCCTCGAACACGAAGGTGCCCTGGGGCACCAGGGCGGCGTGCCGGGGGATCTGGTCGCGGGCCAGGTCGCGCACGTCGACGCCGTCGAGGCTGACGGTGCCCGTGTCGGCGTCGACCAGGCGCATGAGGACGGTGGTGAGCGTGGACTTGCCCGACCCGGTGGGGCCGACCAGGGCGACGGTGCGCCCGGGGGCGATGTCCAGGTCCACTCCGTTGAGGACGGTGGTGCGCGGTTCGGTGTCGGCGCCGCCGTCCATCAGGTCGCGCGCGCCGCCCCGGGCGTCGTAGGAGTCGGCGTAGGAGAAGGTCACGCCGCGGGCGCTCAGGGCGATGCCGGTGGGGGTGTCCTCCAGGGCGCGGGTGCCGTACTCCATGGCGCCGTCGGAGTCGAGGACGGACTGGACGCGGTCCCAGCCCACGACGCTGCGGGGCAGGTCGCCCAGGATCCATCCGAAGGAGCGGATGGGCAGGGCCAGGAGGGTGAACAGGAAGGCGATCTGGACCAGGTCCCCGGCGTCGATGGCGCCGGTGGACAGCCGCCACATGCCCAGGAGCAGGACGGCGAGCACGCCGAAGTTGGGCAGGGCCTCCATGACCGGGTCGAACATCGAGCGCATCCGGCCGACCTGGATGAGCGCGTCGCGCAGGCGGTGGGCGGCGGAGGTGAAGCGCTCGGTCTCGGTGTCCTCGCGGCCCAGGGTCTTGACGACGAGGGCGCCGTCGAAGGACTCGTGAGCGACGCCGCTGACCTCGGCGCGCAGCGCCTGGGCGCGGGAGGCCATGGGTGAGACGCGGCGCTGGAAGACGACGTTGGCGGCGGCCAGGACCGGGAAGACGACGAAGGCGACCAGGGACAGGACCGGGTCGGTGGTGACCATGGCGACGGCCGCGATGACCAGCATGAACACGCTGCCGACGGCCATGGGCAGCGGGGCGAGCGGCTGCCAGGCGGCCTCGACGTCGGCGTTGGCGTTGGACAGCAGCTGTCCGGTGGGGTGGCGGTGGTGCCAGGACAGGGGCAGTTCGAGGTACTTGCGGGCGACGGCGCGGCGGTAGCGGGCCTGCATGCGGAACTGCATGAGTGCGGCGAGCATGCGGCGCATGGCGATGCCGGTGCCCTTGCCCAGGCCCACGCCCATGAGGAGCGCGGCGGCGCCGAGGAGGGCGGCGGCGGTGGTGCTGCCCTGCTCGAAGGCGGGGAGGATGGTGGCGTCGGTGAGGTAGCCGAGGACGGAGGCGGAGCCGACGGTGACGGCGGCGTGCAGCATCGCGCCGACGACGGCGGCGAGGAAGACCCACGGCTCGGTGCGGGCGGCGATCCACAGCACGCGCATGCCGCGGGCGAAGACCCCGGTGTGCTCGGCGGCGTCGGATCCCCCGCGTGCTCCCGGCCCGTCCGCCGTCCTGTGTGCTCCCGGTCCCTCCGCGGCTCCGGGCGGCGCCGACCCCTCCTCGTTCTCCGGTTCCCTGGTGCTCGTACCCCGCGCCATACGCCCCCCGTTCTCCTCCGTGGCCGGGCAGGCCCGGCGCAGCCCGACACGCGCACGGCGGCCTCCGGGCATGCCGGAGGGCGTGGATGTGCGCGTGTCGTGTCAACCTATCCAGCGGCACCGACAAGGTTCCACCGGATTGTTTCAGCGCACGGCGCGACGGGGCTATTCCGTCTGGTTCGGGGCGGAACGGGGCCCGGGCCCCGGGAGGGCGGGCCCGGACACCGCGGGAGAGGGCGCGTCCTGGTTCCCGGCGCGGGTCACCGGGGCGCCGCGGGGCCGGTCAGCGGGCGTAGTCCTGGTAGCTGATCACGGCGTGGAAGGAGACGGGCCCGAAGACACCGTCGACTCCGATGCCGAAGTACTCCTGGGCGTCGCGGACGGCCCGCTCCGTGGCGGGTCCGTAGACGCCGTCGGTGGCCAGGTGGGCGTTGAACTTGGCGTTGAGCTCGCGCTGGATCATGGTGACGACCGGGCCGGTGTCGCCGCGGCGGAACTGGTGCTGGCCGAAGACCAGCTCCTGGAAGTGCTCCCAGGTGTCGGGGTTGAGGTCGCCGTCGTCGTGCAGGCCGAAGGCCTCCTGGTAGGTGACGAGGGTGTCGTGGAGGTCCTGGTCGAACTCCAGGTCGAGCTCGCCGGGGTTGATCTCACCGTAGGAGAGCAGCATCTTGGCGGCGTAGACGTCGATGCTGGAGTCTCCGAGGGTGTACTCGGGCCAGACCTGGGACTCGATGGCGGCGAGGGCCTCGGGAGAGGTCTGGTCGAGGTCGTCCGCCAGGGCGGCGGGCGCGGTGGCGAGGGCGGTCGTCGCGGCGAGGGCGGCGGCCGCGAGAAGGGACGCGGCCCGCCCGGTGGTGGTGGACATGGAGAGGTTCCTTTCCCCTGTGGTCCCCGTGGTCGGTGCTACACGGCGGTTCGGTGTTACACACTGTTCGATGTGTGAGACCCGCGTCACGTTCACAAAATGCACGCCAATACCACCAAAAGGACACAGTTCTCTGCCCTTGTCCCTTTTTCTCAGCACATACGCCAACCGATTCGACGGCGTGCGCGTGTACGGGGCCGCCGAACGTAACCGGACTCCGGCCGGGGGCGGTGCCCGGCCAGGGGGCGGGCGGGCCCGTGCACACGGACGGCCTCCGCGCGCTCGCGAGCGCGCGGAGGCCGTGTGCCCGGAGCCAGCCGAGCCGTTCGGGGCCGGGACCCGCACCGCTCAGCGGACGGGGTGGCCCGCCTCGCGCAGGCTCTTCTTGACGTCGGCGATGGTGAACTGCCCGAAGTGGAAGACCGTCGCGGCCAGCACCGCGTCCGCGCCCGCCGCCACGGCCGGGGCGAAGTGCTCCACCGCGCCCGCGCCGCCGGAGGCGATCAGCGGCACCTCCACCCGCGAGCGCACCGCCCGGATCAGCTCCAGGTCGAAGCCCGACCGGGTGCCGTCGGCGTCCATCGAGTTGAGCAGGATCTCCCCCGCCCCCAGCTCCGCGGCGCGCTCGCACCACTCCAGGGCGTCGACCCCGGCGCTGCGGCGCCCGCCGTGCGTGGTGACCTCGAACCCGCTCGGGGTCGGCCGTCCGCCCTCGCGCACCCGGCGCACGTCGGCGGAGAGCACCAGCACCTGGCGGCCGAAGCGCTCGGCGATCTCCCGGATGAGCTCGGGCCGGGCGATGGCGGCGGTGTTGACGCCCACCTTGTCCGCGCCCGCGCGCAGCAGCCGGTCCACGTCGTCGGGGGTGCGCACCCCGCCGCCCACGGTCAGCGGGATGAACACCTGGTCGGCGGTGCGGCGCACCACGTCGTAGGTGGTCTCCCTGTCACCGCTGGAGGCGGTGACGTCGAGGAAGGTGAGCTCGTCGGCGCCGTCGGCGTCGTAGGTGCCCGCCAGCTCCACCGGGTCGCCCGCGTCCCGCAGGTTCTCGAAGTTGACGCCCTTGACCACCCGCCCGGCGTCCACGTCCAGGCAGGGGATGACGCGTACCGACACGCTCACCGCCGCACGCTCCCGGCCTCGCGCACCGTGGCCAGGGCGTCCTCCAGGGTGAAGGCGCCCTCGTACAGGGCGGTGCCCATGATGGCGCCCTCCACGCCCAGCGGCACCAGCGTGGCGATCGCCCGCAGGTCCTCCAGGCTGGAGACGCCGCCGCTGGCCACCACCGGCTTGTCGGTGCGCTCGCACACGGTGCGCAGCAGGTCCAGGTTGGGGCCCTTGAGGGTGCCGTCCTTCTGGACGTCGGTGACGACGTAGCGGGCGCAGCCCTCCGACTCCAGGCGCTCCAGGGTCCGCATGAGGTCGCCGCCGTCGCGGGTCCAGCCGCGCGCGGCCAGGGTGGTGCCGCGCACGTCCAGGCCGATCGCGATCCGGTCGCCGTGCTCGGCGATGATCCTCGCGCACCACTCGGGGTTCTCCAGGGCGGCGGTGCCGATGTTGACCCGCCTGCACCCGGTGGACAGGGCGGCGGCCAGCGACTCGTCGTCGCGGATGCCGCCGGACATCTCCACCTTCACGTCCAGGCGGCCGACGATGTCGCGCAGCAGGTCGCGGTTGTGGCCGCGGCCGAACGCGGCGTCCAGGTCCACCAGGTGGATCCACTCGGCGCCGGCGGACTGCCAGGCCAGGGCCGCCTCGAAGGGGTCGCCGTACTGCCCGCCGGAGCCCGCCTTGCCCTGGACGAGCTGGACGGCCTGGCCGCCCGCCACGTCCACGGCGGGGAGCAGTTCGAGTACGGGGGTGGTGGTCTCGCCGGTCATGGAGTCATCTCGTTCTCGTCGGTCGGTCGGAAAAACGGCGTGTCAGAGGGTGTCGACCCAGTTGGCCAGGATGCGGGCGCCCGTGTCCCCGGACTTCTCCGGGTGGAACTGGGTGGCCCACAGCGGCCCGTTCTCGACGGCGGCCACGAACGGCTCGCCGTGCTCGGCCCAGGTCACCCCGGGCGCGGGGATGCGCTCGTTGGTGGGTGTGAACCCCCACTCGCGCACGGCGTAGGAGTGCACGAAGTAGAAGCGGTCCTCGGGTCCGATCCCGGCGAAGAGCCGGGTGTCCTCGGGCGGGCGGACGGTGTTCCAGCCCATGTGCGGGACGACGGGCGCGCGCAGGCGGTCCACCGTGCCGGGCCACTCGCCGCAGCCCTCGGTGACCTCCTCCCCCGCCTCGGAGCCGGAGTCGGCGCGCTCCACCCCCTGCTCGAAGAGCACCTGCATCCCCACGCAGATGCCCAGGACCGGACGTCCCCCGGCCACACGCCTGCCGATGATCCGGTCGCCGCCAGCGGCCCGGAGGCTGGACATGCACGCGCTGAAAGCGCCCACGCCCGGGACGACGAGGCCGTCCGCGTCGAGGGCGGCGTGCGGGTCGGAGGTGACGGTGACGTCGGCTCCGGTGCGCTCCATGGCGCGCTGCGCCGAGCGCAGGTTGCCGGAGCCGTAGTCGAAGACGACCACTCGTGACGGCATGGTGCTGCCCTTCCCCTTCAGAAGTAGTCCAGGCGCAGTACGCCGGAGGCCAGCGCGAGCGCCGTGCATCCGGCCAGGACGACGGCGAGGGGCCGGTTGACCCTCCACAGGGCGTACGCGCCACCGGCGAGGAAGCCCCCGAGCACGATGAGGGCGATCCCCCACAGGTATCCGTCCATCTACAGGGCGCCCTTGGTGGACGGGATGCCGCTGACGCGCGGGTCGTCCTCGGTGGCCGCGCGCAGGGCGCGGGCCAGCGCCTTGAACTGGCACTCGACGATGTGGTGGGCGTTGCGGCCGTAGGGCACGCGCACGTGCAGGGCGACGCGCGCCTGGGCCACGAACGACTCCAGGATGTGGCGGGTCATGGTGGTGTCGTAGTCGCGGCCGATCAGCGGGGCCATGCCCTCGGGCTCGCTGTGCACCAGGTAGGGGCGGCCGGAGACGTCGACGGTGACCTCGGCCAGGGCCTCGTCCAGGGGCACCTTGGCGTCGGCGAAGCGGCGGATGCCGCGCTTGTCGCCCAGGGCCTCGCGGAAGGCGGCGCCCAGGGCCAGGGCCGTGTCCTCCATGGTGTGGTGGGAGTCGATGTGCAGGTCGCCCTCGGTGCGCACGGTCAGGTCGAACAGGCCGTGCTTGGCGAGCTGGTCGAGCATGTGGTCGAAGAAGCCGACGCCGGTGGAGACGTCGGCGACGCCGGTGCCGTCCAGGTTGATCTCGACCAGGACCTTGGTTTCCTTGGTGGTGCGCTCGACGCGTCCGGTGCGGCTCATGGTGGTGGGACTTCCTCGCTCGGTGCGGTGGGTGCGGGGCTCGGCCGGGTCGGCCCCGGCGGCGGTTTCGGGGTCGGCGGGCACGGCTCAGCGTCCGGTGGCGCGGAGCAGGGCCCGGCGGAAGGCGGCCATCTCCTCCGGGGTGCCGACGGTGACGCGCAGCCAGCCGGGCGGGCCGGTCTCGCGGATGAGGACCTGCTGGTCGAGCATGTCCTGCCAGACCCGGGTGCGGTCCTCGAACTCGCCGAACAGGACGAAGTTGGCGTCGGACTCGGCGACGGAGAAGCCGTGCTCGCGCAGCCAGGCGACCAGGGAGTCGCGTTCGGCGCGCAGGTCGGCGACGGCGGCGAGGAGTTCGTCGGCGTGGTCGAGCGCGGTGAGCGCGACCGTCTGGGTGACGGCGGACAGGTGGTAGGGCAGGCGGACCAGCTGGAGGGCGTCGACCACGGCCGGGTGGGCGGCCAGGTAGCCCACACGCGCACCGGCCAGGGCGAAGGCCTTGGACATGGTGCGCGAGACGACGAGCCTGGGGTGGTCGGGCAGCAGGCTCAGCGCGCTGGGCGTGCCCTCGCGGCGGAACTCGGCGTAGGCCTCGTCCACGACCACGACGCCGGGGGCCGCCGCGAGGACGCGCTCGGTGTCGGCGAGGTCCAGGGCGGTGCCGGTGGGGTTGTTGGGCGAGGTGAGGAAGACGACGCTGGGCTGGTGCTCGGCGATGGCGGCCAGGGCGGCGTCCACGTCGATCCGGAAGTCGGCTCCGCGCGGCACGGACACCCAGCCGGTTCCGGTGCCCCGGGAGATGATCGGGTGCATGGAGTAGGAGGGCTCGAATCCCATGGCGACCCGGCCGGGGCCGCCGAAGGCCTGGAGGACCTGCTGGAGGACCTCGTTGGAGCCGTTGGCCGCCCACACGCGGTCGGCGGTCAGGCCGTGGCCGAGGTAGGCGGCCAGGCCCTCGCGCAGGCGGACCGCGTCCCGGTCGGGGTAGCGGTTGAGGCCCAGGGCGGTGTCGGCTACCGCCTCGGCCAGCGCCTTGGCCAGGCGCGGTGAGGGCGGGTGCGGGTTCTCGTTGGTGTTGAGCACCACGGGCACGTCCAGCTGCGGCGCGCCGTAGGGCGAGCGGCCGCGCAGGTCGTCGCGCAGGGGCAGGTCGTTCAGGGTGAAGCTCACGGTTGCACGCTCATGGTCGGTCGGAGGCGGGCGGGTGCGCGCGGGTCGCGGCCGGTGCGGCCGCGGGGTCCGCGCTCCCGGGTCCCGCCGGGCGGGTGGCCGTCGGGCTCAGGCCGGGTCCGTGCGCGCGGCGACGGCCTCGCCGTGCGCGGGCAGGTCCTCGGCGTTGGCCAGGGCGACGACGTGGTGGGCGACGTCGGCCAGCGCCTCGCGGTCGTACTCGACCACGTGCACGCCGCGCAGGAAGGTCTGCACGCTCAGGCCGCCGGTGTGGCAGGCGCAGCCGCCGGTGGGCAGCACGTGGTTGGACCCGGCGGCGTAGTCGCCGAGGGAGACCGGCGAGAAGTCGCCGACGAAGATCGCGCCCGCGTTGCGCACGCGCGCGGCCCACGCGGCGGCGTCGGCGGTCATGACCTCCAGGTGCTCGGCGGCGTAGGCGTTGACGACGGCGAGGCCGTGGTCGAGGTCGTCGACCAGGACGATGCCGGACTGCGGGCCGGACAGGGCCTCGCGGACGCGGTCGCCGTGCTTGGTGGCGGCCACGCGTACGGCGAGGCGGTCGGTGACCGCCTCGGCGAGCGCCTCGTCCGGGGTGACCAGGACCGAGGCGGCGACGACGTCGTGCTCGGCCTGGCTGACCAGGTCGGCGGCGACGTAGTCGGGGTTGGCGGTGGCGTCGGCGAGGATCGCGATCTCGGTGGGACCGGCCTCGGCGTCGATGCCGATGACACCCTTGAGCAGGCGCTTGGCCGCGGCCACCCAGATGTTGCCGGGGCCGGTGACCATGTCGGCGCGCTCGCAGGGGCCCGCCCCGTAGGCGAACATGGCGATGGCCTGGGCGCCGCCGACGGCGTAGACCTCGTCGACGCCGAGCAGGGCGCAGGCGGCGAGGATGGTCGGGTGCGGCAGCCCGCCGAAGGCGCTCTGGGGCGGTGAGGTGACCGCCAGGGAGCGCACTCCCGCCTCCTGGGCGGGGACGACGTTCATGACGACGCTGGAGGGGTAGACGGCCCGGCCGCCCGGCACGTAGAGGCCGACGCGGTCGACGGGGATCCACTTCTCGGTGACGGTGCCGCCGGGCACGACGCGGGTGGTGTGGTCGGTGCGGCGCTGGTCGCGGTGGACCGTGCGGGCGCGGCGGATGGACTCCTCCAGCGCGGCGCGCACGGTGGGGTCGAGGCCGTCCAGGGCGGCCTCGATCGCGTCCTTGGGCACGCGGATGTCGGTCAGTCTCACGCCGTCGAAGCGCTCGGTGAGTTCGACCAGGGCCTCGGCACCGCGATGGCGTACGTCCTCGCACAGGGGGCGTACGCGCTCGGCGGCGGCCGCCACGTCCAGTTCCGCGCGCGGAAGGGCCTGACGCGGGTCGCCTTGGGTGCCTCGGAGGTCGATTCGACTGATCACGGTCCCAGTCTAGGGGGAAGTGCCCATTCGGTGGGCGGTGCCGTCCGGATGATGGACGCCACACGCGCGCCACCGGCGGGTACGCGCCGGTCCGGGAGGTCGCCGACGGGGCTCCCCGCACACCCGCATAAGTGCGCCCTAAGTTTGGGACACCTAACCTTATTAATCTTCAGAAAGGCTTGCCTAAGAAATTCGAGTCACACCGATAAATGTCGCGAAATGCTTTTGTGTGCGTTATCGTGTACCCATGACTTCGAACAAGAGCAGCGATATCGGCCTTTCCAAGTTCCACCGGCTCCTCGTCGACCAGGTGCGGCACGAGTTCACGGCCTCGCACCAGTACGTGGCCATCGCCGCCTGGTTCGACGACCACGACCTGCCCCAGCTGGCGCGGGTCTTCTACGAGCAGTCCCTGGAGGAGCGCGACCACGCGATGATGATCGTGCGCTTCCTCCTGGACACCGACGTTCCGTTCTCCCTTCCGGGCGTGGACGAGATCGAGACCGATTTCGCCGTGCCCCGGGACCTGGTCGCCCTGGCCCTTCGCCAGGAGCGCGAGGTGACCGACCAGTTCCAGCGCCTGGCCAAGGTCGCCCGCGACGAGGACGACTACACCGGCGAGCAGTTCCTCCAGTGGTTCATCCAGGAGCAGACCGAGGAGGTCGCCAAGATGTCGACCCTCCTCAACGTGGTGGACCGCGCCAACGGCAACCTGTTCGACGTGGAGACCTTCGTCGCCCGCGACATGCCCAGCGAGGACAGCGGCGGCCAGGGCGCGCCCGGCACCGCCGGTCCGTCGGTCTCCTGACCCCGCGACCCGGGACCGCCGGCCGCCTCCGGGCGGCCGCCTCCGAGGCCCGGGGCACCGGACGCCCGTTCCAGAGGGGGGACGCGGGCGCCGTGCCCCGGGCCGCTCCGCGTGGCGGGGGCCGTGGCCGGACGGGGACGCGCCGCCGGTTTCGGCGCCCGCGTTCCCGGCATGAGGGGCATACTGGAACCATGCCCTTGGCCCTGCCGATCTTCCCGTTGAACACCGTGCTGTTCCCCGGTATGACCGTTCCCCTGCACGTCTTCGAGCGGCGCTACCGCCGACTGGTCGCGGAGCTGCTCGGGCCCTCCTTCGCCCAGGGGGACGAGATCGGGCGCGGCCGGGGGCCGCTCAGGTTCGGTGTGGTGTGGATCGAGCTGGGCCAGGAGGTGGCCTCGGAGTCCGGCCAGGGCGCGGGCGGCGCCGACACGGGGACGCCCACCACCGGTGGAGCGGGCACCGCGCTGCCCCGGATCAGCGCGACCGGGTGCACCGCCCTGGTGCGCGACGTGCGCACCTACGAGGACGGCCGCTACGACCTGGTCGTGGAGGGCGGCGCGCGGTTCTCCATCACCGACCTGTCGGAGGTGGACGCCTCCTCCCCGGAGGAGTACTCGACCGCTTCGGTGGCCTTCCTGCCCGAGTCCACGGGCCCGGACGTGGAGGAGCACGCCGAGCGGGTGCGCGACCTGTTCGGGACCTACTCCCAGCGCCTGGCCTCGATCGGGATGTCGCCGGACGCCTCGCCCGACCTGCCCAAGGACCCCATCGCGCTGTCCTACGCGGTGGCCTCGGCCGCGGTCCTGGACCAGGCGGAGAAGCAGCGGCTGCTGGAGGCCGAGGACGCCGCGACCCGGCTGGCCGTGACCGCCCGTTTCCTGCGCCGGGAGAACCGCATCGTGGCCGCTCCCACACTGCCCAACCTCCCCGCGGGCCCTTTCCTCAACAACGGCGTGTCGTTCAACTAGGCAGCGTTTCTTTGGACCTCCGCTCGCTTCGGTCCGTGTTCGGGCGCCCGAAGAACGGGAATCGGGCTGAAGGAGCGCAGTGGCGTCTACGGTGAGACGGCTCGTTCCTCGCAGTCTCACCTCCGCCGCCTCCAGAACCCCGTGGGCGCCCGAACCAACCCCCCTACGCTGAGACACGTCCAAAAAACAGACCCCCGGCCTCAGCGCGCCCCGGAGTGCGCGGCGCGTTTTCCGGTCCCTTTCCGGACCGAAGGTCCCGATACCGGTTGTCCAGCGGAGGAAACACCGCCTTTCCCCGCACGCCTGCGCGCGGTCCGGCCCCGTGTTGGCCTAGCCTGCTGTGCGGACCGGTGCGGCGTGCCCGGAACTCCGACCCGGGCTGTTGCGACGCACGCACCAGCGCGTTCGCGCGCAGAGAAGGAACCAGGTACTCAATGAGCGCAAAAGCCACACCCGCGACCGTGGCCGCCGGGCGGACCAAGACCACGTACACACTGCACCCGTACGAGGTGGACGGCTCCTCGGACGGGCACTCCTACGGCACCGACGCGGCCGACGCGCTCGGCGTCCCCCGCGAGCACGTCTTCAAGACCCTGATCGCCGAGGTGGACGGACAGCTCACCGTCGGGGTGGTGCCCGTCAGCACCACGCTCGACCTCAAGGCGCTGGCCGCCGCGGTCGGCGGCAAGAAGGCGGCCATGGCCGATGCGGCCCTGGCCGAGAAGGCCACCGGGTACGTGCGCGGCGGGATCAGCCCCCTGGGCCAGCGCAAGCGGCTGCGCACCGTGATCGACGCGTCGATCACCGAGCTGCCCACGGTCTACGTCTCGGCCGGGCGGCGGGGTTTGCAGATGGAGCTCAAGCCCCGGGACCTGATCACGCTCACCGAGGCGGTCACCGCACCGATCAGCGCCTCCTGAGCTCGGACGGGGACCGTTTCCGAGGGCGTGCGCGGGCTGTTGCCGGGTTACCTACCCAGGGGTAGTTTTGTGACATGCGCAACAATTCATCCCCCTTTTCCTCCGTTCCCGGTATGTTCCTCTCCCGCGTCGCCGAGTCAGCCGACTCCGAGGCGTTCAGCCATCCCCTCCCCGGCGCGTCCGGCGCCCCCGAGAAATGGGAGACCCTCACCTGGTCGCAGACCCGTGACCGGGTGCGCGACATCGCGTTGGGCCTGCACGACCTGGGCGTGACCCCCCAGGCCCGGTGCGCGATCGTCTCCAGCACGCGCGTCGAGTGGATCCTCGCCGACCTGGCCGTGCTGTGCGCGGGCGGCGCCTCCACCACCGTCTACCCCTCCTCCACCCCGCCCGACTGCGCCTACATCGTCTCCGACTCGGGCAGCATGGTGGCCTTCGCCGAGAACGACGAGCAGGTCGCCAAGCTGGTCGACCAGCGCGCCCAGATGCCGGGGCTGTCGCGGGTGATCGCCTTCGAGGGCGCGGCCGGGGGCGACGACGACTGGGTGATGTCCCTGGAGGAGCTGACCGCCCGGGGCGCCGAGATCCACGCCGGGGATCCCGACCTGTTCGAGGCGCTGGTCGCGGCGGTCGAGCCCGACCACCTGGCCACGCTGATCTACACCTCCGGCACCACCGGCAGGCCCAAGGGCGTGCGCCTGGACCACGCGAACTGGCTCTACGAGTCCCAGGCCATGGCGGACCTGGACACCGAGCTGCGCGCACAGGGTTGGGACCTGATGGGCGCCGACGACGTCCAGTACCTGTGGCTGCCGCTGTCGCACGTGTTCGGCAAGCTCATGCAGGTCAGCCAGTTGCGGATCGGCTTCCGGACCGCCGTGGACGGCCGCCCCGAGCGGATCGTGGACAACCTGGCCGTCGTGCGGCCCACCTTCATGGCCGCCGCTCCGCGCATCTTCGAGAAGGTGTACAACCGCGTGGTCATGCAGGCCCGGGAGGGCGGCGCGGCCAGGTACCGGATCTTCCGGTGGGCCGCGGGGGTGGGCGACCGGGTCGCCCGGCTCAGGGAGGAGGGCCGCGAGCCCAGCGGGCTGCTCGCCGCGCAGTACCGGGTCGCCGACAGGCTCGTGTTCGCAAGGCTGCGGGCTCGCTTCGGCGGGCGGCTGAAGTTCTTCATCTCCGGCAGCGCGCCGCTGTCCCCCGAGATCGGCCGGTTCTTCTACGGCGCCGGGATCGTCATCCTGGAGGGCTACGGGCTCACCGAGACCAGTGCCGGGACGTTCGTCAACCGCCCCGGCGACGTGCGCTTCGGCACGGTCGGACTGCCCATGCCCGGCACCGAGGTGCGCATCGCCGAGGACGGCGAGGTCCTCATCCGGGGCGGCGGCGTGATGCGCGGCTACCACAACCTCTCCGGCGCCACCGAGGAGGTGCTCACCGCGGACGGCTGGTTCGCCACCGGCGACATCGGCGCCCTGGAGAACGGCCGCCTGCGCATCACCGACCGCAAGAAGGAGCTGATCAAGACCTCCGGCGGCAAGTACGTGGCGCCCCAGAGCATCGAGAGCCGCTTCAAGGCGCTGTGCCCCTACGTCAGCAACCTGGTCGTGCACGGCGACCGGAGACCCTACTGCGTGGCGCTGGTGGCCCTGGACCCCGAGTCCATCGACGCCTGGGCGGCGGAGCACGGGTTGGGCCACCTCAACTACACGGGCCTGACGCGGGAGCCGAGGGTCCGGGAGATGGTCCAGGAGGCCGTCGACGAGCTCAACAGGGGCCTGCCCCGGCACGAGACCGTGAAGAGGTTCGCGATCCTGCCGAGCGACCTGACGATCGAGGAGGGCGAGATGACGCCCAGCCTGAAGATGCGGCGGCGGGTGGTCGAGGACAGGTACCGCGACCTGCTCGACGGCATGTACGAGGAGAGCGTCCGCGGGCTCTGAGGACAGGGGCAAGGGGCCGGGGCGGGGTCAGCCGCGGGGCTCCTCCGGTCCCGCCTGGTCGCGCTCGGCCGGGATCGGCTCACCGGGGGGCGGGGGCGCCGCGGGGCCCGTGTCCGGACCGTGGCCGAGCGGCGCACCGGGTTCGGCGTGTGCGTCCGCGTCCGCGTCCGGGGCCCGCCGCACGAGCACGTGCCGGGGCACGCCGGGCAGGTCGCGGCGCACGAAGCTGATCGCGTCGAGCAGCCCGTACTGGAGGACGAACACCAGGGGCCAGATCAGCAGGAAGGCGGTCGCGTCGAGCTGGAGTCCGGTCTGGACGGCGGCACCGGGCTCGGCGGCGTCGACGGCGGCGTGCGCCGGTCCGTCCAGGGCCACACCGATGCGCCAGGTGAGCACGGCCCCGCCCAGCGAACCGAGGAAGCCCGCGACCAGGCACACCATGCGCAGGTCCTGGAAGCGGCGGCGCGACAACGGGAACTGGGCCATGTAGGCGGTGTAGCCCGTGATCAGCCCGGTGAGGGCGGTGATGAGGGCGAACCAGCCCTCGCCCGCGAACACGTCCTCGGTGGTTCCGGTGAAGATTTCGCCCCCGCCCAGCGCGGTGCCCTCCGCGCGCGGCGCCAGGCCCCACCACAACGGCCCCAGGGACGCGCCCAGCAGGAGCAGGACCCCCAGGACGCACGCTCCCACGACCAGTCGGCGTGTCGGCGCCGACGTCTCCCCCCGGTTGCGGTCCGCCATCTCCCCCACTCTCCGCGCCCCGTCCCGGCCTGCGGAAAACCAGTGGATACGGGGTATAGCCGGAACGGAGAATACCGGCATGAGTGACAAGAACAGCCCTCTGGCCGTCCCCGGACTCCATCGTGTCGACCCGCCCAAGGCCGCCGACGAGCGCACCATGCTCACCAGTTGGTTGGACTGGCACCGCGCCACGGTCCACGCCAAGTGCGCCGGGCTGTCCCCCGAACACGCCGCCGCCACTCCCCTGCCGACGTCCCCGCTGATGAGCGTGGGCGCCGTCGTCTCCCATCTGCGCTGGGTGGAGCACGCCTGGTTCGAGGTGGTCCTGCTGGGGCGGCCCGACGAGGGCTACGCCACCCCGGAGGACCCCGACGCCGAGTGGCGCCGGGGCGGGCAGCTCCCCCTGGCCCGGCTCCTGGAGGAGTACGAGGCCCAGTGCGCCCGCTCCCGCGAGATCACCGCCCGGCTGGAGCTGGGTTCGGGCTCGCGGCGCGCCCACCGCTCGGAGGGGCACACCACACTGCGGTGGGTGCTGGTGCACATGGTCGAGGAGACCGCCCGCCACAACGGCCACCTGGACGTCCTGCGCGAACTCGCCGACGGAACGACCGGCGAGTAGTCCGCGCGTCGGGGCGACGGGCCCCGGGGCGAACGACGCGTCCCCCGGTCCGGGGCACCGGCGGGCCCGGCCCCAGGGGGCCGGGGCGCTGACAGGTGGGACCGCTGACCGACAGGGCGCCGGCACAAGGGGCACCGGCGCAGCAGGGGTGCCCGGGGGCGTGTTCGCGCCCCCGGGCACCCCAGCGTCGTCGCCGTCACCGGCCGGTGCCCGGCGCCTCAGTCCTCGTCGTCGTCCGCCGGGGCGGAGGCGGTGTCGGCCTCCTCCTCCGCGAGGATGAGGTAGAGGCCCCGGCGGGTCTCGGCCAGGAGCCGTTTGGCCCGCTCCAGCTGGTCGGCGCTGCCCGCCTGGGCGACCTGCGCCGCGGCCGCGCTGAGCTGGTGGGCCAGTGCCGCGACCTCCTCGTAGCGGGACCGGGTGTCGGCGTAGGCGTCGGCGACCGCCTCCCAGGGCGGGGTGAGCCCGGCACCGTGCTCCTCCAGGTGGGCGATGCCCTCCTCGGTGAGCCGGTAGGGGCGGCGGCGCCCCTCGCCCTCCTGCTGGACGACCAGGCCCTCGTCCTCCAGTTGCTGGAGCATGGGGTAGACCGAGCCCGGACTGGGCCGCCACATGCCGCCGCTGCGGTCTCGGCCCTCCCGGATGATCTCGTAGCCGCTGCGCGGCTCCTCCGCGAGCAGCAGCAGGATGCCGGTGCGCACGTCGCCCCGCTTGGCGCGGTGCCCGCCCCCGCGCCGACCGCCTGGGCCGCCTCCCGGGCCGAACCCCGCACCCGGCCCGAAGCCGCCGGGACCGCCGGGACCGAAGCCGCCGAACGGGTGGTCGGAGCCGAAGGGCCCCGCTCCCCAGGGCGGCCGCCCCGGTCCCATCGGGGGTTCGGGAGGCGGAGGCGGACCGAACGCGAACCGCTCTCCGCCGCCTCCCGGACCATGGTGGTCCCCGTGCTCGGCAAACCCGCGTCGCTCCTCCTGCGGCCGGCGGCCCCAGGGGCGGCGCGAGCGGCGCGGTCCGCGTGCGTCCCAGGACCAGGGGCCGGGCAGTGCCATGGCGCTCATGGTGTTCTCCTTGAGGTTGTGCGATACAGAGCGACTATCTCCCTCTGTTCTGATAGCTCAAAGATATATCGCTAACTTCGATCGGGCAAGGGCGGATACGAAAAAGGTCCCCGCCCGCCCGAGGGCGCGCGGGGACCGTGAGGCCGCGGGGCGGTGGTCAGTAGTCGACCGCGAAGGCCCCCAGCAGGCTCTTGACCTCACCGTTGAACTCCGGGGAGATCCGCACCGAGTAGCGGTCCACGGCGTAGACACGCGACCGGACCGGGTTGTCCACCCGGATCCGCACCGGGGTGTCCCCCTTGTGCGTGGCCAGCACCTGGCGCAGGTCACCGACCAGCTCGGGGGTGAGGCGCTCCTCCGCGACGGTCAGCAGCACCGGCGGTTCTCCCTCGGTGACGTGCGAGATGTCCAGGATCGACATCTCCGAGGCGAACATCGACCACGTGCCGTCCCGGTCGTTGAGCCTGCCCTTGACCGTGACCGCGGTGTCCTCCAGCAGGGCCTGCACGTACAGCGGATAGGTCTTGGGGAAGAACAGCACCTCCATCGAGGCGTCCAGGTCCTCGACCGTGGCGATCGCCCACTGGTTGCCCGCCTTGTTGGTGCGCTTGTCCACCTTGGAGATCAGGCCGGAGATACGCACCTCACCGCGCTCTCGGGCCAGCTCCCCCGCCACGATCTGCGCGATGGAGGTGTCGCGCGAACGCGCCAGCACCCGCTCGGCACCGGCCAGCGGGTGGCTGGAGACGTACAGGCCCAGCATCTCCCGCTCGAAGGCCAGCTTGGTCTTGCGGTCCCACTCCTCATCACCCCAGTTGATGTTGAGGCCGATGGGGGTGGAGTCGCCGTCGTCGCCGCCGCCGAACAGGTCGAACTGTCCGTGCGCCTCCTGCTTCTTGGAGCTGATCATGCCGTCCACCGCCGTCTCGTGGTGGCGGTACAGCTCACGGCGGGGCTGACCGAGCGAGTCGAAGCCGCCCGCCTTGATCAGCGACTCGATGACGCGCTTGTTGCAGGCCGCCAGCTCGATCTTGGACAGGAAGTCGGTGAAGGAGCTGAACTTGCCCTTCTCGGTGCGGGTCTTGATGATCGAGTTGACGACGTTGGCGCCGACGTTGCGGACCGCGCCCATGCCGAAGCGGATGTCCTTGCCCACCGGGGTGAAGCGCAGGCCCGACTCGTTGACGTCGGGGGGCAGCACCTTGATGCCCTGGGTCCGGCACTCGGCCAGGTAGATCGCCATCTTGTCCTTGTCGTCGCTGACCGAGGTCAGCAGCGCGGCCATGTAGGCGGCGGGGTGGTTGGCCTTGAGGTAGGCGGTCCAGTAGGAGACCAGGGCGTACCCGGCGGCGTGCGACTTGTTGAACGCGTAACCGGCGAAGGGCAGCATGACGTCCCACAGCGCCTGCGTGGCCTCCCGGGAGAAGCCGCGGGCCTCGGCCCCGGGGAAGAACTTGGCCTCCTCCTCCTCCAGGGCCTCCTTCTTCTTCTTGCCCATCGCGCGGCGCATGAGGTCGGCGCCGCCCAGGGTGTACCCGGCCAACTGCTGGGCGATGGCCATGATCTGCTCCTGGTAGACGAGCAGGTGGAAGGTCTCCCCCAGGATCGGATCCAGGGCGTCCTTGAGCTCCGGGTGGATCGGGGTGACTTCCTGCCGCCCGTTCGAGCGGTCGGCGTAGTCGTTGTGCGCGTTCGCGGCCATCGGACCGGGCCGGTACAGCGACAGCACGGCCGCGATGTCACCGAACTTCTTGGGTTCCATGCGCTTGAGCAGGTTGCGCATCGCGCCGCCGTCCAGCTGGAACACGCCCAGGGTGTCGCCGCGCGAGAGGAGCTGGTAGGTCTTCTTGTCGTCCAGGGGGAGCTTCCCCAGGTCGATGTCGATCCCCTCGGCCTCCTTGATGGACTTGACCGCGTCGTCCATGATCGTGAGGTTGCGCAGACCCAGGAAGTCCATCTTGAGCAGGCCCATGTCCTCGCACTGAGGGTAGGGAAAGCCCGTGATGATGGCCCCGTCGGTGTCGCGCTTGTGCAGCGGGATGACGTCGAGCAGGGGCTCCTTGGACAGGATCACCCCGGCCGCGTGCACGCCCGTGCCGCGGGTCAGGCCCTCGATGCCGCGCGCGGTCTCCATCACCTTGGCGACCTGCGCGTCGTTGTCGATGAGGCTGCGCAGCTCGGTGGTCTCGCCGTAGCGCTCGTGCTCGGTGTTGGTCACCGCCTCCAGCGGGATCTCCTTGCCACCGACCGCGGCGGGGAAGGCCTTGGTGATCTGGTCGCCCACCGAGTAGGGCATGCCCAGGATGCGCGTGGAGTCCTTGACCGCGGCCTTGGCCTTGATGGTGCCGAAGGTCAGGATCTGCGCGACGCGCTCCTCGCCGTACAGGCGGGTGACGTACTCGATCATCTCCCCGCGCCGACGCTCGTCGAAGTCCAGGTCGACATCGGGCATGGTGACGCGCTCGGGGTTGAGGAACCGCTCGAACAGCAGCCCGTGCTCCAGCGGGTCCAGGTCGGTGATGCCCAGGACGTAGGCGATCATCGACCCCGCCGCCGACCCTCGTCCCGGGCCCAGCGCGATCCCGTTCTTGCGCGCGTACTGGCAGATGTCGGCGACCACGAGGAAGTAGGCGGGAAAGCCCATCTCGTTGATGATGCCGAGCTCGAAGTCGACCCGCTGGCGGATCTCGTCGTTGATCCCGTCCGGGTAACGGCCCGCGAGCAGCCGGTCGACCTCCTTGGCCAGCCAGGAGGCCTGGGTCTCCCCCTCGGGCACGGGGAAGACCGGCATCAGGTCACGGTGGGCGAACACCGCGTCGTAGGCGCCCGGGTCGATGCGCTCGGCCACCAGCAGGGTGTTGCGGCACCCCTGTTCCCACTCGTCGAAGTTGAGGAGGCCGCGCATCTCGTCCGCGGTCTTGAGGTAGTAGCCCGAGCCGTTGAACCGGAACCGGGTGGGGTCGTCCAGGTTCTTGCCCACGCCCACCGCCAGCAGCGCGTCGTGCGCCGCGGCCTGGGACTCGTAGACGTAGTGGGAGTCGTTGGTCACCAGCGGCGGGATGTCCAGTTCGCGGCCGACCCTGAGCAGGCCGTCGCGGACCTCCTTCTCGATGGGCACGCCGTGGTCCATCAGCTCCAGGAAGACGTTCTCCTTGCCGAAGATGTCCTGGAGTCCGGCCGCGTAGGCGACGGCCTCCTTCTCCTGGCCCAGCCGCAACCGCGTCTGCACACCGCCCGAGGGGCAGCCGGTGGAGACGATGATGCCCTCGCTGTACTCCGACATCAGCTCCAGGTCCATGCGGGGCTTCATGTAGTAGCCCTCCATGGACGCCAGCGAGGACATCCGGAACAGGTTGCGCAGGCCCTTCTCGTTCTGCGCCAGCATCGTCATGTGCAGGTAGCGGCCACCGCCGGAGATGTCCTTGCCGCCCTCGGACGAGGCGTCCTCGGAGCCGCTGGCCCGCCCCCAGAAGACCCGCTTCTTGTGGAAGCGCGACTCGGGGGCGACATAGGCCTCGATACCGATGATCGGGGTGACGCCGGTGCCCTTGGACTGCTGGTAGAACTCGTAGGCCCCGAACATGTTGCCGTGGTCGGTCATCGCGACCGCGGGCATGCCCAGCCGCGACGCCTCCTTGAACAGGGGCTTCAGCTTCGCTGCCCCGTCGAGCATCGAGTACTCGGTGTGGACGTGCAGATGGGCGAAGGAGTCGGCCATGGCTCGGGTGCCCCCAGGAGGGTCGGTGGACGGGTGTTGACTCCTGAGCCTACGACTTTCCCGCGACACTCGCAGACCCCTGTGGACAACGTGTCCCGTCCGCCTCGCGGAGCCCCCACCCGTCCCCTGCGGAGCTCTCACCCGCCCCTCTCGGAGCCCTCACCCGCCCCTCCTCCATCCCCAGCCCCTCTCTCATCCAGGATGTGAAGCCAGGCACACCGGCCAGGAGCCGGGAAGGGACTTTTGAGGGACGGAAAGGGGCGGGGAGGGGCCGCCGCCAGGGCCCCTCCCTACGCCGTTCCCGCCCGGGGTCATCGGCGCCGACGAAAGCGCACCAGCTGCCGCGAAAAGGCGCGGGCGGCGGGGAACGGTCGGGGTCGGCGGAATGCCGGGCACCCGACGAACAGCGGCGCCAAAGGCAGGAGCGACCGCCGGAGGGCGGACAACGCCTGAGGCCCGAGGCGGCTGGACTGCACAGCGAAAAACGGCACCAAAGACAGGCGGACATTTGGGGCACATTTTCAGTCGCGCTTTTCGGGCGCACACATTACAGCTTGCCGAGAAGTCTCAAATCCCGAAAAGGAAGCTGGAAAAAGACCGAACGCAAGCTGTGAATTCATGGTCGAATGGCATATCTTCACCTATAATAAGAACATGGAGACGATGACCGCAGCACCCAGCCGAAGCCCCCGGGGTTGTTCCCCGGCCGTGGCCGCGCTGGCCGGTGCGTGCGAGGTCATCGAAGAGGTCCTGGGCCGGGACGTGCCCGTGGGGGCGGACGAGGCCGCCGCCGAGGAAGTCGCCGCCCTGTGGGCCCAGGTGGAGAGGATTCGCCACCAGGCGCTGGCCCGGATGGCTGGCCTGTACGCGCGCGGTGAGGTGGCCCGCTACAGCGGCTACGCCACGTTGGACAAGTGGCTCACCCACCACGGCAAGATGCCCACCGCCCAGGCCAAGGACCTGGCCCGATGGGCTGAGCACACCCACCAGAACACCCTGCCCGCCACTGTCCAGGCAGTAGGGGAGGGCGCTCTGGCGCTGGGTGAGGCGGTGGCGATCGCCAAGGTCACCGACAAAGCCGTCCAAACCCGGGATGAGGACCACTTCCCCGATGAGGGGGAGTACCGGCAGGGGTTTGAGTCGGCGTTGGTGGCGGCCAAGGCAGAGCGGCCCGCGTTGTCGGTCAACCAGCTCCAGTCGGTGGCCCGCCAGGTCGCTTACCGTTTGGACCCCCATCGCCTGGACCGTGACCACGAGGCCGCCCACGCCGGGCGTGGTCTGGTCGTGCATGACACGTTCCAGGGCAGCTACCAACTCCAGGCCTGGGGCGGGGCCGGAGACGCGCTGATCGTGCGCGCCGCTATTGACACCTTCACCACCCCACCCGGCGAGGGTGACACCCGTAGCCGGTCTCAGCGCGAGCACGACGCGCTCATCGCGGCGCTGCGTTTTGCCACCACCCACACCGGGTGTGACAACACTCCGGCTCCGTTGGCGCAGATCCGCATCCTGGTGCCCGTGGAGACCTACCTGGACACCGAAGGCCAGGAAAGGCCCGCTCTGGACGAGAACGGCCGGGTAATCCCCGTCGGGCTGGTCCACGAACTGGCTGGGGACTCCGAGGTGGTGCGGATGCTCACCGCACCCTCCACCGGACACGTGCTAGATGTGGCTCCCAGTCGCCGCCTGGCCTCAGCCCGACAGCGCACGGCCGCCTTCCACGGGCACGCCACGTGTGCGCACCCGGGCGGGTGCGAGGTGCCGATCACCTGGTGCCAGGCCGACCACATCACCTCCTTCTCCCGGGGTGGGCGCACCGAGGTCGCGAACCTGCAACCACTATGCGGCCCGCACAACCGGGCCAAGTACCAACGCGAACTGCGCACACACCAGCAGCGGGGGCGAGGGCGGCACCACCCGCCCGGCAGAGACCCGGACCCACCGCCCCGGGAGTGACCTCCGGCCGGGCCGGGCCCCGGCATGCCCGCACCCGGCAGGCGGCCCGGGTCCCCTACCCACCGCTGCCGTCGTCGCCCGCCCCCACCCCCGGGGCCGGTAGCGCTGTCCGAGGCCGGAGGGCCCGCTCGCCTTTGGTGCCGACGCAGCAGAGCCCCATCACCCCCGAACCCCCACCGTTGGACGCCCTCCTCCACCACTACGCGGCAGCCGGTGCCGCCGCCTCCGGCCACCATCCACGACCAGAGCGTTGAACGGGAACCCCAAACACCCGCCGCCTTCGCTGCCAACGCAGCAGAGCCCCACCACCCCCCAACCCCCACCGTTGACCGCCCTCCCAAGCCACTACGCGGCAGCTGCTGACGCAGGAGCGAGCGACCACACGCGTACAGCAAGCGTTGACCGCCCTCCCGGAGTCGCTCCCGCCCTTGATGCCAACGCACCAAAGACCCGCCACCCCCGAACCCCGAACCCCGACCGCTGACCGCCCTCCCGGACCACTACGCGGCGGCTGACGTGCGCTCACCATCGCCAGCCCCTTCCTCCGTGTGTCCGTCTGGAACAAGGGTTCCCCTGGGAGAGCCCGACACAGAAGCGGCCGGTACGGACCGCGACGGTCCGCACCGGCCTACTTCCGGCCAGGCCCATTTCCAATCGGCTTTCCAATCGGCCTACCCCCAGCCCGGCGTGCGCCGGACCGGAGCGCCGACTACCCGGCCAGCGCCGTGTCGATGGCGTTCATGAGGCTGCCGTTGGCGTCGTCGCCGTCAACGGACCAGATCATGACGCCGCCCAGGCCCTGGGCCTGGGCCCAGTCGGTCTTCTGGGCCATGGAGACCTCGTCGTCGTAGGTCCAGAAGGTGTCACCGTTGTACAGCCAGGCGGTGCCCAGCGCGTCGTCGCGGTGCAGCTCGTAGCCGCCGGTACCCACCAGGTCCTTCAGGACCTTCCAGTCGTCGATCCCCGCCTCGTAGCTACCGGGAGCGGGTCCGGTAGCGCTCTGGAAGAGACCGTCGCCGTTCGGACCGGGCTCCACGCCGGTCCAGCCGCGGCCGTAGAACGGCACGCCGAGCACCATGTCGGCGGGGTCCACTCCGCGGTCGAGGTAGGCCTGGACCGTGATCTCGGTGGAGTACAGGTCCGGTCCGGGGTCGGCGGGGTCCAGGAGCAGGTTGGACTGGTGGTTGGCGGTGGTCTCCCAGCCGCCGTGGTAGTCGTAGCCCTGCACCGTGATGAAGTCGAAGTCGGTCATGAGCTGCGGCATCTCGAAGCCGAGCTCGATCTTCTCCGGGTCGGCGGGCAGGAACGCGGTCAGCTCGTACTGGCGGCTCGTCTCGGTCTCCAGGGCGTCCAGCTGGTCGCGGAACTCCTGTACCAGGGCGGTGAAGTTCTCCTTGTCCTCAGGGCGGATGGTGTTGTGCTCATGGCCCGCCGATCCCGGCCACTCCCAGTCCAGGTCGATGCCGTCGAAGACGCCGTAGGCGGAGCCGGGCCCGCCCGCGCCGTCGAAGAGGGGCAGGTTGCCGCGCAGGAACTGGTCGACGCACGAGGAGACCATGCGCTCGCGGGACTCCGCGGTCAGCGCCGCGTCGGAGAAGTGCTCGGACCAGGTCCAGCCGCCGAGGGAGATGTTGACCTTGAGGTCGGGGTACATCTCCTTGAGCTCGCGCAGCTGGTTGAAGTTGCCGCGCAGGTCCTGGTCCCAGGTGTCGCCGACCCCGTCGACGCTGTCGGCGGCCCCGAAGGAGCGGCCGTAGTCGGCCCAGGCGTCGCCCTGGCCGAGCTGGTTGGCCATGAAGCACTCGCCGTTCGCGTTGATGTTGCCGAAGGCGTAGTTGATGTGGGTGAGCTTCTCGGCGGTGCCCGAGGTGACCAGGTCGTTCACCAGGTAGCCGCGGTCGTAGATGCCCCACTGGGTGAAGTAGGCGACCCGGCGCTCCTGGGGCGGGTCGGTGGGGCCGCCGCCGTCCGCGTCGGTGGTGGCGGTGACGGCGCCGCTCTCGGGGCCCCTGTTGTTGGAGGTGTCGTAGGCGCGCACGGTGAACGTGTGCTCGGTCTCGGGCGCCAGCCCGGTGACGGTGGCGGTGGTACCGCTGACCGCGCGGACGACCTCGCCCCCGGAGAGGACCTCGTAGCCCGCGACCCCGGCGTTGTCGTCCGCCGCGCCCCACTCCAGGGTCACGGTGGTCGAGGTGGTGCCGGTGACGGCCAGGCCGGTCGGCGCGGTGGGTGGCTCGGTGTCCTCCTCGCCGGGCTCGCCCGAGCAGCTGCCGCCGTTGACCGTGCAGTCCACGGGAGCGGTGTCGCCGCCGCCGTGGGTGCCGTTGAACCCGATGGAGTAGCTGCCGCCCGCCGGGACGGACGCGCCCCACGCGGGCGGGGTGATGGTGTAGGCGTCGCCGGAGCGGCTGAGGGTGGCGTTCCACAGGCTGGTGATCGCGGTGCCGGAGGGGAGCCGGAGGCCGATGCTCCAGTCGCTCAGCGCCGCGCCCGAGCCGTTGGCGATGGTGAGCTGCCCGCCGTAGCCGGTCTCCCAGCGGCTGGTCTCCACGTAGGTGACGGTGACGCCCGCGGTGTCGGCCGACGCTGCGGGGGCGGGTGCCAGTGCGAGGGGTAGGGCGATCGCGGCGGCCAGTGCCGCGATCCGTTGGCGAAGTCGTGCTCTCACGGTTGCTCCTGGTGCGTGAGCGGTGTGGGGGTTGGCCTTCCGCCGCGGGGGGCGGACGGCTGCGGGGTGTGCGCCCAGGGAGTGCGGTGTCGCGAGCTGACCGGTGGTGGTCTCGGCGGCGCGCGTGAGAGGTGGCGTGTGCGTGGCAGGGGCATGGCGGGCCTCCGACATGGGGGAGGAGGGGGTGTGGGGGCCGGTGCGGACCGTCGCACATCGGTCCGCACCGGCCGTGGCGGCGGTGCTCCCCGGATCAGAGCACCGACGCCGCTCGGTCCCGGTCCGGGATCGCCGGACCGGAAGTCTGTCGGTTGCGGGGGCGGGCGGTTGCTAGTCGCTCAGCGCCGTGTCGATGGCGGCCATGAGGCTGCCCTCGGCGTCGTCGCCGTCGATGGACCAGATCATGACCCCGCCGAGGCCGTTGTCCTGGGCCCAGTCGGTCTTCTGCGTCATGGCGGTCTCGTCGTCGTAGTTCCAGAGGGTCTCGCCGTCGTAGATCCAGGCGGTCCCGGCCTCCTCGTTGCGGAAGACCTCGAACTCACCGGAGTCGACCTTCTCCTCCAGGACCTTCCAGTCCTCGGTGCCCGCCGCGTACGTCCCCTGCGCGGGGCCCGTCGCGGGCTGGAAGAGGCCGTCGCCGTCGGGGCCGGGCTCCACACCCGTCCACCCCTGTCCGTAGAAGGGCACGCCCAGGACGAGCTTGTCGGGGTCCACGCCCCGGTCCAGGTAGGCCTGGACGATGAGCTCGGTGGAGATCACCGGCTGGGGGTCGCGGGCGTCCACGACCAGGTTGGACTGGTGGTTGGTCGTGCTCTCCCAGGTGCCGTGGTAGTCGTAGCCCTGCACCGTGACGAAGTCGAAGTCGGTCATGAGCTCGTCCAGCTCGTACCCGGCGTCCAGGCGCCACCCCCCGGCGGGCATGAACGCGGTCAGCTCGTAGTGGCGGTCGGTCTCCCCGCCGAGCGCGTCCAGCTGGTCGCGGAACTCCTGCACCAGGGCGGTGAAGTTCTCCTTGTCCTCGGGGCGGACCGTGTTGTGCGGGTGGCCGTCGGAGCCGGGCCACTCCCAGTCCAGGTCGATGCCGTCGAAGACCCCGTAGGCGGCGCCCTCGCCGCCCGCGCCGTCGACCTCGGGCAGGTTCCCCCGGAGGTACAGGTCGACGCAGGAGCTGACCAGCCTCTCGCGGGACTCCTCGGTCAGGGCCGCGTCGGAGAAGTACCGGGACCACTCCCAGCCGCCGAGGGAGATGTTGACCTTCAGGTCGGGGTACATCTCCTTGAGTTCGCGCAGCTGGTTGAAGTTGCCGCGCAGCTCCTGGCCGGGGTCGTCGGCGGTTCCGTCGACGCTCTCCGAGGCGGGCACGGGGTGCGCGTAGTCGGCGACGGCGCCCTCCTGGCTGGTCCCGTCGCCCGTGGCGCACACGCCCTCGGCGGTGACGTTGCCGAACGCGTAGTTGATGTGCGTGAGCTTCTCCGCGCTGTCGCTGTCGACCAGGTCGCGGACGTGGTAGTCGCGCTCCCCGGCGCTCCACTGGGTGTAGTAGGCGACGCTGCGGCTGTCGTGGGAGGGGCCGCTCCCGTCGTCCCCGGCGCAGGGGGAGCCGTTGACCAGGCAGTCCACGAGGTCGGTGGCGCCGTCGGAGTGCAGCCCGTTGAAGCCGAAGGAGTAGCTGCCGCCCGCCGGGACGCTGGCGCCCCAGTGCGGCGGGGTGATCGTGTAGCCGCCGGGGGTGCCCGCGAGGGTGGCGTTCCACAGCTCGTGGATGCGGCTGCCGTCGGGGAGCGAGAACTCGACGGCCCAGTCGTCGACGGGGGCGTCCGAGGCGTTGTGGACGGTGATCTGGCCGGTGTAGCCGGTGTTCCACCGGGCCGACTCCGTGTAGGTGACCGTGAGGTCGGCGGGGCCGGCCTCCTGGGCGGCCGCGGCCGGGACCGAGGTCGCCGTGAGCGGGGCGAGCAGCACGGCGGCCGCGACGGCCGCGAGGCGGGTACTGAAACGTCGTGCTCTCACGTCGTGGCATCTCCTGGTGCGGGGAGGGGGATCGGGGGGATGGACGACCGTGCTCTTGGAACAGAGGGGATGGGCTGCGGTCGTGTGCGGGGGCCGCGGGGGAGAGCCGCGGTCCGTCAGCGGGGTTCGGCGCCTTTCCTGCGGGTGGTCCACGGGCCAAGTGAGGACAGGTCTTCACCTTGAGCCTCTGACGTGGGGGGATAAATTTTTAGGAAACTTAACTAATAATTCCTTGCTCCGTCAAGACCCGGCGCGGACTCTCCGGCCGCCCCCGTGTGCGCGGCGACGGACTTCGCGGGCCCTTCGCCGGAGGGGCGACGGATTTGCCGAGTTGGCGGGGTGGACCAGTTTCGAATGCGGAATCTGTCCCTTTGTGGCCACGGGAAAGTCTTGCTTTCTTTCTCGTCCGCTGTTAGGTGCTCGGTGTGCTTCTTGCTCCTGCGTCCCTTCCGGCCAGGCGAAAGCCCCACGTCACTCTCGCCCCGGAGCGCTGGCTCCGTCACTTCCGTCGGCCGGGGCGGACCTCCGGGACGTGCCCGGCGCGGCACCCGGGGGTCGCGCCACGCGGAAGCGGGGCCGGGCTCCTCCGGTCAGGCGGGCGCGCCCGTCCCGCTGGCTAGAGTGAACCCGTGGGTAACCCGTTGAATCTCCCGTTCGACCCGATCGAGCGGGCACACGACAACTGGACACGCAGATGGGGGCCCTCGCCCGCCATGGCTGCGGTCACCTCGGTCATGCGAGCTCAGCAGATCCTGATCGGGGAGCTGGACGGCGCCCTCAAGCCGTTCGGCCTGACCTTCGCCCGCTACGAGGCGCTCGTCCTGCTCACCTTCAGCGGTTCCGGCTCGCTGCCCCTGGGCAAGATCGGTGAGCGCCTCATGGTGCACCCGACCAGCGTCACCAACACCATCGACCGGCTGGAGGGGCAGGGCTTCGTGCGCCGCCTCCCCAACCCGAGCGACGGTCGCGGCGTGCTGGCCGAGATCACCGACGCCGGGCGCAGGGTCACCGAGGAGGCGACCGGGGCACTGCTGTCCATGGACTTCGGGCTGGGCTGCTACTCCGACGAGGAGCTGTGGCGCATGCACGAGATGTTCACCCGGCTCAGGGTGGACTTCGGGGACTTCCCCGAGCCCGTCGCGGAGGCCGCCGAGGGCCGCTGACCGCCCGTCGCGCCCCGGCGCCGCGGGCGCCCTCCCTGTACATCATTAGTTGGACGTCCTACTATTTCGGTATGGCGAACACCACGAGCGTCCCCACCGACGGCGGCGGGGCCCAGGAGATCGAGGCCGGGCGCGAGCGCTGGCAGCGCCGCTACGACTCCGCGCGCACACGCGACGCCGACTTCACGTCCCTGTCCGGGCGCACCCTGGAACCCGTCTACGGCCCCCGCCCCGGCGCCGAGGTCCCCGGCTTCGAGCGCGTCGGCTGGCCGGGGGAGTACCCCTACACCCGCGGCCTCCACGCCACCGGATACCGGGGGCGGGCGTGGACCATCCGCCAGTTCGCCGGGTTCGGCAACGCGCGCCAGACCAACGAGCGCTACAAGATGATCCTGGCCTCCGGCGGGGGCGGGCTCTCGGTCGCCTTCGACATGCCCACCCTCATGGGCCACGACTCCGACTCCCCCCACGCGCTGGGCGAGGTCGGCCACTGCGGCGTGGCGATCGACTCCGTCGCCGACATGGACCTGCTCTTCGACGGCATCCCGCTCGGCGAGACCACCACCTCCATGACCATCAGCGGTCCGGCCGTCCCGGCCTTCTGCATGTACCTGGTGGCGGCCGAGCGCCAGGGAGTGGACGTCCGCACCCTCAACGGCACGCTCCAGACCGACATCTTCAAGGAGTACATCGCCCAGAAGGAGTGGCTCTACCCGCCGGAGCCGCAGCTGCGGCTGATCGGCGACCTCATGGAGTACTGCGCGGCCGACATCCCCGCGTACAAGCCGCTGTCGGTGTCGGGTTACCACATCCGCGAGGCCGGGGCCACGGCCGCCCAGGAACTCGCCTTCACCCTCGCCGACGGCTTCGGCTACGTCGAACTCGGCCTGTCCCGGGGGCTGGACGTCGACACCTTCGCGCCGGGGCTGTCCTTCTTCTTCGACGCGCACATCGACTTCTTCGAGGAGATCGCCAAGTTCCGCGCCGCGCGCCGCATCTGGGCGCGCTGGCTCCGGGACGTCTACGGCGCCAAGACCGAGAAGGCGCAGTGGCTGCGGTTCCACACCCAGACCGCAGGGGTCTCCCTGACCGCCCAGCAGCCCTACAACAACGTCGTCCGCACCGCCGTGGAGGCGCTCTCGGCCGTCCTGGGCGGTACGAACTCGCTGCACACCAACGCCCTGGACGAGACCCTGGCGCTGCCGACCGAGCAGTCCGCCGAGATCGCCCTGCGCACCCAGCAGGTCCTCATGGAGGAGACCGGGATCGTCAACGTCGCCGACCCGCTCGGCGGATCCTGGTACCTGGAGTCGCTCACCGACGAGCTGGAGGCCGAGGCGGAGCGGATCTTCGCCCACGTCCTGAGCATGGGCGGGGGTGAGGGCGCCGAGCACGCGATCGGCCCGATGACCTCCGGCATCCTCGCCGGGATCGAGAACGGCTACTTCAGCTCCGAGATCGCCGAGTCCGCCTTCCAGTACCAGCAGGCCCTGGAGAAGGGCGACAAGAGGATCGTGGGCGTCAACTGCCACACCAACACCGTCTCCGGCGAACTGGACATCCTCCGGATCAGCCACGAGGTCGAGCACGAGCAGAAGCGCGCGCTCGCCGAGCGCCGCGCCGCCCGTGACGGCGCCGCCGTGGACCGCGCCCTGGCCGCCCTCCTGGCGGGCGTGCGCTCCGAAGGGGACAACCTCATCCCGCTGATCATGGACGCGGCCCGCGCCGAGGCCACGCTCGGCGAGATCTGCGCGACCATGGGGGAGGAATTCGGGACCTACACCGAGGACCCGCGGTTCTGACCTGCTGCTTCGGGGTTCCGCTCCGCTTTTCCGGACGGTCGCCCGCCACCGCCCCCGACGGACGCTACGCGCAGTCCTTTCCGGGTTCGGGCGCCCAAAGAGCGGGAACCGGGTGGTACCAGGCACGGTGGACCCCTCGGCCTCCGGCTGTCCGGGCGCCCCCCGACGCGGGAGGCCAGAACCCCGGGGCGCCCGGACCGACTCGTCCACAGGCGGTCCACGTCCTGCCCGCGCATACGGCAGGATGGAGTCATGCAGCCTTCGGACTTTTCACCGAACAGTGCCGTGGACCTCGGCGCGCGCAAGGCGGCCATGGAACGCGAGGCCAAACAGCGCGCGGCGGAGTCGGCGGGTCGATCCAACCCCTACGCCCTCAACGTCGACGAGTCCACCTTCCAGGCCCAGGTCCTGGAGCGGTCGATGTCGACCCCGGTCGTGCTGGCCGTCCTCGCGGGCTGGTCCGAGCAGTCCAAGCAGGTCGAGGACGCCCTGGACAAGATCTCGGCGGCCTCCGGCGGCACCTGGTTCCTGGCCAAGGTCGACAGCGAGGCCAGCCCGCAGCTGGTCCAGGCCCTGCGGGTGCCCACCACCCCGATGATCGTCGTGGTGATCCAGGGCCAGCTCCTGCCCGGCCCGGCGGGCCCGGCCACCGAGGAGCAGCTCACCGCCTGGCTGGTCGAGGCGTTCGCCGCCCTCCAGGAGCAGGGCGCGCTGCCCCCGGGCCACCCCGGCACCATCACCGGTGAGCCCGGCGCGGAGGGAGCGCAGGGCGCGCAGGCGGCCCAGCCCGAGGAGCCCCAGGGCCGCCCCGTGGACGTCGAGGCCCAGGATGCCCTGGACCGGGGCGACTTCGAGGCCGCCGCGGCCGTCTACGCCAAGGCCGTGGAGGCCGACCCCGGCGACGCCGAGTCCCGGGCCAAGCTCGCCCAGGTCCGGCTGGTGGGCCGCCTCCAGGACGTGGACGCGGGAGCGGCCCTCCAGGCCGCGGCCGACCGGCCAGAGGACGTATCCGCCCAGGCCACCGCGGCCGACGTCGAGATGTACGGCGGCAGGTTCGAGGACGCCTTCGGCCGCCTCGTCGACACGGTCAGGCGCACCGCCGACGGGGACCGCGACAGGGCGCGCACCCACCTGCTCGGCCTGTTCGAGCTGCTGCCCCCGGGCGACCCGCGGGTCGCCGCCGCCCGCCGCAAGCTCACCTCCGCGCTGTTCTAGAGGCAGGGGAGGGGCCGGGGGATCCGCGTGGCCGGGGCCCGCGCCGAATACCGGCGCGGGCCCCGCCGGCCGCTACCTCCCCGCGCACCGCGGTCCCACCGTGCCGGGTGCGGGAGACAACCCGCGCACAGCGGGTACAACCCCGTCAGGAGACGGGCTCACGGCCCGTCGCGGACCTGGCAGGTTTACCCCATGGCGACCGACGGCATCCCCGGCAGACACGGCGAGCCCGTGGTCACGATCTCGGCCACCTACGGCGCGGGCGGCAGCGCGGTGGGCCCCGCCGTCGCCGCCCGGCTCGGCGTGGCCTTCCTCGACCGGGCCGTCCCCAGCGCGGTGGCCGCCCGCATCGGCTGCTCGCTCGACGAGGCGCTCCAACGCGACGACCGCGCCCCCGGCAGGCTCGAACGCCTGCTCGCCAGTGCCGCGCGTCTGCCCACCGTCACCCTCGGCAGCGTGGACACCGCCCTCATCGGCACCACCGACGAGGAGGGCCGCCTCCTCTACGACCACGAGTTCGTGGAGCACACCGAACGGGTTCTGGGAGAGGTGGCCCAGCAGGGCGGCGTCGTCCTCGGCCGCGCCGGGGCCGTCGTCCTGCGTGACCACCCCGGCGCCCTTCACGTGCGCCTGGACGGCGATCCCGACGCGCGCCTGCGTCGGGCGCGCAAGCTGTGGGAGTCCGGCGACCGCGGCGAGTGGACGGGCGCTGAATCCGACGAGCCGCCCAACGCGCGCCTGCTCGACGACAACGACCGCGCCCGGGCGGCCTACGTGCGGCGCTTCTACCGCGTCGACCCCGCCGACCCACGCCACTACCACCTGGTCCTGGACGCGGCGTCGCTGTCGCTGGAGACCTGTGCGGACCTCGTCGTGCGCGCCGCCCGCGACCGTGCGACCGCCCCTTCCGAGGGCGCCTGAGCCGAACCGCGCGTTGTCCGCCGTGACACCCTCGCACTGGCGTAATTTATGCGATTTTTTACCATCGCGGTAATTGTCACCTTGTGCTGACGGTTGGGCCTTGACTCAGGTAAGGTAAGGCGACTCGGTCACGGGTCAGCCCCCGCCCGGAACCGGGGTCCGAGTGGCGGTGCGTGAGCACCGCGCACACAGGACACACGGCACCCCCCATCCGCGCGCACGCGCAGGCGGCGCCGTGCACCGGCGAGCGCCCCGGCGGGGCGCCCCGGACGCACCACACCAGCCAGAGCCAAGGAGCAACACGTGGCCACCCTTCCCAGCGTTTCCTACTCCATCACCGTCCGCCTCGAACTGGACGCTGGGGGCAGTGCGGTCGGCAGTCTCACCAACGCCGTCGAGCAGGTGGGCGGCATGATCACCGCGCTGGACGTGGCCGCCGCCGGACACGAGCGCATCCGCATCGACGTCACCTGCGCCGCCCGCGACACCGAGCACGCCCAGGCCATCGTCGACGCCCTGGGCGCCGTCGAGGGCGTGGTCGTGCACAAGGTCAGCGACCGCACCTTCCTCATGCACCTGGGCGGCAAGATCGAGATGAAGTCCAAGGTGCCGCTGCGCAACCGCGACGAGCTCTCCATGGCCTACACCCCCGGTGTCGCCCGCGTCTCCCAGGCCATCGCCGCCAACAAGGACGACGCCCGGCGCCTGACCATCAAGCGCAACAGCGTCGCCGTGGTCACCGACGGCTCCGCGGTCCTGGGCCTGGGCAACATCGGCCCCGAGGCCGCCATGCCCGTGATGGAGGGCAAGGCCGCCCTGTTCAAACGCTTCGCCGACATCGACGCCTGGCCCATCGCCCTGGACACCCAGGACGTGGACGAGATCGTGCGCACCGTCCAGGTGCTGGCCCCCGGCTTCGGCGGCATCAACCTGGAGGACATCTCCGCCCCCCGCTGCTTCGAGGTCGAGGCCCGCCTGCGCGAGCTGCTCGACATCCCCGTCTTCCACGACGACCAGCACGGCACCGCCATCGTCGTGCTCGCCGCCCTGCGCAACGCGCTGCGCGTGGTGGGCAAGAAGCTCGGCGAGGTCCGCATCGCCATGTCCGGCGCGGGCGCGGCCGGAACCGCGATCCTCAAGCTGCTCATGCACGCCGGGGCGCGCGACGTCATCGTCAGCGACGTGCACGGCGCCGTGCACGGCGGACGCGAGGACCTCGACTCCAACCTGCGGTGGATCGCGGAGCACACCAACCCCGAGGGCTACAGCGGCGACCTGCGCGGCGCCGTGGCCGGGGCGGACGTCTTCATCGGCGTCTCGGCCCCCAACCTCCTCAACGGGGACGACATCGCCGAGATGAACGAGGGCGCCATCATCTTCGCCCTGGCCAACCCCGACCCCGAGGTCGACCCGGACGTGGCCCACCTGCACGCCTCCGTCGTGGCCACCGGCCGCAGCGACTACCCCAACCAGATCAACAACGTGCTGGTCTTCCCCGGCTTCTTCCGAGGCCTGCTGGACGCCCAGAGCCACGACGTCACCTCGGACATGATGGTCGCCGCGGCCGAGGCACTGGCCGACGTCGTCACCGAGGACGAGCTGGGCCCCAACTACATCATCCCCAGCGTGTTCCACTCCGACCTGTCCAACCACGTGGCCACGGCCGTGCGCGAGGTCGCCCAGCGCGGTCAGGCGGCCGGACCGGCATAACGGCCTGGAAACGCCGGCTGTCCGCCCGGCGCTGCCGGGGTAGGTGGGAGGGCATGGACCAGCCGATGACCGGACGCCTCCTGGTGGCCGCCCCCATGCTCCAGGAGGACTCCTTCCGCCGCTCGGTGGTGTTCGTCGTTGACGACGCCGCCGACGGCACCCTCGGGGTGATCCTCAACCGCCCCCTGGGTATGGCCGTGGACGAGGTCGTCACCGACTGGGGCGCCTACGCCAGCGAGCCGGCGGTGATGTTCTCCGGGGGGCCCGTGGGCCTGGGATCCGGCATCGCCCTGGGGATGGCCGGTCCCGGCGAGCCTCCCCCCGGCTGGTCCCCGCTGGAGGGCCTGGACCCGCACCTGGGCCTGGACGGGATCGGCGTGGTCGACCTCGACGGTCCCGCCCAGGTGCTCGGCGGGGCGCTCGGCGCGTTCCGCGTCTTCGCGGGCTACGCGGGGTGGAGCGAGGGCCAGCTGGCCGGGGAGGTCGACGAGGGGGCCTGGTACGTCGTCGACGCGGTCGCCGACGACGTCTTCACCACCGCGCCCGAGGAGCTGTGGTCGCGGGTGCTGCGCCGCCAGGGCGGGGACATGGCGCTCCTGTCCACCTTCCCCGACGATCCCACCATGAACTGAGCAGCCGGGGTGGGGCACGGCACCCTATACCGTGGAACGCAGACGTCGAAAGGTGTGAGGCACGATGGCGATGGACATCTTCAACAAGGTCCTCCCGGACAGTGAGACCAAACCGGACATCTCCCACGACGGCGGGGACCGGGAGCGGTTCGCCCACTACGTGCAGAAGGACAAGATCACCGCGAGCGCCGTGACCGGCGACCCCGTGATCGCCCTGTGCGGCAAGGTGTGGGTGCCCAACCGCGACCCCAAGAAGTTCCCCGTGTGCCCCGAGTGCAAGAAGGTCTACGAGGAGATGATGAAGTAGTCCTCCCGCCCGGACGGCCGACGCCTCCCGAGGGGACGGCCGCGCGTCCGGCGCGGACCCCGCCGTGCCCGGGCACCGCGCGCGGCGAGCACGACGAAGGCCTTGGCACACGGCGTGTGCCAAGGCCCTCGTGCTGTCCGGGGGTGCGCCCGGTTCCGTGGCGGGGCCCAGGGCACCCAGCCGCTCCTGCCGGACGGGCCGACCGCCGCCCCGGACATCCGGCACCAGGAACTCGTACTGGATCTGGCTTCCCAACTCGCGGAGCGCGGCGGTGCGGTTATCGTGGTCCTGCACGATTTGGGGCTTGCGGCAGCCTACGCCCATCGTGTGGCGATACTCTCCCGAGGGCGGGTCGCCGCTCAGGGCTCCCCCGCCGACGTGTTCACCGCGTCGCTGCTCGGCTCCGTATACCAGCACGAGGTCGAAGCCCTACCGCACCCGCGTACCGGAGTCCCGCTGGTCGCCCCCCTCAGGTAGGGGACGGGTGCACACGGAAGCGTCCACAGGAGTAGGTCGTATTGGTGTCCACAACTGAACGGCAGTTCCACGAGGGTCCCCGGCCCGGACGCGGGGAGGGGCGTGGACGGCGGGCCCCCGGCGGCCGTCGGCGCCGCCCCAAGCCCAGGGCCACCCCCGGCGACGTCGTGCGCGGCATCGTCCGGTTCTTCGGCGAGATCATGCTGACCGCCGGGCTGCTCATGCTCTTCTACGCCGGCTACGAGGTGTACGGCTCCCAGTGGGAGACCGACCGCGAACAGCAGGACCTGGCCCAGGGGCTGGAGGAGGCCTGGTCCGCCGACCAGGCGGCCGCGGAGGCCGGCCCGGACTCGGAGCCCCTGCCGGGCAGCGCCGACAGCCGCCTGTACGTGCCGAGCCTGGACCTGGACTGGGTGGTGGTCAACGGCACCACGCAGGAGGACATCCGCTACAGCCCCGGCCACTACACCGAGTACCCCAGCGACCCCGGCGGGGAGGGCAACTACGCCGTGGCCGCCCACCGCACCCCGGGCCTGTTCTGGGACCTGGACCTGCTCCGGAACGGCGACGTCATGGTGCTGGAGGACGGCGAGAACTTCTACACCTACGAGGTCTTCCGCGACGAGACGGTCCTGCCCACCGACGTGTGGGTGATCGAGCCGGACCCGTTCGACGATGCCACCGACGAGGAGCCGGGCAGGTCCCTGCTCACCCTCACCACGTGCGCGCCCAAGCTGAACAACACGCACCGCCTCATCGTCTGGGCGGAGCTGGTGGAGACCACGCCCAAGTCCGAGGGGATGCCCGACTCGATCGCCCACATGGCCCCCGAGGCCTAGCGAGTAAGGAAAGCGAATGTACGGTCTGATCTGGCGTGTCCTGCCCGGTCCGTGGGTCTCCAAGCTCATCCTGGCGCTCGGTCTGGCGGTGGGCGCGGCCCTGCTGCTGTGGTTCTTCGCCTTTCCGGCGATCTCCCCGCACATGCCCTTCAACGACGGCGCCGTCGACGTCGAGGGCGTCCAGACCGGGGACGGGGCCGGGTCCGGCGGGTAGTCCGGAGCGCTTGTGGACGATGAGGGAACCGGCGGGGACCGGTGGCCTTTCCGGGGCCTGGGACACGCCGTGTGCGCGGCGCCACTGGCCAGGCTCCCGGAACGGTCCACGGTGCCCGCTAACCTCATGGGGGTGAGTAACGGGGGACGGTTCGCAGCATGACGGTGACGCAGACCACGACGGAGGACCGGCTCAGAGGCCTTCGGGCATGGCAGCGGGAGGCGTTCGAGGAGTACTTCCGCCGGGAACCGCGGGACTTCCTCGCCGTGGCCACCCCCGGTGCGGGCAAGACCACCTTCGCCCTCACCCTGGCCAGCGAACTCCTCCACCGGCACACGGTGCGCGCCATCACCATCGTGTGCCCCACCGACCACCTCAAGAAGCAGTGGGCCGAGGCGGCCGCCCGGTTCGGCATCGCCATCGACCCCGACTTCCGCAACGGGCAGGGCGCCCTGGGCCGCCAGTACGTCGGCGTGGCCGTCACCTACGCCCAGGTCGCCGCCCACCCGATGCTGCACCGCAACCGGACCGAGGCGCGCAGGACCCTCGTCATCTTCGACGAGGTCCACCACGCCGGGGACGCCCTGTCCTGGGGCGACGCGGCCCGCGAGGCCTTCGACCCGGCGGCACGGCGCCTCTCCCTGACCGGAACCCCCTTCCGGTCCGACATCAACCCCATCCCCTTCGTCGACTACGTCCAGGACGCCGCCGGGGTGCGCCGCTGTTCCTGGGACTACAGCTACGGGTACGGGCCCGCCCTGGCCGACGGGGTCGTGCGCCCCGTCATCTTCATGGCCTACTCCGGCGAGATGCGCTGGCGCACCCGCGCGGGCGACGAGCTCGCCGCCAGACTGGGGGAGCCGCTCACCCAGGACGCGCTCTCCCAGGCGTGGCGGGCCGCCCTGGACCCCAAGGGCGACTGGATCAAGCGCGTGCTCCAGGCCGCCGACCGCCGCCTGACCGAGGTCCGCAAGACCCACCCGGACGCGGGGGCGCTGGTCATCGCCAGCGACCACGAGAACGCCCGCGCCTACTCGCGCATCCTGCGCCAGATCACCGGCAAGGGCGCCACGGTCATCCTGTCCGACGACCCGGGGGCCTCCAAGAAGATCTCCCGGTTCGCCGCGGGCGACGACCGCTGGATGGTCGCGGTGCGCATGGTCTCCGAGGGCGTGGACGTGCCCCGGCTGATGGTGGGCGTGTACGCCACCTCCACCAGCACCGCGCTGTTCTTCGCCCAGGCCATCGGCCGTTTCGTGCGCGTGCGCCAGCGCGGCGAGGTCGCCTCGGTCTTCCTTCCCTCCGTGCCCACCCTGCTGGAGTACGCGGGCGAGATGGAGCGCGAGCGCGACCACGTGCTCGACCGGACCCCGGGGGAGGGTGACGAGTACCCGGAGGACGACCTGCTCCGGGAGGCCAACAAGAAGCGGGACACCCCCGACGCGGGGGAGGAGCTGCCCTTCGAGACCATGGAGTCGGCGGCGGAGTTCGACCGCGCCCTCTACGACGGGGCCGAGTACGGCGGAGTGCCGGGGTCCACCGAGGAGGAGGACTTCCTGGGCCTGCCCGGTCTGCTCGACCCGCAGCAGGTCTCCCAGCTCCTGCGCAAGCGCAAGGCCGACCTCAAGGCGAGTGAGATCAGGACCCGCAAGGTGGAGGAGCCCGCCGAGGAGGAGGGGCCCACCCACCAGGTCCTGGCCGACCTGCGCCGTGAGCTGAGCGGCCTCGTGGGCGCCTGGCACCACCGCACCGGCAAGCCGCACGGGGTGATCCACAACGAGCTGCGCCGCGCCTGCGGCGGGCCACCGGTCGCGCAGGCCACCCCGACGCAGATCCGCGAGCGGATCGCCAAGATCCGCGTCTGGGCCGTCGGCGGGCGGTAGCCCGCCCAAAACGGGCAAACACTTCGCAAGCTCGTGCATGTCCCATAAGCCCTCGGTGTCCACTTCATTACCTTGTGTGAGATGAGTGGACACAGCTCTCGCGGCGGCTCAGCCGCGCTCTGCACCGGACTGCTGATGTGCGGGTTCGCCCTGGCCGGAATGGTCACGGCCACGATGCCCGGCACCGTCGGAACCGACTCCTCGCGCGCCCAGCTGGCGCCGGGGGAGTCCGAAGCGCTGGAGCCCTGTCTGCCCGGCGCCGCCAGGGTCACCGATCCGGACGCTGCCGCCCGGCCCCCAGGCGGCAGCGAGGTGACTCCGCGTCAGGCCGCCCTCTACGAGCAGCAGCTCCAGGAGGCACTCGTGCCCCTGCGGGGACAGGAGCTCCAGCCGCCCCGCACCGTCCCGGTCGTGGTGCACGTCATCTCCGCCGAGGACGGCAGCGGCGAGGTCAGCGACGAACGCGTCCAGCGGCAGGTCGACGTCCTCAACGCCGCCTACGGCGGAGACGCCGCAGCTGATGCGGCCCAGGCGGCCGAGGCCGCACGGCGGACCGGGGCCGCGGGCGGCGCCGAGCCCATCGACACCGGCTTCCGCTTCGAGCTCAGCGAGGTCACCCGCACGGTCAACGACGACTGGTTCGCCAGCTTCGCCGAGCACCGCGACACCGTCCGCGCCGAGCTGCACCAGGGTGACGCGGGGACCCTCAACATCTACACCTCGAACCTGGGCACCGGCCTGCTCGGCTACTCCTCCTTCCCCCAGGACTACGAGGAGGCGCCCGAACAGGACGGCGTGGTGATCGCCCACGACACCCTGCCCGGCGGCGACCGCGACCGGTTCAACCTCGGCCACACCGGTACCCACGAGGTCGGCCACTGGCTCGGGCTCTTCCACACGTTCCAGAACGGCTGCTCCTCGCCGGGCGACTACGTGGACGACACCGCGTACGAGCGCGAGGCCGCCTCCGGCTGCCCCGAGGGCCGCGACACCTGCCCCGAGCAGAAGGGCGAGGACCCCGTCACCAACTTCATGAACTACAGCGACGACGCCTGCATGACCCACTTCACCGCGGGCCAGGCCCAGCGCATGGTCGAGCACTGGGCGGCCTTCCGCGCCTGACGCGGCGGCGGCCCCGGGCGAGGGCCGCCTCCCGCCCGGGGCGTGGCCGCGACCGTGCGCGGGCCCGGCCGCCGCTAGGCTTGGCACCATGGCAGCGAACACGTACCTGACCGGGATCAAGCCCACCGGCGACTTCCACCTGGGCAACTACATCGGCGCGATCAAGCCCGCCCTGAGCGCGGCCACGGCCTACGACACCTACTACTTCATCGCCGACTACCACGCGCTCAACACCATCAAGGACGCCGACGAGCTCCGCCACAGCATCCGGTCAGGCGCTGCCACCTGGCTCGCGTGCGGGCTCGACCCCGAGCGGACGATCGTCTACCAGCAGTCCCGGGTGCCCGAGACCTTCGAGCTCACCACCATCCTGAGTGCCCTGACCCCCAAGGGCCTCATGAACCGCGCGCACGCCTACAAGGCCGCCCGCGACCGCAACAACGAGGCCGGGATCACCGACCTCGACGCCGGGATCAACATGGGGCTGTACAACTACCCCATCCTCATGGCCGCCGACATCCTCGTCATGGAGGGCACCCACGTCCCCGTGGGCCGCGACCAGTCCCAGCACATCGAGTACACCGCCGACATCGCCGGGTACTTCAACCACCGCTTCGGCGGGACCTACAGCTTCCCCGTCCCCAAGGGCGTCATCGACGACAGCGACGCGAGCATCCTGCCCGGCGTCGACGGCCGCAAGATGAGCAAGTCCTACGACAACCACATCCCGCTCTTCCTGCCGGAGAACAAGCTCAGGAAGGCCGTCCGCCGCATCCCCACCGACTCCACGCCGGTCGAGGACCCCAAGGACCCCGACAGCTCGGTGCCCTTCCAGCTGCTCACGCACTTCGCCGGCGCCGAGAAGGTCTCCGAGGTGCGCAAGCGCCTGGAGGCGGGCGGCATGGGCTGGGGCGACCTCAAGAACGAGCTGTTCGAGGCGATCAACACCGAACTGGGCCCCAAGCGCGACCGCTACGAGGAGCTGATGGCCGACCCGGCGCGGATCGACGCGATTCTGGCGGCCGGGTCCGAGCGCGCCCGCCAGCGCGCCCGCGCCACCCTGGAGCGCGTGCGCGCCGCCGTCGGCGTCTCCTGACACGCGGGGGCGGCGGGTCAGCGCGCTGACCCG
>NZ_JAAXPG010000010.1 GCF_012396365.1 Nocardiopsis alborubida | reverse complement strand
CCCACCCCGTCCCCCAGGAGCCCCTGTGCCCGCGTCCGAAGCCGCCACCGCCAACGAGACCGCCGCCGAACCCTCCACCGAGGAGACCGGGCCGGTGCGCGCCCCGAACCCCTGGCCCGCGCGCTGCGCCCTGGTCGCCGCCGCCGGTCTGGTGGTCGGCGGCCTCACCTACGGAACGGTGGCGGTCGCCGCGGCGCTGGCACCCCCGGCACCCGCCGCTTCTCCGGAGCCGGCGGGCTCCGAAGCGCGGGAGAGCGGCGACTCCGAGCGGCGGACCGTGTCCCTGCTGCCCGACCCCGCCGAGGAGGCGGAGGCGTCACAGGAGACCGCGGCCGCGGAGGACCCCGGCGGCTCGGACACGGCGGCCGGTACCGGCCCCGGGACGGCCTCGGGCGGGACCGGGGCCTCGGGCGGGACCGGCGGCGCGGCTCCGGAGGGCGGCGCCGACCCGCGCGAGGAGATCCTGGAGGGCATCCTCAACAGCCCGCAGCCGCGCCCGCCGATGGAGCCGCTGGTGGACCAGGAGGACATCGACGCCGAACGCGAGGCCGTCGAGGACGCCGTGGTCCCCGAGGCGGTCGAGCCGGGTCCGTAGGACTACGCCGAGTTCCACGACACCCCCTGCGCCGACTGGCCGGCCGTCTTCCCCGGCTCGTACGGAGAGCTCCGGACGGGTCCGGGCCGGAGGCGGACGGTCACCCCTCCTTCCCCGGTGATGTCGAACACCTCACCGCGTCGGACCCGCTCGACCCGGGGCGGCGCGCTCCCGGGCGGTTCGCGCAGGGCGACAGTGCTGATGGGCGCACTCCGCGGGGTGCCGTCGCCTGTCACGGCTTTTCGGGAAGGCCTCGACGGGACGCCGGGTATGTCCGGTGTGAGAAACAGTCGTCTCGAATATTGGGACAATCCGCCGTTGAGCACCGAGAACTCCGCCACCGTGTGGCACACTGACCTCATGCCGTCTCAGGTGCTCATTATCGTGAGGCGCGCTGGCTGACCATCGGACGCCGCCAGCGCGCTGACCTCTCGTGTCCACGAGGGGTCTTTTTTGTTGGCGGGGCCCGGTCGGCCACACCACAGCATCCACCTTCGGGAGTTCCACCCATGAGGGACGACAGTTTCCACGTCTTCGACACCACGCTGCGCGACGGGGCCCAGCGCGAGGGGATCAACCTGCGGGTCTCCGACAAGCTGGCCATCGCCAAGCTGCTGGACGACTTCGGGGTGGAGTTCATCGAGGGAGGGTGGCCGGGGGCCAACCCCAAGGACACCGAGTTCTTCCAGCGGGCTTCACGAGAGCTGACGCTGGAGCACGCGCAACTCACCGCGTTCGGCGCGACCCGCCGTGCCGGTGTGCGGGCCGCCGACGACCCACAGGTGGCCGCACTGCGCGACAGCGGCGCACCGGTCGTCACCCTTGTCGCCAAGAGTGACGACCGGCACGTCGAGCGCGCGCTGCGCACGACCCTCGACGAGAACCTCGCCATGATCGCCGACACGGTGTCCCACCTGTGCGAACACGGCCAGCGCGTGTTCGTGGACTGCGAGCACTTCTTCGACGGATACCTCCACAACCCCGACCACGCGCTCGACGTGGTCCGCGCAGCCGCCGGGGCCGGGGCCGACGTCGTCGTCCTGTGCGACACCAACGGGGGCATGCTCCCCACCGACGTCACCCGCATCGTCACCGAGGTCCGCGAGGCCACCGGCGCACGCCTGGGCATCCACGCCCAGGACGACACCGGCTGCGCCGTCGCCAACACCCTCGCCGCCGTGGACGCGGGCGCCACCCACGTGCAGTGCACCGCCAACGGCTACGGCGAGCGGGTCGGCAACGCCAACCTCTTCTCCGTGGTCGGCGCGCTCACGCTCAAGCGCGGCCGCGAGGTCCTCCCCGAGGGCTGCCTGGCCGAGATGACCCGCGTGTCCACCGCCATCGCCGAGATCGTCAACCTCACCCCCGACACGCACCAGCCCTACGTGGGGGTGTCGGCCTTCGCCCACAAGGCCGGGCTGCACGCCTCCGCGATCAAGGTCGACCCCGACCTGTACCAGCACACGGACCCCGAGCTGGTCGGCAACACCATGCGCATGCTCGTCTCCGACATGGCCGGGCGCGCCTCCATCGAGCTCAAGGCCAGGGAGCTGGGCCTGGACCTGTCCGGAGACCGCGCCCTGTCGGGGCGGGTCGTGGAGCGGGTCAAGGGCCTGGAGCTGTCGGGCTACAGCTTCGAGGCCGCCGACGCCTCCCTGGACCTGCTGCTGCGCGAGGAGCTGGGGCAGCCGGTCCGCTACTTCGACACCGAGTCCTGGCGCGTCATCACCGAACGCCGTCCCCGGGCCGGCTCCAGCCCCCTGTCCAGCGACTACGAGAGCCTCACCGAGGCCACCGTCAAACTGCTGGTCAAGGGCGAACGCGTGATCGCCACCGCGGAGGGCAACGGTCCCGTCAACGCCCTGGACCGGGCGCTGCGCAGCGCCATGGAGAGCGTGTACACCGCACTGGCCGGGCTGGAGCTGACCGACTACAAGGTCCGCATCCTGGAGGGCAGCTCCGGCACCAACGCCATCACCCGCATCCTCATCACCTTCAGCGACGGGGTGGGGGAGTGGACCACGGTGGGCGTGGGACCCAACGTCGTCGACGCGTCCTGGGTCGCCCTCGAACAGGCGGTCACCTACGGGCTCCTGCGCCAGGGCTACCCGCAGGGCTGACCGGCGGCGCCCGGGAGCCGGAGCCCTCCGGGGAGCGGACGAGGGGGCGGGGCGGCAGCCGCCCCCTCGCACCGCCCCCGTGCCGCCTCGCCGTGTCCACCCGAAGCGTGTTCGCGCCGGTCGCCGCGTGTGCCCGTCCGCGGTGTGCGCGGGCCGCGCGCGGTCGCGGCCGCTCTTCACTGCGGCCCGCCATCGCTTTTCGTATCCGAATCGATACCCAGGGTCATGAGAATTGCGTGCGCGTTCGGGCGGAGAAGCACGCACGCCCCCGGGGCGGGCGCCTCAGTCCTCGGGGTCGTTCTCGGGGTGGACCCAGCCGTTGGGCTCGCACCCCTGGAGGCCCAGGGTCTGCTGCTGCATCACCGGAGCCGGTTCGCCCCCGCCGGGGCAGTCCACGTGGCCGTGGCCCAGGGTGTGGCCCACCTCGTGGTTGATCAGGTAGATCCGGTAGGTCTCCAGGTCGTCCTCGAAGTGCGGGACGCCCGACACCCAGCGGTTCTGGTTGATGATCGCCCGGTTCCCGTTCGCGCAGGACACGTACCCGTCGGTGTTCAGCGGGGCGCACAGCCGGTCCACGGTCTCCGGCGCCGCCAACAGCACGCGGACGTCGGCGTCGTCGCCGTCCACCCGCTGCATGGCGCGCTCGCCGTCGTCGCCCCAGCTGCGCGGGTCGCCCAGGATCTCCTCCACGGCGGCCGCGAAGTCCTCGGACTCCCCGGGCAGCCCCTTCTCGACCTCCACGGCGAAGGTGGTCACCGGGCCGTCGCCCATGACGTCGCTCTCGCCCTCCAACACGGAGAACTCGCCGTCGGCGCTCTCGACCTCCTCCTCCACGGAGCGGAGCAGCGGCGGCGCCTCTTCCTCCTCGGCCCGCTCACCGGGGCCGGCGGAGGACTCCGGCCCGGGGGCGGTCCCGTCCGCCGAGTCCCGGTCCTCCGCGGAGGTGCGCCGGTCGCCGCCCTCCTCGGGAACCCCGTCGCCGACCGGTCCGGACGCGGAGGTCTCGGCGGGGTCGCCGAGGTCGGGCCCGTACCCGGGCACGCTCACCATGAGCACGGTGGAGGACCCGGAGACCAGGCACAGACCCAGCGCCAGACCCATCGGGTACCGGCGGCGCTTGCGGTGCCGGGCACGGGGACGACCCCTGGGCGAAGCGGGCGTGGGCACGGGAATCAGCCTCTCGACGGCGGACGACGGACCCAGCATGCCAGAGTTCGCCCCAAGGAAAGGCCAAGGCAGTGTCCGGGAAGACCAGGTGTGGGAGGGCATGGAGTGTCCTGTGCCCTTTCGGGGCTGTCGTGGGCATTCGTACCGTCCGGGACGTGGTCGCGGTGTGGCCTTCGACTCCCCCCGGGCGGGTCCCGTCCGCTCCCGGCCGACCGCCGCGCCGATACCCTTCAAACGCAAGCGAGACAACAGGGCTGCTGGGAGGCATCAGGTGCGCATCGCGCGGTTCGCGTCCGGTGACGAGGTCGGGTTCGGCCTGGTAGAGAAGGATTCCGACACTGGGGAGGAGTTCGTCGCCCGGCTGAGCGGCCACCCCCTCATCGGCGACATCCAGCTGACCGGCGAGCGGGCCAAGCTCTCCGACGTCCGGCTGCTGTCACCGGTGCTGCCGACCAAGGTGGTCTGCATCGGCAAGAACTACGCGGACCACGTCGCGGAGATGAAGGACGTCACGGGGGAGTCCACCGACGAGCCCGTCGTCTTCCTCAAGCCCTCCACCGCCGTGACCGGGCCCCACGACCCGATCTTCCGCCCGGCCGTCTCCGAGCGGGTGGACTACGAGGGCGAGCTGGCCATCGTCATCTCCCGCCCCTGCCGCGAGGTGCCGCGCGAGCGCGCCAAGGACGTCATCTTCGGCTACACCGTCGCCAACGACGTCACCGCCCGCGACCTCCAGAAGAAGGACAAGCAGTGGACGCGGGCCAAGGGCTTCGACTCCTTCTGCCCCATCGGTCCCTGGATCACCACCGGGATGAGCATCGAGGAGGCGCAGGACCTGGCCGTCACCACCACCGTGGACGGCCAGACCCGTCAGGACGGGCACACGTCGCAGTTCATCCACGACATCCCGGGCATCATCGCCTACGTCACCTCCTTCATGACGCTGCTCCCCGGTGACGTGGTCCTCACCGGCACCCCGGCCGGGGTGGGCCCGGTCGAGGTCGGCCAGGAGGTCGCGGTGACGGTGGAGCGGCTGGGCACCATCACCAACCGCGTGGTGGCCCGGGACTGAGGGTTCTCCGTTCCGCGCGCGGCCCCCGCGCGCGGGCCGAGGGGGTCGGCGGCGCCCGCGCCGCCGACCCGCGCACGAGTGGAAGGCAGCCCGTTGACCATCCCCCGACACCGCCGCACCGGCCCACTCGCCCTCGCCGGCGCGCTCGTCCTCGTGCTCCTGGTCGCGGGGACCGCCTACTGGACGGCCGCGCGCACCGACGGCGGCGGGGGCGGCACCGGCACACCGACAGGGGGACCCGTGAGTGAACCGCGCCGCGTCATGCTGGCGGGCGACTCGATGACCCAGGGCGCCAACGGCGACCGGACCTGGCGCTACCACCTGTGGAACCACCTCTCCCCGCACGTGGAGGGGCTGGAGTTCGTCGGCCCCTACAGCGACCCCGCGTCCCGCGACATGATCCTGCCGGTCCCCACCAACGAGGACGAGGCGACGCCGAGCCCGGACGGCGATCCCGCCGAGGACTACCAGGAGGGCGGCGCGGAGCAGGGCGGCGCCGACGGGGGCGCCCCCGAGGCGGGCCCCTCCACTCCGGGTCCCGACGAACCGCTGCCGGAGGACGGTGTCGTCTGGCCCGGCGCGGACGGCGACCCGGACACCGCCGAGTACCGGGACCCCGACTTCGACCAGGACCACAACGCCCTGTGGGGCCGCACCCTCCGCGACGCCTCCTCCTCCATCCGGGAGGACGTCCGCGTCCACCGACCGGACGTGCTGTGCGTCATGCTCGGCGTGAACGACCTGCTGTGGCCGGTCACGATGGAGGAGATGGAGTACCGGCTGCGCGGCTACGTGGAGGCGGCGCGCGAGGCGAACCCGTACCTGCGCGTCGTGCTCGCCGAGACGCTGCCCATCGCCCTGGCCGAGTCCGACGAGGGTTTCGCCCTGCGCGTGTACGCCTACAACGTCCTGGTCCGCGAGGTCGCCGCCGACATGTCCACGGAGCGTTCGCCGGTGATCAGCCTGGACGTGGCGGGCAGGGAGGACTGGGACGCGGCCGCCGACACCTACGACGGCACCCACCCCAACGCGCGCGGGGAGGTCAAGATCGCCGCGGCCTTCGCCGACGCCCTCGCGGAGGGCCACGGGATCGGCCGGGCCTACCCGCGCCCGCTGCCCACGGCCTCCGCCGGGGGTGAGGCGTAGCGGGGACGCCGGCCACCGCCCTGGTCCGCCTCCCGGCGCCCGGCCGGGGGAGGGGTCCCGCGCGCGTGACGGGGATCAACGGGGGGACCAGCGGGTTTCCCCGGACCCCGGTCCGGCGCGGATACCCTGGGCGCGTGACTGAGACTTCGATTCGTACCCGCTTCGCCCCGTCCCCCACGGGCATGTTCCACGTCGGCGGCGCGCGCTCCGCGCTGTTCAACTGGGCGCTGGCACAGCAGCGGCCCGAGGGCCGCATGGTGCTGCGCGTCGAGGACACCGACGCCGCACGCAACCGTCCCGAGTGGACCGAGGGCATCATCCGCGCGCTGGCCTGGCTCGGCATCGGCGAGGACGACCCGCACTTCGAGGGCCCCTACTTCCAGTCGGAGTACGCGGACAAGCACCGCGAGACCGCGCAGGAGCTGTACAAGAACGGCCGCGCCTACTACTGCGACTGCACCCGCGAGCAGGTGCAGGAGCGGCGCGACAACCCCAACCTGGGCTACGACGGGTTCTGCCGGGACCGGAACCTGGCGCCCGGACCGGGCCGGGCCCTGCGCTTCCGCGTGCCCGAGGGCGGCCCCACCGTCGTGGAGGACCAGATCCGCGGCCGCGTGGAGTTCGAGCACTCCGCCGTCGAGGACTTCGTGATCGCCCGCGCCGACGGCTCGCCGCTGTTCGTGCTGGCCAACGTCGTCGACGACGTCGAGATGCGCATCACCCACGTCGTGCGCGGCGAGGAGCACCTGTCCAACACCCCCAAGCAGCAGCTGCTGTGGGAGGCGCTGGGACTGACCCCGCCGGTGTGGGCGCACCTGCCGGTCATCGTCAACGAGCAGCGCAAGAAGCTCTCCAAGCGCCGCGACAAGGTCGCCCTGGAGTCCTACCAGGAGGAGGGCTACCTGCCGGAGGCGATGGTCAACTACCTCATGCTGCTGGGCTGGGCGCCGGGCGACGACCGCGAGATCATGCCGTGGTCGCAGATGCAGCCGCTGTTCCGGGTGGAGGACGTCAACAGCTCCAGCGCCTTCTTCGACGAGAAGAAGCTGCGCGCCTTCAACGGCGAGTACATCCGCGCGCTCTCCGCCGACGAGTTCGCCGAGCGCTGCCAGCCGTGGCTGACCGGCGACGCGGCCCCGTGGGACCCGGCCGACTACGACCCGGCGGTCTTCGCCGCCGTCGCCCCGCTCGCGCAGAGCCGCGTGGCGGTGCTCAGCGAGATCGTGCCGAACGTGGACTTCCTCTTCCTCCCCGAGCCCGTGGAGGACGAGAAGAGCTGGGCCAAGGCCATGAAGCCGGGCGTGGGGCGGGAGATGCTCCAGGCCTCCCTGGCGCGCTTCGCCGACCCGGAGCTGCCGTGGGCCGCCGAGGACCTCAAGACCGCCACCGAGGAGGTCGGCGCATCGCTGGGCCTGAAGCTGGGCAAGGCGCAGGCCCCCGTGCGCGTCGCGGTCACCGGCCGCACCGTCGGACTGCCGCTGTTCGAGTCGCTGGAACTGCTCGGCCGCGAGCGCGTCCAGGAGCGGCTGGCCGCGGCCCTGACGAAGCTGGGCGCACAGGAGGACCCCGCCGGGTCCTGAGGCGGACGGGGGTGGTCGGAGCCACAGCCCGGCCGCCCCGATTCCGGTTCGCGACCACTCCGAATGTCCGCTAGAGTTGTCCACGTCGCCGAGGGGGACGGGGAAGCGAAAGCGGACCGGGTCCTCCCAGAGCACTGGGGTATGGTGTAATCGGCAGCACGACTGATTCTGGTTCAGTTAGTCTAGGTTCGAGTCCTGGTACCCCAGCGCAGGTCAGCGTTGAGGCGCTGACCGCGCGGGTCGCAGACCCGAAAGCGCGCCCCCGTCGTCTAGTGGCCTAGGACGCCGCCCTCTCAAGGCGGTAACGGCGGTTCGAATCCGCTCGGGGGTACACAGAGGGAGAGGCTCCCACCATGTGGGGGCTTTCTTTCTGGCCGGTGCATGCCACCGGTGTCCGGTTGGGGCGGGTATCGTAGTACAAGGTCCGTCCGAACCAGTCCGGCCCCCGTCGTCTAGTGGCCTAGGACGCCGCCCTCTCAAGGCGGTAACGGCGGTTCGAATCCGCTCGGGGGTACCACCAGCTGAGGCTCCATCCACGAGGATGGGGCCTTTCGTGTTTCCCGGTGGCCCCTGGAGGCGCTCCCGGACCGCGAGAGTCCTCCCCCGGGCCGCGGAGGGCGGATCCGCGGCGGTGCGGCGTCCCTGGGATACTGGGTGGGCGCAGTCTCCCGGCCGCCCAACCCCTGTCGGAGCGTATGAAGAGCGACCACCCCTCCCCAGCCGTCCGGACCGGACCGGCGCCTCCGGGCGCGCCGTGACCGGCCGTGAGCTCGGTCCGGGCAGCCACCAGGACAAGGAGCTCCGGGAGATCCTCAAGGACCTGTGCGAACAGGGGTGGGTGCTGAGGCAGGAGGGACACTGGGGACGCCTGTACTGCGACTGCGGCTGTACCCGCATCCAGGTCCCCGGGACGCCGCGCAACTCCGGCCGGGCCGCGCGCCGTATCCGGCAGGAGGCGCGGCGCTGTCCGATGCCACCGGACGACCCCAGGCGGGGCGCGGGCGGCTCCCGCGAGTGAGGCCGGTCCGGACGGAGACGGTTCCGGCGACCCCCGGCCGTGGTGGGGCCCGGCCGTTCCGGGTATCCTCGTGTTGACGTTTGCCAACGGATGGGCGGCACCCGGCGGGTTCCGGGGCGCGGCGGCCGTTGACCGTGGCCGGTAGCCCGGCACACACCGGAGGACGCTCCGGAGGAAGGCGAGGCCGATGGCCGAGTACGAGTTCGTCTTCGTCGTGGACGGGTTCGACCTGGACGACCACGACACCGTCCAGGCCCTCAGCGAGAGCTTCGACGCCCTCGTCTCCTCCTGGCACGGCTCCCTGCGCCTGTCCGTGGCCGCGCTCGGCCCGGACGCGGTCACGGCGGCCAGGTCGCTGGTGGAGCGCGTCCACGTGACGGTGCCCGGCGTGCGGATCGTCCGCCTCGACCGGGAGCTGGTCGGGGTCTCCGACATCGCCGAGATCACCGGTAGGAGCAGGCAGAACGTCGACCAGTGGGTCCGAGGGCAGCGGCACGACGGCGTCCCCTTCCCCGCGCCGGAGGCGGCCGTGGGCCGCTCCCTGGTGTGGCTGTGGTCGGAGGTCAACGCGTGGCTGCGCGGGATCGGCCTGGACGACGGCCAACTGCGGCCCACGCGGACGGAGATGAGCGAGATCGACTGGCTGCTCCAGACCTCGCGCAAGGTCGAGCTCGCCCTGGTCCGCCACGCCAACAGCCCCGACGCGCGCCGGGTGGCCAGGCTGCTGGCCGCGCACGCCCGCACCACGCGCGAGTTCATCCACTACCTGGTGAAGAACCCGCGGGTGCGCGACGCCCGCGGCCGCTACACGGTGCTGGTCTGCTCGCCCCGCGACGAGGCGGTGGACGTCTTCCGCAGGCTGGAGGCTTTCGAGCACCCGGTCGTGCTCGCCACGGTGACCAACCGCATCCACGCCCTGGTCATGGTCGACGGGGAGGGCGAGCGCGGTGACGCGACCGAGCTGGTGCCCGGGATGACCGTGCGCGACTGGCTGGGGATGATCGCCCTGTCGCCCGAGAGCGAGTTCACCGTGGCGTCGGAGGGCGCGTCCACCAAGACCGCGCCCATCACCGCGCGGTCGCCGATGGACCTCGTCGGAGCCTGAACCCGGTCCCCTGGGCGGCCAGCCGTGATCTTGTGCCTATGGCGCGTCTCGACCGTCCGACCCCGCTGCAAGTACAGGCTCGCCGCAGGTCAGGACTCCTTGCGTCGCACCCGCAACGTTTCCGGCCGGTTCAGGAGTGGGCGCCCTCGTAGCTGTGCAGGGACTCGCTGATCTTCTCCGCCGCCGACAGGACCGCCTGGGAGTGGATGCGGCCGGGGGAGCGCGTCAGGCGCTCTATGGGGCCCGACACCGACACGGCGGCGATCACGCGCCCGCCGGGGCCCGACACCGGCGCGGACACCGACGCCACGCCCTGCTCGCGCTCGGCGACGCTCTGGGCCCACCGGCGGCGGCGCACCTGGGCCAGGCTGGCCGCCGTGAACCGCGCCCCCAGCAGGGAGCGGCGGATCCGGTCGGAGTCCTCCCAGGCCAGCAGTACCTGGGCGGCCGAACCGGCGTTCATGGGCAGCTCGCTGCCGACCGGCACCGTGTCGCGCAGCCCGCTGCTGCGCTCGGAGGCGGCCACGCACACCCGCAGGTCCCCCTGGCGGCGGTAGAGCTGCGCGCTCTCCCCGGTCAGGTCGCGCAGCTGCACCAGGACGGGGGAGGCCACGGCCAGCAGCCGGTCCTCGCCGGTCGCTATCGACAGCTCACCCAGGCGCGGGCCCAGCACGAAGCGCCCCTGGCTGTCGCGGGTGACCATGCGGTGGCGCTCCAGCGCCACCGCCAGCCGGTGGGCCGTCGGCCGGGCCAGACCGGTGATCTGTACCAACTGGGCCAGGGACGCCGGTCCCGACTCCAGGGCGTCGAGGACGGACATGGTCTTGTCCAGGACACCGACGCCGCTGGATGAGCTAGAGTTGTCCATGGCTTGATATTGCCGTCTCGAAATATGGAATGCAAGTCAGGCCGCAGTCCGCGCAGGGCTCCACACGAGACGCGCCCGAGACGACAACGAGAGAGGCGATCGCCCATGGCACGCACGATGGCCGAGAAGGTCTGGGAGGAGCACGTCGTCCGACGTGCCGACGGCGAGCCGGACCTGCTCTACATCGACCTCCACCTCGTCCACGAGGTGACCAGCCCGCAGGCCTTCGAGGGCCTGCGCCTGGCGGGCCGGTCCGTGCGCCGTCCGGACCTGACCATCGCCACCGAGGACCACAACGTCCCCACCCAGGACCTGTTGGCCCCCATCGCCGACCCGGTCTCCCGCAAGCAGGTCGAGACGCTGCGCAAGAACTGCTCCGACTTCGGCGTGCGGCTGCACCCCATGGGCGACATCGAGCAGGGCGTGGTGCACGTGGTCGGCCCCCAGTTGGGCCTGACCCAGCCGGGCATGACCATCGTCTGCGGTGACAGCCACACCAGCACCCACGGCGCGTTCGGCGCCCTGGCGTTCGGCATCGGCACCAGCCAGGTCGAGCACGTCCTGGCCACCCAGACCCTGCCGATGGCCCCCTTCAAGACGATGGCCGTCACCGTGAACGGCACGCTGCGGCCGGGGGTGTCCGCCAAGGACGTCATCCTCGCGGTCATCGCCAGGATCGGCACCGGCGGCGGCCAGGGCTACGTCATCGAGTACCGGGGCGAGGCCATCGAGGCCCTGTCCATGGAAGCCCGCATGACCGTGTGCAACATGTCCATCGAGGCGGGCGCACGCGCCGGGATGATCGCCCCGGACCAGACCACGTTCGACTACATCCGGGGACGGGCGCACGCGCCGCGGGGCGAGGACTTCGACGCCGCGGTCGAGCACTGGAAGAGCCTGCGCACCGACGAGGGCGCGGTCTTCGACGCCGAGGTCGTGCTGGACGCCGACGAGCTCAGCCCGTTCGTCACCTGGGGCACCAACCCCGGCCAGGGCGTGCCGCTGGACGCCTCCGTGCCCGACCCCGCCTCGTTCGAGGACCCCTCCGCCCGCGCCGCCGCCGAGAAGGCCCTGGCCTACATGGACCTCGAGGCCGGAACGCCGATGCGCGAGGTGAGGGTGGACACCGTCTTCCTGGGCTCGTGCACCAACGGTCGCATCGAGGACCTGCGCACCGCCGCCGAGATCATCCGCGGCCGCAGGGTGGCCGAGGGCGTGCGCATGCTCGTCGTCCCCGGCTCCATGCGGGTCAAGGAGCAGGCCAACGAGGAGGGCCTGGGACGGGTCTTCGAGGAGGCCGGCGCCGAGTGGCGCGAGGCGGGCTGCTCGATGTGCCTGGGCATGAACCCCGACCAGCTCAAGCCCGGCGAGCGCAGCGCCTCCACCTCCAACCGCAACTTCGAGGGCCGCCAGGGCCGCGGCGGACGCACCCACCTGGTGTCGCCGCAGGTCGCCGCCGCCACCGCGGTGCGCGGCACCCTGTCCTCGCCCGCCGACCTGGCCGCCCTCTAGCGCGCCCCGTTAGGAGAGACCTCTCATGGAGAAGTTCGACGTCCACACCGGTCGGGCCGTGCCGCTGCGCGCGAGCAACGTCGACACCGACCAGATCATCCCGGCCGTCTACCTCAAGCGGGTCAGCCGGACCGGCTTCGAGGACGGCCTGTTCGCCGAGTGGCGCAAGTCCGACCCCGACTTCGTCCTCAACCGCCCCGAGTACCAGGGCGCGTCCGTGCTGGTGGCCGGGCCGGACTTCGGCACGGGCTCCTCGCGCGAGCACGCCGTGTGGGCGCTCCAGGACTACGGCTTCAAGACCGTGCTGTCCTCGCGCTTCGCCGACATCTTCCGCGGCAACTCGCTCAAGGGCGGCCTGCTGACGGTCCTGCTGGAGCAGGAGGTCATCGACCGCGTCTGGGCGGCCGTCGAGGCCGACCCCGCCACCGAGGTGACCGTGGACCTGGTCGAGCGCGAGGTGCGTGTCCCGGCGGCGGGTGTGCGGGAGTCCTTTGAGCTGGACGACTACACCCGCTGGCGCCTCCTGGAGGGTCTGGACGACATCGCGCTGACCCTGCGCCACACGGACGCGATCGGGGAGTTCGAGGGCACCCGCAAGCCCTGGCTGCCGGTGACGCTCTAGACACTGATCGGCTTCTGGGCCGGGGATTCGTGGCCTGTGTGACGCAGGACACCCCCGGTCCAGAAATATTTTACCTTTACGTACTGTGAGCGCCTGCTTACGGGTCTTCCGTCCTTAAGCTCAGCGTGTCTCATGCCCGGAATCCGGTTATACGTAGGCATTTGAGGCTCGCAGAAGGGGTCAAAAGGGACTGAAGTCGGAGGTGGCTCCGGTCCGGACCCAAGCCCCACAGAGGCTGCCGCGCAGGTGGGGATGGACCCGACACGCCCTGCCCGCAGGCGTTTGTATTTGTGTAAGGGCCTCTGCTTCCCCTAATTTCGTGCGAGCAAGGGGGAACCGGAGGAACCTTATGAACAAGCGTGACCTGATCGACGCGATCTCCGATCGACTCGGAGACAAGAAGACCGCGACCGAAGCGGTCAACGCTGTGCTTGAGACCATTCAGGCCACCGTGGCGTCGGGCGACAAGGTCGCCATCACCGGCTTCGGCGTTTTCGAGAAGTCCGAGCGCGCGGCCCGTACGGCCCGCAACCCCGCCACCGGAGCCACCATCAACGTCCCCGCGAGCTTCGTGCCGAAGTTCCGCGCTGGCGCTGACTTCAAGGCTCTGGTCAACGGCGACAAGAAGTAACCCGCCACCACACGGCGACGGGTCCGTCCGCCCGGGTTCCCTTCGAGGGGCCCGGGCGGAACGCGTTCCCGGGGGTTCTGAGGCCTCGTGGGGCTCCTGGGGCCTAGGAGCCCAGGGGAAGGCGTGGAAGGGCCTCAGGAGGGCTCAGGGCGCGTTCTGCGGGCACAGGCCGCCGCCCACGAGCTCCCACAGCCCGCGCGTCCTGGGACCCACGCCCAGCGCCACCGCGGCGCGCAGGTCCTCGAACGTGTCCACGTCGCGCCGCACCGACGCCGCGTCCGGCACCACCAGCTCCCTGGCGCCCCCGGACAGGTGGCGGGCCCGTGAGGGACCCTCGAAGGCCGGGGTGAACGGGTGCCCGGGCGAGGCGGCGAACAGCGTCGTGCCCACGCCGGGAGCGTCCGGCAGGAAGGAGCGCCCGTGCCCGGCCGCCGCCGTCAGGACCCGCTCCAGCTCCTCGGGGCGCAGCGCGGGCAGGTCGGCGGACAGGGCGCACACCCCGAGCGCGGGCAGGCGCCGCCGTGCGACGGCCGCCCCGTGCTCCAGCGCCGGGTTCAGTCCCGTACCGGGCTCGCCGCCCACCACCACCGCGCCCAGCCGGGCCAGTTCGGCGCCCGCGCGCGCGTCCTCGGTCACCGCGAACACCGCGGCCACCACGGGGCAGGTCCGTGCCGCGGCCACCGTGTCGCAGGCGATGGCCAGCGCCAGGTCCTCGCGGCGGCCCCCCGCGGCCAGAGCCAGTCGGGACTTGGCGCGGCCGAGGTGCTTCACCGGGACGACCAGGGACCAGCGGGCCCCGGGACGCGGTGCCCCGCTCCGTTCTCCACAGCCGGTCACGGTCCCCCCGGAACGTCGGTACGGCACGACAGTGACGAGGGTAGGCGTTCGGGGATGAGCCGTCGGCGCCGCCGCCCGGCGGAGCCGCACGGAAAAACCCGATCCGGGGCCGGGGGCCGGGGGGAGGGCCCGTCGGCACCGCCCCGCGGGGCCGCGCGAGAGCCCCGCCCCGGGCCTCGCGGTCCACCGCGGCCGCGCCGCGCCAGGCGTGTCCCGTGGCCCGCGGTCCGCGGACGGCGCCCCGCCGACCACGCCCTACACTGAATCGGTTGTGCTGTGCGGCCTCGACGGGCCTGGAGCGATGGAGTGAGGAGTCCCGTGGCCAAGCAACGAGAATCCCGGTGGGTGAAGGCGGTTGTCTCCCGGATCGTCCGGTTCGTCCTGTGGTTCGTGACCAAGCCGGACTGGAGGGGCACCGAGCACGTCCCGGACAGGGGCGGCGCGATCATCGCCCTCAACCACCTGTCCCTGGCGGACCCGCTGACGGTCGCCCACTTCCTCTACATCGGCGCCCGGCGCTGGCCGACCTTCACCATGAAGGAGGGGGTCATGCGCATCCCCGTGGTGAGCGCGGTGGCCAGGAGCACCGGCCAGATCCCCGTCAAGCGCGGCAGCACCGACGCCGTCAAGGCGCTCCACGAGGCCGAGCTGGCCCTCACCCGCGACGGCGCCTCGGTGATCTTCTACCCCGAGGGCACCTGCACCCGGGACCCGAACCTGTGGCCGATGACGGCCAAGACCGGGGTGGCGCGCCTGGCCCTCACCACGGGCGTGCCCGTGATCCCGGTGGCGCACTGGGGAGAACAGCACATCATGCCCTACGGCACCAAGAAGGTCAGGCTGTTCCCGCGCAAGCGCGTGGAGTTCCGGGCCGGACCGCCGGTGGACCTGTCCCGGTTCCGGGACCGGCCGCTGACCGGAACGGTCCTGCGGGAGGCCACCGAGGCGATCATGGCCGACATCACCGGCCTCCAGGCCCGGATCCGCGGCGAGGAGCCGCCCGCGGTCCCCTACGACCCCAGGAAGGCGCGGGCCGCGGCCGCCGGCGGCGAGGAGCGGCCCCCCGTGGACGGCGGCACGACCGCCGGGGCGGACAGCACGGCGCCGACCGAAGACGAGGCCGGGGCGAAGAGCGACAACGGCAAGGACAGCGCGGGGGCATGACGGAGCCGATGGGTAGCGACGACGTGAGGATCGCCGTTCTCGGCGCGGGCTCGTGGGGCACCGTGTTCGCGAACATCATCGCGGACGCGGCCGACCTGGCCGAGGAACGCCGTCCGGGCGGCCCCGCCGCCGAGGTGGTCCTGTGGGGGCGGCGGTCCTCGGTGGTCGACGCGATCAACGACACCTCCGAGAACCCCGACTACTTCCCCGGGATCCCCCTCAACCCGCGCCTGCGCGCCACCGCCGACGCCCCCAAGGCGCTGGCGGAGGCCGACGTGGTGGTGCTGGCGGTGCCCTCCCAGACGCTGCGGGCCAACCTCGTGGACTGGCGCCCCCACCTGCGCGGGGACGCGGTGGTCGTCAGCCTCATGAAGGGTGTGGAACTGGGCACCCGCATGCGGGTGAGCCAGATCATCGCCGAGGTCCTGGAGTGCTCCGAGGAGCGCATCGCGGTGGTGTCGGGCCCCAACCTGGCCCGCGAGATCGCCGAGCGCCAGCCCGCCACCGCCGTGGTCGCCTGCTCCCACGAGCCGACGGCCGTACGGCTCCAGAGCCTGTTCAGGTCGGCCTACTTCCGCCCCTACACCAGCACCGACCTGGTCGGGGTGGAGATCGGCGGCGCGATGAAGAACGTGATCGGCCTGGCCGTCGGCGTGGCCGAGGGCATGGGCTTCGGTGACAACACCAAGGCGTCCCTCATCACCCGCGGCCTGGCCGAGACCACGCGCCTGGCGGTGGCCCTGGGCGCGGACGAGCACACCCTGTCCGGCCTGGCCGGGATGGGCGACCTGGTCGCGACATGCTCGTCGCCGCTGTCGCGGAACCGGACTTTCGGTGAGAAACTGGGCGCTGGTAAGACCCTCGAACAGGTCGTCGCGGAGACCAGGCAGACGGCCGAGGGGGTCAAGTCCTCCGAGTCCGTCCTGGAACTCGGATGGGCCCACGGGGTCGACATGCCGATCACCGAGGCCGTCGTCAAGATGATGCACCACGACCTGAGCCCGGCCGAGGCGCTCGCCGCCTTCATGGCGCGCAGCGCCAAGCCCGAGCGCTACGGGGTCTGAGAGCGAGCACGATGTCACACACACCAGGGTCCGCGGCGGGCGCCGGGGCCGAGGGCGAGTACACGCGGGCGGTCTCCCTCCCGCAGGCGCCGGTTCCCGCCGAGCGCCCGATGCGCATGCCCGTCCACCGGGCCACCACCTACGCGTTCGACACCTCCCAGGAGTACGCGGACGTGCTGGCGGGCACCCGGCCGGGCTACTCCTACGCGCGCATCGACAGCCCCACCGTGGACGCGTTCGCCGACGCCGTCGCGGCCCTGGAGGGCGCCGGGGTACCGGGGCCGGTGCGCGGACAGGCCTTCTCCTCGGGCATGGGCGCGCTCAGCACGGTGTTCATGGCGCTGACCGAGGCGGGGTCGCACGTGGTGGCCTCGCGGTCCATCTACGGCAACACCCACTCGCTGCTGGACCGGCTGCTGCGCCGGTTCGGCGTGCGCACCGACTTCGTGGACATCACCGACCCGGACGCCGTGCGCGCCGCCGTGGGCCCCGACACCCGGATGGTGTTCACCGAGACGCTGTCCAACCCCACCATGACCGTCTCCGACCTGCCCGAGCTGGCGCGGATCTCCCACGAGGTCGGCGCCGTACTGGTGGTGGACTCCACCTTCGCCTCCCCGGCCGTGTGCCGCCCGCTGGAGCACGGCGCCGACGTGGTCGTGCACTCGGCCACCAAGTACATCGGAGGCCACAGCGACACCACCGGCGGCGTGGCCGTGGCCTCGCCCGACCTGATCGGGCGCATCCGTTCCGCGCGCGTGGACCTGGGTCCCTGCCTGGCCCCCGACGAGGCCTACCTGCTGCACCGGGGGCTGGAGACGCTGCCGCTGCGTGTGCAGCGCCAGTGCGAGAGCGCGGCGACCCTCGCCGCGGCGCTGGAGGGGCACCCCCTGGTGGAGCGGGTCGACCACCCCTCGCTGGCCTCCCACCCCCAGTCGGCGCTCGCCGACAGGCTCTTCGACCAGGGGCGCCACGGCGCGGTCGTGACCGTGCACCCGCGCGGCGGACGCGAGGCCGGGATGGCCTTCGCCGACCGGCTGCGCGTGGCCACCATCGCCGCCTCGCTGGGCGGAACGCACACGCTGGCCGGACACGTCGCCTCCACGTCGCACCGCAGCATGAGCGAGCGTGAACTGGCCGCGGCGGGCATCTCACCGGGAGCGGTGCGGTTCTCCGTCGGCCTGGAGGACCCCCGTGACCTCGTCGAGGACGCCCTGGCGGCCCTCGGCGGGGACAGCTGACACACCGCGGGGTCTCACCCGCTCCGGTTCCAACCAACGGCGAGATAGGGTCAGGCAGCATGTCGTCCGAACAGCGCAAGATTCGGGTGGCCGTCGTCTTCGGCGGGCGTAGCTCCGAACACGAGATCTCCTGCGTCACCGCGGGCAGCGTGCTGTCCGTCGTCGACCACGACCGCTACGAGATCGTGCCGGTCGGTATCACCCGCACGGGCAACTGGGTGCTGACCTCGGGCGACCCCGAGAGCCTGCGCATCGACGCGGGCACCAGCGCGCTGCCGTCGGTGTCCGAGGACGGCGTCGACCTGGCGCTGCCCTTCGACTCGGCGGGCCAGCTGATGGTCGTGGACCCGGTCAAGGGCCCCGAGCGCCTGGCCGGGGTGGACGTGGTGCTGCCGCTGCTGCACGGCCCCTTCGGCGAGGACGGCACCATCCAGGGGCTGTTCGAGATGATGGGCGTGCGCTACGCCGGGGCCGGGGTGTTCTCCAGCTCCGCCTCCATGGACAAGGTCTTCATGAAGGCCATGCTGCGCGGCAACGGCATTCCCACCAGCGACTTCGTGGCCATCACCGACCGCCAGTGGCGTACCGAGCGCAAGAGGGTGCTGGACGACGTGGCCGAGCTGGGCGCCACCGTGTTCGTCAAGCCCGCCCGCGCGGGCAGCAGCGTGGGCATCAGCAAGGTGGAGGACTCCTCCGACGCCGACGCGGTGGTCGCCGCGGTCGAGGCGGCTCGGGAGCACGACCCCAAGGTGCTGGTGGAGGCCCGGGTCGTGGGCCGCGAACTGGAGTGCGGGGTGCTGGAGTCCGAGGACGGCGGCACGCCCGACGTGTCCGTCCCGGCAGAGGTGCACGTCGCCGACGGCTTCGACTTCTACGACTTCGAGGCCAAGTACCTGTCCACGAGCAGCCTGACCATCCCGGCCGAGATCCCCGAGGAGGCCACGGCGCGTCTGCGCGCGCTGGCCGCCGACGTGTTCGAGGCGATGGGTTGCGAGGGCCTGGCCCGCGTGGACTTCTTCTACACCGAGGACGGCGGCATCCTCGTCAACGAGCTCAACACCATGCCGGGCTTCACCCCGGCGTCGGCCTTCCCGCAGATGTGGGCCGCCACCGGCGTGGACTACGCGGCACTGGTGGAGCGGATGATCTCCACGGCGCTGCGCCGCGCCCCCGGCCTGCGGTAGACGGACCCTCTCCAGGCGGGCGGCCGGGCGGTCGCCCGCCTTCGGCGCTCCCGGGGACACCGGTACACGGGGGTGGGCCCCGGGTGGACGGGCCCGCGGAAGCCCCTCCGCGAGCGTACGCTCACACGACCTGGCACCGGCCCCTCCACCGCCCGGTGGACGCCCCCGGCTCCGGCGGAGCCGGGAGAGCCCTGCGCCGGGAAGGTTCGGCTCCGGTCAGTCCTGACCGCGCCCGCCGGGGAGGGGCCCGCCGGGGGGCGTTCCGCCCGGAAGCGGTCCGCCCTGAGCGCCAGGTCCCGGCAGGGGACCCGCGGGGTCCGGCCGGTGCGGCGGGGTGGGGACCAGCTCGCGGGTGAGGATCACCGCGCCCGCGGTGGCGGCGGGGAAGACCACGACGGCCAGGAACGGGACCGCCAGGAGGAAGTACGTCGGCACCGCGTAGCCCAGCACCCGCGCCCGCCGCGTGCCCATGTACCGGCGCCGCTCGCGGATGGTCATCAGCCTCCGGCGGTCGAACGCGCTCGCCAGCAGCTCGACCGCCAGCAGCCACCCGCCCAGCACGGCGGCCAGCACCGGACCGGCCACCTGGCCCACCACCGGGATGAAACCGATCGCGAACACGAACACCGTCACCACGAGGGACACCGCCACGACCGCCAGCGACTGCCGGACGGCCCGCCACATCGACGTCATCAGCGACTCGTCGAGCTCGCCGGGGTCGTTGCCCAGCTCCTTCTCGACCAGCTCGGTGACCTTGTCGTAGATCGGCCCGCCCAGGGCCAGCGTGACCGTCGTGAACCCGACCACCATCAGCAGGAGCGATCCGGCCAGGACCGCCACGGACACGGCGCCGCGCAGCAGCCCCTGCCACAGGGGGTCCCAGCCGTCGGCGAAGGGCGTCGCCCAGTCGGCCAGGTCGGTCAGGTTCACCACCAGGAGCACGAACAGCGCCAGGAAAACCAGTGATGTGATCAGGGCGGGAAGGGCGCCGAGCAGGAACAGGCGCGGCTTGCGCAACAGCAGGGTGAAGCCGCGCAGGAGGGCGCCGACGCCACCGAGGAACTCACGAACAGGATTGGCCACGGGGGAACCCTAGAGGACCCCGGCCCCGCTGTCAGATCCGGGGCCCGGCGCCCCCTGCCGTCATCCCCCGCGCTGGGCCCGGCGCTTGAGCGTGCGCCGGTAGTCCTGGAAACGGGCCTTGGCGATCACCGAGCGGTCGGTGGTGCGCAGCACGATCCCCTCCGCCCGGCCGCCCGCGTCCCCGTCCAGCGCCACGCGGGTGCCCGGCAGGTGTTCGGCGACGAACTCCGAGGTCTCGGCGACGTCCTGGGGCAGCTTGTCGGCGGGGACGGTGGCGAGCCGGGGCGTGAGCTCGATCCCCTCGCGCTCGGCGAGCCGGGAGAGCGTCGCCTCGCGGAGGAAGTCCTGGCCCCCGCCCTCGCGCCAGGCGGAGACCTCGTGGCGCTGCCGGGACAGCACCTCGGCCGGGACGGCCGCCGAGTCGAACATCCGGTAACCGACGGCGCGGTTGCCGGTGTACTCGCGGCTGGCCGCGGTGACCTTGCCCCCGTACACCTCCAGGTAGTGGACGACGACCCCGGTCCCGGGAGGGGTGATCCGCTCGGCCAGAGCGCGCAGGGCGTCGACGATGCCCAAGGCGGGGTTCCCGATCAGGTCGCCCCTGGCGTAGAGCAGCTCCTCGCGGCTGCCCAGGACGTAGTCACCAGAAGGAAAGCAGACAATACGGGCATTCACCCCGTCCACCTTCTCGGTCAACACGACGTCGCCGGTGAAGGCGGTGGCCTCCTCCAACAGGCCCCCGTTCTTGGGGTCGAGGGCGTGGTAGGTGGGGATGCTGGGGTACTTGGTGGCGGAGTTGAGGACGGACAGGTCGAGCGCGCGCAGGTCGGGTTCGGTCATGATCGGCTCCAGGGGGTTCGTCCGGCTCATCCGGCTCGTTCGGTCCGCCTGCTTGGTCCGGTGTGTCAGGGCGGCACGGTGGGACGGTACCCCAGTACGGCCCGTCACGTCCCCCCGTTTTCGGCCGGCGCCGCGGCGCGGTACGCGCCCCCGCACCGAAACCCGCCCCGCCGTCCACCGAAGCGAACACCGTCGCCCGCCCCTGTGGACAGGCGGGCCGGGGCCGGACCGCCGCGTGACCCGGGCGTTTGGCCCTCGGCGAGGGCGCTGCCGGGAACACGGGCCGCCGCACGCGTTCGGGACGCGATCCGCACGCGGTCAGCCCGTGCTGACGTCGCGGTACCAGCCCTCCCGCCGGGACAGCTCCTCGTGCGTGCCCTGCTGGATCACCCGGCCGTCGCGCACCACGTAGATCCGGTCCACGCGGTCCAGGCCCGTCAGGTCGTGCGTGACCAGCAGGGTGGAGTACCCCTCGGTCGCGACCAGCAGGTCCTCCACCACCGCGTCGCGCGTGTCCGGGTCCAGATGGGCGGTCGGCTCGTCCAGCACCAGCACCCGGGGCGCCGCCAGCAGGGCGCGGGCCAGCGCCAGCCGCTGCACCATCCCGCCGCTCAGGCCCAGGCCGTGCGCGCCCACCCGCGTGTCCAGCCCCCGGGGCATCGCCGCCACGTCGTCGGCCAACCGCGCGCGCCGCAGCGCCTCCCACAGCTCGTCGTCCTCCGAGCCGGGTCGGGCCAGCCGCAGGTTCTCCCGCAGCGTGGAGGCGAACACGTGCGGGTCCTGCGGGACACCCGACACCACCCCGCGCACCTCGTCGGCCGGGTACGACGTGACGTCCTCCCCGCCGATCTCCACCAGGCCGCCGTCCGGGTCGCGGAACCGCAGCAGCACCGACGCCAGCGTGCTCTTGCCCGCGCCGCTGGGGCCGATCACCGCCACCGTCCACCCGGCGGGGATCTCCAGGTCCACCCCGTCCAGCGCCCACGGTTCCCCGGGTCCGTAGCGCACCCGCAGGTCCCGCACCCGGACCGTCGCGTCCCCGTGCGGGTCCAGGCCCGTGCGCGTGGGCGCGGCGACCGCGGGCGGGGTGTCCAGGACCCCGAACAGTCTCGCGCCGCTCGCCCGGATCGCCCCCAGCCTGGCCGCCACGGCGGGCAGCGGCGCCACGATCTCGAACGCCGCCAGCGTCACCAGCACCAGCACCGCCAGCGACACCGCGTCCAGCGTTCCGCCCTCCACGGCGGCCACGCCCAGGAACAGCACGCCCCACACGGTCAGCCCGGTGATCAGCGCGCTCGCCCCGGCGCCCAGCCCCAGGATCGCGGAGTCCCCGCGCGCCAGCCGGGTCAGCTCCTCGTCGGCCGCGTACACCCGTTCCACCTGTCGGTCCATGGCGCCGTAGGCGACCAGGTCGGACGCCCCGTGCAGGGTGTCCACCAGGGTCGTCGACAGCTCCCCGCGCGCCCTGGCCTGGCGCCTGCCCGGCTCCCGGCCCAGCGCGGCGGCGGCCAGCGGTACCGCCAGACCGGCCAGCAGCAGGCCCGCCGCCAGCAGCAGCCCTCCCGGCGCGTACAGCGCGGTCAGGACCAGGACCGTGACGCCGCCCGTCACCACCGAGACCAGCGGCGGAGTCAGTCCGCGCACCAGCAGGTCCAGGGTGGCCTCGGTGTCGTTGACCAGCCGGGACACCAGGTCCCCGGACCGGAAGCGGCCGAACGGCTCGGTCCTGGCGAGCCTCTCGTACACCCGCACCCGGACCTCGGCCAGCGTGCGGAACGCGGCGTCGTGGGTGACCAGCCGCTCCAGGTAGCGGGCCACCCCGCGGCCCACGCCCAGCGCGCGGGTGGCGACCACGGCCACGCCCAGCGCGGTGATGGGCGGGTGGTCGGCGGCGGTGGCCAGCATCCACGCGGCCACGCCCAGCAGGGCCACGGCCGCGCCGGTCGCGGCGGCGCCCAGCAGCACGCCGAGCGCGAAGCGGCCCACGCGCGGCCGGGCCAGGGCCGTCATCCGCAGCAGCGGGTCGCGGCGGCGTTCGCGTTCGGGCACGTGGAGCGTGTCGGGGGCGGCGGTGTCGGCGCTCATCGCGACGCACTCCCTTCCTGGGTCAGCAGCGGCAGTGACGCGGTCCGCAGGGTGTCTCCGAGGACGCCGTGCGCCCAGCCGGTGTCGTGGGCGACGATGACGGCGGTCCGGCCCTCCAGGAGCCGGGCGACGGCGGTGCGCACCGCCGCGGCGTTCTCCGGGTCCAGGTGGGCGGTGGGTTCGTCCAGCAGGACGAGCGGGGCGTCCCGGCACAGCGCCCGCGCCAGCGCGATCCGCTGCCGCTGTCCGGCCGACAGGCGGGCGCCGCGCTCGCCGAGCCGGGTGCCGTAGCCGTCGGGGAGGGCCCGGACGAACGCGTCGGCCTCTGCCAGCCGGGCCGCCTCGCGCACCCGCTCCATGGAGGCGTCGGGTGCGCCCAGCCGGATGTTGTCGGCCACGGACACGTCGAACAGGTAGGGGCTCTGGGGGACCCAGGCGGTGCCGAGGCGCCAGTCGTCGGCGTTGACCCCGTCCAGGGGCTGCCACCCTCCGCCGGGCGCGCGCACGCTGACACGCCCCCGCGTGGGTTCGACCAGCCGCAGCAGGAGCGACAGCAGGGTGGACTTGCCCGCCCCGCTGGGGCCGGTGAGCAGCAGGTGCTCCCCGGCCGACACCTCCAGGTCCAGCCCGGACAGTGCGGGCACGTCCCGCCCGGGGTAGAGCAGTTCCACGTCCTCGAAGCGGATGTCGCCTCCGGCGGCGGGCGCGGGTCGGCCGGTCGCCGGGGGAGGGGCGGGGGAGCCGCCGGCTCCCGTCGCGGCGGCCGTCGCCCTGACGGCGTCCGCGGCGCGGGCGGCCCCCGGGACGTCGGAGGCCTCCCCGGTCTCTCCCGCTTCCCGGGGTCCGTCGGCCGTGCCGTCCGCGGGGCCCGGTGCGGCGGCCCCGGTCCGCGCCGTTCCGCGCCCGCGTTCCAGCTCGGTGAACACCTGCTCCGCGGCGGACACGCCCTCCATGCTCGCGTGGAACCGGGCGCCCACCTCCCGCAGCGGCAGGTAGGCCTCCGGCGCCAGGATCAGCACCAGCAGCGCCGTCTGGTAGTCCATGTGGCCGCCCAGCAGGCGCAGGCCCACCTCGACCGCGACCAGCGCCACTGCCAGGGTGGACAGGAGTTCCAGCGCGAACGCCGACAGGAAGGCGACCCGCAGCGTTCCCATCGTCGCCCGCCGGTGGTCCTCGCCCACCCGGCGCAGGATCTCGGCCTGCGCCTTGGCCCGGCGGAACACGGCCAGGGTCGGCAGCCCCTCCACCACGTCCAGGAAGTGCCCGCCCAGGCGGCTCAGCAGCTTCCACTGCCGGTCGGTGCGCTGCTGGGTGTGCATTCCGATCAGTGCCATGAACACCGGGATCAGCGGCACCGTCACCAGGATGACGATCCCCGAGATCCAGTCCGCCCAGAACACCACCGCCAGCACGGCCAGCGGCACGATCGCGGCCAGGACCAGCTGGGGCAGGTAGCGGGCGAAGTAGTCGTCGAGCGCGTCCAGGCCCCGGGTGGCCAGGGTGACCAGCTCGCCCGCCTTGGGCGAGCCCTGCTCACCGTCCTCGCCGGGTTCAGCCGCCCACACCCTGCCCGACCCGGTCACGTGCGCCACCAGCTGGCGGCGCAGCTGCGACTTGGTGCGCGCGGCGCTGTGCAGCGCGGAGGTCTCGGCCAGGTAGGACAACAGGGCACGGACCACGGCGACGGCCGCGACCGCGCCGACCACCCAGCCCAGGGTGTCCAGCCCCTCGCCCCGCCAGGCGCCGGTGACGGCGCGGGCCAGCAGCCAGGCCTGGACCAGGATCAGGCCGGTGATGAGCGCTCCGCTGGCCACGGAGACGGCCAGGTGTGCGCGTACCGCGCTGGCGGTACGCACCAGGCGCGGGTCAAGGGGCTTCATAGGCGCGGGACCTCACGACGTCGTTCGGACCGGGTGCACGTCTGACCCGGAGTGGCTGGGGCCTTCACGGTGGCACGGTGCCGCACCGGTCGGCCGGGGCGGGCGCGACGGCCCCAGTATCCACCCGGCGCGCCTCGCTGACCGGCCGCCACCGCGGCCCTCCGCCACGGGGCGGCCGGGTGCCTCCCGGGGGCGGGTGTGCCCGCGGGGAGGCACCGCGGCACCGTCAGGCAGCGGGTTCGGGATCCTTGCCTCCGCGCTCGGCCTGGGTGACGGTCTCGCCGGTCACGGTCTCGCCGGTCACCCTCCTGCGGAACACCCAGTAGCTCCACCCCTGGTAGAGGAGGACGAGCGGCAGGAACACCACCGCCACCCACGACATCACGGTCAGCGTGTACTCGGCGGAGGAGGCGCCCGCGACGGTCAGGCTGAACGCGGGGTCGGTGGTGGAGGGCAGCACGTTCGGGAACAGCGCGGTGAACAGGGCGGCGAACGCGGCGAGGATGGTCACCGCGGTGAAGGCGAACGACCACCCCTCGCGGCGCCGCCAGGCAGCCGCGACCCCGCCCGCCAGCGCCGCGGCGGAGAGGGCGACCAGCGGCAGGGTCCGCGTCCCGTCGCCGTGGGCGAGCTGGGTCCACACCAGGAAGAGCGCGCCCAGCGGGACCGCGGCGCACGCGGACCACAGGGCGGCCCGGCGCGCGCGGATCCGCACCGGCCCGTCGGTCTTGAGGGTCAGGAAGATCGCCCCGTGCAGGGTGAACAGCGACAGCGTCGTCAGCCCGCCGAGCAGGGCGTAGGGGTTGAGCAGGTCGGCCACCGAGGAGGTGACCACCTGGTCGGGGCCCATGGCCACGCCCCGGAGGACGTTGGCGAAGACCACGCCCCACAGGAAGGCGGGCGCGGTGCTGCCCGCGAAGATCGCCCGGTCCCACCAGGCGCGCCACACGGAGCTGTCGCGCTTGCCCCGGTACTCGAACGCCACACCGCGCAGGATCAGCGCGACGAGGATGAGGAACACCGGTGCGTAGAACCCGCTGAGCAGGGAGGCGTACCAGGCGGGGAAGGCGGCGAAGGTCGCGCCGACCGCGGTGATCAGCCACACCTCGTTGGCGTCCCAGACCGGCCCGATCGCGTTGATGGCGACCCGGCGGTCGACGGAGTCGCGCCTGCCCATGAAGGGCATGAGCGTGCCCACCCCGAAGTCGAACCCCTCCAGGACGAAGTACCCGATCCACAGGACCGAGATGGCGATGAACCAGATGACGGCCAGTTCCATGGTCCTTGGCTCCTAGTAGCTGAAGTGCGGGATCTTGGACTCGTCCTCGTCGTCCTCCAGATCGGGGACGAGGTGGGAGGGCCCGGCCTTGATGTACTTCAGGAGCAGGCCGACCTCGACGACGAAGAGCCCCCCGTACACCGCGGTGAACCCGGCCAGGGTCGCCGCGACGGCCCCCAGGCTCACCCCGGGGGAGACGCTGGCAGCGGTGAGCAGCTCGCCGTGCACGGTCCAGGGCTGGCGGCCCATCTCGGTGAGCACCCAGCCGAAGATGTTGGCGGCCAGCGCCGCGGGCAGCGCGAGCATGGCCGCGTAGTAGAACCACTTGCTGGTCGGTGTGCGCTCCCTGCCCCAGGTGAGGAGGAGGCCGAGCGCGGCCACCGCCACCCCGAACATCCCCAGGCCCATCATCAGGCGGAAGGACCAGTACACGACGAACACGTTGGGGGTGTAGTCGCCGGGGCCGTAGTACTCGTCGTAGGCCTCCTCCAGGTTGTTCATCCCGTGCACCTCGCCGTCGAACTGACCGGTGGCGAGGAAGCTGAGCACGTTGGGGATGGTGATGTCGATGGGGTTGTAGCGTTCCTCGGTGTCGCCGACGGCCAGGGCGGAGAAGGCCGCGCCCTCCTCGGTCTCCCACAGGGCCTCGGCGGCGGCGAGCTTCATCGGCTCGTACTCGGCGGCGAGCTTGGCCTGGTGGTCGCCGGAGAAGACCACCAGGGCCCCGGCGACCAGGGTGAAGACCAGGCCGACCTTGAGCGTGCCGCGGAACAGGGCGAAGTCCTTCCGGGGCGGGACCACCCCGGGGACGCCGGTGTCGTCGTGGTGGCTGTTGCGCCAGAGCTTGTAGGCGCTGACCGCCACGACGAACAGCCCGGCGGTGATGAACGCGGCCGAGACGGTGTGCAGGTAGGTGGACCAGGCCTGGTCGTTGCTGAGCACGGCCCAGATGTCGGTGAGCTCGGCGCGCCCGTTCTCCTCGTTGACCGTGTAGCCGACGGGGTGCCGCATCCAGGCGTTGGCGGCGAGGATGAAGTACGCCGAGAGGTTGGTGCCGACGGCGACCGCCCAGATGCAGGCCAGGTGGACGCCCCGGGACAGCCGGTGCCAGCCGAAGATCCACAGTCCGATGAAGGTGGACTCCAGGAAGAAGGCGAGCAGGGCCTCCATGGCCAGCGGGGCGCCGAAGACGTCGCCGACGAAGCGGGAGTACTCGCTCCAGTTCATGCCGAACTGGAACTCCTGCACGATCCCGGTGACCACGCCCATGGCGAAGTTGATGAGGAAGAGCTTGCCGAAGAACTGGGTGGCCTGCAGGTACTCGTGTCTGCCGGTGCGGTACCAGAGGGTCTGGAGCACGGCCACGATGAACGACAGCCCGATGGTCAGGGGTACGAACAGGAAGTGGTAGATCGTGGTGACACCGAACTGCCACCTCGCGAGTTCAAGGGCTTCCATACCCGCCTCTCCAAGTACCGACCGCCGGTAGTACTACAGATCGTAGTTCTACAGGGTGTCGTAGTTCCAGCGGGTCCTGCGGAAAACGGTGTTCCGTGCGTCTCCCCGGTGGGTGCGCGGGCTCTCTGGGGTGCTCCGGCGGAGGCTGTGGACGGGCCTCCACCGCCGCCACCTGCGGGAAAGCCGCCGGGGTGGCGCGGCCGCGGCCGCGCGGGGAGCCGCCGTGTGCGTTCGGACACACACGCTTCGGGACACGAACCGCCGCGCGCGGGACAGGCCGCGGGAGTGCCGGTCCGCGGGAGTGTCCGGATCCGTGCGGGACCGGCTCCGGGCACGCGCCGTCCCGACGCGGACGGACCCGGACGCACACGGCCCCGGACACGGCGACGGCGGCCCACCCGGAGGTGAGCCGCCGTCCTCGTGTGCCCGAACGCGGGGTCAGTCGCCGGAGGCGCCGTCCTGGCGCTGGTCGATCATGCCCTCCATCAGGTCGATCTCCTTGAGCTGGGAGTCGGCCATCCCCTGCGCGAAGTTGGTGACCAGGTCCTCCTGGCCCAGCTCCACCTCCGCCTCGGCCATCTCGATGCCGCCCCGGTGGTGGGCGATCATCAGCTCCAGGAAGAGGAGTTCGGCCTCCACGCCCTCGGCGTCCTCCAGGGACACCATCTCCTCGGAGGAGGCCAGGCCCGGCATCGTGTCGGGGACCTCGCCGCCCTCGCCGCCGTGGTCGTGGCCCTCCATCCAGGCCATCGGCTCCTGCACGCCGCGCGCGTTGAGGTCCCAGGCCATCAGCCACCCCTGCATGATCCCGATCTGGGCCTGCTGGGTGCGGGTGATGTCGGTGGCCACCGTGCGCAGCTCGGGGTCCTCGGTCTTCTCCAGGATGATCATCGACATGTCCACGGCCTGGGCGTGGTGCGCGCTCATGTCGCGCAGGAACCCGGCGTCGGCACCGGTGTCCAGGGGGTGGGACGGGCGTCCCAGCAGGTAACCCCCGCCCAGGGCCAGTACGACGAGGATCACAGTGGTCCACATCGGTACCGAACGCCAGGACACCCGCGACGGGGTCTCCTCGTCCGGTGCCCCGTCCTCCCACGGGGGCCCGTCGTCGTCCGGGACATCGCCGACGTGGTCGGCGGTCCCGGCCGCGGGACCGTTTTTCTGTTCCATAGGAACCATCCTGGTCGAATCGCCCAACTCTGGTGCCAAAGTAGAGGATAGGTAAGTCCCTAATGTCACCATCCACCCCAGGAGACCCCGTGGCCAAGAAGAAGACGGCGGAGGAGCGTCGCCGCCGCGCCGCCGAGCTGAAGGCGCAACGCGTCAAAGAGGAGCGCCGCCGCAAAATCCTTACCACCACCGGTATCACGACCGCTGTGGTCCTGGTCGTGGGGTTGATCGGTTTCCTCGTCTTCATGGAGTTCCGCAGCCGCACGATCTCGGGGGTGGAGGAGTACGAGGTCGGCTCCTACGTCCACGTCGACACCGGGCAGCGCGTGAACTACGAGCAGACCCCGCCCGTGGGCGGCGACCACTGGAACGCCTGGCAGAACTGCGGTGTCTACACCGAGCCGGTGACCCACGAGTTCGCGGTGCACTCCCTGGAGCACGGCGCGGTGTGGATCAACTACCGGCCCGACCTGCCCGAGGACCAGGTGCAGACGCTGACCGACATGTACAGCTCCGGCGACTACCTGGTGATCAGCCCCTACGCGGGTGAGCTGGACGCGCCGATCGTCGCCTCCAGCTGGGGGCGCCAGATCAGCGCCGAGAGCGCCGACGACGAGAACCTCCAGCGCTTCGTGCGGCTGTACGAGCGCGGCACCGACGTTCCCGAGCCGGGTGCCGCCTGCTCGGGCGGCGTGGCGGAGAACGCCGAGGAGGTCGAGGCCATGCTCGGCAGCGGCGGCGGCGTGGACGCCGAGACCATGGAGGGCCCCGAAGGCGGTGACGCCGGAGCCGAGGAGGGCGCTGAGGAGGGCGCTGGGGACGAGGCCTCCGACGCTCCCTCCGACGCCGCCGAGGACGAGCCGGCAGCCGAGGAGTCGGCCGGGGCGGAGAACTGACGGGACTTTCCACCGTCACCGTGATCCCGTGATGGCCGAACGTGGGGCCGCCGGCGGCCGCTGGCGGCCCCACGCGTGTGTCGCCCACAGGCTGCGAAAGCCCCTGGCGGACGGGTTCCGCGCGGGCTTGGCGTGGTAAGGGGGGAGGCCGCGCCTTCGCCCGCTTCGGCGTGCCCGCCCGCCGGGCACCGGCGTCAGCGCACGCCCAACGCGCACCGCCGCCCGGGTCCGTCCGGCGAACGCCGCCGCCCGGGCCCGCTCACCTGCCGGGAACCGCCCGTGGGCGCGCGGTCAAGACCTCCCGGCGCGAGCTCCGGGTCACAGCTCCCCTTCGGGAAGCGCCGGGACGTGTTCGACGATCAGGTCGCTGACCGTCGACAGCGCGGCGGCGGGGGCGCCGTGGGCGGCCGGGACCGACAGTTCCACGTAGGCCTCGTGGCCGATCGCCGTGTACATGGTGGGAGCGTCCTCCGGCTGCGGCAACCACGGAACACCGTTGACCTCCTGCAGGTAGGAGGTGCTGGTCAGGGTCACCGGGCGCTCCACCCCGCAGCGCAGCCCGATGGGCGGGTCGCCCCAGGCCGCGGTGAGCTCCGAGTCGGGCCGCACCCGTGCCCGCTCCGCCCCCAGCAGGGTGTCGGGGAGCGCCGCGACGAGGTCGGCGCAGACCTCGGCGGCCGCCGCGTCCGCCTCTGGCGGCTGCATCCGTACGGTCTGCGCGCCGCAGCCCGTCGCCACCAGGGCCAGGGCCGCGACCACACCGGCGTACGCGTACCGACTCAGCACAGCAGACCCCGCTCCGGATGACGCGATGCGTCAGATGTTGACGATGGGACAGGTGAGAGTCCGGGCGATGCCGTCCAACCGCTGGATCCGGGCCACCACGAGGGTGCCCAGGGAATCGATGTCTTCGGCGCTGGCCTGGACGATGACATCGTAGGGCCCGGTCACGTCGTGGGCCTTCTCGACCCCCTCGATGCCCCGGATGCGTCCGGCCACCTCGGCCGCCTGACCGACCTCGGTCTGGATCAGGATGTATGCCTGCACCATGAGTACTCCTTCGTGTCGCCGGGCGAAGCGGCGAGTGGGTTCACGGCCGAGCCAGGGTGCGGCCGATGACGGACGGATGACAAGTGTGGGTCCGGACCACCGCGCCGGAGCGTCACCGTACCCTGATCCCTGTGCGGAACACCATTGGGGGTCTTGGTGAGTTCGCTCTGATCGCACGCGTGACGAGCCAATTCCCCACCACGGACGATGTAATCCTCGGACCAGGGGACGACGCCGCTGTCGTCGCGTCCCCCGACGGCCGGACGGTCGCCACCACCGACCTGCTGGTCGAGGGCCGCCACTTCCGGCGCGAGTGGTCCACCGCCCGTGACGTGGGGCACCGGGCCGTCGCGCAGAACTTCGCCGACGTCGCGGCCATGGGCGCCCGCCCCACCGGCCTGCTCATCGGCTTCGCCGCGCCCGCCGACCTGCCGGTGTCCTGGGCGGAGGAGTTCACCGCCGGAGTACGCGACGAGTGCGCGGTCGCGGGCGGCGCCGTCGTGGGCGGGGACATGGTCGGCTCGGACACCCTCACCATCGCGGTCACCGCGCTCGGCGACCTCCAGGGACGGGCGCCGGTCCGCCGCGACGGCGCCCGGCCCGGCGACGTGGTCGCCTACACCGGCCACCTGGGGCTGTCGGCCGCCGGGCTCGCCCTGCTGGAACAGGGGATCGACGGCCCGGCCGAGTGCCTGTCCGAGCACCGCAGGCCCAGCCCGCCCTATGCCCGAGGAGCGGAGGCGTCCCGCCTCGGGGCCACGGCCATGCTCGACGTCAGCGACGGCCTCGCCCAGGACCTCGGGCACGTCTGCCGGGCCAGCGGGGTGCGCGTCGACCTGGAGGGGGAGGCGCTGCGCCCCGAGCCCGCCCTCGTCGATGCGGTCCGCGCCCTGGGCGCCGGAGCCGACACGGCCGAGCGGGCCGCGCGCGACCTCATGGTCGCCGGGGGCGAGGACCACGCCCTCGCCGCCGTGTTCCCGCCGCACACCGCTCTGCCCGCTCACTGGTACAGGGTGGGAACCGTTGTGGGAACAACAGGTGAAACCGCGGAAGAAAACACAATTCCGGTCACGGTCGATGGGCGGGTTCCGCCTCGCGGAGGATGGGATCATTTCCGGCACTGAGGCGCCCGATGGGATTTGTCCTGTTTAACTCTCACGCTAGGCTTTGCGAACGCGGCCTTTCCGGGCGCAGCACCCGCCTCATGGGACGCAGCGGCCCCAGGAAGTCCCCGGGAACGACCGACCGAGGGTTGGTAGAAGAAGCCACGGCTTCGCGGGTGTCCACCGCACCGGACGGGGACGCACACGACGGAGGGCGACGAGGGAGGGACCGGAACCGGAGCTCTCGGTGGAGGGTGATGGAAACGTCGAGGAGCGGTTTATGGGGCGGCATGGCTGGCGGAACGGCAACCGCCGGGGTGTGCACCGCAGCGAGCCGAAGGACGTCGGCGCGCTGCGGCGGCTCGGCGGCCTCATCGAGAGCACGGTCCCCAAACACGTCGAACCCCCGCGCCTGCTCAACGTGCTCGTCGTCTCCGGCGTGATCCTCGGCCTGCTCCTGTTCGGGTACAGCACCACCCAGATCTACCTCCAGTTCGGCGGCACCCCGGGCGCGACAGAGGACCCCGGGGTCCAGGACGGGGCCCAGCCCACGCACGACGCCTCACCCGGTACCGACGCCGAGGAGCCCGCGGCCGAGGGCGAGCCGCAGACCCAGGCGGGGTCGGAGCCGACCACGGTCGTCTACCGCATCACGGAGTCCACCGCGGTCGGGTTCAGCGGCCACGTCACCGTCACCAACACCTCGCGGGCCAGCCTGGACGGCTGGGAGCTGGCCCTGGCCTTCGACTCCGCCGAGGTCACGCACGTCAACGGCGCGGACTGGGCGGAGATCGAGGACGGCATCCTGGCCCGCCAGCCCGCCGACCAGGACAGCCTGGAGCCCGGCGACTCGGTGGCGCTCACCTTCGAGGCGGTCGGCGTGCCGCAGAGCCCGATCCGCTGCTCCCTGAACGGCCACGTCTGCCAGCTGTGAGCCGGGGGCGCACGCCGACCCCGGGCCCGCAGGGGTTCCGGGCCGGTGACCGGGGCGGCCGCGGTCCCCGGCGGGACCCCGACGACTCGTCAGACCCCGGCAAAGGGTGAAGGCCCCCGACCGAGATGGTCGGAGGCCTCCATGGAAGGTCCTGAGGGTTGGGAACCCTAGCGGGTCACCTTGCCGGCCTTGATGCACGAGGTGCAGGCGTTCACGCGCTTGGGCGTGCCGCCCACACGGGTGCGGACGGTCTGGATGTTGGGGTTCCAGCGGCGGCGGGTGCGACGGTGCGAGTGGGAAACACTGTTACCGAACCCTGGTCCCTTGCCGCAGACGTCGCAGACGGAAGCCACGGTAACTCCATTCAAGCGCTCGGGATCGCGCACGTCGCCGCACGCGAAGATTCATCCGACCGGGAGAGGTCGGGCGGACTGGTTGACGGTGACGCCAACCGTGGAAGGTTACACGAAGGACGTGGCCCGACGCGCAGTGCGGGCCGACGACCGGTGTCCGTACGTGTGATGGTGGATCGCGCCGTGGTCGAGAACGACCCGGTTGACCACCGAGAGCATCGAATCAGCCACGCGGGCATGGCGAAAACGCGATGAACTTCCACGAGTATACCCCGATTGGGAGGGGCGGGAGCCGCGGGCGAGGCAGTGTCAACGGGAGACAGTGCCACCGGGCTGGCCGCCGGGGTCGACCACCGGGACCCTGGGAGCCCTCCGGGCCGGGGCCCGGCCCTCTCCCCCGCGTTCGCGGGCCGACCGAGGCGGTGGGAAGGCGCGCGAGCGTCGCACCGGAGGACTACCGTGGCGGTGACCGGCGATCCGAGACGGGAAGCACACGTGAGCACCTGGGACGAACCGCTGAGCAGGGGGCCCCTCAGGGGCAAGACGGCCAAGGCCCTCTCCGAGAAGCTCGACCTGCACACCCTCGGCGACCTGCTGCGCTACTACCCGCGCCGGTACGACCGGCGCGGCGACCTGACCGACCTCGCGGCACTGCGCGAGGGCGAGGAGGTCACCGTGCAGGCCCGCGTCCTGGACGCCAAGCGGCGCACCGTGCCCGCACGGCAGGGCCGCCGCCGCATGGACATGATGGAGGCCACCGTCACCGACGGCACCGGGCGCCTGCACCTGACCTTCTTCAACCGGGGCTCCTACCACCAGGGAGCCCTCGTCCCCGGGCGCCTGGCGATGTTCTCCGGCCGGGTCTCCACCTTCAAGGGCCGCCGCCAGCTCGACCACCCCCAGTACGAACTCCTCGACGAGGACGGCCACGAGGGCGAGCGGGCGCGGGCCTACGCCGAGGAGCTCATCCCCGTCTACCCGGCGGTCAAGGGCCTGGACTCCACCACCATCGCCCGCACCGTCGACATCGTCCTCGCCGACGTCGACAGCCTGCCCGACCCGCTGCCCCCCGAACTGCGCGAACGGCGCGGGCTCCTCGGCGTCGCCGACGCCCTGCGCCGGATCCACCGGCCCGCGGAGTGGTCCGACGTCGCCTCCGCCCGCCGCCGCCTGAAGTGGGACGAGGCCTTCGTCCTGCAGCTCGCGCTCGCCCAGCGGCGCCACCGCGCCGAGGACCTGCCGGCCAAGCCCCGGCCCGGCGCGGTCGACGGCCTCCTGGACGCCTTCGACGCCCAGCTGCCGTTCACGCTCACCGAGGGGCAGCGGGAGGTCGGCGAACGCCTCGCCGAGCGGCTCGACGCTTCCCACCCCATGCACTGCCTGCTCCAGGGCGACGTCGGCGCGGGCAAGACCCTGGTGGCGCTGCGGGCCATGCTCCGGGTCGTGGACTCCGGCGGCCAGGCCGTCATGCTCGCGCCCACCGAGGTCCTGGCCCAGCAGCACTACCGGTCCATCAGCGCCATGCTTGGCGCGCTGGGCCGCGCCGGCCAGATCGACGGTGCGGAGAACGCCACCCGGGTGGCGCTGCTCACCGGTTCCATGAACGCCGCCGCCCGCCGGGAGGCCCTGCTCGACGCGGCGTCCGGCGCCGCGGGGATCGTCGTGGGCACCCACGCCCTGCTCCAGGAGCACGTGTCCTTCGCCGACCTGGGGCTGGTGGTGGTCGACGAGCAGCACCGGTTCGGCGTGGAGCAGCGCGACGCCCTGCGGGAGAAGGCCGTGGACGGGCGCCCCCACGTGCTGGTCATGACGGCCACGCCCATCCCGCGCACCGTCGCGATGACCGTCTACGGCGACCTCGACGTGGTCGCCCTCACCCAGCTGCCCACCGGTCGCGCACCCGTGTCCACGCACGTGGTGCCCGCGCGTGAGAAGCCGCACTTCCTCGCCAGGGCCTGGGAGCGCATCCGTGAGGAGGCGGGCGGCGGACACCAGGCCTTCGTGGTCTGCCCGCGGATCGGCGACGACGCCAAGGAGGAGGCCGAGGAGGAGGTCGGCGCAGGGGACGGCGAGGAGGCCGCGGGCGCACGGCCTCCGCTGGCGGTGCTCGACGTGGCGGCGCGCCTGACGGAGGGGCCGCTCTCCGGACTGCGAGTGGAGGTCCTGCACGGCCGGATGGCGCCCGACGACAAGGACGCGGTGATGCGCCGCTTCTCGGCCGGGGACACCGACGCCGTCGTCTCCACCACCGTCATCGAGGTGGGCGTGGACGTGCCCAACGCCACGGTGATGGTCATCATGGACGCGGACCGCTTCGGCGTCTCGCAGCTGCACCAGCTGCGCGGCCGGGTCGGCCGAGGCCAGCTGCCGGGGCTGTGCCTGCTGGTCACCGACGCGGAGGAGGGCTCTCCGGCCCGTGAGCGGCTGGCCGCGGTGGCCGCGACCACCGACGGCTTCGAACTCTCCCGGGTGGACCTGGAGATGCGCCGCGAGGGCGACGTGCTGGGCGACTCGCAGTCCGGCGCCCGCTCCAGCCTGCGGATGCTCACCCTGCTCAAGGACGAGGAGCTCATCGGGGACGCGCGCGAGGAGGCCACGGCGTACGTGGCGGCCGATCCCGGGCTGACCGGGCACCCGCCGCTGGCCGAGGCGCTGGAGACGCTGCTGCCCGAGGAGCGGGCGGAGTACCTGGACAAGGCCTGAGCGCGCGGGGCGGCCGGGTCGGGCGCGAGCGGGAACGGCGACCGGACGCCCGGCGGTGGGGGCGGCCGTCCACGGGCCGCGGTGTTGTCCACAGGTCGAGGCGGGCTCTGGTGCGGCCTGCGCGCCGGGGCCTAACGTGGAAAGCGGGGGGTCCCCAGGCCGCCCGCCTCGTGCTGCCCGCGTACCGGGGCGCCCGCACACCCCGGCCGCTACCGTGGGGGCATGACCCGCATCATCGCCGGCACGGCCGGTGGACGGCGCATCTCCGTCCCCGAGGGCCGTAACACCCGCCCCACCAGTGACCGGGCCCGCGAGGCGCTGTTCTCCTCGGTCCAGTCCGACCTCGGCTCCCTCGAAGGCGTCCGGGTGATGGACCTGTACGCGGGCTCGGGGGCCATCGGCCTGGAGGCCCTGTCCCGGGGCGCCGCGCACGCGCTGCTGGTGGAGGCCGATCGCAGGGCGGCACAGGTGCTCAGGGGCAACATCCAGACGCTCGGACTCCCCGGTGCGCGTCTGGCCGCCGACCGCGTGGAGCGGGTGGTCGGCACGGACAACACCGGCGACCCCTACGACCTCGTGGTCGCCGACCCGCCCTACGCCGTCACCGACGCCGAGGTCACCGGGGTGCTGACCGACCTGGTCGGCCGCGGCTGGCTGGCCGAGGACGCCGTGGTCGTCGTCGAACGCTCCAAACGCGGGGCCGAACCCTCCTGGCCCGAGGGCCTGGAGCGCGACCGCAGCCGGGGGTACGGGGAGGCGGTTCTCTGGTACGCCCGCCCGTCGCCCGCCACCACCCCCACTTGACGCCCGCACCACACAGGTTCCACTCCGCGCGGACCTCGCGCCCACCCCGCACGCCCCGGGCCCCGCCCCGGCGCGCCTCCCGGACGAAGGCGGGAAGCGGGGTAGGAAAACGGTCAGGGGCGGTTTCCGGTTCGGGAGGGGGAAGCCCGCTTCGGCCGTCATGGCAGGCCGTGCGCCGAAAGCGCGCACACGTCCCGACCACGGACGAAGACGACCGCTAAACGGGTGTTGCCCGAATCCGGGCCGAGGCCAAGCCCTACGATCGCGGTACCCGAACGTAGCTGCTGAAAGGGGCGATCCACCGTGCGCCGTGTCGTCTGCCCGGGTTCCTTCGACCCGGTGACCTACGGTCATATCGACATCATCGGCCGGGCGGCCAAGCAGTACGACGAGGTCGTCGCCGCCGTGCTCAACAACGTCAACAAGCGCGGCCTGTTCACGGTCCCGGAGAAGCTCGACATGCTCCGGGAGGGCACCGCCGAGTTCGACAACGTCCGGGTCAGCGAGTTCGACGGCCTCCTCGTCGACTTCTGCCGGGAGAACGGCATCGAGACCATCGTCCGCAGCCTGCGCTCGGTCAGCGACTTCGACTACGAGCTCCAGATCGCCCAGATGAACTACCAGCTATCCGGGGTGGAGACCGTGTTCATGACGGCGAACCCGCAGTACTCCTTCCTGTCCTCCAGCCTCGTGCGCGAGATCGCCCAGCACCGCGGGGACGTCTCCAGCCTGGTCACCCCCCACGTCCAGGAGCGCCTGCGCGAGAAGTACGCGCGGAGGGACTCCGAGGGCCGCTGAGCGCCTGGCTCCGCCGCCTCTTTCTCCGTCGGGCCGGGGCTGATTTGGGCGGCGGGGTACATGCTGGGTACAATCTCGGTTTGACCATGGGTACCGCCGGTTCTCGGTGTGCCCCGACACCGCTCGCGCCCGTCGCACGCGACGCCTCCCGCGCGTTCGGTGCTGCGCCCGCAATCCTCGTGAAAGCCCGATTACCCTGTCTCGTCTAGACCCTCGTGACCCGTTCGTGGTCGACACCCGCCAGCTGGGCCGCCAGCCGGGGTCGATGCGGACCGTCAACCGCATCGTGACCGTCCCCGAGGCGTTCGCCACGGCGATGGCGGCCGTGCCCGAGGGCAGCGAGGTCGAGTTGGACCTGCGCCTGGAGGCGGTGATGGAGGGAGTCCTCGTCACCGGCACCATCCGCGGCCAGCTCACCGCGGAGTGCTCGCGCTGCCTGGACCCGATCTCGGACGGCGTCGAGGCCGGATTCCAGGAGCTGTACCGGTACTCCGCCGACGAGGGCGAGGTGGCGGGGACGGACGAGGACGCGGGCGACGAGGATGAGGACTACTATCTAGAGGGCGATCTCCTCGACCTCGGGCCCGTGGTCCGAGACGCCGTCGTGCTCGCGCTCCCGCTCACACCGTTGTGCGGTCCGGACTGCCCCGGCCTGTGCGCCGAGTGCGGTGCCAAACTCGCCGAGGCCGGGCCCGACCACGGCCACGGCGACAACATCGACCCGCGCTGGGAGGCGCTCCGCGAGATCGCGGACGAGCCCGGCGAACGATGAGCTCGTGAACCGATCGCGGACGGCCGCCCCCGGGCGCGCCCCCGCCGACCGGGGCACACCTTCCCCGCCACAGTGCGCGGGGTGACCGAGAGAAGCGACCTCCCGCGACCGCGCGGGGGTGACCCAGGAGGATTGAAGTGGCCGTCCCGAAGCGGAAGATGTCGCGGAGCAACACCCGGACCCGCCGTTCCCAGTGGAAGGCGTCGCGCCCGGTGCTGGTCAACTGCCCGCGCTGCCGCGACCCCAAGCAGCCCCACATCGCGTGCCCGACCTGCGGCACCTACAACAACCGCCAGGTCACCAACCCGGCCTAGGCGCGCAGTGGATCACACCGCTGGTCCTGCGCACCGCGGCCGAACGCGTCTGGCGGATGACGGGCTTCGGGTCCTCGTACCCGATTCCCCAGCCATCTCGGGGCGGACTCCGTACAAGGGTCCGCCCCGAAGTGCTGTCACCGTCCGTCCCCGGCCGGAGCGACCGTGCCCGCGCACGTGCTGAGTCACGTGCCCGTGTCCGTGCCGCCCCGTGTGCGCGGCCGGTGTCCGCACGGATTCCGCCCCTTGTCCTCGTGCTCCCCGAGCGCCGCCGCACGCGGGTTTGTAGAGTGATGCCGAGGAACAAAGCGTGATACACGACGAGCACCGGCGCGCGGGAGCGTCCGCGCGCCGCACAGCGGTCCGGGCTCTCCCGGGTTCCCGAGTTCGTGGTGGCTGCCGGGGGAGCGGAGCCTCCCGCGACGGTCACCTCGTTTTCGAGCACCCTGGCGGAGCCGCGGGGGCCGCACCCGACTCCAGCCGTCCGCGCGCCGCCGCCCGGCGCGTACGAACAGGGAAGTGAACGAGTGGCCAGCCAACTCCCCGTCTCCGAAGCCAAGGCGTTCCACCAGGCCATCGGGGTCGAAGTCGACCCGAAGATCCTGCTCAGGGCGCTGACCCACCGCTCCTACGCCTATGAGAAGGGCGGCCTGCCCACCAACGAGCGCCTGGAGTTCCTCGGGGACTCCGTGCTCGGCCTGGTGGTCACCGACACCCTCTTCCGCAAGCACCCCGACCTGCCCGAGGGCCAGCTCGCCAAGCTGCGCGCCGCCGTGGTCAACATGCGCGCCCTCGCCGACGTCGCCCGCGGGCTGGGCGTCGGCGCCTACATCCGGCTCGGCCGCGGTGAGGAGGGGACCGGGGGCCGCGACAAGTCCTCGATCCTCGCCGACACCCTGGAGGCCGTCATCGGCGCCGTCTACCTGGACCGCGGTCTGGACGTGGCCTCGGAGTTCGTGCACCGGCTCTTCGACCCGCTCATCGCCACCGCCTCCGGACTGGGCGCGGGCCTGGACTGGAAGACCTCCCTCCAGGAGCTGACCGCCGCCGAGATGCTCGGCGTCCCCGAGTACCACGTGGACGAGAGCGGCCCCGACCACCAGAAGACCTTCCGCGCGACGGTCCGCGTCGCGGGGGAGAGCTACGGCCTGGGTGAGGGCCGCAGCAAGAAGGAGGCCGAGCAGCAGGCCGCCGAGTCCGCGTGGAAGGCCATCAAGGCCCGCTCCGAGGCCGCCGCCGACACGGCGGGCGCGGCCGGTGCCGTCTCCGGCGACGGGCAGGGGTGAGTCGGCGGTGCCCGAACTCCCCGAGGTCGAGGTCGTCCGACGAGGCCTGGCCGAACACGCCCTGGGCCGCACCGTCGGCGCCGTCGAGGTCCTGCACCCCCGCGCGGTGCGGCGGTACCTGCCCGGCCCCGCCGACTTCGCCGCCCGCCTGTCGGGTCGCGTGCCCACCGCCGCGCGGCGCCGCGGCAAGTACCTGTGGCTCGTCCTGGACAGCGGCGAGATGCTCCTCACCCACCTGGGTATGAGCGGGCAGATGCTGGTCCAGCCCGAGGGCAAGCCCGACGAGAAGCACCTGCGGGTGCGCCTGCCCCTGTCGGACGGCACCGAGCTGCGCTTCGTCGACCAGCGCACCTTCGGCCACCTGATGGTGGACGTGCCCGGGGTGCGCGAGGACGTGCCCTCGTCGGTGGACCACATCGCCCTGGACCCGCTGGATCCGGACTTCGCGGCGGAGGACTTCGTGCGGGCGCTGCGGGCCCGGCGCACCGAGGTCAAGCGGGCGCTGCTGGACCAGTCGCTGATCAGCGGCGTGGGCAACATCTACGCCGACGAGGCGCTGTGGCGGTCCCGGCTGCACTGGGCGCGCTCCACGCGGGGGCTGTCCGACGCCGAGGCCGTGGAGCTGCTGGGCCACGTGGGCCAGGTGATGACCGAGGCCCTGGAGGTGGGCGGCACCACCTTCGACGGCCTGTACGTCAACGTCAACGGTGAGAGCGGCTACTTCGAGCGCGGGCTCAACGCCTACGGCCGCCGCGACCGCCCGTGCGGGCGGTGCGGCGCCCTGATCGTCCGCGAGGCGTTCATGAACCGCTCCTCCTACAGCTGCCCGACCTGTCAGAGGGCGCCGCGCGGCCGGAAGTGAAAAGGGCCTTTGGCGTGTCGGAAAGCAAAGTGTGTCTGCCAGGTAAGTAAGGAGTCCGTCCGTGGGGGACGAGGTCGAGGCCGTCCGGATGACCGCGTGGGTGCGCGGGCACGTGCAGGGCGTGGGTTTCCGCTGGTGGACACGGTCCAAGGCGCTGGAACTGGGCCTGGACGGGGCGGCCACGAACCTCCGGGACGGCCGCGTCGAGGTGGTCGCCGAGGGCCCCAGGGAGGCGTGCGAGCGCCTTCTTGGCCATCTCAGGGGCGGTGCAACACCCGGTCGTGTGGACTCCGTGGTCGAACGTTGGTCCTCGTCTGGGGGGACGTTCACCGGATTCGCCGAACGGTGAGTATGCTTGTGGGGTAACGCGATTCGAGCACACCGCACGACCGCGGCGGTCCCCAGGGACTCGCGGCAGGGTCTCGCGGGGTGTGAGGCGACCATCGCGCGGCGTGTGTCACCGGTCCGCGCGTTCCGGCTGGACCCGGGGTAGCCGTGTTCGGATCGTGCGCTGTCACCTGCCCGGAATACCTGTCCGGGTTGTGGCCGTTACGGACTGTCGTAATCCAATCTTGACCAGCGGCGCGCACAGTGAGACTCTGGAAGACACATCGCGCAGATCTTCCACCCGGGCCGGACCACCATCGGTCGGCTTTCCACGGGACATCACGTGCGCGGATTATCACTGGTCACTCAGTGTGGAGGACCCACATCATGGCGAAGGCTCTGTTTGGCCACGTCGGCGTCTCCGACCCTCGGATGGTCTCGGAGGTGCGGCGGCTCCAGAACCGGGTACGCGACCTTGAGGACGAGATCAGCCGTCTCCAGGCACGGAACGACCAGCTCAGCATGGCCGTCACCGATGCCGCCTCCGGCGCGACCGACCGCGAGCCGGCGCTCGCCTGACCTGACGCCGTCGACGTTTCGGGCACAGCCAGAGCTGTTCTCTCCGATGTGGTCGACCCACTGACGGGGACGCCGAACGCGCAAGCCAGGCGTCCCTGGCCGGGGCCGTCGACGGGCCGGGTCGCTGTCCTCAAGTCCGCTTCGCCGCAGTTTTTCCTTTCCCTTGCGGCCTTTTTACCGTTGTACCCGGCGGGCCCTGTCACAACCCTCCGTGTCCGCCGGACATCCCCCTCCTCCCCGCCGGGGCGCGGGCCCCTAGGCCGTCCGATCGGGGACACCAGCCCGAACCCCACCCTCCGGTCACCGCTTCGTGGCACCCTTAGGTGGTCGCGCTGTGTATCAACGGTGACCGTCGTGGGAGGTGTGGGTGTACCTGAAGAATCTGACGCTGCGCGGCTTCAAGTCGTTCGCGTCGGCCACCACTTTGCGTTTCGAGCCCGGGATCACCTGTGTGGTCGGTCCCAACGGCTCGGGCAAGTCCAACGTGGTGGACGCCCTGTCCTGGGTGATGGGGGAGCAGGGGGCCAAGTCCCTGCGCGGCGGCAAGATGGAGGACGTCATCTTCGCGGGCACCTCCACCCGCCAGGCGCTGGGCCGCGCCGAGGTCAGCCTCACCATCGACAACACCGACGGTGCGCTGCCCATCGACTACACCGAGGTCACCATCCGGCGGACCATGTTCCGCAACGGCGGCTCGGAGTACGCCATCAACGGCGACACCTGCCGCCTCCTGGACATCCAGGACCTGCTCAGCGACTCCGGCATCGGCCGTGAGATGCACGTCATCGTCGGCCAGGGGCAGCTGGACACCGTCCTGCACGCCGGTCCCGAGGAGCGCCGCGCCCTCATCGAGGAGGCCGCGGGCATCCTCAAGCACCGCAAGCGCAAAGAGAAGGCGATCCGCAAGCTCAACGCGATGCAGGGCAACCTGGACCGGGTCACCGACCTCACCGCGGAGCTGCGCCGCCAGCTCAAGCCCCTGGGCCGCCAGGCCGAGCTGGCCCGCAGGGCCGCCGTCATCCAGGCCGACCTGCGCGACGCCCGCCTGCGCCTGCTCGCCGACGACATCGTCACCCTCACCGGCCAGCTGGCCAAGGAGGAGGCGGACGAGAAGGAGGTCCTCGCCCGCCGCGGGGCCGCCGAGGCCGCCCTCGCCCAGACCCAGGAGCGCGAGACCGAGCTGGAGGCGCAGGCCGCCGAGGCCGCGCCCGCCCTGGCCCGCGCCCTGGAGACCTACCACGCGCTGTCGCGCCTGACCGAGCGCCTGGACGCCGTGCGCGGCCTGGCCAACGAGCGCCACCGCAACCTGGTCTCCGTCTCCGACGAGCCCGTCCACCGCCGCGACCCCGAGGAACTGGAGATGGAGGCCGAGGAGGCCGCCGCCCAGGAGGAGGAGCTGCTCACCCGTCTGGAGGAGGCCCGCGAGGCCCTGGAGGCCACCGTCACCGAGCGCTCCGCCGCCGAGGACGCCCTGCACCGGGAGGAGAAGCGGCTGGAGGCCGCCAACCGCGCCTCCGCCGAGCGCCGTGAGGGCCTCGTGCGGCTGTCCGCGCGGGTGGAGAGCCTGCGCGGCCGACTGGCCTCGAACGGGGACGAGATCACCCGGCTGGAGGAGTCCGCCCGCCAGGCCGCCGAACGCGCGGAGCGGGCCCAGGCCGAGTACGAGATGGCCGCCGAGGAGGCGGCCGGTCTCGACGAGGGCGACGCCGAGCTCGACGCCGCCCAGGAGGAGGCGGCCCGCCGCCTGTCCGAGGCCGACGCCGGGATCAACCGGCTGCGCGACGCCGAGCGCACCGCCGAGGGCGAGCGGGCCGCGCTCGCCGCGCGCAAGGAGGCCCTGGAGCTGGGGCTGGCGCACAAGGACGGCGCCGACACCCTCCTGGGCGCAGGCCTGCCGGGGATGCTCGGCAGCCTGGCCGCCCTCGTCCAGGTCGAGTCCGGACAGGAGACCGCCGTGGCCGCGGCCTTCGGCACGGCCGCCGGAGCGGTCGCGGTCAGCGACCCCGACACCGCCGTGGCCGCGCTCGACCTGCTCCGGTCCGAGGACGCGGGCCGCGCCGGGATCGTCATCGCCCAGGCCGTCCCCTCGGTGCCCCGGGGGGAGTGGCCCGCGCTGCCCTCCGGGGCCCGCTACGCCCTCGACGCCGTCGTGGCCCCCGAACACCTGACCGGAGCGGTCACCGCCCTGCTGGACCGCACCGCGCTGGCGGCCGACGCCCACGCGGCCCGCGACCTGGTCCGCAAGGTCCCCGGCGTGCGCGCAGTCACCCCCGAGGGGGACGTGTTCTCCGCCGCGCTGGTGCACGGCGGCTCGGCCGCCGCGCCGAGCCTGCTGGAGGTCCAGGCGGCCGTGGACGAGGCGGCCGGGAGGCTGGAGACGGCCACCGAGGCCGCCGGGCGGATCGCCGCCGAGCTGGAGGAGCGCAGGCACGAGCGCGCCGACCTGGCCGCCCGGGTCGAGGAGCTGACCGCGCGCCGCCGCCAGGGCGACCGCAGGCGCAACGAGTCCGCGCAGCGGCTGGGCAAGCTGGGCGGGCAGGCCCGTTCCGCCGAGGCCGAGTCCGAGCGGTACGCGGCCGCCGCCGCCAAGGCCGCCGCCGCGCGCGGCGAGGAGGCCGCCAAGCTGGAGCGGCTGGAGGAGGAGCTGGCCGAGGCCGAGGAGGTGGCCGCCTCCATCGAGGAGGACGCTCCCGACCCCGAGACCCGCGACGAGCTCGCCGCCCAGGCCTCGCGGGCCCGCGCCACCGAGATGGAGCGCCGCCTGTCGGTGCGCACCGCCGAGGAGCGCGCCCGCTCGATCGCGGGCCGCGCCGAGCAGCTGCGCGCCCAGGCCTTCGAGGAGCGCCGCGCCATGGAGCGCGCCGCCGAGCGCCGGCGCACCCGCGCCGCGCAGGCCACCATCGCCGAGGCCGCCGCCGAGGGCGCCCGCCTGGCCCTGGAGCGGATCGCGGTGTCCCTGGCCGCGGCCGAGGCCGAGCGCGCCGCCGCCGAGGCGGACAAGGAGGCGCGCGACGCCGAGCTGCGGACCGTGCGCGCCCGCGTGCGCGAGCTGTCCGTCGACCTGGAGAAGCTCACCAGCTCGGCGCACAGCGGCGAGGTGGCCCGGGCCGAGCGCCGTCTGCGCCTGGAGCAGCTGGAGGTCAGGGCGAGCGAGGAGATGGGCGTCGACGTGCCCACCCTCGTCGCCGAGTACGGGCCGAACGTGCCCGTGCCCCCTCCGGGCGACGCCGAGGAGGACGCGGTCCCGCTGCCGTACGTGCGCGAGGTGCAGGCCAAGCGGGCCAAGGCCGCCGAGCGCCAGCTCAACCAGCTGGGCAAGATCAACCCGCTCGCGCTGGAGGAGTTCGCGGCGCTGGAGGAGCGGCACGCCTTCCTCAACGCCCAGCTGGAGGACCTCAAGAAGACCCGCCGGGACCTGATGGACATCGTCCAGGAGGTCGACGCCCGGGTGCAGGAGGTGTTCTCCTCCGCCTACCTGGACGTGGAGCGGGAGTTCGCGGCGATCTTCGGGCGGCTCTTCCCCGGGGGCGAGGGGCGGCTGCTGCTCACCTCGCCCGAGGACATGCTGACCACCGGGGTGGAGGTGGAGGCCCGCCCGCCCGGCAAGAAGGTCAAGCGCCTGTCGCTGCTCTCCGGCGGCGAGCGCTCCCTGACCGCGGTGGCCTTCCTGGCCGCGATCTTCAAGGCCCGGCCGTCCCCGTTCTACGTGATGGACGAGGTCGAGGCGGCCCTGGACGACACCAACCTCCAGCGCCTGCTGGTGATCTTCGAGGAGCTGCGGGCCGCCTCGCAGCTGATCGTGATCACCCACCAGAAGCGCACCATGGAGGCGGCCGACGCGCTGTACGGCGTGACGATGCAGGGAGACGGCATCTCCCAGGTGATCAGCCAGAAGCTGGAGCGCCCCGCCTGACGGCCGGATCCGGCCACTCGCGGCCACTGCAGTGACCGGTAGCATCCCTCAGCCGGTTCGTGTGGGGATGACAGGAGTGGGATGTCCGGGGAACTCGCCTTCATGCTGGCCCTGTGCCTGGTGGTCCTTCTGGGCTTCGGAGTCCTCTTCATGGTGCGGACGCACGCTCCGGAGGACCCTCTCTGGCGCTGGGCCCTCCTCTGCGGGATCTGGGGTGGCTTCGCCGCGGTCCTCCTGCTCCTGGTGACCGACGCCTCCTGGTTCGCCTGGATGCTGGACGCCGGTCCGGAAGAGGAACAGGCGTGCCCGCCCGTGCTGGGACGCGGCCTCCCGTGGAACGATCCCGGTTTCGTTCCCGACCCGGGGGCCTGCGCCCAGGACGCCACCGCCAAGCTGGGATGGGCTCTGACGGCCGCGCTGGTCGCGCTGGTCTGCCTCGTGCTGCGCACCCGGGACACGGTCCTGGAGGCGGTCGGGCAGCAGTCGGACCCGCGGGAGGGAGCGTCCGAGCACCGCGAGGGCGGGGAACCGGCGGGCAACTGACCGTGTGGGGCGAACGCCTGCCCTGACACGTGAGGGGCCGCCCTCCCGGAGGGGAGGGCGGCCCCGGCCCCGCGCCCCCACCCGCGACCCGGGTCCGGCCCCAGCAGGCGGGCGCCCGAACACGGACCGAAGCGAAGCGGAGGTCCTCGGGGGTGCTGCTAACCGCGGTCGATGGTGATGACCGGGGAGGTCCAGGTCTCCCAGTGGTCGGGGTTGTCCGGGTCGCCGAGCGCCTTGAGCGCGCGGGCCTCCAGACGGTACTGGCCGTCCCTGACCGGGGTGATCCGGTCGTGGCGGTCCAGGACGGTGCCGTCCCACGCGTAGCTGAAGAACGACGTCCCGGTCGCACTGCGGTTCACGTGGTCCACCGACACCCCGACGTTGCGGTCCGGGTGCACGGGGCGCCCGGTGCGCTCGTCGACGACGGTCATCTCCAGCAGCGTGACGTGGTGGTCGAAGTGCGCGATGACGTACGGGACGTCCGGCAGGCCGTCGACCCACTCCAGGGTGTAGGTGGCGCCGTCGGGCTGGTTCTCGAACGTGCCGCCGCCCGCGCCCACGCACTCCAGGCCGGAGAACGCGCCGCACTCGGTGATCCGGGTCAGCCACGGCAGTTCGAGCACTTCACCGCTGCCGTCGGAGATCGGGGCCATCGCCTGGATCTCCTGGTAGTCGCCGTTGTAGGCGGCGTAGGGGACCCGGTAGGTCTCGCCGTCCGACTGGGCCACGGAGACGTAGCCGCCGTAGATCATCTGCTGGAAGTCCTGGGCGGGCGGGGTGAAGGTCACCTGCACCTCGGCCGTGCCGCCCGGCGCGACGGTCACCTCGTCCCGGTCGAAGACCACCTCGGCGGAGGCGTCGTTGTAACCGGGGGCGAAGGTGTCGCCGTGGGTGCCCAGGGCGCTCTCGTGGGCCAGGGCGTAGGTGGCCTCCTCGTCGCCGTCGTTGGTGATGGTGATCGTCTCGGTCACCTCGCCCTCGGTGGCGCCCAGGGACAGCTTGCCCGGGGTCACGGCGGTGGTGGCCAGCACGGCGCCGGGCACGTCCATCATGCCCGCGCCCTGGCGGTGGACGTTGTCGGTGTAACCCGCGTCGGGGTCGCCCCACCAGGCCTTGGGGTCGGCGCTGTTCTGGAGGACGTCGCGCACCTCGTGCGCGCCGAGGTCGGGGCGGGCCTCCAGGAGCAGCGCGACGCCGCCCGCCACGTGCGGCGAGGACATCGAGGTGCCGCTGATGGTGGCGTAGCCGCCCTTGGCCACGGGGTAGGTGGAGTTGATCAGGCCGCCGGGCGCGCCGATGTCGGGCTTCAGGGCCAGGTCGGGGGACAGGCCGAAGGAACTGAAGGAGCTGATCAGCCCGCCGGTCGGGTTGGGGATGGTGGTGGTCTCACCGGTCCAGGACAGGGTGACGGGCTCGTCGCCCTCCAGGAGCTCCAGCAGGTGGGCTCCGGAGGTGTCGGAGATCCCGACGGAGAAGGCCCCCTGGTCGACGATGCCGCCGCCCGCGAACATGCCGGGGACGTTGTTGTACATCACCACGCCGGTGGCGCCCGCGGCCACGGCCGCGTCGTACTTCTCGGCGAAGGCGCACGCGCCGCGCACCATCAGGGCGGTCCTGCCCTCGGGGTCGGCCTCCAGTTCGTCGCCCAGGGACGGGCAGCCCCGTCCGACGTGGACGAGTTCGTCGGTCTCACCCGAGGTGGGCGGCGGGGAGGCCTCGCCCATCTCCATGTAGGCCAGGGTCTCGCCGCTGGGGTTGGCGGTCGCCGACGCGGACCGGATGTGGGTGTTGTCGTAGGAGGCGACGCCGATCACGTCCTCTCCCAGGCCGGGGGCGCCCGCGGAGTACAGGCCGGTGTCGCCCTCGTTGCCGATGGAGGCGACCACGACCATGCCCTCGTCGACCAGGTTGTCGGAGGCGACCGCGGTGGGGTACTGCGGCCAGGAGTGCGACGAGCCGATGCTCATGTTGAGCACGTCCATGTCGTCGGCCAGGGCCTGTTCCATGGCGGCGATCATGATGTCGGAGGTGGTGGAGCCCTCGCAGCCGAACACCTTGTAGGCGCCGAAGTCCACGCCGGGCGCCACACCGGTGACCTCGCCCCGGGCGCCGACGATCCCGGCCACGTGGGTGCCGTGGCCGTGGCAGTCCTGGGGGTCGTCGTCGGGAGCGGGCACGGTGGTGGGGTCGCCCGCGTTGAAGTCGTCGCCGACGAAGTCGTACCCGGTGACCACGCGGTCGTTGGGGAAGCCGCCGCCGCCCAGGTCGGGGTGGGTGTAGTCGACGCCGGTGTCCATGACGGCCACGCGCAGGCCCTCGCCGGTCAGGCCGAGTTCGTTCTGTGCGGCGTCGGCCCCGGTCATCGGCAGCGCGGTGTCCAGGTCGGGGACGCTGGCGTCGCCCTCGGGGATCTCGTAGGTGACGACGGGGTAGATGGCGCTGACACCGGGGATCTCCCGGGCCGTGCCCACCTGTGCGTCGTCCATCTCGACGGAGAAGCCGTTCCAGAGATCGCCGAACGAGTGCCGTTCGGTGTACTCCAGGCCCGTGTCCTCGGCCTCGGCACGGAACTGCTCGTGTTCGCTCTCGACCTGTGCCGAGGAGGTGCCGGCGGTGGTCGGGGGGCTCTCCAGTTCGATGAACCACAGGCCGTTCGCCTGATGGGTCAGTTCGCCGTTCTCGGCGGAGGGGGCGGGGTGCAGGGGGGCGAGCTCGGAGGCTTCGTCGGCGCTGGCCGGTGTGGCCGCGACCAGGCCCGCGACGAGTGTCAACCCGGCGAGCGACGCCAGGCGGGTGCGGTGGGGTACCACCTTGTCAACACATCCCTTCTCGGTGCGCGCCTCAGGACACCGGGGGAGCGGGGGTAGCCCACTGGGTACGGTTGTGGTGCTCAGGGGGATACGCCGCTTAATGTCCGTCATCGGTTAATCGGCGCGCATAGCAACGAGATCATTGCCGTGCGCCATGAAAGTGTCAATGCTCACCAAGGCTCAATCTGGACACACGGGGGCGGGAACCAGCCTTCTGTTTTACAGATATCAACAAAACGGTCATTCTTCTCTTTTTGCGCGAAAGTAATAAAGGATGCGAAAGAGGATGGCCCGTTCCCGCCCGGCGCCCCTTCGTCCCGCCCTCCGCGAAGGAGCGCGGCCCCGCCGGAGAAAGCGCAGGCCAGAGTAGCCGTCGGGGTGCCCGCAGGGGTGCGCGGCGGGCCGAGTACGCTGGAGGTTCAGGGCCGCCTGCGGGCGGCCCGACCGGTGTCGACGGAGCGAAGTCCGGTAGCGCGGCCACAACCGGCCGTCCAACCCGGCGCTGTCCCGCAACTGTGAGGCCCCTCCGGGGGACGAGCCAGGTCGCCTCCCCGACACCGACGTCCCCGTCCTCGTGGGAAGGACAGGCCGCCTCCGTCGGGACCGCGCTCCTTCCCCCCGCCCGACAAGGAGCACCGTGCGGACCGCACGCCACCTTTCCCCCGTCCTTCTCGGAGCCGTGCTCGCCCTGACCGCCTGCGGTGCACAGGACGGCGGCGAACCCGAGGCCGCGCCCACCACCGAGGCCGCCTCCGTCCCCTGCGGCCCTCCGGAGCCCGACCCCGAGCGCCCCGCCGTGGGCGACGGCACCTTCCCCGTCACCGTCACCGACGCCACCGGAGAGGCCACCGTCGAGGAGGCGCCCGAGCGCATCGTCTCCCTGTCGGCCAGCCACACCGAGATGCTCTTCGCCATCGGCGCGGGCGACCGGGTCGAGGCCGCCGACGAGTACTCCGACTACCCGGAGGAGGCCCCCACCACCTCGCTGAGCGGCTTCGAGCCCAGCGTGGAGGCCATCACCGGGTACGACCCCGACCTGGTCCTGCTCGCCCGCAGCGCCGAGGCGACCGCCGACCAGCTGGAGGCCGTCGGCATCCCGTCGCTGGTCCTGGACGCCGCCCAGGACCTGGAGGACACCTACGCCCAGATCCGCATGCTCGGCGACGTCACCGGCCACACCGAGGAGGCCGACGCCGAGGCCACCCGGGTCGAGAACGAGTTCAACGCGATCGTCGAGGGCGTGTGCGAGGAGACCGGCGACGCCGGGCTGTCCTTCTACCAGGAGCTCGACGAGACCTCCTACTCCGCCACCTCCGACACCTTCGTCGGCCAGATCTACGCGTCCTTCGGCCTGGTCAACATCGCCGACGCGGCCGACGCGGACGGGGCCGCGGGCGGTTACCCGCAGCTGTCCCAGGAGTACGTCGTGGAGCAGAACCCGGACCTGGTCTTCCTGTCCTACGGGGACGAGTCGACGGTCGCCGACGTGGCCGGGCGCCCCGCCTTCGACACCGTCACCGCGGTGCGCAACGACGCCGTCTACCTGCTCGACGCCGACATCGCCTCCCGCTGGGGACCGCGCGTGGTCGAGTTCGCCGAGCTGGTCGGCCAGGCCGTCACCGAGAACGCGGCCGACTGACGTGCGGGGCGGTGTCGGCCTCCCGCTGGGGTGGGTCGCGGGCGGGCTGGTCGCGCTGCTCGCGGCGGCCCTGCTCGGCGTCTCCGCCGGAGCGGCCTCCCTCTCCGCGGCCGACATCGCCCGGCACCTGCTCAGCCTCCTCCCGTTCGGTACGCAGTCCCCCCTCACCGAACGGGAGGCGGCCGTCCTGGTGGAGCTGCGCCTGCCGCGCGTGGTGATGGGCGCGGTCGTCGGCGCTCTCCTGGCCACCGCGGGCGGCGCCTACCAGGGCGTGTTCCGCAACCCGCTGGCCGACCCCTACCTCCTTGGCGCCGCAGCCGGAGCCGGGCTCGGCGCGACGGTGGTCATCGTCTTCGGCTCGCAGTTCAGCGACTCCCCGCGCGCCCTGGTCCCGGTCGCCGCGTTCGCGGGCGCCCTGCTCGGCGTGGCCGCCGCCTACCTGCTCGGATCCACTGCGGGCGGGGGCGGCACCGCCGCGCTCGTCCTGGCGGGCGTGGCCGTCTCCTCGTTCCTGTCCGCCGCCCAGACCCTCGTCCAGCAGATGGGAGTGGACGAGCTCCAGCGCATCTTCGCCTGGCTGCTCGGCGGACTCGGCAGGGGCGGCTGGGACGACGTGCGGCTGGTCGCCCCGTACGCGGCCGTCGGACTGGTCGTCCTGCTGGCCAGCGGTTACCTGCTGGACATGCTCGCCCTGGGCGACGACAAGGCGGTCAGCCTGGGACTGAACCCGGCCGCCGTGCGCATCGTGGTGATCAGCGCCGCGTCCCTGGCCACCGCCGCCGCCGTGTCGGTGAGCGGCCTGATCGGCTTCGTGGGGATCGTCGTCCCGCACGTCGTGCGCCGCCTGGTGGGCTCCAACTACCGGGCGATCCTGCCGGTCACCGTTCTCCTCGGCGGCGCCTTCCTGGTCCTGGTGGACATCGTCGCCCGGACCCTCATCGCCCCCGCGGAACTGCCCATCGGCGTGGTCACCGCCTTCCTCGGCGCGCCCTTCTTCGTGCTCATCCTGCGCACCACGCGCCACCGCGGCACCTGAAACCCCGCTGTCAACGGCGGTTCCGGGAAGCCCGGGAAGGGGAGGACCCGCCGGTACCGCCTTCGTTCCCGGCGCGCCACCCGGCCGTGACGCGAACGCGTCGCACACTCTGGAACACTGGAAGGTGCTATGGACATCACCTTGCTCGTCGCCATCATCATCGCCGTCGTGCTCCTGGCCGCCGGTGGGTTCTTCCTGGTCACGACCCGGCGCTCGGTCGAACCGGGCAAGGACGGGACCGAACCCGAACCCACCGGCGGCGCCGCCGGGGCCACCGCAGTGGAGGACCGGGAGCGGGACCCGGGGACCGTCAGCACGCCCCCCGCCCAGGCGCCCCCACCCGTGGCGGAGACCGTCGAGCCCGCCCCGCCGGAGCTGGAGACCCCGCCGCCCTCGGCCGGGCGCATGGTCCGCCTGCGCGCGCGGCTGGCCCGCTCGCAGAACGCCTTCGGCAAGGGCCTGCTCAACCTCCTGTCCTCCGAGTCCCTGGACGAGGACGCCTGGGAGGAGATCGAGGACACCCTCATCACCGCCGACATCGGTGTGGCCTCCGCCGCGCAGATCGTGGAGAACCTGCGCACCCGCGTCAAGGTCCTCGGCACCCGCGGCACGGAGGAGGTGCGGGGGCTGCTGCGCGAGGAGCTCCTCGCGCAGATCACCACCGAGGCCGACCGCGCGGTGCGCACCGGGCCGCACGACGGACGCCCGGGCGTGGTCATGGTCGTCGGGGTCAACGGCACCGGCAAGACCACCACCACCGGCAAGCTGGCCCGCGTCCTGGTCGGCGACGGCCGCAGCGTCGTGCTCGGCGCCGCCGACACCTTCCGCGCCGCCGCCACCGAGCAGCTGGAGACCTGGGGGAGCCGCGTGGGCGCCCCGGTCGTGCGCAAGGAGGAGGGCGCCGACCCCGCCAGCGTGGCCTTCGACGCCGTGGCGCGGGGCGTCGAGGAGGGCGCCGACACCGTCATCATCGACACGGCCGGGCGCCTGCACACCAAGACCGGCCTCATGGACGAGCTGGGCAAGGTCAAGCGGGTCGTGGAGAAGAAGTCCCAGGTGGACGAGGTCCTGCTCGTCCTGGACGCGACCACCGGGCAGAACGGCCTGCGCCAGGCCCGGGTGTTCGGCGAGGTCGTCAACGTCACCGGTATCGCCCTGACCAAGCTCGACGGCACCGCCAAGGGCGGCATCATCGTGCAGGTCCAGCGCGAGCTGGGCGTGCCGGTCAAGCTCGTCGGGCTCGGCGAGGGCCCCGACGACCTGGCGCCCTTCGACCCCGAGGTGTTCGTGGACGCGATCCTGTCCGTGGAGTGACGGGGAGAGGGACCCGACGACGCACGGCCGGACACCCGCACGGGTGTCCGGCCGTGTCGTGTCCGGGGGCGGGCCCGCCGACGAGCGCCACCGGCCCCGCCCCCGTCCGGCCTTCCCGTGTCCGGAGGCGGGAACGCTGGTGTGATCCGCGACACGCGGCGGAAACCCCGGCGCAACACGGGAGCGACAGTCCTGACAGTGCCCGCGCGGACCCCGTGAGATGTCACTCCGCGTGCCCGGAATGCCGCGCTCCGGTGGTGTGACGTGGGTCCCTCCGTGCCGGTGCACGTGCGTTCGCGCGGACTGGGGCTTCGGTTCATGGCGCCTTAACACCACCGTCTGTCCTTTTACCCGCGCGCAACACACCGGGTCCTGGCGAGAAACACCCCGGTCCGAAAGTTGCCTGCGTGGTGTTCTGCATCGGGCCCGATGATGCGCTCGCTGACCGCCGCCCTCACAGACACAATCCCCCGTCCGTCCTATGGAGGCGACGCAATGATTGACTCCGGCAACACGGCGTGGCTGCTGATCAGCGCAGCCCTCGTGATGCTCATGACCCCGGGCCTGGCCTTCTTCTACGGAGGCATGTCCCGGGCCAAGAGCGTCCTCAACATGATGCTGATGAGCTTCGCGAGCATCGCGGTCGTGAGCGTGCTCTGGGTCGTCATCGGCCACTCGCTCACCTACTCCGACGGGCCCGGGGCGCTCGACACCTTCATCGGCGGCCTCGACTACGTCGGACTGTCCAACCTGATCGGTGAGATCGAGCCCGCGGCCGAGGACGGCACCGGCGGCTACCCGCTGCTGGTCGACGCCGGGTTCCAGATGATGTTCGCGGTCATCACCGTGGCCCTCATCAGCGGTGCCATCGCCGACCGCGCCAAGTTCGGCGCCTGGCTGCTGTTCGTCCCGGTCTGGGCGCTCCTGGTCTACTTCCCCGTCGCCCACTGGGTCTGGGGCGAGGGCTGGATCGAGCAGCTGGAGATCGGCGGCTACGCGGTCATCGACTTCGCGGGCGGCACCGCGGTGCACATCAACGCCGGCGCCGCGGCGCTGGCCCTGACCTTCGTCCTGGGCCGCCGCAAGGGCTTCGGCTCCGAGTCGATGCGCCCCCACAACCTGCCGTTCGTCCTGCTGGGCACCGCGCTGCTGTGGTTCGGCTGGTTCGGCTTCAACGCGGGCTCGGCCTACGCCGCCGACGGCACCGCCGCCCTGGCCCTGGTCAACACCCAGGTCGCCACCGCCGCCGCCACCGGCGCCTGGATGCTCGTCGAGCGCTTCCGCTACGGCAAGGTCAGCGCCCTGGGCTTCGCCTCCGGCGCCGTCGCGGGCCTGGTCGCCATCACCCCCGCCGCCGCCAACGTCACGCCGCTCGGCGCGATCGCCGTCGGCCTGCTCTCCGGTGCGGTCTGCGCCTACGCCATCAGCTGGAAGTTCAAGTTCAAGTACGACGACGCGCTCGACGTGGTGGGCATCCACATGGTCGGCGGCATCGTCGGATCCCTGGCCCTCGGCCTCGTCGCCGCGGCTGCGGCGGGCGGCTCCGACGGCCTGCTCTACGGCGGCGGCGTCGGCCTGCTCGCCGTCCAGACCATCGCCGTCATCGGCGTCATGCTCTACTCCTTCGCCGTCACCTGGGTCATCGCCAAGGTCATCCACCTCGTCATCGGGTTCCGCATCCCCGAGGAGGTCGAGACCAACGGGCTGGACCACGAGCTGCACGCCGAGTCCGCCTACGCCTTCGACGAACTCGACGAGCTGGAGGACGCGACACAAGCGGTCTCCCTGCCGACGCCTCCGGGCGGGGAGACGGCCTCGCCGAGGGCCAAGGCCTAGACCTCAGCGTCGAGGCCGCGGGCCTTGCGCCACTGATCCGGCGAGGCGTCCAGGGGCTGACGGAGAGAGATCTCCGTCAGCCCCGTTCGTGTGCTCAGCCACTTTCCATGTCGTATATGGGCATTTCTGGCGCCGTATTGGCTATGGCCTGTGTATCCGTTCGGTACCCTCTGAGCGGTACGGCGGTAGAGCCCGGGCGCGCGGCGCCCGACCGACGGCTCCGCCACGCGGGCGGCCCCGTTCCCGGCTCCCCCGAAAAGGGGCACGCGGCACAACCGGGAGCCGCGCATTCGCATCCCACACCAGGAACGGGTCGGGGACCGGCGCGTCCACCCCGCCGTCCACCCGGAAACCATGCTGATTCGTACAGTGCCCCACATGTCGGGGTCAGGAGGCAAGATGGCGCCGGTTAGTCACATCACGGGTCGCAGAGGCGGGCGTGCCGCGCTCGCCGCCGCGGGCGCGGTCGTCGCCCTCGGCTTGTCCGGCTGCTCCATCGACCTCAGCCACCTGCGCCCCGGGGGCGGCGGCGAGGAGGAGCCCAGTCCGACGGCCGCCGAGCCGGTCGCCGCGGCACCGCTGATGGAGGAGGCCCTGGCCGACCTGGCCGCCTACCCGGCGCTCACCGCCACCGGCCAGGTGGCCGAGAGCGTCGGCTCCGCCGACGTGCGCGACGCCTCGCTGACCGTCGCCGACAGCGGCACGGCCAGCGGCACCATCCGTGCCAACGGCATCGAGGCCGAGCTGCTGAGCGCGGACGGCAGGATGTTCCTGCGCGCCGCGGAGGACTTCTGGCTCGACCAGGGCGTCTTCAGCCCCGACTTCGACGACTTCGACGGGAACTGGGTGCGCGCCTCCTCGGCCCAGGCCGGTTTCAACCCGAGCGCCTCCCTGGCCCCGCCGGAGCTCTCCGCCATCCTGGGCGGCATCGAGCTGGAGTCGGAGGAGGCCGTCGAGGAGAACCTGGACGGCACGCTCACCTACCGGATCGACCTGGCGGGCGAGCGCAACCAGGTCTGGATCAACGCCGAGACCAGCCAGATCCAGCGCATCGCCATCGAGGAGCTCGTTCCCGGGGAGGCCGAGACCGGCCCCCAGGTCCGCCTGGACCTGGCAGAGGCCGAGACCGCCGCCGTCGAGGAGCTCTACGACGGCGTCACCGCCGCCACCGAGGAGGAGCTGACCTCCTCCCGGGACGCCCGCATCGAGGTCGGCTGGGAGGGCAGCCCCTCCATGACGTGTGAGGACGGCCCCAACTGCACCTGGACCGGGACCGTGCGCGACGCGGGCGGCGACGGCAGCGGCGAGGTGGCCGTGCGCATGGACGTCACGTTCAGCAACGCCGACATCGGCGAGCAGAACTGTGAGGACAGCGGCACCCTGGAGGCGGCCGGCACGCTGGAGCTCTCGTGCAGCGCCGACTACAACATCGTCAGCTCCGTCCAGCAGACCTACCCGATCGACGGTGAGGCCCAGCTGTCCACCCGCGGCCTGACCGGCGGCCAGCAGGAGGAGATGCTGACGGCCCTCGCCGAGCAGCGCGAGGCCACCCTGTCGGGCGGTGCCTCCCCCTCAGAGGAGGCGTCCGAGACGGCCGAGGACGAGGGTAACTAGAGGTACTCGTGGGGCACGGCCCCCGAGCGCACGGCGGTGGAGGGCGGGGGCGGCGTCCCCGCCCTCCGCCGTGTCCGGGTCCGCCCGCCGGGCGATACTGCAAGGTGATCCCAGGCCGGTAGGCTGGGAGACCAACTCCGAGACGAAGGACTGGCCAAACTCGTGTTCGAGACGCTTTCCGACCGGCTGACATCGGTCTTCTCCTCGCTGCGCGGTAAAGGGCGGCTGTCCGAGGAGGACATCAACGCGACCGCGCGGGAGATCCGTCTCGCGCTGCTGGAGGCGGACGTCGCGCTGCCGGTGGTCCGCGAGTTCATCGCGCGGATCAAGGAGCGCGCCCGGGGCGAGGAGGTCTCCAAGGCCCTCAACCCGGCCCAGCAGGTCATCAAGATCGTGAACGAGGAACTCGTCGGGATCCTCGGCGGCGAGACCCGGCAGATCCGCTTCGCCAAGAACCCGCCGACCGTGATCATGCTCGCGGGCCTCCAGGGCGCCGGTAAGACCACCCTGGCGGGCAAGCTCGCCCGGTGGCTGGCGGCCGACCGCAACACGCCGCTGCTGGTCGCCGCCGACCTCCAGCGCCCCAACGCCGTCACGCAGCTCCAGGTGGTCGGTGAGCGCGCCGGGACCCCCGTGTTCGCACCCGAGCCCGGCAACGGCGTCGGCGACCCCGTCCAGGTCGCCCGCGAGTCCGTCGAGCACGCCCGCCGCAACAACCACAACGTGGTGATCATCGACACCGCGGGCCGTCTCGGTGTGGACAGCGAGATGATGCAGCAGGCCGCGGACATCCGCGACGCGGTCAGCCCGGACGAGATCCTCTTCGTCGTCGACGCGATGATCGGCCAGGACGCGGTCAACACCGCGCAGGCCTTCCTCGACGGGGTCGGCTACGACGCGGTCGCGCTCACCAAGCTCGACGGCGACGCGCGCGGCGGTGCGGCCCTGTCCATCCGCCACATCACCGGCCGTCCCATCATGTTCGCGTCCACCGGCGAGAAGCTGGAGGACTTCGACCTCTTCCACCCGGACCGGATGGCCTCGCGCATCCTGGACATGGGTGACGTCCTCACGCTCATCGAACAGGCGCAGCGCACGTTCGACGAGGCCGAGGTCGAGAAGATGGCCTCGACCATGGCGTCGGACGAGGACTTCACGCTCGACGACTTCCTCCAGCAGATGCAGATGGTCCGCAAGCTCGGCCCGATCGGCAACCTGCTGGGCATGATGCCCGGCATGGGCCAGATGCGTGAGCAGATCGACAGCATCGACGACAAGGACCTGGACCGCATCCAGGCCGTCATCCAGTCGATGACCCCGGGCGAGCGCGCCAACCCGAAGATGATCAACGGGTCGCGTCGCCTGCGCATCGCCAACGGTTCGGGCACCCAGGTCAGCGACGTCAACGGCCTGGTCACCCGCTTCTTCGAGGCGCAGAAGATGATGCGCAAGATGAAGGGCGGCGGCATGCCGGGTATGCCCGGGATGCCGGGCATGGGCGGCGGTGCCAACCGCAAGAAGGCCAAGGCCCAGGCCAAGAAGGCCAAGAAGGGCAAGCAGCGCAGCGGCAACCCGATGAAGGCCCGCCAGCAGGAGGCCGAGCGCGCGGCCGAGCGCCAGCGCCGCCAGGACGAGGGCGGCCAGCAGCCGCCGCAGCTGCCCCCGGGCCTGGGCGGCGGCGGTCAGCCCACGCTCCCGCCCGGCTTCGGCGGCCCCAACATGCCCGACCTGTCGAACTTCAAGCTGCCCAAGAAGTAGGCGCGGCCGGTACCGGCCCGCGCGCCCGTCGGCCGGCGGGCGGAGCGCTACCATGCGTGTGGCGCAGCCGACCGCCCCGCACCGCGGACGGCCGGGCCGTCGGCCCGGCCGCGTGCCCGCCTCCTTCGGGGCGGGCAGTCGGCACCGCCCGGGAGACCGGGCGGGGCGGCCCGTCCACGTTCCGGGGACGGGCCGCCTCCGCGTTCTCCCCCCATCCGTGCGGCCGTGTTCCGGTGTCGTGTGCGGGGAACACGTCCGCGTCTGGCACAATGAGTAGTCGACTAACGGTGCCGGGCCAGCCCTCTAACTAGCCCGCCACCCACGTCTGTCCCGTCGGGTGCCGCAACCCCACGTGGTTTCGCCGCCGGGCGCCTTACACCGTTAATCGGGAGAAGACCACTCCAGTGGCTGTCAAACTGAAGCTCAAGCGTATGGGCAAGATCCGTACGCCCCAGTACCGCATCATCGTCGCCGACGCCCGCACCAAGCGGGACGGCAAGGCGATCGAGGAGATCGGCAAGTACCACCCCAAGGAGCACCCGAGCCTCATCGAGGTCGACTCCGAGCGGGCCCAGTACTGGCTGTCCGTGGGCGCCCAGCCCTCCGACGCGGTCAAGGTCCTCCTGCGCAAGACCGGTGACTGGCAGAAGTTCAAGGGCCTGCCCGCCCCGGCTCCGCTCCAGGTCGCCGAGGCCAAGGACCCCGAGGCCAAGGAAGCGGCCTTCCAGGCCGCGCTGAAGGAGCTCGTGCTCCCCGGCGCCGAGGGCAAGGGCAAGGGCCGCAAGTCCGAGAAGAAGGCGGAGAAGGCGGACAAGCCCGCCGAGACCGCTGAGACCACCGAGGCTGAGAAGTCCGAGGGCGAGGCCTGACGTGCTGGAAGAGGCGCTTGAGCACCTCGTGAAGGGGATCGTTGCGAACTCCGACGACGTCCAGGTGAGAGCCAAGCGGCTCCGCAAGGGCAAAGTCCTGGAGGTCCGGGTCCATCCCGACGACCTCGGCAAGGTGATCGGCCGCAACGGCCGCACCGCCAAGTCCCTGCGGACCGTCATCGGCGCCCTGGCCGGGGGCCGTTACGTCCGCGTGGACCTGCTGGACCTGCACGAAGTGCGCTGACGCGCCTCTCGGGGCGCCGACCGCTCGCGGTCGGCGCCCCGCAGCCGTGCCCGGGACCCCGGGGCCCGTGCCCACCGCACGCGCCCGGACCCGGGCACAGTTTTCTCACCCCCCGAGGGGGCGGAAGGAAGAATCCCCATGCGACTCGTTGTCGGCCGGATCGGCCGCGCGCACGGAGTCCGCGGCGACGTCGCCGTCGACGTGCGCACGGACGACCCCGCGGCCCGGTTCGCCGACGGCTCCGTGCTGGCCACCGACCCGGCCGGAACCGGTCCGCTCACCGTCGTCTCCACGCGCCGCCACAGCGGCCGCCTGCTCGTGCGCTTCGAGGGCGTGGCCGACCGCGACGCCGCGGAGGGGCTGCGCGGCACCGCCCTGCTCGTGGACTCCGAGGACATCCCGCCGCTGGACGACCCGGACGAGTTCCACGACCACGAACTCATCGGCCTGGCCGCGGTGACCACCGGGGCGGAGCCGGTCGGCACGGTGGCGGACGTGCTCCACCACGCGCAGGACCTCCTGGTGGTGACCACCCCGGACGGCGGAGAGGTGTTCGTGCCCTTCGTGGCGGCCCTGGTCCCCGAGGTCGACGTGGCCGGGGGCCGGATCGTCATCGACCCCCCGCCCGGCCTGCTCGACCTCGCCGACTGAAGGGGCGCGCCGTGCGCATCGACATCATCAGCATCTTCCCCGAGTACTTCGGCCCCCTGGACCTGTCCCTGATCGGCAGGGCCCGCGTGTCCGGGCTGCTCGACGTGCGCGTGCACGACCTGCGCTCCTGGACCCACGACCGCCACAACACCGTGGACGACACCCCCTACGGCGGCGGCCCCGGCATGGTGATGAAGCCCGAGCCGTGGGGCGAGGCACTGGACGAGGTCGTGGGGGAGGGTCCCGCGCGGCTGATCCTGCCCACTCCCAGCGGTCGGCCCTTCCGGCAGGCCGACGCCGAGCGCCTGGCCAAGGAGGAGCGCCTGGTCTTCGGCTGCGGCCGCTACGAGGGCATCGACTCGCGGGTCGCGGCGGACGCCGCGGAGCGGATGCCCGTCGAGGAGGTCAGCATCGGCGACTACGTGCTCAACGGAGGCGAGTCCGCGACGCTGGTGATGGTCGAGGCGATCACCCGGCTGCTGCCGGGTGTCCTCGGCAACACCGAGTCCGCGGTGCAGGACTCCTTCGCCTCCGGCGGCATGGAGAACCTCGTGGAGGGGGCGGTCTACACCAAGCCCGCCTCCTGGCGCGGCCGGGAGGTGCCGCCGGTGCTGCTGTCGGGCAACCACGGCGCCGTGGACCGCTGGCGCCGCGACCAGGCGCTGCGCAAGACCGCGCGCAACCGCCCCGACCTGGTGGAGGCCCTGCCCGAGGAGGCGCTGGACCGGCGGGACCGGGAGGTCCTGGCGGAGGAGACCGTTCGAGACGCCACCTGAGATGTGGCAAACTGGGTGGGTTCCCCCTCGGTGACCGGCGGCATCCGCATGCCGGCGGTACGACGTCGGCCTCTGTGACGGTCACCCGGGCGGTTCGACAGTACAGACCCATTCGGGCCCTCGCTCGCGTACCCCTCCCCCAGCGGGGAGCAGGACGCGGAGCGCTATCGATGAGGATTCGCGAGATGCACACCGCCATTCAGGAGCTGGAGAAGGCCCAGCTTCGTTCCGACGTCCCGGAGTTCCGCCCGGGTGACACCCTCAACGTCCACGTCCGCGTGACCGAGGGCACCCGTACCCGTGTCCAGGTCTTCAAGGGCGTCGTCATCCGCCGCCAGGGCTCGGGCAACCGCGAGACCTTCACCATCCGCAAGGTGAGCTACGGCGTGGGCGTGGAGCGTACCTTCCCGATCCACACCCCGGCCATCGAGAAGTACGAGGTCGCCGCCCGCGGCCGCGTGCGTCGCGCCAAGCTGTACTACCTGCGCGACCTGCGCGGCAAGGCCGCCCGCATCCGCGAGCGCCGCTAGTCCGTCACCGGGTGACCCAGGGTCTCTCCCCGGCGTTTTTCCGTGTCGAATCTCTCCGCTCCCGCCAGGGAGGCAGGATAGGCTTCGGCTCGATGAGCAAAGACGAGAAGGACCTCGGCTCGGACGGGGTCCAGGACGAGGAATCCGCCCAGCCCGGTCCGGAGGAGCACGGCTCCGCCACTGGCTCCCGAGCTCACGAGAGCTCGGGAGCCAGTGCTGTCTCCGGTACCGACGGCGAGGAGCCGGAGGAGGGGGCGGACGACGAGATGAGCAAGTCCCAGAGCACCGAGAAGAAGGGGTCGTTCTGGAAGGAACTCCCCATCCTGGTCGTGATCGCCGTGGTCCTGGCGTTCGTGATCAGGACCTGGCTGGTGCAGGCCTTCTACATCCCCTCCACCTCGATGGAGAACACGCTCCTCGTCGGGGACCGCGTACTCGTCAACAAGGTCGTCTACGAGCTCCGCGACATCGAGCGCGGCGAGGTGGTCGTCTTCGACGGCAACGGGTCCTGGGACGACCCGAACACCGTGTCGGTCCCCGAGCCCACCAACCCGGTCTCGGCCGCGTTCACGTGGGTGCAGCAGCAGCTGGGCGCGGCTCCCACGGGCAAGGAGTACATCAAGCGGGTCATCGGCCTGCCCGGTGACACCGTGGAGTGCTGCGACGAGCAGAACCGCGTCCTGGTCAACGGAGTCCCCCTCGACGAGACGTACCTCTACCCGGGCAGCGTGGCCACGCACACCGAGTTCGGCCCGATCGAGGTGCCCGAGGGGCATCTGTGGCTGATGGGGGACCACCGGGCGATCTCCTCCGACTCGCGGCTCAACCAGAACAACCCCGGCGGCGGCGCGGTCCCGATCGACCACGTGGTGGGCCGGGCCTTCGTCATCATCTGGCCGGTCGGGCAGATCGGCCCGCTGAGCGTTCCGGAGTCCTTCGAGGAACTCAACGCCGCGGACGGGTGACGTGCCGCGCGGGGCGGTCCGCCGAGAAAATCCGCACGGCGGAGTACACGGGGCCCTTCCGTGACGCATGATGGAGGCTGGACGGTATCGGCGTCCCCGACGCGCGGGGCCGCCCTCGACCGGGAACACCCCGGCCGTCGGCGGTGTCCGGGCGGAGGGGACCGGCACACCACGACCGGAGAGTGCGACGAAAGCGAGCGCGTGGATGAGTTCTGAGGACCTGGAGAAGTACGAGGCCGAGATGGAGCTCCAGCTCTATCGCGAGTACCGCGACGTCGTCGGTCTGTTCAGCTACGTGGTGGAGACCGAGCGGCGGTTCTACCTCACCAACCACGTCGACCTCCAGCCGCGTTCGACCGAGAACGGGGAGATGTACTTCGAGGTCGTGATGGAGGACGCCTGGGTCTGGGACATGTACCGCCCGGCCAGGTTCGTCCGCAACGTCCGCGTGGTGACGTTCAAGGACGTCAACGTCGAGGAGATCACCAAGGCCGACCTGGAGATGCCGCCCGCCGAGGGGGGCGCACAGGACTGACCCGGCGCCGGACGGCCGGATCCCGGGTGCGGTTCCCGGCCCCAGGGACCCGGCCGCCCGGGATCCCGCCTCCCCGTCCGGGCACGGCCGGGGTTTTCCACAGGAGGGAACCGGCCCTGGCGCCGTGAGCGGCGATCACCGACCGTGGTTACGGGAGGTGGTTGACCTTGGACCGGTGGGCCGAGTACCGAAGGATGCTGGGCGGCCGTGGCGAGGACCTCGCCGTGGCCTTCCTCCGACGCGCGGGGATGCGGGTGGTCGCCCGCAACTGGCGCATCCCCGACGGGGAGATCGACATCGTGGCCCGGGACGGTCCCGTCCTGGTCGTCGCCGAGGTCAAGACCCGTACCTCCGTCCGGCACGGGCATCCGGTGGAGGCCATCACCCCGGACAAGCGGCGCCGTCTGCGCCGCCTCGGACACGCCTGGGCGGTCCGGCACCGGGTGCCCGCCCACCCCCTGCGCGTGGACGGCGTCTGCGTCCTGATCAGGGGCGGGCGCGTGTTCGTCTCCCATGAGCGGGGGATGGCATGATGACGCTCGCCCGCACCCGCTGCATCGCCCTGCTCGGGGTCCGGGGGCACATCGTCGAGGTGGAGGTGCACCTGGGCGGCGGCGACTTCGGGGTGACCCTGGTGGGGCTTCCCGACGCCGCGCTCCGCGAGGCCAGGGACCGCATCCGCGCCGCCGTCGTCAACAGCGGCGAGGAGTGGCCCAGCGGCCAGATCGTCATCAGCCTGTCCCCGGCCAGCCTGCCCAAGTCGGGAAGCCTGTTCGACCTGGCCATCGCCGCCGCCGTCCTCGCCGCGGCGGGCTCGGTGCCGGTGGAGCGGCTGGAGGACAGCGTCCTCATCGCCGAACTGGGCCTGGACGGCCGGGCGCGGCCGGTGCTGGGGGTGCTCCCGGCGGTCGTGTCGGCCGCTGAGCAGGGTTATCGCAGGTTCGTCGTCGCACGGGGCAACGCCGCCGAGGCCCGGCTGGTGCCAGGGGTCGAGGTGACGGCGGTGGACAGCCTGATGGACCTGTGCCAGTGGCTGCGCGGGGAGCGCCTTCCCGAGGCGCACGCGGAGGAGGCCGTGCCCAGGCCCCGCGAGCCGCGCGGCCAGGGACCCGACCTGTCCGACGTCCTGGGGCAGCCGGTGGCCCGCCGCGCGGTGGAGATCGCCGCGGCCGGCGGCCACAACCTCATGATGCTGGGGCCTCCCGGCACCGGCAAGAGCCTGCTCGCCGAACGCCTGCCCACCGTGCTGCCCCCGCTCGGCCCCGCCGAGGCGTTGGAGGCCACCGCCATCCACTCGGTGGCGGGCATGCTGCCGCCCGGCGCGCCCCTGGTCACCGTGCCTCCCTTCGCGGCTCCGCACCATACCTCCACCCGGGCCTCGATCATCGGCGGCGGCAGCGGTTACCCCACGCCCGGCTGGGTGTCCAAGGCCCATCGCGGCGTGCTCTTCGTCGACGAGGCCCCGCAGTTCGGGCGCGGGGTGCTGGACTCCCTGCGCGAACCCCTGGAGCGCGGCGAGGTGGTCCTGGCCCGCGCCTCCTCGACGGTGACCTTCCCCGCGCGCTTCCAGCTGATACTGGCCGCCAACCCCTGCCCCTGCGCCAAACCCGGAGCCCTGTGCACCTGCCCCGCCGGCGAGCGGCGCCGCTACTTCTCCCGCCTGTCCGGGCCCCTGCTGGACCGGATCGACCTCAAGGTGGAGCTGCAACCGGTGTCGAGGGCCGAACTGCTCGCCGACCGCGCCTTCGCCGAGTCCTCCGAGGTGGTGGCCGCACGGGTGGAGAGGGCCCGAGCCCGTGCCGCCGAGCGGCTGGCGCGCACGCCCTGGACCACCAACGCGGCCATCCCCGGGGCGCGGCTGCGCAGGGAGTTCCCGGTGGAGCCCGCCGCGCTGCGGGTGCTGGGCAGAGCGATGGACCTCGGACAGATCAGCGCCCGGGGGGTGGACCGCGCACTGCGGGTCGCCTGGACCCTGGCCGACCTCGCCGACCGGGACCGCCCCGGCGAGGAGGAGGCGGCCTACGCCTTCGCGCTCTGGGCGGGGCACGCGTGGTGAGCACGGACGGGACGGAGAGGAGCGGTGGGACGGTGCGGGACGCGGAGGGTGAGGCGGACGCGCGGGCGCGGGCCTGTCTGACGGCGGTGGCCCCGCCGGGGGACCTGTGGTTGGGGGCGATGCTCGCCGAGCACGGGGCGGACCGGGTGTGGGCGCTGCTGGTGGCGGGGGCGCCCCCGCCACCGGTGCCCGCCAGCGCCGAGGAGGATAGCCCGGGGCCGGAGGCCGGGGCGCTCCTGGAGCGCAGGTGGGCGCGGTGGTGCGCCGCGGCCCGGGGGGTGGATCCCGACGGGCTGCTCGGCGACTCGGCGGCGGCCGGGATCCGCTTCGTGGCCCCGGCGGACCCCGAGTGGCCGGGGCGCCTCGACGAGCTGGGCCTGCCCGGAGGACGGCGCTCGCACGGACTGTGGGTACGCGGCGCGGGGGACCTGCGCCACCTGTGCCTGCGTTCGGTGGCCGTGGTGGGCGCGCGCTCGGCCACCCCCTACGGGGAGCACGTGGCGGCGGAGATGGCCTACGAGCTGGCCGAGCGCGCGGTCGTGGTGGTCTCCGGCGGCGCGTACGGGATCGACGGGGCCGCGCACCGGGCGGCCCAGACCCACGGCGGCACGGTCGTGGTGCTGGCCTGCGGACTGGACGTGGACTACCCGCGCGGGCACGCGGGCCTGTTCGCCGACGTCGCCCGCACCGGGGTGCTGGTGAGCGAGCGGCCGGTGGGCGCCACCCCGCGCGCACCGGACTTCCTCGTCCGCAACCGGCTGATCGCCGCACTCACCCCGGGCACGGTGGTGGTCGAGGCCGGGCGGCGCAGCGGGGCGCTCAACACCGCCTCGCACGCCGCCGAGCTCAACCGGGTGCTCATGGCGGTCCCCGGTCCGGTCACCTCGGCGATGTCGGTGGGCTGCCACCTGCTGCTCCGCGACTGGCACGCGGGCTGCGTCACCTGCGCGGACGACGTCGTTGCCCAGGTGAGCACGCTGGGGGAGCTGCCGCCGGAGGCCGGGCCGCTGCGGGTGACGGCCGAGCTCGACCAGGACAGCGCCCGGGTCCTTGCGGCGGTGCCCCGGTCCGGCGCCGGACCGGCGGTGATCGCGGGAGCCAGCGGGACCCGCCTGGAGAGGACCCTGCGCTCCCTGGGGATGCTCGCCGCGGCCGGGCTGGTGGAGCGCTGTCCGGCGGGCTGGCGGCTGCCGCAGTGAGCGGGCGCAGGCGGCCGGGCCGGTGACCGGCTCAGGGGGTTCGCCGCCGGGCCCCGCGCGGTACGTACGCCCCGCGGCGGGCCCCCGGCGCATCGGGTTCCGGGCCGGGAGGCCGCGGCGGCGACGGTAACGCACCCCGCCGGACGGGTACGGTGACGCCATGGCTAAACCCTACAGTGACGCCCTGGTGGCGGACGGGCCGCTGTTGTTCGTCTCCGGACAGACCCCCGAGGGGCCCGGGGGAGAGGTCGCCGGGGACGTCGGAGGGCAGACGCGCCAGGTCTTCCGCAACCTGGAGGCCATCCTGGCCCGCCACGGCGCGGACCTCGGCCACCTGGTCAAGCTCACCTACTACCTGCGCCACATCTCCGACCTGGAGGAGTTCCGCTCCGCCCTGGTCGAGTGCCTTCCCGAGGGGCGCCTGCCCGCCGCGTCCCTGGTGGAGGTGAGCGGCCTGGTCGACCCCACCCACCTCGTGGAGGTCGAGGGGGTCGCCTGCCTGCCCTCCGGGAGGTAGGCGTGCTGGAGCGCTTCGCCGCGCACCTGTCGGGCGAGCTGGGACGCTCACCCCACACCGTGCGCGGCTACCTGGCCGACCTGCGCTCCCTCCTGGCCCACCTGGAGGAGCGGGGGCGGGGCGTGGAGGACCTGGACGTGGACCTGGTGCGCGGGTGGCTGTCCCGGGCCCGTGACGCGGGCGCGAGCCGCGCCACCGTGGCCCGCCGGGTGGCCGCCGTGCGCGCGCTCACCCGGTTCCTGCACCGCGAGGGTGTGCTGGCGGCCGACCCCGGCCCGCGCCTGGCCAGCCCGGCGCAGCAGCGCTCCCTGCCCACGGTGCTCGACGAACGCCAGGCCGCCGCGGCGCTCGCGGGGGAGACCGACGAGACCCCGGCCGGTCTGCGCCGCCGCGCGGTGGTGGAGACGCTCTACGCCACCGGTGTGCGCGTCGCCGAACTGTGCGCCCTGGACCTGACCGACGTGGACCGCGAACGCGACACCGTGCGCGTCCTGGGCAAGGGGGCCAAGGAGCGCACGGTTCCCGTGGGCGGTCCGGCCCTGGACGCCCTCGACGCCTGGCTGTCCGGCGGCCGACCGGAGATGGCGGGCGCCACCAGCGGCGCCGCGCTGTTCCTGGGAGCCCGGGGTGGCCGTCTGGGCGTCCGCCAGGCCCGCGAGGACGTGCACGCCCACCTGCGTGCCGCCGGCGCGGACAGCGCGCCGCACGGCCTGCGGCACAGCGCGGCCACCCACCTGCTCAACGGTGGCGCCGACCTGCGCAGCGTGCAGGAGTTCCTGGGCCACGCCAGCCCGCGCAGTACGCAGATCTACACCCACGTGTCCGTGGAGCGCCTGCGCGACACCTACCGCCGCGCCCACCCCCGCGCCTGACCGCTCCGGAGCCGTCGGCGGGAGGGGCGCGGCGCGGTCCTCCCGTGTCGGTGTGAGGCGGTCCTCACACGCGGGCCGGTCGGGGGTCGGCGCGCGGACCCGTGTGGCGACGGCGGGCCGACCCCGTCCGGGAGAGGCGGGCGGGGTCCGTGCACGTCCTTCGGGGCGGGTGCCGGGTGCCGCTCCCACGCGCGGGGCGAGCGTGCGCGACTGTGCGTGCTCGCCCCGCGGCGGGCCGACCTCTCACGTTCGGGCGTGAGCGGCAGCAGGCGGAACTCGCCCAGGCCGAGCAGGGAGAGCGGGTCGAGGTGGTCGTCGCCGCGGAGCAGGCCCCAGTGCAGGCAGGGGCGGTCGCGGCAGTGCGGCGGCGCGGCGGCGAGCGTGCCCAGCAGGTCTCCCGCGGCGACCGGATCGCCCCGGGCCAGGTCGGACTCCACCGGCAGGTAGGTGGTGCGCAGGTCGCCGTGGACCACGCTCACCAGCGGCGTGCCCGCCACCTCGCCCGCGAAGTGCACCCGCCCGGTGCCGGCCGCGCGGACCTCCTGGCCGGGCTCCGCTGCCAGGTCCACGCCCAGGTGTCCTGGCAACCAGCGCAGCTCGGGCGGGTCGAAGCGGCGCAGCACCCCGACCGGAGGGTCCACCGGCCAGCGCCAGCCGGCCTCGGCGGGGTGGTGCGGGGACAGGAGGGAGAACGCCAGGGACAGGGTCAGGAGCAGCGAGGGGGCCATACCTCCAGGGTCCGGACACGGGGGGCGGACCGCCAGGGGGCGCCCGAACCTGTGGACAACCCGGCCGCGGAGGAACCGGAACGCGGCGCAGGTCCCGACGTATTCCCGATGGAGGATAGAATCATCTGTGGCCCGTCGGGCCGATCACAATACGCACGTCCACGAGCCTCCTCAGCGAGGGGCCGTACCCGCGGTCCGCGCCGCCTTCCACGGCGGTACGGCGGTACGTCCGGGGCGTCAGGAACAACCGTGAGCGGGGACCCTCCCCGCCACCTCAAGGAGGATCAGGTCATGGCCACAGTCGTGACGATTCGCCAGCTCCTGGAGAGCGGCGTCCACTTCGGGCACCAGACCCGCCGCTGGAACCCCAAGATGAAGCGCTTCATCTTCACTGAGCGCAACGGCATCTACATCATCGACCTCCAGAAGTCGCTGGCCTACATCGACCGCGCCTACGAGTTCGTCAAGCAGACGGTCGCCCACGGCGGCACCGTCCTGTTCGTCGGCACCAAGAAGCAGGCGCAGGAGGCCATCGACGAGCAGGCCCGCCGCGTCGGCATGCCCTACGTCAACCAGCGTTGGCTGGGCGGCATGCTCACCAACTTCTCCACCGTGCACAAGCGGCTCCAGCGCCTCAAGGAGCTGGAGGAGATCGACTTCGACGACGTCGCCGGCTCCACGCTCACCAAGAAGGAGCTCCTCAACCTCCGCCGTGAGAAGGAGAAGCTGGAGCGCACCCTCGGCGGTATCCGCGACATGTCCCGCGTGCCCAGCGCGGTCTGGATCGTGGACACCAAGAAGGAGCACATCGCGATCAGCGAGGCTCGCAAGCTGAACATCCCGGTCGTGGCCATCCTGGACACGAACTGCGACCCTGACGAGGTCGACTACCCGATCCCGGGTAACGACGACGCCATCCGCAGTGTCAGCCTGCTCACCCGCGTGGTCGCCGACGCCGTCGCCGACGGCCTCATGGCCCGCTCCGGCGCCTCCGAGGGCACCGGCGAGCGCAAGGCCGCCGAGGAGCCCCTGGCCGAGTGGGAGCGCGAGCTCCTGGAGGGCAAGGCCGACTCGGGCGAGGCCGCCGCCGAGGAGGCCCCCGCCGAGCAGGCTCCCGTCGAGGCCGCCGAGGCCGCCGCCGAGCAGGCTCCGGCCGAGACCGCCGCCGTCGCACCGGCCGACGAGGTCGCCGCCGAGGCCCCGGCCGAGGTCACCTCCGAGGACTCCCCGGTCGACGCGCCGGTGAAGGCCCCCGACGCCGAGTAGTCCCGTGCCCCAGCGCACCGCCGCCGCCCCGCCGCTCCCGGCGGGGCGGCCGCTCGGTGCCCGGGGCCGGATCCGCTCCACTTTCCGTACAGACTCTCCACTCCAAGGGAATCCGAGAACAGTCATGGCGAACTTCACCGCCGCGGACGTCAAGAAGCTGCGCGACATGACCGGCGCCGGCATGATGGCCTGCAAGAAGGCCCTGACCGAGGCCGACGGCGACTTCGACAAGGCCGTCGAGGCCCTGCGCGTCAAGGGTGCCAAGGACGTCGGCAAGCGCGCCGAGCGCACCGCCGCCCAGGGCATGGTCGTCCTCAAGCAGGAGTCCGAAGGCAAGGCCACCCTCGTCGAGCTCAACTGCGAGACCGACTTCGTCGCCAAGAACGACCAGTTCATCGCGCTCGTCAACCAGGTCGCCGACTTCGTCGCCGCCCAGGACAGCGACGACCTCGCCACCGTCGCCGCCGCCGAGATCGAGCCGGGCAAGACCCTCCAGGCCTTCATCGAGGCCAAGAGCGCGGTCATCGGCGAGAAGCTGGAGTTCCGCCGCTTCGCCAAGTTCGAGGGCGCCTACGTCGCCAGCTACCTCCACAAGTCCGACCCGGACCTGCCCCCCACCATGGGCGTCCTGGTCGAGCTGGACAAGGCTGACGAGGAGGTCGGCAAGGACCTCGCCCAGCAGATCGCCGCGCTGGCCCCGCAGTACATCGGCCGGGACGACGTCCCCGCCGAGGTCGTGGAGAACGAGCGCCGCATCGCCGAGCAGACCACCCGCGAGGAGGGCAAGCCCGAGCAGGCCATCCCCAAGATCGTGGAGGGCCGCCTCAACGGTTACTTCAAGGACGTGACGCTGCTCGGCCAGCCGTTCGTCAAGGAGAACAAGAAGACGGTCCAGAAGGTCGTCGACGAGGCGGGCGTGACCGTCAAGCGCTTCGTCCGCTTCAAGGTCGGCCAGGCCTGAGGGTCTTGAGATGATGGAGGTGCCGGGGAGACTGCTCCCCGGCACCTTCGGTGGATATGGGCGGGTGGCGGGGCGCGTGAGTCCGGTCGGCCGCTGCGAGGAACACTCGGGGGACCCTGTGCCGCTCGGGGACGACAAGGGAGGCCACAGGCTGTGAACGAAGCGACGAGCACCGAACCGGCGGGTACCGGACCCGCGATGCACGGTTCCGGCTGGAAGCGCGTGATGCTCAAACTCTCGGGAGAGGCGTTCGCGGGCGGCGGCGGCCTGGGCATCGACCCCGAGGTCGTCCAGTACGTGGCCGAGTCCATCGCCGAGGCGGTCTCCGAGGGCATCCAGGTCGCGGTGGTCGTCGGCGGCGGCAACATGTTCCGCGGCGCCCAGCTCACCGAGGGCGGCATCGAGCGCGGCCGCGCCGACTACATGGGCATGCTCGGCACCGTCATCAACTGCCTCGCCCTCCAGGACTTCCTGGAGCGGCTCGGTGTGGACACCCGCGTGCAGACCGCGATCCACATGAGCCAGGTCGCCGAGGCCTACATCCCGCGCCGCGCCGTCCGCCACCTGGAGAAGGGCCGCGTGGTCATCTTCGGTGCCGGTCTGGGCGCACCGTTCTTCTCGACCGACACCACCGCCGCCCAGCGCGCGCTGGAGATCGGCGCGCAGGCGGTCCTCAAGGGCACCCAGGTCGACGGGGTCTACGACTCCGACCCCCAGCGCAACCCCGACGCGGTCAAGTTCGACAAGCTCAACTACAACGAGGTCCTCACCCGCGGCCTCAAGGTCATGGACGCCACCGCGGTCAGCCTGTGCATGGACAACGGGCTGCCCATCGTCGTCTTCGACCTGATGAGCCAGGGCAACATCCTGCGCGCGGTACGCGGTGAGAAGATCGGCACCATCGTCGGGCCGACCCCGGTCTGAGACAGAGCCTCCGCGACCACAGCAAGTCACGACACCAGGGAGCGCCCACATGATCGAAGAGACCCTCCTCGAAGCCGAGGAGAAGATGGAGAAGGCCGTGACCGTGGCGAAGGAGGACTTCGCCACGATCCGCACCGGCCGCCCCACCCCGGCGACCTTCAACAAGATCACCGTCGACTACTACGGTGCCCGGACGCCGATCAACCAGCTGGCCTCCTTCTCGGTTCCCGAGCCGCGCATGGTGGTCATCTCGCCGTTCGACGTCAACTCGCGCACCGAGATCATCAACGCCATCCGCAACAGCGACCTGGGCGTGAACCCCTCCGACGACGGCCAGGTCATCCGCGTGGTGTTCCCCGACCTGTCCGAGGAGCGCCGCAAGGAGTACGTCAAGGTCGCGCGGACCAAGGCCGAGGACAGCAAGGTCTCGATCCGCAACGTCCGCCGCCGTGCCAAGGACACCTTCGAGAAGGCCGTCAAGTCCGGCGACGTCGGCGAGGACGAGGCGCACCGCGCCCAGGCCGAGCTGGACGAGCTGTCTTCGAAGTACGTCGCGTCCGTCGACGAGCTGCTGAAGCACAAGGAATCGGAACTGCTCGAGGTTTAGCCGGTGACCCTTCCTTCCTCCAGCGACTCGGGAGGCGATGACCGCTCGCCCGAGCACAGACCCGGCGGCGGGCCGCAGGACGGTCCCGATCCGGACGGGCAGCGCTTCGTGCTGCACAAACCGGGGGGTGAACCGGTCCGGACGGGCCGCAACCTCCCGGTGGCCATCGCCAGCGGGTGCGCCCTGGGCGCCCTCGTGTTCTTCTCGATCTTCCCCTGGCCCCAGCTGTTCACGATCATCACCTCCCTGGGGGTGCTGATCGGCCTGCGCGAGGTCAACCGGGCGTTCGCGGGCAAGGGCATGGGCCTGGCACTGGCACCGCTCGCCGTCGGCGGCGTGGCCATGCAGGTCGCCGCCTACTTCGGGGGAACCGACTGGCTGGTGGGCATGACCGCGCTGACCGCCATCATCGCCCTGGTGTGGCGGCTGCGCGGAGGTACGGAAGGGTTCGTGGCCGACGTCGCGGCGAACCTGTTCACCCTGGTGTACCTGCCGTTCCTGCTGGGCACGTGGCTGCTGCTCATCTCGCACCCCGAGGACGGCCAGTACCGCCTGGTCACGTTCATCGTGGTGACGATCTCCAGCGACATCGGCGGGTACTTCGCCGGGATCCTGCTGGGCCGGCACAAGATGGCGCCGGTGATCAGCCCCAACAAGACCTGGGAGGGCTTCGGCGGTTCGGTCGTGGGCTGCGCTGTCGCGGGCGCGCTGTGCGTGACGCTCATGCTGGACGGCCCGTGGTGGGTCGGCGTGGTCCTCGGACTGGCGGTCGTGCTGGCCGCCACCGTCGGGGACCTCATCGAGTCGCTGTTCAAGCGCGACCTCGGCGTCAAGGACATGGGCGGGTTCATGCCCGGACACGGCGGCCTGATGGACCGCCTGGACTCGCTGCTGATCGCCGGTCCCGTGACGTGGATGGTGCTGAGCCTGCTGCTTTAGGCGGTCGGCGGACGGGGCGGGTTCCCACGGGACCCGCCCCGTCGGCGTCCCCGCGCCTGGCCCGCCGACCGGGAGGGTGGATACGCTCGACGGGTGGAAGAACCGCTGATCGAACGAATGCGCGTGTACGGCGAGACGGTCTTCGCCGAGATGACGCGGCTGGCCGTGGAGACCGGGTCGGTCAACCTGGGGCAGGGGTTCCCCGACACCGACGGCCCCCACTCCCTGCTGGAGGCCGCCTCCGGACACATCCTGGAGGGGGTGAACCAGTACCCGCCCGGGCCGGGCCGCCCCGAACTGCGGCGGGCGGTGAGCCGGTACCGGGCCCGCCACTACGGCATCGAGCTGGACCCGGACACCGAGGTCTACGTCACCGTCGGCGCCACCGCCGGGATCGCGGCCGCGATGCTCGCCCTGGTGGAGCGCGGCGACGAGGTGGTCGTCTTCGAGCCGATGTACGACTCCTACGCCGCCATGATCACGCTGGCGGGCGGGGTGCGCAGGCCGGTGACGCTGCGGCCGGACCCCGTGACCGGCCGGTTCACCTTCGACCCCGCGGAGCTGCGCGCGGCCGTGGGCCCCCGTACCCGGATGGTCCTGGTGAACACGCCGCACAACCCCACGGGGACCGTGTTCACCGCCGAGGAGCTGGAGGCGGTCGCGCAGGTGTGCCGCGAGCACGACCTGATCGCGTTCACCGACGAGGTGTACGAGTTCCTCACCTTCGACGGGCGGCCGCACGTGCCGCTGGCCACCCTGCCGGGCATGCGCGAGCGGACGCTGTCGGTGTCCTCGGTCGGCAAGATGTTCGCCGTGACCGGGTGGAAGACCGGCTGGGTGATGGGGCCCGAGCCGCTGGTCAGCGCGGTGCGCACGGTCAACCAGTTCCTCACCTTCTCCGCGAACGGCGCGCTCCAGCTGGCCACGGCCGACGCCATCGACCACGAGGAGGAGTGGGTCGCCGCCCAGCGCACCGCCCTCCAGGGCAAGCGCGACCGGTTGGTGGAGGGGCTGACCGGCGCCGGCTTCGACGTGGACGCGTGCGAGGGCACCTACTTCGTCATGGCCGACATCCGCCCGCTCGGGTACGCCGACGGGGTGGAGGTGGCCCGCGCGCTGCCCCGGGAGGCGGGGGTGGCCGCGGTGCCCGCGCAGGTGTTCTACGACCGGCAGGAGGAGGGCGCGCACCTGCTCCGGTTCGCGTTCTGCAAGAGGGACGAGGTGCTGGACGAGGCGGTCGCCCGCCTCGTCGGCTGGCACGCGCGCGGGCGGTAGGGAAGGCTGGTTGGGCGCCGGCCGGCGTGTACCGGGTCGGCCCGCGCGAGAGGTAGGGACCCGCCGCCGTGCGCCCCCGCGGGAGCGCACGGCGGCGGGGCGTCAGGTCCGCGGACTCCGGCGGGAGCGCGCGTCCATCGCCTCGACCAGGCGCCGCTCCGCGTCGGGGCCCGCGGCGGTCCGGGGCAGGCGCCACATCAGGGCGGCCCCGGCCACCCACCACACGAGCACCATCAGCCACTCGTTGGGCCAGCTCAGCGCCGCGGGCATGCCGGGCAGGTAGAGCAGGAGCAGCCCCAGGCCCAGCACGAGGGCCACCACGCCGACGGGGACGCCCGCCGGAACGGTGAAGGGCCGTTCCATCCCGGGTTCGCGGCGGCGCAGCACGAGGAAGCTGACCACGACCGTGACGAAGCCGACCACGATGTTCAGGCCGCCCGCGTTGACCAGCCAACCCAGCATCGGCTCTCCGAAGAACGGGGACACCAGCGAGAGCGCGCCGACGAACAGGACGGCGTTGGACGGGGTGCGAAAGCGCGGGTGCAGGCGGCCGAACCAGGCCGGGAGCATCCGGGAGGCGGCCATGGCGTAGATGAGGCGGCTGCCGCCGATGAGGAAGGCGTTCCAGCTGGTGAGCAGGCCCGCGACACCGCCGAGGACGAGCAGGTTGCCCATGGCCGCGCTGTCCCACATGGCGGCGACGGAGTCGGCGGAGGCCAGTTCGGAGGCCGCCAGCTCGTTCGGACCCAGGCCCGATCCGGCCGTCAGCACGACCATCACGTACCAGGCGGTCGCGCAGAACACCGACAGGACCAGCAGGGTGCCGACCATGCGGTACGGGAGCCTGATCTCGGAGGCCGACTGCGGGATGACGTCGAAGCCGACGAAGAGGAACGGGACCGCCACCAGGACCACGAACACGCCCGAGACGCCGCCGGTGAACAGCGGCCGCATGTTCTCCACGGATCCGCCGGCGAACGCGCCGGTGACCATGGCGGCCCCGGCTGCCAGCAGGAACAGCACCGCGATGGTCTGGAAGACGCTCGCGGGCTTGATGCCGACGTAGTTGAGCACGGTCATCAGCACGGCCGCGGCCACGCCGACGGCAACCAGGCTGGCGTGGACGTCGTACCCGGCGACGGTCCACAGGCGGCCGACCGCCATGTCGGGGAAGAGGTAGACGAGGGTCTGGGGGACGGCGACGGCCTCGAAGGCGGCGACGGAGACGTAGCCCAAGGCCATGGCCCAGGAGGCGGTGAAGGCCCCCTTGGGGCCGATGGCGCGCATGGCGTAGTGGTGCTCTCCGCCCGCGTGCGGCATCGCGGCGACGAGCTCGGCGTAGGCGAGGCCGACGAAGGCCATGATGACGCCGCCGACCACGAAGGCCAGGGCGGCGCCCACGCTGCCCGCCGCGCTGACGAAGTCGCCGACCAGCACGATCCAGCCGAAGCCGATCATCGCGCCGAAGCCGAGGGCGAGGACGTCACCCCTTCCCAACACCCGGACGAAGCTCTGGTTGTTGTCGGACACGGGGGCCTCCCAACGGTCGTGCCTGTGGTGCAGGACACACAAGCACGTGGCGGCGGTGAGCGGAAGAGCCCGTCGTGGACGTGTTCGCTTCCGTCCCGCCCCGCGGTGGAGCGGCGCCCGGTGGTCCGATCCCGCCGCCTACCGGTTCACGGGCTCCACACCATGGTCCGCTGGTGCACGCGCTTTCCCCTGAAGCGCACGCCCGGCACCACCGGCGCCGGACCGTGGGGCTCGAACCCGGCCCGTGCGAAGAAGCGCACGGCGCCGGTGTTCTCCACGAGGGTCTGCAGGTGGCAGCCGCGGGATCCCCGCGAGCGCAACCGGTCCTGCCACTCGCGCACCAGGGCGGCGCCCACGCCGGTGCCGCGTGCCCGGGACTCGACGTTGACGTGCAGGTGGGCGGGCCAGCGCGGGTCCGAGAGTTCGCCCGCGGTGGGTCTGCGCCGGAGGGCGGACACCCCCGTGTCCAGCAGGGCCCGGGCGAAGAAGGCCGCCGGTCCGCGTCGCAGCGTGAGCCGGTGCTCCCGGATCGCGCGGTCCATGAGCTCGCTCTCCCCGGGCATCGCGGAGGGGTCGGGGCAGCCGGTCAGGTAGCCCGCCATCCGTCCGTCGACGAGGGCGACGAGGAGCGAGTCGGGCACGTGGTCCATGTAGGGGTCCAGGTAGATCGCGGCCTCGGAGGGCAGGTGCCCCCAGAGCGTCCCGGACGGCGACCCCTCGCCCGCACGGGCGAACAGCGCCCGCAGCTCGGCGCGGTCGTCCTCGCGGAAGGTCCGGATCTCGGTACTGGCCACGGCGTCGCCCCTCAACTGTGTATCAAATACAGTATGTACGATACACAGTTCGGCGCCCGGGCTGGCAAGGGCCCGGGCGCCGCACCGGCGACCTCGCTCGGAATGTGCCTTCGAACCGGCCTCAGCTCGCGGGGGGCGCTTCGGGTGCCCGAACACGGACCGAAGCGAAGCGGAGGTCCGAAGAAGACACTGCTAGGCCTCGGGCTCGAACCAGACCGCGCCGAGCGGGGGCAGGACGACCTCCGCCGAGAACGGCTGCCCGTCCCAGGGCACGGGCTCGGCCTCCACACGGGCGGGCACCGGGTGGTCCGAGCCGCCGAAGCGCGCCTCGTCGGTGTTGAGCAGCGCGGTCCACCGGCCTCCGGAGGGCAGGCCCATCCGCCGTTCCGTGCGGGGCACCGGCGAGAAGTTCACCGCGCAGGCGAGCACCGAGCCGTCGTCGCCGTGGCGCAGGTACGACAGCGTGTTCCCCCCGCGGTCACCGCCGTCCAGCCAGGTGAAGCCCGCCGGTTCGGTGTCCTGCGACCACAGCGCGGCACGCGGCCGGTAGGCCTCGTTGAGCGCCCGCACCAGGCGCTGCACTCCCGCGTGGTGCTCGAACTGGAGCAGCCACCACGGCACGCCCTCCTGGTGCGACCACTCGTCGCCCTGGGCGATCTCCCCGCCCATGAACAGCAGCTGCTTGCCCGGGTGGGACCACATGAACGCCAGGAGCGCGCGCAGGGTCGCCGACCGCTGCCACTCGTCGCCGGGCGGCTTGTTGAACAGCGACTGCTTGCCGTGCACCACCTCGTCGTGCGACAGCGGCAGCACGTAGTTCTCGCTGTAGGCGTAGACCATCGAGAACGTGACGTCGTCGTGGTGGTACTGGCGGTGGATCGGCTCCTTCTTGACGTACTCCAGGGTGTCGTGCATCCACCCCATGTTCCACTTGAACCCGAAGCCGAGCCCGCCGTGGTCGACCGGCGTGGTCACGCCCGTGTAGGCGGTGGACTCCTCGGCGATCATCGCCACGTGCGGGTTGCGCCGGTAGACGGTGGTGTTGAGCTCCTTGAGGAAGTCGATCGCCTCCAGGTTCTCCCTGCCGCCGAACGCGTTCGGCTCCCAGGCCCCGGAGTCGCGCGAGTAGTCCAGGTAGATCATCGAGGCCACCGCGTCCACCCGCAGGCCGTCGACGTGGAACTCCTCCAACCAGTACAGGGCGTTGGCCACGAGGAAGTTGCGCACCTCGGTCCGCCCGTAGTTGAAGATCAGCGTCCCCCAGTCCGGGTGCTCGCCCCGGCGCGGGTCGGGGTGCTCGTACAGCGCGCTCCCGTCGAAGCGGGCCAGCGCCCACTCGTCCTTCGGGAAGTGCGCGGGCACCCAGTCCAGCAGCACGCCGACCCCCGCGCGGTGCAGGGAGTCCACCAGGTGGCGGAACTCGTCCGGCGTCCCGAAGCGGGGCGTGGGCGCGTAGTACGAGGTCACCTGGTAGCCCCAGGAGCCGTCGTAGGGGTGCCCCGCCACGGGCAGGAACTCCACGTGCGTGAACCCCATGTCGGTCACGTACGCGACGAGCTCCTCGGCCAGCTCGGCGTAGCCCAGCCCGGGCCGCCAGGAGCCCAGGTGCACCTCGTACACGCTCATCGGCGCCCGGTGCTGCTCCACTCCCTTGCGCTCGGTCATCCACTCCTGGTCGGACCACACGTGCGCGGAGGAGGTGACCACGGAGGCGGTCGCGGGCGGCATCTGCGTGCACCGCGCCATCGGGTCGGCCTTGTCGCGCCAGTGCCCGTCGGCGCCCAGGACCTGGAACTTGTACAGGCCGCCCTCGCCGACCCCGGGCAGGAACAGCTCCCACACGCCGCTGGAGCCCAGGCTCCGCATCGGGTGCCCGACGCCGTTCCAGTGGTTGAAGTCGCCGATCATGCGCACGCCGCGCGCGTCCGGCGCCCACACCGCGAACCGGGTTCCGGCCACCTCGCCCATGGCGGTGTCCTCGACCCGCACGTGCGCCCCGAGAGCGTTCCACAGCTCCTCGTGGCGGCCCTCGCCGATCAGGTGCAGGTCCAGCTCGCCCAGGGTCGGCGCGAACCGGTACGGGTCGGCGGCCACGTGTTCGGCGCCGTCCTCGTAGCGGGCGCTGATCCGGTAGTCGGGCACGGAGCCGAGCCTGCTCCGGGACACCTTCGCGGAGAACACGCCCCGGTGCAGGTGGTCCAGGCGCAGCCGCGAGCCGTCGGCCAGGACGGCGTGCACCTCCACCGCGCCCGGCCGCAGGGCCCGCACGACGGTGCCCCGGCCCTCGGCGTGCACGCCCAGCAGCGCGTGCGGGTCGTGGTGGTGGCCGTCCACCAATCGGTCCAGGGCGGCGACCAGCTCGGGGTCGGGGCCCTTGCGCCGGGAGGCGGCCGGGGTCCGCTTCGGGGCCCCGCCGTTCTCCGCGGCCTTCTCCTTCGCCGCGGGTCCGCCGCCAGCGGAGGCCTTCGCTCTGGCGGCGCCCTTGGCCTCGGCCCCGCCGTTCGCGGAGGCCGGGGCCCGCTTGGCGGCCTGGGCCTTCTTTCCCGCCTTCGCGGCCGGGGCCTTCTTCCCCGCCTTGACCGCCGCGGGCCCGTCAGCGGCGGGTTCCATCGCGGCCGCCGTCTCGGCGACCGACACCTCCTCCACGACCGGGATGCTCTCCACGGCCTTCTTCTTCGGGCTCTTCCCGTTCGACGCAGTCTTGGCTGCGCTGGCACGCGGGCGTTGTTCGCTGCGGGGCGAGGTCAATACGGACTCCGTGGTAGTCGTGCGGACGGATCGGGGGGTGCGTGGTGGTCGAAGGGGCGGCCGTCCCCGCTCGGGAGGCGGCCGCCGACGTGCTCAGCCGGGCACGGGAGGCGCGGCGGCGGTGGCGATGGACTCCAGCGGGACCCGCAGCCAGTTCGGCCGGTTCCGGGCCTCGTACAGCACCTCGTACACGGCCTTGTCGAACTCGAAGGCCCGCAGGACCACCAGGTGCTTCTCCGGGTCGGCCCCGCCGCCGTCGGCGTAGCCCCGGCAGAACGCCTCCCGGTTGTGCCGGGCCCAGGAGCGGGCCGCCCACTCCAGCCCGGGGTCGCCCGGGTGCCCGATCAGCAGGTGTCCGGCCGCGTAGTCGAAGGAGCGCAGCATCCCCGCCACGTCCCGCAGCGGGCTGGACAGGCGCTGGCGGTCGCGCACCGGCACGGTGGGCTCGCCCTCGAAGTCCAGCAGCACCCACCCGGACCCGGTCCGGATCGCCTGCCCCAGGTGGTAGTCGCCGTGGATGCGCTGTATCGGCAGCGGCTCGTCCACCTCGGAGAAGTCGGCGTAGGCCTCCATCACCCGGGGCGCGTGCTCGGCCAGCTCCGGCACCTCGGCGCTGGCCATCGCCAGGCGTTCCACCATGGCGTCGGCCATCTCGGCCGCGCCCGTCGGGGTGAGCACGTCCGTGGGCAGGGCCCTGGCCAGCGACCGGTGCACCTCGGCGGTGGTGCGGCCCAGACGGGCCGCCTCCCCGGTGAACGCGGACTCGCGCCCGCCCCCCGTCCCCTCCAGCAGGGCGCGCACGTTGGCGGTGGCGAGCACCCACCCGTCCGTGGCCTGAGGGATGAAGGTCTGGAGCATGGCCAGCGTCGTGGGCGTGGAGTGCCCGGCCAGGTCGGCCTCGATCCACCCGCACGGCCGGGCCACGTACGGGGTCCCCGACAGGGCCATGTTCAGCTCCAGGTCCGGGTTGGGCCCGGGCCAGAGTCTGCGGAAGGTCTTGAGGATGTAGTCCTCGCCGAAGACCAGCGACGTGTTGGACTGCTCGCCGGTGAGTATCCGCCCGGCCGACCCGGTGCGGATGCCCTCGCCCGGAAGGCTGCGGAAGCGCACCTTGCCGGAGGGCTCGGCCCCGGTGGGGGCGGCGAACCGCTCCAGGAGCATCCGGGTCAGCTCCTCGTCGTGGGCGGCGTCGTAGACCACCCTGGGTCTGCCGCCCGCCACCTGGCACACGCCGATGGCCACGCGTGCCAGGTCCGGCGGCAGGGAGCGCGGCGGCCGCGAGCCCAGCAGCACCTGGTAGCGGGAGCTGCGGCCCCGCTGCCCGGCCTGGAGGACCAGGACGTTCAGGTCCGGCCCCTCGGGGCCGGACGTCACCAGCGTGTGCCTGCTCTCGACCCGGATCTGGCGGATGGGGATCCCCTTGCCGGAGAACCAGCGCTGTCTCGGTAGCCAGACGGCCAGGAGTTCTTCGAGTTGGGACATGTCAGAGCGGCCCGTTTCCCTTCTCGCCCCCACCCCGGTCCGTGCGCTCCGCGGCCGGACCGGGAGGGCCCGCTGCGCGCACCGCGCTCCCCTGGGAGGGGGCGGAGGCGCCGTCGCCGAACGCGGGGGAGACCCCGGCCGGGATGCTGGACGTCGTGCTCACTGGGTGGTTCGGCGCGTGCGGTCGGGTCGCGGCCGCCGACACCGGGGAGGTCTCGAAGGTGGCGTGCACCCGGGCCCCGGCCTCGGGCAGTCCGTAGGACGGCATGCCGTCCCGGCTCCCGCGCGCGGACCCCTGCTCGGCAGTCGCGGGCAGCTGGAACCAGTAGAAGCCGTGCCCGGGCAGGGTGAGCAGGTAGGGCAGCTCCCCGATCTCGGGGAAGCGCACACCGCCCACGCACTCCACCGGGGCGACACCGGCGTAGCGCCCCAGGTCCAGTTCCACGGGCTGCGGGTACCGCGACAGGTTGTTGACGCAGAGCATGCGGTCGTCGCCGTGCTCGCGGATGAAGGCCAACACGCTCGGGTTGGTGGCGTTGAGCTCGGTGAAGGCTCCGGTGCCGAACACGGGGTGGCGCTTGCGGATCTGGATCATTCGCCGCGTCCAGTGCAGCAGTGAGCCGGGGTTGTCGCGCTGGGACTCCACGTTGAGCGCCTGGTAGCCGTAGACCGGGTCCATGATCAGCGGCAGGTACAGGCGGGCCGGGTCGCCCTTGGAGAACCCGGCGTTGCGGTCCGAGCTCCACTGCATGGGCGTGCGCACGGCGTCGCGGTCGCCCAGCCAGATGTTGTCGCCCATGCCGATCTCGTCGCCGTAGTACAGGACGGGCGAGCCCGGCAGGGACAGCAGCAGGGCCGTGAACAGCTCGATCTGGTTGCGGTCGTTGTCCAGCAGGGGCGCGAGCCGCCTGCGGATCCCCACGTTGGCGCGCATGCGGGGTTCCTTGGCGTACTCGGAGTACATGTAGTCGCGCTCCTCGTCGGTGACCATCTCCAGGGTCAGCTCGTCGTGGTTGCGCAGGAAGATCGCCCACTGGCAGTTGCGGGGGATCGGCGGTGTCTGGGCGAGGATCTCCGAGATCGGGAAGCGCTGCTCCTGCCGGACCGCCATGAACATGCGCGGCATCAGCGGGAAGTGGAAGTTCATGTGGCACTCGTCGCCGCCGGACTCGAAGTCGCCGAAGTAGTCGACGACGTCGGACGGCCACTGGTTGGCCTCGCTCAGCAGCACGCGGTCGGGGTAGAGCCGGTCCACCTCGGCGCGCACGCGCTTGAGGAACTCGTGCGTCTCCTTGAGGTTCTCGCAGTTGGTGCCCTCGCGCTCGTACAGGTAGGGCACGGCGTCCAGGCGGAACCCGTCGATGCCCAGGTCCAGCCAGTAGCGCAGGACCTCCAGGATCGCCTCCTGGACGGCCGGGTTCTCGAAGTTGAGGTCGGGCTGGTGGGAGAAGAACCGGTGCCAGTAGTACTGGCCGCGGACCTCGTCGTAGGTCCAGTTGGACGTCTCGGTGTCGACGAAGATGATGCGGGCATCGTCGTAGCGGTCGTCGGTGTCCGACCACACGTAGAAGTCCCCGTAGGGCCCGTCCGGGTCCTCGCGGGAGGCCTTGAACCACGGGTGCTGGTCGCTGGTGTGGTTCATGACGAGGTCGGTGATGACCCGGATGCCGCGCCGGTGCGCCTCGTCCAGGAGCTCCACGAAGTCGGCGGTGCGGCCGAACTCCGGGAGGATCTTGAAGTAGTCCGAGATGTCGTAGCCGCCGTCGCGCAGGGGCGACTCGTACATCGGCAGCAGCCACACGCAGTCGATGCCCAGCCACTGGAGGTAGTCCAGCTTCTGCACCAGCCCGGCGAGGTCGCCGGTGCCGTCGCCGTTGGAGTCGAAGAAGCCCCGGGCGAGCACCTCGTAGAAGACGGCGTGTTTGTACCAGTGGGGATCACTGGTGCCGCCGGAGGACATCAGCGGGCCGGTGGCGGCCCCGGTGGCCGGGGCGAGCGGACCGTGTTCGGCGTGACCGTGTCCGCCGGGGCCGGGCTCGTCTTTGCTCATCTACTGCTCCCCACCAAGAATGTTCGACGTCGGTTCAACAGGCGTTCCGGACACGGAGGGGCGCCGGCGGAGGCGTTCCGCCGGGGCCCCGTGCACCGGTTCCGGGGCCGCTATCTGCCGCTGACGGTGAACACGTGCGCGGGACCGGCCGCGGGGTCGAGCCGGACGTAGTTGTCCGCGCCCCAGGTGTAGGAACGGCCGGTCAGCTCGTCGGTCACCCTGAGCTCCTCCTCCCTTGTGAGGCCGATGGACGGCAGATCCAGGTGCACCGTCGCCTCGCGTGCGTGGTGCGGGTCGAGATTGACGACGGCGATCACGGTGTCGTCGGGGTCCTTGGGTCCGGTACCGGGCCGGTGCTTGGAGAAGCAGACGATCTCGGGCCGGTCCACGTGGTGGAAGCGCAGGTTGCGCAGCTCCCGCAGGGCCGGGTGCTCCCGGCGCAGCCGGTTGAGCAGCGTGAGCAGCCCGGTGAGGGTCTCGCCGGAGGCCTCGGCCGCGGCCCAGTCGCGGGGGCGGTACTGGTACTTCTCCGAGTCGAGGTACTCCTCGCTGCCCGGCCCGGCGGGGGTGTTCTCGCACAGCTCGAAGCCGGAGTAGACGCCCCAGGTGGGGGATAGCAGGGCCGCCAGCACCGCGCGGACGGCGAACGCGGGCCGACCGCCGTGCTGGAGGTAGGCGTGCAGGATGTCCGGGGTGTTGGCGAAGAGGTTGGGGCGCAGGTAGTGGGCGCTCTCCCGGCTCAGCTCGGTGAGGTAGTCGGTCAGCTCGTCCTTGCCGTTGCGCCAGGTGAAGTAGGTGTAGGACTGGTGGAAGCCGACCTTGGCCAGGGTGCGCATCATGGCGGGGCGGGTGAAGGCCTCGGCGAGGAACAGCACGTCGGGGTGCCTGCGGGCGACGTCGGCGAGCAGCTTCTGCCAGAACGCGACCGGTTTGGTGTGCGGGTTGTCGACGCGGAAGATCCGCACGCCGTGCCCGATCCAGTGCTCGACCACCCGCAGGATCTCCGCGTACAGGCCCTCGAAGTCGCGGTCGAAGTTGAGCGGGTAGATGTCCTGGTACTTCTTGGGCGGGTTCTCGGCGTGGGCGATGGAGCCGTCGGCCCGGGCGGTGAACCACTCGGGGTGCTCGGTGACCCAGGGGTGGTCGGGGGAGCACTGGAGGGCCAGGTCCAGCGCGATCTCCATGCCGTGCTCGCGGGCCTCGGCGACGAAGGCGTCGAAGTCGGCGAGGGTGCCCAGGTCGGGGTGGACCGCGTCGTGGCCGCCGTCGGCCGACCCGATGGCCCACACCGACCCGGGGTCGCCGGGCCCGGCGGTCAGGGTGTTGTTGGCGCCCTTGCGGTGGGTGGTGCCGATGGGGTGGATCGGCGGGAGGTAGACCACGTCGAAGCCCATGTCGGCGACGGCGGGCAGGCGCTTGGCCGCGGTGGCGAGGGTGCCCGAGCGCTCCTGGCCGGGCACGGTGTCGACCTGGGCGCCCTCCGAACGCGGGAAGAACTCGTACCAGGAGCCGAACAGCGCGCGCTCGCGGTGGACGACGACGCTGGTGCGCTTGGACCGGGTGACCAGCTCACGCAGGGGCGCGCGCTCCATCTCGGCCAGGACCTCGGGGGTGAGCGCCGCCTCGAAGCGCTCCGTCGGGGTCATCGAGGTGTCGCGCAGCGCCTTGGCTGCGGCGTTCAGGAAGGGGCGGCGCGGGACCCGTCGCCCGGCGCGGGCGAGCAGGCGGGCGCCCTCCTCCAGGACGAGGTCGGTGTCCTGGCCCAGCGGGAGCTTGACGCCCGCGACGTGGTGCCAGGTGGCGAAGGGGTCGGTCCACGACTCGACGGCGAACGACCACGTCCCCTCCGCGGGGAGGCTGACGCAGGCCTCGTACCGGTCGGTGCCGGGCGCGTGCTCGCGCATGGGGACGAGTTGTTCTCGGCTTCCCTTGGGGGAGTAGACGACGACGCCCGCGGCGAGGGAGTCGTGGCCTTCGCGGATCACCGTCGCTCCCACGGTGAAGCGTTCGCCCGGAACGGCTTTCACCGGTCCGAGGTCGTTCTCTGGAGAGATATCGAGGATGGGCAGGCGTCCGATCACTGGCTACACCGTAATTGTCGTGGTTCGGCGTTGCGGAACCGTGCTGTTTTTCGGCAGGCGGAAATAACCGGGAGTTAATCCAGGGCAAGGCGGAGTTCATGAAGTGTCCGGAACAGAAACTGTCCGGATTAAGACTTCGGTGCCCTCCGCTGTCTATCGTCTGCCCTCTTGTGGTGTTTGGCGGAGTGCCAGGGCCGAATAATTTATGTGATCCTCGTCACACTGGCTGTGTGTGCTAAGAGCTGGTATTTGCCGGGTTTCTGCTGAGTAAACCTCTCAAAGCGGTCATAAGGCCACACCAGATGCAGGTGTCTCTGTGGTTGTTTTCCGATGTATTCTGCGGAAATGACGGAAAACTGATCGGTCATGTTGGGCGGTGTGCCGCGCTGGGTAGGGATGATCGAATGCACTCGCGAGTTGTCTGGCCGTATTCCGGACATCCGCGTGTGACCGAATAGTCTTCTAAGGATCTTTTGTTCCGGATTCGGGCGCTCGCGATCGGCGCTGTCTTCTCCGCGGTCCCGTCCTACCCATCCCGTGCCGGGTGTGTGACGTGCCTGTTTCGTGGTGATTGACGAATTATGTTCGTTCTGCGGTGCTTTGCTTGGCATTGGGGAAGTTTTTCGGCGACGCACCCGTTCACCCGGTCTGCCCTTTGCGTCCGCCCTGAGACCGTGGTCGATGGAGTTGCCCGCCCGCGCGTCCCGCGGGCGGGGCGGCACACGGACGTAGGGGGCGACGTGACGGAGTCCAACCAGCGTCCGCCGCGCGGGCGGCGGCACGAGGCCTCGCGCCGGGGCTGGCGCGGCGCCCTGTCGCGTGCGGGGGCCGCGCTACCGGCCGCCGCGGGCCCGGGAGCCCGGAGGCGGGCCGAGGCCCTGCGCAGGAAGCTGTCGGAGCCGACCCCTGCGGGAGACCGCAGGGAGACGATCCAGCGCCTGGCGGGTACCAGCGCGGTCGCCGGGCTGCTCACGGCGGCGCTGGTCATGCCCTGGGCGGGCGCTCTCGGACTGGTGGCCAAGGACTCCGCCGCTGCCTTCATGGCCCTGCCCAGCGACCTGGCCGTGCCGCGCCCGTCCGAGCGCGTGCTGCTGACCGGCGTCGACGGCGAGCCGATCGCCGAGGTCGCCGAGCGCGAGCGCGACGTGGTGCCGCTGGACGAGATCAGCCCCTGGGTGCCCGCCGCCCTCATGGCGATCGAGGACGACCGCTTCTACGAGCACGCCGGGCTGGACCTGCGCGGCACGCTGCGCGCCGCGGTCCGCACCGCCCTGGGCAACACCCAGGGCGGGTCCACCATCACCCAGCAGTACGTGAAGAACCTCCTCATGGAACAGGCCGACACCGAGGAGGAGCTGGCGAGCGCCAACGCGCGCACCCTGACCCGCAAGGTGCTGGAGCTGCGCTACGCCATCGAGCTGGAGGAGAAGCTCACCAAGGACGAGATCATGGAGGGCTACCTCAACCTCGCCTACTTCGGCCAGAACGCGTACGGCATCGAGGTCGCCGCAGAGCGCTACTTCTCCGTCCCGGCCTCCGAGCTCAACCCCGCGCAGGCCGCCACGATCGTGGCGCTGGTGCGCGCGCCCTCGTACTACGACCCGCTCACCAACCCCGAGGCCGCCACCGAGCGCCGCAACCTGGTGCTGGACCGGATGGTCGCCACCGGATACCTGGAGAGCGCGGAGGCGGAGGAGTACAAGGGGCGGGGCCTGGAGGTGGACGAGACCGCGCGCGGGGGCAGCTGCTTCAGCAGCGAGCAGCCGTTCTTCTGCGACTACGTCATGCGGTGGCTGAGCGGATCCGACGTGCTCGCCGACACCCAGGAGGAGCGCGACCGGATGCTGGAGCGGGGCGGCATGACCGTGCGCACCACCCTGGACCTGGACATGCAGGAGTCCGCCGAGCAGGCGATCGAGCGCTACGTCCCCGCGGACGACTCCAACAAGTTCGCCGCCGAGGTCCTCGTGGAGCCCGGTACCGGCCGGGTCCGGGCGATGGCCCAGAACATGCGCTACGGCTTCGGCGACGAGCCGGGCACCACCTCGATCAACCTGTCCGTGGACCACGACGACGGCGGGTCGCTGGGCTACCAGGCGGGGTCGACGTTCAAGCCGTTCACCCTGGCCGCCGCCCTGGACTCCGGGCTCAAGTACGACACCAGCTTCTCCTCGCCCAAGTCCACGACGGTGAGCGGCCTGGAGAACTGCGAGGGCGGGAGGATGGCGCCCTGGCCCGTGGGCAACGCCGGGGAGAGCGACGGGGGCAGGCACAACATGATCAGCGGGACGAAGGGTTCGGTGAACACCTACTTCGCCCAGCTCCAGGAGCGCGTCGGCCTGTGCGAGACGGCGGAGATGGCCCGGAGCCTGGGCGTCCACCGCGCGGACGGCGAGGACCTGGAGGTGTGGAGCTCCTTCACCCTGGGCGACCAGGAGGTCTCCCCGCTGACCATGGCCAGCGCCTACGCCGTCTTCGCCTCCCGGGGCACCTACTGCGAACCGGTCCCCGTGACCTCGATCCTCGTCGAGGGCGAGGACGGCGAGGAGATCGAGGTGGGCACCGAGTGCGAGGAGGGCGTGCTGGACACCGAGGTCGCCGACGGCGTCAACCACCTGCTCCAGCAGACCTTCGAGGGCGGCACCGCCAACGGCCTGGAGATCGGGCGCCCGGTGGCGGGCAAGACCGGCACCACCGACAGCGCGGCCTACGCGTGGTTCGCGGGCTACACCCCGAACCTGGCCGGGACCGTGGTGGTCGGCGACATCCGGGGCGGGGAACAGCACACGCTCCAGGGCGTGACCATCGGCGACCGCTACTACGGCATCGTCTACGGAGCCACGCTGCCCGGCCCGATCTGGCAGGCCACCATGCGCGAGGCCGTGGCGGACCTCCCGGAGGAGGAGTTCGCCCCCTCGCCGAAGGTCTACGGCAAGGCCTCGGACAAGCCGTCGGGAGGCGGTGGCGACGATGACACCGGTGGCGGTGGCGGTGATGGTGACACTGGCGGCGGTGGCACCGGTGACGGCGGCGTCGCGGCCGGTGGCGGTGGTGGAGCGACTGGCGGTGATGGCGGTGCAGGGGGTGATGGCGGCGCGGCCGGTGGCGGCACCGGCGACGGTGGTGAAGGCGCTACCGGCGGCGGTGGGGGCTCGACCGGCGGCACCGGCGGTGGCGACAGCGGTGAGGGTTCGACCGGTGGTGGCGGTGGCGGCGGCGCCGGAGGCGGTGAGGGTTCGACCGGAGGCGGCACCGGCGGTGGTGGCGGTGGCGGCGGTGGTGAAGGCGGCGGCACCGGTGGCGGTGGAGGCGGCGGAGGTACCGGCGGTGACGGGGGCGGAGGTACCGGCGGTGACGAGTCCCCGGGCGGGGACAGCGGTGCGCCCTGGAACGGCACACCCCCGCAACCGCAGGTGCCCGAGGGCGGTGCCAGCCCCGGGGGCTGAGACCCCGACGTGCGCTGACGCGACCCGGGAACACCCCGGCGTTCCCCCTTGTTCATAATGGACGAAACCGACAGGGGAGCGCGCGAGCGCTGAGAGTGCGGCACCAGGCCGCAGACCCTTACACACCTGATCTGGGTCATGCCAGCGAAGGAAGTCGTAGGAACCGTCACCGGTGACGTGTCTCCCGCGCACCGGGGACGTCCCGGCGCACGCGGAACGCGTCCCGGAGCCGCTCTCGGCCGCCCGGCCCCTCGCATCCCCCGGCGAAGGGACACCGCATGAAGAGGAACACCACCACCCCCCAGGGCACCGGCTTCCGGCGCGACGTCCTCGGCCGGCTGGGGAGCTGGCGCACCGTCGACATCGTCGTGGCCGCCGTCATCGGCGTCGCGGTCGGCGTCATCTTCTGGCTGTGGTACCCCTTCTGGGAGGCCACGACCCCGCTGTTCGTGGCCTTCCCGCCCGCGCAGGCCGTCCTCTACGGCGTGTGGCTGCTCCCCGGCGTCCTCGGTGGACTGGTCATCCGAAGGCCCGGCGCGGCCCTGCTCACCTCCATCGCCGCGGCCTCGGTCTCGGCCCTCCTGGGCACCGGGTGGGGGATCCTCGTGGTCCTCGACGGAGCCCTCCAGGGCATCCTGCCCGAGCTGGTCTTCCTCGCCTTCGGCTACCGCCGCTGGGGCATGGGAGTGGCCGTGCTCGCGGCGGCGGTCGCGGGGATCTCCCCCGCCGTCCGCGACAACATCACCTACTACGCGACCTGGCCGCTGTCCCATCAGGTCACCTTCGGCGTCATCGTGGTGGTCAGCGCCGCCCTCATCGCGGGCGTGGGCGGCCGTCTGCTCACCACCGCCCTGGCCCGCTCCGGGGCGCTGGCCCCCTTCCCGTCCGCGAGGGGCTGACCGTGGCCTTCGCTAACGGGCGACGGACGGCTGCCGGGGGCCCCGGCGCGCGCGTGGAGCTCTCCGGCTGGGGCTGGCGGCACTCGGGCCGCGAGTCCCACGCGCTGCGCGGCGTGGACCTGGTGATCGAGCCGGGCGAGCGCGTGCTGCTGCTGGGCGCCTCCGGCGCGGGCAAGTCCACCCTGCTGCACTCCCTGGCCGGTCTGACCGGGGAGGACGGCGCCATCAGCGGCGACCGCGAGGGCACTCTGCTCCTGGACGGCGAGCCCGCCGACCGGAGCCGGGGCGCGGTCGGCCTGGTCAGCCAGGACCCCGAGACACAGCTGGTGATGGCGCGCGCGGGCGACGACGTCGCCTTCGGCCCGGAGAACCTGGGCGTGGCCCCCGAGCTCATCTGGCCCCGGGTCCACGAGGCGCTGGAGGCCGTCGGCTTCCCGTACGGACCGCGCCACCCCACCGGCGCGCTGTCGGGCGGCGAGAAGCAGCGCCTGGTGATCGCCGGGGCCCTGGCGATGCGCCCCCGCCTGCTGCTGCTGGACGAGCCCACCGCCAACCTCGACCCGGCCGGGGCCGCGCTGGTGCGCGGCGTGCTGGCCCGTCTGCTCGCCGAGACCGAGGCGACCCTGGTACTGGTCGAGCACCGGGTGGCCGACGTCGTGGACCTGGTGGACCGGGTCGTGGTCGTGGCGCCCGGCGGAGGTGTCGTCGCCGACGGGCCCCAGGGGGCCGTGTTCGCCGAGCACGGGCGCTCGCTGGCCGCACAGGGCGTGTGGGTGCCCGGGCACGAGCCCGCGCCCGTCCTGGCGCCCGCGCCGGGCGGGGAGGCCCTGCTGGAGGCCGTGGGCGTCGCGGCGCGCACCCCGCTCCAGCTCGGCGTGCGCGCCGCGCCCCGGCGCACGGTGCTCGAGGGGGTGGACGCCGCCGTCCGCGCCGGGACCGCGACCGCCCTGACCGGCCCCAACGGCGCGGGCAAGTCCACGCTGCTGACCATGCTCGCCGGACTGTCCAAGCCCCACCGGGGGGCGGTGCTGCCGCGCGGGCCGCTGGCCGGGGCCGACCCGCGCCCGCTGGTGCGCTGGCCCGCCCGCAGGCTGGCCCGGCACGTGGGCACGGTCTTCCAGCACGCCGAGGACCAGTTCGTCACCGCCACGGTCCGCGACGAGCTGCGCTTCGCCCCGCTGCGCGCCGGAACGGGCGAGGCCGAGACGGAGGCCTGGGTGGGCGAGCTGATGGAGCGGCTGCGCCTGTCCGCGCTGGCCGACGTGCACCCCTACACGCTCTCGGGCGGGGAGAAGCGGCGGCTGTCGGTGGCCACGGCGCTCAGCTCCGGCCCCGCGCACGCGCCCGACGCGCTCGTCCTCGACGAGCCCACCTTCGGCCAGGACACCCGTACCTGGACCGAACTCGTGGAACTGCTCGCCACCCTGCGGTCAGCGGGCCGCGCGGTGGTCATGGCCACCCACGACGACCTGCTGCTGCGCCACCTGGCCGACGCGCGGGTGCGCGTGGCCGGGGGCCGCGCCGTGTACGGGGCCGCCGCACCGGACGCGGGCGCCGGGGCGGATCCGCCCGATCCGTTCGACCCGCCCGGGACCGCGGGGCATGCGGCGGCGGGAGGGGGGAGCCGTGGCTGACCGGAGGTTCCCGGACACACCCGTGGACGGCGGCTCCGCCGTCGCCTCCACCCCACCGGAACCGGACACGGGCGGCGCGGGGGACACGACGCGCACGGCCCGGGCCGGGGACGGGACCCGCGCGCCGGGCGGGGACGCGCTCACCCTGGAGGCGCCCGCGGACGGCGGGGCGCGCTTCTGGCTGGTCGGGCTCAACCCGGCGGCCAAACTGCTCGCCGCCCTGCTGCTGGGCGTCGGCCTGATCCCGGCCGTGGACGCCGTCACCGGCGGCGTGGTGCTGGCGGGCGTCCTGCTGCTCCTGCCGTTCAGCGGGATCGACCGGCGCACCCTGTTCGTCCTGGGCGGGCCCTTCCTGCTCATGGGGCTCTCCAGCGGACTGGTCAACTACCTGTACGGGGAGCACGGCGCGGAGGGCGCGCTGGGCGCCGCGGTGCGCCTGCTGGCCATCGCCCTGCCCGGTCTGCTCGCGGCCGTGAGCAGCGACCCCACGGAGACCGCCGACGGCCTGGTGCAGCGGCTGCGGGTGCCCGAACGTCCCGCCATGGGTGTGCTGGCGGCGCTGCGGCTCGTCCCGCTGCTCGCCGACCAGTGGCGCACGATCACACTGGCGCGGAGGGCGCGCGGGCTGGAGGCCGGACGCAACCCCGTCCGGGCGGTCGCGCTGTTCTTCGGCCGCCTGTTCGCCCTGCTGGTGCGCTCCATCCGCACCGGGACGCTGCTGGCCGCCGCGATGGACGCGCGCGCCTTCGGGACCGGGCCGCGCACCCGCGCCCGGGAGAGCCGCTGGCGGACCGCGGACACGCTGCTGATGGCGGGGGCCGCCCTGCTCCTGGCGGCGGCCTACGCCCTGTCCTCGCGGCTGGGCACCCTGGTGCTGCTGTTCTCCTGAACCGGGTGGTAAGCAGTTCGAAGACAGTGACGACCAAGTGAGTGAGGGGCAGCAGACCGTGGGCGAGTTCGTGCGAGTGGAGACCGATCCGGACCACCCGGCCGTGGCCGTGATCCGGCTGGACAGGCCGAAGGTGAACGCGCTCAACGCCGCGCTCACCGCGGAGATCGCCGAGGCCGCGACCCGGGTCTCCAAGGACCCGGCCGTGCGTGCCGTGGTCGTCTACGGCGGCGAGCGGGTGTTCGTCGCGGGCGCCGACATCAAGGAGATGGCCGACCGCACCGCCGCCCAGATGCTGGGCTACGCGCGCGACCTCCAGGGCGCCCTGAACCTGGTGGCCCGCATCCCCAAGCCGGTCGTGGCGGCGGTCACCGGGTACGCGCTCGGCGGCGGCCTGGAGCTGGCCCTGGCGGCGGACTTCCGCGTCGCGGGGGCCGGGGCCAGGCTGGGCGTGCCCGAGATCCAGCTCGGAGTCATCCCCGGCGCGGGCGGGACCCAGCGCCTGCCCCGCCTGATCGGCGCACCCCGGGCCAAGGAGCTGATCTTCAGCGGCCGCCACGTGAAGGCGGACGAGGCCCGGGAGATCGGCCTGGTGGACCAGGTCGTCCCGGACGAGGAGGTCTACCGGGCCGCCGTGGCGCTGGTCGCGCGGTACGCCGAGGGCCCGGCCGTCGCGCTGGCCGCGGCCAAGGAGGCGGTGGACCGCGGTCTGGAGACGGACCTGGACACCGGTCTGGAGATCGAGCGCCTGCACTTCGCGGGGCTCTTCGCGACCGAGGACCAGAAGGACGGTATGCGCAGCTTCGTCGAGCAGGGACCCGGCAAGGCCGTTTTCCAGGGGCGCTGAAGGGCGCTGGCCGGAGCTGACCCGGCTCCGAAACAGCAGGTCGGGGCGGCGGCACACGGTACTGTGCCGTCCGCCCCGTCGCCGTTCCGGCGGATTCGAGAACTTTTCGCCCCGCTCGTTGGATCGAACGGTGTCACGGGGGGTTCGGCCGAACGTCCGCATCCGGCCAGTCGGGACGGGAGGGAGGGAACCGCCCACGCCAGTTTTCCGTCATACTCGTGAGGGTCGCCCCCGGACGGACGCGCCGCCTGAACCCCGGACGCCCGGCGGTGCGGAAGCGACCACACGGGCCCGAGACGGGACGAACAAGCCAATGGTGACCCATCCCCCGGCCGATAAGCTGGACGCGGTGGTATGTGGTCTTTTGAGGGGATGAGTTCTCGATGGCAATGTCGGCAGGTTTCCCCATGGGTGAGGAGCTGCCGGAGCGCATCGGCCACTACGTCATCCGCCGCCGCATCGGGCAGGGCGGCATGGGCGTGGTGTACCAGGCCGAGGACCCCCGGACCGAGCAGTTCGTCGCGGTGAAGGTCCTCAAGCCGGAGGTCGCGGGCGACCACATCGCCCGGGCCCGCCTGGCCCGCGAGGTCGAGACCATGCGCCGCGTGCAGAGCCCCAACGTGGCCGAGGTCATCGAAGCCGACACCCAGGCCGAGCTGCCGTGGGTGGTCACCGAGCACATCCCCGGCCCGACCCTGGACGCCACGGTCACCAACCACGGCCCGCTGCGCGGCCGCGCTCTCACCCGCTTCGTCACCGGCATGGCCCGCGCGATCCGGGACATCCACGCGGTGGACGTGATCCACCGCGACCTCAAGCCCGGCAACGTGATCATCTCCAACGGCGAGCCGATCGTCATCGACTTCGGCATCGCGCACGCGGTGGACGGCGCCAAGCTGACCCAGACCGGCACGTTCGTCGGCACGCCCAGCTACCTGTCCCCGGAGGTCATCGAGGGCACCGACCTGGGCCCGGCCACCGACATCCACGCCTGGGGCGGCACCGTCGCCTTCGCCTCCACCGGTCGCCCGCCCTACGGCGCGGGCACCTTCGAGGTCATCTTCTTCCGCATCCTCAACGGCGAGATCGACATGGACGGGATGCACGAGGCGCTGCGGCCGCTGGTCAACCGCGCCGTCTCCCGCGACATGCGCAGCCGTCCCACGGCGGAGGAACTGCTGGAGGAGGCCAGCCGCCTCAACCTCGACCTGCCCTGGACCGAGGACACGGGAGGCCGTCCCAGCGGGCTCACCGGCAGTCACACCGTGTACCACCCGACCACGGCCGGGGGCACGCGGGACGAACCCGACAGCGGCGGCCCGGGCGGCGCCGCGGCGGCGGGCGCGGCCGGTGCCGTGCTCGGCGGAGCGGCGGGCTACCTGGCCGGTCGCGCGGGCCGGGGCGACGAGGGCTGGGGCCCCTCGCACACCAGCAGCGGCCCCGTCTCCAGCGCCTGGTCCCCGTCCGGGGACCCCGTGCGCCCGGCCTCCGCCGCGCACTCCGGCGGTCTGGCCGACGACCCGGAGTCCACCGACGACCTGTCGGGCGCCCGGCGCGGCTGGGACGACGAGGACGACGGGCTCCCGGGCACCGAGCGCATCGCCCCGCGCGACGCCGACGACCCGGACGACCCGCAGGGGACGATGCGGATCAGCCCGGTCCGCGACGAGCCGGACGACATGCTGGGCACGCGGCGCATCCAGCCCGACGAGTTCTCCCGAGAGGACCCGCAGGGCACCATGATGATGGACCCGGTGGACCGGGACGGGTACGGCCGGCGCCCCGTCGACGAGCGCGAGGGCGAGGGCTACCAGGCGCCGCACACGCAGTTCTTCAACACCCCGCTGCACAAGGGCGACTTCGCCGACATCCTCACCCCGGTGGACGACGGCCGGGGCAGCAACCAGACGCAGGAGTTCGACGGGGACGAGTACGAGGACCGGCGCGGCGGCCTGCTGGGCCGGTTCCGGCGCGGCGGCGGCGACCGGGTGAGCGACTACTTCCCGAACGACTCCGACGAGGAGGGCGAGGAGTACGAGGAGCGGTCGTGGCGGATGCACCCGCTGACGATCCTGCCCATGCTGGTCTCCGTGGCCGGTGTGTCCCTGCTCTTCCCCTGGTTCGGCCTGATCCTGGGCGTCGTGCTCATCGCGGCGCTGGGCGCCCTGGACGTGGTCAAGGCCGAGCACGCCCGCCGCCTCCAGACGCGCGGCCCGCGCAACTCCGACAACATGGTGGTGGCGCTCAGCTTCCCGTGGGCCTTCGGGCGCATGGCGCTGCGCACGCTCGGCTTCGGCCTGATCTACCTGCTGGCGGGCATCCTGGTCGGCATGATCTACGCGCGGATCGCGGACGTGCCGGGGCAGGGCGCCAACTACACCGGCGCCTTCGCGATCTTCGTGATGATCCTGCTCAGCTACGTCATGCCGAGCGGCCGCGAGGCGCGGCACCAGGCGGTGTGGCTGGTGCGCCGGGTCCACTACCGCAACCTGTACGTCTACGTCGGCGTGTGCATCGGCCTCGTGCTGCTGACCATGCTCATCCTGTCGTTCGGTCTGTCCGCGGCTCCGGACTGGGTGCCGCTGGGCGGCCCCTCGGACTGGTTCAGCTGAGGGGAGCAGACCCCCGTCCGGCTCACCGGGCACCGCGAAGGCCCCGGGCTCCGGCCCGGGGCCTTCGGCGTCCCCGGGGCGGGGGAGACTCTGCCCTGTTACCGGTGGTGTGACCGGTTCCGGCGGGATCCGCGGCGACTAGGGTGGGGAGCGGGAGGCGGGCACCCGCGGCCGGTGTCCGGCGCCGGTGGACCGCCCGGGGCGGACCGGCGGCACGGCGGTGGTTAGGGTTGCCTCAGTCACACCGGGGGCCAGGGGTTGGCCTCCAAGCTACTAGCCAGTAACATCTGGGCTATGAGCACATCGCGGGACCTGTCTGGACATGAAGACGGCCCCGCCGTCGGATGACCGAACGGCATTCGGCATTGTTGGCAGTAGGGGGCGCGCCAGCGTCCGGCCGCCGCACGGCGGATCATGGAGTGCAGGGAGGTCGGCCACCGGCCATGAATATTGTCGTTTTGGTCAAGCAGGTCCCGGACACGGCGACCGAACGGAAGCTCAACGCCGATGACAAGACGCTGGACCGCGCCGCGTCCGACGGCGTCATCAACGAGCTCGACGAGTACGCGATCGAAGAGGCGCTCCAGCTCAAGGAGAAGCACGGCGGCGAGGTCACCATCCTGACGATGGGACCGGACCAGGCCACGGACTCCATCCGCAAGGCCCTGTCGATGGGCGCGGACAAGGCCGTCTTCGTCAACGACGACGCGCTCCACGGCTCGGACTCGCTCCAGACCGCCTACGCCCTCGCGCAGGCCCTGGGCACCATCGAGTTCGACGTGGTCGTCCTGGGCTCGGAGTCCACCGACGCGCGCACCGGTGTCGTCGGGGCCGCGCTCGCCGAGTACCTCGGCCTGCCGCAGCTCACGTTCGCCCGCAAGGTCGACATCGACGGCAGCACCATCAGGATCCAGCGCCAGACCGACTACGGCTACGACCTCGTCGAGGCCCAGCTCCCGGCGGTCGTCTCCGTGGTCGAGAAGATCAACGAGCCGCGCTACCCGTCCTTCAAGCTCATCATGCAGGCGAAGAAGAAGCCGGTCGACAAGAAGTCCGCCGCCGACGCGGGCATCGACACGGCCAGGGTGGGTCTGGCCAACGCCACCACCGAGACCGTCGACTTCGACGCCGCGCCGCCGCGCGCCGCGGGCACGGTGGTCAAGGACGAGGGCGACGGCGCCGCGAAGATCGCCGAGTTCCTCGTCGAGAAGAAGTTCGTCTAGGTCAGACGAGAGACTCAGGGAAGGTTCAAGGGATATGGCTGAGGTCCTCGTCCTCGTCGACCACGTCGACGGACAGGTCAAGAAGGTCACCACCGAGCTGCTGACCGCCGCCCGCCGCATCGGCGAGCCCGCGGCCGTGTGGATCGGTGACGGAGCCGAGTCGGGCAGGGGCACCCTGGCCGAGTACGGCGCCGAGAAGGTCTACGTGGCTTCGGCCGAGCTGAACGACCACGTCGTGGCTCCCAAGGCCGAGCTGCTCGCCAAGCTCGCCCAGGACAAGGGCGCCGCCGCGATCCTGGTCTCGGCCACCGCCGAGAACAAGGAGATCGCGGGCCGCACCGCGGTCAAGCTGGGCTCCGGCGTGCTCACCGACGTCGTGGACGTCAACGCCGAGGTCGTCGCCGAGCACAGCATCTTCGGCGGTGCCACCATCACCCACGCCCGCGTGCGCACCGGCGTGCCGGTCGTCGCGGTCCGCCCGAACTCCGTCCCGGCCGAGGCCGCCTCCGGCGCCGCCGCCGAGGAGCAGGTGTCGGTGGAGGTCTCCGACGCCGCGAAGACGGCCAAGGTCGTCGAGCGCGTCAACGAGGAGCAGGGCGAGCGCCCCGAGCTCACCGAGGCCGCCATCGTGGTCTCCGGCGGACGCGGCGTGGGCTCCGACGACTTCTCGGTCGTGGAGAACCTGGCCGACTCGCTGGGCGCGGCCGTGGGCGCCTCCCGCGCCGCCGTCGACTCCGGCTGGTACCCGAACCAGTTCCAGGTCGGCCAGACCGGTAAGACGGTCAGCCCGAACCTGTACGTGGCCCTGGGCATCTCCGGCGCGATCCAGCACCGCGCGGGCATGCAGACCGCCAAGAACATCGTGGCGGTCAACAAGGACCCCGAGGCCCCGATCTTCGAGCTGGCCGACTTCGGCGTCGTGGGGGACCTGCACGCGGTCACCCCGCAGCTGACCGAGGAGATCAACAAGCGCAAGTAGTCGAGAGGCGCAGGCGCGCCGACCCCGAACGCCCGGCCAGGGGCCTCCCCGGCCGGGCGTTCGCGTCGTCTGGGGGGCCGTTTCCGGGCCCGCCGCCCGGGTAGGCGGGCCGCACGGCGGCGAACGGGGGAAGGCCATGGCGACGGAGACCGCGGGGGTGCGCGCGGGACGGCGCGTGGTGCGGGTGCGCAGGCCCGGCAAGCCGCTGTTCGGCGAGGACGGGGCGACCAAGGAGGACCTGGCGCGGTACCACGCCCGGGTCGCCCCCCTGATGCTGCCGCACCTGCGCGACCGGCCGGTGGCCCTGGCGCGCTTCCCCGACGGGATCGACGCGCAGGGGTTCTTCGTCAAGCACCCGTCGGTTCCGGACTGGGTGGGGACCGTGGAGACCAGCGGCGGACGGATGATGCTGTGCCAGGACGCGGCGGCGCTGGTCTGGTGCGCCGACCAGGCGGCGATCACCGTGCACGCCTGGCAGTCCCGGCAGCCGAACCTGGGTCTGCCCGACCGGATGGTGATCGACCTCGACCCCGCCGGCGAGGGCCCCGAGGCCTTCGCCGCCTGCCGCGCCGCGGCGCGGGACGTACGGGAGGTGCTCGACGACCTGGGCCTGGCCGCCTACGTGATGACCAGCGGGTCCCGGGGGCTGCACGTGCGCTCGCCGCTGCGGCCCGAGGCGGACGACCAGGAGGTCCGCGTGCTGGCGGAGGCGGTCGCGGACCGGGTGGCGGCCCGGCGGCCGGGCGAGCTGACCACCGAGGTGCGCAGGGCCGCGCGCGGGGACCGGTTGTTCGTGGACTACCTGCGCAACGGCCGCGAACAGCTCGCGGTGGTGCCGTACTCGGTGCGGGCCAGGCCGGGTGCGCCGGTCGCGGCCCCCCTGACCTGGGAGGAGCTGGAGAAGGTGGAGACGGCCCGGGATTTCACGATCTCCCTGGAGCGCGAGGAGTGCCCGTTCGCGGGGATGGGCAGGCACGCCCGCTCCCCGCGCAGGGCCCTGGAGCGCCTGGGCTGAGACGAAAGAGGCGGGTCAGGGCTGCGGGGAGCCGCTGAGCGGTGTGTGGCCTGCGGGTTTCGGGGAAGGAATCCCAGCTCCGGAGACCGACAGTCGACCGCGGGGGAGTCCCATGGAGGGCTACGGGGCCCAGATCGGCCTCGTGCTGGTTCTGGTCGTGGTGAACGCCGTGTTCGCGGGCAGCGAGATCGCCCTGATCACGCTGCGGGAGGGACAGATCAGGCGGCTGGAGGAACGCGGTCCGGGCGGCCGCGCGGTGGCCCGGCTCGCCCGCGACCCCAACCGCTTCCTGGCCACCATCCAGATCGGCATCACCCTCGCGGGCTTCCTCGCCTCCGCCGCCGCGGCCGTCTCGCTGGCCCGACCCCTGGTCGGGCCGCTGGGCTTCCTGGGCTCCTACGCGGCCCCGGTGTCGGTCGTGCTGGTCACCGTCGTGCTCGCCTTCGTCACCCTGGTCCTGGGCGAACTCGCCCCCAAGCGCGTCGCCATGCAGCGCGCCGAGCCCTGGGCGCTGCTCGTGGCCCGCCCGCTCAACGCGCTGGCGCTGCTCTCCCGCCCCGCGGTGTGGCTGCTCAGCGTCTCCACCGACCTGGTGGTCCGGCTCAGCGGGGTGGACCCGAAGGGCACGCGGGACGAGGCCACCGAGGAGGAGCTGCGCGACATGATCGCGGCCCAGGGCCAGATGACCCCCGAGCAGCGCACCATCCTCTCCGGGGCCTTCGACATCACCGGGCGGACGCTGCGCCAGGTCCTGGTCCCGCGCCCCGACGTGGACACCGTCCCCGCCGACCTGCCCGCGCGCGAGGCCGCCCTGCTCCTGGCCGAGCACGGCCACTCGCGCGCCCCGGTGGTCTCCCGGGGCGACATGGACGACATCGTCGGCGTGGTGCACTGGTCCGACCTCCTGCGGGGCGAGGGCACGGCCGAGGACCTGGCCCGCGAGCCGCTGCTGCTCCCCGGCTCGCTCACGGTGTCCGCGGCTCTGCACCGGCTCACCGTCGAACGCCAGCAGCTGGCCGTCGTGATCGGCGAGAGCGGCGAGGTCAGCGGCATCGTCAGCCTGGAGGACCTGCTGGAGGAGGTCGTCGGCGAGATCTACGACGAGACCGACACCGACGAGCGCACCCCCGCCCGGCTGGACGACGGCGCCCTGCGCCTGCCCGGCGCCTATCCGGTCCACGAGCTGGAGGACCTCGGGGTCGTCCTCACCGCCCGGCCTCAGGGCAGCTACGTGACCGTGGCCGGGATGGTCCTGGTCCTGCTCGGCCACATCCCGGAGGAGCCCGGGGAAAGTGTGGACCTGGGCGGCTGGACGGCCACGGTCACCGGGGCCGACGGCCGCGTCGTCAGCGAACTCCTGCTCACCCCCGCCCGCTGAGGGCGACGGGCGACAAGGGCGGTCGCGGAGTCGCTGAACAGTTGGCCAAGAGGCGGCAAGTCCCGTTGCCCGCGCTCCGGGCAGGGGTGACCGTGGCATCAGTGACGCCGAGACAGGGGAGGGCCGATGCACGCGGACCGCAGGCCGGACGCCTACACGGGGCTGGACCGGATGCCCATCGGGGACCAGTGGCGGCACGGATCGTCCGGGAGCGTCGTCCAGGACGTGGACCCCTACGACGACACGGTCCTGACCGAGTTCCGCCTGGCCGACGAGGGCGACGTGGATCTGGCCTACCGCGAGGCGCAGCGGGCGTGGCCGGGCTGGGCCGCGACCCCCGCCGCCGAGCGCGCCGAGGTCTTCGTGCGGGCCCTGCGCGTCCTGGACGCGCGTCGCGAGGAGATCGTCGACTGGCTGGTCCACGAGGCCGGAGCGGTCCGCGAGCGCGCCGAGTTCGAGTGGCGGCTGGTGCGCAGCGGCATGGTCGAGGTGACCTCCTACCCCACGCGGGTCCTGGGCAGGATCCTGCCCGGCATCACCCCGGGCAAGGAGAACCGCGTCTACCGCGAACCCCTCGGCGTGGTCACGGTGATCAGCCCGTGGAACTTCCCGTTCCAGCTCTCCCACCGCTCCGTCGCGCCCGCCGTCGCCCTCGGCAACACCGTGGTGCTCAAGCCCGCCGAGAACACCCCGGTCACGGGCGGGCTGCTGCTCGCCCGGATCTACGAGGAGGCCGGGCTGCCGCCCGGGGTGATCAACGTGGTCGTCGGCAGGGGCGGCGAGATCGGCGACGCCCTGGCCACCCACGAGCTGGCCCGGATGATCTCGTTCACCGGCTCCACCGAGGTCGGCCGCCACATCGCCCGGCAGATCCCGCTCAAGAGGCGCGCGCTCGAACTCGGCGGGAACGGGCCGCTGGTGGTGCTGGAGGACGCCGATCTCGACCTGGCCGCGGACGCCGCCGTGTTCGGCTCCTACTACCACCAGGGCCAGATCTGCATGGCCACGAACCGGGTCGTGGCCGACGCCGCCGTCCACGACGAGCTGGTCGAGCGGATGCTCGTGCGAGCCCGGGCGCTGCGGGTGGGCGACCCCGCCGACCCCGCCACCCAGATCGGCCCCGTCATCGACGACGAGCAGCGCGACGGCGTGCGGGACGTGGTGGCTCGCTCCGTCGAGCAGGGCGCGCGGCTCCTGCTGTCCGGCGACCCGACCGGTCCGGCGGGCAGGGTCCTGCCGCCCCACCTGCTGCTGGCCGGCAACGACATGCCGAGCGCGTCCGAGGAGGTGTTCGGCCCGGTGGCCACGGTCGTCCGCGCCGAGGGCGAGGAGGACGCGCTGCGCATCGCCAACGACACCGAGTACGGGCTGTCCAGCGCGGTGTACACCCGCGACGCCGAGCGGGGGGTGCGCTTCGCCCGCCGACTGGGGGCGGGCATGACGCACGTCAACGACTCCACGCTCAACGACGAGGCCAACACCGCCTTCGGCGGGGAGAACCACTCCGGGCTCGGCCGGTTCGGCGGTGAGTGGGCGATGGAGGAGTTCACCGCCGACCACTGGGTCAGTGTCCAGCACACGCGCCGCAGGCTGCCGTTCGACCTGGAGTGAGCAGTGCGGCGGCCGGTCCTGTGCCAGAAAGGGTCCGCTGCGGTGCGCCCGCCTGCGATGATCTTGCTCCTAGCGCCAGTGTCGACGGCCCACAGTGCCTCTGGGAGCAAGATCACCGCGGGTCAGATCAGAATCCCATCTGCCCCGCCAGTGACACCTCGGGCTTGTTGGTCAGCGCCTGCGCAGGACCAGCAGCAGGTTCCAGGTGACGACCTCGCGCAGCAGCGGCACCCGCACGACCGGCTTGGCCCATCCGGGCAGGTAGCGGGGGCGCACGTCCACCACGTCCACGTCGGTGCGCCCGCGCGTCCAGCGCAGCATCTCCCCGGCGTGCGCGGCGTACATGGTGCGGCCGAAGTCGTTCTTGGGCCGCCGACCGTGGCGCCGCGCGAACCGCTCCGCCGCGTACGCGCCGCCCAGGTAGTGCCACGGCGAGGTCTCGTGCCCGCCCCACGGGGACAGCCACAGCGTGTACGACAGGTACACCAGCCCTCCCGGCCGGGTCACCCGCACCATCTCGTCGGCCATCCGGGTCCGGTCCGGCACGTGCTCCAGCACGTTGGAGGAGAAGCACACGTCCACCGACCCGCTGCGCAGCGGCAGGTCCAGGGCACTGCCCTGGACGCCGTACGCGTCGGCGTCGCGCCCGTGCAGCGTCATCTCGTGGGCGTCGGCGTCCACGCACAGGCAGCGGGCCCCGGCCGACCTCAGCTCGTCGGCGAAGTAGCCCGGGCCGCCGCCCACGTCCACCACGAGCCTGCCGTCCAGGGGAGTGTAGGAGCGCAGCTGGGCGACGGTGTCGCGGGCGAGCGTGCCGTAGAAGGACGCCGGGTCGGTCTGCTCCCCGCGGAAGGCGGTGAACAGCCGCACCGACCGGCCCAGGGTGGCGCGGAAGGGGACGGTGCCCCCGCCGGTGGCGTTCGCGGTCACGTGCTCTCCTCCAGCACCACGAAGTGGCGCAGGTGGCGCCAGTGGTCGCCGCCCCAGTACTCGTCGGAGGCGGCGATCCGGCCGCCCGGGACCAGTTCGGCGATCCGCTCGGTGCGCAGGGTGTGCATCCGCATCGGCGCCGGGTAGCGCAGCAGCACCCGCTGGGCGAGGGCCACCAGCGGCCACGGCGCGTACCGGAACACCAGCCCCTTGAAGGTGCGCCGCTCGGACTCGGGCACGCCCAGCACCATGACACCGCCGGGGCGCAGCACCCGCGCGAACTCGCGCACGTAGCCCTCGGCCAGGGCGGGCGGCAGGTGCTGGAGGACCAGGTCGGTGTAGACCAGGTCGAAGGAGGCGTCCCCGAACACCGACAGGTCCGGGCGCTCGTTCAGCACGAACCCGATCCGTCCCCCGGAGCGGTCCAGACGGCGGGCCTCCTCCAGCATCGGCGCGGAGATGTCCACTCCCACGACCTCGGGGAAGTGCGCGGCCAGGGCGTTGGACAGCCGTCCCGCGCCGCACCCGAAGTCCAGCACCCGGCCTCCCCCGGGGCGGATGCCCAGCTCCTCCAGGCGGGCGACGGACGGGTCGATGTCGGCCCGTCCGGAGGCGAGGAACTCGTCGTCGTCCCAGCCGCCTCCCCTCTTGCCGGGGTCCACGCACACCGCCCACAGGGGTTCGGCGGAACCCAGCCGCGTCCAGTCGCGGCGGACCTGTTCGAGCCCCACCCGCATCACCTCCACGGTGTTCGCGACCCCGCCGGAACACGGCATCTGCATCGTGTTCCTGTTCCGGGTATCCAGACCGGGATGGCCTGCGACAAGGGTCGAGGGAAAAAGTGGAACGTGTTGTATTCTGGCACCCCTTCTCCGGATCGGCCAACTACGGCGGGAGAGATGCCGATGCCGCCTGTTCCCCCCACGGCGAGTGGGCACGACGGTCCGGGCGCCGAAGCCGCGCGGCCCGGCCCGGTCGGGGCGCCCAGGGTACGCCGCCCCGCCGGGGAGCCCGGCGGGAGGAACCCCGAGCCGGGCGGGGCGGCCCGCGCCGCGTGGGCCGCCGCGCGCCGCCTGGCCCGCGACCGGCTGGTCCTGGTGGGGCTGTTGGTGGTATTGGGCGCCGTGGGACTGCGGGCCTACGTGCTGGGCGAGTCCTACTTCGTGGAGGACGACTACCTCTTCTTCGCCAACGCCCACGCCAGTGACCTGGGGCCGGACTACCTGCTCACCCTGCACAAGGGCCACCTGATGCCGGGGGCGCTGTTCCTGGTCTACCTCCAGACCGCGCTGTGGCCCTACGAGTGGTGGGTCAGCGCGGGCACCATGCTCGCCCTCCAGGCCGCCGCGCTGGTGGGGTTCCTGCGCCTGGTGTGGGAGCTGTTCGGCCGCCGCTGGGCGCTGCTGGTCCCGCTGACCGTGTACGCGCTGGCCCCGCTGACCGTGCCCGTGCTGGGCTGGTGGTCGGCGGCGCTCAACGCGGTCCCCCTCCAGCTGGCCCTGGTGCTCGCCGTGCTGTGGACCGTGCGCTACCTGCGCACGGACGACCACCGCCTGGCCTGGCGGGCGGGCGGCGCCGTCGTGTTCGGCATGCTGTTCACGGTCAAGGCGATGTTCCTGCCGCTGGTGCTGTTCGCCGTGGCCGTCGCCCACCTCTACCCCGGCGGCCCGGTCGCCGGGGCCCGGCGCGCGTGGGCCCTGCACCGGCCGTTCTGGACGGCGATGGGCGCGCTGTTCGCCGCCTACGCGGTGTTCTACCTGGCGCGGATGCGCGCGTCGGGGGGCGGCGAGGGCGCGGGTGTGCCCCAGGGCGAGCCCGCCCTGACCATGCTGCGCGGACTGCTCACCGAGGTGTTCCCGGTCGGTGCCCTGGGCGGTCCCCTGGAGTGGGGCCCGGTCACCCCGACCGGCGGCCTGGTCGACGTACCGGGTGTGACCGTGCTGGCCGCCTGGGCGGTCTTCGCCGTGATCGTGCTGGTCAGCTTGCGGATGCGGCGCGGGGCGTGGCGGGCCTGGGTGCTGCTGTCGGCCTACCTGGTGGTCGTGGACGTCATCCCGACGATCATCGCGCGCGGCCGGTTCCAGGACGTGGCCGCCGCCGACCCCCGGTACGTGGCGGACGCGGCGCCGGTGTTCGCCCTGTGCCTGGCCCTGGCCTACCTCCCCACCAGGGAGGAGCGGGCGCGCGCCCTGGTCGGCGGAGCCTCGGCGGCCCCTGCGGGCAGGGAGCCCTACCGCGTGCGGCCCCGGCGGGCCGCCCGGGCCGCGGCCGCGCTGGCGACGGCGGTGTACGCGGTGGCGGCGGGCTACTCCATCCACGCCTACGCCCAGACCCTGAGCGGCGACCGCCTCCAGTGGTACCTGGACACGGTGCGCACGGCGCTGGAGGACGTCCCGGAGGAGGGCGGCCTGTACGCGCGTCCGGTCCCCGAGGACGTGGTCCTGGAGTGGAACGGCCAGCGCCGCCTGAGCTCGTGGGTGCTACCGCCGCTGGCGTCGGACGACGTGGCCGCGCGGATGGCCGTTCCCGAGGAGGCCGCCACCGCGTACGTGTTCAACGACGCCGGGTTCCTGGTCCCGGCGCGGCCCTCCGACGACAGCGACATGTTCGCCCCCGGCCCGGCGGACGAGTGCCTGGAGCCGTGGGAGGGGCTGGTGTCCTGGCCGGTGGAGGCGCACGGCGGCGTCGCCCAGATCGTCACGCTCGGCTACACGGCCGAGGAGGACGTCGGCGTGGTGGTGGCGCTGGGCGACGACTGGATCGAGGTCGAACTGCCCGCCGCGGAGGAGAACGGCACCCGGTACGTGCCCGTGGGCGCTCCCGGCGAGCAGCTGTCGGTGTTCGTGCCCGAGGATCCGGAGGACCGGGGCGGGCTGTGCCTGAACTGGGTGTCGGTGGGCGGCATGGCGCCGACGGTGGAGGGCAACCCGTGGGCGCCCGAGGAGGACGAGCGCGCGGAGGGATAGTGGGCTGGCCGGAAGAGTTGCGGATGTGATGCGTGGGGCCTGACCTGGGATGATCCTGTGTTTATAGCGAGGTTGGGCGGCCGAGACCCGCTATGAGTACGAGATCACCGCGGGTGGGGCGGGCTCTGCCGCCCGCGGGCGAGGCGGTGGGACCACCGGCGGCTGGGCTCCTCCACCCACCGGTGGCTCGCCGCGGCCAGCAGCACGGTCCCGATCGTCACCGGCACCGCGTCCAGCCAGAACGATCCGGTGAAGATCTCCTGGCCGGTGAAGTCGCGCCACAGGTAGAGCACCATGAACTGCCACAGGAACACGCCGTAGGAGATCCGTCCCAGGAACTGGCACACCCGGTGCCGCAGCAGCGAGTCCAGCCACCGGCCGCCGCGCCAGGCCCGCGCCTCCCGCAGCGGCAGCGGCGCCCCGACCGGGCGCGGCGCCAGCGCGCACGGGGCGATCAGGAAGAACGCGAACCCGATCCCGGCCAGCGAGTCCACGGCCGAGGTCCAGATGTCGCCGGAGCCGATGAAGCGGCCGCCGGAGGCCTCGGTGGCCTTCAGCGCGAAGAACCCGCCCGCGACCAGCCAGCACACCCCGGGGGAGGAGCCGACGGTCCGGCACAGGCGGCGGACCGGGCCGTCCGTGCCGGGTTCGCGCCAGGCCCACTCCGAGAGCACGGCCAGCGCCATGCCGGCGGCGAACAGGCCCGCGGTCCGGGGCAGCCAGGCGTGCATGTACTCGCGGGGTTCGGGATAGAACTGCGGGACCAGCGCGGCCAGGCCCAGCAGCGCCATGACCCCCAGACCCACGAGCAGCCGCCGCCCCCGGGCGTCCACGCTCCGGCCGCCGCGCGCCCACAGGGCCAGGAGCAGCCCGAACAGCGGGAGCAGCAGGTAGAAGCTGACCTCCACCGACAGGCTCCACATCTGGCCGAGGCCGTAGGGGCCGGTGCCCACCCACGGCGGGTCGGTGTTGAAGGGAAAGGTGAGGGTGAGGACCTCCCACCAGTACCGCGGCGAGCCGAGCTCGTCCCGGGAGTAGACCAGCAGCGCCGTCACGGCCACCAGCCAGTAGGCGGGCAGGACGCGCACGGCGCGGCGCCACAGGTAGGGGCGGGCGCGCGGCCCGCGCACCCCGTCCAGGGCCGCGCGGGCCCAGGGCCGGTACAGCAGCACGCCCGAGAGCGCGAAGAACAGCGGCACGGCCACGTCGAAGGCGGACAGCAGACCGCCCAGCACCCCCGGCGCGAGGGAGTCGCCGGTCTCGGTGGCCACGTGGAACACCAGGATCATCAGGGCGGCCACCGCGCGGACGCCGTCGAGGGCCTCGTGGCGTCCGTCGACCTGCGGCAGCAGCAGCGAGGGGTCGGGGGTGCGCGCGCTGGCGAGGTGGGCACCGGCGGCGGGGTCCCCGGGCGCGGAGGAGGAGGTGGGCGCCATGGGCCTTCCAGGGCTGGGTAGAGGGCGGAACGAGTTTCACTAGAACGCGTTATAAAAATTTCGACACGCCCTGGTGACGTCGTTCGCTACTGGGCAGTACTCTACCCGGAACTGAACCTAGTTCCACTAGACCCAGTTCCAGATCTGGACTCTCATACGCCCAGGAGGGCACATGCGCCGTACCGTTGCGGTCGTTCTCGTCGCGTTTGGGGTCTTCTTCCTCGCCTTTGCCCCCATGATGCGCACGTGGCTGTCGAGCTCCCTGATGAAGACCCCCCTGGACTACTACAGCGAAACAGTCCTCGAAGCAGACGGGGCCACCTACTTCAACATCGAGGACGTCGAGCTCGTCGAGAACGCCACCCTGGAGGCGCGTTCGACCATCCGGGCCGACGTGGCCTCCAGCACCGACGAGACGGTGGTGTGGGACCAGTTCACCTGGGTCAGGGACGCCGAGACCGACTTCGGCATCACCTCCAGCAGCCGCCGCGCCGGGCACGACCGCGTCACCGGGGAGACGGTCGACTGCTGCGACGCCATGGTCAACGACGAGTCCGTCGCCCAGAGCGGCCAGGCCTGGAAGTTCCCCTTCTTCACCGAGCAGCGCGACTACGACTTCTTCGAGACCACCGCGCGGGAGGTCGTCCCCATGGAGTTCCAGGGGACCGAGGAGGTCGGAGGGGTCGAGACCTACAAGTTCGTCCAGGAGGTCGAGGGCGAGGTCATCGGCGAGCGCACCCTGCCCCGCTCGGTGGCCGGGATGGAGGGCGAGGGCGACGTCACCGGCGACGAGGTCTTCTCCATCACCCGCACCTACTGGATCGAGCCCGTCACAGGCTCCCCCCTCAAGATCAGCGAGGACCAGAACCGCGTCGTCGTCGTGGACGGCGAGGAGGTCCTGACGCTGTTCGACGCCGAACTCGTCTCCAACGACGAGTCCGTGCAGAACGCGGTCGCCAACTCCGAGCAGGGGCGCACCGTGCTCCCCCTCCTCCAGACCACCCTGCCCATCGCCTGCCTCGTCGTCGGTGTCGGATTCATCGGCGTCGCGGTCGTCCTGTTCGCCACGGGCCGCCGTCGTGACCACCACAGCTGACCCCCGCACCCGTCCCTCGCCGACGCGTCCGACCCGGCGCGCCGGCGTACGGCCTCCCGCCCCCCGGCCGTGGTGACGGAGAGGACGCGGGCCACGGGACCGGCGGGGGCCGGGGCGCCGCGCGGAGACGGGGGGACGGTCGGCGCGCTCGTCCGCGCGTGCCGCCCCCGGCAGTGGCTCAAGAACCTCCTGGTCCTGGCCGCGCCCGCCGCGGCCGGGGCCCTGACGCAGCCCGGGGCGCTGCTGACCAGCGCCGCGGTGTTCGCCCTGTTCTGCGCGGCCGCCAGCGGCACCTACCTGCTCAACGACGTCCACGACGCGCACCGCGACCGCGCGCACCCGCGCAAGCGCCACCGCCCGGTGGCCTCCGGCGCGCTCCCCGTTCCGGTGGCCGTCGCGGCCGGGATCGCGCTCAGCGCCGCCGCGCCGCTGGCCTCCCTGGCACTGGGCGTCCCCGTGCTGTCCGCCCTGGTCGCCGGGTACGTGCTGCTCACACTCGTCTACACCCGCTACCTGCGGGACCTGGTGGTGTGCGACCTGGTCGCGGTCGCCGCCTGCCACGTGCTGCGCGCGGTGGCGGGCGGGGTGGCCGTCGGCGTGCCGCTGACCTCGTGGTTCGTGATCGTGGTGTCGCTGGCCGCGCTGCTGGTGGTGGTCGGCAAGCGCGAGGCCGAACTGCGCGCGGCCGGCGCCGCGACCGCCGCGACCGGTGACGGCCCCGGGGAACCGGCGGCCGCCGTCCGGCCCGCCCTGCGCGGCTACAGCACCGCCTACCTCTCCCAGACCCGCACCATGGCCTCGGGCGCCATGATCGTCACCTACTGCCTGTGGGCTCTGGAACCGGGCGACGGGGCCAGGACGCTCTTCCACGCGCTGAGTATCGTGCCGTTCATCATGTTCGTCCTGCGCTACAACCTGCTCGTGGACCGGGGCGTGGGGGAGGAGCCCGAGGAGATCGCCCTGCGCGACCGGCCCCTCCAGCTCATCCTCTGCGGACTCGCGGTCCTGGTCGCAGCGGGGATCCACCTGTGAACCAGCCGACGCCGGGCCGGCCGGTCCTCCTGCGGGGGTGGGGGCGCACCGCGCCCACGGCCGCCCGCGTCGTGCGCCCCCGCACACCCGCTCAGGTCGCCGAGGCGCTTGCCCTGGCGGGGGAGCGCGGGGCGCTGCCGCGCGGGCTCGGGCGCTCCTACGGCGACGCCGCCCAGGACGCCGGGGGACTGGTGCTGGACTGCACCGGGCTCGCCGGGCCCGTGCGCGTGGACGCCGAACACGGCGAGGTCACCGCCCCCGCGGGCACCAGCGTGGACGTCCTGATCGCCCACCTGCTGCCCCGCGGCCTCTTCCTCCCCGTCACCCCCGGGACCCGCCGCGTCACCCTGGGCGGGGCGGTCGCCGCCGACGTCCACGGCAAGAACCACCACGCCGACTCCTCCCTGGGCGCGCACCTGCGCGCCCTCACCCTGGTCACCCCGGACGGGCGCACGCGCCGCCTGGGGCCGGAACCCGGCGGCGACCCCGACCTGTTCTGGGCGACCGTCGGCGGCATGGGCCTGACCGGGGTGGTCACCGAGGCCACCCTGGGCGTGCTCCCGGTCCGGACCGCGTACATGCGGGTGGACACCGACCGGACGCGGGACCTGGAGGCCACCCTGGAGCTGATGGCGCGTCCAGGCCACCGGTACTCAGTGGCCTGGCTGGACCTGTTCGCCCGCGGGAGCGACCTGGGCCGGGGCGTGGTCACCCGCGCCCACCACGCCGAGCCCGGCGACCTCCCGAGGCCGCTCCGTCGCGACCCGCTGCGGTACCGGAGCACGAGCCTGCCGGTGCCGCCCCTGACCCCGCCGACGGCGACCCTGAACCGGTGGACCGTCGGCGCGTTCAACGCCCTCGAACACGGCCGGGCGCCCAGGAGGCGGCGCGGCCGGGTCCGGCCGGTGGGCGGCTACTTCCACCCGCTGGACGCCCTCGACGGGTGGAACCGGCTGTACGGGAGGCACGGGGCCGTGCAGTACCAGTTCGTGGTGCCCTTCGGCGCGGAGGACACCCTGGCGTGGGTCGCCGGTGAGCTGTCGCGCACGCGCGCGCCGTCGTTCCTGGCGGTCCTCAAGAGGATGGGGCGGCCGACGCCCGGACCGCTGTCCTTCCCCCGGCCGGGGTGGTCGCTGGCCGTGGACCTGCCAGCCGGACTGCCCGGGCTCGGCCCCCTGCTGCACCGCTTCGACGAGCGCGTGGTCGACGCGGGGGGCCGCCTGTACCTGGCCAAGGACAGCCGGGCCAGCCCCGGGGCCGTGCACGCCATGTACCCCGGCCTGCCCGCGTGGCGCCGGGTGCGCGAGCGGGCCGACCCGGACGGGGTCCTGGTCTCGGACCTGGCCCGCCGACTGCGGCTGCTGTGACAGCGGGGCCGTTCGGTGGCACGATGACGGCCGTCCCAGGACCTCTTCCCCGAACGAGCCCCAACGCGAGAGGGGTGGTCCGGGCGCCCGCGCAAGGCAGGCGCTGCGCGTAGCGTCGGTCGAGGGCGGTAGCCCGCCTCGGCGCGGAGCTCCCCGGCGGGCGGGCCGAAGCGAAGCGGAGGCCCAGAAGAAACACGAACTTCCGGAAAGGCGGGGACAGCCGTGCGCGACTCGGTGGGAGCGGTGCGGAGCGTGCTGCTGCTCGGCGGCCGCAGCGAGATCGGCCTGGCCATCGTCGAGCGGCTGGTCCGCGAGGGAGCCCGCGAGGTGGTCCTGGCCGCCCGGGGCGGGGTGTCCTCCCCTCCGGACGCGCTCACCGCGCTCGGGGCGCGGGTGCGCTCGGTGGACTTCGACGCCGGTCTGCCCGACACCCACACCGGCACCGTGGCGGCCGCGGTGGCGCTGGTGGGCGACCTCGACGTGGTGGTGGACGCGTTCGGGGTGCTGGGCGAGCAGTCCGAGTACGAGGCCGACCCGGCCGCCGCAGCCCGCGCCGCCGCCGTCAACTACAGCGGGCACGTGTCCGCCGACCTGGCCGTGGCCGCCCGCCTGCGCGAGCAGGGGCACGGGACGCTCGTGGTGCTCTCCTCCGTGGCGGGGGTGCGGGTACGGAGGTTCAACTTCGTGTACGGGTCGGCCAAGGCGGGTCTGGACGGCTTCGCGCAGGGACTGGCCGACTCCCTGCACGGGTCCGGCGCGCGGGTGCTGGTGGTGCGGCCGGGCTACGTGCCGACGCGGATGTCGGCGCACGTGGCACCCGCGCCCTTCCCGGCCACCCCGGGCCGGGTCGCGGACGCGGTGTCGGCAGGGCTGCGCTCGGGGGCCACCACGGTGTGGGCACCGCGCGTGCTCCAACCCCTCTTCGCGGGGATGCGGCTGCTCCCGCGCCCGTTGTGGCGCCGCCTGGGCCGCTGAGGCCGGACACCGGGAGCGGACCAGTGGCGGAGGGGGCCGGGTGCCGCGCCAGCGGCGCCTCCGGTCAGCGCGCACCCGCCTCCTCGGCGGTCAGCCGGTAGAACGCCAGCGGCACCAGGCAGCACAGCATCACCGCGGCGGGCACCAACGTGCTGCCGACCAGCATGCCGCGCAGCGCCTCGTCGCTCTGCCGGACCACATCCCCTGCCCCGGACTCCACGTAGCCGCTCACCGCCAGGGCCAACGACAGCAGCCCGGTTCCCACCGACTGCGCCATGGCCTCCCCGGCGGTCCACACGCCCGAGAGCACGCCGCCCTGCCGCCGCCCGGACGCGTCGGTGGTGGCCAGGCAGTCGGCCAGCATCGACCACGGCAGCAGCGTCGTCCCGGACAGGCCCACACCCACCAGTACGGAGGACAGCACGGCGCCGGGGAAGCCCCAGAGCGGGATGAGCAGCAGGCCCAGGCCGCCCAGGGCGAACACCGCCGCCGCGTACCCGGCGGCGCGGCGCTTGTCCACGCGCAGGGACAGCCGCCGCCACAGCGGGGCCGAAGCGATCAGCGGCACCAGCACGCACACCATGAGGACGCTCGTGTAGCCCGGGTTCCCCATGACGTTGGCCGTCACATACGGCACGCCCGCGACCATGGTGCCGCTCGCCGTGGCCATCAGGAGGTTGGCGGGGAAGAGCACCCGGAAGTGCCGGTGGGCGAAGGCCACCCGCAACTGGGCCGCCAGACCCTCCGTGCGGTGCGCGAACACCGGGCGCGGCGCCCGGCGCGTCCCCACCACCGCGCCCAGCATCGACACCAGCACCACGCAGCCCATGAGCAGGCCCATCAGCCGGTACCCGGTCACGGGGTCCGCGGGGGCCGACTGGAGGACCGGGGCCAGGGCGCCGCCCAGCATCAGGGCGAGCCCCACGAACGCGGTCCGCCACGTGTTGAACGTGGACCGCTCGTGGTAGTCGGAGGTGATCTCCCCGGGCATGGCCGTGTGCGGCACCTGGAACACCGACGAGGCCAGCGCGGCGGCCACGAACACGGCCGCCACGTACACCGCGGCGGAGCCCCCCTCCAGCGGCGGCCCGGCGAACATCGCGGCGAACAGCACCGGCAGGGTCAGCGCCCCGGCCAGCATCCACGGGCGTCGCGGGCCCCAGGGTGAACGCGTCCTATCCGACCAGATTCCGATATACGGACTGACCAGAAGATCGACCACCTTGGGCAGGAGCACCACCGCCCCGGCCAGGGCGGGGCTCACCGCGAGCGTGTCGGTCAGGTAGATCAGGAGCAGCAGCCCGGGCACCGTGTTGAAGATGCCCGTGGCCACCGCGCCGCTGCCGTACCAGGCGTGCACGGAACGGGGCAGCGGAGCGCCGGGCCCGCTGACCGTGCCCCGGGCGGTGGGCGCGGCGGTCACGCGCGTCCGTCCGCGGAGGTCTCGGCCGGAGCCGTCGGAGCCTCCCGTGACTCCGGAGCCGCGGCGGCCTCCACGGCTTCCGAGGCCGCGGCGGACCGCGCCGCCTCCGGGGCCCGACCGGCCTCGGAAGCACCGGTCTTCCCACCGCCGTCACCGTCGCCGTACAGCTCCTCGTGACCCACCGGGTCCACGTCGTGCGCCACGGGGCAGCCCGCCGGGAAGGTGCCGATCCGGTTGACGTCGTATCCCTGCGGGTAGCTGCGGATGTTCGGGTTGCCCTCCGCCCACAGCGGCTCCTCGCGCGGCTTCATCCGGCGCACCACCAGGGCCCGCAGCCTCAGCGCCAGGTCCGCCGCCCGGCGCCAGGCCCTGCTGGGCGGCTCGTAGCGGAAGGTCTCGATGAGCGACTCGTCCAGGATCGCCATGGAGAACTTCCGGGCCAGCCCGGACACGCGCCGCGGGTAGAAGGACACCATCAGGTCGAGGGTGGCGTCGGAGACGGCCCGGCCGCCCTCGGTGTAGGCGAAGTGCTCGCGTTCGTAGGAGTCGAGGAGGTCCCGGAACTGCTCGTAGGTCTCGGGGATGTCCTTGATCCCCATGTACCGGCCGAGCCTGCGGTAGTAGTGCGTGATCGCGGAGATCTCGTGCCCGCTCAGCCTGCGCCAGCCGTAGCCGCGGTCGTTGATCCAGCGCACCGGCATGACCACGAACGTGCTGAGCACGTACCGGTAGTCGTCGTTGCTGATGTCGTAGGAGCGGTGCATCTGGTTCATCCGGCGCAGCGCGTCGCGGCCCTGACCCGGCTCGAACCCGTACCGCATCATGTTGTTGAGGATCAGCGCGGTGTCGTCGTAGCGCTTCTGGGTGCTGCCGGTGAACTCGTTGGTCCGGCCCAGGAGTTCGCCGATGCTGGGCACGGCGTAGGTGCGGTACAGGGCGATGCCCAGCGCCCGGCCCATGTCCCAGGGGAACTCCTGGGAGTTGAGGATCTGCATGATCCGTACGCAGTCGGCCTCGTGGTCCAGGTGGTGGATCTCGTCTCTGAGGTCGAAACGCTTCATCTGCGGTTCCTTCGGGGAGAGGGGATCGTTCGGACGGGGGACGGAGGACGGGGCGCGGAGGGCGCGCGTGAGGCGGGGACGCAGGGGAGTGCGGGGCCTGTGAGGCGGGGCGCGGGGAACGTACAGGGGTTCCGGGGGCGCTACCTCCCCGCGTCATCCTCGGAGAGCGGTGCGGACGCCTCGCCGGGGGCCTCCCCGGAGGCCGGTGCGACCGCCTGGTCCGGCGCGGGCACGCGGGCCCCCGTGGCGGGGACCTCGCGGGTCGCCATGCCGTGCGGGACCGGGCAGCCCTGGGGGAAGGTGCCGATCCGGGACGGGTCGTAGCCCCGGGGGTAGCTGCGGATGTTGGGGCTCATCCTGGCCCAGCGCGGCTCCCGGCGCGGCGGCATCAGGCGCACCACCCGGGCGCGCAGCCTCAGCGCGCCCTCGCTCAGCCGCCGCCAGGCGGCCGAGGGCTCGGGGTAGCCGAAGGCGCGGATGAGCCGTTCGTCGAGCAGGGCCCTGGTGAAGGGGCGCACCAGCGGCCGCTGCCAGGCCGGGTAGAAGTCCACCATCAGCCCCAGGGTGGCGTCGGAGACGGCCCGGCCGCCCTCGGTGTAGGCGAAGTGCTCGCGTTCGTAGGAGTCGAAGAGTTCGAGGAACCCGGCGTAGGTCTCGGGGACGTCCTTGATCCCCATGTGCCTGCCGAGCTTGCGGTAGTAGTTGGTGCTGGCGGCGATCTCGTGGTCGCTCAGCCTGCGCCAGCCGTAGCCGTGGTCGTTGATCCAGCGCACCGGCATGACCACGAAGGTGCTCAGGACGTACCGGTAGTCGTCGTTGCTGATGTCGTAGGAGCGGTGCATCTGGTTCATCCGGCGCAGCGCGTCGCGGCCGCGGCCCGGACCGAATCCGTGCTCCAGGATGTCGTTGAGGATCAGCGCGGTGTCGTCGTAGCGGTGCTGCGTGCGCTCGGTGAACTCGCGCGTGTGCGCCAGCAGTTCGCCGACGCTGGGCACGGCGTAGGTGCGGTACAGGGCCAGGCCCAGGGCCTGTTCGATGTCCCACGGGAACTCGTGGCTGCTGAGGATGCGCACGATCTGCTCGCAGTCGTCCTCGGCGTCCAGGGCATGGATCCGGTCGCGCCACTCGAACCGCTTCATGGGTAACTCCAGTCACCTTCGTGCGGGCCCGCTCAGACGGGGCCGTGGTCTGCGGGGTGTGGCGCGCCTCGCGGCGCTCCACGGGGCGCACTTTACCTGGAAGCTCCTTGTGTACAGCGGTTCCGGGGTACCGAACGTGTCCGCAACCTGGCAGAGCGTCCGAAACCCTCGGGTCCCTCCCCGACGGGCGACACGAAGGGCGGGGGACAGGCCCCCGCCCCTTCCGTGGAGCAGCCCTGGGCCTGTTCCTGAACCGGCCTCGGCTTGTGTGCGGGGGCCACGGGGTTCTGGAGGCGGCGGAGGTGAGGCTGAGGGCAGGACTGCGCCGTAGGCGCCGGTCGGGGGTGGTGGCCCGCCTCGTCGCGCAGTGCCTCCGGGGGCGGTGGCGGGCGACGGGCGGGCCGAAGCGAAGGGGAGGTCACGGAGAAGACCGCCCCGACCGCCCCGACCGCCCGGGGGCCGTCTAGGCGGCCATCCGCTCGGCCACCCGGTTCACCAGCGTCACCAGCACCCTCTTGGCCGACTCGCGCTCACGCGCGTCGCACAGCACGACCGGGATCGCGGGGTCCAGGCTCAGCGCGTCGCGGACCTCCTCGGGCTCGTACCGGTGGGCGCCCTCGAAGCAGTTCACCGCCACCACGAACGGCACGCCGCGCCGTTCGAAGAAGTCCACCGCCGCGAAGCACGTCTCCAGGCGGCGGGTGTCGGCGATGACCACCGCTCCCAGCGCACCCTCGGACAGCTCCTCCCACATGAACCAGAACCGCTCCTGGCCGGGGGTGCCGAACAGGTACAGCACCAGGTGCTCGTTGATGGTGATGCGGCCGAAGTCCAGTGCCACGGTCGTGGTCGTCTTGGCCTCCACTCCCGACAGGTCGTCGATCCCGTAGCTGGCCTCGGTCATCACCTCCTCGGTACTCAGCGGCGCGATCTCGCTGACCGATCCGACCATCGTGGTCTTACCGGCCCCGAAGCCCCCCGCCACGAGGATCTTGAGCGCCGCCGGAAAGGGCGCCTGGGTGTCGTCAGAGTCGCTGGATGCCATCGAGAACCGCCTGGAGTACGTCCCGGCTCACCGGGCTCTTCGCTGTGTAGGGGGCGCGGGCCAACGCGAGGCCGCGGTTGAGCAGGTCGCTGAGCAGGACCTTGACGACGGCCACCGGGATGTCCAGGTGCGCGGACACCTCGGCGACCGACTGGGGCCGTCGGCACAGCTCCAGGATGCGTATCTGCTCCGGCTCCAGCGCCATCTCGTCGACCTCGACCCGCTTGGCCGCGATCACGACGCTGATCATGTCCAGCTGCACGGTGTCGGCGTGGTCGCGACCCTGCGCGATCACGTACGGCCGTACCAGCGGCCCGGCGTCCTGCTGTCCGGCCGCCGCGCCCTCGTCGTACCCGCCGACCGCGTCCCTCTGGGGCAGGCCGTGCGGATCCTCCTCGGGCGGCAACTCGTTGTGCGCTTGCATGGCGTCCCCTATCGCGTGGCTTCCCCGGAACCGCCCTCGCGTCTGGGCGCGGCGTCCAGATAACGGCCGACCTGCTCGACCAGCACGTTCATCTCGTAGGCGATGAGGCCGACGTCGGCGCTCTCCTCGGCCAGCACCGCCAGGCACGCCCCCCGTCCGGCCCCGGTGACGAACAGGTACGCGCTCTCCATCTCCACGACGGTCTGGAGCACCTCGCCCCCGCCGAAGTGGCGGCCGGTGCCCCGGGCCAGGCTCTGGAACGCGGACGCCACCGCGGACAGGTGCTCGGCGTCCTCCTTGACCAGCTCGCGGGAGCGGCCGATCAGCAGCCCGTCGGCGGAGAGCACGATCGCGTGGCGGGAGCCCACCGCGCGGTCGAGCAGCTCGTCCAGCAGCCAGTCGATGTCCTTCTTGCCCGCGCCGCTTCCACTGTCACGCTGGGCGCTTTCGGGAGTACTCGTCACGGTTACGCGTCCTTGTCGGTGTCGTTGGTCTGCTGCTTGCCTTCGCGCCGTCCGCGGTCCGTACCCTTCTGGAACGCGGACATGTTCCGGCGCAGGCGCGCCAGACGCTCCTGGCCGTCCGGGGTCGCGTTCGCGGAGAACGCGCCGCCCGTCGCGGGACCGCTCCGGGTGTCGGCCACGGGGTCGGCGGCCAGCTGCGGAGCCAGGTTCTCCTGGGGGCGCCGCTTGGGCAGCGGCGGCCGTCCCCCGCCCGCCTCGACCATGGCGGGCGGCTCGGCCTCGGAGGGGGCGTCGGGGTCGGGGACCGCGCTGACGGCCGGGGTCCGGGTGGGCAGCGGCGTCCGGGTGGGCAGCGGGGGGTGGTCGCCGCCCGCGTCGAGGAGGTCCGTGCCGCCCTCCGGCGCGTTCCCGGCCACCGGGGCGTCATCCCCCTCGCCCCCGGCGGAGTCAGCGGAGTCCTCGTCCTCCCGGGCGGGAACCTCCTCCTTCGGAGCGGACACCGAGGTCAGCACGGGCTTGACGCGCCTGCCGGACGACAGTTCGCCGCCTGGCGTGCGGTCGAGGATCTCGCGCACGTCCCACGTGCGCTCGCCGCTCTCGTCGGAGGGCAGCGGGGAGCGGTCGCCGGAGATCAGCTCGTGCGGCAGCAGGACGATGGCCTGCACGCCCCCGTACGGCGACGGGCGCAGGTGCACGCGGATGCCGTGGCGGTGGGCCAGGTGCGAGACCACGAACAGGCCGAGGCGCATCTTCTCGTTGAGGCGCATCACGTCGAACTCGGGCGGGTCGGCCAGCAGCGCGTTCGCCGAGGCGAACTCGCTCTCGGTCATGCCCAGGCCCCGGTCCTCGATCTCGACCGTCACGCCGTTGGGCACGTCCTCGCTGCTCAGGCGCACGTGCGTGTGCGGCGGCGAGAACATCGCGGCGTTGTCGACCAGCTCGGCTACCAGGTGGATGACGTCGGCCACGGCCGGGCCGTTGAGGTGCACGCGGGCGATCCGCTCCCGCTTGACGCGGGTGTAGTCGCCCGACTCGGAGATGGCGCCGCGCAGCACGTCGATCAGCGGCATGGGGCGGTGCCAGGTGCGGCCCGGCGCCTCGCCGCCCAGGATGAGCAGGTTCTCGGCGTTGCGGCGGGAACGGGTGGCCAGGTGGTCGAGCTTGAACAGCTGGGCCAGCTGCTCGGGGTCCTCCTGCTCGCGCTCCATCCGGTCCAGCAGCCGCAGCTGGCGGTGGACCAGCGTCTGGCTGCGGTGCGCGATGTTGAGGAACACGCGGTTGACGCCCTGGCGCAGCTCGGCCTGCTGCACCGCCTCGTCGATGGCGGCGCGCTGGGCGGTGTTGAACGCCCTGGCGACGTCGCCGAGCTCGTCGTCGCTGGCGACCAGTTGGGGGACGGTCGTGCAGGTGTCCACCTGTTCACCCGCGTGCAGGCGGCGCATGAGGTCGGGCAGGCGGTGCTCGGCCATGTCGTTGGAGTCGTCGCGCAGGCGCAGCAGGCGCTCGGTGAGCAGGGTGGAGGAGCGTCGGGCCAGCAGGAACGCGAACCCGATGACGGCGGCGACGCCGAGGCTGCCCGCCACGGCGACGACCAGGGCCTGGTTGGTCTCGGAGCGGGTGACGTCCGCGGCGTACAGGGCCTCGTCGGCGCCGATCGCGGTGAGCTCGGACAGGACGTGGTCGTAGGCCTCGTCCCACGCGGCGTAGTCCACCGGCATGGACAGGTCCTGGACCTCGCTGGGCACCAGGGTCACCGGGTCGGTGACCGTCTCGGTGGTCGCCTGGCGGTCGATGATCTCGTCCTGCATGCGCTGGAGGTCGGCGTACTCCTGGCTCGCCAGCAGGTTCTCCAGCCGGGCCTCCTGCCCCTCGCCCTCCAGGTAGTGGCCGTTGGCCGCGAGCATGCTCTCGTAGGAGCCGACCAGCTCCGTGAACCGGCGCTGGTCCTCCAGGGTCAGCTCGTCGGTGGCGAAGGCGCGGGCGACCTGGGCGTCGGACTGCGCGAACAGGTCGACCGCGCGGAACATGTAGGTCGCGGTGAAGCTCGGGCTGACCGCGTCGTTGCCGTCGCCGCCCGCGCGGGTCTGGCTGTCGAAGCTGTCGGCGCCGTGCAGGATCAGCTCGTTGTAGTAGTCCAGGACGTCGGCGCGGGAGGCCTCGCCCGCGTCGACCGCCGAGCGGATCGCGTCGATCTCGCCGTACTGCATGTGCAGCATCTCGATGTGGTGGCCGCTCTCGCCGGGGGCGATGTCGGCGAAGCCGATGAGCTCGCCCACGACCGCGCCCAGGGAGCCGTCGGTGCTCTCGCGGGCCTCGGTCAGCTGGCCCTCGATCTCCGCGTTCCCCGGGTTCTCGATGTGGGCGATCGTGTGCGACCGCTCCTGCATCACGTCCACGAGGCCGATCGCCGCAGGGGCGACCAGCTCGCCGGTGGCGTTGGCGCGGAGGCGCTTGATGACCGCGTCTCCGGCGAGGACCACGGTGAGGGCCAGCCAGAGCACCACCAGGGCGGTGGTGGGGATCATGACCATTGCGCGGATGCGGGAGGTGATGCTCCGACCGCGTCGCTTGGGTACTGCCTGCACGGTTCTCCTGTCGATCCGCGTCCGGGGTCTTCTGGGGGTGGGGCCGCGGCCGCCGGGGGAGACGGCGCGTCCCGGCCCGCCTGTGCGCGGTCTCGTGTCCCGCGGGCTGCGTCCGTGGGGGTCTCGACACGGGACGTACCGCAGGGTAACCACAAACGCGGCGTTTCGGCGTGGGGGATCGTATCTCGCCGTTGAAACGCTGAAATATCGGGTGGTGGGGGCAGTCTGCCATGGGAGGCGAGAATGTCCACTTCTCGGGTGACTGGTAGGGGTGTTTCCTCCTGTGAAGCATTGTGACAATAGGGCAAAGGTCACATATGGCGGAGAGTATGGCAAGTCCTGCTCCGGGTGACCGGCATCTCCCTCCCCGGAGCCGGTCGCCGTCGCGCGATGTCCGCGTTCGGCACGCGCGTCGGCGCCGCGCGTACTAGCGTTGCGTGCCGGATGGAGAGCACTGCGTGACGGGGGATGTGCATGGGCCAGCCGCTGGACGGGAGACCGGTCGCCGTGGAGGCCGCGGTCGCGGGGGTCCCGCTGCTGGTGGTCTGCGCGGCGGCACTCTACCTGGGCCTACAGTACCGCCGCTACGGCCGTCCGCACGGCTGGCCGGGCCTGTGCACCGCGGCCGCCCTGGCCACCGCCGCCGGTCTGGCGGCGTACGCGGTCTGGCCGCTGCCCGCCTCCGTCGACGGCCTGTGCGTGGATCCCTCCGGCGACGGCTGGTCCGGCCCGGGGACCCTCCCCGCGTCAGGGGCCGAGGCGGGGCCCCTCGCCCTGTTCCTGGCGGTCGGCCTGCTGGCCCGGCACCGCTTCCGCCGCGGCGCCGCGGTCACCGTGCTGACGGGGGCGGCCCTGGCGGCTGCCGTGGTCGCCGTCCGCGCCACCGGCCTCCTGGGCCTGTACCCGTGCGCCTACGCCGGGGCTCCGTCCGGGCTCGTGGCATGGGGCGCGGCCGCGACCCTGCTCGGCTGGCTGCTCGCCCGGTGGGCGCTCCCGCCCGGGTACGCCCGGGGCTGGCCCGCGGCCGTCGCGGACCGCGCCGTGCCCGGGCCGGTGCGCAGGCTCACCGGCGCCCTGCTCGACCTGGGCCTGTGGTGGTTCGGCGCGGCGGCCCTCGCCGTCCTCGCGCACGCGCTCGGCGTCGCGGGACCGGGAACCGGGACGCGTACGGCCGCCCTGTCGTGCCTGGTCGCGGTCCTGCTCGCGATCCCCGCGCTGGCGCGCCGCGATCGCGCCACCCCGGGGGCCGCCTCGGTGCGGTTGGCGCTGCGCGAACGCGGGCACCCGGCTCCGGCGGCCCGCTGGCGGGTCCTGACGCGCATCTGCCTGCTCCAGGGGCCCGTCGCCGTCCTCCTCGCCCTGGGCCTGCCCTGGTACGCGCTCGCCGTGGCCGCGGTGCACGTCAGCAGCGTTCTGGTCCGGCCCGACGGCGCGGGCGTGGCCGACCTGCTGTGCGGCGTGCGCGTGTGCACCCGCGCCACCCTGGACGGCGCCCTGCCCTCACGCCTGGTCCGCTACTCCGCCCCGCCCGGGGAGCCCGCGGCCGCGGGCCGGAGCGGTGGGTGAGGAGCGAAGCCGGGTCCCGAAGCACCTGTGGCCCGGTGGACCGACCGGAAACGTTGCCCGTGTGACCAGAGGGCCCCTGAACTGGATGATCTTGTACTTGTAGCGAGGCTCGACGGCCGAGGCGCGCTACAAGTACAAGATCACGGTGCGTGGGGCGGGTTTCCGGTCGACGCGGTCAGCGCCAGGCCAGGTAGCCCAGCAGCAGCCCCGTGAGCACCAGGACCGCGCCCAGACCGCCGAACAGCACCCGCACGTAGTGCGACAGCCAGGGCGCGGACACGATCCGGGCCCGCTCGGGCGTGTCGGGATCGTAGGCGACGGTCACGATCTCCCCGGCGCGGGAGGCCGTCCACCCGGTGTTCTCGTGCTCGGCGTGCACCTCGTGCCCGTCCTCGGTGCGGAACTGCACGATCATCCGGGAGGCCGTGGAGGTCTCGTGGTAGCCGATCACGCGTCCCTTGGCGCGCATCCCGTGGCGGCGCAGCCGCAGTTCCAGACGTGTGTCACGCGTCACCGCCCAGAGCATGACCACCCCGGCCAGGAGCGGGATCAGGGGATAGAGGGTGGCCATGGCGCAGTACGTCCTCTCAGGTGTCCGGGGTGCTCGCCCGGTCGGGGGAGACAGCGGGGCCGACCAGGCCGCCGACCATGCGGGCCAGCGCCGTGTGGACCTCCTCGACGGGGCGCTCGGGCTGGAGCGTGCGCCAGTCCAGGGCCACCGTCACCACCATGCCGAACAGGGCGGACCCCGCGAGGCCGGTGTCCAGGTCCGGTCGCAGCGCCCCCTCCGCGGCCAGGTCGTCCAGCAGGCCGGTGATGACCCCGATCGCCTCGGTGCGGATCTGGAGGACCGTGGCGTACCAGGCCCGGTTGGTCCGCCAGGCCTCCGCCATGAGCAGGCGGGCCAGGGACTCGTGCTCGCCGATGAACACCACTCCGGCGCGCAGCACGGCGGCGAGCGCCTCGCGGGGGGCGGTGGCGGCCCCGGGAGGGGGCGCCGCGTCCTTGAGCGTGTCGGCCAGCCGGGTCACGCCCCACTCCATCAGGGCCGCGTACAGCTCGCCCTTGCCGCCGAAGTTGTAGTAGACGGTGCCCTTGGCCACCCCGGCGCGCTCGGCGATCTCGTCCACGGTCGTGGCGCCGTACCCCTGCTCGGAGATCAGCGTGACCGCGGCCTCGAACAGGCGCCGCCGGGTGGCCTCGCGGCGGCCGCTCACGGGGTGGTCGGGCGTGCTCGCACTCATCCGGTCCATTCTCGCCCATACTCGTACAGGTCGCGCCATGTCCGCAGCCCCGGCGCACGTCACAGCTTCAGCGTCGGATGGAGCGCGCCCATCGTCCACACGCGCTTGCGTTCCACGGTCCACCACGTGAGCAGGAGCGGAACCACCAGCCACAGCGCCATCACCCCGAACGCGGCCCGGACCAGGTCCGGATCTCCGCCGCCGATCATGTGGCGCAGCGCGGTCACGCCCCAGTGCAGCGGCAGGAACGGCCCCACGGCCTGGAAGAAGGCCGGGCTGGTCTCGATCGGGTAGGTTCCGCCCGCCGAGGTCAGCTGGAGCACCAACAGCGCGAGCGCCACCACCCGGCCCGCCGCACCGAAGGCCACGTTGAGGTACTGCACCGTCGCGGCGAACGCGGCGGCGGTCAGCACGAGGAACGCGATCAGCAGCGGCCAGTTCCCCGCCTCCAGCCCCAGCAGCAGGTGCAGGGCGACCATCATGACCAGTACCTGGCCGACGCCGAGCACGAGCGGGGTGATCCGCCCGGCGAGCGCCACCCGCCAGGAGGGGGCTGAGGAGGCCAGGGCCCGCGAGGACAGCGCGGGCAGCACCATGAACACCACCATCGCGCCCACCCACAGTGACAACGGCACGAAGAACGGCGTGAACCCGGTCCCGTAGTCGGGCGCCTCGTTGGAGACGGCGCTGTCCAGCCGCACCGGACGGCTCATCGTCGAGGAAGCGTCGTCGCGTCCCTGCTCGGAGTAGGTGGGGACCTGCTCCGTGCCCTCGTCGAGCCCCTCGGCGAGCTCGTCGGAGCCCGAGGCCAGCTCCTCCAGGCCCGAGTGCAGCTCGTCGGCGCCGCCGCTGAGCTCGCCCAACCCCTCGTCGAGGTCCCCGGCGCCGTCGGCGGACTCCGCCAGCCCGTCGCGCAGCTGCGCGGACCCCTCGGCCAGCTCGGCCAGGCCCTCGTCGAGTTCGTCGGCCCGGTCCCGTGCGTCCTCCGCCCTCTCCACCATGGCGGGCAGGTCCTCCGAGAGCGCGGCGGCCTCCGCGCTCAGCGCTGCGGCGTCCTCGGCGGTCCCGGTGATCGCGTCGCGGTTGTCCTGGACGAACCCGGCCGCCGACCGGGCGGTGCCGACGGCCTCCTGGAGGTCGCACAGCAGGGTGTACAGGTCGGGGTCCGAGGTCTCCAGCTCGGGGTGTTCCTCCAGGTAGGACGCCAGGCGCCCGTCCACCTCCTCCAGTGCCGCGGTGTCGACCTCCGGCAGCTCCTCCAGGGCCGCGGACAGGGCTCCGGTGACCTCGGCGGCGTTCTGGGCGTGCTCCTGGAGGGAGGGGATGTCCTCCTCCAGCTGGGGGAGCCACTCGTCGGCCAGCGCGTCGAGCTTCTCCACCTGGGCCGAGACCTCCTCGGAGGCGGTCGCGGCGCCGCTGGCCAGCTCCTGCGAACCGGCGTACAGCTGGTCGAGGCCGCCGCTGAGCTCCCCGGCGCCGGCGTGCGCCTCGCCGACGCCCCCGGACAGTTCGGAGGAGCCCCCCTCGGCCTCGTCCGCGCCGCCGGAGAGCTCGTCGGCCCCTTCGGCGGCCTCCTCGGTCCTGTCGTGGATCTCGTTGAACCCGAGGAAGATCTGGTCCAGGTAGCCGTTGATCGCCGACGCCGCGGCGGCCTCCTGGATCTCCCGGAACGCGCTTCCGGCCAGCTGGCGGACGATGAAGCTGTTGGAGTCGTTGTAGTGCGCCTCCAGGGTCGCGGGGGAGGGGGACTCCCGGTCGCGGGAGGGCGAGGTCAGGTCGGCGCTGAAGTCGGAGGGGATGGTCAGGGAGACGTAGTAGGTGCCGTCGGCGACACCGCGCGCGGCCTCCCGGGCGTCCACCGGGTGCCAGTCCAGGTCCCCCCGCTCCAGGAGGGTGTCGGTGAGCTCGCCCCCGGCGTCGACCTCGCGGCCCGCGACCTCGACCGGCTCGTCCTCGTTGACGAGGGCGACCGGCAGGCGCTCCATCCTGCCGAAGGGGTCCCAGAACGACCACAGGTACATCCCCGAGTAGAGCAGGGGGATGAGCAGGAGCGCGGCCAGCGCGGCCGCGGGCAGCGGCGAGCGCAGGAAGGAGCGCACGGTCAGCAGCCCGAGCCGGGGCACCGCGAGGGGGCGCACGAGCGGGCGCGAACGCCTACGCCCGGCCACGGTTGCCGCCCTCCTCCCGGCCGCCGCGCAGGATGTCCAGGCCGACGTGGCGGCGGTGCCGCCCGCTGCGACCCCCGGTCCCCGGGTCCGCGGCGGTCGCGCCCGCGCTTCCGGCGGCGGTGCCGGTTCCGGAGTCGGCCGGGTCCCCCGCGTCCTGGCGCAGCGGGATGGGCCCCTGGGTGTCCGGCCCGGCGACCTCGGACAGCTCGTCGGAGTCGGCGCAGGTGGCGACCACCGTCAGCCCGTCGTCCGACAGCCCCTTGAGGGTGCGCCACAGGTCGGCCTGGTGCCCGGGTTCCAGGCCGCCGTCGACGTCGTCGACGGCCAGCAGCCGGGGTTCGGCCAGCAGGGCCAGGGCCAGCCCGAGGCGGCGCCGTTCGAGCATGGACAGCTCCCGCACCAGCGACCGGCGGTCGAGCCCGCCCAGCCCCGCGGCGTCCATGGCCTCGTCGGCCAGGCTCCGCGCGGCGGGGCGCATGCGCAGCAGCAGCCCCTCGGACAGGTGCTCGCGGACCCGGAGCCGCTCGTCCAGGGGGTTGACCTCGTCCATCAGCCCGAGCGAGCTGATCCGGCGGACCCGGCGCGCGTGCCGGGGCAGGGCGTGGCCGTCCACGTACAGCGTCCCCTCCGAAGGGCGCATCCGGCCGGTCAGGGTGAGCAGCAGGGCGCTGCGCCCGCCCCCCGAATCGGCACGGAAGACGGTGAGCGTGCCCGGCCGGGCAGTGAACCCCACCCCCGTGTACACGGGGCCCTCCCGGGTGGCGAGCCCGACGCCCTCGGCCTGTACACGAGCTCCGGTTGCCCGACGCATCCCTCGTCTCCTCCGGTTTTTGAACTGACCAGTCAGTGCAAAACTGCGAAAACCACCGTACAGCGCCCATACGCCTCCTCCGGGCACCGGAAGCTGTGGAGTGTCGCACAGCGCTGCCGCCAGCTTCCGGGCACCGCGCTCGACCGGGTAATGGGATTGGATGGAGGGCGCGTACCACCGAACGAACGGGAGGATCGGGATGTCGGAGATCTCCGAGCGGGTCGCGAGGGCCCTGGACGATCCGGAGAACTGGCCCCGCGACCCCAAGGAGGCCGTCGCGCTCCAGCGCAGGCTCGCCGACCGGGTCCGCGTGGAGCCGCTGGACGTGGACGCGGTGCGGCTGGTGGCCGGGCTGGACGTCAGCTACGCCACGGACAACACGGCGCTCTCAGCGGCGGCCGTGGTGATGGACGTGCGCACCCTGGAGGTGGTCGAGTCCGTCGCCATCTCCTCCGAGCCGTCCTTCCCCTACATCTCGGGGCTGTTCGGGTTCCGCGAGTCCCCGCCGGTCCTGGAGGCGCTGGGGCAGCTCAAGGTGACCCCGGACGTGTACCTGTGCGACGGCTTCGGCCTGGCGCACCCCCGCCGCTTCGGGGTCGCCTGCCACCTGGGGGTGCTCCTGGACCTGCCGGTGGTGGGATCGGCCAAGTCGGTGCTGTTCGGCAGGCACAGCGTGCCCGGTGAGGAGCGGGGGTCGTGGACGCCGATGGTGGCCGGGCGCTCGGAGGTGGTCCCCGACTCCTTCGCGCTGGCCGACCAGGGCAAGGAGGTCCTGGGGCGCGTGCTGCGCACCCGCGCGGGGGTCAAGCCCGTCTACGTGTCCGTCGGCCACCGGGTGGACCTGGACGGTGCGGCCGACCTGGTGCTGCGGCTCTCACCCAAGTACCGCGTGCCCGAGCCGGTCCGGCACGCCGACAAGCTCTGCGGCGAGCACCGCAAGGCGGTGCTCGCCGCGAAGGAGGGCCGGACCGACTGACCCTGGCGGGGAGTCCCCGGCGCCCGGAGCCCCGGCCGAGCCCGGGGGCGTTCACCAGCTGGTGGGAACCGGGCGCCCCTCGTTGTACCCGGCGGCGCTCTGCACGCCCACCACGGCGCGCTCGTGGAACTCCGCCAGCGAGGAGGCGCCCGCGTAGGTCATCGAGCTGCGCACACCGGCGACGATCTGGTCGATCAGGTCCTCCACGCCGGGGCGCTCCCGGTCCAGGTACATGCGGCCCGTGGAGATGCCCTCCTCGAACAACGCCTTGCGGGCCCGCTCGAACGGGGAGTCCTCGGCGGTGCGCAGCCGGACCGCGCGGGCCGACGCCATGCCGAAGCTCTCCTTGTACTGCCTGCCCTCGGCGTCGCGCATGACGTCGCCCGGCGACTCGTAGGTGCCCGCGAACCACGAGCCCACCATCACGTTGGACGCGCCCGCGGCCAGGGCGAGGGCCACGTCGCGCGGGTGGCGCACGCCGCCGTCCGCCCACACGTGCCCGCCCAGCTCGCGCGCGGCCCCGGCGCACTCCAGCACGGCGGAGAACTGGGGGCGGCCCACGGCGGTCATCATGCGGGTCGTGCACATCGCGCCCGGGCCCACACCGACCTTGACGATGTCGGCGCCCGCCTCGATCAGCTCGCGCGTGCCCCGGGCGGTGACGACGTTGCCCGCCACGACCGGCACCCGCGGCGACAGCGCGCGCACCTTGGAGACCGCGGTCAGCATCTTCTCCTGGTGGCCGTGCGCGGTGTCGATGACCAGGGTGTCCACCCCGGCCTCCAGCAGCTCGGCGGCCTTGCCCGTCACGTCGCCGTTGATGCCGACGGCGGCGGCCACGCGCAGGCGGTCGTCCGCGTCCACGGCGGGCGTGTACAGGGTGGAGCGCAGCGCGCCCGTGCGGGTCAGCACGCCCACCAGCGCGCCGTCCCCGTCCACGACCGGGGCCAGGCGGTGCCGGAAGTCGTGCAGCATCCCGAACGCCTCGCGCGGCTCGGTGCCCGCGGGGATGGTCATCAGCTCGGCGGACATCACGTCGCGCAGCTGCGCGAAGCGGTCCGTGCCGACGCAGTCGGCCTCGGTGACCACACCGACGGGCCTGCGGTCCCCGTCCACCACGATCACGGCGTTGTGCGCGCGCTTGGGCAGCAGGTTGAGCGCCTCGCCCACGGTGCTGGACGGGTTGAGCGTGATGGCGGTGTCGTAGACCAGGTGCCGCCTCTTGGTCCAGGAGACGACGTCGGAGACCACCTCGAAGGGGATGTCCTGCGGGATGACCGCGACACCGCCGCGCCTGGCGACGGTCTCGGCCATCCTGCGCCCGGCGACCGCGGTCATGTTCGCCACGACCAGCGGGATCGTGGTGCCGGTGCCGTCCGGCGACGACAGGTCCACGCTGAGCCGGGAGCCCACGGAGCTCCGGTTGGGGACCATGAACACGTCGCTGTAGGTCAGGTCCTGCTGGGGTGCCTGGTCGTTCAGAAAACGCAATGCCTCTACCTCGGTCGAGACCGAAGGGGGTGGACCATCCGCCGCATGCCGCGCGCGGCCGCCTGTTGATCCCCCTCTTACCGGTCAAGTATGCCGTCACGAATTAGGTCGGTCGACCCCCGATCTGGCATGATGACCCGGATTCCCGCCGACACAGCCTCTCCCCGCCCCTGTCAGCGCGTCGTCGAGCGCCGGGGCCCGGGTGGGCGTTCCTGGAGAGCCCGCATGCCGCGTTTCACTTTCGCGCAAGTCAAGGAAGAGACCTACAAGGCGAAGGACGCCTGGTGGACGGTCTTCCTGGTGGACCCTTTGGCCGGGCGCCTCGTCGTCTGGACCGCGAACCGCACCAACGTCACGCCCAACCAGCTGACGCTGGGAGCGGGGGTCTTCGGCCTGCTCTCCATGCTGTGCTTCGTCGCGCCGGTCCTCGTACCGGGCGCGGAGGGAGCCGGCTGGGCCTGGCTGCTGGCGGGCGGACTGCTCTTCCACCTCAGCTTCGTGCTGGACTGCATGGACGGCAAGATCGCCCGGCTCAAGGGCACCGGCACGGTCTTCGGCGGCTGGGTGGACTTCGTCTTCGACCGCATCCGCTTCTTCGGCTGCGTGATGGCGCTGCTGATCGGCCAGTGGCTGCTCACCGGACACGAGGTCTACCTGATCGCGGCGCCGGTGGTGGTCTTCTTCGACCTGCTGCGCTACCTCAACGGCCCCCAGGTCGCCAAGACCCGCCGGACCATGAACGCGACCCTCGCCGAGCTGACCGGTGACACCGACCGGCTGGCCGCCGCCCAGCGCGAAGCCGACCCCGAGGACGAGGACATGGGTGAGGCCCCCGCCCGGCCGGGCGCCCCGGCCCCGGCCGGCCTCTACCCGCGCGTGCGCGACCGGCTCCTGCGCCACCGGGTGCGCCCGCACCTGTTCAGCGGCATCGAGTTCGAGATGTTCCTGTGCGTGGTGGCTCCGGTGACCGCGCTGGTCTCCCTCTTCACCCCGCTGAACAGCCTGATCATCCCGGTCGCGGTGTTCTCCGTCCTGGCGCTGGCCTTCTTCGAGCTGGTCCTGGTGCTGCGGCTGTGGAAGGACACGAGCAGATTCGAGGTGCGCCGCCGTCAGCTGCTGGCCTCGGGCGCCGTCCCCGGTGCCGCCGCGGCCCCGAACACGACCGGCGGGAGCTGAGCCCCGCCCTCCGGCCGCGGGGACGACACGGGAGGGGCGGGTCAGCGCCGATGCGCCGACCCGCCCCTCCCGTGTCCGTTGCCGCCCCCCGCGGGGGATCCGGGTCAGACCCCGGCCTTCTCCTTCTCCCGCGCGCCGCCGTCGCCGTTCCCGGCGCCGTTCGGCGCGCGCAGCGCGGAGTCCTCGCGCAGGAACCACGTCAGCTGCGGTTCCACCGCCCAGCGCATGCCCGCGCGCACCCACGGGGTGCACAGCAGCAGGGTCACGCCCAGGGCCGCGAGGATCACGACGGTCATCTCCATGACACCGGACAGGTGGCCGTACCAGGGCAGTGCCTGGAAGAGGACGATCACCACCGAGTGCCCCAGGTACACGTACAGGGTGTAGGCCCCCAGGGGCGTGAACCAGGTGCGCTGCTTGGGCATCAGGGCCAGGACCGCGAAGGTCATCACCAACGCGAGGACCATGAACCCCATCCGGAGACCCAGGCTGGGCAGGATCGGGTCGATGTCCCGGTCTGTGAGGCTGCTGCTCCAGAAGAGCCAGGAGCGGCTCATGTGTTCGGAGATGGGCACGGCCAGCACCGCCGTCACGCCCAGCACCAGGACGGAAGCAATCCGCACCCACAGCCTGTCCAGGTAGGCGAAGTGCTCGCGCCGCAGGCAGAGACCGAGGACGAAGAACGGGAGGAAGCTCACGACGCGGCCCAGTGAGAGCGTGCCGCCGAGACTGGCCGTGGCACCGAACACCGAGATGGCCACGGCGATGAGTACGGGCCAGCGCAGCCGCTTCCAGATGGGCACGCTCAGGCGCCACAGGAACAGGGCGACCAGGAACCACAGGGCGTAGGTGGGCTGGAGCACCGACATGGAGTCGGGCAGGCCGCCCCGCTCCACGGCGTAGATGGACTGGTGGATGGTCCAGAAGACCAGGTAGGGGACCAACAGTGACAGGACCAGCTTCTCCACCCGCTTCGACGAGGCGTCGAAGGAGCGTGACAGGTACCCGCTGATCATGATGAACGCGGGCATGTGGAAGAAGTAGATCCAGTAGTACAGCGTGCTGGCTGGCCCGTAGTCGAGTGAGCCGATCGCGTGGCCGACGACGACCAGGGCGATCAGGACGAACTTGGCATTGTCCAGACGGGCGTCACGGCCTGGACCCGGGGCCGCCGTGGTGGGGGCGACCGCGCCGTGCCCCGGTTGCTGACGCTGGGATGCCGGACTGGTCATGGATGAGGCCACGAGTGGACTCCGAGATCATCTGCTTCTGGGACGTGTGTGCTCTCTTCCGGCCGTGCACGCGGCCCGTGGGCCGACCGTGGGGCCGGAACGCGGGTGGCGCGGTGCCGCGTGGGGCGCGAGGGGGACACCGTAAGGTCGGATGAATGAACATGTGCTGCGTTACCTTACTGTGATGTAGCAAAGTATGCCAGCGGTTCTTCGGAGATCGGTGGAAAGCCGCCGGAACCCTGCCTCGGTTGAGGTGAGGTTGGGGCTCGTGAAACATATGTGACACGAACGGGGCTCGGTGGGGGGTAGCTTTCCGTGTGCAGACACTAACCCATCCGCGCCACCGCCTTCCACAGAGGGTGACGGGTCCGGTCTGCTCCGGACCCGACCGGTGGAGGTCGCGCGGCTGACTGTGTGGCCGCGGCGGGCGCGCCGCTAGGCTGCTCTCGTCAGACGGGCGGTTCCGACCCGGTCGAGATACGGAAGAAGGCGGTGGAAGCCGTGCCGCACGCGGTGGACCCCAATCGTGCCGCTCAGCACGGGAACGTGGTCATGCGACTCCTCGACGAGCTCTTCCCGCTCGTGGAGGGGTTCTACGTCGACCTGCACAAGAACCCCGAGCTCTCCCACGCCGAGCACCGCACCGCCAGCGGTGTCGCCGAGTGGCTCACCCGGACCGGTTACGAGGTCCACAAGGGTGTCGGGGGGACCGGCGTGGTCGGCATCCTGCGCAACGGGCCGGGCCCCACGGTGATGCTGCGCGCCGACATGGACGCGCTCCCGCTGGAGGAGAGGACCGGGCTTCCCTACGCCAGCACCGCCCGCGCCGCCAACGACGAGGGCGCCGAGGTCCCCGTCATGCACGCCTGCGGGCACGACGCCCACACCGCCTGCCTGGTGGGGGCCGCCGACCTGCTCTCGGAGACCCGCGACGAGTGGGCCGGGACCGTGATGGTCGTCGCCCAGCCGGGAGAGGAGACCCTCGACGGGGCGCAGGCCATGCTGGAGGACGGACTGTTCGACCGGTTCGGCCGTCCCGACGTCATCCTCGGCCAGCACCTGGGTCCGCAGCCCGCCGGACTGATCTCCCACCGCGCAGGGGTCATCCTCGGCGCCTCCAACTCCTACCGCGTGCGCGTGTACGGGGAGGGGGGCCACGCCTCCCAGCCGAACACGACCGTGGACCCGGTGCTCATCGCCGCGAGCATCGTCACCCGCCTCCAGGGCGTGGTCTCCCGCGAGGTCAGCCCGAGCGAGATGGCGGTGCTCACCGTCGGCAGGATCCAGGCGGGGACGAAGGCCAACATCATCCCCGACGAGGCCTACCTGGAGATCAACACCCGGGCCCTCAACGACAACGTGTCCGCCCAGTTGGAAGAGGCCATCGGGCGGATCGTGCGCGCCGAGGCCGCCGCCTCCGGAGCCGCCCGCGAACCCGAGATCGAGCGCTTCCAGGGCGCGGGGGTCACCCGCAACGACCCCCAGAGCACCGCCGACGTGGCCGCCGCGCACCACGCCTACTTCGGCGACGAGTACGTCATCCACCTGCCCGACCCGTTCCCGGCGACCGAGGACTTCAGCTACTTCGGCCTGCCCGGTGACCCGCAGCCGATCCCGTACGTGTTCTGGTTCGTCGGCGCCACCCCCCACGACGTGTGGGAGGCCGCTCCCGGCGACACCCCGTACGAGAAGATGGGCAACGTCCCCAGCACCCACTCACCGTTCTTCGCGCCCGCACGGGAGCCCACCCTGCGCGCCGGGCTCGCCGCGATCACCGTGGCCGCGCTGTCCTACCTGGGCGACGACAGCCCGAAGGCGGCGGCCGAGGACACGCCCAACGACGCCTACGACAGCGCCTACCTCGCCTCCTCCTGGCCCGCTCCGGACGAGGAGCCGGCCCAGTCCTCCTGGCCCGCTCCGGACGAGGGCCGGGCCCAGACCTCCTGGCCCGCCCCGGACGGGGACCCGGCGCAGTCCTCCTGGCCCGCCCCGGGCGAGGAACGGGTGCAGTCCTCCTGGCCGGCTCCGGGCGAGGACCGGGCCAAGTCCACCTACGACGCCGACATGGACGCCGTGATGGAGGCCCAGGACGAGGAGCACCGGCAGGAGTGGCGCGACGGCAAGACCGAGGAGTCCACGCTGTCCGCGGACATGGCCGCGCTGCTGGAGGACGACGACCGGCCGCGCCCGCCGTCGGGCCCCTCCTACGGGGGTCCGCCCCCGCCCCCCGACGACGACCGGCCCGGCTCCGAGTACCGCCTCTGACCACGGATGGGGGAACGCCGGCTACGCCATCCCCGGGAGATCCCCCTTCTGGTCGTGTGCGTGGGGGTGACCGTGCTCGCCGTCGTGGGCGCGGTCAGCCGCGCCTACTCGGGGGAGCCCAACGAGCCGCTGCTCCTGTTGAGCATCCCCGCGCTCGTGTACTTCGTGCGCGGCCAGCTGTACGCGCGCCAGCGGGTCAACGGGGTGCGCATCACCGAGCACCAGTTCCCCGAGGCGTACCGGATGGTCGCCGAGGCCGCCGCCGCGTTCCGCATGCGGCAGGTGCCCGAGGCCTACGTCGTGCTGGGCAACGGCGAGCTCAACGCGTTCGCCTCCGGGCACGGCTTCCGGCGCTACGTGGCCGTCACCAGCGACCTGTTCGAGGTGGGCGACCGGTTGGCCGACGCCGACACGCTGCGGTTCGTGATCGGCCACGAGGTCGGCCACATCGCCGCCGGTCACACGTCGTTCTGGCGTCAGTTCGGGATCTCGGTGGCCAACGTGATCCCCGGCGTGGGCACCAGCCTGAGCCGCGCGCAGGAGTACACCGCGGACAACCACGCCCACGCGTTCTGCCCCGAGGGCATGCAGGGGCTGCGGGTACTCGCGGCGGGCAAGTACCTGTACCCGGCCGTGGACTTCCACGACATCGCCGACCGCGCCCGCACCGACACGGGCTTCTTCGTGCTGCTGGTCAACCTCCTGTCCAGCCACCCCGTGAACACGTTCCGCTTCGCCGCCCTGGCCGACCGGACCAGACCGGGAAGGGTCTTCTAGCGGACTGGCCGAAACTGTTGCTGGTGCGACACGAGGGTTCTGATCTGCGACGATCTTGTACTTGTAGCGAGGTTGGGTGGTCGAGACCCGCTACAAGTACAAGATCACAGGGGAGGGGCCGGGAGAGTTCCCCCTTCCCCCGGCCCTATCCCCCCTTGCCCCGACCCGCCAGCCGCGCCGCGACCTGCGCGGGCAGCGGCTCGTGGCGCACGTACTCCCGGCTGAACACCCCCGTGCCGTGCGAGACCGAACGCAGTTCCACCGCGTACCGGGTGATCTCCAGCTCCGGCACCTCCGCGCGCACCACCGCCCGGCCGCCTTCCGCCGCCTCGGTCCCCACCACCCGTCCGCGCCTGGCCGACAGGTCGCTCAACACCGCGCCCAGATAGGCGTCGTCCACCTCCACGGACACCTCGTCCACCGGTTCCAGCACCGCCAACCGCGCCGCGGCCGCCGCGTCCCTGAGCGCCAGGCGCCCCGCCTTCTGGAAGGCCATGTCCGAGGAGTCCACCGAGTGCGCCTTGCCGTCGTAGAGCGTCACCCGGATGTCCACCAGCGGGTATCCCGCTCCCGCCCCCGACCCGGGCCCCGCGCCGTCTCCCGACCCCGGCCCCGCGCCACCCCTCACACCGGTCCCCGCCCCGACACCGTCCGCCATCTGCGCACGCACGCCCTTCTCCACGGACGGCACGAACTGGCGGGGCACCACCCCGCCCACGATCTCGTCCACGAACTCCAGACCCGCGCCCGACTCCAGCGGCTCCACGCGGATCCGGCAGACACCGAACTCCCCGTGCCCGCCGCTCTGCTTCACGTTCCTCCCCGTGCCCTGTGCCGGAACGGCGAAGGTCTCCCGCAGCGGCACGCGCACCTCCCCGGTTTCGACCCGCACCCCGTGCCGGTGCTCCAACCGGTCCAACGCGGCGTCCAGGTGCGCCTCGCCCAGGCTCCACAGCACCATCTGGTGGGTCTCGGCGTTCACCTCCACCCGCAGCGACGGGTCCTCCGCCACCAGCCGGGCCACCGCCTGCGACAGCTTGTCCTCGTCCCCCGAGGACGCGGCGCCCACCGCCACCGGCAGCAGCGGCCGGGGGAAGCGCCACGGCGCCACGCGCAGCGGGCGCTCCGGCTCGGAGAGGGTGTCGCCGGTACGGGCGTCGGGCAGCTTCGCCACCAGGCACAGGTCCCCGGCGACCACCTGGCCCACCGGCCGGTTCTCGCGGCCGAGCGGCACGGACAGCGCCCCGGTGCGCTCGTCGTTGCCGGTCCGGTCCAGCTCGTCCTGTCCGTTGAGTCCGCACGGGACCCCGTGGCCGTGCAGGTGGACACGGGTGTCGGGGCCCAGGGTCCCCGAGAAGACGCGCACCAGGCTCACCCGCCCCACGTACGGGTCCCCGGCGGTGCTGAGGACCTCCGCGACGAGAGGACCGTCCGGATCACAGGACAGCCCCGCCACCGGCTCGCCCTCCGGGGTGAACACCTCGGGAAACGGGCGCCGGGTCGGATCCGGGCACGACAGCGGCAGCTCACGCAGCAGCTCGCGCACGCCCACCCCGGTCGTGGTGCTGATCGCCAGGACGGGATGGAAGCCGCCCGCGGCGACCGCCTTCTTGAGGTCGTCGATGAGCAGGTCGGGGTCGAGTTCGCCGCCCTCCATGTAGCGCTCCATGAGGGCCTCGTCCTCGCTCTCGGTGATGACCTCCTCGATGAGGGTCTCCCGGAGCGGGCCCGCCGCCTCGCGCAGCCAGTCCGGCACCGGGCGCGCTGAGGGGACGGACGCGGGCCCGTCCCCTCCGGCGCGGTCGGAGCGCTCGGGGCGCCCGGGGCGCCCCGAGCGCTTGGAACCGCCGGCGCCGGCGGACCGGTCAGAGCCGTCGGGGCACCCGGAGTAGTCGTAGTACCGCTCGGAGACCAGCCCCCACACACCGACCACCCGGCGGTCGTCGCCCGTGCCCTCCACCGCGGGGACGTAGGCGGGGTGGACTCCCGGACCGAAGGCCTCCCGGCACTGGGCGACCACCTCGTCGTAGTCCGCGCGCGGGTGGTCGATCCTGGTGACGGCCACCGCCCGGGGCATGCCGACGGCGGCGCACTCCTCCCACAGCACGCGGGTTCGGCCGTCCACGCCCTCCAGGGCGGACACGACGAACAGGGCCGCGTCGGCCCCGCGCAGCCCGGCGCGCATCGCCCCGATGAAGTCCGCGTACCCGGGCGTGTCCAACAGGTTGACCTTGACGTCGCCGACCATGAGCGGGTTGACGGTGAGGTTGACCGACCGCCCCTGCCGGATCTCGACCCCGTCGTGGTCGCTGACGGTCGTGCCCTCCTCGACGCTGCCGGGGCGGCCGATCTCCCCGGCGGCGGTGAGCAGTGCCTCGACCAGGCTCGTCTTACCGGCGCCGGACGGTCCGACCAGCGCGACGTTGCGGATGTTCCGGGGCCCGTCGGCCCTCGGTACGGCTCCGGCTGAGGCTCCGGTTCCGTTGACGTTGCGATCTGCCATCCCTGCTACCCAGCCCTTCGGGGTCCGAGCGGTGGCCGCACCGAACGGGCAGTCCGTCCACGATGTGACCTGTGCCACTTCTACGGTCGCCCTTCTCGGGCCGCACGGCAAGAGGTGGTCAGGGGGCGGAACAGCCTGTGGATGAAATACGGCATGTGCACTATGACTTGTTTCGGACCCCTACTATTGCCCCGTGCCATGGTCGGAGTCTCTCCCTCAGTTCAGCCTCGCCGGGACCGTTCTGACGGTCCTGCTGCTCCTCTTCGCGGCGCTCGGCGAACCCCTCCTCGGCAGGAGGGCGTTCACGTGGCTGTCCCGTAGACGCGACGGCGACGCGCGGGCCCTCACGCTCCTGCACGCCGTCACCATGGGGGTCCACGTGTTGTGGGGCCTGGTGGTCTTCGGGGTGCTGCTGCTCTCGCCGAACCTGGTCGCCGCGGACCTGGGTCTGCGCCTGCCCGACGCGTGGGGGCCGATCGCGGGCGGCGCCGTCGGCGGCCTGCTCGCCCTCACGGTGTTCTGGCTGCTGGTCAACGGACTCCCGAAGGGGCCGCGGCGCTCCAGCCGCGGCCGCGACCGCGGCGGGAGAGGACAGGGCGCCCGGGGCAGGGGCGCCCGCGGGCGACGCTCCGCCGCACCGCTCCACCTTCCCGAACCCGAACGCGACCGGGGGCTGCTCGCACCGCGCACCACCGCCGAACGGGCGATGGCCGCCGGGGTGGCCGTCACCGGGGGCGTGTTCGGGGAACTGCTCTACCGGGGCCTGTTCATCCTCCTGGTCGCCAGCATGGGCGTGCCGCTGTGGATCGCCGCCGTGCTGTCGGTGCTGCTGTTCTCCGTCGCGCACCTCTACCAGGGCTGGTGGGGCCTGGTCAGCGCCGGCGCGTCCGGCACCCTCTTCACCGTTCTGTACCTGGGGACCGGAAGCGTCTGGGTGCCGGTCCTGGTCCACGTGGCGCTCAACCTGCGCTCCCTGGTCTTCCCGCCCGCCGACGTCCGCGAGGCGGGGGAGCGGGAGTACCGCGAGGAGGAGGACCCCGACGCCTACGACGAGTACGACGACCACGAGTACGGCTACGCGGACGACCACGAGGACGGACCCGCCACCGGGGAACCGCCGTTGACCGAGGCCGAGGTGGCCGGGGACACGGCCGGGGGCACGGACACGGCACCGCCGCCCGCGCACCTGGGCCCGGGGACTCCCGCCCACGGGACCCCGTCCCACAGAGCCCCGTCAGGCTACGGCGACACCTCCGGTCACAGCGGTGCCTACGTCTACGGGGACCTCCCGGACCGGGGCGGGAGTTTCGGCCACGGAACCCCCTCCGCCCACGGCGGTGCCCCCCAGCAGGACCGGCAGGACCTGTACAGCGGCCTGTCCACGGGGGGACCCTCCTCCGAACACGGCGACCACCTCGGTGGCGGAGGTTCTCCCGGCTACGGTGACCACTTCCGCGGCGACGGCCCGGCCGGTTACGGCGGCCCGTTCCCTCCCCACCAAGCTCCGGGAGACCTCTCCCACGACGTCCTGGGCGGCGAGCGCCGCGACGAGGGGCACGCGCAACGCCGCATGTACCCGGACGAGTGGATCGACCGCCGTTACGGTGACGGAAACACCACACCGGGGTCCGCCCCCGACCGCTGGAGCTGATCGGGCACGATGGTGGGGTGTCCGACGCTATCGACCACCCTCGCGCCCAACCCCGTGAGCACCGCTACCGGCTGACCACCTCCGACGGGGTCGGCATCGACGCCGTGCTCCTGCGCGGCACCGGGTCCCGCACCACCGCCGTGATCCTCGCCAACGGGTTCACCGGTACCCACCGCAACCCGAGCACGCGGGCCGTCGCCGACGCGCTGCTTCCCTTCGGTGACGTGATGACCTTCGACTTCCGCGGCCACCACGGCTCCGGCGGGCTCAGCACCGTCGGCAACGCGGAGATCCACGACCTGGAGGCCGTCGCCGTCCGCCTCCGGGAACTCGGCTACACCTCCCTCTCCTCCGTGGGGTTCTCGATGGGCGCGGCCGTCGCGATCCGGCACGCCGCCATCTACGGCGGAATGGACGCGGTGGTCTCGGTCAGCGGCCCCAGCCGCTGGTACTACAGGGGGACGCGCGCCATGCGGCTGCTCCACCTGGGCATCGGCCACAGAGCGGGACGCCTGTTCCTGCGCAGCTTCCGCAAGGTCAGGGTCATCAACCGCGAGTGGGACCCCATGCCCGCCGAACCCCGGGAGGTCGCCGGGGAGATCTCCCCGACGCCCCTGCTGGTCGTGCACGGGGACTCCGACGCCTACTTCCCCGTCTCCCACGCCACCGCCATCCACGACGCCGCCCGGGAACCGCGCGACCTGTGGATCATCCCGGGGATGGGGCACGCCGAACGCGCCGTGACCCCGGAGCTGACCGCGCGCATCCGCGACTGGCTCGTCGGGAGGGTCGGCGGCGAGAACGGCTGAGAGGGGCGGCTGAACAGGGCGGAACGGCGCCGCGTCGACAGGTGCGCGCGTGTCGACTAGAAAGGACGGATGATCCGATCTCGTTCGTCCTCATCCGGGAACGGAACACCGTCGGACGCGGCCTCGGCCGGGGCCGCGTCCGACGACAGCACCACCCCGCCCGCCCTCCCCGGCCTGCGCGGACGGGGTTTCGCCCTGCTCATCGCGGCGACCGCGATCGGTCTCTGCGGCTTCGCGGCCGTCCTGCCCCTGGTCCCCCTGTGGGCCACCCGCGGCGGCGCGGGCGAGTTCGGCGCCGGAAGCACCACCGCCGCCTTCATGCTCACCACCGTGCTCACCCAGCTCGCCATGCCCTGGCTGCTGGAGAGGGGCGGCTACCGCTGGGCGTTCCCGGTCGGCGCCCTGGTGATGGGACTTCCCACCCCGCTGTTCGCCCTGACCGCCGACCTCGGCCCGCTGGTGGCCGTCTCGGCGGTGCGCGGCGTCGGCTTCGGCATGGTCAGCGTCGCCGGGACCGTGCTCGCCGCCCGCCTGGTCCCGCACCACCAGGTCGGCCGGGCCACCGGCTACTACGGGCTGGCGGTCGGCCTGCCGCAGGTGCTCATCCTGCCCGGCGGCGTGGCGCTGGCCCTCAACATCGGCTTCGACACCGCGTTCTGGCTCACCGGTCTGTGCTCGGTCCTGGGCGGGGCCCTGGCCTGGGGCATCTGGTACGCCGACGGCGGCCGCAACCGGTCGGCGCTGCGGAGCACGGTCCGGCCCGCCGTCCCGGGTTCCAGCCCGGCCCCGGGCGCCGACCCCGGCCCGGAGCGCCCGCTGCTGCGGGCGCTGGCGGCGCCGCTGGTGCTCATGCTGCTGACCGCCTCGTCGGCCAGCGCGGTCATCACCTTCCTGGCCATTCCCCTGGCCCAGGCGGCGTGGCTGGTGGGCGGAGCCCTGGCCGCCTACGCGCTGGCGGTGGTGGTCGGCAGATGGACCGCCGGGATGCTGCACGACCGCCACCGGCGCACCCTCCTGCTGCTGCCGGGCATGGTCGGCGCGGTCGCGGGGATGGCCCTGGTCACCGCCGCGCTGTGGTCGGTCGGGGACACCCCGGGAGCCGGGACTGCACTGCTGGTGCTCCTGGGAGCGGCCGTGTTCGGCCTCGGCTTCGGCGCGGTCCAGAACGAGACCGTCACCCTCATGCTGAACCGCGCAGGCCCGGCCGGGTACGGACGGGCCAGCGCGGTGTGGAACATCGGCTACGACGCGGGTTCGGGAGCGGGGGCGATGGTCCTGGGGCTGCTGATCCAGCTGACGGGCTACGGGCCCGCGTTCGCGGTCACGGCCGCGGCGCTGCTGGCCTCGGTGCCGCTCGCCCTCGGCGGGCGTGCGACGCGCGGAGCCCGCTCCCGCAGCTGAGCCCGGCCGCCCGGCAGCGCCTCGGACGGCCGGTGCCGTGACCGCGAGGGACCGCCGCGGCCGGGCCCCTCCGCCGTGGTCCTGTACCCGTAGCGCGCCTCGACCGTCCAACCTCGCCGCAAGTACGGGACCATCGCGGTTCAGGCCCGTTTCCGGCGTCCACTAGTACGACGAGATGTGCACGTGGTCGTAGTGGTTCTGGGTGTTGTCGCCGCGGTCCTCCATCCACTTCCACTGACGCGACGCGGAGTGCCAGATCTGCTGCTCCCAGATGATGTACTTGATGCCCAGCCGGTCGGCGTTGTCGATCCCGAACTGGGAGATCTGCGAGCCCAGGGACTGGTTCTCCGCCGAGGGCACCGCACCGCCCGCGCTCATCATGAAGTCGCAGGCCTGTCCCGAGCCGTGGTCGTCGGCGCTGGAGCGCAGGCAGCCGACCGGGTAGGGGGCGCCGAAGGTCTGCACGATCTCGTCGCGGATCGCCGCCATGCGCGGCGTGGCCCCGTCCCAGCCCCAGCCCTTCGCGCTGGCCGGGATGGTGCCGTTGCCCGGGGTCTCGGGGATCTGCTCCGCCTCGTACTCCTCGATCCTGGCCTCGACCTCGTCGCGCTCCTCCTCCAGCGTCTCGATGAGCTCCTCGGCCTCGGTCAGCTCGGTCTGGAGCTCCTCGTTGACCAGGGCGGCCTCGTCCCGCGTCTGGATGAGGTCGGAGATCTGCTCGGACTGGCTCTGCCCGAGGTAGCTCAGGGTCGCGGCGTCGGCGAACATGCTCTCCGGGTCGCTGGAGAAGATCACCTGGAAGGCCGGATCGATGCCGCCGCTCTTGTACTGGGTGGAGGCGATGGTGGACACGCCGCTCCGGGAGGCCGCCAGGCGCTCCTCGACCTCCTCCAGGTCCTCCTCGGCCTTGTCCACACGCTCCTTGATCTCGTTGAACTGGAGGAGCTCTCCGTCGTAGCTCTCCTCCAGCTCCTCGGCCCGCCGGTTCAGTTCGTCGATGTCCACCTCGTCGTTGTCCGGCTCCGCCAGCGCCGTTCCGGGCAGCGCGACCAGCAGGGTCGCCGCCAGGGCGGTGAGGGACAGAGCGGCACGCCTGCCGCGCGTGAATGAGGGAGAAGTGGGTGTCATGTCTGCTCCGAGGATGGTCCGAGCGCATCCGGTTGGCCTGCGGCATGTGACGGGGGCGCCGCGGCGACGGGAGATGCTCAGCAGACCATACGAGATCTTGGCGTTACGTGCCTAGTGCGTTACTCACGTGACTTGGGAGACTGCGCGGGGATGTGTCCGAAGATACCCGCAGCCGGGGACCGGACCGGACCCCGGCCGACCGTCCCGGAGCCTGCCCACCGGACCGGAGCCGGGAGGGGCGTCAGCTCGCGCCGCCGAAGGCGCTGGGCAGCCGCACGCCCGCGGGCTCGGGAGACTCGGCCGGCATGAACCAGTCCGAGCGGCGGATGTCGCGCAGGGCCCGCTTGCGGGTCTGCGGGGCCAGGCGCTCGATGTAGACCATGCCGTCGAGGTGGTCGGTCTCGTGCTGGAGGCAGCGGGCCATCAGCCCGGTCCCCTCCACGGTGACCGGTTCGTTGCGCAGGTCCACGCCGGTGACGACGGCGCGCTCGGCCCGTGCGGCGGGGTACCACAGCTGGGGGACCGACAGGCAGCCCTCGTCGCCCTCCTGGACCTCCTCCGACAGTTCGGCGATCCGCGGGTTGATCACGTAGCCGAGCCGGCCCTCGACGTTGTAGCTGAACACGCGCAGGCCCACGCCGATCTGGTTGGCGGCCAGGCCCGCCCGCCCAGGGGCCTCGACCGTCTCCAGGAGGTCGTCCACCAGCGCCTGGGTGTGCTTGTCGAACCGGGTGACGGGGGTGGTGGGCGTGACGAGGACGGGGTCGCCGAAACGGACGATGGGGCGCATGGTCATGTGCCCCAGGGTAGTCGGGAGCGTGCTCCTGGCGGTACGCAAGCGGAGGATCCGGACCCCGGCGACCGCGGGGAGAACTCCTCCGGCCCGTCCACGGGCGGTTCGGGCCGCGGCGGCCCCGGTGGTCCCGGCGGTGGCTCCGAACGGCTCAGGCCGCGGCCAGGCCGGGGCGCAGGGAGTCGTCCAGCACCATCTCGATGTAGTCCAGGGCGGCCCTGCGCCGGGCCAGCGCGCTCTCGTACAGGGAGGGCGCGCTGACGTTGCGGCGCACGCGCAGGCACTCGTTGACGATGCGCTGCCACCGGTCGGGGAAGGCGTGCAGGGCGTAGGCGCCCGCGCCGGTCTTGGAGGTGATCTCCCCGGTCTTGAGCGTGAAGTGCAGGCGGCTGACGCTCAGCACGCTCCAGGAGGGCGCCAGGGAGCCCAGGACGGCCAGGCCGCGGGGCGTGACCAGACGGCCCGCCTTCTCGCGCCAGCGCCGCCACTGCTCGTCCAGGGAGCCCAGCGACCAGGCGCGCAGGCTCTCGGGCTCGTCCCACACGTCCAGTTCGAGCGGGTGCGGGCCGCGCACGGTCACGCCGTGTTCGGCGAGGATGTGCCACGTGACGGGGTTGACGTCGGCGCTGGCCCGGCTGCGGAACCGGCCGCCGATCACCGAGGCGACCGGGCCGCAGGCCGAGGGGTCGCGGGTGAGGTCGTCCCAGGTGACGTGGACGCCGTTGAACTGGGGTCCGGTGGCGGCGGCGCGGGTGCGCGCGTGGACGCGCCGCAGCAGCTCCAGCTCGTGCCTGCCGGGCGTGTGACCGGTGACGATGACGAAGTCGACGTCGCTGGTGTGGGGGCGGAAGTCGCCGAGGGCGACCGAACCGGTCAGGTAGAGGCCTTCGACCAGGCCGGGGGCCTCCTGGTCGGCGTGCGCGAGAAAGGTCTGGGCCAGCGTCTGCACCCGAGGGTGGACGGCCATGCTCACTCCAGTCTGGATGGTTCGGTGCGGATCTGGGGGCGCGGCCCGTCCGGAGGTGGGGAGTCCGGTCGGGCGGCGGCCCGGAGCGTTCCCGCGGCGGGTGCCGCCTGCGGGTACGCGCTCCATCTGTACCAAGTGTGAGCGGGCCGAGGGGGTCATGGCAAGTGATCACGCCGGACCCGCATCCTGTCCCCCCACGTCAGGTGGTGTGCGGTTATGGAGGCTTGGAGGAGTGCACACCCTTGACGACAAGGGGTGAGATGTGCAAAGAGTCTGCTCGCGCGCGTGCGGGGCGGTCGGAACGGCCGGAACCGGGACGGCGCCGCACCGGACCGGACGGGGACCGGGCGGCGGCCGAACAGCGGCCGGACGGCGGCCGGACGGCGGTCGGAAACGGTGCGCTCCGAGGAGAAGCGAAAATCCGCGTCCTCTCAGGCAGGGCGGCTGCCGCACATTCCGCAGCACGTGCATCCGCACCCGGCGAATGCATGAGAAAAGCTTTGCCGGGTATTTCTCTAGAGAGGTCCGGACGAAAGCGGATATTCGCCCGTCTGGGAATGGGATGTGGTGTCCGCCATGTCCTGCCGGGGGCCGGCGCCGGGGTGAGGAGGGAGAGGCGGATCGTCGGGGCAGGTGGGGGATGTCGGCCCTCTCGGGGACAAGGATAGTCCCCTTCGCCCTCCGGGCCCCGTGAGTCGTACGCCACTCTCCCCGGAAGTGGACACGCCCCGTTTTTTAGGCGATTGTTATGGTTCACGGAGACTCTCGGTGGTCATAACCACCACAGCCATTGTTCGCTTTTTTCCTCCGCGTAACACGGCAGAACCCCCGTGAAACTGAGCCGCTTTACGCTCGGCGGGCAAGGGCAGTTCTCCCCCCAGATGTACCGAAGGAGCCGTGCATGGTCCCGACGATGGTCCTCGTAGCCGACGACTCACGTGACACCCACCGCCGGGAAGCCCTGTGGGGCCTGGCCGAGGCTGTGGCCAGCAGGGGAGAGGTGCCGGTGACCCCGGCCTTCGGCAGCCCCGACGACGTCGCCGCCACCGTCCACTCCGTCCGGGGGCCCAAGGTGGTCGTCCCCGCGTTCGTCGCGGGCGGCGACGTCGCCAGCGCCCACCTGCTCTCCCGGCTCGACCTCGGCCGTGTGCGCGACTCCTGCCAGACCCCGCCGCTGGGCGCGGTCCCGTCCATCGTCGCCGACCTCGCCGGACGGCTGGCCGACTCCGGCTGGGGCTCGTCCGACGGCGTGGTCCTGGCCGCCGACGGCACCACCGGGACCGAGGAGCGCCAGGTCGTCATGGACGTGGCTCGCATGCTCAGCCGCCGCCTCGACTCCCCCGTCCAGGTGGGCTACCTGCGCACCTGGGCGCCGTCGGTGCTGGACGCCGTCGACCGGCTGCGCCGCCACGGCCAGGACAACGTCGCCGTCGCCGCGTGGAGACTCGTCGACGGCCCCGACTTCGACCTGCTGCGGGGTCTGGACGTCACCGCGATCACCGAGCCCCTGTGGCCCTCCGAACTGGTCGTGGACACCCTCCTCGCCCAGCACCGGGCGGCCAGGAGGCGCCTGGCCTGAGGCCGCGGGTCCCGACGGACCGACACCGAAGGTGACACCGCCGACCGCACGGGTGATCGGAGGAGTTCGGGACGCCGCGGTGCCGTTACCGGGAGCGCGCCGGTGGGTATGGGGCAAGCGGGCGGGAACTCCCCGCACCCACAAACGCGGCACCCGTACCGCGCCGCCTCCCGTACGGCGCGGAGGCGACCGGACGCGACTCCTCCGGCGGTCCCCTGCTCCCCCCGCCGGCGCGGAGGACCCCCGCGACCGGTCCGGGACCCGAACAGCGCCCGTGCGCCGCGGACCGTGCGGTCCGCGGCTCCGCCGACCCGTGAGGGGCCCGACCCGAACCGTCATCGACGCGAGCGAACCTAAGGTGGATGTATGAAAGACGTCACAGCGCAGTTCGTCGATGACCGGCAGCGTCGGCGTCTGGAACGGCGCTTCGGCAGCCACGTCGGCGAGTGGCTGACCGAACTCCCGGGGATCGTCGCCGAGATCGCCTCGGAGTGGGGGCTGACCGTCGAGGGACCGGCTTCCCACGGCCGGACCTCCGTCGTCGTCTACGTCGTCCGCCCGGACGGCGACCGCGCGGTTCTCAAGCTCTCCCCGGACACCGGCCTGGCCGCGTCCGAGGCGCGTGTGCTGCGGATGTGGGAGGCCTCCGGGCGCGTGCCCCGCGTGTGGGAGGTCGACGACGCGCGGGGGGCCATCCTCATGGAGCGGATCGACGGCGACACCGTCGCGGAGGGCGGGCGGGTACCGCCGATGGAGACCGTCGGCGCGCTCATCTCCGAGCTGCACTCCGTCGAGGTGCCCCGGCGGGAACTGCTCGAACTGCGTCCGCTGACCTCGCGGGTGCAGTTCATCTTCGACCTGTGGAACCGGGAGCGCGCCGAGGGGCCCGCCGCCGAGGTGGTGTCCGCGTCCGCCATGCACCAGGGGTTCTGCCGGGCCCGCGACCTGGCCAACGGCACGGTGGACGTCGTACCCGTCCACGGCGACCTGCACCCGGGCAACGTCATCGACGGCGGTCGGCGCGGCCTGGTGGCCGTCGACCCGCGCGCCTGCCTGGGCGACGCGGCGGTCGACGCCGTGGACTGGGCCCTGTGGAGGGCCACCAGCCTGCCCGAGGTGGTGCAGCGCGTGGACGCGCTCTCCGGCGCCCTCGGCGTGGACGGCGACCGGATGATGGCGTGGGTGCGCGCGTTCGCGCCCTGCCTGGCGGTGGCCAGGGCCAACCGCGGCCACGGTGGCACCGACGAGTTCGACATGCTCATCGAGCTCTCGGAGGGGGAGGCCTTCGTCCTGTGACCCGCGCCGGGCACCTGCGCCGATGACCTCCACCCCGGCCGCCGCCGGTCCGGACACGTGCCGGGACGGCCCGGGCGTCGCGGACCGCACCGGCACGTGTCGACGGGTTCAGTCCCCGGGCTGCGCCGAGCCGGCCCTCTCGAAGCGGTAGCCCCGGCCCGCCTCGGTGATCAGGTACCGCGGGCACGCCGGGTCGGGCTCCAGCTTGCGGCGCAGCTGCGCCATGTACACCCGCAGGTAGTTGGTCTCGCTCTGGTAGGCCGGGCCCCACACGTCGTGCAGCAGCTGGCGCTGGCTGACCAGCTGACCCGCGTGCCGGGCCAGGATCTCCAGGATGTGCCACTCCGTCGGGGTGAGCCTGACCTCCTCGCCCTCCCGCAGCACCCGCTTGGCGCCCAGGTCCACGGTGAAGGAGGGCGTGCGCACCACCGGGGCCTCGTCGACGCGCACCGACCGCCGCTCCGCCGCGCGCATGCGGGCCAGCAGCTCGTCCATCCCGAACGGCTTGGTGACGTAGTCGTCGGCGCCCGAGTCCAGGCAGCGCACCTTCTCACCGGCCGAGTGCCGCGCCGACAGCACGATGATCGGCACCTGCGACCACCCGCGCAGCCGCTGTATGACCTCCATGCCCTCCATGTCGGGCAGCCCCAGGTCGAGCAGGACCACGTCGGGGTGGTTGTCCGCGGCCAGCCGCAGCGCGGACGCCCCGTCGGCCGCGGTGTCCACGTCGTGCCCCCGCGCCCGCAGGTTGATCCGCATCGCCCGGATGATCTGCATGTCGTCGTCAACGACCAGGACCCGCATCGGTCCCCTTCCCGTCTCCGGCGTCCGTCTCGCTCTTCTCCACAGCACGGAGCGTGAAGACCATGGTCAGACCGCCCCCGGGGGTGTCCTCGGGGTCGAGTCTGCCGTGCATCGCCTCAACGAAACCACGCGCGACCGCCAGCCCCAGCCCCACCCCCGTGCCCTGGGGGGCGTCGCCCAGGCGCTGGAAGGCCTCGAACATGCGCTGTTTGCCCTCGTCGGAGACCCCGGGACCGCGGTCCACCACGCGCAGCTGGACGCTGCCGCCGTGCGCGCTCGCCGAGACCAGCACCGGCAGGCGCGGGTCCGGGTTGTACCGGACCGCGTTGGAGATCACGTTGGCCACCGCCCGCTCCAGCAGCCCTGCGTCGACACGGACGCGGGGGAGGCGGTCGGGCACGTCCACCACGACCGCCTCGTGCGGCAGGCCCAGCAGGGTGACGGGCACGACCTCCTCCAGGCCCACCGCGCGCAGCTTGGGGCGCACGTTGTCGGTGTGCACCCGGCTCATGTCCAGCAGGTTGTCGATCAGCCGGTTGAGCCGGTCGGTGGACTCCTCCACCGTCTCCAGCAGGTCCTCGCGGTCCTCCTCGGTGAGGGTGATGTCGGTGGCGCGCAGGCTGGACAGGCTCGCCTTGATCGAGGTCAGCGGGGTGCGCAGGTCGTGCGAGACCGCGGCCAGCAGCGCCGTGCGGATGCGGTTGCCCGCCACCTGGCCGCGCGCCTCGGCCGCGTCCCACTCCAGCCTCTGGTGCTCCAGGGCGATGCCGATGTGCGCGGCGAAGGCCCGCAGCACGCCCCGGTCGGCGGCGGGCAGCACCCGGCCGCGCAGCGCCAGCGCCAGGTTGTCGGAGATCGAGACCAGGACGTCCGACTCCTCGGGGGACTCGCACGCCGGGGCGCCGACGCTGTGCGCCGCCCGCCAGCGCTCGTCGTCCAGCCGCTCCAGCAGGGTCGCCGACCGCTGCCCGAAGGTCTCCCGGATCCGCCGCAGCAGCGCCTGGAGGGGTTCCTTGCCCGCCAGGACGCTGCTGGCCAGCAGCGTCACCGCGTCCGCCTCGGCCCGGGCGCGGGCGGCCTGCGCCGACCGGCGCGCCGCCATCTCCACCACGATCGCCACCAGCGCTCCCACCAGGGCGAACGCGGTCAGCGCCAGCATGTTGTCCAGCGACACCGGCGGCCGCCCGTGCAGCGGGGACAGCAGCACGGTGAGCAGCACCGCGCTCCACAGCGCAGACACCAGGGCGGGGCGCAGGCCGCCCACCGCCGCGGTGGCCACGGTGGCCAGCAGCAGGAGCATCGCGTCCGAGGCCGCTCCCACGTCCTCGAACAGGGGCAGCGCCATCACCAGCGACAGCAGGGTGGGCGCCAGCAGTGCCAGCGACCAGCCGGTCACCCGGCGGTGCTCGCCCAGCCCCCGGCCGGGCGGCGGCAGCGGCCACCGCCCGCTGCCCACCCGCTCGTGGGTGACGATGTGCACGTCGATGTCCCCGGAGTCGCGCGCCACGATCGCCCCGACCCCGGGGCCGAACACGTACTGCCAGGTGCGGCGGCGCGAGGAGCCCAGCACGATCTGGGTGGCCTGCACGCCACGCGCGAACTCCAGCAGCCCGGTCGGCACGTCGTTGCCGACCACCTGGTGGTAGGTGCCGCCCAGCTCCATGAGCAGCCTGCGCTGCCGCAGCAGGTCGTCGGTGGGCGCCTGCGCCATGCCGTTGGGCGGTACCACGTGCACCGCCAGCAGGTGGCTGGGCTGGGGGTGCCCGCCCCGTGAGCGTGCGGCCACGCGTGCGGCCCGCCGGATCAGCGTCTCGCCCTCGGGGCCGCCGGTGAGCGCCACCACGACCCGCTCCCGGGACTCCCAGGTCCGCCGGATCTCGTGCTCGCCGCGGTAGCGTGCCAGGCTCTCCTCCACCCGGTCGGCGGTCCACAGCAGCGCCAGCTCGCGCAGCGCCGCCAGGTTGCCCTCCCGGTAGTAGTCGGCCAGGGCCGCGTCCACGCTCTCGGCCGGGTGGATGTCGCCGCGCGCCATCCTGCGGCGCAGCTCCTGGGGGGTGACGTCCACGAGTTCGACCTCCGCGGCGCGGCGCACCACGTGGTCGGGGACGGTCTGCCGGGGGCGCACGCCGGTGATCTGGTGGACCACGTCGTTGAGGGACTCCAGGTGGTGGATGCCCACGGTGGACAGCACGTCCACGCCGGCCTCCAGCAGCTCCTCCACGTCCTGCCAGCGGGTGGCGCTGGGCGAGCCGGGCGGGTTGGCGCGGGCGAGGTCGTCGACCAGCGCCGTCGCCGGGGCGCGCGCGATCACGGTCGCGGTGTCCACGGAGCCGGACGGCAGCGGTGGAACCCGCTCCAGCCCCTCCAGGAGCGCGGAGGTCCGTGCGCGGCGGTGGGTGTGGGCGGCCGCGACCACGACGTCGGTGCCGCGTTCGGCCCGGCGGCGGGCCTCGGCCAGGGCGTTGTGCGTGGTGCCGACACCGGGGGCCGATCCCAGGTAGATGCGGAGCTTTCCTCGTGCCACGGCATCCATTGTCGGGGCAGCGGAGGGCCGCCGCGGCCGGTTCGGGGCACGGCGCGGGCCGGTTGTGGCCTCGGGTATGACGCGACGGCCCGGGTTGGGAATACTTGGGGTGACATACCGACGCACACGCCCGGGCCTCCCACACGGGACGGGGCGGTGCCCGGCCGCCGCGCGCGGCCGACGAGCATTGGTGAGGAGGCGCGGCGTCCGTCCGTCGGACGGGTCGACGCCGCAGAGCCGATGACCTATCCCCCGAACGACGGTTCGTTCCCCGGTCCCCCCGGAGGGCAGCCCTTCCCCGGCCAGCCGGGTCAGCCCCATCCGGGATCGCGGCCCCAGCCGGGTTTCCCCGGCCAGTCAGGGCAGCCGCCGGGCGGTCGTCCGCCCCTCCCGCCCGGCCACTCCCAGGTCCCACCCGCCCAGCCCGGGTACGGCGTGCCCGGGGGCACGCCGCCGCGGCAGCCGCCCGTTCCCGGCCACCCGGCACAGCCCGGTCCGCCCCGGCGCCCCCGCGGGGGCCTGGTCATCGGCGGCGCCGCCGCGGCGGTCCTGCTGGCGGTCTCCCTCGGCGTCGTGGTGTGGAACATCGCCGACGGCCGCCCCTACGCAGAACTGCCCGGCTGCGGACGGCTGCTGCCCGCCGAGGTGGTGGACGCCGTGCCCGGCACAGACAACCCACGGGCCGAGGGCGAGTTCACCTCCGTCGAGGAGGGCGATTCGGGGTACCTGGCCGAGGAGGGCGTACTCGGCTACCTCAGCTGCAGCGTCGGGAACGTCGACGGCTACCCCCTGCACGTCATCGTCTCCCTCTTCGAGTACGAGGACGGCGGGGAGGTCGTCGAGGAGCTCCACGGGGAGCTGGAGGACGAGCTCCGGGACCGCGAGGAGGGACACCACGAGGAGGAACAGGGGGAGGGGGCGGCGGTCCTGGACTGGCGCCCCGTGTCCGCGGGCGACAACGGGTACGCGGTCCTCTTCGAGGACGGCGAGTACACCGACGGCAGCGTCTACGGTGCGCTGTTCTTCGCCACCGTCAACGTGACGGTCCTGGTCTCCTACACGGTCGGGGACGACGGCGTCGGCGAGGCCGAGGCGCTGGACTTCCTCGCCGACTTCGCCGGGCGGGTGGAGCGCCAGCTCTCCCGCGAGAGCGAACGGGCCTGACGTCCGCCCGGGAACGGGCGTCAGGCCCCGGGCCCCGGCCGGACGGCGTCCCGCGGGTCCTGACCGGACGGCGCCCTACGGGGCGGGGATGAGCTTGCCCGGGTTCAGGACGCCCACCGGGTCCAGCGCGGCCTTGACCGCGCGCAGCACCTCCCCGCCCAGGGGGCCGATCTCCGCCGCCATCCACGGCAGGTGGTCGGTTCCCACCGCGTGGTGGTGGGTGATCGTCCCGCCGTTGGCCGCGATCGCCTCCGAGGCGGCACGCTTGGCCCGGCCCCAGCGCTCCAGCGGCGCCGCCCCGGCCGCCGTCACCACCGTGAAGTACAGAGAGGCTCCCGTGGGGTAGGTGTGCGACACGTGGCACATCACCACGGCGCCGCCCTCCTCGCCCTCCAGCGCCCCGGTGAGCGCGCCGGAGACCGCCGCGTACAGCGGGAGCAGGCCGCTCCAGGGGGCCGCGGTCTCCAGGGTCTCGGCCAGGACCCCGGCCGAGAGCAGGGAGTCGCGCAGGTAGGGGGCGGAGAACCGGTTGTCCCGCCAGTGCGCCACCGGTTCGGGGCCCAGCGGGGTGCCGCCCGCCCCGGCCATGGCCTCCCGAGCCGCGGCCGCGCGCACGTCCACCTCGGCGCCGGTGCCCTCGAAGCCCAGGACCGCCTGGCAGCCGGGAGCGGCCTCGCGCCCTCCCACGGCCGCTCCCACGAAGGTCTCCGCCTCGTCCAGGACCCGCGCCATGGTCGGCCGGATCCCGGACTGGGCCAGGACCCGCAGCGCGTCCACCCCCGTCGCGAAGTCGGGGAAGGACCACGCCTCGTCCAGCACGTGCTCGGGGCGGCGGCGGATCCGCAGGCCCACCTCGGTGATCACGCCCAGCGTCCCCTCCGAGCCCAGCAGCAGGCGGCCCAGGTCCGGCCCGGCCGCCGAGGCGGGCGGACCACCCGTGTCCAGGGTGCCGCGCGGGGTGGCCGCGCGCAGCGAGACCACCATGTCCTCGAAGCGGCCGTACCCGGAGGAGGCCTGCCCGCTGGAACGGGTGGCCGCGTAGCCGCCGACGCTCGCGTACTCGTAGCTCTGCGGCAGGTGCCCGAGCGTGCACCCGTGCTCGGCCAGCAGCGCCTCGGCGCGCGGGGTGCGCACGCCCGCGCCCAGGACGGCGGTCATGGAGGCGGTGTCCACCGACACCAGCCGGTCCAGGCGGCGCAGGTCCAGGCAGACCACGGCGCGCAGGCCTCCGCGCAGGGGTGCGACCCCGCCCACCACGCTGGTGCCGCCGCCGAAGGGCACCACGGCCACGCGCTCGGCCGAGCACACCTCCAGGACGCGCTGCACCTGGTCGTGGTCGGCGGGGTACAGGACGGCGTCCGGGGCGGGGTCGGCCCTGCCCGCGCGGCGCAGCAGCAGGTCGGGGGTGCTCTTGCCGCCGCTGCGGCGCAGCCGGGCGGCGTCCCCGTCGTCCACGTGGCCGGGCCCGACCACACCGGCGAGCAGCCCGCGCAGCCGCTCGTCCAGCCGGGAGGGGGCCAGCTCCACCCGCTCCTCGGGCACCGGCGGCAGGTCCGCGAGCGGGGCCCGCAGCACCTGGGAGACCAGGTCGCGCAGGCCGGGGTCCAGCGCGCGCGCCCGGGCGGGGTCGCCCCACGCGAACCAGCTCATCTCGGGGGCGGTCCCGGGGGAAGTGTCGTCAGTCATGCTCTACAGTTTTACACATGGCGTCAATACGTAACGTTGAAGACCGCATCCTGGACGCCGCCCGCGCCTGCGTCGAGGCCTTCGGGGTGCGCCGCACCACCCTGACCGACGTGGCGCGCCGCGCCGGGGTCAGCCGGCCCACCGTGTACCGGCGCTGGCCCGACGCGACCGCGCTCGTCGCCGACCTGCTCACGCGGGAACTGCGGCGGATCCTCGCGGAGGAGGGGGACGGCCCCGGCGGCGGGTCCGCGGAGGAGAACGTGCGCGCCCGGCTGGTCCGGCACGCGGCCGGGGTAGCCCGCGCGCTGCTCGCCCACCCGCTGTTCGTCCGGATCGTGGACACCGAACCCGAACTCCTGGCCACCTACACCTTCCAGCGGCTGGGCACCAGCCACCGCGCGGCACTCGAATTGGTGGAGCCGGTCGTGGCCGAGGGCCAGCGCGACGGGTCGGTGCGCGCGGGCGACCCTGCGGTGCTGGCCCGCCTCGTGCTGGTCACGGTCCAGGGCACGGTCACCTCCCGCCGACTGTTCGCCGACGTCACCGACGAGTCCGGCCTCGTCGACGAGCTCGCCGCCCTCCTGGACGGCTACCTCCGCCCGCCGAACCGGGAGAACCCATGAGCCCCGCGGTCCACACGTCCTCCTCCCTCAACACCGCCCGACGCGCGGCGGACCTCGCCGCGCTGGAGCAGGACCCCCGGATCGACCTTTTGGTGGTCGGCGGGGGAGTGACGGGCGCCGGCGTCGCGCTCGACGCCGCCTCGCGCGGCCTGTCCACCGTCCTGGTCGAACGCCACGACCTGGCCTTCGGCACCAGCCGCTGGAGCTCCAAGCTGGTCCACGGCGGCCTGCGCTACCTGGCCAGGGGACAGGTCGCCATCGCCTACGAGAGCGCCCGCGAGCGCGACGTCCTCATGCGGGTCACCGCGCCCCACCTGGTGCGGCCCCTGCCCATGGTCGTCCCGGTCCACCGGGGGACCGGGCTCTCCCGCGCCCTGCTCGTCCGCGCCGGGGCGGGGATGGGCGACCTGTTGCGGGTCCTGGCCGGGACCCCCGGCGGAGTGCTGCCCCGGCCCCGCGTGGTCGGCCCGCGCCAGACCCTGCGCCTGGTCCCCGGCGTCGCGCGGCGGGGGCTGCTCGGCGGCGTCGTGACCTTCGACGGCCAGCTCGTGGACGACGCCCGTCTCGTGGTGGCCCTGGCGCGCACCGCCGCCCGAGAGGGGGCGCGAGTCCTCACCCGCTGCTCGGCCGAGAGCCTGGCCGCCGACGGCGCCGTGCTGCGCGACGGGGTGGCGGGCAGGATCGTCCCCGTGCGCCCGCGCGCGGTCGTCAACGCCACCGGGGTCCACGCCGACCGGCTCGACCCCCACGTGCGGCTGAGCCCCAGCAGGGGCAGCCACCTGGTGCTCGACGGTGCCTCCCTGGGCAGTCCCCGGGCCGCGCTCACCGTGCCGGTCGACGGCAGCGCCAGCCGCTTCGTGTTCGCCCTGCCCCAGCCGGACGGCCGGGTCCTGGCCGGGCTCACCGACGAGCCCGTGGACGGCCCCGTCCCGAACGTGCCCGAGGTGCCCGACGGCGACGTGGACTTCCTGCTGGGCCAGTTCAACCGGGCCCTGGAGACCCGCCTGGACCGCGGCGACGTCCTCGGCGCCTTCGCCGGGCTGCGCCCGCTGGTGCGCGGGGCCGGGGACAGCGCCGACCTGTCCCGCGAGCACTCCGTCACGGTCGCCCCGAACGGCACCGTCACCGTGGTCGGCGGCAAGCTCACCACCTACCGCGCCATGGCCGAGCAGGCCGTCGACACCGCGGTGCGCACCCGCGGGTTGTCCGCGAGCCCCTGCCGGACCCGCACGCTGCCCCTCGTCGGCGCCGCCCCGCACGAGGAGCTCGACGCGGTGGCCGCCCCGCGCCGCCTGGTGGCCAGGTACGGCACCGAGGCGGTCGACGTGCTGGCCGAGGCCGACGCCGACCCGGCGCTGCTCACCCCCCTCGTCCGCGGGGTCACCGGGGCCGAGCTCCGGTTCGGGGTGCGCCACGAGGGGGCCATGGACGCCGCTGACCTGCTGGACCGCCGCACCCGGGTCGGGCTCGTACCCGCCGAGCGGTCCGCGGCCGAGGCCGCCGCCGAGGAGGCGCTCGGGGCCGTGGGCTGAGCGGCGGGCCGGGCCGGGGGGCGGCGGACCGGAGAACGCGCGGGATTTCGGGTACTCACCACACCCGCATCCCCTGTCCCACAGGGGTCTGATCGCGTAAGGTCGTAGCCGTTCCCGCCGCCCCTCCCCCGAAGGCGGTCCCAGGACGCTCCCGCAGCCGCCCCCTCCCACGGTTCGCCTGCCCACTGAGCCGCCCCGCCGAAGGAGTCCTCCCATGCCCACGCTCGTCTCCGTGCCGGCTCTGGCCAAGGCCGAGGACACCGTCCTCAGGGATGTCCCGGACGAGTACCGGCACTACTTCAACGGACGGCCGCCGGTCCCCTTCACCAAACGCCACTGGGAGTTCCCCGGAGAGCCCGCGGGCGTGCCTCTGGCCCGCGCCTTCCTGGACACCTGCGCGGCCACCAGGGACAGCGACTACCGGTACGTCTTCTCGCTGCTGGGCACCGAGCTGGCGACCAACGCCATCCGGCACAGCCGCTCCGGCGAGAAGGGCCAGACCTTCGTGCTGCGGGTGACCCGGGCGCCCAACGGGCTCACGCTGGTCTGCCGGGACAACGGCAGGCCCACGCGCTCCCAGCCGGGAGAGGACGGCCCGCTGAGCGCCGGACCGCTGGAGGGCGACCGGCTCACCGCGGAGAACGGCCGGGGCCTGGCCCTGGTCGACAGCTTCGCCACCGCCTGGGGCGACAACGGCCATCCCAGCATCCGCAAGGTGTGGTTCCACCTGGCCTACGACCTCACCGGCAGCTCCTGGCCCGCGGCCTGACCCCGCCGGGCGGGACGGGGGGACGCGGGCGGGGCGTGCGGGTGTCTGAGTCCCGCCGGGGCGGGCCGGGCGTCCGCTCTTGCCACCCGGGCGCGGGCGTGCCAGCATACTGGCCAGTAGTCACATGTGGCGCAGATCACGGGACGGCGCGATCCCCGATCCGCACGGGACCGCGGGCCCCGTAACACCACACGCGGCGCCTCAGGCCGACGCCCTCACCTCCGCGGTCCGCGACGGTCGGCCACTCCCCCCGACCGCCCGATCGCGCCCCCCGCGCGGCCCGCCCCGAGGTGTCCGCCCATGGATTCCACCATCGCCACGATCGCGCTCCCGGCGGCACTCGCCGTCATCATGCTCGGCCTCGGCCTGAGCCTGACCGTCGGGGACTTCGTCCGACTGACCGGGATGCCCGGCACGGTCGCGCTCGTCCTGGGCTGCCAGATCCTCGTCCTGCCCCTGGTCTGCCTCGCCCTCGTCCTGCTCTTCGACCCGCCGCCCGCCCTGGCGGTGGGCATGATGCTGCTCGCCGCCTCGCCCGGCGGCACCACCGCCAGCCTGTACAGCTACCTGTTCCGCGGCAACGTCGCGCTCAACATCTCCCTGACGGCGCTCAACTCCCTCACCGCCATGGTGACCCTGCCGCTGATCACCAACCTGGCCATCGCCCGCTTCATGGGCGACGGCGACACCCTCGGCCTCCAGGTCGGCAAGGTCCTCCAGGTGTTCGCGGTCATCCTGGTCCCCGTCGCGGTCGGCATGCTCGTCAGGGCGAGGGCGGACGCCTTCGCCCGGCGCATGGAGAGGCCGGTCAAGGTCGCCTCCGTCGCGGTGCTGTTCGGCGTCATCGCCGTCGCGCTCTACCAGGAACTCGACAACATCGGCGACTACATCGTGTCCGTGGGGCTGATGGTGCTGCTGTTCAACATCGCCAGCCTCACCATCGGCTACTGGGCGCCGCGGGTCCTGGGCACCGGCCGCCCCGAGGCGATCGCCTCCTGTATGGAGATCGGACTGCACAACACCACGCTCTCCCTGGCCATCGCGCTCAGCCCGGCCCTGCTCGGCAGCACCGAGATGGCCGTCCCGTCCGCGGTGTACGGCGTGCTGATGTTCTTCACCGCGGCCGCCACCGGCCTGCTGGTCACGCGCGGGGGAACCCGTGAGGAGGCCCCGGCGCCCGGCCGCTAACCCGCTCCCCGCCGGGCGCCGCCCCGCCGGAACCGGCCGGGGCCGCTCACCTGCCGTCGAGGTAGGCGAGCACCGCGCGCACCCGGCGGTGCCCGCTGTCGGAGGGCGAGAGCCCCAGCTTCGCGAAGATGTTGCCGACGTGCTTGTGCACCGCGTTCTCGGTGACCACGATCCGCTCGGCGATCTCCCCGTTGTCGAGCCCTTCCGCCATCAGCGCCAGGACCTCGTTCTCCCGCCGGGTGAGCGACTCCAGGGGGTCGCGGACCCGGCGGGCCAGCAGCTGCTGCACCACCGACGGATCCATCACCGTGCCGCCGCCGGCCACCCGCCGCAGCGCGTCCACGAACTCGCTCACCCGGCCCACCCGGTCCTTGAGCAGGTAGCCCACCCCGCCGCGGCCGTCGGCCAGCAGCTCCCCGGCGTAGTCCCTCTCCACGTACTGCGAGAGCACCAGCACCGGCAGCGCCTCGTGCCTGCGGCGGGCCCCGATCGCCGCGTGGATGCCCTCGTCGCGGAAGTTCGGCGGCAGCCGCACGTCCACGATGGCCAGGTCGGGCCGGTGGCGGTCGACGGCGTCGGCGAAGGCCGCCGCGTCCGCGGCCACCTCGGCCACCTCGAAGCCCCTGGTGGAGAGCAGTAGCTCCAGTCCCGCCGACAGCAGCACGTTGTCCTCGGCGATCACGATCCGCACGGCATCTCCACGTCGATCACGGTCGGCCCGCCCGCCGGGCTGTCCACGCGTACCGTACCGTCCAGGGCGGCCACCCGGCGGCGCAGCCCCCGCACCCCGCTGCCGCGCTCCTCGTCCACCCCGCCCGAGCCGTCGTCGCGCACCGTCACCCGCAGCACGCCGCCCGCCCGCTCCAGGCGCACGGAGATCTCCTCGGCCCCGCTGTGCTTGACCGCGTTGGTGACCGACTCGGTGACCACGAAGTAGGCCGCGGTCTCCGCCGCCACCGGCAGCGTGCCCAGCTCGCCCACGTCCAGGCGGGTGGGGACGGTGGTGCGGGCGGCCAGCGCGGCCAGCGCCCCGGCCAGGCCCCGGTCGGCGAGGATCGGCGGGTAGATGCCCTGGATCACCTCGCGCAGCTCGGCCATCGCCTCCTCGGCGCCCTCGTGGGCGTTCTGGAGCAGAGCGGCCACGGCCGGGTTCTCCACCGCCTCCCGCGCCACCCCCAGCTGCATCGCGATCGCCACCAGCCGCGCCTGGGTGCCGTCGTGCAGGTCGCGCTCGATCCGGCGCAGCTCCGCGCCGTGCGCGTCCACCACGTCGGCGCGCGTGCGGCTCAGCTCGTCGACCCGGGCCGCCAGCAGTTCCGCCTCGGTGGGGGCCAGCAGTGCCAGGGTCATGCGGGCGTGGGCCCGGGCCGCCGGAACGGCCGCGCCCAGACCCAGCGCGCACCCGACCACCGCGTACCCGATCCCGGTGGCCAGCGCCGTGCCCCAGTCCAGCACCGGAAGCCACAGGAGCTGCAGCGGCTCCTCCTCGGGGATCGCCCACCAGAACAGGTACTGCGGCGCGCTCAGCGGCATCGCGAGTGCCAGCAGCCCCACGAGCCCCAGCACGGTGCTGGCCGGCGCGAACGCGGGCAACCACAGCAGGATCCGGCGGGTGGACGGCCGGCCCCACAGCTCCCGGAAGCCGGACGCCTCCCGCCCGCGGACGCGCGGGACCGGCACGCCCAGGAAGCGGGAGGCCCACCCCTGGTGCCAGGAGGCCCACCGGCCGAGGAGCCCCATCCAGTGCGGGAGCAGCACGAACCCCAGGCCGCCGACCGGGATGGTCAGCACCACGGCCAGGGTCAGCGGCAGCATCGCCAGCGTCACCAGACCCGAACCCAGGACCACCAGCAGGTATGTGCTGGCCCGCAGCGCCCGCCTCCAGACCGCACCCATGCCCGCCGTCCCTTCCTCTCGCCCGTCAACCAACGACAGTCTGGCCCATCCCGGACACCCCGGGCACTACAGCCAGCCACCGTCCCCAGCGGGGGGAGAGAACCCGGGGCGGTTGCCGGGGAGCCTGGCACTGACATCGTGGGCGGGGAGCCCCCGCCCGCCTCCGGAACGGAGTACGACCGGTGACCGAAGCGACCGACCCCCCGCCGAGCGGAGCGTCCGCCCCCGGGCCGTCCCGCCACTGGACGGCGTTGGACGCCAGGCCCGGTCCCACACGCCGCAGGTTCACGGTCGACACCGCCGTGGCCCTCCTCCACCTGCTGCTCTCCGGAGGCCTACCCGACCCGCACACCCTGGGCGCCCAGCCGCTGGACTGGGTGCGTCCGGCCCTGTGCGCCGTCGTCGCGGCCGGGATCGTGCTGCGCTGGAGGTGGCCCGCCGCCTCCTTCGGCGCGGTGCTCGCCGCCGGTCTCGCGGCCACCGTCGCGGGGTGGGGCCAGATGCCGCTGGCCGCCGCCGCGTGGGCGCTGTACCCGCTCGCGCTGACCGCCGAACGCGGACCCACCCGGCCGCGGCACGGGCTCTACCTGCTGGCAGGCGTCCTGGTCGTCGTGGCCGTCGGATCCAACGGAGCGGCACTGGACGGACTGGTTCGCGGCCTCGGCGTCGGCTCGGTGCTCCTCGGCCTGTCCTGGCTGCTGGGCCGCTCGGTCCGGGAGCGCAGCGTCCAGGAAGCGCGCGCGGTCGCCGCGGTGGCGCGCGAGGCCCGGGTCCGGGAACGGCTGCGGGTGGCCCGCGAGGTGCACGACGTGGTGTCCCACACCCTGGGCGCGGTCGGCATGCGCGCCGGGGTGGCCCGTTACACGGGAGGGGACGCCGAGGAGCTGCGGGCGGCCCTGGCCGACATCGAGGCCGCCAGCCGCCAGGCCTCGGACGAACTCCGCCGGGTCCTGGTGTCCCTGCGCGGCGACCACGACGCGCCCCTGGGACCGCAGCCGGGACCGGCCGACCTGGAGGCCCTTGTCGCCACCGCGGGGAGCACGGGGATCACCTGCCGCCTGCGGACGGAAGGGACCGGGGCGCTGCCCCCGGCCGTGGCGGTCAGCGTCCACCGCGTGGTCCAGGAGGCGCTCACCAACGCCATCCGGCACGCGCCCGGCTCCGTCTGCGAGGTCACCGTCCTGGGCGGCGCCGCCGCCGTGGAGGTGGAGGTCACCGACACCGGGCCCGCGCCCGGCCGCGTTCCCGTACCGGGCAGCGGAACCGGTCTGGCCGGGATGGCGGAGCGCGTCGCCGCGCACGGCGGCACCCTCTCCGCCGGGCCCCTACCCGGCGGCGGCCACCGCCTCCGCGCGCGCATCCCCTTCGGACCCGGGTGAGGCCGTGCGGCGACCGCTGGCGCCCCCGCCGGACATGGCGCGCCGCGTGCCGAGACCCGTCCATCGGAACGCGCGACGCGCCCGTGTGCCGGACGGTGCCCGTGCGCTTCGCAGAACCTGTGTGCCGGAGGATCCGCGTGTGCCTGATGACTCTTGGGCGCCGGATGACATGCGTGTGCTGAACGGTCTTTGAGCGACGGGCAGCGCCCGCGTGCCAGAGGAGGGCCACAGGTTGGGTGGTGTCCGTGCGTCAGAGGGCGCCTAAGGGGTGTGAGTTGAGTGAGCGCCGGGTGGCGCCCGTGCGCCGACAGGCGGCGGAACACGGGAACCCACCCGCGAGCGGAGTCCGCCAGACTGTGTCCCGGGGCCCGCACGCCGCCGCGGCGACGCGCCCCGGTATCCGTCCGAGGACAGGGGGACAGGCATGGGTGAGGCGGCGCCGGTGCGGATCGTGGTCGCCGACGACCAGGACCTCCTGCGCGGTTCGCTGCGCATGCTCATGGACGGCGACCCCGGCCTCACCGTCGTCGGCGAGGCGCGCACCGGGCACGAGGCGGTCGACCTGGTCGTGCGCACCCGGCCCGACCTCGTCCTCATGGACGTGCGCATGCCCGGGCTCGACGGGCTGGCCGCCACCCGCCAGATCTGCGCGCGGACCACCGCCACCCGCGTGGTCGTCCTGACCATGTTCGACCTCGACGAGTACGTGTACGGGGCGCTGCGCGCCGGGGCCAGCGGGTTCCTGCTCAAGAACACCGCCCCCGAGGAACTGCTGCGCGCCGTCCGCGTGGTCGCCGACGGCCAGGCGCTCCTGGCCCCCGAGGTCACCGGGCGCCTGATCGCCGAGGTGGTCCGGTCCAGGGAACCCGAGCCGGACGGGTGGGCCGACGTCCCGCTGACCCCGCGCGAGCGCGAGGTCGCCGCCCTGGTCGGCAGGGGGCTGTCCAACGCCGAGATCGCCGACCGCCTCGTCCTGAGCCGCGCCACCGTCAAGACCTACGTGAGCCGCCTGCTCACCAAACTCGACGCCCGCGACCGCGCGCAACTGGTGGTCTTCGCCTACGAGACCGGCCTGGTCCGGGCCGCACGCCGCGACTGACCCGGCCGGTCGGGCCCGCCGGGAACACGTGCGTCCGCCCCGGACGTCCCCCGGAGTTGACGGTGCGACTGTCCACTCCGGGCCGACGCGCCGGTCCGCCCCCGGGCCCGACGATGGGCGCCATGATCGAGATACACGGACTCACCAGGCGCTTCGGCGCCCACACGGCGGTGGACGGGCTCACCTTCACCGCCCGCCCCGGACAGGTCACCGGCTTTCTGGGGCCCAACGGGGCCGGAAAGTCCACCACGCTGCGGACACTGCTCGGGCTGGAACGGCCCGACGGGGGCCGCGCCCTCGTGAACGGGGTGCCCTACACCTCGCTGCGCAGGCCCGCCGCCACCGTCGGCGCCCAGCTCGACGTCGGCGGCGCCCACCCCTCCCGCACGGCCCGCGCCCACCTGGGGTGGATCGCCCGGGCCAACGGCCTGCCCGCCTCCCGGGCGGAGGAGGTCCTGGAGTGGGTCGGCCTGGCGCACGCCGCCCGCTCGCGGGTGCGCACGTTCTCGCTGGGCATGGGACAGCGGCTCAACCTGGCCGCGGCCCTGCTCGGCGACCCGGAGGTGCTCGTGCTGGACGAACCGGTCAACGGGCTCGACCCCGAGGGCATCCGGTGGATCCGCGGGTTCACCCGCGAGCTCGCCGACCGCGGGCGCACCGTCCTGCTCTCCAGCCACCTCATGGGGGAGGTGGCCAGGATCGCCGACCACCTGGTGGTCATCGACAGGGGACGGCTGGTCGCCGAGGGCGGCCCCGCGGAGCTGACCGCCGGACACGACTCACTGGAGGAGGCCTTCTTCGCCCTCGTCGGCCGGGGCCACGGGGAGTGGACCGGGGGCCAGCGGTGAACGGCGTCCTGCGCGCCGAGGCTGACAAGCTGCGCACTCTCGTCTCGGTCTGGATCACCTGCCTGGCGACCCCGGTCCTGACGGTCGGGCTGGCCTGGCTGTCGGGCTGGTCGGTCGGCCAGGCCCTGGAGAACGACCCCGGGATGCTGGTGCGCGAGGTCGTCCCCGAACAGAGCGGCTTCGACGCGATCATGTACGGGCAGGCCGGAATGGTGGTGCTGGGCGTGCTCGCGGTCAGCGGCGAGTACACCGGCGGACAACTACGCACCTCGCTGCTGGCGGTGCCCGACCGGCCCCGACTCCTCCTCGCGAAGGCGACGGCGGTGGCCCTGGCCGCGCTGCCCGTCGCGGCGGTCACCGTGACCGCCGCCTTCGCCGCCACCCAGTTGGGGCTGGGGGAGCACGGCTACCCGCTGGCGGACGTCGTCGGCGGCCCGGTGCCGGGCGCCCTGGCGGGCGCCGTCCTGTACTGGGTCCTGCTGGCCCTGCTCGCGGCCGGGCTGACCGTCGTCGCGCGCAACGCGATCGTGCCGCTGACCGTGCTGATCAGCACGGTGCTGGCGCTGTCCTTCTTCCTCTCGATGCTCACCGACGCGGCCGACTACCTGCCCGACCGCGCGGGGGCCCAGATGTTCCTGCTCGGCGGGCCCAACAGGACCGACCTGTCCGCCCTCCAGGGAGGCGCGGTCATGGCGGCCTGGGTGGTGCTGGTGTGGGCGGCGGCGGTGTGGCTGTTCCGCCGGCGCGACGCCTGACCCGGGGGAGGGGCCGGGGCGCCGCCGCGCGCGTCCCGGCTCAGTCCCCCGGCCCCTCCCCCTCGTCATCGTCGCGGGTGAGGGTGTCCACGGCCACCGCCACGCCGATCACCAGGGCGGGGTCCCCGGCGAGGTCGGCGCGGTGGGTGTTCACGTCCACCGCGTAGGTGTCCAGGACGCGGAACCACTTGCGGGACACGTGCGCGACGGTGCCGTGCTCGTCGCTGATCACGTACTCCTTGCCGAGGAAGTCCCCGGTCACCTCCCAGTCCGGTGCGTCCTCCACCTCCACCACGAGCTTGTCGCGCAGCGGGTTGACCAGGCGCTTGCGCACGGTGGCGGTGGCGCCGCCCTCCCGCTCGACCCTCATCTGGTCGCGCAGTCTGAACAGCTTCTTGCGGATGACGGCCAGGACGGTGCCGTCGGTGTCCTTGAGCTCGAAGGTCGTGCGCAGCCGCAGCGCTTTGCCGTCCACGAGGAAGACCTTCTCACCCGCCTCGTCGGTCACCCAGTAGTCGTCACCGATGTCGAAAACGCGTTCGCGTACCAGGAACTTCATGCCTCGAAGTTAGGGCACGCGCGTCCGCCGCACCAGAGGCCGCCCCCGCCTGTGGACAACGCCCGCCGGGCAGCGGGCCGCGCCGGGCGGGTGCCGGCCGGGAGGCGCCCGGGAAACCCCGCACCGGCGCCGGACGGTGCCGTGCCCGCGAAAGTTCACCCGCTTCCGGCACAACACGCGCCGGAGCGGGTACCTACGGCACATCCCGACCCGGAAAGGTCCCCATGACCTGGCACACCCGGCCCATGGCCGCGTTCGACACCGAGTCCACCGGCCTGGACCTGGCCAACGACCGGATCGTCACCGCCGCCCTGTGGCGCATCGACCCCGCGGCCCGCACCAAGGACGTCACCACCTGGCTCATCGACCCCGGGATCGACATCCCCCAGGAGGCCACCGACATCCACCACATCACCACCGAGCACGCCCGCTCCCACGGCCGCCCCGCCGCCGAGGCGGTGCCCGAGATCGGCGCCGCGCTGGAGAAGGCGGCGGCGGACGGGCTGCCGGTGGTGGTCTACAACGCCCCCTACGACCTGGGGCTCCTCACGGCCGAGACGCGGCGCCACGACGCCGGGACGCGCCTGGACGGGACGCTGCGCGTCCTGGACCCGCTGGTGATCGACAAGCGCTTCGACACCTTCCGGCGCGGCTCGCGCAAGCTGGTCGACGTGTGCGCCCACCACGGCGTGCGCCTGGACGCGGACCAGGCGCACGGGGCCGCCGCGGACGCGCTGGCCGCCGCCCGGCTGGCCTGGAAGCTCGCCGCCGCCCACCCGGAGCTGGCGGCCATGGGCATCGACGACCTGCACGCCGCACAGGTCGGCTGGAAGGCCGAACAGGCCGCCAGTTTCCAGGACTACCTGCGACGCCGGGACCCCGGGGCGGTCGTGGACGGCTCCTGGCCGCTGCCCGGCCGTGCCTGACCGGGCACCGACCACCACGCCGGAACGAGCGGACGGGCGATTGCCGGTGACCTGGATCACGGGCGGCTGGAAGGCGCGGGGCGGGGGCGCCGGGTGCTCCCGGCGCCCCCGCCCTCGCGCGCTGCGCGCCCCGTCCGCAGTGTGCCCGGGAAGGTCCGGGAAACGCGGAGTCAGGTGGCGGAAAACGAAGAACGCCGACCGTGGCGGTCGGCGTTGTTCAGGCTGGCCAGCTGGGCGATCCCGCTGGTCCGCGGTGGGTGTGCCCCCTGCAGGATTCGAACCTGCGCACCCGGCTCCGGAGGCCGATGCTCTATCCCCTGAGCTAAGGGGGCTGGCTTGCGTGAACAACTCTAGCAGGATCGCGCCGTCCTTCGTCCACCCGTTGCCGCCGCGCCCGGCCCGGACCGGCGATCACCGCGATCCGGTGGTGCCGTGTCACCCGGCGGCGGTAGTGTCGCGCCCGTGAACGCCCTACCCACACGGGTTCTCGTCGTCGAGGACGACGACGTGATCCGCGAGCTCATCCGCCTGAACCTCGAACTGGAGGGGTTCGAGGTGTTCACCGCGGTGGACGGCCAGGACTGCCTCGACCGCGCCGCGCACATCGACCCGCACGTGGTCACCATGGACGTCATGATGCCCCGCGTGGACGGGTGGACGGCCGTCGAGCGCCTGCGCGCCGACGCCCGCACCCGCGACCGCCCCATCATCATGGTCACCGCGCGCACCCAGGAGGCGGACCACCAGCGCGGCAGGCGCCTCGCCGTGGACGCCTACGTCACCAAGCCCTTCGACCCCGACGAGCTCATCGACATCATCCGGAGCCTGGTCGACAGGGGACGGGAGTGACCCCCAGGCACCTGGAGGCCGCCGTCCGCGAGGCCGCCGCGCGGGCCCTGGGCCTGGACCCCGGCGCGATCCCCCTCGTGTGGCCCCGCAACGACCACGCGGACGGGGGCGCCGACGCCGCCACCGCCCTGCCGCCCCGCCTGTCGGGCGGCGCGGGCGGCCGTGAGCCCGAGCGCAGGGGGGACCGCCGCGCCGAGGTCCGCGACCGCGTCGCCGCCGAGCTCTCGGCCATGCGCGACGAGGGCCTGGTGGACTTCGACCGCGTCACCGGCGACGGCCGCGGCTTCCTCAACATCACCTTCACCGGACGCCAGCGCGGAGCCCTGCTCGCCGCGGCGGCCGACGGGCCCCGCTTCCTCACCGGCAGGGACTGGGACGGCGAGGGGGAGTGGCCCGCCTCCGCCCTGCACGAGGCCGGGCCGGTCGCCCAGGCCCGCAGGCTCGCCCGCGCCGACGCCCGCGCCCGCATCGCCCTGGCCGTCGGTCCCCAGGCCCCTCCGCCCGCCCCCGGCGGGGCCTCCTGGCGCGACCCCTACCTCGACGGCGGACACCGGGAACTGCTCACCCCCGCCGCACGCGCCCTCGGCGCGGTCGGCGAGGACAGCGCACGCGTCGCCTTCTGCCGGTCGGTGCCCGAACGCCCACGCGGCACCGAGACCACCGGACGCGACCTGCCGGTGCTGCCCTCCGCCGAGTACCCCGGGGCCTGGGCCCGCCTGACCGACGCCAACCCCGCCTTCCGGATGCGCTACGCCCACGCCCACGCGACCAGCCTCGTGCGCTGGAGCGCCGAGGGCGCGCCGCCCCCCGCGACCTGCCCCGACCGCACCGCCGCCGTACGCGGCCTCCTCTTCGACGGCCCCAGCGCCCTGGACACGGCCGCCCGCCGAGAGGAACCCCATATCCTGGTCCGATACCTGGAGGCGCTGACCAGTGCCTACGATGAGTGGCGGACGTGTTCCGCCGCGATCCCCGGAACCGCCGAGCGGACCGCCGCGGACCCGGCCCTGCCGGCAGCCGTCGCCGGGGTCCTCCACACCGGACTCCTCCTGCTCGGGGTGTCAGCGCCCACAAGGCTGTAGACGCTCCGTGCCCCCAGTGGGCCGCACCCGTCCCCGGTGTTCCGATCGGTTCGGTGGACAATGGGGGTAGAAGGTACCGCCGACCCGCACAGCCGTACAGTCCCAGTCGAAAGCCCATCATGAGCCGCTACGCCCACCCCGCCGGTTCCCGCCACGCGGAGATCCTGCCGGAGGACAACCCGCCTCTGCCCCCCGAGGACCTCAACGCCCTCGACCCGCGCGTGTGGCCCGCCACCGCGCGCCGCGCGGACGGTGAGCTCACCGTCGGCGGCGTCGGCGTGCGCGAACTCGCCACCACCCACGGCACGCCGCTCTTCGTCATGGACGAGGAGGACTTCCGCGGCCGCGCACGCGACTACCGCACCGCCTTCTCCGACGCCGACGTCTACTACGCGGGCAAGGCGCTGCTGACCAAGGCCGTCGCGCGCTGGGTGAACGAGGAGGGGCTCAAGCTCGACGTGTGCTCGGGCGGCGAGCTCACCGTCGCCCTGGCCGCCGGGGTCCCCGCCGAGCGCATCGGCATGCACGGCAACAACAAGTCCGCCGCCGAGCTGCGCCGCGCCGTCGAGGCCGGGGTGGGCCGCGTCATCATCGACTCCCTCGACGAGATCGAGCGCCTCGGAGCGATCGCCGCCGAGCTCGGCGCCCGGCCCAGGGTCCTCATCCGCGTCACCACCGGCGTGGAGGCGCACACCCACGAGTTCGTCGCCACCGCCCACGACGACCAGAAGTTCGGCTTCGCGATGAGCACCGGCGCCGCCGCCGAGGCCGTCCGCCGCGTCCTGGCCGCCCCGCACCTGGAACTCGTCGGCCTGCACTCGCACATCGGCTCGCAGATCTTCGACACCTCCGGTTTCGAGGTCGCCGCCCGCCGCGTGACCCGGTTTCTCACCGGCATCCACGAGGAACTGGGCGTCACCCTCGCCGAACTCGACCTCGGAGGAGGCCTGGGCATCGCCTACACCTCCGGCGACGACCCCCTGGACCCCAAGACCATCGCGGGGAGCCTCACCTCCATCGTGCGCCGCGAGTGCGAGGAGGCCGGACTGCCGGTGCCGCGCATCGCGGTCGAGCCCGGCCGCGCCATCGCGGGCCCGGCCGGGATCACCGTGTACGAGGTCGGTACGGTCAAGGACGTCGAGGGCATCCGCACCTACGTCAGCGTCGACGGCGGCATGAGCGACAACATCCGCACCGCCCTGTACGGCTCGGAGTACACCAGCCAGCTCGTCTCCCGCGAGAGCGACGCCGAACCCATGCTGTCCCGCCTGGTCGGCAAGCACTGCGAGAGCGGTGACATCATCGTCCACGACCTCTACCTGCCCTCCGACCTGCGCCCGGGCGACCTGGTGGCCGTCGCCGCCACCGGGGCCTACTGCTACTCCATGGCGAGCAACTACAACCACCTGCCCCGGCCGGCCATGGTCGCGGTCCGCGGCGGGAGCTCCCGCGTCATCGTGCGCAGGGAGAGCGAGGAGGACCTCCTCCGCCTCGACGTCGGCTGAACGGTCCCGACGGCGGCAGGACCGCCCCGAGACGAGGATTCACGAGAGAAGTGGGAGTCACGCCCAAATGGCGATGAAGGTGGCGCTGCTCGGATGCGGCGTGGTGGGATCGGAAGTCGTCCGCCTGGTCAACGAGCAGTCCGAGGAACTGGCCGCGAGGGTGGGCACGCCCATCGAGGTCGGGGGCATCGCGGTGCGCCGCCTCGGCCGCGACCGCGGCGTCGACCCGGCGCTGCTGACCACCGACGCCACGGCCCTGGCCACGCGTCCCGACATCGACCTCGTGGTGGAGGTCATCGGCGGCATCGAACCGGCCCGCTCCCTGATCCTCGCCGCGCTCAAGGCGGGCAAGTCCGTGGTCACGGCCAACAAGGCCCTGCTCGCCGAGGACGGCCAGACCCTGCACGCCGCCGCCCGCGACGCCGGGGTGGACCTGTACTACGAGGCCTCCGTGGCGGGCGCGATCCCGCTGCTGCGGCCCCTGCGCGACTCCCTCGCGGGGGACAGGGTCAACCGCGTGCTGGGCATTGTCAACGGCACCACCAACTACATCCTCGACCGGATGGACTCCCAGGGCGCCGGGTTCACCGAGTCCCTGGAACAGGCGCAGGCCCTCGGGTACGCCGAGGCCGACCCCACCGCGGACGTCGAGGGCTTCGACGCGGCAGCCAAGGCCGCCATCCTGGCCCGGCTGGCCTTCCACACCCAGCGGGTGACCGCCGCCGACGTGCACCGCGAGGGCATCACCGCCGTGTCCGCGGGCGACATCGCCAGCGCCCGCGCGATGGGCTGCGTGGTCAAACTCCTGGCCATCTGCCAGCGCTCGCAGGACGGGGAGTCGGTGGGCGTGCGCGTCCACCCGGTCATGCTCCCGGTCGAGCACCCGCTGGCCAGCGTCAAGGAGGCCTACAACGCGGTGTTCGTGGAGGCCGAGTCCGCGGGGCGCCTGATGTTCTACGGGGCAGGGGCGGGGGGCACCCCCACCGCCAGCGCGGTCCTGGGCGACCTGGTCGCGGTGGCGCGCAACCGCCTCGCCGACACCTCGGTGGCCGAGGGCGGGCACGACACCGGGCTGCCGGTGCACGACATGGGCCAGACCATCACCAGCTACCACGTGGCGCTGGACGTGGCGGACCGCCCCGGTGTGCTGTCCAAGGTCGCGGAGATCTTCGCCGACCACGGTGTGTCCATCAAGAACGTGCGCCAGGAGGGCAGCGGGGACGACGCCCAACTGGTGCTGGTCAGCCACCCCGCCCCCGACGCCGCGCTCAGCGCCACGGTCGAGGACCTGCGCGTCCACGAGATGGTGCGCGAGGTGGCCAGCGTGATGCGCGTGGAGACCTTCGCCGACTGAGCCCCGCGCGGCGCGGACGAGGCGCGGCGCGGACGACGAGAACCCCTGGCGGGCCGCACGGGATCCGTGCGGCCCGCGCCGCGCAACCCCGGATGTCCGCATGGTGAGACATCCGACCGCGATTCGAGATAGTGCGGGCGGGGTCATAGACTCGTAGCTGGTGGGGACCACGGACGCGCCGCCGGGCCGTCCGGGCGCCCCACCTCTTCCACCGCGCGTCAAGCGAAGCCGCATCCACCCGAAAGGGACAAGTCGTGAGCATGGCACGGGCGTGGCGAGGCATCGTCGAGGAGTACCGCGACCGCCTCCCCGTCAACGAGAGCACCCCCGTTGTCACCCTCCAGGAGGGCGGCACGCCCCTGCTGCCCGCCGCGCGCGTGTCCGAACTCACGGGCTGCGAGGTCTTCCTCAAGGTGGAGGGGCTCAACCCCACCGGGTCCTTCAAGGACCGCGGCATGACCATGGCCATCACCAAGGCCGCCGAGGACGGCGCCAAGGCCGTCATCTGCGCCTCCACCGGCAACACCAGCGCCAGCGCCGCCGCCTACGCCATCCGCGCGGGCATGACCTGCGCCGTGCTGGTGCCCCAGGGCAAGATCGCCATGGGCAAGCTGGCCCAGGCCCTCGTCCACGGCGCCCGCCTGCTCCAGGTCGACGGCAACTTCGACGACTGCCTCGAACTGGCCCGCAAGCTCAGCGTGGACTACCCGGTCGCCCTGGTGAACTCGGTCAACCCCTACCGCCTCCAGGGACAGAAGACCGCCGCCTTCGAGATCGTCGACGCCCTCGGCGACGCCCCCGACATCCACTGCATCCCCGTGGGCAACGCGGGCAACATCACCGCCTACTGGATGGGCTACACCGAGTACTCCAGGGACGGGATCTCCACCCGCAACCCGCGCATGCTCGGCTTCCAGGCCAGCGGCTCCGCGCCCATCGTCAACGGCGCGCCCGTCACCAGCCCGAGCACCATCGCCACCGCCATCCGCATCGGCAACCCGGCCTCCTGGAAACTCGCCGAGCAGGCCCGCGACGAGTCCGGCGGCCTCATCGACAAGGTCACCGACCGCCAGATCATGGCCGCCTACAAGCTCCTCGCCGCAGAGGAGGGCGTGTTCGTGGAACTGGCCTCCGCCGCCAGCGTGGCCGGTCTGCTCCAGTCCGTGCAGGCGGGTCTGGTCGAGCCCGGCAGCCGCGTGGTGTGCACCGTGACCGGCAACGGTCTCAAGGACCCCGACTGGGCGCTGGCCGGAGCCTCCTCCGCCACCACCGTCCCGGTCGACGCCCTCGCCGCGGCCCGGGCCCTCGACCTGGCCTGAGCCCTCTCCCGGACCGCGTCGGCCCGCCGGGACGGAGCGGGGTCCCAGAGAAGAAACGAAAGAGCCCCACGTGAGCCCATCACGCCCCACCCGGGTGTCCGTCCAGGCCCCCGCCACCAGCGCCAACCTCGGGCCGGGCTTCGACGCCCTGGGCCTGGCACTGCGCCTGTACAACACGTTCGAGGCGTCCCCGCGCGAGGACGGCGAGCTGCGCGTGCGCGTCGAGGGGGAGGGCGCCGACGAGGTCCCCCTCGACGAACGCCACCTCGTGGTGCGCGCCATGCGCGAGACCTTCGCGCGGGCAGGGGAGGAACTGCCCGGGATCGACCTGACCTGCGTCAACGGCGTCCCGCACGCCCGCGGGCTCGGCTCCTCCTCCTCGGCGATCGTCGGCGGCGTGGCCGCCGCGAGCGCCCTGCTGGGGCGCACCGGACCCGACGGCGGGCCGGACCGCGACGGCATCTACCAGATCGCCGCGGACATCGAGGGCCACCCCGACAACGTGGCCCCCTGCGTCTACGGCGGATACACGGTCGCCTACCGCGACGGCGACCGCTGGGGCGCGGTGTCCCTGGCCCCGGACGCCCGCGTCCTGCCGGTGCTGTGCGTGCCCGGGTGGCGGCTGTCCACCGAGCGGGCCCGCGGGCTGCTGCCCGAGCGGGTGCCCCACGGCGACGCCGCGTTCAACGCCGGGCGCGCCGCGCTGATGACCGCGGCCGTTTGTGGCCATCCCGAAGCCCTGTACGCGGCCACGCGGGATCGGCTACACGAGTCCTACCGCGCCCCCGCCATGCCGGAGACCCTCGACCTCATCCGTGACCTGCGCCGACACGAGGGACTGCCCGCGGTGGTCTCCGGCGCGGGGCCGACGGTCCTGGTCCTGTGCTCGACGGGGGAGGGGGAGGCGTCCGCGGATTCGCCGGAAATCGCGAACCAGGTTGATTCGATCCGCCGGAGGGCGGGTAAGAATTGGGACATACGCCCCCTGCTCGTGGAGCTGGCGGGGGTGCGGTCCCCATCTCCCCATTCGTAGCACCTGTGTCGAGGAATAGCCGTGGCCTCTGGTGGTGTTAGGCTAGGTGAAGCACCAGATGCCCCGTTGCGGGGCGAGTGCTCATCCGCCACAACGGCCTTCGCGTCCCATACTCCGGTGGTCCGATCCCACGACCAACCGGAAGCGGCGGCCGACGTGTCGAGTCCGCGGTTCTTCCGCGGCTGTCGCCAACGTCATCGCAGCCCGCTCCTCCTCGGATGAGCGTGTCTTCACGATGGACGGGCAACACCACCGAGCCATCCGCCCCGACGTCTGGCTGTACCCAGAGCCCGTCGCGATTGGGTACGGGACCGCCTTCACGCCGGTTTCCGAACATCCACGTGGGGCACGCCCTACCCGGCCCTGCCGGTTCGCACCACCGGGCCGGCCGCTCCAGCACCCGCTGACGGCCGACGCCCGCTCCTTGGGAAGGACCCTTAGTGAGCGACACCACCGAACTCCGAACGGACGCGGCGGTCGAAGACAAAGCCACCACCGGCGTTTCCGTGACGGAGGCTGGCGATGGCGCGCCGACAGGTACGCCCTCGCGCTCCCGCACGGCGTCGCGCGGTACCGGTCTCGCGGCCCTGAAGCTCCCCGAGCTCCAGAAGCTCGCGTCCAGCCTGGGTATCACCGGTACGGGGCGCATGCGCAAGAGCGACGTCATCGCCGCGATCGAGGCCAAGCAGGGCGGCCCCGTCGGCGGCCCGACGAAGGCCAAAACAGCAAAGAGCGCCGAGACGGCGTCCAAGGCCGGTAAGGTCGAGGCAACCGACGGCCGGGCCGAGGCTCCCGAGACGCCGGGCACGGACGAGGCCCCGCGCAAGCGCGCGGACAAGCAGCCGTCGGACCAGGCCGTGACCGACCCCCAGGGCGGGCGGGGCGAGAAGCCCTCCCGCGGTCGCCGTTCGTCCCGCCGACGCGGTGACGAGCCCGGCGACCAGCCCCGGGCGGTGGACGGCGCCGAATCCTCTACCTCCGCGAGCAGCGTGACCAAGACATCCAGCACCCCCCAGAAGAACGGCCCCGACTCCGCCGAGGACCGTGACAACAGGTCCGGGCAGGGTCGCGAGCGCCAGCGCAACCGCCGCAACCGCAACCGCGGCGGTGACGACCAGAACGCGAACAGCAACGCCCAGCAGGGTGGTGGCGGCCAGAACCAGGGCCGCGGCTCCGGTGGTGGTGGCGGTGGTGGCGACGACGACGACTTCGGCGGACGCCGCCGCGGGCGCCGCCGGGACCGCAGGGACCGCCGCGGACGCAGCGGGGGCCAGGAACCGGAACCGGTGATCGGCGAGGACGACGTCCTGCTGCCGGTCGCGGGCATCCTCGACATCCTGGACAACTACGCCTTCGTGCGCACCACCGGCTACCTGCCCGGCCAGAGCGACGTCTACGTCTCCCTGGCCCAGGTGCGCAAGCACGGCCTGCGCAAGGGCGACCACATCATCGGCGCGGTCCGCCAGCCCAAGGACGGCGAGCGCAGGGAGAAGTTCAACGCCCTGGTGCGCCTGGACTCGGTCAACGGCATGTCGCCCGACCAGGCCAGGGGCCGCCAGGAGTTCTCCAAGCTGGTCCCCCTGTACCCGCAGGAGCGCCTGCGCCTGGAGACCGAGCCGCAGATCCTCACCACGCGCATCATCGACCTGGTCGCCCCCATCGGCAAGGGCCAGCGCGGGTTGATCGTCTCCCCGCCCAAGGCGGGCAAGACGATGGTGGTGCAGGCGATCGCCAACGCCATCACCGAGAACAACCCCGAGTGCTACCTGATGGTGATCCTGGTCGACGAGCGGCCCGAGGAAGTCACCGACATGCAGCGCACGGTCAAGGGCGAGGTCATCCACTCGACCTTCGACCGGCCCGCCGAGGACCACACGGTCGTCGCCGACCTGGCCATCGAGCGTGCCAAGCGGCTCGTGGAGATGGGCATGGACGTCGTCGTCCTGCTGGACTCCATCACCCGCCTGGGCCGTGCCTACAACCTGGCCGCCCCCGCCAGCGGGCGCATCATGTCCGGCGGTGTGGACTCCACGGCGCTCTACCCGCCCAAGCGCTTCTTCGGCGCTGCCCGCAACATCGAGGGCGGCGGCTCGCTGACCATCCTGGCCACGGCGCTGGTCGAGACCGGCTCGCGCGCCGACGAGGTGATCTTCGAGGAGTTCAAGGGCACCGGCAACATGGAGCTCAAGCTCAACCGGAGCCTGGCGGACAGGCGCATCTTCCCGGCGGTGGACGTGGACGCGTCCAGCACCCGCAAGGAGGAGATCCTCATGTCGCCGGAGGAGCTCGGCGTGGTCTGGAAGCTGCGCCGGGTGCTGCACGCGCTCGACGCCCAGCAGGCCATCGAGCTGCTCCTGGACAAGATGAAGGAGTCCAAGAGCAACGCGGAGTTCCTGCTCCAGATCCAGAAGACCACCGTGGGTCCCGAGCGCTGACCCGCGTCATCTCCCGGTCGAACCAGGCCCCCCTCCCGCTCCGGGAGGGGGGCCTCGTCGTGTCCGCCGGACCGCGCCCGACGGGCCCGCCTTCACCGGCCCGCGCGTTTCACCGCTTTCCTTTCGAATCGCGGAAGAAGTAGCCCGTGAGGCGAAAAAGATCACTACTGTGTTGCGGATCACACAAGGGTGTATCCCCTGACGGGAAAACGATTTAGGGTCGCGCCGTCGAGTAGTCCCCGCACCAGGGAGCCGTCCGGATGGACAACCTCGCCCTACTCAGCCTCCTCGCGCTCGTCCCGATCGTCCTCGTCGGCGTCCTGCTCGTCGGGTTCCGCCTCCCGGCCATGTACGCGATGCCCGCCGGATACGTCGTCGTGGTCGGTATCGCCGTCCTCTTCTGGCAGACCGACTGGGTCGCGATCGCGGCCTCCACCGTCCAGGGCCTCATCCTCGCGATCGGCCTGCTCTACATCATCTTCGGCGCGCTCCTGCTGCTCTCCACCCTCACCAAGAGCGGCGCCATCGCCACCATCCGCGCCACCTTCACCGACATCAGCCCCGACCGCCGCGTCCAGGCGATCATCATCGGCTGGCTGTTCGGCAGCTTCATCGAGGGCGCCTCCGGATTCGGCACCCCCGCCGCCGTGGTCGCGCCGCTCCTGCTCGCCCTGGGCTTCCCCGCGATGGCCGCCGTCATGGTCGGCCTGGTCATCCAGAGCACGCCGGTCAGCTTCGGCGCGGTGGGCACGCCCATCCTCGTCGGCGTCTCCGGAGGGCTGGAGGGGTCGTCCGCGGTCGCCGCGCGCGCCGCCGAGCTCGGCCTGGACATGCCCGGGTTCGTCAGCCTCATCGGGTTCCAGACCGTCCTGCTGCACGCCGTCTCCGGCACCCTCGTCCCGCTCTTCATCTGCTGCATGCTCTGCGGCTTCTACGGCGGCAACCGGCGCTTCTCCGACGGCCTCGGCGTGTGGAGGTTCGCGCTGTTCGCCGCCTTCGCCATGACCGTCCCCTCGGTCCTCTACAACCACTTCCTCGGCGTGGAGTTCACCAGCCTCCTCGGCGGCCTCACCGGTCTGGTCATCGTCGTCCTCGCCGCGCGCAGGGGCTTCCTCATGCCCAAGCGGACCTGGGACTTCCCGCCCCGAGAGGACTGGCTGGCCCGCTGGAGCGGCAGGATCTCCCCCGGCGTCGGCGAGACCGTGCCCGCCGACGGCAGGCGGGTCGGCTTCCTCGCCGCCTGGGCGCCCTACCTCATGGTCGCCGCGCTGCTGGTGGCCACCCGCACCATCACGCCCCTGGAGAACTGGCTGACCGGCGTCTCGGTCGGGGCCACCGACATCTTCGGCACCCCCGTCTCCCAGCTCGTCGAACCCCTCTACTCGCCCGGCGCGACCTTCATCCTCGTCTGCCTGGTCACCTACGGCCTGCACCGCATGACGCGCCGCCAGATCGCCGACTCCTGGAAGATGGCCGGATCGCAGCTGGCCGGGGCGGCCGTCGCCCTGCTCTTCGCCGTCCCGCTCGTCCGCGTCTTCATCAACACCGGAAGCGACTTCGGCGACACCGCCATGGAGAGCATGCCGCTCACCCTCGCCGCCGGAGCCGCCGAACTGGGCGGGGCCACCTGGCCGCTCTACGCCCCCTGGATCGGCGCCCTGGGCGCCTTCGTCGCGGGCTCCAACACCGTCTCCAACCTGATGTTCTCCCTCTTCCAGTTCTCCACCGCCGAACGCATCGGGATCCCGCCCGAGACCGTCGTGGCCACCCAGGCCGTGGGCGGCGCCGCGGGCAACATGATCACCGTGCACAACGTGGTCGCCGCCTCCGCGGTGGTCGGGCTGGCCGGACGCGAGGGCGACCTCATCCGCCAGAGCCTCCTGCCCCTGACCTACTACGTGCTGCTGGCGGGGTCGGTGAGCTACGTCCTCGTCTACGGGTTCGGTCCCAACACCGGCACCGCGGTGCTCCTCCTGGTCCTGGCCGTGCTCGCCGCGCTCGTCCTCCTCATGCGCAGGGCCGACACGAACAAGCCCCCCTCCCACACCGCCGGAGCCGCCCCCAGGGGAGGCGGCCGAGAGGGGGAGGAATAGGTACTGGTCCCGGCAACGTTGTGGGTCTGGCAAACTGGTAGCGGGGAGTGGCCCGCCCCTGCTTCGGCGGGGCCCGCCACCCCGTTACCCGGATCGCCGCGGCACCGGTTCGCGCATGGCCCACGACGACCGACCCGCCCCCTGGCGGCTCGGCCCGTCATGCGTCCGGCGGTCGCGCCCCTGATGAGGAGACACACATGAAGGCCGACATCCACCCCGAGTACGTCGCTACCGAGGTGACCTGCACCTGCGGTGCCCACTTCATCACCCGCAGCACCGTCAACGAGGGCAAGATCCGCGCCGAGGTGTGCTCCGAGTGCCACCCGTTCTACACGGGCAAGCAGAAGATCCTGGACACCGGTGGCCGCGTCGCCCGCTTCGAGAAGCGCTTCGGCAAGCGCAAGTAGCGCCGCCCGCTGTCCCGCGGCGGCCGGTTCCCCGGCCCCGCGGGACCAGGTTGGCCCCTGAGGGGGAGACGGACAGGCGAGGCAAGCACAACACGACGGGGACGGGCGAACGTGAAGCTGGACGACCTACTGGGGGAGTACTACGAGCTGGAACAGCAGCTCGCCGACCCCGAGGTGCACGCCGACCAGGCCAGGGCGCGCACGCTGGGCAAACGCTACGCACAGCTCACCCCCATCATCGAGACCTACCGCGCGCTCAAGGAGGTCGAGAGCGACATCGACGCCGCGCGCGAGCTCGCCGCCGAGGACTCCTCCTTCGCCGAGGAGGCCGACCGCCTGACCGAGGACGCCGAGCGGCTCACCGAGCGCCTGCGCGTCCTGCTCGTCCCCCGCGACCCCGCCGACGACAAGAACCTCATCATGGAGGTCAAGGCGGGCGAGGGCGGTGAGGAGTCCGCCCTCTTCGCCGGTGACCTGGTGCGCATGTACCTGCGCTACGCCGAGCGCCAGGGCTGGAAGACCGAGGTCATCGACTCCACCCACTCCGACCTCGGCGGGTACAAGGACATCACGATCGCCTTCAAGAACAAGGGCACCCCCGAGCCGGGGGCGGGCGTGTGGCCGATGCTCAAGTTCGAGGGCGGCGTGCACCGCGTGCAGCGCGTCCCCGTGACCGAGTCCCAGGGCCGCATCCACACCTCCGCGGCCGGTGTGCTGGTCGTCCCCGAGGCCGAGGACATCGAGGTCGAGATCCACGAGAAGGACCTTCGCGTGGACGTCTACCGCTCCTCCGGACCCGGCGGCCAGAGCGTCAACACCACCGACTCCGCGGTGCGCATCACCCACCTGCCGACCGGCATCGTCGCCTCGTGCCAGAACGAGAAGAGCCAGCTCCAGAACAAGGAGCAGGCCATGCGCATCCTGCGCGCCCGCATCTACGCCGAGGCCCAGGCCAGCGCGGACGCCGAGGCCGCCGCCGAGCGCAAGAGCCAGGTCCGCACGGTGGACAGGTCCGAGCGCGTCCGCACCTACAACTTCCCCGAGAACCGCATCTCCGACCACCGGGTCGGCTACAAGGCCTACAACCTCGACCAGGTCCTCGACGGGGAACTCGGCGGGGTCGTCAAGGCCCTCGTGGACGCGGACACCAAGGAAAGGCTCGAAGCGGCTCAGGCCTCATGAACGTCCTGCTCGACGAGGTCGCCCGCGCGACGCGCAGACTCGCGGAGGCGGGCGTGGCCTCACCCCGCACCGACGCCGAGGAACTCGCGGCGTTCGTGCACGGTGTCCGTCGGGGGGAACTGCACACGGTCGCCGACTCCGACTTCGACGCCCGCTACTGGGAGTGCGTGTCCCGGCGCGAGGCCCGCGAACCCCTCCAGCACATCACCGGCCGCGCCTACTTCCGCTACCTCGAACTCCGCGTCGGGCCCGGGGTCTTCGTGCCCCGCCCCGAGACCGAGATCATGGTGGACTGGGCGATCCAGACCCTGCGCGCCATGGACGTCGCCGACCCCCTGGTGGTCGACCTCGGCACCGGCTCGGGCGCCATCGCCATCTCCATCGCGCAGGAGGTGCCGCGCTCGCGCGTGCACACGGTGGAGATCGACCCCGACGCACTGGCCTGGGCCCGGCGCAATATCGACGCCAGCGGCCACGCCGACCGGGTCACCTCCCACCACGGCGACATGCGCACCGCCCTTCCCCAGCTCAACGGGCGCGTCGACCTGCTCATCAGCAACCCCCCCTACGTCCCCACCCGTGAGGCCGGGGCCATCTCGCCCGAGGTGCGCGACTACGACCCCGCCCCCGCGCTGTGGTCGGGCGAGGACGGCCTGGACATGATCCGCGCGCTGGAGGCCGTCGGCCGCAGGCTGCTGCGGCCCGGCGGCGCGATGGCCGTGGAGCACCACGACGGCCAGGGCATCGACATCCCCTGGCTCTTTCCCGAGGACAGGGGCTGGCGCGACGTCCTCAACCGCAAGGACCTGGCCCGGCGCGACCGCTTCGTGGTCATGCGCCGCGCCGACGAGGACGGCTGATCGCGTTGTCTGGTTCGCTTCGCTCACGCGCTCGGGCGCCCGAAGGGCGGGAACCTTCGGCGTCTCCCGTGCCTGGCTCCTTCGTCGCTGGCGGCACGTCCGACGCCTCCAGAACCCCGCCGGCGCCCGAGCGTCGCTGGTGCCCCCCCGTATCCCGGTCCGACCGTGAACCCGGTGGACTCCGTTCGAGAATGAGGTGAACGCAGGTGAGCCGCATCTACGACTGCGCGGACGAGACCGCCCGCAAGGACGGCATCGCCGACGCCGCGTCCGCGGTACGCCGAGGCGACCTTGTGGTGCTGCCCACGGATACCGTGTACGGCATCGGTACCGACGCCTTCAGCCCGACGGCGGTGGCCAGGCTGCTCGCCACCAAGGGCCGGGGCCGTGAGATGCCCCCGCCGGTGCTGGTCGGCTCGATGCGCGCCGCCAACGCCCTCGTCGACGACCTGGGCAACCACGGCCGCGACCTCATGGAGGAGTTCTGGCCCGGCCCGCTCACCCTCGTGTGCACCGCCACCCCCAGCCTGTCCTGGGACCTGGGCGACACCAAGGGCACCGTGGGCGTGCGCATGCCGATGGACCCGGTCGCCCTGGACCTGCTCAAGGAGGTCGGGCCGATGGCGGTGAGCAGCGCCAACAAGTCCGGCCAGCCCTCCGCGACCCGAGTGGAGGAGGCCATCGGGCAGCTCGGTGACGAGGACGTCGCCGTCTACCTGGACGGCGGCGAGACCGAGTCCCGCGTCTCCTCCACCATCGTCGACCTGACCTACGCGGTCCCGCGCGTGCTGCGCGCGGGCGCCATCTCCATCGAACAGCTGCGCGCGGTGTGCGGCACCGTGATCGGCGAGCTGCGCAAGGGGCCCCGCAAGCCCGCGGCGCCGGAGGGCGGCGAGGCCGGGGACGGGGACGCGCGGGAGGCCCCGTCCCCGGAGCCGGAAACCTCGCGGGACGCGGACGAGAGCGCTCCCGGGACCGCCCCCGACGGCGACAAGAACTAGAGGGGCCAAGGACGTGCGGGAGTACGCGCTCACCTTCGTCATCGCCGCCGCGGTGACCTACCTGCTCGTTCCGCTGGTGCGCCGGTTCGCCATCGCCTTCGGCGCCACGCCGCCGGTGCGCGACCGCGACGTGCACACCGAGCCCATCCCGCGACTGGGAGGGCTGGCCATCTACGGCGGGTTCGCCGCCGCACTGCTGATCTCCGCCCAGCTGCCGCACCTCCAGGACGTCTTCCTCGCCGACACCTGGATGGGCCTGCTCCTCGCGGGCGGGCTCATCACCATCGTCGGCGTCATCGACGACCGCTGGGGCATGGACGCGCTCAGCAAGCTCGCCGGGCAGACCGCCGCCGCGGGCATCCTCGTCTGGCAGGGCGTACAGCTGCTGTGGCTGCCGCTGCCCGGCACCCAGCTCTCCCTGGGGCCGTGGCTGGGCGCGATGATCTCGATCCTGCTGATCGTGGTGACCATCAACGCGGTCAACTTCGCCGACGGCCTCGACGGTCTCGCGGCGGGCATCGTCGCCATCTCCTCCATGGCCTTCTTCGCCTACTACTACGTCGTCGCGGTGGAGCAGGGCTTCGTGCGCCAGTCCTATCCGGCGATGATCGCGATCATCCTCGCGGGCACGTGCGCGGGGTTCCTCTGCCACAACTTCCACCCGGCCAAGGTGTTCATGGGCGACACCGGGGCCATGCTGCTGGGCCTGCTGCTGACCTCGATCACCATCACGGTGACCGGGCAGTTCGACGCCAACACCGCGCGCGAGGGGTTCAACTCCGGTCTGGTGGTGTTCCTGCCGATCGCGCTGCCGCTGCTGGTGATCGCCCTCCCGCTGGCCGACCTGGTGCTGGCCGTCGTGCGCAGGACGCTGGCGGGCAAGTCCCCGTTCGCACCGGACCGGGGCCACCTGCACCACCGCCTGCTGGACATGGGCCACAGCCACGTGCGCGCGGTGCTGCTGATGTACCTGTGGGCGGGGATCGTGGCCTTCGCGGCGGTCGCCCTGTCGGTGTTCGACTCCTGGGTCATCGTGCTGGCGGTGACCGCGCTGGTGGCCACGTGTGCGGTTGGCCTCATCGCGCTGCCCCGCCTGCGGCGGCGCGGACTGCTGTTCCCGCGGCGCAAGGAAAGCGTCAAGACGGCCCCAGATCACGATTCGCCAACTGATGGCTGAGCGGGCTCTCGCGGGGCGTACCCGGGGGCTGGCCGAAGGTGCTTCTGACCTGCGGATACGGTGGTGCAGCAGGTGTGGCGAAGGTGACACGGGCGCTGGAAACCGCCTGGATCGGGCACTTTGTGGACCGTTAAGGTCGCGTTAAGGAACCCCCGGATTCAGCACCAAAAACCTTGTGATAGCTTTCACGAGCAGGCAACCACGACCCCAGACGGAGCTTCGCCATGCAGGAAAACGACGCCTGGAGGGCCTTCCGCGGCGCCGCGCTTCCCGGTGTGGCGTGCGCTCTTCTGGCCTTGGCAGTATCAGCGCTCCTCGCCGGTACGGCGGGCCTGGCCGGTTCCGCGCTGGCCTCGGTGATCATCCTCGCCTGCTTCGGTTTGGGGCAGGCGGGAGTCATCATCGTCACCCGCCGCAACAAGGACCTCTTCCTCGCGGCGAACCTCGTGGGCTTCGTCCTCAAGATGGCGGTGCTCGGCGTCGTCCTGGTCACCCTGGGCCGCAGCTCCTTCGTGGCCGGCCTGGACAGCGCGGCCTTCGTCTACAGTGCGCTGGCCGTCGTCCTGGCCTGGCTGGGCGGTCAGACGTGGACGATCGCCAGGACGAAGACACTCCACGTCGACCCGGTCGAGAGCTCGGGGACCGGGTGATGGAGTCCCCCGGCCGAGCCCCTCGAAACGGGCGTAATACGATGCTTTCCGACGGCTGGGGCCGAGAGTCCCCGTCCGAGCTCACATGCTATATTCCGGAGCGAGATGAGCAGCGAACCCACCAGGAAGACACACGCGCACGAGGATTCGGTGCCGCGTCAGTCCGACGGGTGGGCCCTCTTCTCCACTCTGCTCTCGGGTGTGCTCGTCTGGAGCGCGATCGGCTGGGCCGCGGACAAGCTGTTGGGCTTCCAGGCACTGTTCCTGCCCATCGGAGCGGTTCTGGGAATGGTGGGCGCGATCTACCTGATCGTCTCCAAGTCCCGCCACTCCTGACCCCTCCAACCAGTCCGGCGTCGCGGTTCGCGCGACAACGCTCCGCAACAACCATCAACGAGGCTTTCTTGCGTCACGACGAAAGGATTCGCCGTGAGTGCTGACGTGCGCATTCTCGCGGCCGAACCGAATTGCCACTTGTTCGGTGACAACGGGTGCGGGTTCACACCGCCCACGATCGGGATGTTCTTCCCCGAACCGTGGTACACCAACATCCCCGGCAGCGCGGGTATCGACCTCTACCTGGTCCTGCTGCTCGTCGCGGTCGGTGCCGTCCTGCTTCTGTGGTCGTGGTTCAGCCGCAAGCTGAGCCTCGTCCCCGGGCGCAGGCAGAGCGTCGGAGAGATGCTGGTCCTCTTCGTGCGCGACCAGATCACCCGTCCCACGATGGGCGTCAAGGGCGACCGGTTCCTGCCGTTCATGACGGCGGTGTTCACGCTCATCCTGGCGATGAACTTCACCGGTCTGATCCCCGGTATGTTGCCGGTCAACAGCAACCTGGCCTTCACGGCCATGCTGGCGCTGGTCATCTACGTCATGACCATCGTGATCGGAATCCGTAACCAGGGCGGCTGGGGCTACTTCCGAAACCAGATCTTCCCCCCCGGGATGCCCAAGGTGATCTACATCCTGGTCACCCCCATCGAAATCCTCTCGGTGTTCCTCATCCGGCCGGTGACGCACGCCCTCCGTCTCTTCGCGACCATGTTCGCGGGCAGCCTGCTGCTCGCCGTGTTCGCCTACGGCGGCTGGTACATGCTGAACCTGACGGCCGGACCGGTCCTGAGTACGGTTTCGGTGCTCTTCTCCGGTGCCGCTCTGCTCGGCTACCTGGCCTTCTTCCTCTTCGAGATCCTGATCATGGCCGTCCAGGCGTTCATCTTCACGCTGCTGGCCAGCCTGTACATCAACCAGTCCCTCGAAGCGGCCCACTGAACCCCGCACACCCCTCGGTCCCCCCGGGCCGGGAAGGGGTGTGGGAAGCCACAGATCCGTCCACACCGGCGAACTGACCCATTGCGAAGCGCAACGCCGGACGTCGAGTAAAAGGAAACATCAATGGACATCGCTGCGATCACCGGCAACATCAACACCATCGGTTACGGCATCAGCGTCATCGGCGCCGGTATTGGTGTCGGTATCGTCTTCGGTCTGGGCATGCAGGCCATCGCCCGCCAGCCCGAGGCGCGCGGTCCGCTCCAGACCAACATCTACCTGGGCTTCGCCCTGATCGAGGCCCTGGCCATCCTGGGCTTCGTTCTCGCCTTCGCCGCCCCCACCGGTTCCTGACCACGGTTTGCCGGCGGAATCTGATGGCAACTGACGCGAAGGAGGGCTGACCATGTTGGTGGAGTTGGCAGCCGATTACAACATTCTGCGGATCGACTGGGTGAAGTTCACCTTCGGTGCGATCGCGCTCGCCGTGGTCTACTTCTTTGTCGCCCGCAAGGCGGTGCCGAAGGTCATGGCGGTCCTCGACGAGCGTCACGACGCCATCGAGGGCGGCATCGAGCGCGCCAAGAGGGCCGAGGCCGAGGCCGAGGAGATCCGCCAGCAGTACCGCGAGAAGCTCGAAGAGTCGCACCGCGAGTACGCCCAAGAGCTGGAGAAGGCCAAGGAGCAGCGGGCGGCGATCATCGCCGAGGCGCGCGAGGAGGCCCAGGTCGAGGCGCGTCGCATCGTCGAGGCGGCCCACGCCCAGATCGAGGCCGACCGCCAGCAGGCCCTGGTGCAGCTGCGCAACGAGGTCGGTGCGCTCTCCACCGAGCTGGCGAGCCGCATCGTCGGTGAGACCCTCAGCGACGGCGCCGCCCAGAACCGCGTCATCGACCGGTTCCTGGACGAGCTGGAGCAGAGCGACAGCACGCAGCAGGCAGAGGTGCGCTGATGCGTGGTATCAGCCGCACGTCGCTGGCCGAGGTGACCCGGCGCCTGGACGAGAACGTCCTGGCGTCGGCGGGCACCCCGCAGAGCGGCGTCTCCCTGGGCAGCGAGCTCTTCGAGGTCGTCGCCCTGCTGGGGAGCGAGCACTCGCTGCGCCGCTGGCTCGCCGACCAGGCGAACCCGGCCGAGGCCAAGACCGGTCTGATCGGGCAGCTCCTGGAGACCCGGGTGTCGCCGTCCGCGGTCCTCGTGGCCGGTGACGTGGTCTCGGCCAAGTGGTCGGGTCCCCGTGACCTGGTGGACGCGATGGAGCGGATGGCGGTCTACGCGACAGTCGCCCACCTCCAGAGCGCCTCGGGGCTCGACGAGCTGGAGGACGAGCTGTTCCGCTTCCAGCGGATCGTCATCGCCCAGCCCGAGCTGCGCGACGCCCTCACCCGCGAGGGGGTCGCCCCCGAGAAGCGCCTCTCCCTCGTGGAGGGCCTGCTCTCGGGCAGGGTGAACCCCGCGACGCTGGTCCTGGTGGGAGAAGCGGTCACCCGGCCCAGGGGTCGTACCCTGGAGCAGGCGCTGGACAACTTCGGACAGCTCGTCGCCGAGCGCGCCAAGCGCTACGTCGCCGTCGTCCGCAGCGCCGTCGCCCTGAGCGAACAACAGCAGTCCCGGCTCGGAGCCGCGCTCTCGCGCGCCTACGGCCGCGACATCCACCTCAACATCGAGGTCGCCCCCGAGATCGTGGGTGGCCTGTCCATCCAGGTGGGTGACGAGGTCATCGACGGGACCATCGCCGGGCGTATCGCCGAGGCCCAACGCCGCCTGGCCGGCTGACAGAACGCAAGGCAAGCACGCACGGCGCCAGCCCGGCGCCATTTGAGAGCAAGGACAACGTAGAGATGGCGGAGCTGACGATCCGGCCGGACGAGATCCGGGACGCGCTACAGCGCTTCGTCCAGTCGTACGAGCCTGAAGCCACCCGCGCGGAAGAGGTCGGTACCGTCACCTACTCCGGTGACGGCATCGCCCGCGTCGGTGGCCTTCCCTCGGCGATGGCGAACGAGCTGCTCCAGTTCGAGGACGGCACCCTGGGCCTGGCCCAGAACCTCGAGATCGGTGAGATCGGTGTCGTCGTGCTGGGTGACTTCACCAGCATCGAGGAGGGCCAGAAGGTGCGCCGCACCGGCCAGCTCCTCTCGGTGCCGGTGGGTGACAACTTCCTCGGCCGCGTGGTGGACCCCCTGGGCGCCCCCATCGACGGCAAGGGCGAGATCGAGTCGACCGAGCGCCGCGAGCTGGAGCTCCAGGCTGCTTCCGTGATGGAGCGCAAGCCCGTCCACGAGCCGCTCCAGACCGGTATCAAGGCGATCGACTCGATGACCCCGATCGGCCGCGGCCAGCGCCAGCTGGTCATCGGCGACCGGCAGACCGGCAAGACCGCGGTCTGCATCGACGCGATCATCAACCAGAAGGCCAACTGGGAGTCGGGCGACCCCGACAAGCAGGTGCGCTGCATCTACGTCGCGATCGGCCAGAAGGGCTCGACCATCGCCGGTGTGCGTGGCGCCCTCGAAGAGGCCGGCGCGATGGAGTACACCACCATCGTCGCCGCCCCGGCGTCCGAGGCGGCCGGCTTCAAGTACCTGGCCCCCTACACCGGCTCGGCCCTGGGCCAGCACTGGATGTACGAGGGCAAGCACGTCCTCGTCGTCTTCGACGACCTCACCAAGCAGGCCGAGGCCTACCGCGCGGTGTCGCTGCTGCTGCGCCGCCCGCCGGGCCGCGAGGCCTACCCCGGTGACGTCTTCTACCTGCACTCCAGGCTCCTGGAGCGCTGCGCCAAGCTCTCCGACGAGATGGGCAAGGGGTCGATGACCGCCCTGCCGATCATCGAGACCAAGGCGGGCGACGTCTCGGCGTACATCCCCACCAACGTCATCTCCATCACCGACGGCCAGGTCTTCCTGGAGTCGGACCTGTTCAACCAGGGGCAGCGCCCGGCGATCAACGTCGGTGTGTCGGTCTCCCGTGTCGGTGGCGCCGCGCAGACCAAGGCGATGAAGAAGGTCTCCGGCACCCTGCGTCTGGGCCTGGCCCAGTACCGCGAGCTGGAGGCGTTCTCCGCCTTCGGCTCGGACCTGGACGCCGTCTCCAAGCAGCAGCTGGAGCGCGGTGCCCGTCTGATGGAGCTCCTCAAGCAGGGCCAGTACTCGCCGTTCTCCATGGAGAAGCAGGTCGTCTCGATCTGGGCCGGCACCACCGGCCGCGTCGACGACGTCCCGGTCGAGGACGTGCGCCGCTTCGAGGAGGACTTCCTGGACTACCTGGACCGCGAGCACTCGGGCATCCTCGACAACATCCGCGAGAGCGGCAAGTTCGAGGACGAGACCCAGAAGTCCCTCGACTCCGCGCTGGAGAAGTTCAAGCAGGGCTTCCAGACCTCCGCCGGGACCCTCCTGGGCACCGAGGCCGAGGCCGAGGCGCTGGACCAGGAGAAGGTCGGCCAGGAGACCATCAAGGTCGCCAAGGGCGGGAAGTAACCCATGGGTGCACAGCTTCGCGTCTATCGCCGGAGGATCCGCTCGACGAAGTCGATGGCGAAGATCACCCGCGCGATGGAGCTCATCGCCACGACGCGCATCACCAAGGCGCAGCGTGCGGCGGAGGCTGCTGGGCCCTACGCGCGGGAGATCACCCGGGCGGTCTCGGCCCTGGCCAGCCGGGTGACCGATCACCCGCTGCTGACCGAGTCCGAGAACCCCACCCGCGCCGCCGTCCTGGTCATCACCAGCGACAAGGGCCTGGCGGGCGCCTTCTCGACCAACGTGCTCAAGGAGGCGGACTCCCTCACCCAGCTCCTGCGGGAGCAGGGCAAGGAGGTCCTCACCTACATGGTGGGCCGCAAGGGCGTGGGCTTCTACAAGTTCCGCGACCGCCCCCTGGAGGCGCAGTGGGAGGGCTTCACCGAACGCCCCACCTACGCGCACGCCCAGGAGATCGGCTCCGCCCTCATGGAGAAGTTCTCCGCCGACGCCGCCGAGGGCGGTGTCGACGAGATCCACGTGGTCTCCACGGAGTTCGTCTCGATGCTGACCCAGCGCGCCGGGACCGTCAGGGCCCTGCCGCTGGAGGTGGAGGAGGTCGACAGCTCCGAGCTCGAGGCCGCGCACGGAGGCGAGCCGCTTCCGCTGTACGAGTTCGAGCCCTCGGCGGAGGAGGTCCTGGACCAGCTGCTGCCGCAGTACGTCGTCAACAGGATCTACTTCTCGCTCCTGGAGTCGTCCGCCTCCCAGCAGGCCTCCCGTCGCGCCGCCATGAAGGCGGCCACGGACAACGCCGAGGAACTCGCCAAGAACCTGACCCGTCTGGCCAACCAGGCACGTCAGGCTGAGATCACCAATGAGCTCAGTGAGATTGTCGGCGGTGCCGACGCGCTCGCTGCTGCCAGCGCGGGAAGTGAGTAACAAAAGTGACTGCGACAGTTGAAGGGACGGCTGGGGCTGGCACCGCCACCGGCCGGATCTCCCGGGTCACCGGCCCGGTCGTCGACGTGGAGTTCCCCGTCGGCTCCCTGCCTGCCATCTACAACGCCCTGCACACCGACGTGACCATCGGCGGCAAGGCCAAGACCATCACGATGGAGGTCGCCCAGCACCTGGGTGACAACCTCGTGCGCACGGTCTCCCTGGCCCCGCAGGACGGCCTCGTCCGCGGCGCCGAGGTGCGCGACACCGGCGCGCCCATCAGCGTGCCCGTCGGCGACGTCGTCAAGGGCCACGTGTTCAACACCCTGGGCGAGTCCCTGGACGTGCCGACCGCGGAGCTGGGCGTCACCGAGCGGTGGCCGATCCACCGCAAGGCCCCGGCCTTCGACCAGCTTGAGTCCAAGACCGAGATGATGGTCACGGGCATCAAGGTCATCGACCTGCTCACCCCGTACGTGCGGGGCGGCAAGATCGGCCTGTTCGGCGGCGCCGGTGTGGGCAAGACCGTGCTCATCCAGGAGATGATCACGCGTATCGCCCGCAACTTCGGTGGTGTGTCCGTGTTCGCCGGTGTCGGCGAGCGCACCCGTGAGGGTACGGACCTCTTCCTGGAGATGGACGAGATGGAGGTCCTCCAGGACACCGCCCTCGTCTTCGGCCAGATGGACGAGCCCCCGGGCACCCGTCTGCGGGTGGCCCTGTCCGCTCTGACGATGGCGGAGTACTTCCGCGACGTCCAGAAGCAGGACGTGCTGCTGTTCATCGACAACATCTTCCGTTTCACCCAGGCGGGTTCGGAGGTCTCCACGCTGCTGGGCCGCATGCCCTCGGCCGTGGGCTACCAGCCCAACCTGGCGGACGAGATGGGCCAGCTCCAGGAGCGGATCACCTCGACCCGCGGCCACTCGATCACCTCGATGCAGGCGATCTACGTGCCCGCGGACGACTACACCGACCCGGCTCCGGCGACCACCTTCGCCCACCTGGACGCGACGACCGAGCTCTCCCGCCCGATCTCGCAGAAGGGCATCTACCCGGCGGTCGACCCGCTGACCTCCACCTCCCGCATCCTCGACCCGCAGTACGTGGGCGAGGAGCACTACCAGGTGGCCCAGCGCGTCAAGGAGATCCTCCAGCGCAACAACGACCTCCAGGACCAGATCGCCATCCTCGGTATGGACGAGCTGTCCGAGGAGGACAAGATCGTCGTCAACCGGGCGCGCCGGATCGAGCGCTTCCTGTCGCAGAACATGTTCGTGGCGGAGAAGTTCACCGGTACCCCGGGCGTGTTCGTGCCCCTGGAGGAGACCATCGCCTCCTTCAAGGGCCTGTGCGACGGTGAGTACGACCACCTGCCCGAGCAGGCGTTCCTCGACGTCGGCAACATCGACATGGCCGTCGAGAAGGCCAAGAAGCTGCAGGGTTAGTTCTCTGGCCGGGCCGGTCCCCGACATCGGTCGGGGACCGGCCCGGCCGAATCACCCGCTAGCCGAGGAGTTTGTGGCAGTGTCGAAGAAGCTTTTCGTCGAGATCGTCTCGCCCGAACGTGAGATTTGGGCGGGCGAGGGCGACATGGTCATCGCGAAGACCGTCGAGGGTGAGATGGGCGTCATGCCGGGGCACGTCCCGGTGCTGTCCCTGCTCGCCCACGACGCGGTCGTCCGCGTGCTGGGCGCGCGGGAGACCGGCGAGGTCCGGGCCGCCGCGCACGGCGGGTTCGTCTCGGTGTCGGGTGAGGGACGCGTCTCCATCCTCGCCGAGACCGCCGAGCTCGCCGAGGACATCGATGTGGACCGTGCGCGCACGGCGCTGAAGAACGCGGCCGAGGCCGGCGACACCGACGCCCTGGGCCGCGCCAACAGCCGCCTGCGGGCTGCGGGCGAGGAAGTCGCCTAGCGTACCGGGACGGCGGAACGAGTGGTGGGCATGCAACGGCTCCGGCCCGGAGCACCCTGGTGGGAGTCCGCGCTGTGGGTGTTGCTCGCCCTGCTCGTCGTCCTCCTGGTGCTGGCACTCGCCGTCACCCTGCGCCGCTGGGTCCTGGTACGGCGCGGCGGCGCGGTGGAGTGTTACCTGCGCGCGGTCGGGGTGCCTGGCCGCCGGGGGTCCTGGCGCATCGGCTTCGGCCGGTACGGCACGGAGAACCTGGGCTGGTTCCCGATCTTCTCACTCAGACCGCGGCCGACAGCCAAGCTGTCGCGCCGCGGTCTCGTCGTCGTGGGGCGGCGCGCCCCCGCCGAGGGCGAGGACCTGCCGGTGGACCTCACCGTGCTCCGGGTGGGATGGCTGCTCGCCGACGGCTCCGACCCCCGCGAGGCGGCGTACGAGATCGCCATGAGCGAGGGCACGCAGACCGGCTTCCTGTCGTGGCTGGAGTCGATGCCCCCGGGAACCCACTGGGAGAGCTGAGGCCCCGCGCGTGGGTGGTTCCCCCGTGCGCCCCTGTGTGCCTAGCATGGCTGGCATGAGTACGATCGTCGCTTTCTCCGTAGCCCCTCTCGGAACCGGTGAGTCCGTCGCCCCCGCCGTCGCCCGCGCGGTGAGGGTGGTCCGGGAGAGCGGACTGCCCAACGAGACCTCCGCCATGTTCACCAGCGTCGAGGGTGAGTGGGACGAGGTCATGGACGTCGTCAAGCGCGCCGTGCAGGCCGCGGGGGAGGGCTCCTCCCGGGTCAGCCTCACCCTCAAGGCCGATGTCCGCGAGGGCGTCACCGACGGCCTGCGCAGCAAGGTCGAGGCCGTCGAGCGCGAACTCGGCGGGGCCTGAACCCGGGCCCGGCGGAACCTCCACGGGGCGCGGCGGCGCCGTGCCCCGTGTCCCCTTCCCCTGGGTGGCCGGACACGGCAGGATGCGGTTCCATGCTCGCCTCGCGACTTCACCGGTTCCTGGGCCCCGCCCTCCTCGTCCCCCTGCTCGCCGCCTGCCAGCCCGCGGGCGGCCACGTCGGCGCCGTGGCCACGGGCCACTTCTCCGCCGCGCACCAGTTCCCCGTGCTGGTCGTGGCCTGGTGCGGTGACGCCGCCCCCCGCCAGATCGACCTGTCCGGCGGCGGACAGCGGATCCACCTGATCGCCACCCGTGACTTCGAGGGCGACCGGACCGAGGTGGACCTGGCCGCCCCCGGTGACGCCTGGCGGATCACCGACGGCGACGGACGGCAGGTCTACCGCCTGGTCCCGGAGTCGGAGCGGGAGGAGTACGTCGTCGGGATCGGCTCGCGGGAGGCCCCTCCGGGCGAGGAGACCGAGCACGACATCGGCACGGTCGCGTTCACGACCGGTGTGCTGGCCGAGGACCAGGGCGTGTACGCCACCGCCGGGGGGTCGGCCGAGGCGGAGTTCGTCCCGGAGGAGGAGTTCCCGCCCGGATGCTGAGGGCCCGGTCCTCCGAGGCCGGGAACCTCCCCGTCCCCGTGTCGCGGGGCGTACCGCCGTCCTCCCGGCCGTCGGCCCCGATCACGCCGGGGGCCGGGCGGGGTGTCTCCCTCCCCGCACCCGGTGTGCCGCCCGAGGTGCCGTCCGGGCCGCGCGTGGTGTGCCCACGGCCGGAGGGCCCCGCGCCGACCGGGCGGAGCCGAGGGCGGGGACGGGGGCGCGCCCGGCCCGTGGGAGGGTGACGGGCCGGGCGCGGTCAGGGGGCGGTCAGCCGACCTGCGGGTGGGCGTGTCCGGCCGGGGCCGCGACGCCGGAGAAGTACTCCTTGGCGGTCGCGGTGTTGGCCAGGACCGCCACCGTGACGGCGAAGAGCGCCGCGACGATCTCGGGGACCCCGCTGACAGGGGTCAACAGCAGCGCCAGGATCACGGCGGCGTAGACCGCGTTGACCGCGGTCACCGAGGTGCGGACGCCGTCGCGGTTCCGGTTGACCATGGCGGCCAGAACGGCCGACAGCGCGCCGTAGACCAGTCCGATGGCCGCGCCGGTCAGCACGGCCCAGGCGGGCACCTGCGCGCTCTCGGCGACCATCGGGACGGTGGCCATGGCGGTGGCGCCGGCGAGGGCCAGCAGGCTCATGACGATCTGGTAGGCCGCGATCAGGACCAGCAGGACGAAGACCGCCGTGACGGTCGCCGGTCTGGCTCTGGTGGTCATCTGGGTTCCTTCCTTCGTCCGTTCCTGTGTCAGGAACCCATAACCCCAGCCCCGCGGAGGACACGCGTCCCACCGGACGATTTCCGTCCGCGCAGGTCGCGAACGCCTATTGGGACGGGGTTCCGGGGCGGGGAGGCCCCGGGGCGGCCGGGGAACGCGAGGGGGTCCCGCGCGGACGGAGCGGGACCCCCTCGGGTGCGGACGGGCGGCCGGACGCGGCCCGGAGACCGCGACGGGCACCGGGGCGCTAGCGTTCGCCGCCGGGCTTCCACAGGACCTCGTCGCCCTCCCGGGCGACGTACCGGCCGAGGATGAACAGCAGGTCGGAGAGCCGGTTGAGGTACTGGGCGGTGAGCGGGTTGACGGTCTCGCCGTGCTCCTCGACGGCCGCCCACACACTGCGCTCGGCCCGCCGGACGACGATCCGGGCGGTGTGCATGAGTGCCACGGTGGGGGACCCCCCGGGCAGGATGAAGCTGCGCAGGGTGGGCAGGCCGGCGTTGTAGGTGTCGCAGGCCTCCTCCAGCCGGGTGACGTACTCGGGCAGGACCCGCAGCGGCGGGTACTCCGGGTCGGGCACGATCGGCGTGGACAGGTCGGCGCCCAGGTCGAACAGCTCGTTCTGGACCCGTCCGAGCAGGGCCCGGACGTCGTCGGGCAGGTCGCCCAGCGCCAGGGCGGTGCCGAGGGCGGCGTTGGCCTCCTCGGTGTCGGCGTAGCCCACCAGGCGCGTGTCGTTCTTGCCGGTCCGGCTCATGTCGCCGAGCGCGGTCGTCCCGGCGTCGCCGGTGCGCGTGTAGATCTTCGACAGCACGACCGGCTTGTCGGTGTCCCGTTTGGTCATGCCCCCACCCTAGGGTTCGGCGGTGCTCCGGCGGGTGCGGCGGTGGGGTCGGAACACCCCGTGTGACGGAGGATAACTGTTCAGTATCAGCGTGTGAAGGTGATGCAGCTCACTGATACATTGGGGAAGCAAGGGGCTACCGAAAGTAGTTTCCGGCGGTGTCCGTGTGCGGCGCCCGGGTGCCAGAGGGGGTCACCCGGGAGCCGCGGAGGGGGAGGCACCGCGGCGGGCGGCGTGGAACCGGGGGGTTCACGCCGCCCGCCCCGCTGCGTGGGGACAAGCCCCTCACACGGGCCGTGCGGGGACTACATCAGCCAGCCGTCGCCCAGGCGCGGGAAGCTGGGCGCGGCCGTCGTGCGCAGCACCCCGTTCACGGGCAGGGTGCTCTGGGCGAAGAACTCCACGCCGTGCGCACCGGCCGCGGACAGTTCGGCCACCGAGTCCCAGTTGATGTTCTCCATGGTGTCGTCGGCGGTGTGGTAGTACGGGTCGAACTGCTCGCCCGCAGTGCCGCCGTACCACTCGACCTGCTCCTCGCTCTTGACACCGTCGGCGCCGCTGAACAGGCCGCCCGAGGGGATGCCCGCGGTCATGAACGCCTGGTAGTCGCTGCGTCCGCTCAGCACGCCGGGCTCACTGACCTGGTCCTGGGCGGCGAAGTAGTCCTCGAAGACCTTCGAGATCGCGCCGGAGCCCGACGGGGCGGCCACGGACCCGGGCAGCTCCATCCGGCCGTCCAGGACGAACCGGCCGTAGTTGTGCGAGCCGATCATGTCGAAGTTGAGGTAGAGGGCGATGTCCTCGACCTCCTGCGCGGTCAGGTCCTCCACGTACCGGGTGGAACCGACCAGGCCCTCCTCCTCGGTGCCCCAGAAGGCGAACCGCACCTTGTTGTTGGGCTCCTCCTGCTCGGCCAGCTGGATGGCGGTCTCCAGCAGGAAGGCCGTGCCGCTGCCGTTGTCGTTGATGCCGGGGCCGTCCGCGACGCTGTCGAGGTGGCCGCCCACGACCACCACGTTGTCGTCCCGGCCGCCCGGGGTCTCGGCCAGCACGCTGTAGGAGGTCTCGTTGCTGACCTCGGCGTCCACGCTCACCCGCAGCTCCAGGCCCTCGGCGGCCAGCAGCTCGGCGCCCAGCGTCCCGGACACGCCCAGGGCGGGGATGGCGGAGTGCTCGCCCACGGTGCCCAGGAAGACCTCGTCCTCGTTGTTGACCACCAGGGCGGCCGCGGCCCCCGCGGCGGCGGCGTTGTCCACCTTGTCCGAGAACGGGCAGGTGCCGCGCACGGTGATCGCGATCGCGCCCTCGGGGAAGCCGGCGAAGTCGTCGGGGGAGCAGCCGCTCGCGGCGCTGTCGGCGTTGACGGCCACCGCCGGGGCGGTGACGTCGCCCGAGCCGGAGTAGCTCATGGTCGCGTAGTCGGTGTCGACCTCGTAGTCGGCCTGCTCCGGCGCGGTCTGGGCCAGGACGGCCGGGGAGTTCTCCCGCCACAGCTCGTAGTCGTACTCGTGCCGGTAGGGCTCGTACCCCGCGCGCTCCAGCTGGTCCTCGACGTAGAGGGCGGCGACGTCGTAGCCGGGGGTGCTCGTGGCCCGGTTGCCGCCGTTGTACTCGGCGATGGTGTCGAGGTTCTCCAGGTGTTCGCGGATGGCGTCCGCGCTCACCCGCTCCGACAGCGGCGGGTCCTCGCTCGGCCTGCCCGCGTGCGCGGGCGGCCCCGCGTGCTCGGGGGCGCGGGAGTGGTCCGGGGGCCCGGCGTGCCCGGGCGGTCCGGGCTCGGCGTGGGCGGGGGAGGACGCCAGGGCGGCGACGGTCATCAGGACGGCCGCGGCACCGGCCGTGGCGGCACGGCGCCGGGATGCGGGGACGGCCGCTCCGCGCGGCGGCCTGCCTTCGGAACTGGGGCGCAAGGATCTTCCTCCGGAGTGCGGGGGTCCACCGCTCCTTGGAGTCGGGGGATGGACACCTTGGGTAGGCGAAGTACCGGTGCAGCCTGACACCGCGGAGGTGGTCTCGGCAAGGACCGATGGCCACAATTGCCACAATCAGCCACAGACCTTACGCATGGGGTGGCAGTGTGGTTCCATGGACGGCTCCGGGCGAGCAGAACGTCTTGTCCGGGGGTGCGCGTTCCCCGGAGGGGGAGGCGCCCCTACTCCTCGATCCCGTCCTGGTGTTTGCGCGGCTTGTACTCGATGCCCACCCCGCCCATCACGACGATGCCCCGGACGTGCACGATCGGGGCGTCCGGGTCCACCACGCTGGGGGTGTTCTCGGAGATGCCGAAGCCGCCCATGAGCGGCAGGCCGTGCACCCGCACCTGCACGTCGTCGGGCACGGTGATGCCCACCCCGCCCATGACGGCGCAGACCCAGATGGTGGTCTCGCGCTGGGTGAACCGGGCCTCGCGCAGGTCCAGGTCGACCCCGCCCAGCACCGCGAAGGCGGTGAAGGCGCCTGGCAGGACCCAGTTGCCCGACCGGCTCGCGCCGCCCAGGACGACGACCGCGGCCCGGCTGGTGGGTTCCTGGTCCACGATCCGGCCGCCGCCGTAGAGCGGCCGGGGCGAACGGAAGTCGGTGGGGGCGACGGAGGCGCCGGGACCGTTCGGCGCCGGGAGGTCCTCGGTGAGTGGGACCAGCTCGCCGACGGTCTTGGCCCGGTACACCGCGTCCAGCCGCTCGCTGTGCTCGTCCGGGTCCAGGCGCCCCTCGGCGAGGGCTTCACGCAGGCGGTGCGCGACGGAGTCACGGTCGGCGTCGGAGGCGCGCATCCGGCCGTGCTCGGGGGGAGTGGCTTCGCTCATCGTTTCCACCATAGGACCATTCTTCCGGCGCCGCGCGGCGCGCCGCATCGGGGAGGTCCCCCGAGACGACCCTGAGACCCGGGACCGCGGGCCCGGATCAGTCCTCGGGGAGCAGCCCGCGGCGGATCGCCTGGCTCACCGCGGCCGTCCGGTCGCTCACGCCGAGCTTGTCGTAGACCCGCATCAGATGGGTCTTCACCGTGGTCGCGCTGATGTGCAGGGCGCGTCCGATCGCCGCGTTCGTGCGCCCCTCGGCCGCCAGGCGCAGCACCTCCACCTCGCGGGGCGACAGGACGGCGGCGGGCTCGCCGCGCTGGCGCATGCCGGTGAACAGCTTGCCCGCCAGCCGCCCGGTCAGGACGGTCTCCCCGCGCGCCGCGGCGCGCACGGCCTCGGCCAGTTCCGCGCGCGGGGTGTCCTTGAGCAGGTAGCCGGTGGCGCCCGCCTCCACCGCGCGCAGGATGTCGCCGTCGGTGTCGTAGGTGGTGAGCACCAGCACGTGCGTGCCGGGCCGCTCGGCGCTGATGCGCTCGGTGGCCTCCACCCCGTCGCCGCCGGGCATGCGCAGGTCCATGAGCACCACGTCCGGCTCCAGTTCGGCCGCCCGCACGACCGCCTCGGGGCCGGAGGCGGCCTCGCCCACGACGGTGAGGTCGGCCTCGGCGGCGAGCATGCCGCGGATGCCCTCGCGGACCACCGGGTGGTCGTCGACCAGCAGGACACGGATCACGGTGCGTACTCCTCGTCACCTCGTGGAACGTTCGGGGGCAGGGGCAGCGACATCCGGACGCGGGTGCCGCGCCCGGGGGCGCTGTCCACCTCCAGGACGCCGCCGGCGTCGCCCGCCCGGTGCCGCATGTTCGCCAGCCCGTTCCCGGGAGAGGGCCTCCCGGGGTCGAAGCCGACGCCGTCGTCGGTGACGGACAGCTCCACCGGGCCGGGGCTTCCGTCGGCGGCCCGCGTGTACTCCAGGGTCACCCGCACGTGCCCGGCCCCGGCGTGCCTGCGGACGTTGGCCAGGGCCTCCTGCGCGGTGCGCAGCAGGCAGATCTGGAGGTCGTTGGACAGGGTGGCCGGGGTGCCGAGCACCGCGGTGTCCACGGGGACGCCGAGTTCGCCGCCCAGGCGGGAGGCGACCCTGTCCAGGGCGGCCTCCAGGGTCTGGCTGTCCAGGCCCACCGGCTGGCGGGCGGCCACCATGGCCCGCGCCTCGGCGAGGTTCTCGGCGGCGGTCTCGCGCATCAGGGCGAGGTGGCGCCGGGCCAGCGCGGGGTCGGCGTCCATCTCCGTCTCCACGGCCTGGGTCAGCGCGACGATGCTGGTGAAGCCCTGTGCGAGGGTGTCGTGCATCTCGCGCGCCAGGCGCTCGCGCTCGACCATGGCCCCGGTCTCCTCCGACAGCCGCGCGACCTCCAGACGGCTCTCGCGCAGCTCCCTGATCAGCTCGGACCGCTCGTAGCTCTGGTCGATGATCCGCCCCAGCCAGCTGCCGAACCACAGCGTGTAACCCACCATCACGCCGTTGATCAGGACGTTGATGGTGACGTCGTCCCACTCGCTCAGTCCGAGCAGGCCGCGCAGCGGCATCGGGACCAGCAGGATCGCGCCCACCGTCGAGATGGCGGTCGGGATCGAGGCGGTCATGAAGCACAGCGGGGCCACGGCCACGACCAGGAAGGTCAGGGTGGGGTTGACCGTCACCGCGGGCAGGCACAGCACGAGCAGGACGGCCATGAGGACCGTCGGGCGGACGCGCTCCTCGCGCAGCATCAGCCGCCTGCCGAACAGGTGGTACACGGCCGTCACCGCGGCCATGAGGCCCACGAGCGGCCACCGCCAGAAGGGGTCGCTGGTGATCAGCGCGATGACCGCCATGGCCGCCATCACGGAGGTGAAGTACACGTCCCACCACACGCCCAGGTCCCAGGCGTGCCGTTCGTCGCGCTCCTCCTCTCCGGACGGGGCCCCGCAGGACTCGGGGGACGGCGCGGTCGGGGCGGGGCCGTCCCCCGGAGCCCGTGCGGCCACGGTGATCATCCGTCCTTCCGCGTCTTCCACCGGAACGTCAGCAGTACCAGCACCAAGCCCACCACACACCACACGCCCAGCGCGAGGGCGACCGAGGACAGGTCCCACGCCCCGCCGGGTTCGAGGGCGGCCATCTCGGCGGGGAAGAACGCCGCGCGCAGGCCCTGCGCCATCCACATCAGCGGGAAGAGCGCGGCGGCGTCGAGCACCCAGTCGGGCAGGGCGACGACCGGCACGAAGATACCCGAGATGAACTGGAGGATGAGGAAGGGCACGACCACGATGCCCGAGGCGGAACGGACGTTGCGCGCCAGGGAGCTGATCGCGATGCCCAGCAGGGAGCAGGAGACGGTGCCCAGCACGAACACCCACGCCAGCGTCGCCCAGGCGGCGGGGTCGTCGGGCATGCGCGCGCCGAAGGCCAGGACGGCCACGCCCAGCAGCAGGACCAGCTGGCCCAGGGCCAGGAACAGCACCACCACGGTCTTGCCGACGAAGTAGGCGGTCGGCGGCATCGGGGTGCCGCGCAGGCGGCGCAGGCCGCCCTGCTCGCGCTCGTTGGCGATGCTCAGGCCCAGCTGCTGGAAGCTGACCGACATCAGGCCCATTGCCACCAGGCCCGGCAGGTAGTAGTCCACGGCGGGCATGCCCATGTCGAACATGCCGTCGAAGATCGACGAGAACATCACCAGGATCAGCGCGGGCAGGGAGAAGGTGAAGATCACGCTCTCCCACTCGTGCACGAACTCGCGGGTCTCCAGCCACCCCCGGGACAGGCCGACGCGCAGCGCGCCGGGCAGGCGGCCGGCGGAGGCCGGGACGGCGGGGTCGGCGGGGGTGCGTTCGGTCGCGGTGCTCACGCGGACACCTTCCTCTCGGCGGGGCGGTCGCGGCCGTCCCTGTCGTCGCTTCCGTCGCCGTCCTCGCCGCCATCGCTGATCAGGCCGAGGTAGACGTCCTCCAGGGTGGGGCGGTGCACGCTCAGCCCCGGGACCTCGCCGGAGAACAGGGCGGACAGCTCACCCACCACCCGGGCGGGCTCGTCGGTGAGGGTCTCGCGGCGCTGCCCGTCGACCGTCCAGCCGACGGTGGCCTGGGCCGAGGCGCGCCCTCCCAGGGTGGAGGGGGAGCCCTGCGCGCGTATCCTGCCGCGCGCGATCACGCACACGCGGTCGGCGAGCGCCTCGGCCTCCTCCAGGTAGTGCGTGGTCAGGACGATGGTGGTGCCGCCCCGGGCCAGGTCGCCGATCAGCGTCCAGAAGTCGCGCCGGGCCCTGGGGTCGAACCCGGTGGTGGGTTCGTCCAGGAACAGCAGCTCCGGCCTGCCGACGATGCCCAGGGCCACGTCCAGGCGGCGGCGCTGCCCGCCGGACAGGGACGTCACCCGCGCCCGGGACTTCTCGCCGAGGCCGACCAGGTCGACCACCGCGTCGGGGTCGCGGGGGTCGGGGTAGTAGCCCGCGAAGTGGCGGACCACCTCGCGCACGGACAGTTGGGGAATCATGGCCTCCCCCTGCCAGACCACGCCGATGCGCGAGCGCCACCGGCGCCCCGCGGTGCCGGGGTCCTCGCCCAGAACGCGGACGGTGCCCTCGTCGCGCCGCCGGAACCCCTCCAGGATCTCGACGGTGGTGGACTTGCCCGCGCCGTTGGGGCCCAGGAGGGAGAAGACCTCGCCGCGCGGGACGCTCAGGTCGATTCCGGCGACGGCCTCGTCGTCGCCGTACTTCTTGCGGAGGCCGTGGACCTCGATCGCTGTCTCGCTCATGCCACCGACTCTCCCCCGGGCGGGGCCTCCGGGGTATCGGCCGCCGGGCCGTACCCGTGTCCTCCGTATGGAGGACGGCACCCCGACCAAGGCAGGGGGGAGCAGCGGAACCGCACCGGAATCCGGTGGGCCCCAGCGCCGACGGGCCCCGTACACGCGGCGCGCGTACGGGGCCCGTCGGGAGGCGGAGAGGGGGTCGCTCAGAACAGGCGGAGCACGTCCGGCTCGATACCCCGCAGCTCGTCGTAGTCCAGCACCACGCAGGAGATGCCGCGGTCCTCGGCGAGCACACGGGCCTGCGGCTTGATCTCCTGGGCGGCGAACACGCCGCGCACCGGCGCGAGCTGCGGGTCCCGGTTGAGCAGCTCCAGGTAGCGGGTGAGCTGCTCGACGCCGTCGATGTCGCCGCGGCGCTTGAGCTCCACGGCGACGGTGGCGTTGCCGCCGTCACGGCACAGGATGTCCACCGGGCCGATCGCCGTCGGGTACTCGCGGCGGATGAGGGTGTAGCCGTCGCCGAGGGTGGTGATGTGCTCGGCCAGCAGTTCCTGGAGGTGGGCCTCGACGCCGTCCTTCTGGAGGCCGGGGTCCTTGCCCAGTTCGTGCGAGGAGTCGTGCATGACCTCCTCGACGGTCAGCACCAGTTTCTCGCCGGACTTGCCGTGCGTGACCGTCCACACGTCGGGTCCGTCGGCGACGGTCTCCTCGCGCAGTTTGCAGGGCGGGTTCATCCAGTTCAGCGGTTTGAACGCCCGGTCGTCGGCGTGGATGGACACACTCCCGTCGGCCTTGATGAGAATCAGGCGGGGAGCCATGGGCAGGTGGGCGGTGAGGCGGCCGACGTAGTCGACACTGCACCGAGCGATGACGAGACGCACGAAACGTCACGTTACCGCCTCCGCGGGACGCGCGGAGCGGAACCGCGTATCGGCTGCCCGCCTCGTCCGGCGATGCCGACGTGTCCACAGGGGTGTGCCTCCGGGGAAAGACAGGTGTGTCCCCCCGGCCCCATGACGGGGCGCGGCCGGGCCTCTAACGTCGCCAGGGGCGCGGATCCGCGCGCCCGCGACGACGAAGGGACTTCCATGTCGCTGACGGTCTCTCCCGACCTGCTGGAGAAGGCGAAGCGCGGCCCGGTCGAGGACGCCGACTTCATCGCCTGCATCAAGGACTCCCTGCCCTACGCCTGGGAGGTGGTCAGCGGTCTGGCCGAGGGCGCCCGGACCGCCGAGTCCGGCTTCGAGGCGAACGAGACGCCCCCTCCCGGGGAACGGGAGAGGGGCCAGCTGCTGCGCCTGCTCGCCAGCGACGCCATGCGCGGCGCGGTGGAGCGGCACTTCGGCCTGCGCCTGGCCTTCCAGAACTGCCACCGCGTGGCCCTCTTCGCACCCGGGGCCGAGGAGGCCCACGCCGTGTTCACCTCCCCGCGCGCCCAGCTGCTCAACCAGTCGCCCGAGCTCGTCGACTGCTAGGGGCGGCCTGCCGGAGGTGGTTCCGCCCCCCGGAAGGGAGCGGGGCCGCCGCACCACGGCCGGGGCGCGGCGGCCCCGCCATCCGTTGCACGGCCGCACCGGGTGGCACCGAGTGCCCGACTCGGGCATCCCGTGCGCGGGGCGGTTCGGTCGGGCCCGTAGTCTGGGCGTATGGTGCAGGAATTTGACAAGGTCGGTGTCGTCGGACTCGGCGCGATGGGCGCGGGTATCGCCGAGGTGTTCGCCCGCGCGGGGTTCAACGTCACCGGGGTCGAGATCGACCAGGCCGCCGTCGACCGCGGCCGCGCCCATGTGGACAGGTCCCTCTCGAAGGCGGTGGACAGGGGCAAGCTCACCGAGGACGAACGCACCGGGATCGACACCCGGCTGACGTTCACCACCTCGCGCGAGGACCTCGCCGACGCGGACTTCGTCGTCGAGGCCGTCCCCGAACGGATGGACGTCAAGAGGGACGTCTTCGCGGACCTGGACCGGATCTGCCCGCCCGGCACGATCCTGGCCACCAACACGTCCTCGCTGTCGGTCACCGAGATCGCCGCGCTCACCGGCCGACCGGACAAAGTCGTGGGGCTGCACTTCTTCAACCCCGCCCCGGTCATGAAGCTGGTCGAGGTCATCACCACGGTCTCCACCAGCGCCGAGACCGTCGACGTGGTCTCCGAGGTCGCCAAGCGCATCGGCAAGACACCCGTGGCGGTCGGCGACCGCGCCGGGTTCGTGGCCAACGCCCTGCTCGTGCCCTACATCAACGACGCGATCCGCCTGTACGAGCGCAAGGTGGCCACCCGCGAGGAGATCGACGCCTCGGTGCAGAAGGCCGCGGGCCTGCCCATGGGACCGCTGACCCTCGCCGACATGGTCGGCCTCGACGTCTGCCTGGCCGTCATGGACGTCCTGTGGGAGGAGTACCGCGACCAGCGCTACGCGGCCTCGCCGCTGCTGCGCCGCATGGTGGCCGCCGGCCGCCTGGGCCGCAAGTCCGGCCAGGGCTTCTACACGGGCACCGACGAGGCCCCCGAGCCCCGCCCCACCGGTCGCTACGCGCAGATGGTCCGGGAGGAGGAGACCCTGGACCTGGGCGAGGTCCTCCTCGCTCCGCAGATCGACGACGCCCTGCGCATGATCGGCGAGGGCTACGCCTCCGCCAGGGACGTCGACACCGCCATGCGCTTCGGCTGCGGCTACCCCAAGGGTCCGACCGAACTGCTGGAGGAGCGCGGCGCCGAGTCCGTGGTCACCACCCTGGTCGCGATGGGCGAGTACGGCCTCACCAACATCGCGGTGCCCGCCCCGCTGCTGATGGACCAGCTGCCCGACGCGCCGGAGGGCGAGGGCCACGGCGGCTGCGCCTGCCACGCCTAGCGCGCTGACCGGCTGACCGGCTGCCGGAAGTGTTGCCGGTGTGATGCGTGAGGTCCTGGACTGCGGTGATCTTGTGCTTGTAGCCGATGTCGGCGGTCGAGGCTAGCTACGGGTACGGGATGGTCGCTGGTGCGGAGGTCAGGCGGCAGGCCGAAGAGGTTCATCGGCCTGCCGCCTGACATCGAAGCGTCACGGCGGACGAGACGGTCTCGGTCGCCGTGCCGGGCCGCTCGCCGTGCCGGGCCGCGAAGCGGGCCGTCGCCGATGCGCCTGTGGCGGCGGCCACTGCCGGTTCTCTTCTAACCTGGACGGTGTGAGCCCGCGCCGTAACTCTCCCCGCCGCACATCCGCCCGCGGCCGCAAGGCCCCCGGCGGCGCCCCCGACGACGAGGACGCCCTCATGCTGCGCGTCACCGGCGGACAGCGCCGCGAGACCGGCCCCGACGGGGAGTGGGTGACGCGCCGCATCCCCGGCGCCGCCGCCACCAAGGTCTACCGCTGCCCCGGCTGCGCCCAGGAGATCCCGACCGGCATGGCGCACGTGGTGGCCTGGCGTCCCTACGGCGACGGCGGCGACCGGCGCCACTGGCACTCCTCCTGCTGGGACCGGCGCTCCCACCGCGCGCCGCGCGCCCCCCGCTACTGAGCCCCGGCCACCTACCCCGGACACGAGGAGCCATGGAGATCCGAGCCACCACGGTGCTGCCCGCCGTGAGACGACCCGTCACCCTGCACACCGCCGACGGCCTGGAACTGGTCGGCGAGCTGGCCCTGCCCGAGGGCCGCGACCCCAAGGCCACCCTGGTGTGCCTGCACCCCCTGCCCACCGCCGAGGGCATGATGGACAGCCACGTCCTGCGCAAGGCGTCGTTCCGGCTCCCCGCGCTGGCCGACATCGCGGTGCTGCGGTTCAACACCCGCGGCACCAGCTCGCGGCACGGCACCAGCCAGGGCGAGTTCGGCGAGGGCGAGACCGAGAAGCACGACGTGCTCGCCGCCATCGAGTTCACCGAGTTCGAGGGCCTGCCCGACCCCTGGCTGCTGGGCTGGTCGTTCGGCACCGAACTGGCCCTCAAGTGGGGCGCCGACCCGCAGATCAAGGGCGCGATCCTGCTGTCGCCGCCGCTGCACCGCGCCGACGAGGCCGACATGGCGGTGTGGGCGCGGACGGGCAAGACGGTGGTCGCCCTGGTCCCCGAGCACGACGACTACCTGCGCCCCGACGAGGCCAGGGAGCGCTTCAAGCCGCTCTCCCAGTGCGAGGTCGTCGGGGTGGAGGGCGCCAAGCACCTGTGGGTGGGCGAGCCCTACGTGCGCCGAGTGCTGGACGAGATCGTCAAGCGGGTCAACCCCGAGGCCCACCCGCTTCCCGTGGAGTGGGACGGCCCGTACGAGAAGGACGTCCAGACCCTCGGTTAGGCCCGCGCGGGCAGCCCATCCGTCGCTGCTCCCACCGCCGTCGATCCGGTGCCGCCGGGCCCGGCCCTCCCCGCCGCTCACCCGGTCCGCGGGCCCGCCGCGCAGAGCACCCGCCCCGTATCCGGCACGACTCCCGTATCCGACACGGCGAAGGACCCGCCCTCCCCGGCGACAGCCGGGGGAGGCGGGTCCTCTCGTGTGGGGGGAGCGTCAGCCCGGAGCGGGCCGGAACCCTACTCCTGCCACCAGTCCTCGTCGTCGGCGCCCTTGCCGGAGTGCACCGGCTGCCGGGTCTCCTCAGCGGCCGGGGCCGGCTCCTGCGGGATCGCGGCCGGGGCCGGGGCGGGGGCGACCGGCGCGGCGGGAGCCGGGGCCGGGGCGGCCGGGCCGCCACCGCCGAGCAGCTGGCGCAGCTGCTGGAGGTGCGACTGGATGCTGTCGCGCTGGCGGTTGAGCTCGTCGACCTCCTTCTTGGCGGCCGTCATGATCCGGTTGGCCTCGGACTTGGCGTCCCCGAGCTGGTGCTCGGCCTTGGCCTTGGCCTCGGCGTCGATCTGGGCGGCGTTCTTCTTGGCGTTGCCGACCAGCTGCTTGGCGTGGTTCTCGGCGTCGCGGCGGGTCTGCTCGGCCTGCTGGCTCGCCTTGGTGGCGCGCTGCTCGGCGCTGGCGGCCCGCTCCTCGGCCTCGTTGACCATCTTCTGCGTGGCGGCCTGTGCGGCGGCGAGGCGCTCGGCGTCCTGGCGCTCGGCCTCGGCACGGCGGTCGGCCAGCTGGAGCTCGAACTGGTCCTCGGCCTCGGTGCGACGGGCCTCGGACTCGGCGTAGGCGCGCTCGGCGTTCTTGCGCAGCTCCTCGGCCTGGCTCTTGGCGGACTGGATGGTCTCGTCGCGCTCGCGCTTGGCGGCGGCGCGGGCCTGGGCGCACTCGCGCTCGGTGGTGGTGCGCAGCTTGGCGATCTCGCCCTCGAAGGTCGCCCGCTTCTCGGCGATCTCGTGGTCGACCGCGGAGCGCTTCTTCTGCACCTCGCGCTCGGTGGTCGAGGTGAGCTCGTCGGCCTCGCGACGGGCGGTGGTGGAGATCTCCTCCGCCTCGGACTCGGCGGTCTGGCGGGTCTCGTCGGCCTCGCGCTGGGCGAGGGTGCGCACCTCGGTGGCCTCGGACTCGGCGGCCGCGCGCATGTCGGCGGCCTCGATCTTGGCGGCCGAGCGGATGTCGTTGGCGTCGATCTGCGCGCTCTGGACCAGCTCGTTGGCCTGCTCCTCGGCCAGGCGCAGCAGTTCCTCGATACGCGAGCCCAGGCCGGAGTAGGAGGGGCGCTCGCGCTCCTGGAGCTGGCGGTTCTTGGCGTTGAGCTCGCTCTTGAGCTTCTCGGTCTGCTTCGAGTACTGCTTCAGGTCGTTGCGCAGGCTGGCCGCGTACTCATCCACCTGGGTGCGGTCATACCCACGCAGCACCACGTCGAATTCGTGCGGGGTGTTGTCATCGTCGAAGATGTTGTTGAGCTGGGTGTCGATGTTGTTTGACGGCATGTGGCGGAATCCTGAACGGGTGCGAGACGGCTACTTGCAAGGGGCCGGGGACGGCGGGGAGGGCGGCTGCGCTGTCCCCGGGGACGGGTCCGGTGGCGCGAGCCGGGGGTGGGGCGGGTGACGACGGGCTGATGAGCCCCTGACCGCCTCCGAGGTCGTCCGTGTGCGCCCCGTCACCTGACACGGCGGTACGGCCGACCCGGCTCGGCTACCGGACTGCAAGACATGGACCAAAGCCGGAATAGCGCATCCGGCAGCTAGCCGACTTTATCAAGCGCGGAACACCTGGGAAGGGGGTTTCGGGTAACTTCCGGTGGGCTCTGAGGCTAACCATGCCACTGGCGTTCAACCTGTGACTTGTCCGGAACGCCCCCGTGACGCTATCCGGAAATTCCGGGACGGTCGTCGTCTCTTTCCCCGTGGGCCCCATCCAGTTCCCCATGTGCCCCATCCGGGCTCTGGACCAGCTCGGTGAGCACGCCGCCGCAGTCCTTGGGGTGCAGGAAGACGATCCTCGACCCGGCCGTCCCCCGCCGCGGCTCGGCGTCCAGCACGCGCACGCCGCTCCCGCCGACGCCCGCCGCGGTGGCGGCCACGTCCGCGGTCCCGAAGGCGACGTGGTGGACGCCCTCGCCGTTGCGCTCCAGGAACTTCGCCACCGGTGAGTCCGCGCGGGTGGGCTCCAGCAGCTGGAGGTAGGTGGCGCCGCCGTCGTCGGTGCCGTTGACCCGGAGCATGGCCTCGCGCACGCCCTGTTCCTCGTTCACCTCCTCGTGCTCCACCTCGAACCCGTACGTGGACCTGTAGAAGGCCACCGAGGCGTCGAGGTCGCGGCAGGCGATGCCCACGTGATCGAGCCGGGTCAGGCCCGAGAACGGGACGGGAGGTGCGGACGGGGTCTCGGGTGCGGGCGGAGCCGCAGGAGCGGAGGGAGAAGAAGGGGCGTGGGAGGAAGGGGTGGATGGGGAGGAAGGCGGGGTGGTGAACTCGCTGGCCGAGTGCGGTGCGTCACTCATGGGGTGAACCTCCCTGGGATCGCTGACAGCGGTGTGGGTATCGTTGCAGACCAGGTGCGTCACCCATGCATTTGGAGGCCAGTTACGATGCCCGGTTCCGTCATCGTCGGTGGGGCACGGACCCCCACCGGCAGACTCCTCGGCTCCCTCGCCGGGTTCTCCGCCGCCGACCTCGGGGGCTTCGCGATCAAGGCCGCGCTGGAACGCGCGGGCATCTCCGGCGAACAGGTCGGATACGTGGTCATGGGACAGGTGCTCCAGGCGGGCGCGGGCCAGATCCCGTCCCGCCAGGCCGCCGTCAAGGCGGGCATCCCCATGAACGTGCCGTCGGTGACGATCAACAAGGTCTGTCTGTCGGGCCTGGACGCGATCGCCCTCGCCGACCAGCTCATCGCCGCGGGCGAGTTCGACGTGGTGGTGGCCGGGGGCATGGAGTCCATGACCAACGCGCCGCACCTGCTGCCCAAGTCGCGCAAGGGCTACAAGTACGGGTCGGTCGAGGTCCTGGACGCGACCGCGCACGACGGCCTGACCGACGCCTTCGAGGGCGACTCCATGGGCGCCTCCACCGAGCGCCACAACGGCAAGCTCGGCATCGGGCGCGAGGAGCAGGACGCCTTCTCGGCCCGCTCCCACCAGCGCGCGGCAGCCGCGGCAGCCGCCGGGTACTTCGACGCCGAGATCGTCCCCGTCCAGATTCCGCAGCGCAAGGGCGACCCCGTCGTCTTCTCCGCGGACGAGGGCGTGCGGGCCGACACCACCGCCGAGAGCCTGGCCCGGCTGCGCCCCGCCTTCGACGGCGAGGGCACGATCACCGCGGGCTCCTCCTCGCAGATCTCCGACGGCGCCGCCGCGGTGGTCGTGATGAGCCGCGCCAAGGCGGAGGAGCTGGGCGCCCCGGTCCTGGCCGAGATCGGCGCGCACGGCAACGTCGCCGGTCCGGACAACTCGCTGCACTCCCAGCCCTCCAACGCCATCCGGCACGCGCTGGGCAAGGCGGGCCGCTCGGTCGAGGACCTGGACCTGATCGAGATCAACGAGGCCTTCGCCGCGGTGGGCCTGCAGTCCACCCGGGACCTGGGCGTCTCGGAGGACATCGTCAACGTCAACGGCGGCGCCATCGCGCTCGGCCACCCGATCGGCGCCTCCGGCGCCCGCATCGCCCTGCACCTGGTCCACGAGCTGCGCCGCCGCGGCGGCGGGTTCGGCGCGGCAGCCCTGTGCGGCGGCGGCGGCCAGGGCGACGCCCTGCTGTTCACGGTTCCCGCCGAGTAACACCGAGCCGGGCCGCGGGCCCGGACGCCCCGGCCGCCGGACGGTGGACGAACCCCTCACGGCCGCCGGACGACAGCCGGCCCTCTCGCGGACGCCGCCCGCGGGCACCGGGAGATCCCCGAACGCCCGCGTGGCGGACCGCGCGGGGGACCCGACCCGAAGACACTGTGTACCCGGGAGAGCCCCGGGGACACGACGCACCTGACAGCCGGCGGGGCGGGGGCCACGAGCCCTCGCCCCGTCCTGCTCCGCCCACACCGAGGAGTTTCATGGACGCCCCCCAACTGGTCGAACGGGTCCGAGAGGGTGACCGCCGGGCGCTGGCCCGCGCGATCACCCTGGTCGAGAACGGTTCCGCGGCCCTGCGCGAGATCATGGCGGGCCTGGCCCCGCACACCGGCCGGGCCCGGGTGGTGGGGTTCACCGGCTCCCCGGGGGTGGGCAAGTCCACCACCACCAACGCCGTCGTGCGCGCGGCCAGGGCGAAGGGGTTGACCGTCGCGGTGCTGGCCGTGGACCCGTCCTCGCCGTTCACCGGCGGCGCCCTGCTCGGCGACCGCGTGCGGATGCAGGAGCACGCCACCGACCCGGGGGTGTTCATCCGCTCCATGGCCAACCGCGGGCACCTGGGCGGGCTGTCCTGGGCCACGCCGCACGCCCTGCGGGTGCTCGACGCGGCCGGGTTCGACGTGATCCTGGTGGAGACGGTGGGCGTGGGCCAGGCCGAGGTGGAGGTCGCCGGGCAGGCCGACACCACGGTGGTGCTGTGCGCTCCGGGCATGGGCGACTCGGTGCAGGCCGCCAAGGCGGGCGTGCTGGAGGTCGCCGACGTCTTCGCGATCAACAAGGCCGACCGGGAGGGCGCCAAGTCCACCCTGCGCGAACTGCGCCAGATGATCGCCATGAAGGACCGCACCGACCAGGAGTGGAAGCCGCCGATCGTCATGACCGTCGCCTCCAGGGACGAGGGTGTCGACGAGCTGTGGGAGCGGATGGACCAGCACTTCGCTCACCTGGAGGCCAGCGGGGACCTGACCCGGCGCCGCCGCACCCGCGCCCGGGACGAGGTGCAGGCGATCGTGCTGGACCTGCTGCGCTCACGGATGGGCGGGGCGGGCGACGACACCGGTCTGGACGGGTTGGCCGAGGAGGTGGCGGAGGGGCGCAGGGACCCCTATGCCGCAGCCGACGCGGTGCTGAAGGAACTCGGCACCGACCTGGGTGAGGGTGGTATCGGCGTCGGCGGGGTGCTGCCGTGATGCCGGGGGAGCCCGGCGCTGATTTGGGTTAGCCCGGTGTTGTTGTCGGTGTCGGTGTCGGCCGGGTTTTCCACAGGTGGTGGTTGGGGGTGTCCCGGGGTGGGGCGGGGATGGTTTCCTGGGAATAGGGGGGATCCCACCCACGCGTATTTTGGTGTGCCCTCAAACACCCGACACCTCAAGGGGAGTAATGGATTGAGGGGCAGGGAGGGGCCGCCATCGGGTCTCTCCCCTGCGCTGCTCTTGACGGGGGTTGTTGGCGGCAACGAAAGCGCACCTGCTGCCGCGAAGTGGAACGGACTCCGAGAAACGGTGGGCGTCCGGCGGTGGCGAGGGTCCCCGGCGAAAAGCGGCACCAAAGGCGGGAGCGACTGGCGGAGGGCGACCAACGCCGGGGTTCGGGGACGGCCGGGGTGGGCGACGGTGGCACCCACGGCGAGTGATCATTTCTCCCGCGCCCTTTCTGGCGCCTTTCGGTTTGTCCCAATTGTGGCTTATCAGTGAAGGACAATCCTCCCGTGGGGGGAAATCCGGAAGGGTGGGTGAATTCGGTGCTGTGAATTCTGGCGCAATGGCTGTTGTTGGTTTATAATAAGAGGTATGGAGATGATGCTTGCGGCGCCCGACGCGGCCCCCGGGGTTTGTTCCCCGGGTGTGGCCGCGCTGGCCGGTGCGCGCGAGATCATCGACCAAGCGTGGGATGCCGAGGTGCCGCCCGGGGCCGATGAGGTCGCCGCCGAGGAAGTCGCGGCCCTGTGGGACCAGTTGGAGAAGATCCGCTACCAGGCGCTGGCGCGGATGGCGCGTTTGTACGCGCGCGGTGAGGTGGCCCGCTACAGCGGCTATTCGACCCTGGACAAGTGGATCACTCACCAGTGCAAGGTGCCGACTGGTCAGGCCAAGGATTTGGCCCGTCTGGCCCAGCACGTGCACGAGGAGACCCTGCCCGCCACCGCCGAGGCGGTAGGGGAGGGCACTCTGGCGCTGGGTGAGGCGGTGGCGATCGCCAAGGTCACCGACAAAGCCGTCCAGACCCGGGATGAGGACCACTTCCCCGATGAGGGGGAGTATCGGCAGGGGTTCGAGTCGGCTCTGGTGGCGGCCAAGGCAGAGCGGCCCGCGTTGTCGGTCAACCAGCTCCAGTCGGTGGCCCGCCAGGTCGCCTACCGTTTGGACCCCCACCGCCTGGACCGCGACCACGAGGCCGCCCACGCCGCCCGTGGTCTGGTCGTGCATGACACGTTCCAGGGCAGCTACCAACTCCAGGCCTGGGGCGGGGCCGGAGACGCGCTGATCGTGCGCGCCGCCATCGACACCTTCACCACCCCACCCGGGGAAGACGACACCCGTTCGCGGTCTCAGCGTGAGCATGACGCGCTCATCGCGGCACTGCGCTTCGCCACCACCCACACCGGATGCACCCACACCCCTGCCCCGTTGGCGCAGATCCGCATCGTGGTACCGGTGCAGACGTACCTGGACGCCGAAGGCCAGGAAGCCCCCGCTCTGGACGAGAACGGCCGGGTAATCCCCGTCGGGCTGGTACACGAACTGGCTGGGGACTCCGAGGTGGTGCGGATGCTCACCGCACCCCCGACAGGGCGGGTGGTGGACGTGGCTCCCAGTCGCCGCCTGGCCTCAGCCCGGCAGCGCGCGGCGGCCTTTCACGGGCACGCCACGTGTGCGCACCCGGGCGGGTGCGAGGTGCCGATCACCTGGTGCCAGGCCGACCACATCACCTCCTTCTCCCGGGGAGGACGCACCGAGGTCGCGAACCTGCAACCGTTGTGCGGCCCCCACAACCGGGCCAAATACCAACGCGAACTCCGCACACACCAGCAACACCACCGGGCACGCAACGGAAGGGAAGCCCGCCCGGGACACCACGACCGGGGACACCCGCCCGAACCCCACCCACTACCCCGGGAATGACCCCCGGCCAGGCCGGGCCCCGGCATGCCCGCACCCGACGGGCGGCCCGGGCCCCGCGCCCACCGCTGCCGTCGTCGCCCGCCCCCACCACCGGGGCCGGTACCGCTGTCCGAGGCCGGAGGGCCCGCTCGCCTTTGGTGCCGACGCAGCAGAGCCCCATCACCCCCGAACCCCCACCGTTGGACGCCCTCCTCCACCACTACGCGGCAGCCGGTGCCGCCGCCTCCGGC
>NZ_JAAXPG010000001.1 GCF_012396365.1 Nocardiopsis alborubida | reverse complement strand
GCACCTCGGTGCCGTCGAAGTCGACCTTCTGGCCGGCCTTGCGGGGGTTGACCCCGCCCACGATGTTGGTGCCCGAGGCGAGCATGCGCCGGGTGTGCTTGGTGCCCTCAGAGCCCGTCATGCCCTGCACCAGGATTCTGCTGCCGCTGTTCACGAAGATGGCCATGTGTGTTCGTACGCTCCCGTCGAGGGTGTCCCGCCGCTGTCAGTTCGCGGCCGCGAGCTCGGCGGCCCTGGCGGCGGCGCCGTCCATGGTGTCCACCTGCTGCACGGCCGGGTGGGCGCGCCTGGTGAGGATCTCGCGGCCCAGCTCGGCGTTGTTGCCGTCCAGGCGCACGACCAGCGGCTTGCCGAGCTGGTCGAAGCCCTCGTCGCCGCTGCGGCCCTCCAGCATGTCCAGGGCCTGGACGATGCCGTCGGCCACGGCGTCGCAGGCGGTGATGCCGCCGAAGACGTTGACCAGGACGCTCCGGACCGAGGGATCGCCCAGGACGATCTCCAGGCCGTTGGCCATGACCTCGGCCGAGGCCCCGCCGCCGATGTCCAGGAAGTTGGCGGGGCGCACCCCGCCGTGCGCCCCGCCCGCGTGGGCGACCACGTCCAGGGTGGACATGACCAGGCCCGCGCCGTTGCCGATGACGCCGACCTCGCCGTCGAGCCTGACGTAGTTCAGGCCCCGGTCCCTGGCCAGGCGCTCGCGCTCGTCGGTGTCGGCGCCGTCGGTGAACGGTGTCCGCTCGGGGTGGCGGAAGGCGGCGTTCCCGTCCAGGGTGACCTTGCCGTCCAGGGCGACGATCCGCCCGTCGGCCGTGCGGACCAGCGGGTTCACCTCGACGAGGGTGGCGTCCTCCCCGACGGCGACCTCCCAGAGCCGCGTGATCACCTGGGCCGCGCAGTCGCGCACCTCCTCGGGCAGCCCCGCCGCGCGGCAGATCGCGAGGGCGGCCCCGTGGTCCACCCCCTCGGGGCCGACCGGGGTGCGCACGACCGCCTCGGGCCGGGTCCGGGCGACCTCCTCGATGTCCATGCCGCCCTCGGCGGAGCAGATGGACAGGAAGGTGCGGTTCGCGCGGTCCAGCAGGAAGGAGAAGTAGTACTCCTCCGCGATGTCGGAGGCCTCCTCGACCAGGACGCGGCGGACCGTGTGGCCCTTGATGTCCATGCCGAGGATCTGCTCGGCCCTGGCCCGGGCGTCCTCGGGGCCGTCGGCGACCTTGACGCCGCCGGCCTTGCCGCGACCACCGGTCTTGACCTGCGCCTTGACCACCACCCGGTGGCCGATCCGTCCGGCCGCCAGCTGGACCTGTTCGGGGGTGTCCGCGATCTCGCCCTCGACGAGGGGGACGCCGTACTCGCCGAAGAGCTGTTTGGCCTCGTACTCGTGCAGATCCACCGGGCCTCCTCACGTGCGTGGTTCTCGGTCACCTCCAGTGTTACGCCATACTGTATGCAGTATGCAATAGCCCTTGGGGCAGAAATGTGTCCCCGGTCACCCCTTTTCAGATGGGCGCGCTCTTTGCATACTGCATACAAGGAGGTGTCGTCATGCGCAGCCGCCGCCAGGACCCCGATCAGCCCCCCTCCACCCGCCCCTCCCCCGAGGAGGTGCGCGACTGGCGCGGCAGGAGCTACGCCGTGGGCCCCTCGGCCCGCGCGCTCACCGGCCGGTCCCGCCGCGTGATCCTGCTCCGCGCGCTGACCGCCGCGGCCGCGGTCGGCGGACTCCAGTTCGGCTACGGCGCCGCGGTGCCCTCCCTGATGGCCGCGCACGGCTGGTCCCCCGCCCAGGCGCTGGTCCCGTTCCTGGTGTGGACCCTGGTGCAGGGCGCCTGCGCACCGGCGCTGCACCGGCTCCGGGCCCGGGGAGCGGTGCGGGCCGGACCGGCCGTCCAGGCTGGCGCGCTGCTGTGCGCCGCCGCCCTGGTCGCGCTCGGCGTCCTCCCGTCGCTGCCCGCCGCCGTCCTGGGCTACGGCCTCCTGGGCGGCCTGGGCGCGGGTCTGGTCTACCACTCCTGCACGCACCTGGTGGACGGCTGGTTCCCGGACCGGCGCACCGTGCGCTCGGGTGCCGTGGGCGGCGCCTTCGCCCTGGGCTGGGTGCCCCTCCTGCCCGCCGTCGCGGTCGGCGTTCCTCCCTCCGCCCTGCCCGCCGCCTGCGGGGCGCTCGCCCTGCTGGTCGCGGTCCTGGGGCTGGTGGGCGGCGCCGGGCAGCGGTCGGCCCCGCCCCGGTGGTGGCCGCCCGGCTCCGACCCGCGCACGAACGCGCTGCTGGCGTGTGCGGACCCCCCGTGGGCGCGCGATCTCACCCCGGCCCAGGCGTGGTCCTCCGGCCGCTCCCTGCCGCTCCTGCACGCGGTGGTCGCGCTGTCCGGGGCGAGCGGGCTGTTCACCCTCGCGGCGCTGCCCGTCCTCCTGGCGGGCGGCGGCCACCCGGGCGCCGCGGTCGCCCTGTCCGTGACGGCCTTCGCCGCGGGCAGCGGCCTGGGACGGCTGGCCGCGGGCGCCGCCGCCGAGCGGACCGGGCGCAGGCGCACCCTCACCGCGCTGCTGGCCGCCGGAGCGCTCGCACAGGCCGGCCTGGCCGCCGTCGTCCCGACCGGACAGACCGCCGTACTGGTGCTCCTCGCGCTGGTGGCGGGCGCGTGCACCGGTTCCTGCTACCCGCTGACCCGGGCGATCACCGAGGGCCACTTCGGGCCGCGGTGGACCGCCGACATCCACGGCCTGGTCTACAGCTCCAAGGCGGTCGGCGGCCTGCTCGGGGTCGGCGGGGCCGCACTGTTCCTGGCCCTGGCGCCGGCCTCCGCGTGGCCCGCGGGCCTGGCCGCGTCCGGCGCGCTCTGCGCCGCGGCGGCCGTCCTGGCGGCCCTGCTCAGGCGTCCGCTTCCGGTCCGGACCACACCCGCCCCACACGGGGTCTGGACAGCGACGCGGCACCGTGCTCCAATGTGATGCACACGGTATACAGTATCCCGCCTACAGAACACAGACACACCGCAGAAGCCACCGAAGGACACATCCCGCACACCCGCACACCCGCACACCCGCACGAAAGGGGTCGGCGTACCGATGGCCGACAAGGCAACCAGCGAGTCCACCAGCAGCGAGAAGACCACGATCTCCGGCGGCCACCTGGTCGCCAAGGCCCTCAAGGCCGAGGGGATCGACGTCATCTTCACGCTCTGCGGCGGACACATCATCGACATCTACGACGGATGCGCCGACGAGGGCATCGACGTGGTCGACGTGCGACACGAGCAGGTCGCCGCGCACGCCGCCGACGGCTACGCCCGCATCACCGGCAAGCCCGGCTGCGCCGTCGTGACCGCCGGGCCGGGGACCACCGACGCGGTCACCGGCATCGCCAACGCCTACCGCGCGGAGAGCCCGATGCTGGTCATCGGCGGCCAGGGCGCCCTGAGCCAGCACAAGATGGGCTCGCTCCAGGACCTCCCGCACGTGGACATGATCAACCCGATCTCCAAGTTCGCCGCCACCGTGCCGCACACCGAGCGGGTGGCCGACCTGGTCTCGATGGCCTTCCGCGAGGCCAACAGCGGCGCCCCCGGCCCGGCCTTCCTGGAGATCCCCCGGGACGTCCTGGACGCCGAGGTGCCCCTGGAGCGGGCGCGGATCCCCGCCAAGGGCCGCTACCGCGCCTCCACCCGGCAGGCGGGCGACCCCGCCGCGATCGAGCGGCTCGCCGACCTGATCGTGCGCTCCGAGCGGCCCAGCATCCTGCTCGGCAACCAGGTGTGGACCACCCGGGCCACGCAGTCCGCCACCGACCTGGTGCGCGCGCTCAACATCCCCGCCTACATGAACGGCGCGGGCCGGGGCACCCTGCCGCCCGGCGACCCGCACCACTTCCAGCTCTCCCGGCGCTACGCCTTCACCAACTCCGACCTGATCATCATCGTCGGCACCCCCTTCGACTTCCGGATGGGCTACGGCAAGCGCCTCTCGCCCACCGCCACGGTGGTGCAGATCGACCTCAACTACGCCACCGTCGGCAAGAACCGCGACGTGGACCTGGGGATGGTCGGGGACGCCGACGTGATCCTGTCCTCGGTGCTCCAGGCGACCTCGGGCTACGGGGACAACGGCGCCCAGAGCCGCAAGACCTGGATGGAGGAGCTGCGCAACCAGGAGCAGGCCGCGCTGGACAAGCGCGCGCACCTGCTCACCTCCGACTCCACGCCCATCCACCCCTACCGGCTGGTCAGCGAGATCAACCAGTTCCTCACCGAGGACTCCATCTACGTCGGCGACGGCGGCGACGTCGTCACCTTCTCCGGCCAGGTGGTCCAGCCCCGCTCGCCCGGCCACTGGATGGACCCGGGCCCGCTCGGCACCCTGGGCGTGGGCGTCCCGTTCGTGATGGCGGCCAAGTACGCCCGGCCGGACAAGGAGGTGGTGGCCCTCTTCGGCGACGGAGCGTTCAGCCTGACCGGCTGGGACTTCGAGACCCTGGTCCGGTTCGACCTGCCCTTCGTCGGCATCGTGGGCAACAACTCCTCGATGAACCAGATCCGCTACGGCCAGATCGCCAAGTACGGCGCGGACCGGGGCGAGATCGGCAACACCCTGGGCGACGTCAACTACGCCGAGTTCGCCCGGATGCTGGGCGGCCACGGCGAGGAGGTCCGGGACCCGGCGGACATCGCCCCGGCGCTGCGCCGCGCCCGCGAGTCCGGCAAGCCCTCGCTCGTCAACGTCTGGATCGACCCCGAGGTCTACGCCCCGGGGACGATGAACCAGACCATGTACAAGTAGCGCGGACCAGGAAGGGAAGAGTCATGGGCAAGGCACTCGACGGGGTCCGCGTCCTGGACATGACCCACGTCCAGTCGGGCCCGTCGGCGACGCAGATACTCGCCTGGATGGGCGCCGACGTGGTCAAGGTGGAGGCGGTCACGGGTGACATCACCCGGCGCCAGCTCCGGGACAAGCCCGGTGTGGACAGCCTCTACTTCACGATGCTCAACTCCAACAAGCGGAGCGTCACCCTCAACACCAAGAACCCCCGGGGCAAGGAGATCTTCCTGGACCTCGTGCGCCGCAGCGACGTGCTGGTGGAGAACTTCGCCCCCGGCGCGCTGGACCGCATGGGCTTCACCTGGGAGGTGCTCGCCGAGGTCAACCCGCGGCTGGTCTACGCCTCCATCAAGGGGTTCGGCCCCGGCGCCTACGCCGACTTCAAGGCCTACGAGGTGATCGCCCAGGCGATGGGCGGCTCCATGAGCACCACCGGCTTCGAGGAGGGCCCGCCGCTGGCGACGGGCGCCCAGATCGGCGACTCGGGCACGGGAATGCATACAGTAGCCGGTATCCTCGCCGCGCTGTACCAGCGCACCAACACCGGCCGGGGTCAACGCGTCCAGGTCGCCATGCAGGACGCGGTGCTCAACCTGTGCCGGGTCAAGCTGCGCGACCAGCAGCGCCTGGCGCACGGGCCGCTGGCGGAGTACCCCAACGACGACTTCGGCGACGAGGTCCCGCGTTCCGGCAACGCCTCCGGCGGCGGCCAGCCCGGCTGGGCCGTGCGCACCTCCCCCGGCGGCCCCAACGACTACGTGTACGTCATCGTCCAGCCCACCGGCTGGGAGCCGATCACCCGGCTCATCGGCCGCCCCGAACTGGCCGAGGACCCCGAGTGGGCCACCCCCGAATCCCGGCTGGACAAGCTCGACAAGGTGTTCGCCCTCATCGAGGAGTGGGCCGTCCAGATCCCCAAGTGGGACGTACTGGCCGCGCTGAACGCGCACAACATCCCCTGCGGGCCGATCATGTCCACCCGCGAGATCATCGACGACCCCACCCTGCGGGCCAACGGGGTCGTCACCACCGTCGAGCACCCCGAGCGGGGCTCCTACGACACGGTGTCCTCGCCGATCCGGCTCTCGGACTCACCGGTGGACGTCGTCCGCTCCCCGCTGCTCGGCGAGCACAACGCCGACGTCTACGGCGGCGAACTGGGGCTGTCCGACGAGGACCTGGCCGAACTCGCATCGAACGGAGTGATCTGAACACATGGCCGCCTACACCCCCGACCGCCCCGACCACGACCGCGCCGCGGTCCGCGAGGTGCTCGACCGCGCCAAGGCCGAGGGCCGGACCGCCCTCACCGCCCCCGAGGGCCGCGTCCTCGCCGACGCCTACGGCATCCCCGTCCCGGGCGAGGCGCTGGCGCACTCCGCGGAGGAGGCCGCCGAACTCGCCGGCGAACTCGGCCTGCCGGTCGTCGCCAAGATCGTCTCCCCCGACATCCTGCACAAGACCGACGCGGGCGGCGTCGAGGTCGGCCTGGACAGCGCCGAGAAGGTCGCCGAGGCCTACCACCGCATCACCGCCAACGCCCTGGCCCACACCCCCGGCGCACGCGTCGACGGCGTCCAGATCCAGCAGCAGGTCGGCGGCGGGCCGGAGGTCGAGGTCCTCGTCGGCGCGACCACCGACCCCACCTTCGGCAAGATCGTGGTCTTCGGCCTGGGCGGCGTCCTGGTCGAGGTCCTGCGCGACGTCACCTTCCGGATGGCCCCGGTCTCCCGCGGGGAGGCGCTGACCCAGATCGACGACATCCGCGCGGCCGAGGTCCTGCGCGGCGTGCGCGGCCGCCCCGCCGTGGACCGGGAGCGGCTGGCCGACGTGGTCAGCAGGCTGTCGGACCTGGTCACCGACTTCCCCGAGATCGCCGAGGCCGACCTCAACCCGGTCTTCGCCGGGCCGTCCTCCGCCGTGGCCGCCGACCTGCGCTTCGTCCTGGACTTCGCGCCCGCCGAGCCGCCCGTGCGGTTCGAGCGCGACGAGATCCTCGCCGCGATGAACCGGGTCTTCAAGCCGCGGTCGATCGCGATCGTCGGCGCCTCCAACGAGCCCGGCAAGATCGGCCACTCCGTCATCAAGAACATCGTCGACGGCGGGTACGCGGGCGAGGTGTACCCGGTCAACCCCAAGTCCCCCGAGGTGTACGGCCGCACGGCCTACGCGAGCGTCCTCGACATCCCCGGCGAGGTCGACGTGGCGGTCTTCGCGATCCCCGCGAAGTTCGTGGCGGGCGCCCTGGAGGAGGTCGGCGCCAAGGGGGCCGCCGCGGCGGTCCTCATCCCCTCCGGGTTCGCCGAGACCGGCGAGCAGGAGCTCCAGGACGAGGTGCTCGCCGTCGCCCGCAGGCACGGCGTACGCCTGCTCGGGCCCAACATCTACGGCTACTACTACACGCCCGAGAAGCTGTCGGCGACGTTCTGCACCCCCTACGACGTCAGCGGCGGCACCGCCCTGACCTCGCAGTCGGGCGGGATCGGAATGGCCATCCTCGGCTACAGCCGCAGCACGAGCACCGGCGTCTCGGCCATCGTCGGCGTCGGCAACAAGGCCGACATCGACGAGGACGACCTGCTCACCTTCTTCGGCCAGGACGAGAACACCAACGCCATCGCCATGCACCTGGAGGACCTCAAGGACGGCCGCGCCTTCGTCGAGGCCGCCCGCGAGGTCGTGCCGCACAAGCCCGTCATCGTGCTCAAGGCCGGGCGCACCGACGCCGGGGCGCGGGCGGCCGGGTCGCACACCGGCGCGCTGGCGGGCGACGACAAGGTCTACGACGACATCCTGCGCCAGGCGGGCGTGGTCCGGGCCCCCGGGCTCAACGAACTGCTGGAGTTCGGCCGCGCGCTGCCGGTCCTGCCCACCCCCAAGGGCGAGAACGTCGTCATCATCACCGGCGCGGGCGGGTCGGGCGTGCTGCTCTCCGACGCGGTCGTGGACAACGGGATGAGCCTCTACGAGATCCCGCCGGACCTGGACGCCTCGTTCCGGGCCTTCATCCCGCCCTTCGGCGCCGCCGGGAACCCGGTGGACATCACCGGCGGCGAGCCGCCCTCCACCTACGAGGCCACGATCCGCCTGGGCCTGGAGGACGAGCGGGTGCACTCGCTCATCCTGGGCTACTGGCACACCATCATCACCCCGCCGATGGTCTTCGCGAAGGTGGTCGCCGACGTGGTGGCCGAGGCCAGGGCCAAGGGGATCGACAAGCCCGTGGTCGCCTCGCTCTCGGGTGACACCGAGGTCGAGGAGGCCTCGCGCTACCTGTTCGACCACGGCGTCGTGGCCTTCCCCTACACCACCGAGAAGCCGGTGCAGATTCTCGGCGCGAAGTATCGCTGGGCCCGCGCCGCGGGACTACTCTGACCCAGTGCCCGGTCGGTGCTCCGGCCCCGACCGGGCCCCGTACCAACGCGCACCACCCCTGAACCCGGCGGCCATGGAGCCGCCGCCACACGGCCGCCGGGACCCCCACCGCGCAACACAGCCACTGCGCCGCGGTGACCTCGCCCGTGCGTCCGGCAGAGAGGAGTCCGCACCACCCGGGGGCGCCATGCCAGCAACCAGCTCGCATCCGCACAGCCCACAGGGAGTTCCCAGCCATGGATTCCTCACGCCCCGAGACCGGCGGCACGCCCGAACCGGTCCGCCAGTCCCCCACCGACGCACAGCCACCCTTCGTCCCCGCCCAGCGGCAGGCCCCTCCCCCCGAGGCCGAGACCGCCTCCACCGCGACCGCCTCCGGCGGCGCTCCGCCCGAGGAGCGCGTGTGGAAGGCGGGCCGGCTGGAGCCGATGCCCATCCGCCCCCTGCCCAAGGCGCCGCCCTCGATCCACATCCTGGGCCCCACCGTGTTCCTCGTCGCCCTCGGCGTGGGCATGGGCGAGTCCTACATGTGGCCGAGGCTGGTCCTCGTCTTCGGCCCCGAGATCCGCTGGCTGTTCCTGGTCGGCGTCACCCTCCAGGCCGTGGTCATGCTGGAGATGTCGCGCTACGCCATGGCCACCGGGGAGAGCATCTTCTACGGCGCCGCGCGCGTGTTCAAACCACTCATGTGGTTCTTCTTCATCACGGCGATGATGGTCTACATCTGGCCGGGACACCTCTCCGCGGGCGCCTCGGCCTTCGAACGGGTGACCGGCATCCCGTGGCAGGTGACAGCGGTCGCCGGGATGCTCCTGGTCGGTGTGGTGTTCACACTGGCGAAGGTCATCTACAACCTGCTGGAGAACGTGCTGTCGATCTGTATCGGCGTGCTGGTGGTCGGCAGCGCCGTGATCGCGGCGATCGTGGGCGACCTGTCCGACCTGACGTCCACCCTCAGCGGGATGTTCGCGTTCGGCTACCTCCCGGCGGAGGCCACCACGGCCCTCTGGTTCCCCGTGATCGTCGGCTCCATCGCCTTCGCCGGACCCTCCGGCATGCAGCAGATGTGGTACACCCTGCACCTGCGCGACAAGGGCGCCGGGATGGGCTCGCACATCCCCAAGATCCGGGGCCTGCGGCACGCGGGCGAGCAGGAGGCCATGCCCACGCGCGGCTTCATGTTCGACACCTCCGACGCCGCGGAGATGGAGAAGTGGAAGGGCTGGCGGCGCTGGGTCACCTTCGACGCGATGGTCCTGTTCTGGGGCATCACGATGCTGGTGACGATCTCCTTCACCGTGCTGGCCCAGGCCTCGGCCCGCTTCGACCCGAACGTGACCGACCTGCTGCGCGACGGCGACCGCGACGCCGCCCTGGACGCCATGGCGGCCTCCTTCTCGGCGGCCGGAAGCCCGGTCCTGGGCACGGTGTTCTTCTGCTTCATCGCGCTCATCGGCCTCAACGCCACGCTGGGGCTGTTCGACTCCTTCTCGCGCGGCCAGGCCGACATGACCTTCAACTTCGTGCCGGGCGCCAAGAAGGTCGGCATGTCGAAGCTGTACGCCCTCTTCCTGTGGGGCCTGATCATCTTCGGCATCGTCATCCTGCTCTTCGGCCCCGCCGACGGCCCGACGGCGATCCTGGACGTGCTGGCCTTCCTGTCGGCGTTCGCGATGGGCGCCTACTGCGTGGTGCTGCTGCTGGTCAACAACATCACCCTGCCCAAGCCGATCCGGCCGGGCATCCTCTCCAACGCCGTCATCGCCTTCGCGGCGGTGTTCTACCTCGGCGCCCTGTTCTACTCGCTGTTCGCCTTCGGGGTCGTGATCGACTGATGAGCGCCCAGGAAACCCTCCCCGGGGGGAGGCCCCTGCTCGACCACGTGGAGATCACGCTGCCGGGCGCGCTGATCGGCGTCGTGGCCGGTCTGTTCGCCACGGCCGTCGCGGTGATGGCCGGACTGCCCCCGGGGGTCACCCTCGCCCTCGCGGCCGGCCTGGGGGTGCCCCTGGCCCTGTTCGGCGCCGGGTACTGCGTGCTGCTGGCACGCGGTGTCTTCCAGGTCGGCGCGGTGGCGCCCATGGCTCTGTACTGGCTGGTGGGGTTCCCCCTCGCCCGGCTGATCGACTCCTACGCCGTGGCGTGGGCGCTCGGCGACGACACCGTGCTGGGGGAGCCGCTCCTGTCCTTCCTGGCCCTCCAGGCGATGCTGAGCCTGGGGTTCACGATCGGCTTCCTGTGGCTCCACGAGAGGATCGCGCCGCACTGGCTGCTCCGCGTCCGAGGCCACAACCCCGTGGCGGCGTCCCTGGTCGAACGCTATCTGGAGCACGCCGCCCACCTCGACCGGCGTCGGGGCGGTCCCCGCCGCGGCGCCCCTCGGACCCCGTCGCCCTGAGCGGCGCGGGGTCGTTCCCGTAACGACGGCGAGGGCCGGGCACCGCGCGGTGCCCGGCCCTCGCCGTCGTGTACGCGCTCCCGGAGGGAAGGGAGACCGCCCGTCCGGGGGACCATCACCGTGGGGACGGGTCCGGAGGAGCATGTCCACAGGACTCCGTGTGTCCCCGTTGGGTAAGTGGGCGTAGGCCCACACCGGTGGTCACCGTGATCCTTCCTTCCTCCTCGGTACGAAGACGACCAGGAGTCCCACCCAGAGCACCGCGCCGAGTCCCAGGGTCGCCGCGACGGACAGCACCTCCGTGAGCGCCAGGGCGACGAGGGTGACGGCGACCGCGACGGCGGAGACAACAGCGATGACGGTTCTGGCCCGGCTCCTCATGGTTTCCTCCACGGAATTCAGATGAATTTCCTTCGGGGTGCGGGCGTCACCATAAAAATTCGTGGCCATGGCTTCCCGCGCGAAGTCCATGTTGAGCCGGGCCGACCGGGTTCCGCGAGTGCCGTTTGTCATGACCCTTTCGCCCATGACACATGTAATAAAAAACCATTGCAATCAGCACTGGAGAAGGACCGCACAGGGCCAGAAAATGGCACCATGGAACCGACCATCGAAACCAGTGCGATAGAAGTCACCGACCTGTGGCGTCGCTACGGGACGGGAAACAGGGCCTACGACGCCGTCAGAGGGGTGTCGCTCAGCGTGGGAAAGGGCGAGCTCTTCGGCCTGCTCGGGACCAACGGGGCCGGGAAGACCTCCACGATCGAGCTGCTCGAAGGACTGGCCCAGCCCTCGCGGGGGGAGATCCGCCTGTTCGGCCGGTACGACCCCGTGCGGGACCGGTCCTCGGTCCGCCCCCATACCGGGGTCATGCTCCAGCAGGGCGGATTCGCCGAGGAACTCACCGTCGCGGAGACCGTCAGGCTGTGGGCCGGCTGCGGTTCCCGAGCGCGTTCCGTGGAGGACGCCGTCGCCCTCGTGGGGTTGGAGCACCGGGCGAGGGTCGCCGTGAAGAACCTGTCCGGAGGCGAACAACGGCGACTGGACCTCGCGCTGGCCACGCTCACCGAACCGGCTCTGCTCTTCCTGGACGAGCCCACGACGGGTATGGACCCGGAGGGGCGCAGCGAGACCTGGCGCATCATCCGGGGCCTCAAGGACATGGGCACCACCATCGTCATGACCACGCACTACCTGGAGGAGGCCGAAGCCCTCGCCGATCGCATCGCGATCATGCACCGGGGCCGGATAGCGGTCGAGGGCTCCGTTCCCGACATTGTCGGCGGCTTCCCGTCGTCACTCACTTTCACCCTGCCCGCCGGTTTCACCGCGGATGACCTTCCGCCTCTGGAAGAATTGGCCGCGAAACTCGATCATGTTCGGGACAACAGGGTGCGTCTGGTCACGGACCAGTTGCAGCACACGGCCACGGAGGTGCTCGCCTGGGCTCGGGACAGGGGGATACCCCTGACCGGACTCGACGCGCGCTCCGCCTCGTTGGAGGAGGCGTTCCTGCACATCGCGAACAATGATCTGGCCGAGGAAGCGAGCCCCACCTCATGAGTACCACCAGCCAGCTCACTGCCCTGGGGCGCGCGGAAGCCTCGCTCTTCTTTCGGATCAAAAGCAACTTTCTCAACGTCCTCCTCATCCCGGCGATGGTGCTCGCCGTGCTGGTCGTTTCCATGACCCGTTTCGACCTGGACGCTCTGAACCTGTCGCTGGGACCGGTCATGCTCGCCAGCGCGGCGGGCGTGATCCTGGTCTTCTCCCTGTACGTACCGCTGACCACGACCTACGTCGTTCGGCGGGAGGAGCGACTGCTCAAGCGGCTTCGAACGGGCGAGCTGTCGGACCTGGCCATCCTGATCGGCACGGCCCTGCCCGCCATCGTGATCGCCGTCGTCCAGTTCCTGCTGGTCGCCGTGATCGTCGTGCCGCTCACCGGGGCGGGACTGCCGAGCGCTCCGCACCACCCGTTGGTCGCGGTCCTGCTGGGAGCGCTCTTCGCCGCGGCGCTGGCCGCCTTCTCCAGTGCCGGTGCCCGCAACTCGGAAAGCGTCCAGGTCGTCATCCTCCCGGGGCTGGTGCTGCTGCCCACGACCTCCGGGGCCTTCTTCCCCCTGGAGGCCATGCCGCAGGCCGTACAGGAGGTGTGTTACTGGATGCCGTTCACCCCGATGGTCGACCTGGTCCGCGCGGGGTGGCTGGACACCCTCTCCGTGGCTGAGGCACTCCAACGGACAGGACTGCTGCTCGGATGGACCCTCCTCGCCGTCGTGGCGGCACAGCGCTGGTTCCGCTGGGAGTCGCGTGTCTGATGGGCCCGATCGACGAGAACGGTCTCCAGCGCACGGAGGTGGGAACCCGGTACGCGTTGGCCGTACCCCTGTGGGTGGTGATCGCCGTGTTCGTCTGGGCCGTCTCCAGCGCCTCGGCCCCGCCCGCTCCCGTGGCGTGGACCGCCGTGGCCGTGTACGTGGCACAGGCTCTCGCGGCCACGGTGGTGGCCGCCCGTTCGCTGGGCGGCCGTACCCCGTCCCCACCCCACCACGTCCGGATCTCGGTGGGGATAGCGGCGCTCACGTTCGCGGAGCTCGGCGCTCTCGCGGTGCTGGCCGCCGAGACGTCGTCGACCGGATTCACCCCCTATGCCATGGTGGCGCTGGCCGTGCTGCCCACGGCCGTGGTGTGGGCGTCCGCCCCGTGGACCGTCGTGGTCGCGCTGGCCGTGGCGAGTGCGCTCGCCTCGGCCGCGTACCCCGAGCCGCTGTCGGCCCTGGCCGCGACGGCGGGCTCCTGGGCCTTCGGCGTCCTCACCGTGCGTCTGTTCGGCTGGAGCGTGGACGTGGCACGGCGGGTGGAGGCCGCCCGCCAGCTCGAATCACGGCTCGCCATCGCCGAGGAACGGCTCCGGTTCGCCCGCGACCTGCACGACACACTGGGACGCACGATGACGGTGATCGCGCTCAAGAGCGAACTCGGCGCGCGCCTGAGCGACGACCCCCGGGTGCGCGCCGAACTGGAGGAGGTGCAACACCTGGCACGGGAATCACAGAAGGAGATCCGCGCGGTGGTGCGCGACTACCGCGACACCAGCCTGGTGGCGGAGCTCAACGGGGCCCGTTCCGTCCTGTCCGCCGCCGGCGTCGTCTGCCGGATCAGGGACGAGAAGCCGGTCGAGCTGGAGACCGCGGAACAGTCGTTGTTCGGGTGGGTGGTCCGTGAGGGGGTCACCAACGTGATCCGGCACTCCCGGGCCTCCTACTGCACCATCACTCTGGGAGTGGAGGACGGCGAGGCCACCATGCACATCGTCAACAACGGCGCGCACGCGGAACGGCCCACTGGTGAGGGCACGGGGGCGGGGCTCGACGGACTAGCCCAGCGGCTCGCCGTGCGCGGGGGGACTCTGAAGGCCTACCGCGCGTCGGACCGGACCTACCACCTCATCGCTCGTGTACCTCAGCGTCGGGAGACATCGTGATCAGAGTTCTCGTGGCCGAGGACGAACACCTCATCCGGGAGGCGATGGTGGCCCTCCTCGTACTCGAACCGGACCTGGAGGTCATCGCCCAGGCGGCGTCCGGGCACGAGGCGGTCGCGATGGCACGGGAGCACGGCCCCGACGTGGCCGTTCTGGACCTCCGGATGCCCGGGCTGGACGGCATCGCCGCGGCGAAGACGATCATCCGCCACAACAACGGCTGCCGTACCCTCATCCTGACCAGCCACGGGCTGCCCGGCCACCTCAAGCGCTCCCTGGAAGCGGGGGTGAAGGGGTTCGTCCCCAAGATGATCTCCGCGGCGAAGCTCGCCGACGCCATCCGCGCCGTACACGGAGGGGACCGCTACATCGACCCGTCGTTGGCCGCCGACGCCATCTCGGCGGGCGACTCGCCGCTTTCCGCACGTGAGGCCGACATCCTCGCGCTGGCCGCCGACGGCGCCACGGTGAACGAGATCGCCCAACGCGCCTCCCTGGCCCCGGGGACGGTCCGCAACTACCTTTCGTCGGCCGTCACCAAGCTGGAGGCGAACAACCGGCACAGCGCGGTCCACATCGCCCGCTCGCACGGCTGGATCTGAGCCTCCCGTCCGCACGGAGCGCCCGTGCGATCCGCCGTCGCGGACGCACGGGCGACAGCGGTACTAGTGCAGGAGCTTGAGCCCCACGACGCCCGAGACGATGAGCACGAGGCACAGCGCCTTGGGCCAGCTGAAGCCCTCGCCGAGGAAGAACATGCCCACCAGCGCGGTGCCGACGGCGCCGATGGCCACCCACACCGCGTAGCCGGTCCCGACGGGGATGGTGCGCAGCGCGTAGGCCAGCCCGGCCATGCTCAGGAACAGGGTGACCCCGAAGGTCACCGACGGCCACAGGCGGGTGAAGCCCTGCGACGCGCTGAGCGCGATGGCCCACGCGGTCTCCAGGAACCCCGAGACCACCAGAACGATCCAGGCCATGATGCCTACCTCCGTGACGTGTGACGTGCGCTTCCCAACGCGCCGTCTTGTCGTCACCGGGTACGGCGCACCTCGTCCGGGGGTATCGCGGAACGCGCCGACGCGGGTGCCCGCGACGGCGGTGATGGTGCACAAGCTACAACGCCCGGAACCGGACGGGGGTTCCGGGCCCGGTGGAGGCGTGTCCCACCCGCCGGGCACCGCCCGGATCCCCCGTCGGGCGCCGGGCCTGCCCACGTGGACAGGTCCCACGCGAGCGGGTCCCGGCGGCACGGAGGCCGGGCGGCACGGCCCTCGGGCGCTTTCCCGAACGCGGGAACCCCCGCGACACGGCGGTTCCCGCACGGCCCGGCCCCTGTACGGCGCGTACGCCACGGGGCCCGCGGTCTGGACCGGAACCGCTCGGCGACCGTTCGACGCGCCAGACGACCGCTCACCGCGCGCTGGGCGACCGTTCGACGCTCCTCCCCCGCGTTCGGCGCGCGTGCGCACGGGCCCCCTGCTGCGCGGTAGTGCCGCTCCTTACAGTTCCTCGTAACGCAGATCACACCAGAGCGGCACCGCCGCCGGACGCACGCCAATCCCCCCGGAGGTACACCCACCATGTCAACAGACCGGCCAACGAAGGACCCGGCCCCGCCGCCCGAGGGCAACGGGAACGGCGACGCGATCTCGACCGAGGCCTACGTCACCATGCACGGCGACCCGCGCTTCACCGAGCTCAAGCGGCGGCTGTACAGGTTCGTCTTCCCGGTGAGCCTCGCCTTCATGGCGTGGTACCTGCTCTACGTGCTCATGTCCGCCTTCGGCCGCGACTTCATGGGCGTCGTGCTCTTCGGCAACGTCAACGTCGCACTGGTCTTCGGCGTCCTCCAGTTCCTGTCGACCTTCGGGATCGCCATCCTGTACACGAACTACGCGCGCCGCAGGCTCGACTCCCAGGCGGTCGAGCTGCGCGACGAGCTCCACTACAGCGCGGCGAACAAGGAGGGCGGCCGATGAACCTCGCCCAGGAAGCTGTCGAGACGGTCAGCGACAGCAGCCGCACCATCACCATCGTCCTCTTCGTCCTCATGATCGCGGCCACGCTCGGCATCACCGTCTGGGCCAGCCGCAGCACGCGCTCCGCCACCGACTTCCACTCGGGCGGGCGCGGCTTCTCCCCGCTCCAGAACGGCCTGGCGATCGGCAGCGACTACATGTCCGCCGCGTCCTTCCTGGGCATCGCGGGCATGATCTCCCTGTTCGGCTACGACGGCTTCCTCTACTCCATCGGGTTCCTCGTCGCCTGGCTCGTCGCCCTCCTGCTGGTCGCGGAGCTGCTGCGCAACTCCGGCCGCTACACCATGGGTGACGTGCTGTCCTACCGGATGCGGCAGCGCCCGGTGCGCACCGCCGCGTCGGTCTCCACGATCGTGGTGTCGATCTTCTACCTGCTGGCGCAGATGGTCGGCGCGGGCGCGCTCATCGCCCTGCTGCTGGGCATCCAGCCCGGGCAGACCTTCATGGGCATGGACGCCGACACCGCCAAGATCGTCGGCATCGTGGTCATCGGCCTGCTGATGACGATCTACGTGACCTTCGGCGGCATGAAGGGCACCACCTGGGTGCAGATCATCAAGGCCCTCATCCTCATGGTGGGCGCCGCCCTGCTCACCCTGCTGACCCTGTCCCTGTACGGGTTCAACCTCGGCGCCCTGATGAGCGACGCCGCCGCGGCCAGCGGCCAGGAGGGCTTCCTGGAGCCCGGCCTGCGCTACGGCGTGGAGGTCGCGGGCGACCCGCTCCAGACCCTGTGGAACAAGCTGGACCTGATCAGCCTGGGCATGGCCCTGGTGCTGGGCACCGCGGGCCTGCCGCACATCCTCATCCGCTTCTACACCGTCCCCGACTCCCAGAGCGCCCGCAAGTCGGTCAACTGGGGCATCGGCCTCATCGGCACCTTCTACCTGATGACCCTGGTGCTGGGCTTCGGCGCGGCGGCCATCGTCGGCCACGAGGCCATCACGGCCCAGGACGGCGCGGGCAACACCGCGGCCCCGCAGCTGGCCCAGGTGGTCGGCGAGCGCATCGGCGGCGAGATGGCGGGCGCGGTCCTGCTGGCGATCATCGCCTCGGCGGCCTTCGCGGCCATCCTGTCCACGGTGGCGGGCCTGGTCATCGCCTCCTCGTCCTCCATCGCGCACGACTTCTACAACTCGGTCCTGCGCAAGGGCAGGGCCACGGGCGCGGAGGAGGTCCGGGTCGCCCGCCTGTCCGCCCTCGGCGTCGGCGTGGTAGCGATCCTGCTGGCCGTGTTCGCGCAGAACCTCAACGTGGCCTTCCTGGTCTCGCTGGCGTTCGCGATGGCGGCCTCGGCGAACCTGCCGACCCTGCTGCTCAGCCTGTTCTGGAAGAGGTTCAACACCCGCGGCGCCCTCGCGGGCATCTACGGCGGCCTGATCAGCGCCGTGGCCCTGGTGTTCTTCTCGCCGGTGGTCTCCGGCAGCGAGACCGCGCTCATCCCGACCGCGGACTTCGCCTGGTTCCCGCTGCCCAACCCGGCCCTGGTGTCGGTGCCGATCAGCCTCCTGTGCGCGATCGTGGGAACCCTGTCGTCCAAGGAGCGCGACTTCGACAAGTTCGCCCAGCTCCAGGTCCGCGCCCTGACCGGCGCGGGCGCGGAGAAGGCGGCCAACCACTAGGGACCACCAGCTCGGGGCCGTCGGCGGCCCACTCCAACCGGGAGCCCACCCTTCTCCCGGCACGGCCACCGCCCCGAGCACTCCCCCGGGCCCGCCACCGCTCCCGGTGGCGGGCCCGGCTCCTGCCCGCGGCGCGAGCGCGCATTTGCGTCACGATCCGAAAGGTGACCCCGACCACGTGAGCACCGACACAGTTCGCTGGGATAGGGTCGTTACGTGTCATACCGGTGGCTGTCGCGGGTGTCCTCCCCCTCCCGACGTCGCCCAGCGTCCTCGGAGCAGCGGGCGAGCGTCGAGTTGATGCGCCAGGTCCACGCCCTCGGCGTCGATCTCCGGGACGGGCTGCACGGCAGGAGGGTCTCCTCGGCCGCCAGGCGGCTGCGCCAGCTCCTGGCCGTCGACGGCGTCGTGCTGGCCGACCTGGACGGTCCGGTCGCCGCGCACGGAACCCGCCCCGCCCCGTCCGAGGTCGAGGGGCTGCTCTCCCAGGTCTTCGAGTACGGCAGCAACGCCCGCGTGCGCCTGCCCGACGGCACGTCGGTGTGCGCGGTCCCCCTGACCGTGGCCGACGAGCTGTCCGGCGCCCTGGTGGCCTCGGGCCACCCCGTGGAGGCCGACGTGGAGGCCGCCGCCGCTCTGGTCTCCGACTGCCTGGACCACGCGGCGCTGCGCAGGGCCCGCGCGCGGATCGCCGCCGCCGACCTGCGCACCCTGCGGGCGCAGATCTCCCCCCACTTCGTGCACAACGCCCTGGCGGTGATCGCCGCCCTGGTGCGCACCGACCCCGACCGGGCCCGCCACCTGCTGTCGGACTTCGCCGACTACCTGCGCTACGGCTTCTCGGAGAAGGGCGACTACGCGACCCTCTCGGAGGAGCTGGAGGCCACCCAGACCTACCTCGAACTCCAGCGGGCCCGCTTCCACGACCGCCTGGACATCACCGTGCGGATGGCCCCCGAGGTGCTGCCCGTGGCCATACCGTTCCTGGTGGTGCAGCCGATCGTGGAGAACGCCATCCGGCACGGGCTGGAGCGCAAGGAGGGCAAGGGCCACATCAGCGTCTCCGGTTTCGGTGAGGGTCCGCTGTGCGTCATCGAGATCGAGGACGACGGGGTGGGCATGCACCCCGACCTGGCCCGGGCCCTGCTGGCGGGCACCGGCCCGGAGTCGCGCAGCGTCGGCCTGGCCAACGTGGACCAGCGGCTGCGCGCCGTCTACGGACCCGAGTACGGTCTGGTGATCGAGACCGCGCTGGGGGAGGGGACGAAGGTGACCGTGCGTGTGCCCAGGTTCACCAGGGGGGTGGTGGCGCGTTGAAGCCCGAACTTCGGGTGCTGGTGGTCGAGGACGAGGCCTCCACCCGCCAGGAGATGGCGTCACTGCTCGGCGACATGCCCGAGGTGGCGGAGGTCCTGGTGGCCGACAACGGCGCCACCGCGGTGCGGCTGCTGGGGACCACCACCATCGACGCCGCGTTCCTGGACATCCTCATGCCCGGCCTGGACGGCATGGACGTGGCCCGGGTGCTGAGCGTGCTGTCCGAGCCCCCGTCCATCGTGTTCGTGACCGCCTCCGAGGCCCACGCCGTGGAGGCCTTCGGCATCGGCGCCGTGGACTACCTGCTCAAGCCGATCCGGCCCGAGCGCCTGGCCGAGGCGGTGGGCCGCATCGCGCAGCTGCGCAGGCCCGGCGGCGGGGCCCCGCCCGCCGAGGACCTGCACGTGGTGCAGATCGACACCGGCAGGCGCACGGTGTTCGTCAAGCGCGACGACGTGCAGTTCGTGGAGGCCCAGGGCGACTACGTGCGCCTGCACACCTCCGACGGCGGCCACCTCATCCGCCTGTCGCTGTCCTATCTGGAGGAGGTGTGGGCCTCGGCCGGGTTCGTCCGGGTCCACCGGGGGTTCCTCATCGCCATCCCGTGGGTGCGCGACCTGCGGGTGACCTCCTCGTCCGGTCTGGTGGCGGGCACACCCGCCGGTGACGTTCCGGTGAGCCGCCGCCACGGCCGCCACCTGCGCGCCCAGCTGCTGGAGGCGGCCCGCCGCGACCAGCTCGGCCGGTCCGCGAACGCCCAGGGCGGTCCCGCCTCCCGGTCGCGGGACGGTGAGGGCGAGCAGGCGCCATGAGTCCGCGCCGCGAGAAGCTGACCAGCCCGCAGACCCGCATCGCGCTGGCCCGGGGCAACCGGCCCGCGCAGCACCTGCTGCCGATCCCGGAGCCGGTGGACACCGAGGCGGCCCGCGCGCTGTTCCGCGCCCAGCGGCGGACCGCCGTGCGCACCGTGGCGGTGCTGTCGGCGCTGCTGTTCGGGATGAGCGGCGCGTTCGCGCTCTTCCCCGCGCTGGGGGAGATCCGGCCGGGCGGCGTCCCGCTGTCGTGGCTGCTGCTGACGGTGGCGATCTACCCGATGCTGTTCGGTCTGGCGCTGTGGCACGTGCGCTCGGCCGAGCGGATCGAGGACCGGGCGGAGAGCGCCGCTGACCGGGCGGGGGCCGCGGGTACTCCGGAGCGCGGCAGCGGACGGCGCGGCGGGCCCGGCCGCGGGGAGCACGGCCGGGACCCCGGACGCACGGGGGGACCGGGACGCGCGAGCGGTGAGGACACGGGGCGCACGTGGTGATCGCGGTCCTGGCGATCGGGCTGGTCCTGCTCACCAGTCTGGTCATCGGCGTCTACGGGGTGCGGGCTGCCCGCTCGACCTCCGACTTCCTGGTGGCCTCACGGCGGGTCTCCCCCAACTGGAACGCGATGGCGATCGCCGGGGAGTACCTGTCGGCCGCCTCGGTGCTGGGGCTGGCGGGACTGCTGCTCAAGAACGGACTGGGCACCATGTGGTACGCGGTGGGGTTCGCCGCGGGCTACGTGGCGGTGGTGGCGCTGGTGGCCGGTCCCATGCGCCGGTCGGGGGCGTTCACCGTGCCCGACTTCGCCGAGTACCGCCTGGGCGCGCCGCGCCTGCGCAAGCTGTGCGGCTGCGTTGTGCTGGTGATCATGCTGCTGTACCTGGTGCCCCAGTTCAAGGGAGCCGGTGTGGTGCTGGCCCTGGTCAGCGGCACGCCGTACTGGGTGGGGGTGCTGCTCGCCGGGCTGGTGGTGAGCGGGTCGATCGCGGCCGGGGGGATGCGGTCGGCGACCTACGTGCAGGCCTTCCACTACGTGGTCAAGCTGGCCTTCATCGCCATCCCCGCGGTCTACCTGGTGGCGCACGCCGGTCCGCAGACCCGGGCGGAGGCGCTCAACCCCGAGTGGGGCACGCACTTCCCCGAGGCGACCCCGGTGGAGTTCACCGTGGGGACCCGGTTCAGCCTGGACGAGCCGGTGACGGTGACCACCTCCGGGGGCGAACAGGTGGAGTTCGCCGCCGGGGAGCACACCGTGGAGGCGGGCACCGAGTACGTGTTCCCCGAGGGGGCGACCATCCCGCGCCCGGCGGGGCTGCCGGAGCTGGGCAGCGAGCGGTGGAGCTCGCCGCTGCTGGACGTGGGCGGATACCCGCTGTTCGAGACGTGGTCCACGCTGCTGGCGATCACGCTGGGCTGCATGGGGCTGCCGCACGTCATCATGCGCTTCCACACCAGTCCGACGGCGCGGACGGCGCGCCGGGTGGCGGTGGGCGTGATCGCCCTGCTGGGGCTGTTCTACCTGTTCCCGACGGTGTACGGGCTGCTCGGGCGGGTGCTCACCCCGCACCTGGTGCTGCTCCAGGGCACCGACACGGTCGCGGTGGTGCTGCCCGCCCAGGCGGTGCCGGGCTCGGTGGGGACGGTGCTGACGGCGCTGGTGGCGGCGGGGGCGTTCGGCGCGTTCCTGTCCACCTCCTCCGGGCTGCTGCTGGCCCTGGCGGGCGGGCTGTCGCACGACCTGTTCCAGGGCAGCGTGCCGCGGCTGCGCCTGGCGGTGGCCGTGGGCGCGTGCGTGGCGGTGCTGCTGGCGCTGCCCGCGCAGATGATCGACATCAACGTGCTGGTGGTGTGGGCGTTCACGGTGGCGGCGTCGACGTTCTGCCCGCTGCTGGTGCTGGGCATCTGGTGGCGGCGGCTGACCCTGCCCGGAGCCGCGTCCGGACTGATCGTGGGGGCCGTGACCGCGACCGGCGCGGTGGGGTGGTCGATCCTGCTGCCGCCCCCGGTCGGGTGGCTGGCGGTGCTGCTGGGGCAGCCGGCGGCGTGGACCATCCCGCTGGCCTTCGGGACGATGGTGCTCGTCTCGCGGCTGACCAGGCCGCCGGACTGGGCCGAGCACGCCGTGCTGCGCCTGCACTCCCCCTGACCCCCAGCCGTGATCTTGCTACCAGTGCCACTCTCGGCGCCGAAAGTGGCACTGGTAGCAAGATCATCCGTGTCGGGAGGGCCGTTCGGAGCGCGGCCGCGGGTGTAGGGTCCGGACTGACCGCGTACGATCACCCGTAGTGCCGACAGCGACACGAGGAGTCCCATGCCCCCCTCACGCCGTGCTCTGCCCGCGCTGCTGGCGGCGGGCGCGCTCCTGATCGTCTGCGGTGCCTCGCCCTCGCTCGCCCCGGACGACCCGCCCGCCCGACCGCTGGACACGGCCTCCCTGGTCGGCGCGGTGGACACCGTCCCGCAGGTGAACGCGGACGGCACCGGCGTCAGCGTGGACGACGGGAACTCCCGCGTGGAGGTGGGCCCCGGCGGGGTCCGCGTGGAGACCTCGGGCGCGCTGGTGGACGTCTCCCCCGGGTCCTACGTCCTGGTGTGCGCGAACGGTGTGCGGGTGGTGGTGCGCGCGGGCGAGGCGCCGCCGTGCTCGCCGAGCCCCGAGGAGCCGGGGCCGCCCGAGCAGCCGGAGCCGCCCGAGGAGCCCGGCTACCCCGAGCCCGAGCCGCCCGCTCCCCCGGAACCCGGCGAACCCGCGCCGCCCGCGCCACCCGCGCCCGAGGAGCCCGGCCCCGAAGCCCCGGAGGAGCCCGGAGCGGTGGCGCCCGAGCCGGGGAGCCCGGCCGCGGACCCCTCCCCCGCCCCGACGGAGGCCGCCCAGGAACGCGCGGCCGACCCCGCCCGACCGTCCGCGTCCCCGTCGGCCCCGGCCCCGGTGGAGCAGGCCGTCCGGGAACAGGTGCTGGCCGACCTCTCCCCGCCCTCCGCGCAGCAGGCCGCCGGTGCCTTCACCCCCATGCGCACCATGGTGGTGCTCATGGTCGTCATCGCCGTGGTCGCGGCGGGTGCGGGCCGCGCCGCCGCGCGCTCCGCGGGCTGAGCGGGCTGAGCGGGCTGAGCGGACTGGGCGGACTGGGCAAGAACAGGAACGGGCTGCCGGACGCGTGCCCCGACGACGCGTCCGACAGCCCGTGTGCCCGCTCCTCCCCCCTACTGGGGACTGGGTGAGGCGTCGAGCGAGGCGTCGATCCGGTCGAACCCGGCCAGCGTGTCCTGGACCGCGCCCGCGTCGTGCGCCAGGGCCCCGTTGTAGGGGTTGCCCAGGTAGAACAGCAGCAGGATCGTGGCGAACACGAACACCAGGTTGGCCGACGCCCAGAAGTAGGCCACGGTCGAGCCCCGCCGGATCATGGCGAAGGGCAGCACCGCCACCGCGATGGCCGACAGCGCCGCGATGCCGTTGAGGACGGACGGGATGCCGTCCCCGGCCGCGTCGGCGCGCTCGATGCGCGCGTCGCTGAGCTCCGCCAGCTCCTGGCGGGCGGTCAGGCGGTCCAGGCCGTCGCCGGTGTCGGACACCGACAGCGCCCGCACCGACGCGGCCAGGTCGGCCAGGGCCTCGTCGCCCTCCTCGCTCAACTCGCCCTCGGCGCGCATCATCGGCCAGTCCTCCTCCGCGACCGCGCTCATGTAGGCGCGCAGCTGCTGGCGCACCGTCTCCGCCTCCTCGGCGGGGAGGGTGGTGGTGCTCCAGTACAGGGCGTCGGCCGCGCCCGTCTCCTCCGTCAACCCGTCCCCGGCACCGGTGAAGTTCTCCCAGCCGATCACCACCCCCATCGCCGCCGCCGCGAGGTAGAGCGCGAGCACGCAGGGGGCGACGACCACGCTGACGGCGCCCCCCGAGGATTCGTCATCGACGCGGAACCTGCCTACGGCGAGCACCGCGCCGCCGACCATGGCGGCCAGGACGGCGAGGACGGTCAGCATTGTCATCATGGGGATTCCCAGGGAAGGAGGAGGGACCGGCAGCGAACGGGTCCATCCGTAGCACGCGCGGGACGGCCTTCTCAGCGGAAAGCAGGAACGTCCGCAAATGTCCCCCCGGCGCGGTGACCAGCGCGGACGTCCTCCCCCTCCCGGTCGACACCCCGGGCTACAGCGGCGCGCCCATCGCGTGGTACCCGCCGTCCACGTGCAGCGTCGTGCCGGTGACGGCCCGCGCGGCCGGGGACATCAGGAACAGCGCGGGACCGGCGACCGCGGAGGCGTCCTTGGTGTCCCAGCCCAGCGGCGCGGAGGCGGCCCAACCGTCCGCGATCTGGTCGAACCCGGGGATCGAGCCGCCCGCGAGGGACTTGACCGGCCCCGCGCTGATGGCGTTCACCCGGATGCCGTCACCGCCGAGGTCGCGGGCCAGGTACTTCGTGGAGTTCTCCAGCACGGCCTTGGCCGACCCCATCCAGTCGTAGACCGGCCAGGCCCGGGAGGCGTCGAAGGTCAGGGAGACGACCCCGGCGCCGTGCGGGGCGGCGGCCATGAGCTCACGGAACCCCACGGCGAGCGCCTTCAGGGAGTACCCGGACACGTGGATCGCGGTGGCCACGTCCTCCCAGGAGGTGTTGAGGAAGTTGCCGCCCAGCGCGTCGCCCGGGGCGTAGGCGATGGAGTGCAGCAGCCCGTCCACGTGCCCCCAGTGGGCGGCGACCTTGCCCGCCGTCTCGGTGACCTGGTCGGGGTCGGTGACGTCCATGGGAAGGATGTCCACGGGTTCGGCGGGGAGGCGTTTGGCCACCCGCTCCAGGATGGAGAGCTGCCTGCCGGGCGGGTTGGTCAGGATCACCTGGTGGCCCTGCTCCATCGCCTCCTCGGTGATCGCGTAGGCGATGGAGGACTGGGTGGTGATGCCGGTGATGAGGAGGTTCACCTGGGTTCCTTCTGTGCGTAGGTGCTGGCAGGAGGAACGTACCGGTGGGCGGACGGGCCGTCACCGGGGAATCGGTACAAGGTTCGGGCCCGGATTTTGAAACCCCGGGAGGCGGGCGGCGGCGATCCGTCCCGGGCGCGGTTCGGACCGGGCGGGGCGGACCGCGGCAGGAGGCACGGGCGTCGGCGGGGACCGCGCTCGTGCCGGGGGACGGGGTCACCGCCCGGCGTACCCGGCGGACCGGCCGGAACCGCGGTCGGGGCGGTCGATCTCGAACCAGACCGTGGTCCGGCCGCCCTCGTGGAGCGTGCCCCACCGGCTGGGCTGCGCGGCGCCTGGTGACCGCAGGACAAGGGAGCGCGGGCACCGTCGTGCCCGCGCCTCCTTTCCCGGAGGTCACTCCTTCTTCTTGCGGCGCAGTTGCAGCATGCGAGGGGCCGCATAGACCGCGAAGAGAATAGCCGTGAGGAGCACGCTCAGAGCGGACCACAGGTAATCGCCCTCCCACGCGCGCCATACGGCCATACCGAGGAAGGCGGATATACCGACGAGCCTGAACCCGAGGAGGGTGCGAAGCTCCTTCTTGGTCGGGTCCTTCGGAAAGCTTCCCTCCACGTGCCCTGCCCCCTTCCTTGGTTGCCGATCCGCCGCAGCAAGCCCGAACGCAGTCACCCAGTTCCGGCCGGGAGGGGTCCGGGCGGGTGAAGCCCAATGCGAACGTGCCGTGGAAGCGGTGGTTCAGGCGCACCGCGCCGCCCTGGAACTGGTAGGCGCCGGTGAACCCGAACGGGCTCAACGCCGCCGCCTCGGTCCCCTCCAGGCTCTCAGAAGTGCGCTCGCCGTAAGGGCCGAGGGGAGAAGCCCCTCGGCCCCTCACTTAAGGAAGACCGGTTATTTCAGGATGCAACGAGGGTGCAGAAAGCTGCCAAGAAAGCGATCGCTCCCAAGAGCGCAAAAACAGATTCGGTGCGCCCCCATTTGCTTTGGGATGACAGCTTCTTGTTCTTTGTTCTCTTGTGTCTCATGTTGACCACGAGGAAGAGGCACGCCGATGCAACTATCCATGAGACAAAGGATATGTACATCATGGCAGAATGTCCCTTCTTTTGGTTAACCTCTAGGCTAGGCTCGCTGCTGCACACACGCCTCCGATGAGTGTGGCGGCATTTCCGACCGCGGTCGCCACAGAACTTGCACTCACGGCTGTCGCAATACCGGCCCCAATAAGGGAACCCTGCAATGCGGCGCCTGTCCCGACCAGAGCGCCGATCGCGAGACCTGCTCCTGCCATGAAACCAACACTGCCCGCAGCAATGAGCGCCACGCCCGCGAAACTGGCAGCGGCGCATCCGTAGGTGACCGCATTCAGCCCGGTGGGGTCGGTGTTGTTGATGGGGTCGCAGGCCGCGTAGGCGTAGTTGTTCAACTCCTGCCGGGACGGGTCGGGCTGGGTGAAGCCCAGCGTGAACGTGCTGTGGAAGCGGTGGTTCAGGTGCACCGTGCCGTCCTGGAACTGGTAGGCGCCGGTGAACCCGAACGGGCTCAACGCCGCCGCCTCGGTTCCCTCCAGGCTCTCAGAGGTGCGCTCGCCGTAGGGGCTGTAGTCGTAGACCACGTCCGGGGACTGGGCCTGCGACCCCTCAGAGGTGAGGGCCAGCACGGTGTTCTGGTGGTCGAGGGTGTAGTGGAAGCGCTCATCACCGTCCCAGGCCACCATGGAGACCAGGCGGCCCTCGGGGTCGCGCACGAAGCTGGTGCGCTCGCCCTCGGAGGCGATGTTGGTGACCCCGAGCGCGGTGTTGGACAGCTGCCGTTCCACCCGATCACCCTCGTGCACGTCGGTGACGCCGCGCATCTGGGTCTGGTCGGTGGTGTCGTAGCTCAGCCACGAGGCCAGTTCGCCCTCGCCGTCGTTGGAGCGCAGTGTCTGGTTGGTCACCGAGTACTCGTAGACGTACTCACCCCGCGAGGTCATGTTCCCGGCCTCGTCGTGGCCCACCTCGGCCCCGCGAGCGCTGGTGGGCTGGTCGGCGTCGTTGTAGGCGAACTCCTCATCCCCGGCGGTGAGCAGGTTGCCGACGTCGTCGTAGGTGTAGTCGGTGGTGCCGTCGCTGGTGAGCCGGTCCAGGCCGTCGTAGGTGAAGGTCTCGGTCTCGCCGCCGATGGTGCGCGACTGGAGCTGGTCGCTGTCGGTGCCGTCGTTGTCGTAGGAGTAGACAGCCTCCACCAAGCTCTGGTCGGCGGCTCCGGTGGTGGTGATGCCGGTCAGGCGGCCGGAGTCGTCGTAGGTGCGCTCCTCCACGGCCCCGTCGGGGTGGGTGATGCTGGTGCGGCGGTTGTTCTCGTCGTTGGTGAAGGTGGTCTCGGCCCCGGTGTGGTCGGTGAGCAAGGTGAGCCGGAACGCGGCGTCGTAGCCGTAGGCCGTGGTCTTGCCGTGTTCGACCATCTCGGTGACGTTGCCCGCGGCGTCGTAGGCGTAGGTGGTCCTCTCGCTTCCGGCCGAGTCGGTGCGCACGGTTTCGAGCAGGTCACCGCGGCCGTTGTAGGCGTGCTCCACGCTGGCCTGGTCGGTGTGCGTGGCCACCTGGCGGCCGTTGCCGTCGTAGGCGATGGCCTGGAGCAGGTCGCCGCCCTGGGAGATGGACACGATCCGGTCCAGCCGGTCGTAGCCGTACTCCAGGGTCACACCGTTGCCGTCGGTCACCTCCGTGACCCGCGACAGCGCGTCGTAGCCGTATTCGGTGGTGCCCATCGGCCCCGGCTCGTCCATCGCCGTCATGTTCCCGGCGCGGTCATAGGAGTAGCTGGTCACGTTGCCGTTGGCGTCGGTGACCTGCTCCACCAACCCGTTGGAGTGGTAGCGGATGTCGGCCACCTCGATGTCCATCTCCTCCTGGACGGCCGAGGTGAGGTTGCCCGCGTCGTCGTAGGACATCTCCAGCGTGTCCCCGTCCGGGGTGGTCACACTGGTGGGCTTGGCGGGGTTGGCGGTGTCGGTGAACCCGACCGAGGTGGCCGCCCCTGTGGGCAGTTCGGTGCCGATGAGGTTGTTGAACTCGTCGTAGTCGTAGGTCACCGAGGCTTGCAGGGCGTCGGTGGTGGTGGCCACGTCCGAGTTCGCCGTCCAGGTCTGGGAGCGGGTGTTGCCCACCTGGTCGGTCGCGGAGGTCTGCCGCCCCTGGTCGTCGAACTCCAGGGTGGACTCACCGTCGCCCGGATCAGTGACCGTGGTCTGGGTGTTGGACCAGGCACCGTCGGCGTAGGAGTAGGAGGTGGTGGCTCCGTCCTCGGTGCCGTCGGGCACGGTCAGGCTGGAGACCTGGTCGTCGTCGTTGTAGGCGATCTTCCACACCGCGCCGGTGGCGTCGGTGATCGAGGTCAGCAGGCCGTCGCCGTCGTAGCCGAACTCGATGTCCTGGCCCGCGCGGTCGGTCAGCGCGACCATGCCGCCGTCGCCGTTCCAGGTGAAGGCCGTGGCGGTCTCGCCGACCGGGTCGGTGATCCGGGTCGGCTGTTCCCAGGCGTCGGGGTCCCACTCGAAGACGGTCACCCGGTCCTGGGTGTCCACGATCGAGGCCAGGTCTCCCTCGGTGTCGTAGCGCATCCGATGGGTGTGGCCGTTGCGGTCGGCCTGGGAGTACAGCCACCCGTCGGCGTTGAAGGTCCACACCTGGTCCTCGTACTCGCCGCGGTGGAAGGTCAGCGCGTAGTGGCCATTCGACAGCTCCTCCAGTTCGGCGTTGAGTCCCGCAGGCGGGGTGAAGGAGCCGTCCTCGGCGATGTCGAAGCTCTCGCAGTAGCCGGAGGGGCCCTGGAAGATGATGCTATTGCTGAAGATGCTCAGCCCCACGTCCTGGCCGTGGGAGAGGGTCCAGCCGTCGTAGGAGGGCGCGGAGTTGTAGAAGCTGGACACCGACAGGTCCAGCCCCGTTCCGGCCACGGTCAGGTCCCGGTGGCGCACGACGAGGTTGCCGCCCTGGGTGTTGACCGTCAGTTCCATGCGGTCGCTGATCTGGTGGCGTTCCAGCGGGTACCAGGACTGGATACCGCGGTTGACGCCGTCGTCGCAGGTGCCGACCCGGGTCTCGGGTTCTTCCGAACGGTTCTGGGCCTCGGGTGCGCTCTCGGCCCCGGGCGGGGACCAGGGTTCGTTGGGTGGTTCTCCGCCCACGGGTTCGGTGTTGGCCTCGCCCGGCACCCAGGTGTCGGGGACCGGGACGGTGCGGTCGGCGGGTGAGTGGGGGTCGGTGTCGGCCAGGACCGGGGGCGCGGACAACAGCCCCAGTACGAGGGTGGAGGCGGCCGTCGCGGCCGTCAGGGACCAGGGGATGTGCCTTCTCACGAGGGGGATCGCTCCCAGGGCAGGGATGTGCACGGGGAACACCCGGACATGACGCCCCTGGTCTGAGGGTCCGTCTCCGGGCGGCTCAGGCACCCGGTACGTTACGGAACGCCGCCGCGAGAGCACCATGAGCCCAGGGTGAAGAGCGTGACCCTGGGCGAGAGGGACCTTCGGGAAGTTTGACCACGGGCGCAACGGAGAGTGACCGCGTTCGCGCACGTGAACACGTACGCCCGCGGAAACGGAGCGCTGCGTGCGCCGGAGGGCGTCCGCGCGGCCCGCTGACCTCGGTGGCCGGAACCGGCCCCGACGACAACAATTGCAAATGGGGCAACGATCGCGTCCCCCGGCACCGCCGATGGTGCGCGGCGCACGGCGACCGCACGACCGGCCGCACGAGGGAGGGGCGCGGGCACCGTCGTGCCCGCGCCCCTCCCCCACGGGCCCCGTGCGCGGAAGGGGGCCCGGGGTCAGGGGGCCTTCAGGCCCCCGTCGCGGTCGTTACCGACTCTCCAGGCGGTCCAGCAGGGCGTGGTACTCGTCCCACAGCTCGCCCGGGAGGTGGTCGCCGAAGGTCTTGAAGAACTCCGGCACCAGCGCGGCCTCCTGCTTCCACACCTCGCGGTCGACGTCGAGCACGAAGTCCATGTCCTCGTCGGAGACGTCCAGCCCCTCGGTGTCGATGCCGCCGGCCACGGGCAGGCGGCCGATCGGGGTCTCGACGGCCTCGGCCTCGCCCTCCAGCCGCTCGACGATCCACTTGATGACGCGGCTGTTCTCACCGAACCCGGGCCAGACGATGCGGCCCTCGGCGTCCTTCTTGAACCAGTTGACGTAGAAGATCCGGGGCAGCTCGGCCTCGTCGGCCGCCTGGCCCAGCTTCACCCAGTGGGCGAAGTAGTCGCCCATGTTGTAGCCGCAGAACGGCAGCATGGCGAAGGGGTCGCGGCGCAGCTCGCCCACCGAGCCCTCGGCGGCGGCGGTCTTCTCCGAGGAGACGTTGGCGCCCAGGTAGACGCCGTGCTGCCAGCTGAAGGACTCGGTGACCAGCGGCACGGCGGTGGCGCGCCGACCGCCGAACAGGATGGCCGAGATCGGCACGCCAGCCGGGTCCTCCCACTCGTCGGCGATGGTCGGCGCCTGCCCGGCCGGGGTGGTGAAGCGCGAGTTCGGGTGGGCGGCGGGCTCGCCCGACTCCGGCGTCCAGGGACGGCCCTTCCAGTCGGTGAGGCCCGCGGGCGGCTCCTCGGTGAGGCCCTCCCACCACACGTCGCCGTCCTCGGTCAGGGCGACGTTGGTGAAGATGCTGTTGCCCCAGAGGGTCTCCACGGCGTTGGCGTTGGTCTTCTCGCCGGTGCCGGGCGCGACGCCGAAGAACCCGGCCTCGGGGTTGATGGCGCGCAACTGGCCCTGCGCGTCGAAGCGCATCCAGGCGATGTCGTCGCCCACCGTCTCGACCTTCCACCCCGGGATGGTCGGCTGGAGCATGGCCAGGTTGGTCTTGCCGCAGGCGCTCGGGAAGGCGGCGGCGACGTAGTGCGCCCGGCCCTTGGGCGGGGTGACCTTGAGGATGAGCATGTGCTCGGCGAGCCAGCCCTCGTCGCGGGCCATCACCGAGGCGATGCGCAGCGCGTAGCACTTCTTGCCGAGCAGGGCGTTGCCGCCGTAGCCCGAGCCGTAGGACCAGATCTCACGGGTCTCGGGGAAGTGCGAGATGTACTTGGTGGAGTTGCAGGGCCAGGCGACGTCCTGCTGGCCGGGCTCCAGCGGGGCGCCCACGGAGTGGACGGCCCTGACGAACTCGCCGCGCTCCTCGATCAGGCGCAGGGCGGCGCTGCCCATGCGGGCCATGATGCGCATGGACACCACGACGTACGGGGAGTCGGTGATCTCGACCCCGAGCTGGGAGATGTCGCCGCCCAGCGGCCCCATGCAGAAGGGCACGACGTACATGGTGCGCCCGCGCATGGCGCCCCGGAAGACCTCGCCGAAGGTGGCGCGCATCTCGTCGGGGGCGATCCAGTTGTTGGTGGGGCCCGCGTCGCTCTCGCGCTCGGAGCAGATGAAGGTGCGGTCCTCGACCCGGGCGACGTCGCTCGGGTCGGACTTGCAGTAGAAGCTGTTGGGGCGCTTGTCCGGGTTGAGGCGGACGAAGGTGCCCTGCTCGACCAGCTGGTCGGTCAGGCGGGTCCACTCCTCCTCGGAACCGTCGCACCACACGATCTCGTCCGGCTGCGTGAGCTCGGCGACCTCCCGCACCCAGGAGACGAGCTCCTCGTGTTTGGTCGGCGCTTCCACGTCGGTATCCACGGCAGTCACAGCGGCTCCTTCTCAAGGTCGAGATCTCTCGCATCATGAACGACGATCCCCCGCAGTGACCAATTGGTTTAGGCCAATGGTCTACAGAACTCATGCCGGAGAAACGGATTTCCCTGTGCAGCAAGGGTTCCGCGTGGTCTACCACCGGGTACGCAAGTGCACGAACGGCAGCTGTTCCGGTGCTGTTGGGGGCCGGTTCCCCTGCCGGAGGGGGGAACCGGGCACCGCGATCGACACACCGTGCTGTTCGTCACACACCGTGTCCGGGGCCCGGACACGGGCACTAGACCTGTGCCGCCAACCCCCGGGATCGGGGGCGTGTCGACGCAGGTGGGAGCGTCAGAGACGGCTCCGGACCGGATCAGCGCAGGATGGCGACGGGCCCCCTGGCGCCGTGCAGGACGGAGTGGCTCACCGATCCGAGCAGCAGCCCGCGAAAGCCCCCGCGTCCGCGCGAGCCGACCACGATGAGGTCGGCGGGGGTGGCCTCCTCCAGCAGGGCGATCACGGGGTGGGCGCGCACAACGCGGGTGCGCACCGGCACACCGGCGTGGCGCGCGCGGGGCCCGGCCAGCTCCTCCTCCAGCGCCTGCCGGGCGGCCTCGGCGGCGGTCGCGTCGTCGAACAGCTCGGGCGGAATGGGCCCGGTCGCGGCGGCGAAGGCCACCAGCGGCTGCCAGGCGCTCACCGCGACCAGTTCGGTGTCGGCGAAGTCGGCCTGCGCGAAGGCGAAGTCCACCGCGCGCCTGCTGGGCTCGGACCCGTCGATGCCCACGATCACCCGGCCCCGCACACCGTGCGCGGAGGCGTGCTCCCGGGGCAGCACGATCACCGGGACGGGCGCGCGGGCGGCCAGCTCGATGCCCACGGAGCCGACGAACGCGGCCACGATCCCGCTCAGCCCGCGCGAGCCGACCACCACGGCGACGGCGCCCTCCGCGGAGGCCTCGGCGAGCAGGGCCTCCACCGGTCGGGCGTAGGACAGTCGCTTCTCCACCCGCAGCTCGGGGAAGAGCCGCGCCACCCAGTCCCCGGCGTACTCCAGGAGGGACTCGGCCCCCTGGGCGTCGACCTCGTCGGGGAGCACGTCCGGGGCGACGTCGGGGTCGGTGTGCGCGTGCCCCGCGAACACGCCGACGGAGGCCAGCGGCCCCGCGGCCGCCACGATCCGGACCCCGAGTCCGCGCAGCATCGCCTGGTGCGCCGACCACTCCAGCGCGTGGCGGCTGGATTCCGTGCCGTCGACCCCCACGATCACCCATCGCGTCGTGGATGCGCCGTCCATGCGTGCGCCCTTCTCGTCGGCCGTCCCTGCCCCGCGTATTCCGCCGGTGTCCCCCGATGATGCCGTGTGAACACGCACCCGTGGATAACGGTGCCGACGCGAGTTGGGTGAGACAGGGCACCACGGGTAGGGGATGGCGGCACAGCGGTGGTTCGAGCACGTGCCTTCCCGGGGATGTCTCCGCGGGAGGCGTGGGAACGTTCGTGGAAACAGGGGGCACGATGTCGCACTCCACGCAGTTGCACTGGGACTACAGGGACGGGAAGGTCGCGGCCGTGGTCGCCGCGCTCGTGTACAGCCTGTGGGCCGTGGAGGTCATGCTGCCCGGCGGCAGCACGGTCCAGGGGGCCCTGGCCGACCAGGACGCCGACTTCGCCAGGTTCCTGGAGAGCGCACACCGCATCGGGGCGATCCTGGTGGTGATCGCCGCCGGGATCGGGCTCGGGCTGGGCGCGAGGGAGAGGACGGGCCACCTGCTGGCGGTGTCGTGGTGGTGCATGGTCGTGTTCGGCGCGGCGTCGCTGGCCGCCACGTTCTTCCCCGGGCCGTGCGTGGTGTCCACGGACGTCGCGTGCGCGACGGAGTCGCTGGCGGAGGGGCTGGAGGGGGCGACGGCGACCCAGGCCGTCGTCGCGGCGGTCGCGCTCCTGGCCGCGCTGGCGGGTGCGACCGTGCTGGCGGTGGACCGGCGCCGGATGGGCGACGGCAAGTGGCCGCTGGTGGCCGTCGTGGCCGCGCTCCAGCTGGTCACCGCGGTCGCCGTCCTGGTCGCGGCGGTACGGCTCCACGCGGGCGGGGGCGACGGCGATCCGGGGGTCGTGTTCAGCACCCTGCAACGGGTCCACCTGGTGGCGGTGGCCCTGTGGCTGCTCACCGCGGGCCTGCTGCCCAGCCTGTGGAAGCGGTCCTGGACGCCCCGGCGCACCCGCGCCGAGCACTGAGGGACCAGAGCGGGAGCGGCTCCCGGCGCGCTCCCGCCCGTCGTCACGCCCCGGTGTCGCGCAGGGCCTCCGGCAGGGGGCGCGCGTGCACCACGTGCAGGGTGCTCACCGCGCGGGTGAGCACCACGTAGAGCCGGTTGACGCCGCGCTCCTCGGCCTCGACGACGGCCGCGGGCTCGGCGACCACCACGGCGTCGAACTCCAGGCCCTTGGCCAGGCTCGCCGGGACCGCGACCAGGCGTCCCGCGTCCGGTCCGGAGCCCGCCTCCCCCAGCAGCGGCGCGGCCAGCCCCTCGGCTTCGACGGCCTCGCGCAGGGCGGGCAGGTCGGCGTCGGCGGCGATGAGGCCGACCGATCCCTCCCCCTTGAGCGCGGTGCGGCAGGCGTCGGCGACCGACGCGGCCAGGTCCCCCTCGGCGGGGGTGATCCGCAGCGCCCCGGGCGCGCGGCGCACGGCCACGGGGGCGCCCAGCCCGGGCGCGATCGCGGGCAGCAGGCGGGCGGCGAAGTCGATGATCTGGGCGGGGACGCGGTAGCCGCGGTCCAGGACGCTCAGGTGGCCGGTGGGCTTGCCCAGGTGCTCCAGGAGCGTGGACCAGTTGACGGCCGCCGAGGGGCTGGTGCCCTGGGCGATGTCGCCGAGCACGGTGAGCGAGCCGGACACGCAGCGGCGGCCGATCGCCCGGCACTGCATGGGGCTCAGGTCCTGGGCCTCGTCCACCACGATGTGGCCGAGCCCGGTGGGGCGCTCGATGAGCGCGGCGGCCTCGTCCACCAGGGCCAGGTCCTCCTCCGACCACAGGGCCGTCTTGGGGCCGCGGGGCCTTCCCGGCAGCAGGACGGCGGCCTGCTCCTCCGCGGTGAGCAGGCCCTCGGCGGCGCGGGCCAGGCGTTCGGGGTCGGTGAGCAGGCCGAGCACCAGCTTGAGCGGGTCGGCCTTGGGCCACATGGCGGTGACGGCCGACCTCACGGCCGGATCGCGGCGCACCTGCGCGTGGGTGCGGTCGTCGCAGACCTCGCCCCGGGCCTCCATGAGGGAGAGCACGGCGTGGGCGATGCGGTGGGAGAGGAGTTCGCGCCCGGAGCCGTAGGCGACGCCGCGTTCGGCCAGCTCGTCGAGGAGGGGCCGCAGGTCCTCGGGGTACAGGCGCCAGCGGCGCGACCCTCGGCGGACCATGACCGCCTCCTCGGGCGTGCGCAGGTGCGACCACAGGTCGCGGCGGACCACCTCGGCCATGCGGGCCTGGCCCTTGATCCGGGCTGCGCGGGGCTCCTCGGTCCGGCGCACCCACCCGGCGGCGGGACGGGACCGCTCGGGCAGCCCGGCGGTGAGCATCTCGGTGACGGTGGTCTGCTGGACGTCCACCTCGCCGAGGGCGGGCAGGACGTCGCGGATGTAGGAGAGGAAGGAGCGGTTGGGGCCGACGATCGCCACGCCGGAGCGGGAGAGGCGTTCGCGCTCGGTGTAGAGGAGGAAGGCGATGCGGTGCAGGCCCACGGCGGTCTTGCCGGTGCCGGGCGCGCCCTGCACGCACAGGGTGGTGCCGAGCGGGGCCCGGACCAGGCCGTCCTGCTCGGGCTGGATGGTGGCGACGATGTCGCGCATGGGCCCGGTGCGGGGGCGTTCGATCTCCGCGTCCAGCAGGGCGCTGCCGCGCTGGCCGCTCCCGGTCGGGGCGGTGGTGAGCGGCTCGTCCTCGAAGGCGGTGAGCACCACCTCGGGGTCAGCGTCGCGGCCGCGGTCGATCGTGGTGAAGCCGTAGCGGCGGCGCAGGCGCACGTCCATCCGGTCGCCGGGCGAGGCCCGGTAGTAGGCGACGCAGATGGGGGCGCGCCAGTCCAGGACCATCGGACGCCCCTCGGCGTCGTGGACGTGGCGGCGGCCGATGTGGATCCGGTCGGGCTCGGCGTCGGGGGCCGGAGCCGCGGGTCCGGCACCGTCGGACACGACGTCGTCCAGGAAGACGGTGCCCGGTTCGAAGTCGAGGCGGCCGAAGAACAACGGGGCCCCGGGAACGTCGGCCAGGGCCGCGAGGCGGCGCTCGCGGCCGCGGCGCAGGGCCGCGTTGGTGACCTTGTCGTTGACGACGTCGCCCAGGACGAGCGCGCTGTTCTCGGTCTCCTCCCGCATCCGGTCCAGGGCGGCGCGGGCGGCGGCGAGGCGGTCGCGTTCGGCCCGGAGTTCGGGGCTCACGGGCACGGCGGAGGGATCGGTCGTGGACATGCGGCGACCTCGGAGGGATCTGCGGGACAGGAACGCGGCAGCGCGCGTGCGCGGGTCCCGCCCCGGTCGCCGCGAGGGCCCGGTTCGTTCCGATCCATGAGAGCGCACAGCACCCGTTGAGGGGGCGCTGCCGAAAAGAGCCACCAGCCTAACCCGCCCCGGGACCCTCGCCAAACCGGCCCGGGTCCCCGGCCGCGCCGCCGCCGGTACGCGACCGCCCGGAGGGGACGGGAACCGACGCGGGCGCGGGAGCGTCCGAGGAACCGGGAAAGGGCGGTACTCACATGCACCACGTTCAGGGCGACCTCGTACTACGGCCCGGCCTTCGGGCGGGATGGGCCAGGTTGGGTGTCGGGGTGGTGACCGGTGTGGTCATGACCGCCGGCATCGCGTTCCGCGTCGGCCCGGGAGCGGCCCTGGCCACGGGCGCCGCGTGGACCGTGCTGGTCGCGGTGGTGGCCGTGCACCTCCACCGCGCCAGGATCGTGCTGACCGCGCACGAGATCGTCCTCAAGGGGGCGTTCTTCCAGCGGCGCCGGTCACGGTCGCACGCCGTGTGGACGATCCGCGCGACCGTCGTCCAGCCGCGCGGGGGCCCCTGCGACACCCTGTTCGTCCTCGACGCACACGGCGGCGTGCTCGTCCGGGTGTACGGCGCCAACTACACGACCGAGGACATGGACCGGCTGGTGGGCGCGCTCGGGCTGCCGTGCAGCGGCCCGGAGGGGCCTGTCACCCCCAAGGAGCTCAGCCGGTTCCGCCCCGGTCTCGTGACGTGGTTCGAGCAGCACGCCTACCTGCTCGGAATGGCGTTCGCCGTCGTCCTGACCCTGGCCGTCGTGGCGGGCGTACTGATCGGCCTGGCCCTGACGGCGGGGTAGCCGCGGCGGGCGTTCGGCCCGGCCCGGCGCGGCGCCGGGCCGAACGCCCGTGTCGGGCCGGTCAGGTCTTGCGCAGCCGCACCCGGCTCACGCGGTGGTCGTCGCCCTTGTACAGGATCAGGGTGGCCCGTCCCCGGGTGGGACGGATGTTCTCCACGAGGTTGACCTCGTTGATGGTGCGCCAGGTGTTGGCGGCGAACTCCAGCGCCTCCTCCTCGCCGATGGCGGTGGCCATGTGGTGGAAGTAGGAGCGCGGGTCGGAGAACGCGGTGCGGCGCAGCTCGCGGAAGCGGTCGAGGTACCAGCCGCGGATGTTCTCGACCCTGGCGTCCACGTAGATGGAGAAGTCGAAGAAGTCGGCCACGGCCAGGCGTCCCACGGAGGGGGTCTGGAGGACGTTGATGCCCTCGACGATGAGGATGTCGGGTCGGTGCACGGTCTGGCGCTCGTCCGGCACGATGTCGTAGTTCAGGTGGGAGTAGACGGGGATGTCGATCCGGTCGGCCCCCGCCTTCATCTCCGACACGAAGCGCACCAGGGCGCGGCGGTCGTAGCTCTCGGGGAAGCCCTTGCGGCGCATCAGGCCGCGCGACTCCAGCACCGCGTTGGCGTGCAGGAAGTTGTCGGTGCTGACCAGTTCCACGTCCGGGTGGTTGGGCCACTGGGCGAGCAGGGAGCGCAGGAGGCGCGCCGTGGTGGACTTGCCCACCGCGACGCTGCCCGCGACGCCGATGATGAACGGCGACGGGCGGTCGGACTCGCCGAGGAAGGCGCGCACCGCGGCGTGCCGCTGCTGGGTCGCGCCCACGTAGAGGTTGAGCAGTCGCGACAGCGGCAGGTAGACGTCCCGCACGTCCTCGAGGGAGGTGGGGTCGGTGGTGCCGCGGAGCTCGGCGAGGTCCGCCTCGGTCAGGGAAAGGGGTGTGGAGGCCCGGAGCGCGGCCCAGGCCTCCCGGTCCATCTCCACGTACGGCGTGGAGAAGCCGTTCTTCGTCGCGTGAGACACGAATGACCACCCTAGAGCAGGGGGTCGACCGCACCGGGCGGCCGGTCCCCACAAGTCCCGCCACAGCGCCGGAAACGTGCCCGAAGCCACATGTTCACGACACGTACCCCCAAAATTTTGCCTCTCCTTCCCGGAGGGTGGAATCGGTTCCACTCGTTGCCCCCCCATGCCCCCGACCTGCGTGGTCTACTCCCCATGCACCAAATGGTCTATACCGTTACCTGCGAAAATGACCAGTGGTATGGGTGCCTGGTTGGTCGATTCGACCGGCTTCTTCGCTTACGCTGGCGGCCATGTGCGGAATCGTTGGCTACGTCGGGCCGCAACCGGCGCTTGAGGTTGTCGTGGACGGCCTAGCAAGGTTGGAGTACCGCGGATATGACTCCGCGGGTGTGGCTGTGCTGGGCGAGGGCGCCCTGCGCACCGAGAAGCGCGCGGGCAAGCTCGCGAACCTGCGCCGGGCGCTGGAGGAGCGGCCCGTCAGCGGCGACGGCGCCGGGATCGGGCACACGCGCTGGGCCACGCACGGAGCCCCGAACGACGTCAACGCCCACCCCCACGTGGACAACGACAACCGTGTCGCCATCGTCCACAACGGCATCATCGAGAACTTCGCCGCGCTGCGCCTGGAGCTGGAGGAGCAGGGCTGCAAGTTCCTCTCCGAGACCGACACCGAGGTCGCCGCGCACCTGCTCAACACCGAGCTGGCCCGGACCGACGGGCTCCCCTCCGCCATGCGCGCGGTGTGCAAACGCCTGGAGGGCGCGTTCACCCTCGTGGCCGTCTCCGTGGACGACCCCGACCTGGTCGTGGCCGCCCGCCGCAACTCGCCGCTGGTCGTCGGCCGCGGTGAGGGCGAGAACTTCCTGGCCAGTGACGTGGCGGCGTTCATCGCCCACACCCGCGAGGCGGTCGAGCTGGGCCAGGACCAGGTCGTGGAGCTGCGCGCGGACTCGGTCACGGTGACCGACTACGACGGCAACCCCGTCGACGTGCGCGAGTACCACGTGGACTGGGACGCCTCCGCCGCCGAGAAGGGCGGCTACGACTACTTCATGCTCAAGGAGATCGTCGAGCAGCCGCGCGCGGTGGCCGACACCCTCCTGGGCCGCGTGACGGCCGACGGCCAGCTCACCCTGGACGAGATGCGCCTGTCCCCCGAGGACCTGCGCTCGGTCGAGAAGATCGTCATCATCGCCTGCGGCACCTCCTACCACGCGGGTCTGATCGCCAAGTACGCCATCGAGCACTGGTGCCGCATCCCGTGCGAGGTCGAGGTGGCCAGCGAGTTCCGCTACCGGGACCCGATCCTGGACCAGCAGACCCTGGTCATCGCCATCTCCCAGTCCGGCGAGAGCATGGACACCCTGATGGCGGTCCGCTACGCCCGCGAGCAGCGCGCCCGGGTGCTGGCCATCTGCAACGTCAACGGGTCGACCATCCCGCGCGAGTCCGACGGTGTCCTGTACACGCACGCGGGCCCGGAGGTCGGCGTCGCCGCCACCAAGACCTTCCTCACCCAGCTGGCCGCCTGCTACCTGATCGGCCTGTACCTGGCCCAGGTGCGCGGGCTGAAGTTCGGCGACGAGATCAACACCGTGATCGCCCAGCTGGCCACCATGCCCGAGCAGGTCGAGCGGGTCCTGGAGACGGCCGAGCCGGTCCGCGAGCTGGCCCGGTCGCTGTCGGACGCCGACACGGTGCTGTTCCTGGGCCGTCACGTGGGCTACCCCGTGGCGATGGAGGGCGCGCTCAAGCTCAAGGAGCTGGCGTACATGCACGCCGAGGCGTTCGCCGCCGGTGAGCTCAAGCACGGGTCGATCGCGCTGATCGAGGACGGTGTGCCGGTCGTCGTGGTGGTGCCCTCCCCCAAGGGCCGCAGCGTGCTGCACGACAAGATCGTGTCCAACATCCAGGAGGTGCGCGCCCGCGGCGCCCGCACCATCGTCATCGCCGAGGAGGGCGACGAGGCGGTCCGCCCGTACGCGGACGTGCTCATCCCCATCCCGGCCGTGCCGACCCTGCTCCAGCCGCTCGTGTCCACGATCCCCATGCAGGTGTTCGCCTGCGAGCTGGCCCTGGCCAAGGGCAACGACGTGGACCAGCCGCGCAACCTGGCCAAGAGCGTGACGGTCGAGTAGAAGGACCGGGGAGGGGGCGTGTCCGGCGCACGGCGCCGGGCGCGCCCCCTCCTGTGTCCGGGGCCGGCCCGCGGCCGGGGTCGGTTTCCGTGTGCGGGTGCGGCGCGGGGCCGCGCCGGGTGCGCGAACGGGTCCGCTCCCCCTCGTGGGAACGCTCCCGTCAGCGCGGGGCGCCGCGTCCGGATCCGTCGTGGGCGGAACGGGCGGCGGAGACGTCGGGATGGGTCGGCAGGACCGCGCTCAGCGCCAGGACGTCGAGGATGCGGGTCAGCTGGCGGGGCGGGCAGGCCAGGAGGAGGTGGTGCCGGGCCCCCGCCGCGAAGCGCAGGGCGCGCACGAGGGCGTTGACGCCCGAGGCGTCGATGAACTCCACCGCGGACAGGTCCACCACCACGCAGCCGTCCGCGGCGGCGGCCGTGATCCGGGTGAACGCCTCCTCCGCGGTGGCGATGTCGATCTCGCCGCCCAGCTCGACGACGGTGGTCCCGTCACAGACGAACTGGTCCTGTTCCGTGTCCAGCACGGTCACGCCTCGCTCCGGGGATCGGGTGTAGGGAACTCTGCTCAGGACGCGGTCGGCCAAATGCCGACATGCGTTGACAGCCTACTCTTCCCGGGCGGTCCGTCCGGTGCCGTCCACAGCCCCCGGTGCCCTTTCCCGGAATCCCTCAGGGGCGTGCGTCAGCCCTCACCACCGCATATCGCCCACACGATTTTTCCGCGGCCGCTGACCGGTTCCCAGCCCCATTCACGGCTGAAAGCGGAGACGAGGCCGAGCCCCCGGCCCGACTCGGCGAAATGGTGGGCGTCCACCCTGACCGGGGCTTTTTCGCTGGAATCGGCGACCATGCACACCACACCGCCCCGCCCGCCGTCGAGGCGGCGCAGCTGGACCACGACGCGGCCGCGCGGGCGTCCGACCTCGGGGAGGGCGTGCCGACAGGAGTTGCCCACGAGTTCGGAGACGATCAGCCGGACGTCCTCGACCTCCTCGGAGAACCCCCACTCCTCCAGGGCCCCGGAGGCGAACTCGCGCGCCCGCCGCACCGACTCCGGCGAGGCCGCGAACGCGCCCGCCGCCGCGTCCCTCGTCCGCGCGCGCTCGCCGACCGGGAGACGGCCCAGCGGGTCGTCCCACCAGCCGCCCAGGAGTGCCTGGGAGGCCACCGCGAGGGAGGGGCGGCTCCAGGAGGGCTCGGAGTCGGTCTCCGAGGACACCAGCTCTGCGTTCATCAAGGTCCTCACGAGTGCGCTGTCGGTTGACCCGGTCCGAGGGGCCATCGTGGCTTACATCTGTAAGACACAGATGCACGTGCAGCTCAACGTCCGGCCTAGAGTATAGGACGAAGCACCCTTATTGGTAGATCCCTTGCGCAGAATTCACAGACGGGCATGCGTGTTTACATCAGACCCGTAAGGGGCTCATAGGTCCCACCCCAATCCCCGCTCACCTCTGTCCGTAACAGGGCCCCGTGGGTATACTGAGCGGTCGCCCGCACCAAAGCCGCTACAGCCGTTGCACAGGAGGCGATGTGGTCGCCGAAGAGGCACAGAATATGCAGGTCACCCAGGATTTCCTGGCCAATTCCAGCGGTGGCCCCACCGTGCTGCGCATTCTCCTGGGAACGCAGCTGCGGCGGCTGCGCCAGGAGAAGGGGATTTCGCGGCACGACGCCGGGTACGCCATCCGCGCCTCCCACGCCAAGATCAGCCGCATGGAGCTCGGCCAGGTCAGCTTCAAGCGCCGCGACGTGGACGACCTGCTCAAGCTCTACGGCGTGGAGCAGGCGGACCAGCGCGAGGCCCTCCTCGGGCTGGTCTCCAGCGCCAACGCCCAGGGCTGGTGGCACAAGTACGGCGACGTGCTGCCGAACTGGTTCGGTGTCTACGTCGGCCTGGAGGAGGCCGCGTCGGTCATCCGCACCTTCGAGGTCCAGTTCGTCCCGGGCCTGCTCCAGAGCGAGGACTACGCGCGCTCGGTCATCCGCCTGTCCCGGACCGCCACGTCGGAGGAGGACGTCGACAGCCGGGTGCGGATGCGCATGCGCCGCCAGCGCAGATTCGTCGAACCCGAGGCGCCCAGACTGTGGGCGGTCATCGACGAGGCCGTACTGCACCGCCCCTACGGCGGCACCGAGGTGATGCGCGGGCAGATCGAGCACCTGGTCGAGATGGCCCGCCGCCCCAACATCACCCTCCAGATCGCCACCTTCGCCATGGGCGGCCACCCCGCCGCTGGCGGCCCGTTCAGCATCCTGCGCTTCCCCACCCCCCAACTGCCCGACGTGGTCTACCTGGAGCAGTTGAGCAGCGCCCTGTACTTCGACAAGTACGACGACACCCACCGCTACGCGCAGACGATGGACCACCTCGCCACCCAGGCGCCGCCGCCCTCCGCCACGGAGGAGATCCTCCTCGGCTTCCTGGAGCGCTACTCCTGACCGCCGTCCCCGCCCACCGGTTCCCGAGCCCCTGACCGGGGTACCCGCCTCGGGACGCCCTCCCCCTCGTCCCCGCCGCCAGGCCCCACCACCGGACCCCGCTCCCGGGAGCCTCCTCCACCCCACCGTTCGCCTCCCCCACCGCCTTCCCACACCTGGTCGCTCTCCGCGCCCAGGTGTTCGCTTTTCGCACACGAAACCGGCCCCCGGCTGGCCGCCTTCGGCCACGACCGGACAACGATCCTCGGGGACCGGACCCCCGGCATTCCCGCCGCGTTGGGCGTGACGTGCGGTTCCGCCCCCGAACCGCCCGACGTGCTTGCATAAGTACTTACTGCCGTAAGTACGAATGCACGTGCATAAGCTACGCTTTGGCTCGCACCGGGGATGAAACAGCCCAACGGGGGACAGGGCCACCCATGCCCGGGGGTCGACTTCCCGGCGGGGCCCCGGTGGTTCGACACGACGGGCGCGGCGGACTGGACCGCCGCGTGTGGACACACCCCGCTCACGCGTCCCCCACGTTCCAGGAGGTTGAGATGCATCCGTTCTACAACGGCGTTCCCGCCAGCCGGCTGCCGAAGGTCGTCTGGACCAAGAGCAGCTGGAGCAATCCGGACGGGAACTGTGTCGAGGTCGCCACGCTTCCGGACGGGGACATCGCCGTGCGCAACTCGCGCGACCCCCAGGGGCCGGCGCTCGTCTACACCCCCGCCGAGATCGAGGCCTTCGTGCGCGGCGCCAAGACCGGCGACTTCGACGCCCTCCTGCGCTGACCAGGACCCCCAACCCTCAGACCACCCAGGAAAGGGTCCGCGTCGAGGGTCGCCGTGACCACCCGAACCCGTCCGGCGACCCGCACTCCGTCCACGGCGCGGACGCGAGCGGAGCCCGGCACCACCGCGGTGCCGGGCTCCGTCTGTGTCCGGGGACGCGCGCGGCGGACGGGACCCGCCCCAGGGACGCTCCAAACCCCCTGGGACGGGACCGCCGTCCGCCTCGTCCCGAGCGCACTCGGGATCGGACGCGCGGCTCCGGACCGCTCTACAGGCGGGTGGGGTCGACCAGACCGCCGGGCGCGCCGACCGGCGGCTGCTCCCACGGCAGGTGGGTGGCGCCCAGGGCGGGCTTGAGGTCGAACAGCCACGCGGCCTTCTCGTCGTACTCGGCGAAGAAGGGCCTGCCGACCAGCTCGGGGTCACGCGCCTGGATGAAGTGGAGGACGAAGACCTTCTGGCCCGCCACCTCCGTGACACCGTCCACGCACACCTTGCCCGGGGTCGCCGACATCGACGGGCCGCGCACCGTGCGGGCCAGGCCCGAGACCTTCTTGTAGGCGCCGCGGAAGATCTCGTAGGCCTCCGCGAGCGGCACCGCGAAGTAGTCCTGCGGACCCGTGTCGCGCTCGACGAACATGTAGTACGGGACCATGCCGTGCCGCAGGTGGGTGCGCCACATGCTCTCCCACACGGCGGAGTCGTCGTTGATCGTGCGGATCAGCGGCGCCTGCGTGCGGATGACGGCTCCGGTCGCGCGGATGCGGCGCACCGCCTCCTGCACGAGCTCGGGCCTCATCTCGTTGGGGTGGGAGAAGTGGGCCATGAACGCGAGGTTCTTGCCCGAGGCCACGACCTTCTCGAACAGGCGCAGGGTGTCGTCGGCGTCCGGGTCGGTGACGAAGCGCTGCGGCCAGTAGGCCAGCGCCTTCGTACCGATGCGGATGGCCTCCAGGTGCTCGATCTCCAGCAGCGGCTCGATGTACTTGGAGATGACCCCCTCGCCCATGATCATCGGGTCGCCCCCGGTGAACAGGACGCTGGTGACCTCGGGATGCGAGCGGACGTAGTCGACCAGCTGGTCGATCTCGCTGGAGGCGAACTTCAGGTCGGCGTCGCCGACGAACTGGGCCCAGCGGAAGCAGTACGTGCAGTACGCGTGACAGGTCTGCCCCTGCTTGGGGAAGAAGAGCACGGTCTCCTTGTACTTGTGCTGGACTCCGGGGATGGGCTCCTCGTTGGCCAGCTTGGGCACGTTGAGGTCCATCTGGCCCGCGGGGTGCGGGTTCAGGCGTGCGCGGATCTGGTTGGCGGCCTCGTTCAGCTCCTTGCGCTGGGCGCCAGAGCGCAGCAGGTCGGCGATCCGGGACACGTCGTCCTGGGGCAGCATGTCCGCCTGCGGGAAGACCAGGCGGTAGATCGGATCGTCGGGAGCCGCGTCCCAGTCGATCAGCTCGTCGACGACGTAGCTGTTGACCCGGAACGGCAGCACGGTGGCCACCGCCTGCACCGCGAGCCGCTCGTCGGCGGCGAGTCCGGCTCGCGTGGTGAGCTCGTCGAGGTGTTTCGTAGTGTAGGCACGAAACCGACGTCCGGCTGACGGGGACGTCGCCGCGTCTGGCGTAACGCTCACGCCTCTCCTCTCTGCGGGTGAGCAGGGCGCCCGACGGGTTGGTGCGGGCAGCCCTGACCCGGCGGTTCCGGTGTGCGGGCACACCAGCGGACCGCCGGAAGGTGTTCGATGTGGTTGTCGCGTGCCGCCGGAGGGTGATCACACCCCGGGGCAGCGAGCGGATATACCCCGTTTAGGGGCTTTTATCCATCATGCGGGAAGTTCAGGCCTGACCTGGACATACGGGAAGTATCCTCGCATGAGTACACGAAAGCGCCTGACGACGCCGCCCCTGCGCGACCCGATACCGTGTCACCGCGTCCGCCCACCACACCCGTGAGGGAACAGTTGACTGGTACACCCGACGCGGAGGCGTCCGTCGCGCGGCGCCCGTCCCCGCCGATCATCGCCGTGGACGCGATGGGCGGGGACAACGCGCCCGCCGAGATCGTGCGGGGCGCCGTGATGGCCGTCCGCGAACTCGGCCTGCGCGTCCTGCTCGTGGGGCGGCGGAGCGAGATCGCCGCGCTGCTCGCCGAGGAGGGCGCGCTGCGCGACATCCCCATCGTGCACGCCGAGGACAACCTGGCCATGCACGAGGGCGCCCTGGCCAGCTGGCGTCGGCCCCGCTCCAGCGCCGCCGTCTCCTGCCGCCTGATCCGCCGGGGCGACGCCGACGCCCTGGTCTCGGCCGGGTCCACCGGCGGGATCGTGGCGACCTCCACCGTGCGGCTGCGCACCCAGCCCGGGGTGCTGCGCCCGGCGCTGGCTGTGACCCTTCCCACCGGCGAGACGCCCACGATCATGGTGGACGCCGGGGCCAACGCCGACGCCAAGCCCGAGATGCTGGTGCAGTTCGCACACCTGGGCTGCGCGTACGCCCAGACCGCGTTCGGGGTGCGCAGGCCCAGGGTGGGGGTGCTCACCATCGGCTCGGAGCCGGGCAAGGGCAACAAGCTCGTGCGCAGGGCGACGGAGCTGCTGGCGGCCACCGCGGAGGGGCCCCCGGCGATGGACTTCCGGGGCAACATCGAGGGCCACGACCTGCTGGCGCGCAAGGTGGACGTGGTGGTGACCGACGGCCACACCGGCAACGTCGCGCTGAAGTCGGTGGAGGGCACGGCCGCGTTCGCGATGGAGGCCGTGCACGCGGCGCTGACCTCCTCGACCGCGGCCAAGGCGGGCGCGCTGTTGCAGCGCAGGGCTCTGCGGAGCCTGCGCGAGCGTCTGGACAGCGAGACCTACGGCGGCGCCGCGCTGCTGGGCCTGAACGGGACCGTGGTGATCGCGCACGGCGACAGCCGGGCCAAGGGCGTGGCCCGCGCCTGCCAGCTGGCCAACGACCTGTCGGGCGGCCGCATCGGGGAGCAGATCCGCCGCCGGGTGCACAGCCGTCCGCCGAACTGGCTGCACCGCCTGGCCCAGTCCGAGGCGCCGGGGCAGCGGGGCGGCGAGCAGACCGAGGAGCGCTGACGGGCGGGTCCCCTGGCGAGGGGACGGCCCTCGGACGGGACGCCCCGGCCCGCACGGGCCGGGAGAGGCGGCTCCGGTCGGTACGCTTGGGGCATGGCCGACCCGCAGGAAGTACTCTCGCGACGGGTCCAGTCCGCCCTCGGCGCCGCCTTCGGCCCCGAGTTCGCCGACACCGACCCCGTCATCCGCCCGTCCCAGTTCGCCGACTACCAGGCGAACGCCGCGCTCGCGCTCGCCAAGCGACTGGGCCGAAAGCCGCGTGAGGTGTCCGCGGCGATCATGGAGCACCTGGACGTGGCCGACGTCTGCCGCGACGTCGAGGTCAGCGGGCCGGGCTTCATCAACCTGACGCTGCGCGAGGACTGGATCGCCGAGCAGACCCGCCGGCTCCTGGACGACCCGCGGCTGGGGGTTCCCGAGCAGGAGCGCCAGAACATCCCGCTGGACTACTCCGCGCCCAACGTGGCCAAGGAGATGCACGTCGGGCACCTGCGCACCACCGTGGTCGGCGACGCGCTCGCGCGCTCCCTGGAGTTCCTGGGCCACAACGTCATCCGCCAGAACCACATCGGCGACTGGGGCACCCCCTTCGGCATGCTCATCGAGCACCTGCTGGAGGTGGGCGAGGACTCCCCCGAGGCGGACCTGGTCACCACCGACCCCAACGCCTTCTACCAGGCGGCCCGGACCAAGTTCGACGCGTCGGGCCCCGGCTCCGACGACTTCGCCGCGCGCGCCCGCCGCCGCGTGGTCTCCCTCCAGAGCGGCGACGAGGAGACGCTGCGCCTGTGGCGCAAGCTCGTCGGCCTCTCCAAGGTCTACTTCAACAAGGTGTACGCCAAGCTCGGCGTGACCCTCACCGACGAGGACCTCGCCGGTGAGAGCAGCTACAACGCCGCGCTCGCCGACGTGTGCGAGGAGCTGGAGGCCAAGGGCATCGCCGAGGTCAGCGACGGCGCCCTGTGCGTGTTCCTGGAGGGCTTCACCGGCCGCGAGGACAAGCCCGTCCCGCTGATCGTGCGCAAGAGCGACGGCGGCTACGGCTACGCCACCACCGACCTGGCCACCGTCCGCCACCGCGTGGACGACCTCAAGGCCGACCGCATCCTGTACGTGGTCGGCGCCCCGCAGGCCATGCACTTCAAGATGGTGTGGGCCGCCGCCCGCGAGGCCGGGTGGCTGCCCGAGGGCGTCGAGACCGTCCACGTGCAGATCGGCAACGTGCTGGGCAGCGACGGCAAGATCCTGCGCACGCGCAGCGGCGCGCCGGTGCGCCTCATGGCGCTGCTGGACGAGGCTGTCGAGCGCGCCGCGGCGGTGGTCGCGCAGAACCGCCCCGACCTGGACGCCCGGGACCAGGCCGAGATCGCCCGCCAGGTCGGCATCGGCGCGGTCAAGTACGCCGACCTGTCGGTCGCGCACGACACCGAGTACACCTTCGACTTCGACCGGATGCTGGCCCTGACCGGCAACACCGGCCCCTACCTCCAGTACGCCCAGGCCCGGATCCGCTCCATCTTCCGCAAGGGCGGCCTGGAGCTGTCGCAGGCCAGGGGGGACATCAGCGTCTCCGAGGGCGCCGAGCGCGACCTGGCGCTCAAGCTGCTGGAGTTCGGCGCGGTGGTGGCGCAGGTCGGCGACCTGCTCCAGCCGCACCGGCTGTCCACGTACCTGTTCGAGCTGGCGCAGTCCCTGACGGCCTTCTACGAGCACTGCCCGGTGCTGACCGCCCGGAGCGAGGCCGAGCGCGAGTCGCGCCTGGCGCTGGTCGCGGTGGCGTTCCGGGTCCTGGTCCAGGGCCTGGACCTGCTGGGCGTGGAGGCTCCCGAGCACATGTAGCGGCGCGGACGCGGGTCCACCGGACGCGCGCGTGGAGGAGGCCGGGGCGGCGGCGCCCCGGCCTCCTTCGCGTGCGCGCCGGTACCCGTGCGTGTGCGGGCCTTCGCGCACCGTGCCCACCCGGCGTCGCGCTGCTGACCGGTTCCGGCCGCCCAGAACCCTCCGGGAGATCTCACACGGGGCGAACCGCCTCGCCAGGAGCGGTTCCCGCGCGTGCGCGGCCACCGAGTCGAAGATCTCGCCTGCGGCCGGTCCGGAACTTCGTTCTCCGACAGGACGTCAGACCTAAGGTATGTGGACAAAAGCCATAGATGGGACAAAAGGGAGAAAACGGTTATGACAACAGCCCCCGCGGAGATCGGTCCCAGACCCGGCACCTGGTACCTCGACCCCCTGCACTCCAGCCTGATCTTCGTCGCCCACTACCTGCGCTTCGGCCGGGTCCAGGGCACGTTCGGCCAGGCATGGGGCCGCGTCGCCGTCGCGGAGGAGCCCGAACGGTCCGCGGTGGAGGTCGTCCTCGACGCCGCCAGCGTCAACACCGGCGTGGGCGCGCGCGACGCCCACCTGCGCTCCCCCGACTTCCTGGACGTGGACCACCACCCCGAGCTGCGCTTCGTCTCCACCGGGCTGGAGCCGAGCCGACGCAACCGCCACGCCTTTCGCCTGTACGGCGACCTGACCATCCACGGCACGACCGTGCCCACCGTGCTGGACGCCCAGTGGGTGGGCGAGGCCCCGGACTACGCGTCCCCCGAGGACACCCACGGCCACTTCTTCTCCGCCACCACCCGGATCCGCCTCTCGGACTTCGGCGTGGGCGACGGCGGGCCGGTGCCCTGGGGAGGCCGCATGGTCGGCGACACGGTCGACATCGTGCTGGAGGTGCGCCTCCAGGACCAGGACCCCGCCCCCTTCCTCAGGCAGATCGGGCACACGCCCTGAGGAGCGTGTGCCCGAACGCGCGGGGCCCCGCGGGAGCCGGGGCGGGGGCGCGGCGGTCTCAGCCGCCGAGCAGCGCCTCGACCTCGTCCCGGGAGGCCATCGACGAACTGGCGCCGTGCCGCTGGACCGAGAGCGCGGCCGCCGCGGCGGCGAACCGCATGGCCTCCTCGGGCGTGCGGCCCTCCGCACGGGCGACCGCGAACGACCCGCAGAAGACGTCCCCGGCCGCCGTGGTGTCCACCGCCTCCACCCGGAGCGCGGGAACGTGCACCGGCTCGGCCCCCCTGCGACCGTGGAGCGAGCCGTCCTCGCCCAGGGTCAGCAGCACCTCCGGAACCAGTTCCAACAGCGCCGTCAGCGCCTCGCGCGGATCGGCACGGCCGGTGATCGCGGCCGCCTCGTGTTGGTTGGGCACCAGGACGTCCACCGACTCCAGGAGTTCGGCGGGCAGCTCGCGCGCGGGAGCGGGGGTCAGGTAGACCGGGACGCCCAGCTCGCGGCCGGTGCGCGCGGCCGAGACCGCCGCCTCCACGGGCAGTTCGAGCTGGAGCAGCAGGGCCGCGCTACCTCCGATGATCCCGGGGTCGCCCGCGGCCACGCCGGTGACCTCGCCGTTGGCCCCGGGCACGACGATGATCGAGTTGCCGCCCCCGCCGTCCACGACGATGTGCGCCACCCCCGAGGCCCCGGGCACCGTGCGCAGCCCGGACACGTCGACGCCGCTGCCGACGAGGTTGGCGCGCAGGTCCTCCCCGAAGGAGTCCTCGCCCACCGCGCCGAGGAAGGCGACGTCGGCCCCGGCCCTGGCCGCGGCCACGGCCTGGTTGGCGCCCTTCCCGCCGGGCACCTGGCGAAAGGCCGTGCCGGTGACCGTCTCACCGCTGGCGGGTACCTGCTCGACGTAGGCGACCAGGTCCATGTTGACGCTGCCGAAGACCGCCACACGCGGCGCCGCGGCGCTCACTTGGCCGCCTCCCCGGCCACGGCCTCGCCGCTGTCGCCGTCCAGCCCCACGATGACCGGGGCGTGGTCGGAGGCGCCCTTGCCCTTGCGCTCCTCCCGGTCGATGCTCGCGCCGCTGACGCGGTCGCGCAGCGCCGGGGAGGCGAGCACGAAGTCGATGCGCATGCCCCTGCGCTTGGGGAAGGCCAGGCCCTTGTAGTCCCAGTAGGTGTACACGCCGGGGCCGGGGGTGTGGGCGCGCACGACCTCGTCGAACCCGGCGCCGACCAGCTTGTCGAAGGCCATGCGCTCGGGCTCGGTGACGTGGGTGCTGCCCTCGAAGGCGGCCATGTCCCACACGTCCTCGTCGCGGGGGGCGATGTTGAAGTCGCCGACGTAGGCGATCTGGGCGTCGGGGTCGGCGGCCAGGCTGGCGGTTCCCGCCTCGCGCAGCGCCTCCAGCCAGCGCAGCTTGTAGGCGTAGTGGGGGTGGTCGACCTCCCGCCCGTTGGGCACGTACAGGCTCCACACCTGTACGCCCGCGCAGGTGGCGCCGATGGCGCGGGCCTCGGCCTCCTCGGGGTCGCCGTAGCCGGGCTGGCCGGGGAAGCCGATCCGCACGTCCTCCAGGCCGACGCGGGAGGCGATCGCGACCCCGTTCCACTGGGACAGGCCGTGGTGGGCCACCTCGTAGCCGCGGTCGGTGAGGACCGAGGCGGGGAACTGGTCGTCCCGGGCCTTGGTCTCCTGGATGGCGAGGACGTCGACGTCGCTCCGGTCCAGCCAGGCGCCGATCCGCTCGGCCCTGGCCCGGGCACTGTTCACATTCCATGTCGCGATACGCACAGCAGAAGGCTAGGCCATGGCGGTGACGGGACCGGCCCCGCCGGGAGCCGGTCCCGCGTGTCCGTCAGGGGTGGGAGGCCAGCACCCCGCCCATCGCCTTCGCGAAGGCCATCGCCTCCAGGTCGTGGCGGTACATGACCCACACCGCGTACCCGGTCCAGCCGGGGGCGCCGAACAGTTCGTAGTCCGCCTGGGCCAGCAGCACGCACTCCCCTCCGTCCCGCTCGTGGTCCGACGGGGTCTGGACGAAGGGCGGGTCCTGCGGCGAGTAGGCGTATCGGACCTGTGGACAACGGGAGCGCGGGACCCCCGCCGGGAAGAACGCGAAGAAGGGACCGTCCGTGCCCCGCTCCTCGGGGGCGCGGGGCACGGAAGCGGTCGTGGCCCCGGTGCGGCCGTCCTCCGCACCGGGGCGTGCGCGACTCCCGGCACATGCCCGGTCGTTCCTGTCGCGTTCTGTTGGACGGCTTTCCACCCCCGGAGGTTCGCATTGGGCCAAAGGTTTTTCGACGCCCGCCACCGGTCCGGCGCGCGGTGTCCGCGCGTGGGAGCGACACCGGCGGGTAGTCCTGTGATGCAGAGCACATGCCACTGTCCCTCGGTGAGGAGCGCGCATGCCAGCGGACGGACCCAGCACCACCCCGCCCCCGAGGTCGACGAGCGCCGTGCCCGCGCCGTGGCGGAGCAGGCCCGTGAGAGCGGCTGGCAGCGGCCCGGCTTCGCCAAGGAGCTGTACCTGGGACGGCTGCGCCTGGACCTGATCCACCCCCTGACCGGCCCGGACGAGGAGGCGCGGCTCCGGGGCGAGGCCTTCCTGGCGGACCTGCGCGGTTTCTGCGAGGGCATCGACTCCCAGCGCGTCGATCGCCACCCTCTTCACGGGCCGGTGGTCCAACACCGACACCGTGGACGGCAAACTGTCCCGGCGTCTGATGGACGACGCGTACACCTGGCTGGAGGAGGGCGTGGTCGATCCCTCCCTGCCCGGGCCGCTGATCGCGCCGACCGTCCCGGGACCGTCGAAGGAAGACAACCAGCACCGGCGCATGGGCTGAGCCCCGGGAGGGCGGACTGTCGGCGGTCGGGGTTACGGTGGCGCAATGGCAGAACCGCACCCCCGCCGCGACGCGGAACTCTCCCTCTCCCAGGCGCGCAGGATCGCACTCGCCGCCCAGGGGTTCAGCGACCCCAGGCCCGCCGGAAAGCCGACCCTCGCCCACCTGGCGCGGGTGGTGCGCAGGGTGGGCATCCTCCAGATCGACAGCGTGAACGTGCTGGCCCGCAGCCAGTACCTGCCGGTCTTCGCGCGCATGGGCGCCTACGGCACCGCCCTGCTGGACCGGGCGACCACCTCCGCGGCCGGGTCGGGGCCCGCCCGGCTGGTGGAGTGCTGGGCGCACGAGGCCAGTCTGGTGCCGCCCTCCACCCGCCAGCTCATGCGCTACCGGATGGAGCGCAACCGCGCCCAGAAGCGGGTGGGGTGGATGGACCGCATCCGGGAGGAGAAGCCCGGACTGGTCAAGGCGGTGCTGGAGGAGGTGGTGCGGCTCGGCCCGGCCAGCGCCCGGCAGGTGGAGGCGGCGCTGGCGCACGACGTGCCGCGCACCAAGGACCACTGGGGCTGGAACTGGTCCGAGGTCAAGAGGTGCCTGGAGTACCTGTTCTGGATCGGCGACCTGTCCTCCAACGGGCGCAACGCGCAGTTCGAGCGGCTCTACGACCTGCCCGAGCGGGTGCTGCCGCCGGAGGTGTACGCGGCGCCGGAGACCACCCCGGAGGAGGCGCACCGGGAACTGGTGTCGATCGCCGCCCGCGCCCACGGGGTGGCCACCGAGGCCTGCCTGCGCGACTACTTCCGCCTGAAGCACACCGAGTCCCGGGCGGCCGTCTCCGACCTGGTCGAGGCGGGCGAGCTGGTGCCGGTGCGGGTGCGGGGCTGGGACCGCACGGCCTACCTGCACCGGGACGCCCGGGTGCCGCGGAGCGTGCGGGCGCGGGCTCTGCTGAGCCCGTTCGACTCGCTGGTGTGGACGCGCGACCGGGCGGAGGAGCTGTTCGGGTTCCGGTACCGGTTGGAGATCTACGTGCCCGCCGCCAAGCGGGTGCACGGCTACTACGTGCTGCCCTTCCTGCTGGGCGAGGACCTCGTGGCGCGTGTGGACCTCAAGGCGGACCGCGCCTCGGGGACCCTGCTGGCGCAGCGGATCACCCTGGAGGACGGCGCCCCCGCCGAGACGGTGCCCGAACTGGTCGAACAGCTGACCGAGATGGCCGCCTGGCTGGGCCTGTCCAACGGCGTCGGCGGCCCGGCCCTGCGCTAGACGCCGTCATCACCCTGGTTCGGGAAAGAGGCCTGTGTGCTCGCGAGCACACAGGCCTCCAGCCGAGGAAGCTCAGACCCGCTCGATGATGGTGACGTTGGCCTGGCCGCCGCCCTCGCACATGGTCTGGAGGCCGTAGCGGCCACCGGTGCGGTGCAGCTCGCCGACCAGCTTGGCCAGGAGCACGGTGCCGGTGGCGCCCAGGGGGTGGCCCAGCGCGATGGCACCGCCGTTGGGGTTGACCTTGGCCGGGTCGGCGCCCAGCTCCTGGATCCAGGACATCGGCACCGGGGCGAAGGCCTCGTTGATCTCGGTGACGTCGATGTCGTCGATGCCCAGGCCAGCCTTCTCCAGGGCGATCCGGGTCGCCGGGATGGGCGCGGTGAGCATGTACACGGGGTCGTCGCCCACGAGCGAGAGCTGCACGATCCGGGCCAGCGGGGTCAGGCCGTGCTGCTCGACCGCGCGCTCGGAGGCGATCATGACCGCGCCCGCGCCGACGGAGATCTGGCTGGCCACGGCGGCGGTGAGCTCCCAGCCCTCGCGCAGCGGCTTCAGGCCCGCCATCTTCTCCAGGGTGGTGTCGGGGCGCACGCCCTCGTCGCGCTCCACTCCGGCCAGGGGGGCGACCTGCTCGTCGAAGCGGCCCGCCTCCAGCGCCAGGGCCGCGCGCCGGTGGCTCTCCAAAGCGAACTCCTCCAGCTGCTCGCGCTTGAAGCCCCACTTCTCACACATGAGCTGGGCGCCGCGGAACTGTGAGATCTCCTGGAGGCCGTAGCGCTCGACCCAGCCGTCGCCGTACAGGCCGAGCCCGTTGTCGAGGGCGTACTGGACGTTGGCTCCCATGGGGACCATGCCCATGTTCTCCACGCCCGAGGCCACGACGAGGTCCTGGGTGCCGGACATGACGCCCTGGGCGGCGAAGTGGACGGCCTGCTGGGAGGAGCCGCACTGGCGGTCGATGGTGACGCCGGGGACGGACTCCGGCAGGCCCGCGGAGAGCCAGGCGGTGCGCGCGAGGTCGAGCGCCTGCGGTCCGACCTGACTGACACAGCCCATGATGACGTCCTCGACCGCGGCCGGGTCCACCCCGGTCCGGGAGACGAGTTCCCTGAGCACGTGCGCCCCCAGGTCCGCCGGGTGCACGGCGGCCAGGGCGCCCTTCCTGGTGCCGACGGGGGTGCGCACTGCGTCGACGATGTATGCCTCGGCCACGGGGTCCTCCAAGGGCCTGGATGACGGTTACGAACCGAACTGTATTCGGTTTCTCGGATCCGGCAAGCCCCCGCCCCCATCAACGGGGGCTCACCTGGGTCGTCCACGAACGGATGGCGGAGGGCAGGGGGTCACCCCCGGGGTGGTGGGTGGGGTTCGGGCGGGTGTCCCCGCCCTGGGCTGCCTTGGTGGCGTGGGTGGTTCTGGTGGCCGTTGCGTACCCGGTGTTGTTGCTGGTGTTCTCGTGTTTCGCGTTGGTACTTGGCCCGGTTGTGGGGGCCGCATAGTGGTTGCAGGTTCGCGACCTCGGTGCGTCCTCCCTGGGAGAAGGAGGTGATGTGGTCGGCCTGGCACCAGGTGATCGGCACCTCGCACCCTCCCGGGTGCGCACACGTGGCGTGCCCATGGAAAGCTGCTGCGCGCTGTCGGGCGGAGGCCAGGCGGCGGCTGGGGGCCACGTCCAGCACGTGTCCGGTGGGGGGTGCGGTGAGCATCCGCACCACCTCGGAGTCCCCAGCCAGTTCGTGTACCAGCCTGACGGGGATTACCCGGCCGTTCTCGTCCAGAGCTGGGGTTTCCTAGCCTTCGGCGTCCAGGTAGGTCTCCACGGGCACCAGGATGCGGATCTGCGCCAACGGGGCAGGGGTGTTGTCGCACCCGGTGTGGGTGGTGGCAAAACGCAGTGCCGCGATGAGCGCGTCGTGCTCGCGCTGAGACCGGCTACGGGTGTCACCCTCGCCGGGTGGGGTGGTGAAGGTGTCGATAGCGGCGCGCACGATCAGCGCGTCTCCGGCCCCGCCCCAGGCCTGGAGTTGGTAGCTGCCCTGGAACGTGTCATGCACGACCAGACCACGCCCGGCGTGGGCGGCCTCATGGTCACGGTCCAACCGGTGCGGATCCAGGCGATAAGCGACCTGACGGGCCACCGACTGGAGCTGGTTGACCGACAACGCAGGACGCTCCGCCTTCGCCGCCACCAACGCCGACTCAAACCCCTGCCGATACTCCCCCTCATCGGGGAAGTGGTCCTCATCCCGGGTCTGGACGGCTTTGTCGGTGACCTTGGCAATCGCGACCGCCTCACCCAGCGCCAGAGTGCCCTCCCCTACCGCCTCGGCGGTGGCGGGCAGGGTCTCCTCGTGCACGTGCTGGGCCAGACGGGCCAAATCCTTGGCCTGACCAGTCGGCACCTTGCACTGGTGAGTGATCCACTTGTCCAGGGTCGAATAGCCGCTGTAGCGGGCCACCTCACCGCGCGCGTACAAACGCGCCATCCGCACCAGCGCCCGGTAGCGAAGCTGGTCCAACTGAGCCCACAGCGCCGCGATCTCCTCCGCAGCAGCCTCATCGGCCCCGGGCGGCACTTCGGCATCCCACGCCTGGTCGATGATCTCGCGCGCACCGGCCAGCGCGGCCACCGCCGGGGAACAAACCCCGGAGGCCGCGTCGGGCACTGCAAGCATCATCTCCATACCTCTTATTATAAGCCAACAGCAGCCATTGCGCCAGAATTCACAGCACCGAATTACCCGCCCTTCCGGCTTTCTCTCGCGGGAGGCGTGTCCTTCATTGATAAGCCACAATGGGGACAAACCGTAAGGCGCCAGAAAGGGCGCGGGAGAAATGATCACTCGCCGTGGGTGCCATCGCCGCCGACCCCCGACCACAGGGGCCAAAGACGCCATCCGAGGCTGGAGGATCCGCCTGCCGTTGGCGCCACCGTCGCTGACCCCGGCCGTCCCCGAACCCCGGGCGTTGGTCGCCCTGGGCCAGTCGCTCCTGCCTTTGGTGCCGCTTTTCGCTGGGCGCCCAACCCCCCACTGGACGACTACCGTTTATCGGAGTCCATTTCACTTCGCGGCAGCGGGTGCGCTTTCGTTGCCGCCAGCAACCCCCGTCAAGAGCAGCGTAGGGGAGAGACCTGATGGCGGCCCCTCCCTGCCCCTTAATTCCTTGGTCTTTTCCTACTGTCGGTCGATTGAGGGCACGCCGAAACGTACAGGGGTGGGATCCCCCCTATTTCCAGGAAACCATCCCCGCCCCTCCCCGGGACACCCCCAACCACCACCTGTGGAAAACCAACCTCTTCGCCCTCACCCACCGGCCCACCAGTCCCCCACCACACCCGCATGCCCGCACGCCTCGTACGTCCGCACGCCCAAGTCCCAGACACCCGCACATCCACGCCCCAGACACCTCTCACTCACTCACCCGTCCACCCACTCCCCCGCACACCCGTCCCTTGCCTTGGCGGAATCGGGGGTACTCCTCGTCACCGGGCCCACGCACGAGTCCGTGCTCGCGCAGGATGCGACGCCCCCCGAACCCGACGCACTCAAGCCCGGTGCGCCCCGCGGTCCAGGTGCGCGGCGTCCCCCTCGTCCCCCAGGGTGTCCGTGGTGATCCGCTCCAGGACGGCCACCACCTCCGGATGCTCCTCGGGCCCGTAGTCGGCCAGCAGCGAGCGCAGCGCGGTGCGCTGGGCCTCGAACATCCTGCGGGCGGCGGACGCGCCGCGCCGACTGAGCTCCCAGGGTTCTCCCCCACCGGCCAGGTAGCCCGCCTCGACCAGTTCCTGGTGAACCGGCGCCCAGTACTCGGCGGGCAGCCCCGACATCTCCACCAGCTCCCCGGGCGCCAGCGGCCCGGTCACGCCCAGGTGGCTGAGCACCCAGCACGCGCGCGGCGAGACCTCCAGACCCGCCGCCTCGCGCAGGCGCCCGTACATCTCGTCGGCGCCCTCCCGGCCGCAGGCCCGGAACACCTCCTTCTCCACGTGCGCGATGGCGCTGCGGCTCGCGGCGGCCACGGGCGGGATGGACTCGTCCAGGTCCGGGGAGTCGATGGTGGTGCGCAGCGGGACCTGCCGCAGGAACAGCGCCAGCACGAACCCGGCCAGGGCGACCGGGACCGCGCACAGGAAGACGGTGTCCACGGCGTCCGCGTAGGCCTGGAGGAAGGACGCCTGCGCCTGCGGGGTCAGCTGGTCCAGGCTGCGCGGGTCGCTCTCCAGCGCCGCGGGGTCCACCCCGGGGGGCAGCTGGATCTGTGCGGCCCGCTCGGCCAGGTTGGCCGCCAGCTGCCCGGAGAAGACGGCGCCGAACACCGCCGTGCCGAACGACCCCCCGATGGACCGGAAGAACGTCGCCGCAGAGGTGGCCACCCCCAGGTTCGCGTAACTGGCGGCGTTCTGCACCACCACGACCACCACCTGCATCACCAGGCCCAGCCCCACGCCGAGAACGAAGAAGTAGAGCCCCATCTGCGGCATCGAGCTCTCCGGGCCCAACCGCGAGAGCAGAAACAGGCCGAGGGAGGTCACCGCCATCCCCAGCACCGGGTAGATCTTGTAGTGACCGGTGCGGGTGACCAGGCGCCCGCTGGTGATCGAGGTCAGGAACAGGCCCAGCACCATCGGCAGCAGGTGCAGCCCCGAGGCCGTGGGCGACAGGCCGTGCACGATCTGCAGGAACAGCGGCAGGAAGGCCATCGACCCCATCATCGCGAAGCCCACGCAGAAGCCGATCGCCATGGCCACCACGATGGTCGGGTCGCGGAACAGGCTGAGCGGCATGACCGGGTCCGGTGCCCGCCGCGCGGACAGCCACCAGCCCACACCGAGCACCACGGCCGCGAAGCCGAGCCCGAGGACCTGCGGCGACGTCCACGGGTAGAGGCTGCCGCCCCAGGAGGCCACCAGCGTCAGGCAGATCGCGGTGGCGGCCAGCAGCACGATCCCGAAGTAGTCGATGCTCTGGCGGCCGGTCGGCTGGCGGCGGGGCAGCACCGCGAGCACCGTGGCGAAGGCCAGGACCCCCAGCGGCAGGTTGACGTAGAACACCCACCGCCAGGACAGGTGGTCGACGAACAGCCCGCCGAGCAGCGGACCCGCCACGCTGGAGATTCCGAAGACCGCGCCGAACAGCCCCTGGTACTTGCCGCGCTCGCGGGGCGAGACGACGTCGCCGATGATGGCGGAGGCCAGCACCATCAGCCCTCCGCCGCCGACGCCCTGGAGCCCGCGGAAGAGGATGAGCTGGAGCATGTCCTGGGCGGTCCCGCACAGGGCCGAGCCGACCAGGAAGACGGCGATGCAGATGAGGAAGAGCTGCTTGCGGCCGAACTGGTCGCCGAGTTTGCCCCACAGCGGGGTGACGGCCGTGACCGCGAGCAGGTAGGCGGTGATCACCCACGACAGGTGGTTGAGTCCGCCGAGTTCGGACACGATCGTGGGCAGCGCGGTGGACACGATCGTCTGGTCCAGGGCCGACAGCAGCACGGTGAGCATCAGCGCGCTCATGATCAGCGCGATCCTGCCGCCCCGGTGCTCCCGTCGCTCCCGTCGCCCGACCGCGTGCTGGGCCATGGCCCTCATCCCCTCCTCCGGCCGGGCCGCGGGCGGCCCTGCCCCTCGGCTACCGGCTCCGCTGCCGCCACCCTAGGAAGCCGTCGCGCCCGGGCCCCGCGGGAACCGCCGACTCGGGTACCACGGGCACGGGAACTTTGCTCGGGCTTGGACTGTCCCCTTCAAAACCGAATCTTGCTCGGTTACTGTGGCGTCACGCAGGAAACCCCGACACCTCAGCATCCCGACGCCCCAGGCCCCAGGCCCCAGGCCCCACGACCCCAGGCCCCACGACCCCAAACAACTCGGCACCCCCGACACCCCGACACAAGACCCCAGCACCCCGACACCCCGGAGCAGAGCATGAAGCGGGAACTCTTCGACGCCGACCAGGACCTCTTCCGCACATCGGTGGCCGAGTTCCTCAAGCGCGAGGTCACACCCCACCACCCAGAGTGGGAGAAGGACGGCATCGTGCCCCGCGAGGTGTGGACCAGGGCGGGCGAGGTCGGCCTGCTCGGCCACGGCGTGCCCGAGGAGTACGGCGGCACCGGGCTGAGGGACTTCCGCTACAACACCATCGTCAACGAGGAGATCTGCCGGGCCCACGCCAGCGGCCTGGGCGTCACGCTCCAGAACGACGTCATGGCCCCGTACATGGTCGATCTGACCGACGAGGAGCAGAAGAGGCGCTGGCTGCCGGGGTTCGCCAGCGGCGAGCTGATCACCGCCATCGCCATGACCGAGCCCGGGGCGGGCAGCGACCTCCAGGGCATCACCACATCGGCGGTGCGCGACGGCGACGAGTACGTCCTCAACGGCTCCAAGACCTTCATCACCAACGGCGTCAACGCCGACCTGGTGGTCGTGGTCGCCCGGACCGACCCCGAGGCGGGCGCGCAGGGCTTCTCGCTGATCGCGGTGGAGCGCGGCGCCCCCGGGTTCACCCGGGGCCGCAACCTCGACAAGATCGGCATGAGGGCGCAGGACACCGCCGAGCTGTTCTTCGACGACGTGCGCGTCCCCGCGGCCAACCTCATCGGGCGGGAGGGGGGCGGGTTCGTCCACCTGATGGAGAACCTGCCGCAGGAGCGGCTGTCCATCGCCACCTGCGCGGTGGCCTCCGCCGACGCCGTGCTCCAGCACACCATCGCCTACTGCCGGGAGCGGACCGCCTTCGGACGCCCGATTGGGCGCTTCCAGAACACCCGTTTCGTCCTGGCCGAGTTGGCCACCGAGGTGGACATCGCCCGCACCTACGTGGATCGCGGCATCGGCCTGCTCAACCGTGGTGAACTGACCGTGGAGGACGCCGCCATGGCCAAGTGGTGGACCACCGAACTGTGCAACAAGGTCATGGACCGGTGCCTCCAGCTTCACGGCGGGTACGGGTACATGATGGAATACCCCGTGGCACGGGCCTGGCAGGACACCCGCGTCCAGACGATCTACGGTGGCACCACCGAGATCATGAAGGAGATCGTGGGACGCGGCCTGGGACTGTGACCGCACAACCCCCTCCCCAGAAGGGTCGGAGCTGGAATGAGCGGTGCGTGGGACGGCCTCATCGTCATGGGCCTGCTGGTCGTTCTGCTCGTGATCGGGGTGCGCAAGCTCCGGCCCCGGGTCCACATCCCGTGGACCACCAGCGGGATCGTGGTCTTCTTCGTCTTCCTGTGCCTGCTGCTGTGGGCCTGGTCCTGGCGCTAGGCAGTGCTTTCGGGGGCCTCCGCTTCGCTTCGGCCCGTGTTCGGGCGCCCGAAGCACGGGAATGGGGTTGAAGGAGCGCAGTGGTGCCTCGGGTGAGACGGCTCGTTCCTCGCAGTCCCACCTCCGTCACCTCCAGAACCCCGTGGGCGCCCGAACCAACCCCCACAGGCTGAGGCCGCGAACAGACCCCAGGCATGCCCCCGACGAACGGACGGGCCCGGCGCGTCGCGGCGGTTCCACGACGGCGCCGGGCCGGGAGGCGGCGGCGGGAGGCTAGTCCTGCCCGGCCTTCTCCCCGTCGTCGGCCTTCTCCGGCTCCTCGGTCTCCTCCGAGCGCATGGGCATCTCGAACCAGACCGCCTTGCCGTCGGGGGTCGGCCGCGCCCCCCACCGGCTGGCCAGCTGCTCGACCAGGTACAGGCCGCGGCCGCCCTCGTCGTCGGCGGCGGCGCTGCGGATGCGGGGCAGGCGCAGGTCGTTGTCGAAGACCTCCACCCACACCGTGTCCGCGCCCCGCCGCAGCCGCAGCAGGAACTCCTTCTCCCCGGCCTCCTCGGCGGGCTCGTCGGCCTCCTCGGCCACCGCCTCCAGCAGGTCCGTCCAGTCCTCGTCGAACTCGTCGGCCCCCGCGCCGAGCGGGGTCTCGGAATCCAGCACCCCTGCGCCGGTGAACTCGCGGTGCACGGGGTGCGGGGTGGCGTGGATGACGACGTTGGTGACGATCTCCGAGACCAGCAGACAGGCCAGCTCGGCCTGGTCGCGGTCCACCCCCCACTCGTCGAAGGTGTTGGCCGCCATGTGGCGGGCCTCGCCCACGGTGGAGGCCTCCGAGGGGAACCAGCCCTCGCGCAGCGCCAGCTCCTCGGAGTGGGTGCGCACGACCAGCAGCGCGGTGTCGTCGTCCAGCTCGCCCGGGACGCTGTGCACGGCCGCCTCGGCGATCTGCTCCACGTCCTTGTCGGCGACCTCGGCCACCCGCTCGGACAGCCGCTCGAAGGCCTGCTCGGGGTCGGCCCTGCCCCCGGCCGGGCGCCGGTCCACGAGCCCGTCGGTGTACAGGACCAGGGTGGCGCCGATGGGCAGGCGCAGGTTGGCCTGGTGGTAGACCACGTCCTCGCCGGATCCGCCCTTGGCCCGCACGCCCAGCATGCGGTCGGTGACCTCCAGGTCGATCTTCTCCACCGACTCGGAGGTGACCAGCAGCGGTGGCGCGTGACCGGCGTTGGCGTAGGACAGCTCGCGCGACCAGGCGTCGTAGACCATGTACAGGCAGCTGACGCTGGGGATCCAGGTGCCGCCCTCCTCGTCCTCCTGGCCCAGCTGGCGGACCCACTCGTCGAGTTCGCGCAGGATGTCGGCGGGTTCGCGGTCGGCCTGGGCGAAGGCGCGCAGCGCGGCGCGCAGCTGGCCCATGACGGCGGCGGCGTGCGGTCCGCGGCCCTCGACGTCGCCGATGACCAGGCCGACGCGTCCGGCGGAGAGCGGGATGGCGTCGTAGAAGTCGCCGCCGATCTGGGTCTGGACCCCGTACCCGTCGGAGCGCAGCGGCCCCGCGGGCAGGTAGCGGTGGGCCGCGGTCAGCCCGTCCAGCCGGGGGAGGCTGCTGGGCAGCAGGCTGCGCTGGAAGGCCAGGGCGGTACTGCGCTCCTGCTCGAACAGGCGGGCGTTGTCGATGGCCAGGGCCACGCGGGAGGCGATGGCGCCGACGAGGTCGCGGTCGAAGCCGCCGTAGGTGCTCTTCTGCCGCGGGGAGAGCCCGGACAGGGCCAGGGTGAGCACGCCCAGCACCTCGCCGCGGGCCCGCAGCGGGGCGGCGATGGCGGAGGTGACGCCGACCTGTCGGGAGACCTGGTCGGAGCGCGTGCTGGGTGAGTTCTCGAACAGGTACTCGCTGCTGACCACCGTCTCCAGGCGGCGCAGGGCCTGGGTGACGAAGTGGCGTTCGGGGTAGCGGACCTCGTCCCCGACCTCGAACCAGGTGCGCGGCGGGGGTGTCCACCCCTCGGCGTGCACCGACACCTGTCTGACCAGGCGGTCGCGGTCGTAGAGGTCGATGAAGCAGTGGTCGGCGAACTGCGGGACGAGGATGCCCGCCACCCCCCTGACCGTGGAGTCGAACTCCAGCGAGCTGGTCAGGCGGCTGCCGATGCGCTCCAGCAGGCCGTACTGCTCCTCCACCCGTCCGCTGCGCAGGGCCTCCCTGGCGATCAGGGTGATGCCGTCGACCTCGCCGGACTCGTCGCGCATGGGCACGGCCTGGGCCCGCACGTGGATCCAGGTCGAGTCGCCCCGGAGCACGGCGAAGGTGCCCTCCCACGGTTCCCCGCGCAGGACGCGCCGGGCCAGCTGGGAGGCGTGCTCGCGGTCGGACTCGTGGATACCGATGTCGAGCAGGGAGAGGCCGACGTAGTCGCGACCGCCCACGAACCCGAACAGCTCGCGCGCGAAGGGGTTCCAGTAGCGCAGGAGGCTGGCGCGGTCGATGACGACGATGGCGATCTGCGCCTGATCCGCCACGGCGGCCGCGGCGAGCGCGTCACCCTTGGGGAAGGGCTCACCCCACCGTGTCATCTAGCCGCCACCTCGCCGTCATGAGCTGCACACATGCCCGCTCCGGGTACCCCGAACGACCGCACCTTGGGGCGAGCGTAGCAACACCGTCAACGTTCCCGCAGCGCAATGTGACAATCCTGATGAGCAACCAATCAACGCGTCCGTACGGTTCACGGCTTGGCGACGAAGATGTGCCCGGCGACGAGCGCCGAGAGCTCGGTTTCCCCGGTCTCACCGTCGATCACGCGGACCCCGTCGTCAGAGGCTCGCAAGACCACTTCCTGTCCCGGTTGTACCCCGGATCGGCGCAAGGTGAGCATGATGTCGGCGTCCGACTGGATCTGCTCGCTGATACGCCGCACGGTGACCGTGGTCTCGCTGTTGCCGGCGACGTCGATCATCGGGACGATGGAGTCGTCGGTGAAGGGCTCGGGGGAGTAGTCCTCCAGGCCCAGCTCGTCCAGACCCGGGATCGGGTTGCCGTGCGGGCACACCGAGGGGGCGTTGAGCAGCGTGACCAGGCGCTCCTCCACGGCCTCGGAGATGACGTGCTCCCAGCGGCAGGCCTCGATGTGCACGTCCTCCCAGGGGAGTCCGATGACGTCGACGAGCAGGCGTTCGGCGAGCCGGTGCTTGCGCATGACGTGGGTGGCCAGACGGCGCCCCTCGGCGGTCATGACCAGGTGCCTGTCGTTCTCCACCCGCAGCAGGCCGTCGCGCTCCATGCGGGCCACGGTCTGGCTCACCGTGGGGCCGCTCTGGTGCAGGCGTTCGGCGATACGGGCCCGAAGCGGAACAATGCCCTCCTCTTCGAGCTCGAAGACCGTACGGAGGTACATCTCCGTGGTGTCGATCAGCCCGTGTGCGGTCAAGTCTCCCCTCCCAAGGCTCTGTGCCCGGCGCGCGGTCACGACGGGCACGGCGGGTCTCTCACAACACAGGCCGGGGCGACGTGATTCCCAGGGGCCGAGTGGGGACCGGGGCGTCCGCAGGACCGCGGGAGCGACCACCGATACACGCAAGCATATCGTGGCGCGGGACACCCGGATTTCTGCCCGGTCTCACGATGCGGATACGTTCTCCCCGCGCCGCAAGGGTACTTGGTCCCGCCGGAGAGGGGCCGTCCAGCCCACGGCGTGTGCCGGACGGTCCCGGGGCCGTTTCCATCTGCGGGAACCGGTTCCCGAACTCCCGTACGAAGCGGCCAAGATCACTCTCGGAAGCGGGACGGAATGAACGCGTCACCGGACGGCCCGTCCGTGGAGGACCTCCTGCGGTGGCTGGCCGCACGCCCGGTCGGGGAAATCGTCGTGCCGGGGATCCTGGACCGGGCGGACGGCAACGCGGTCCGGCTCTGGATGAGCCACGCCCACGTCGGCTCGCCGGAGCGGGGCTACCTGTGCGCCGGGGACGCCGACCGCTCGGGCCGGCTGTCCCTGACCGCGGAGGGCTCCCTGTCCCGCGCCGAGCGGCACGTCAGACGGTACGCGGACCCCGCTGAGGGCGAGGAGTACGTCCCCGTCCGCCTGGACGGGCGGTTCCTGGCCCACGGGGCGCCCCCCGCGCGGCTCACCCGGGCCCGCTACGCGCTGGGGCCGCGTTCGGACCCCGGCGGCGGTGTGGTGGAGTGCCTGGAGCTGCTGCTGGACGACCGCGATCCCCTGTTCCTGGACCCCCTGAACTGGGACGGCCTCGTCCTCGGCGGGGCGGGCGCCTACGAGCGCTGGTACGCCTCCCTGTTCGAGGAGCACCGGCGCGAGCTGCGCGAAGTGGTCTGGTACCCGTAGCGGGAGGGTTCCGGAGCGGCCGCCGCTCAGGGGGCCAGGCGCTCAATGCTCCAGGTGCCGTCGGGCTCGCGCAGGTAGCGGAACCGGTCGTGCATGCGGTCGGCGCCGCCCTGCCAGAACTCCACCTCGCTCGGCACGAGCCGGAAGCCGCCCCAGTAGGCGGGCCGGGGGATCTCCTCCTCCGCTGCCCAGACCGTGTCGAACTCCCGGTAGAGCCGGTCGAGCTCGGCCCGGTCCGCGACCGGCCGCGACTGGCGCTCGCTGGCCCAGGCGCCCAGCTGGGAGCCGCGCGGGCGCGAGGCGAAGTAGCGGTCGTTCTCCTCGTCGCTGAGCCGCTCCACCCGTCCGGCCAGCACGACCTGGCGCCGGATGGCGTGCCAGGGGAAGACCGCCCCGGCGCGCGGGTCGGCCTCCAGCGCCTGCCCCTTGCGCGAGGTGTAGTTGGTGAAGAAGCGCAGTCCGGTGCTGTCGTAGCCCTTCATCAGCACGGTGCGGGCGCGGGGCATGCCCGAGGGCTCGACGGACGCCAGGACCATGGCGTTGGGCTCGGCCAGCCCGGAGTCGTAGGCCTCGTCGAACCACAGGTGGAACTGCGTCATGGGGTGGTCGGCGAGGCCGGAGCGCCTCAGGGGTGCGCCCAGGTACGGTTTGCGCAGTTCGGCGGGGTCTTGGTGGTCCACACGGGGCATCCTCTCGCGTCGGGTGCCGAGTGCGCCACCGGCGACCCGCGCGTCCGGGGGCACGACGGTCCGGGGTCGGGCGCGCCCGCGCCGGCCTGGCCGCGGGCGGCGGTCGCGTGCCGGCGTTCGCCGTCCGGGTGGCGTTCTCCCCCGAAACCCCTTCCACAAGACACACTTCGAGCGAAGAACGCACCGGTGTCAACCGAAATGCGGCTCGCCCATACCGCCCAGAACCCTGAGGAACGTGACATCGCACCCGGTTCCTCACGTCGTTTCACGCGGTCGAACCGCGGCCCTGACCGGCCCCGCCGCCGTCGCCGCCACTACCCTGGTGGGCGTGACCGACGAGATTCAGATCCCCGCGAACCTGCTGCCCTCCGACGGCCGTTTCGGCAGTGGCCCGTCCAAAGTCCGCCCCGCCCAGGTCGAGGCCCTGGCCGCCTCCGGCTCCCGCTACATGGGCACCTCCCACCGGCAGAAGCCGGTCAAGTCCCTGGTCTCCCGGGTGCGCGCCGGCGTGAGCGAGCTGTTCTCCCTCCCCGACGGCTACGAGGTGGTCCTCGGCAACGGCGGCACCACCGCCTTCTGGGACATCGCCGCGCACGGCCTGCTGCGTGAGAAGTCCCAGCACCTGGCCTTCGGCGAGTTCTCCAGCAAGTTCGCGAAGGTCGCCGAGGGCGCGCCCTGGCTCCAGGAGCCCACGGTCATCAGCACCGCCCCCGGCAGCCACGGCGAGCCCGTGGCCGAGGCCGGTGTGGACGTGTACGCGCTGACCCACAACGAGACGTCCACCGGTGTGGCCGCGCCCATCAGGCGCGTGGCGGGCGCCGACGAGGACGCGCTCGTCCTCGTGGACGCCACCAGCGGAGCGGGCGGCCTGCCGGTCGACATCGCCCAGACCGACGTCTACTACTTCGCGCCGCAGAAGAGCTTCGCCGCCGACGGCGGGCTGTGGCTGGCCGTCATGTCGCCCCGGGCCCTGGCCCGCGTGGAGGAGATCGCGGCCGGCGGCCGCTACGTGCCGGAGTTCTTCTCGCTGCCCACGGCGATCGACAACTCCCGCAAGGACCAGACCTACAACACCCCGGCCGTGGCCACGCTGCTCCTGCTCGCCGAGCAGCTGGAGTGGATGAACGGCCAGGGCGGCCTTGAGTGGACCGTGGCGCGCACCGCCGAGTCCTCCTCGGTCCTCTACGACTGGGCGGAGAAGTCGCCGGTCGCGACGCCGTTCGTCACCGACCCGGCCAAGCGCTCGCAGGTGGTCGGCACCATCGACTTCAGCGACGACGTGGACGCCGCCGCGGTGGCCAGGGTCCTGCGCGCCAACGGCGTGGTCGACACCGAGCCCTACCGCAAGCTGGGCCGCAACCAGCTGCGCGTGGCCATGTTCCCCGCGGTCGAGCCGGACGACGTGCGCGCGCTCACCGCGTGCGTGGACCACGTGCTCACCGAGCTGTCCTGACCCGTTCGCCCCGCGTTGCACAATGGAGGCCGACCCGTGTCGGGTCGGCCTCCCCCTTTTCCCGGCATCTCGCTTCTCAGGACGGTTCGGCTGTGCGCAGGAACAAGAAGGAACTCCCCATCAAGATCATCTCGCACCGCGGGGCGTCTGGGCACCGTCCCGAGCACACGCTGGCCTCCTACGAGCTGGGGGCCCGGCACGGCGGCGACTTCATCGAGATGGACCTGGTCGCGACCAGGGACGGGAGGCTGGTCTGCCGCCACGAGCAGGAGATCGGCGGGACCACGGACGTGGCCGAACGCCCCGAGTTCGCCGACCGACGCACCACGCGCACCGTCGACGGGCGCGAGGTGACCGGGTTCTTCGCCCAGGACTTCACGCTGGAGGAGATCCGGACGCTGCGCGCGGTGGAGCGCCTCCAGGACGTGCGCGCGATGAACGCCGTGATGGACGGGACCTACGGGATCCCGACCCTGGAGGAGGTCGTCGAGCTCGCGCTGGCGCTCACCAAGGAGCTGGGCCGCCCGATCGGGATCTACCCCGAGACCAAGCACCCCGCCTACCACGAGGCGCAGGGCCTGGAGCTGGAGCCGCTCCTGATCGAGGCCCTGCGGGAGGCGGGGCTGACGGGTCCGGAGCCGCTGGTGCCGGTGTTCCTCCAGTCCTTCGAGGCCGAGAGCCTGCGCAAGCTGGCCGTGACGGAGCTGCCGCTGGTCTACCTCATGGGCGCCGAGGAGCACTGGCTGCACCACACCACGCCGGACGGCCTGGCCGAGGTGGCGACGTTCGCGCACGCGATCGGCCCGGCCAAGAGCCTGGTCATCCCCACCGAGGACGGGGTGCTGGGGGAGCCGACCGACCTGGTGGAGAACGCGCACGCGGCCGGACTCCTGGTGCACCCGTACACGTTCCGCAGCGAGAACCACTTCCTTCCCGCCGAACTGCGCTCGGAAGGCGGGCCGGGCGACTACGGGTCCTTCGCCGCCGAGTACGAGGCCTTCTTCGAGGCCGGGGTGGACGGCGTGTTCACCGACTTCTCCCGGCACGCCTTCCTGGTGCGCGAGCACTTCCTGGACCCGCAGCCCGAGAAGTAGGGGGAGCTCAGCCCCGCCGGGCCAGCAGGACGATCGCGACGATGACCAGCGCGGCGACCGCGGCGCCTCCCACGATGAAGGGCAGGGCGCCCCGGGTCTCGGGCTCGACGGTCCCGCCCTCCCCGGCGGGCGACTCCTGCGCGGCGACCTCCCGCACCGGCGGCTCCTCGGCGAGGTAGCGCTCCTCCAGCGGGATCCGCCAGACCGGCGCGCCGAGCCCCTCGGTCCCGGCCATGAGGGCGGTGCCGTCGGGGGTGAAGGCGATGGACTCGCCCTGGTCGGACTCGGGCAGGTCGAACGCGCCCAGCGAGGAGCCGGGCACGCCCTCGGTGGCGTCGTAGACCGTGGCGCCCCAGTAGGTGCGGATGACGTAGCGGCTGCCGTCCGGGCTGAAGGCGGCGTCGGTGGCGAACAGCGGCGCCGAGTCGATCCGCTCCAGGACGTGCCCGGCCCCGGGTTCGAGGTCCTCGGGTGCCGCGTACAGGCCGCCGGAGAACTCCTTGGACACCACGTACATCCGGCCGTCGCGGGGGTCGACCATCAGCGACTCCGCGTCGCGCCCCCCGTCCTCGTAGGTGAAGGTGAACACCTGGGGGTCGACCACCGTGTCGGCGAGCGCCTCGGGTTCGGGGAAGCGGTAGACGCTGACGTCGGGCCAGCCGCCGTTGAAGTTGTCGCCGATGTCGGCCACCAGGACCGACGGCGTCCCGTCGGGGGCCTCGGTGACCGAGACCGCCTCCCAGTCGCGGCGCTCCAGGTCGAGCGTGACCGTGGCGACCGTGCGCCCCTCCTCGTCGACCGCGTACACCTCGCTGAGGTGCTCGCCGCTGTCGTTGTGGGTCCACCACACGCCTTCGTGCAGCAGGGAGGGGGCGATTCCGCTGGACTCGGAGATCCTCGGGTCCTGGAACTCGAAGGCGATCTCGGAGCCCTCGGGCCCCTCACCTCCGCGGGGGTAGTCGACACCACCGGTGTCGGAGTCGCTCGGGTCCTCGGGGAAGGCCAGGGCCGGGGCGGCCGGGAGGGTCGCGAAGAGGGCGGCGGCGGCAAGAACGAGCGGAGTTCTCATGACCGACATCCTGCCAGGGAACGCCGCGGATGGCTTGTACCCGGGTGGTAACGGGCACATTGGGCTTACGGAGCGCCGTTAGGAGGGCACTCATGAGAATCGTCGCCTGTCTGAACGGGGACCGCCGCCCCGGAGCGCACCCCGCCCTGCCCGTGTCCGTGGACCAGCTGGTGTCGGACGCGCACGCGGTGGTGGCGGCGGGCGCGACCGAGCTGCACCTGCATCCGCGCGATCCCACCGGCGCCGAGTCGCTGGAGCCCCAGGTGGTGGGTCCGCTCATGGAGCGGCTGCGCGCCGACGGGCCGCGGGTGCCGGTGTCGCTGACCACGTCGCTGTCGGCGGAGTCGGATCCGTGGCGGCGCTACGACCTGGTGCAGCGCTGGGCGTCGTCGGCCCTGCCGGACTCGGTCACCGTGAACCTGCACGAGGCGGGCTCGGTGGACCTGGCGCACCTGCTGGACGACCGCCGGATCGGGGTGGAGGCCGGGGTGTGGACGGTGGAGGCCGCGCGCATCCTCGTCGCCACGAAGCTCAGGGTGGCGGCGGTCCTGGTGGAGCCCACACAGGTCGCGGTGGAGGACGCCCGGCGCAACGCCGAGGCGATCTGCTCCCTGCTGGACCGGGCGGGGGCGAACCAGCCGCGGATGCTGCACGGGGCCGACGCGACGGCCTGGCCGATCCTGGAGTCGGCGGTGGCCTCGGGCTACGACATCCGGATGGGGCTGGAGGACACCATGCGGCTGCCCGGCGGCGAGGAGGCGCACGACAACGCGGATCTGATCACGCGCGCGGTGAGTCTGGCCGCCGCGTCCGCGTGACCCGCTCCAGCCGGTCACGTGTGCGGGTCAGGGCGTCGATGCGCTCGCGCACAGCCTGGAGCCTGTTCTCGTACAGCTCGACGGCCTCGGCGCACTCGGGTTCGTTGACCAGGTCCAGTGCCAGGCACCCGCGCAGCTCACGGACGTCGTCCGAGGTGAGCCCCGAGTCCAGGAGCAGCCGGATCCCGTGTACCCGGTCCACCGCCTCGGGCGGGTACTCGCGGTAGCCGTTGGCGGCGCGCTCGGAGGCGAGCAGGCCGCGCTGTTCGTAGTACCGCAGGGCGCGCGTGCTCACCCCGGTCCGCTCGGCCAGTTCACCGATCCGCATTCCGCCTCCCGCCGTCCTCCCCCAGGGTAGGGGTCGCCCCGGGCGCGGTGAAGGGGGCGCCGGTGGGGAAGAGCCGCACGGAGGCGGCCATGACCGCGAGCGCGACCAGCCCGGCTCCCGTGGCCGCGACCGCCACCCCGGTTCCGCCGTACCCGGAGAGCGCGGCGCCCCCCGCCGCCCCCGCCACGGCGACGCCGACGTAGAGCCCGCTGGTGTTGAGCGCCATGGCCTCGGTCCCCGCGTCCCCGGCGAGGCCGAGGATCCGCGCGTTCATGGGCGCGGCGAACCCCCAGGCGGTGAAGCCCCACAGGGCCAGGACCGCGGCGAGCGCCGCCACCGGGACGGCTCCCTCGACCAGGAGGCCGAGCGCGGCCAGGAGGGCGTTGGCCGTGACCAGCCCTGAGAAGGCGGCCAGCAGCACGCGGTCCGCACCCCACCGGTCGGTGGCGCGACCGCACAGGAGGGTGCCGAGGGCTCCGGAGATCCCCGCGACCGCGAGCAGCGGGGCCAGCGCGGCGCCGTCCGCACCCGTCAGGTCCCGGGTGAGGGGGGCGATGTAGGTGTAGGCCATGTACCCGCAGCCCGCGCCGATGACCGTTCCGGTCACGCAGGCCAGCACCGCTGGGCGGCCGAGCTGGCGCAGCTGGCGTCCGACACCGTTCTCCCTGGCCCCGGGGAGGCCGGGCAGGAGGAGGGCGGAGGCGGCGAGCACCGCCAGGGAGAACAGGCCGACGAAGACGAAGGCCGAGCGCCAGCCGAACCCGGAGCCCAGAAGAGTGCCGACGGGCACGCCGAGGAAGAGGGCGACGGTGAGCCCGGCCGCGACCGCGCCCATGGCGCGGCCGGTCCGTTCGGGCGGGGAGAGCCGGGCCGCCATGGAGAAGGCCGCCGGGGTCACGGTGGCGGCCACGAGCGCGGTGAGCACGCGCAGCGCCATCAGGACGGTGTAGGAGGGCGCCAGCGCGGTGGCCAGGTTGGCCAGGGCGAAGAGCCCGAGTCCGCCGAGGACCAGGGCCCTGCGCGGCAGCCGGGCGGTGGCCACGGCCAGCGGAGGAGCGGCGACGGCGTAGGTAAGGGAGAAGACCGTCACCAGCTGTCCGGCCGCGGGGAGACCCACCCCCAGGTCGCGCGCGATGTCGGGCAGCAGCCCGGCGATGACGAGGTCGTCGGTGCCGATCGCGAAGACGGTCAGCAGCAGGCACACCAGCCAGCCGGAGCCCTGCGCGCGGCCGGTGGCGGTCGTGGAGGAGTTCATGGCGGCACGCTAGAACCCTGACGCTGGCGTCAAGGTCAAGTCCGCCGGGCCCGCGGGGCCGCCGCTCAGCCGACGAGGGCGCCCAGGAGCACGATGAGCATGATGCCCCCCAGAACCACGGGTAGCAGCCAGCGCTGCTTGCGGTTGTTGGTGAGCATGCTCATGACGCGCTCCGCTCAGGAGGTCGGGTGGGATCCGCTTCCCAGCCTAACCCCCAGGTCCGGACGGTCCGGTAGCGGTCCTCCCGCCCCGGCCTGCTCTCCACCAGGTGCGCCTCGCGTACCCGCCACCTGCGGCCTCGCAGTGTTCCCAGGGCGTCCGCGGTGCCGGTGAGGTCGCGTGCGGGGCGGCTGCGGGCGACCGTGATGTGCGGCACGTAGGCGCGGCGCTCGACGGGCACACCGGCCCCGGCCGCGGCAGCGCGCAGCCCGTCGGCGAGGGCGCCGAGGGACGCGGTGTCGCCGCCGAGCCCGGCCCAGAGCACGGAGGCGCGGCGGAGGTCGCCCGGGAAGGCGCCCCAGCCGTCGGCGGCGAGGTGGAAGGGCCGGTGCCTGCGGGCCTCACGGCCGAGGGCGTCGCCGAGCGCCGGCAGGAGGGCCTCGTCGACCTCGCCGAGGAAGACCAGGGTGAGGTGCCACTCGCGGGGGCTGGCCCAGCGCAGGTCGGGGGTGTGGCCGCGGCCCCGGTCGACGGCCCGGCGCAGCTCGTCCGCCGTGTCTGGGGGCGGATCCAGTGCCGCGAACAGTCTCATGCCCTCATTCTGCCCCGGGCGGGGTCCTCGGGCCCGCCCCCGGAGCGCTCCCGGGTTGCGCTGTGCGGTGCCGGGCCCGGTGGCGGTCGGCCCGGTGGCCCTGGCGACCGGTCGCCGGCGGGTGGGGCGGCTGCCCCGGTCGTGCCCCGAGGACGGCGGGGCACGACCGGGAGTCTCAGGCGCGGGTGACCGTGTCCGGCCGGGTCCCGTTCTCGTCCGGGGCGAGGCGGGCCCCGCTGGAGCCGTCCGGGCGGCGCTCGACGCCCGCCCGCTCGTGCTCCGCCTCCGGGACCTCCCGGCGCTCGTCCCCCGTCTCCGCGGCCTCCGCGTCCGCGGAGGGGCGCCGCCGCGGGAGCACGTCGCGCAGGCGCACGTCCTTGGTCCGAAAGAGCAGGGCGGAGATGACCGTGACGACCACGAGGGTCACCGCGCCGCCGATGACCAGGCTCGTCTCCGGGCCGAAGGCGTCGGCGAGCAGCCCCACCACGGGCGCGCCGATGGGCGCCACACCCATGAACACCAGCAGGAACATGCTCATGACGCGCCCGCGCATCCGCGGGTCCACGCTGAGCTGGAAGGTGGCGTTGAGCGTGGTCACGTACGTCATGAAGGCCATGCCCATGGGCACCAGCACCAGGATGAACGACACGTAGCCGGGCATGAGCCCCGCCACCATCTGGAGCGCGCCGAAGGCCAGAGACCCGATCAGCACCAGCCGCAGCCGGGGCCGGTCGCGGCGGGCGGCCAGCAGGGCGCCGACGAGGGCGCCGACCGCCAGGAAGGCGGCGGCCACGCCGAACGCGTCGGCCCCGGCCTCGAACACGTTGTTGACCATCAACGCGATCTGGTTCTGGCTGTTGGCGCCGAAGAACTGCGTGGCGGCGGCCAGTACCAGCAGCAGGACCAGGTCGCGTCTGCCGCCGATGTAGCGCAGCCCCTCCCGGATCTGCCCCTTGCCCCGGGCCACCCGCTCGGTGGGGTTGAGCTCGGAGGCGCGGATCATCGTCAGGGCGAGGATGGTGAACCCGAACGACGCGCCGTTGATGAGGAAGACCGGTCCGCTGCCGATGACCGCGATGAGCAGACCGGCGACGGCCGGACCGGTCACCCGGCCGAGCTGGAAGCTGGCGCTGTTGAGCGCGATGGCGTTGGACAGGTGCTCGCGGTCGACCATCTCGGGGACGAAGGCCTGCCGCCCGGGGTTGTCGAGCACGGTGATCATGCCGAGTCCGAAGGCGAACAGGTACACGTGCCAGACCTGCGCGGCGCCCGCGGTGGCCAGGATTCCGAGGCCGATCGCGAGCACGCCCATGGCGGCCTGGGTGCAGACCAGCAGCCTGCGCTTGTCCATCCGGTCGACCAGCGCCCCGCCCCACAGCCCGAAGAAGAGCATGGGCAGGAACTGGAGGGCGGTGGTCATGCCGAGCGCGATGCCGCTGCCCCCGCTGAGCTGGAGGACCAGCCAGTCCTGCGCGATGCGCTGCATCCACGTGCCGGGGTTGGACAGCAGCTGGCCCAGGGCGTACAGCCGGTAGTTGCGGTTGGCCAGGGACCGGAACATGGCGATACGCCGCATCAGTCCCTCCCCGTGGACGTGCGGGGAGGGACTGATGCGGCCATCGGCGGTCGGCTTCGCTCTCGGCCGGGTGGACAAAGCGGGCAAATAAGTAAACGGCGTTGACTCATCATTGGAGTCAACGCCGTTCACCGCCGCCGGAATTCCCGTACGGCGCGAAGGCCCTGCCTCAGCTGATCAGGGCGTTGATCGGAGCCTCGGCGAAGTGGACCAGGAAGACCAGCGAGATCAGCCACAGCAGCGGGTGGACCTGGCGCCCCTTCCCCGTGACCAGGCTGACGAAGGCGTAGGTCAGCAGGCCGAACCCGATGCCGTTGGCGATCGAGTAGGTGAAGGGCATCATGATGATCGCCATGAAGGAGCCCAGGCCCAGCGCCGGGTCCGTGAAGTCGATGTTGACGACCTGGACCATCATCATGAATCCCACGATCACCAGCACCGGCGTGGCGGCCTCGAAGGGCACCAGGTTCACCAGCGGGGTGAACAGGGTGGCCAGCATCATCAGGGCGCCGGTGACGATCGGCGCGATACCGGTGCGGGCGCCCTCGCCGACGCCCGCGGCGGACTCGGCGTAGATGGTGGCGACCGAGGCCGAGCCCAGACCGCCCAGGACGGTGCCGATGGAGTCGGCGGCCAGCACCTCGCGGGAGCCTTCGATGTTGCCGTCCTCGTCGGCCAGGTCGCCCTGGTGGGCGACACCGACCATGGTGCCCATGGTGTCGAAGAAGTCGGCGAGCAGCAGCGTGAAGATCAGCATGACCACGGTGGCGATGCCGATGTCGGCCCAGCGGGAGAACACGTTGAGACCGCCGTCGGCGAACATGCCGATGAGCGAGAAGTCGGGGAGCGCGACCAGTCCTCCGCCGGTGGGCAGGGTCGGGACCGTCAGGCTCCAGCCGAGGCGGTTGTCGCCGCCGCCGAACAGCGACTCCACGAGGAGGGCGACGAGCGTGGAGACGATGATGCCGATCAGCATCGCGCCCGGCACCTTGCGCACGTACAGGGCGACGGTGATCAGCAGGCCGACGACGAAGATCAGGATCGGCCAGCCCTGGAGGCCGCCGTTGCCGAGTTGGACGGGGGTGCCCTCACCAGCCTGCACGAAACCGGCGTTGACCAGGCCGACCAGGGCCAGGAAGAGGCCCACGCCGACGGCGATGGCGACCTTGAGGCCGGGCGGGATGGCGGCGAAGACCGCGGTGCGGAACCCGGTGAGCACCAGGATCAGCAGCAGCACGCCCTCGATGACGATCAGCAGGAAGACGTCGGACCAGGGCATGACCGGCGCGATGCCGTAGGCGACGACGGCGTTGAGTCCCATGCCCGCCGCGATGGCGAAGGGGTAGCGGCTGACGACGCCCATGAGCACGCAGGAGATCGCGGCGACCAGGGCGGTGACCGCGGCCACCTCGGGGATGCCCAGGGTCTCTCCGTTGACGTCCTCTGCCGTACCGATGATCAGCGGGTTGAGGACGACGATGTAGGCCATGGCGAAGAAGGTCGCCAGGCCTCCGCGCACCTCGGTGCCGACGGTGGACCCGCGCTCGGAGACGCGGAAGTAGCGGTCGAGGGGGCCTGACGGCCTCTTGCCGGTGCCGCTGGGGGATGGACTTGGAGTTTTCACGTCGTCAGCCTGACCTGGTCGTACTTACGGGACAAGAAGGATTCTGCGTCAGGTTAGTTGCATGTTCACACAACCCCGGCCACACCTTTCCCCGGTTTTTCGGAGGAAAGACCATATGGCCGGATGATCGGCTTACCGGATGTGACGAATCCGTCCCCGCACGCCCCGGCGTGCAAGCCCCCTCACCGGTCACGTCGCCTCCCCGGTGGGCACACCCCTTCCCCCGCGGTGACCGGATAGCCTGGGACCGTGCGCAAACCTCGCCAACCCGACCCGGACGTCCACGAGAGCGACTACCGCGTGCCCGCCGCGATCGGCACCCTGGCGTGGACGGTGGCGCTCGTGGTCCTCATCGCCCTGGGCGACGGGCTGCCCGCGACCGAGCGCTGGTGGATCGGCGTCTGCGTGACCGGGATCGCGTTGGGCGTGTTCGGGTTCCTGTACATACCGCGCCTGCTGCGCAGGCGCTCCGACGCGGCCGAGCCCCGGGCCGACCGCTCCTGACCAGCGCCGGGCACCCCCCGGCGGGGCACCGCGGTTCTGCCCGATAATGGGCGGGTGTCTGAGACGAGATTTCCGCGCGGTCTGGCCGAGCGGCTCCGCGGCATCCTCATCGATGCCGACTACACGGTGTCCGGTGTCCGTGACCGCCTCGGCGACGCCGCCGCGCGCGCACTGGCCCGTGAGGAGCTGGTGCCCGCCCTGCGCGCCACCGGCGGCGACGAACGGCTCGGACTGCTGCTGCGCCTGTGGTGGCTCCGGTCGCCCATCCCCGCGCGCGCCGCGCGTTCGATCCTGCCCGTGGACGAGCTGGCCGACGCCGGCCTGGTCACCGTGGAGGAGGGCGGAGGCGGGCCCGTCGTGCGCTCCCTGGTGCACCTGGGTCCCTGGGAGCTGGAGGACGGCAGACCCGGCTTCGTGGTCTCCGACCCCAAGGTGCGCCCCGGCAGCGGGGCCGTTCCCGCCCCCGACCACGTGGTGGGCGCGGGCGGTGCCTCCTCCACCCTGTCCCAGCTGATCGTGGGCGGGCCGGTGGAGCGCGCCCTGGACGTGGGCACCGGCTGCGGGGTGCAGGCCCTGCACCTGGCCTCGCGGGCGCGCGAGGTGGTGGCCACCGACCTCAACCCGCGCGCCGTGCACCTGGCCGGGATCAGCCTGGCCCTGTCCGGGGTCACCGACGCCCGCCTGGAACAGGGGTCGCTGTACGAGCCGGTCAAGGGCGAGCGCTTCGACCTGATCGTGTCCAACCCGCCGTTCGTGATCACCCCCGACTCCTCCCGGTACACCTACCGGGAGTCGGACCTGCCCGGCGACACCGTGTGCGCCGAGCTGGTGCGGCAGGCCCCGGCTCACCTGACCGAGGGCGGCTGGTGCCAGATCCTGGCGAACTGGGTGCACCGCGACGGCGACGACTGGGAGGACCGTGTCGGCGGCTGGGTGACCGGGACCGGGTGCTCGGGTTGGGTGGTCCAGCGCGACGTGCAGGACCCCGCCGAGTACGTGGAGCTGTGGCTGCGCGACTCCTGCGAACACGGCACCCCCGAGTACACCCGCCGCTACGACGCCTGGCTCGACTACTTCGAGCGCGAGGGCATCAAGGGCATCGGGTTCGGGTGGATCTGCCTGCGCAACGACGTCGCCCAGGACGCGACCGTGCGCGTGGAGGAGCTGCGGCACGAGATCGAGCGGCCCGTGGGCCCCTACCTGCCCGACGTGGTGGACGGGGCGATGACCGCGCTGCGCCTGACCGACGCCGCGCTGCTGTCCGCGCACGTGGCGCTCGCGCCGGGCGTGGTGGAGGAGAGGGTGGGGCGCCCCGGCGCGCCGGACCCGGAGAAGATCCTGCTGCGCCAGCGCGACGGCCTGCGGCGCGTGGCCCGCGTGGGAACGGTGGAGGCCGCCCTGGCGGGCGTGTGCGACGGCACCATGCCGGTGGGCCCGCTTCTGGACGTGATCGCCGAGCTCATCGGCGAGGACCCCTCGCTGGTGCGCGAGCGCACGCCCGACGCGCTGCGCACCCTCATCTCGGAGGGGTTCTTCCGGGTGGCCCGCTGACCGGGGCCGCCCGTGCGGGCGGCCCCGGCGGGCTCAGTCCTCGGGCTCGGCGGTGAAGAAGGCCACGGTCCGCTCCGCCGAGGCCCGGGCCTCCTCCGGGTCGGCGCCCGCGGCGGCGTGCGCCTCACCCCACAGGCGTCCGCTCAGCTCCATGAACCAGCGCGCCTCCTCCGTCCTGTCCCAGCCCGCCGTCTCCGACGGCACGTCGGCCCCCGAGGCCAGGTGCAGGCCCAGACCGAGGAGCCCCAGCTCCCAGCCGATACCGGTGGCGCCGGGACCGTACTGGGCCCAGAAGTCGTTGACCGGCGCGAAGTGGGTCAGCGCGAAGCGGGTCCGCTCCTCCGACAGCGCGGTCAGCCCGACCTCCACCTCGCTGCTCTCCCCGCCGTACTCCCACGTCAGGCGGAAGGAGTTCGGCGGGTCGCACGAGAGCACCCGGCCCCCGGCGTTGCCCTCCAGCTGGTAGGCGCCGCCCTCGCGCAGGTCGCCCGTGACCGGCATGAACCACCGGGGAAGGCGTTCGGCGCTGGTACAGGCGTCCCACAGGTCTCCGATCGGCGCGTCGTAGTCCTGGGTCAGCGTGACGGCGGCGTCGGCTCCGGCGCCGTTGAGTTCGACCGTGCGGCCGACCGCGTCGATCTGCTTCCGGACGTCCATGGTGTGCTCCCCCTGCTCATCGGTCCCGCCCCTCGTCGGCGGACTCCCGGCGTTCGCGCCTTCCCCGGGCCAGTTCGGTCTCCAGCGCCATCAGGTGGGGCTCCCAGCGGGCGGCGAAGCGCCGCAGCCAGGCGTCCACGTCGCGCAGCGGCGAGGGGTCGACCGCGTAGAGCCTGCGGGTGCCCTCCCGGCGCACGGTGGCGAAGCCGTTCTCCCGGAGCACGCGCAGGTGCTGGGAGACGGCGGGCTGGGAGATGCCGAACTCGGCTCGTACGACCTCGGTCAGCTCGCCCGAGGAGTGCTCGCCCTCGTTGAGCAGCTCCAGCAGGCGGCGCCGAACGGGGTCCCCGAGGACATCGAAGGCGTGCATGACCCCACTGTATAAGCAGCGAGCTATATAAGCCAGCCTTGATGCGATAGCGTCTGCCCATGGCCCGAATCGAGGAACTCGTCCACTACCCGGTCAAGGGGTGCGCGGGCACCTCCGTGCCCTCCGCCGAGATGGCGCCGACCGGCCTCCCGCACGACCGCGCGTTCATGGTGGTCGACGACGCCGGGGGTTTCCGCAGCCAGCGCAACGACCCCCGCATGGCGCTCATCCGCGCGGGGGTCACCGCGGACGGCACGCGCCTGAGCCTGGGGTGGGGTCCGGCGTCGGGCACGGAGCCGGGCGCGGACGGGTTCGCGCCCCTGGAGGTCGAGGTCGACCCCGGGGGCCCGCGCCTGGACGTGACCATGCACCGGCAGCCGTTCGTCGGCGTGGACCAGGGCCGCGAGGCCGCGGACTGGCTGTCGGAGGTACTCGGCGCACCCAGCCGCCTGGTGCGGGTTCCCGACGACCACGACCGCCGCGTGGACGGGATGACCCCGGGCACCAGCGCGTTCGCGGACAGCACCGCGGTGCTGATGGTGTCGCGGGCCTCCCTCGACCTGCTCAGCGAGCGCATCCTCGCCCGGGGCGCCGAACCCGTGCCGATGAACCGTTTCCGTCCCAACATCGTCGTGTCGGGCTGGGCCGAGCCGCACACCGAGGACCGCGTCCGCGCCCTGCGCCTGGGCACCGCGGAGCTGGGCTACGCCAAGGTGTGCATCCGCTGCGTGGCCACGACGGTCGACCAGTCCCGGGGCGCCAAGGCCGGGCCCGAGCCGCTGCGCACCCTGGCGGACTACCGCAGGGCCCGGGGCGGGGTGGCCTTCGGCGCCAAGTTCGCCGTCACCCGACCGGGATCGCTGGCCGTGGGCGACGAGCTGGAGGTGCTCGCCTGGGACGGGGCCCAGGACGAGGACGCGGACCTGACGAGCGTTCCGGCCTGACCGCGGGCCGCCGCGCCCTGCCGGGCGCGGAAGGGCTCCACTGCTCGCTCCCGGGGCCGGAGCCGCGTCCTTCGTCGTCGGCCCCGGGCCCGGAGGCCGACCGGGCCTGCGAACCGGGGCCGGCCGGACCGCCCCCGGGCCGAAGGGGCGTCCGCCGCCCCCGGACGGCCCTGTGGGCGTCGGCGACGGTCTCAGTCGTCCAGGTCGGCCTCGGCCAGCAGCCTCGCCGCCGACCCCGGCTCCCGCAGCGCGTCGGCCAGCACGTGCCTCCTCGACCACTGCCCCGCGCGCCAGCACAGCGCCCGGGCCAGCCCGTCACTGGTCGAGGCGTGCGCCGAACCGTCCGCCACGTACCACTCCACCTCCACCCCGTCCACCGTGAGCGTCTGGTGGTGCAGGTAGGTGCGGTCGGGCTCCCCCGCCGGGTCGAGGAAGAGGTCCGCCTCGTCCGGGACCTGGCGCATCTGCCCCGCCGATCCGACCCTTCCGGTCACGACCTCGCTGGCCAGGTCCAGGTCCAGTACGTCCGCCACGGCCTCGGCCGTCTCGGCCGGGGCGAGCACCAGGGCCCTCTCCTGCTCCTCCAGCAGCGGCAGCAGGTCCGGCGAGTCCACCACGACCGCGTCCTCGGCGTCGGCCACCACGATCGACCCGCCCCGCACCGCGCGTACGCGGGACGGCGGGGTGACCAGGTCGGTGTCCACCCCGGCCAGGGCGGCCCACACCCTGCGCAGCGAGGCGCGGTCCACGTGACGCTGGGGGTCGGCCAGCCGGGTGAGCAGGTCGTCCGCGCCGTCCGGATCCGCCAGCACGTCGTCCAGGGTGGTGCGCACGCCCAGCGCGCGGGCGAACTCCGGGTCGACGTCGGCGCTCACCTCGTCGTACAGACCCACCAGGGCGGGGTCGGCGTCCCCGAGCCGCAGCCCGGCCGGGGAGCTCCCGCCCAGCAGGGCCCGCGTACGCAGCCACCAGGCGGTGTAGGAGGGCACGTCCGCCACGCGGCCGTCGGGCAGCAGCACGCGGGCGGGGGAGGTCACCGCCTCGCGCAGCGGTCCCTCGGCGAGCATGGCCAGGGCGCGGGGCCACTGCTCGTCGGCCACGTAGTCGAGGTCGGCGACGCACACCAGCTCGGGGACGACCGGCGGCAGTTCCGGGTCGCCCACGCGTTCGAGGACCTCGTCGGCCCAGTCCTCCAGGCCGTCCGGGCCCTCCTCCCCCGCCGCGCCGTCGAAGACGGAGGCCAGGTCCTCGCCCAGCGCGACCTCCTCGGCGCGGACCGCGGTCAGCTCCCACAGCGCGCCGACCGCGCGCAGGACCTCGGCCCCGTGCCGTTCGACCAGGTCCGGGTGCACGGTGCCGAAGGGGGCGTCGTCCACGAGGAGGTCGGCCAGGGGCGCGCCGGGCACGAGGAGCTCCGCGGCGACCGAGTAGCCGTCCTCGTCGTCGCGCAGGGCCAGCTCGGAGAGCCAGGGCACGTCGGCGACGCCGATCCCCGACGCGGAGACCAGGTCCAGCACGGCCTCGGCCACGGGGTCGGGGTCGTCGGCGTCCAGGGAGGCGCGGACGGCGGCCTCGGTGCGCCCGTCGCGCAGCACGGTCGCGGCGCTGGCCTCCACCGCGCCCAGACGGTTGAGGAGGGGGTGGACGGCCTCGGGGTGCACGACGCGCACGCCCAGGGCGGCCAGGGCGTCCAGGGGCCCGCGTTCGCTCCGGCCCTCCCGTGCGTCCCAGCCGTCCCGCTCGTCGTTCCGCGCGCCGCCCGCCGTCGCCGACCAGTCCTCCGAGGGCACCAGCAGCGAACGGGGCCCGCGCACGAGCCTTCCGTCGGCCAGCGGGACGGGCAGGGCGCCGAGCTCGTCCAGGTCGGCGCCGCCCCTACCCGCCCGGTCCAGGGCGGCGTAGAGCGAGGCCCACCAGCGCGGGGGCCGGTCGGTGTCGGCGAGCAGGTCGGCGACGTCGGCCAGCCCGAGGCGGTGGACGCGCAGGGCGGCCAGCGCGGGGTGGCGCGAACTCCAGCTCCCGGGCAGCAGCCGGGGGACGAGTTCGGACAGGACGGAGACGAGGTCGGCGGCGAGGCCGTCGGTTCCGCCCGGCCCCCCTGTGTCGAGGAGTACGGCGTCGCGCGGGGCGACGGGCGCACCGGCCGCCGTCACCAGGAACGGGGCGTCCTGGAGGGGCTCGGCCACGCGGGCGCGGAAGACGGCGTCGACGGCGCCGCCGCCCACACGGGTTCCGGGCACCAGGTCGAGCGCCGCCCGGGGGTCGAAGCGACGCAACAGGGCGCAGTAGGCCTCGGCGGCCTCCATGAGCAGCAGGTCGGTGGCGGCCCCGGGTTGGACCGCGCGCCGGTCGCTGCCCAGCGGGAAGGTGCCGATGAGGACGGCGGGCAGGTCGAGTTCGGTGTCGGTGGGCGTGGGCGCGTGGACCACGGGCTCGACGTCGGCGGGCAGGGCGGCGACCGCGCCGTCCTCGTCCACGGGGACCGCCCACGTCAGCGACCACGACGTGCGGTCCCGTTCCTCGGTGGGGCGGTCGGCGAGCAGGGCGGGGTCGAAGGCGCCCGAGCGCTCCACGGTCCGCCAGAGGGTGGCCCGGGTGCCGTCGCCGTCCAGGTGCGCGGTGACCAGGTCGGCCGTTCCGGTGGCCTCCTCGCGGGTGAGGACGCGCTCGGCGCCCTCGACGTCCACGCGTACCTCGACCAGGCCGGGCAGGGCGAGCAGGAGCGCCTCGCCTGTCCGGTCCAGGAGTTCGCGTACCCGGTCGCGCGCGTGGTCGTCGCGGAGAAGGAGGGTGACGACGGTGTCGTAGCCCTCGGCGCCCTCACGCGAGGCGGAGGACCCGGCCGCCCCTTCGGCACCGGGGGCCTCCCGGCCAACGGTTTCGGCGGGGAAGGGCAGGCGCAGCATGGGCACGTGCCCGGAACGGTGCTCCACCTCCTCCGCGAGCCCGCCGTGGACGCCGTCGTCGCCCAGCAGGGCCGCGACCGCGGCGCGGGCGGCCTCGGCGCTGAAGCGGACGGCCGAGCCGCCGGAGTCGACGGTGACGTCGTCGCTGAGCGCCGCCACTGCGGAGAAGCCCACGCCGAAGCGTCCTGCGGAGCCCTGTTCACCGCGTTTGGTGGAGGCCCGCAGCGTGGCCAGCGACTCCACTCCCTCGGCGGTCAGGGGTGCGCCGGTGTTGGCGGCGGTCAGCCGGCGGCCGGTCAGCGCCAGGCGCAGCCGTCCCGGGACGCCCGCGCGGCGGGCGGCGTCGGCGGCGTTCTGGGCCAACTCGACCACGACCCGGTCGCGGTAGCCGCCGAGCGCGAAGTCCTCCTCCGCGTTGGCGTCCTCACGGAAGCGCGCGGGGGCGTCGGCCCACGCCGCGAGGACGCGTCGGCGCAGTTCGGCGGTGTTGTAGGGATCGGCCACCGAAGCGGTCAGCGGCTCGGCCATGGCGGTTTCCTCCTGCGCTGCGGGCACGGCCCGGCACGGTGCACCCGGGGCGGGAGCGGATGCGGTAAACCGACCCTAGCCCACCGGAGCGGAGGGCCGGGGCCGGACCGTGCGGCGCGGCGGCACAGCGGCGGGAAGAGACGGTGCGCCCGGACAGACCAGGGACACGGCACGCACCCGGACGGCGCCGGTGCACGTCGTCGTCAGACAGCGCTGGTGCACGTCGGCGTCAAGAGTCCGAGGAGACCAGTTCCAGCTCGGCGGTGTCGTCGAAGACGATGTGGTCGTAGCCCATCTCGTCGACGACCGGCTTGACCGGATCGTTGCGCGACTCGGGTCGGCGCACCTCGGAGTGGGCGCCGCAGCCGTGGTCCATCGAGACCACGCGGCCGTCGTCGGGGGCGTACTCGTTGGTGCACACACCGAACATCTGGCGCAGCTCACCGGCGAGCGGCGTCATGAAACCGCAGGTGAGGCAGCGGGCGGGCGCGGCCGTCGCGATCGGGCTGCGCGGGCCGCCCTCGCCGTTGTACCAGCGCTCCGCGGCCTGTTCGCGTCCGATCTCCGAGAGCACCTGGCGTCGTCCCAGGCCCAGCTCCCACATCACCTGCCGGTCCTCGCCCTCGGCGTCCAGCTCGCTGTCGGGCACCTGGGCGTAGCCGGGGACGAGGCGCTCGTCGTCCTCCTCGGCGGGCAGCAGGTCGCCCACACCGAGGTCGCCGGGGCGCAGCCGCTCCTTCCAGGGCACCCACTCGGGCGGGGCGAGGGCGCCGTCGCCGGGCAGCAGAACGACCTCGTTCACCGTGACCTGTCTGGCGCGCGAGGCGCGGACCACGGTGACGGCGTAGTTCCACCCCGGGTAGGCGGGGTCCAGGCAGGTGAAGAGGTGAGTGACCAGGCGGGTGTCCTCGACCTGGGGGGCGAGGTGCTCACCCACCCACTCGGGTCGCCCGACCTCGGCGGCCACCGAGCGAGCCAGCTCCACCGCCTCGATACATGCCTTGTCCGGTACAGGAGAACGTCGAGTAGGGCTCACGCCCCCATTCTCACTGATCGCGAGCACCGATTTGACCATAACGAGGGTCAAGGTTCGCCCGATACATCCTCCGGACGCGGTCCCGGACCTCTGACCACCCGGGAACCGGGGACACCGAACCGGACCGAGGCAAACCAAAGCAGACCGAACCCGCCGGGCCGGACCGAATCCCGCCGGCCCCGTCACCCGGGCGCGTCGTCTCCCGCCGCCCCCGGGGACACGGCGGCCGCTCAGGCCTCCAGGTCGTCGGCGACCACGCGCAGCACGGAGGCGATCCTGGCCGCATCACGGCGTTCGGGGTGCCGTCCCCTGCGGTAGCCGTTGGACAGGCCCTCCAGCAGCTTGATGAGGTCCTCGGTGATCACCACCATCTCGTCCGGCTTCTTGCGCCGCGCCCTGGCGACCGAGTGCTGGTCCTCCAGGAGCTTGACCTGGAGCGCCTGGGCGCCCTTGCGGCCCTCGGCCACGCCGAACTCGACCTTCTGGCCAGGGCGCAGCGACGTGGTGCCCGGAGGGAGGGAGGAGGAGTGCACGAAGACCTCACCGCCGTCGTCGCGGGTGAGGAAACCGAAACCCTTGTCGCCGTCGTACCACTTGACCTTGCCGGTGGGCACCTGGGGACCTCATGCTTTCACTGGCGGGCGTGCCGGAGACGGGACGCGGGCGGGTGCGGTGGGATCCGCGCCGTCCGCACGTCGCCGGGACGCCCCTGGTTTTTCCACGGGTGTCTCCAAAGTAGTGCCCGCGGGCTCACCGGCGCGAGGGTATAAACAGCCGCCGGTCCCCGCCCACGCCCGGCGGGGCGGGGCTTCCGGGGCACAGCGCGGGCCCTGGGACACGACGAGGAGGCCCGGATGCGGATCATCCGGGCCTCGCGGCGCCGACGGCGGCCCCTCACCGCTGGGTGCGGAGTGTGGGACGGGACTCGGCGGAGACACGGGCCGCCTCGGCTGCTGTGGCGACCGGACTGGAGGCCTGGTCACCGGTACTGACGCGACCGCCCAGCGAAAGAGGCGGTGTACCGACATGACTACCCGAATCCGTGTGTTCGGACGCGCGGTAACGGGCCGACCGGAAAAGGTTATTCCCCAGCGTTTGCCAAGCAATGACCAGCGGTACCGGGCCGGTGAACTGGGACGACACCGCGCACACCCCGACACGGCGCGGCGCTTCGCGCGCACGGCCTCAGCGCGCCGCGGCCCCCCGCCCGGGCGGCGCCGAGCGCGGCAGCCGGGAGTAGAGGTAGACCACGCACACCAGGGAGGCCACGCCGAGGCCGATGACCCCGGTGGCGGTCAGGGACTCCTGGACGTACTCGTCGACGAACTCGGCCTCGCCGCTCCACAGGGCCATGCCGAGCGCGCAGGAGAGCAGGGGCAGGCCCACGCCGACCCACTTGTCCCGGGCGGACCACACCTGGCTGAGCAGGATCAGTGCCGCTCCCAGGACCCACAGGAAGGCCAGGTCCCACCACCAGGGCGCGGCCAGCAGCAGCAGGAACAGGGCCGCGGCCTCGGGCGGGTGGCGGCGCACCACCCCCACCGGGCCGCCGCGGTCGGTCCGGGCCCCCTGGCCGGGCTGGTCCGCGCCCGCGCTCCCACCGCTCCGGCCGGACGGGTCTCCGCGGTCCGCGCGGCGGCCCCGGATACGCATCTCCGTCTGACCGGGCCCCTCCAGAAGGGACCTGAGCCCGCGGTTGGGGCCGCCCCGCCAGGGCGGCGGCGGCCGGTCGGCGTGGCGCGGTCTGGAGGGGATCAGCTCGTCGTCCTCGACGTCGAGGTCACGGCCGTCGAGGTCCCGCTCCACCAGGTCCCGGGGCGTGCCGAGCCCCCTGAGGATCCCCCGGACGGTGTCCACGTCGTGTCCCGCGGCGGCGCGGCGGGCGTTGATGCGCGCGCGCACTCCGGCGAGGTAGGCGGTGCGTTCCTGCGCGGTCATGCGACCGTACAGCTCCAGGCCGACCTCGGACAGATAATCGAGTACCAGTTGTTCCGAGCGCTGGGTCATGCCCCCATATTGGCTCAGGATGACCTGGCTTTTAAGCCCTACTTCTCAGTTTCGGTCAGCTATTTTCCTTCGGATACGGTCTGCTGCGGTGTGCCGTAGGCAGTCGCGGAAGCCACAGGGGACGGACGCGAACACCGGGGCCCTGATCGCTTAGCGTTGAACCGATGAGCGACAACGCACCGCCCGACGGGCGCGAACCGGGCACGGGGGGCCGCACGGCCCCCGCGTCGGGCCGTCCCCCCACGTTCACCTCCTGGCTGCGCGGCAGGTCGGACGACGCACTCGTCGCCCTGCTGCGGGCCCGCCCGGACCTGGCCCAGCCCGTCCCGGCCGACATCGGCGCGCTCGCCTCACGGGCCACCACCCGCAACACCGTTCTGCGGGTCCTGGAACGGCTGGACCGGTTCACGCTCCAGGTGCTGGAGTCGGTGGTCGCACTCGGTGACGACCGGATGTCCGAGCCTGTGGGGGTGCCCGCCGCCGACCTGGCCGACGCGCTCGGGCCGGTGGACGGCCGCGACACCGCGGACGGACCGGTCGGCGCGGCCCTGGACACCCTGCTGCGCCTGGCCCTGGTCTGGCCCGACCGGGGGCGGCTGCGCCCCGTCCAGGTGCTGCGCGACCTGCTCCCCCAGCCCGCCCGGCTCGGCCCGCCCGCGCGCGTGCTGCTCGCCGCGCTGCCGCACGGCGCCGTCAGGAGGCTCGCCGACGACCTCGCGCCGGACGGCACCGAGGACACCCCCGTCGAGGCGGTCGCCGCTCTCCTGTCCGACCCGAAGCGGGTCGCGGTCCTGGTCGACGGAGAGGGTCACGGGCACGCGGAGGGCCCCGCGGGCGCGGGAGCCCCAGAGAACGCGGGGAGCCCGGGGAGCGCAGGAGGCCCGGGGAGCTCACGGGGCACGGAGAGCCCGCACGCCCCACGGATCCAGGCCGACGCACCGGCTCCCGGCGACGACCGGACCGGACCGATCAGCGCCCAGGCCCGGCGGCTGCTGGACAGCATGGCGTGGGGGCCGCCGCACGGAACCGTCTCCGGAGCCCGCCGCGAGGTCGCCCTGGACACCGCCGCCTCTCCGGTCGACGAGCTGATCGCCCGCGCCCTTCTGCTGCCGAGCGGCGACGACACCCTCACCCTGCCCCGCGAGGTGGGGCTGCACCTGCGTTCGGGCCTGCTGTTCCGTGAGGTCACCACCGCGCCGCCGCCCTTCGAGGGGACCGCGCACCCCGCCGACGCCGTGACCCGGGCGGCCGCCGGGCAGGCCTTCACGGTGCTGCGGGCCGTCGAGGAACTCCTGGAGCACTGGTCCGAGGACCCGGCCGCGGTGCTGCGCAACGGCGGTCTGGGCGTACGCGACCTGCGCCGCGCCGCCCAGGCGATGGAGACCGACGACGCCACCGCCGCCCTGTTCGTGGAGGTCGCGCACGCCGCCGGGCTGCTCGGCGCCGACGACCGGGTCGAGGGCGAGTGGCTGCCCACCCGCGAGTACGACCTGTGGCGGGAGCGCGCGCCCGCGCACCGGTGGCTGCGGCTGGCCTCCGCCTGGCTGGAGTCGGACCGCGTGGCGTCGCTGAGCGGATCGCGCGACTCGGGCGGGCGGATGCGCAACGCGCTCGGTCCGGGCCTGGTCCGTCCGGCCGCGCCGCAGGCCCGCCGCGACCTGCTCACGGAGCTGGGCACCGCGGCACCAGGTCTGGCTCCGCTGCCGGACTCGCTGTCGGCGCGGCTGTCCTGGCGGCGCCCGCGCCGCCAGTCGCCGGTCTACGCCGAGCTGGTGCGGGCGGCGGCGGCCGAGGCGGCCGCGCTCGGCCTGACCGGGCGCGGTGCGCTGGCCGACCACGTCCGTCCGCTGCTGGACGGCGACGAGGACGGGGCCGCGCGCGTCCTGGGCGGGGAGCTGCCCGAGCCGCTCGACTACGTGCTGGTGCAGGGCGACCTGACGGCCGTCGCGCCGGGCCCACTGGTGTCCGGGTTGGCCCGCGAGCTGGCCCTGGTCGCCGACGTGGAGTCCACCGGCGGGGCCACGGTGTACCGGTTCACGGAGGGGTCGGTACGGCGGGCCCTGGACGCCGGGCGGGGCGTCGCCGACATCACCACCCTGCTCGAACGCCACTCGCGCACCCCGCTCCCCCAGGCACTGCGGTACCTGGTCTCGGACGTGGGTCGGCGGCACGGACGGCTGCGGGCCGGTTCGGCGTCGAGCTACCTGCGCTGCGACGAGCCCGCGCTGCTGGAGGAGCTGGTCAGCGACCGGCGGACCGACGACCTGGGACTGCTGAGGCTGGCGCCGACCGTGGTGGCGAGCCGGTCGACCCGTGCGGCGTTGGTGGAGCGGCTGCGGCAGCTGGGGTACCACCCGGTGCCCGAGGGCGGGGACGGGTCGATGCGGCTGAGCCGCCCCGAGGTACGCCGGGCCGACGCCGCGGACGTGCCCCCCGCCCCGGGCGGGTCGGGGACGTCGCGGGAGCTGGCGGCCGCGGCGGTACGCGCCGTACGCGCCGGGGACGAGGCCGCCACGGCGGCGCGCACACCGGTCCCGCTGCCCGAGAACGGCCCGCCGGGGTCACGGTCGGCTGCGGTGCTGGAGGTGCTCGCGGGAGCCGCCCGGGACGGCCGGAGGGTGTGGATCGGCTACACCGACACGGACGGTCGCCAGGTGAGCCGGATCGTGGAGCCGTCGGGTGTGGACGGGGGCTTCCTGACCGCCTACGACGCGACCCGGGCGGCGGTGCACCGGTTCGCCGTGCACCGGGTGACCGCCGTGGCCGAACTGGACCCGGAGCCGCGGGAGGACACGGAGCGGCAGGGGCAACCGGAGCCGCGGTAGGACGCACCCGGGTTCCTCACGATCGGCCCGGAGGCGGCGGGCTAGTCTGGAACCGAGTTGGTCGACCCACCGACAGCGAGAGAACCCCCATGAGCAACGCATCGCTGCCCCCCGGGGCATCGTCCCCCCGTGAACACGGACGCGACGACGACCGCGAGCGCCGGAGGGCCCGCGCCCCCGAGCGCGGCGGGGAGCGCGGGGCCGGGAGCGACCGCCGCGACGACCGGGATGACGAGCGCGACGGACCCGACGCGCGACGGAGCGCGATCGGGGCCAGCAGTTCGACGATGGCGCTGATCCTGCACGCCCTGACCTTCCTGTGCTGCATGAACTGGCTGTTCGGTATCGCCGGGATCGTGTTCGCGGTACGCGCCGCCCACGCCCGCGACCGGGGGCGCGCGGTCCAGGCCGAGACGCTCACGCGCTACTCCTGGTACTGCCTGGGAGCGGCCGGGGTGATGCTCTTCGTGATGCTGGTGCTGACGCTGGTGATGTTCACCCAGGCGGGCTCCTGGATCCAGGGGATCGTCCCGGTCACCAACTACTGAGCCGTGTTTGGCGGACGGGGCCGCGGGGCACCGCGTCCACACGGAGCACGGGGATCACCAGCGGGAGCGGGAACGGCCGTGGGAGCGGAACGAGGCGGGTCCGGAAAACAGGGGAAGGGGGACGAGCGGTGATGAACGGCGGAGGCGGTCCGAAGGCCTTCTGGGAGAGGAAGCACGGCTTCACACCGGGGTCCCCGCCCGGAGGCGGACCGGGACGCCCTGCGCCCCCGGCGGCGTTCCGGACGCCCGGACCCTCGGGTGCGTCCGGACCGGGCGGCGCGTCGGGCGTGCCCGGGCCGGGAGGCCCGGGAGGACACGCCACCGGTCCCGTCCCGGGGAGCGCCTCCCTGCTGACGGCGCCCCCCGACCCGGCGCTCCCCCCCGGTGCGGTTCCCCCTGCGGCCCCTCCCGCCCGTGTGGGCGGCGCCGTGGCCGCGCTGGTGGTGGCCGTCCTCAGTGCGGCGGGGTCGATACTGATGATGTACCTGGGCTTCTGGTTCTTCCTCCTGGCGGTGAACGTGCCCGGGGTCTGGTTCGGCATCTCGACGCTGCGCGGGCTTTCCGACCCCGAACGGGTGGAGCGGTACATTCGGTACACCTGGGCCTGCAACTTCTCGTACTTCGCCCTGTTCGTCCTGTTCCTCATCCCGGTCGCCGTCCTGGCCATGATGATGCTCCTGTTCACCTACTGACCGGCCCTCCCCCGCGCCGGTCCTCGCCCCCACCCCCGGTGCCGTGCACCACGATCCGCGGAGAAGCACGAGCGTGAACGACAACTGGCGGCACAGCGGCCCTCCCCCGGGCCACGGCCCCGGCGGCAACGACGCGTACGAGGACCCGACCGGCGGGTACGACCCGTACGGCGGCTACGGAGCCCCCGGGAGCGGCTACGGCCCCGGACAGCCCCATCCGGGCGGCCCCTACCCGGGCGGCGGGTACCCGGGCGGCCCCTACCGGGAACAGAGGAGCGCGTCCGGCGCGATCGCCGCCCTGGTGGTGTCCCTCGTCCTGGTGCTGACCTGCTGCGGTTTCCTGGGCATCGTCGGCACGGTCTTCTCCGCCCTCGCGATCTCGGAGAAGTCCGATCCCGACAGGTACCAGCGCTACACCCGCGTCGCCTGGATCTCCAACGGCGTGATCCTGGCTCTGCTGGTCCTCTTCCTCACCTTCATCGTGATCGCCGTCGTCTCCGGCATGTGACCCGCCGCCTCCGGCAGCTCCCCCTCCCCGCCCTCCCGGCTGTCGCCGGGGCGTCACGACCGCCGTCCCGGGTCCAGGACGGCCCGCGAGGGTACGGGCACGGGTCCCGCGGGCATGATCGGGGGTCCGGATGCGTTGCATCTGTGGCCGCCCCCGCCCCGCGAGATTGAAGGTCCGTGTTGTCCTGCCTGATCGTCCAGTCCGACAAGACGCTCCTGCTGGAGGTCGACCACGAGCTCGCCGGCGAGTGCCGCCGGGCCATCGCCCCCTTCGCCGAGCTCGAACGCGCGCCCGAACACGTGCACACCTACCGGATCACACCGCTGGCCCTGTGGAACTCCCGTGCCGCCGGGCACGACGCCGAGCAGGTCGTGGACGCGCTGATCCGGTTCTCCAAGTTCCCGGTACCGCACTCGCTGCTGGTGGACATCGCCGAGACGATGGACCGCTACGGGCGGCTGCGGATCGTGGGCGACCCGCGGCACGGCCTGGTCCTGGAGTCCTCCGACCGCGCCGTGCTGGAGGAGGTCGTCCGCGCCAGGAGGCTCAAGGGCATGCTGGGCGAGCGGCTGGGCGAGGACTCGGTCGCCGTGCACCCGAGCGAGCGCGGCAACCTCAAGCAGGCGCTGCTCAAAATCGGCTGGCCGGCCGAGGACCTGGCCGGGTACGTCGACGGCGAGGCGCACCCGATCGACCTCGACCAGGACGGCTGGGAGCTGCGCGGCTACCAGAAGGAGGCCGCGGAGAGCTTCCACGCGGGCGGGTCCGGCGTGGTGGTCCTGCCGTGCGGCGCGGGCAAGACCGTGGTCGGCGCGGCGGCGATGGCCATGACCGGGGCGACCACGCTCATCCTGGTGACGAACACGGTGTCGGTGCACCAGTGGAAGACCGAACTGCTGCGGCGCACCTCGCTGACCGAGGACGAGATCGGCGAGTACTCGGGCACCCGCAAGGAGATCCGCCCCGTCACCATCGCCACCTACCAGGTCATGGCGGCCAAGCGGAAGGGCGTGTACACGCACCTGGAGCTGTTCGACGCCCGCGACTGGGGCCTGGTCGTCTACGACGAGGTGCACCTGCTGCCCGCGCCGATCTTCCGGATGACCGCCGACCTCCAGGCCCGGCGCCGGCTGGGCCTGACCGCGACCCTGGTGCGCGAGGACGGCTGCGAGGGCGACGTGTTCTCACTGATCGGCCCCAAGCGCTACGACGCCCCGTGGAAGGACATGGAGAACCAGGGGTGGATCGCCCCCGCGGACTGCGTCGAGGTGCGGGTGGACCTGTCGGAGGCCGAGCGGCTGGCGTACGCGACCGCCGAGCCGGAGGACCGCTACCGGTTCTGCGCCTCCTCCGAGACCAAGACCTCCGTGGTCCGGGAGATCGTGGAGCGCCACCCCGAGGATCAGGTGCTGGTCATCGGCTCCTACATCGACCAGCTGGACGAACTCGGCGCGTCGCTGGGCGCGCCGGTGATCAAGGGCGAGACCCGCAACAAGGAGCGCGAGCGCCTCTTCGACGCCTTCCGCTCCGGAGAGCTGAGAACGCTGGTGGTGTCGAAGGTGGCGAACTTCTCCATCGACCTGCCCGAGGCCGGTGTCGCGGTGCAGGTGTCGGGGTCCTTCGGCTCACGGCAGGAGGAGGCGCAGCGGCTCGGCCGGGTGCTGCGCCCCAAGTCCGACGGCCGCGCCGCCCGCTTCTACGCCGTGGTGGCGCGGGACACCCTCGACCAGGACTACGCCGCGCACCGGCAGCGCTTCCTCGCCGAGCAGGGGTACGCCTACCGGATCACCGACGCCGGCGACCTGCTGTCGGGCGAGGAGATCTGACCGGGGCGGGCGGCTCCGGCCGCGTCCCGGCGGGGCGCGGCCGCCCGGGGGCCGCCCGCGGGGCGCCCGCCGCTCAGAAGGACGGCAGGCCGCCCATGACGTAGGTGCCCGCGGCGATTCCCCAGGCCACCAGGGAGTAGCTCAGGGTGCGGGTGCGCAGGAGCCGGTCGCCCCGCACGGACGGCGCGGTGAAGGCCGCCACCAGGAGGGCCATGCCGAGCAGGGCGGGGATGGCGGAGGCCAACGCGAAGAGCTGGGTCTGGGAGGCGCACGCGGTGTAGCCGGATGTGCCGGGATCACCACAGAACACGTCGTTCCCCGATCGTTCGGTGCGGTCGGTACTCCCCGACCGTACCGTTTCGGCGGGGGCGCGCCGTCAATGGCCACGGCCGTATCCCGGCTCCCCGCGGCTGCCGTCCGTCTCCGCGCGCCCCGCGCCCCGCGCCCCGGAACCCACCGAGCCGGATTCGGTTTTTGACCCCGCGCATTCCATTCGCTCTTTACACGAACCCCTCCCGTGTCCAATCATGAGGGCACAGCAGCTCCCCCCGGCAGCCAGGAGGTCCCCCCGTGCCCGACTCTCCCGCCAGCACCCCGTCCGCGCCAGCCACGCCCGCGCCCTCACCCGCGGAGTACCGCACCGGCTTCCACTCCCTCCGGGGCGGCGGCCTGAACTGGGACTCGCTTCCGCTCAGGCTGTTCGCCAAGGGCAACGCCCGGTTCTGGAACCCGGCGGACATCGACCTGAGCCGGGACGCCGAGGACTGGAAGAAGCTGGGTGAGGAGGCCCGGGCGCGGATCCTGCGGCTGTGCGCGTTCTTCGTGGCGGGCGAGGAGGCGGTCACGGAGGACATCCAGCCCTTCCTCCGCGCGATGGCCGCGGAGGGGCGCCTGGGCGACGAGATGTACCTGACCCAGTTCGCGTTCGAGGAGGCCAAGCACGTCCAGGCGTTCCGGCTGTGGCTGGACGCGCTCGGGGTCCGCGAGGACCTGCACGGCTACGTGGACGCCAACCCGGGCTACCGGACGCTGTTCCACGAGGAGCTGCCCGGCTCCCTGGAGACGCTGCTGGAGGACCCGAGCCCCCGCAACCAGGTGCGCGCCTCGGTGACCTACAACCACGTCATCGAGGGCTCGCTGGCGCTGACCGGGTACTACGCCTGGAACCACGTGTGCACGGTGCGGGACGTCTTCCCGGGGATGCGCCAGATCGTGCGCAGGATCGGCGACGACGAGCGGCGCCACATGGCGTGGGGCACCTTCACCTGCCGCCGCCACGTCGCGGCCGACGACGCCAACTGGGACGTGGTGCGCGAACGGCTGGACGAGCTGCTGCCGCACGTGATGTCCACGGTGGAACGCGGTGAGGAGCCCTCGGACGACCCGGCGACCCGGCGCTACGAACTGCCGCCGGGGGAACTGGTCCGCTACGCGGGCGACCGCGCGCTGCGCCGTCTCGGCGCGATCGAGTCCGCGCGCGGGGTGCCCCTGTCGCGGATCGACCTGGACGCCGCACCCGAGGAGCTGGAGGAGCGGTTCGGCGAGGAGGACCGGGAGGCCGTGCGGAGGCTGGCGGCACGGGGCTGAACCCGCCGGACCCGCTCAGACGGCGCTGCGCGGGGCGCTCCTGGGCGCGTGCCACAGCTCGCGGCGCCCGCGTTCGGCCTCCAGGGCGACGCGTCCGAACGGCTCGGTCCGCCAGTCGTCCTCCTCCCGGTGGTTGGCGTAGAGCACCTCGCCGTCGCGGGAGAGCACGTAGAGCGAGTCCACCAGCCGGTGGGTCTCCAGGAACTCCACCGTGTTGGGAACGCCCAGATAGAAACGGTCGTGGTGGAGTTCGGGCATCCACCTGCCGAAACCCTGGTCGGCGCGGGCCCGGGCGTAGCGGTCGGCGATCGCGAAGCCGCTGTTGGAACTGTGGGTGGCCACGAAGGCGACCTCCACCCGGTAACCGGCGTCGCGGAACCCCTCCACCCAGGACGCGGCCCAGTCGGCGCGGCCCAGGGGGTGGCTGCACACCGCGTCCACGCGGCCCGCGCGCAGGTGCGCCATGGCGAGCCCGTGCAGGCCGCCGACCTGCCGGGCCAGGGAGGAGGAGGCGGCGCGGTCGTCCGCGGTCATCGCCCACTCGTAGTCGGGTGCCAGGCGCAGCAGGTCGTCGCCGTCGTAGCTGACGGTGCCCTCGGGCAGGAAGGGCAGGATGAGGCGCTGGAGGGTGGACTTGCCCGAGCCGGGCTGGCCGCCGAGGAGCAGGAGCCGGGGCCGCTCGCGGGCCGGTCCGGTGAGCCGGTCGCGGAGCGCGAGGTCGAACAGCGCGTCCAGGTCCGCCCCGGCCAGGACCCCGCCCGGCTCCCCGGGGGTCGCGCCGTCGCGGACGCGGATCGGCTCGGCCCGCAGTTCGGCGACGACCCCGGGGAGTTCGCGGTTGACCCGGGCGACCTCCTCGTCGCCGAGGAAGGGCAGCCGGGCCTCCTGCGCGAGGAGCTCGGCGGCGCGCTCCCGGAGCCCGGTCCTGCTCAGGCAGGCGCCGACGGCCGCGCTGTAGAGGTTGTAGGCCCGTTCGCGGGCCTGCCTGGAACCAGCCTCCTGCGCGGGGAAACCGCCGCAGGCGCTGTCCTCCACCAGGGTCCGCTCGCCCACCTGTGGGATCGTCATCCGTGTCCGCCCTTCACCCACCGGGGATGCTAGTGCCTTCCCTGTCCCGGGGTGCGGGGTTCGGCGCTGTTGGCCGGAGGCGGCCAGGAGAACGGGGCGGAACGCGGCGCGTCCCGCCCCGTCAGACCGGTCAGGCCGCGGAGCACGTCACCTCGGGCGCGCTGTTGCTACCGCTGTGGGTCGCGGTGAACCCGAACTCGGTGCTGCCCCCGGCGCTGAGCGTGCCGTTCCAGCCGAGGTCGGACGCGGTGACCCGCGACCCGCTGCTGGCGAACTCGGCGTTCCAGCCCTGGCTGAACCGCTGTCCGTCGGCGTAGGTCCACGTCACGGTCCAGCCGCTGAGGGAGTCGTCGGCGGTGACCGTCACCGCCGCCTGGAAGCCGTTGCCCCACTCGCTGACGATCCTGTAGTCGGCCGTGCAGCCCTCGCCCGCGGGCGGGTCGGTGGGCTCCTCGGGGTCGGTGGGGTACTCGGGGGCGTTCACCGCCATGTCGTAGGCGGCCTGGGGCACGAACTGCCCCGCGGGCGCGATGCAGCCGTCGGCCTCGCCGGGCAGCTTGGTCCAGATGAAGGCGTCGATCAGCGGGTTGCCGGTGTCGGTGGTGCTGGGGCGGCCGATCATCCGCCCCGGCGGGTCGCACCACTCGTTCTGGGGCGCGGGGCCGTTGCCGTTGCGGCTGGTGTCGACCACGGCGCCGAGCCCGGGCACGCCCGTCGCCGCGATGACGGCCTCGGCGAAGGCGACCTCGTCGTGGGTCCAGTTGTAGTTGGAGGTGTTGGTGGCGATGCCGTGGGCGCTGTTCGCGACGTCCGCGCCGTTGAGCAGGTCGGCGGCCTCCTGCGGGTCCAGCCAGGCCGAGTTGCCGATGTCGAAGTAGACCCTGGCCTCGGAGGAGCCCTCCATGAGCGCCTTGCCCGCGTAGGCCATGGAGTCCAGGAGCTCGGACGGATCGCTACAGCCGCTCACCAGCGGCAGGGCGTCGGGCTCCAGGACGATGGTGGCGGACCGGCCCTCCAGGCCCGCGGCGACCTCGTCGACCCAGGCGCGGTAGGCGTCGTGGCTGGGCGCCCCGCCGCCGCTGTGGTTGCCGCAGTCGCGGCCGGGGATGTTGTAGACCACCAGAATGGGGGCCTGGCCCTGGGCGTCGGCGGCGCTGACCACCGCGTCCACGTCGTCGCGGACCTCGTCGGGGTTGTACTGGGTGAACCAGGTGGCCTGGGCGACCGAGGCGATGCGGTCGCGGATGACGTCGGCCCGGGGGTCGCCGGGATTCTCCTCGACCCAGACGGCCGCCGACGTGTTGGGGTTGACGTAGAACTCGGACTCGGCGGCCGAGGCGGGCGCTGTGCTGAGCAGCGCCGTTCCCAGGGCCAGGGCCGAGACGGAGCTCACTGCTGCTCCGATGGCTATGCGTGTGCGGGACATGAGCCTTCCTTCGGTGTGGTGTTCCCCGGTTTCCCCTGCTTCCCCGTTACTGCGCGCATGGGAGCGCTCCCAAAAAGTCACGTTACCCCGCGGAGTCCCTTTCCCCCAGGGGAGTAACGACTGTGTTCCCCAAAGGTGACATCCACGTCCTGACATAGGGTGGTCACATGTCGCCCACCCCGCCCTCCTCCCCCGCCGTCATCGACGCCCTCGCCTGGGTCCACGTCCACGAGGGGCGCCTGCTGTGCGTGCGCACCGACGGGGTGGACCTGTTCTACCTGCCCGGCGGCAAGCGCGAGCCCGGGGAGAGCGACGAGGCCGCGGTGGCCCGCGAGGCCCTGGAGGAGGTCAGCGTGGTGCTGCGTCCGGACACGGTCCGCCGGATCGCGGTGATCGACGAGGACGCCCACGCCCAGGGCCCGGGCGTCCGCGTGCGCCTGTCGTGCCACACCGCCGAGTACGACGGCCAGATCTCGGCGGACAACGAGATCGCCGAACTCGCGTGGATCGGCTTCGCCGACCGCCGGCGCTGCGCCCCGGCGGTGCGCCGCCTCATCGAAATCCTCCACGCCGAGGGCACCGTCGACTGACCGGGGCCCGGGCCCTCCCCGGCCCGGGAAAATGAGTGGCCCGTACCTGTTCCCCTGGTTACAGTTCGGGAACTGTGCGCACACTTCCCCAGCCCGCGGGCGTTCCCGAACGCCGGTCGGCCGACCGGTTCCTGTGGTGGCTCGTCCGGAGGGAGCGCCGCTCACTGCTGTGGTCGGGGACGGTCACAGGCGCCTTCATGGTCAACGGCGTACTCATCTCCGCCGCGCTCGGCGCCGCCCTCGACTCCGGGGTCACCCGCGGGGACCCGGGCGCCCTCCTGGGCTGGTTCGGCGTCCTCAGCGCGCTCGTCGCGACCGCCGTCGCCCTCATCCCCCTCGCCCACCGGGCCGAGTGCTTCAACTGGTACGCGTCCGCCTACCGGACCATCCAGGTGGTCACCAACCACTCCGTACGCATGGGTCCCACGCTCACCCGGCGGCTGCCCTCCGGCGAGGTGGTGGCCGTGGGCACCGAGGACATCGACCGCGTCGGAGACTTCTACGAGACGGCGGGGCAGATCCTGTCCTCCCTCTTGGCGGTGGCCGCGGTCAGCGCCTTCATGCTCACCTCGCACGTCACCTTCGGCGTCATCGTCCTGGTGTCGGTCCCGCTCATCATGGCGGGGATGGTGCCCCTGCTGAGCCTGTTCTCCCGTCGCCAGGAGCACCAGCGCGACCGGCAGGCCGAGCTCACCACCCTGGCCACCGACCTGGTCGCGGGCCTGCGCGTGCTCCGGGGCGTGGGCGGCGAGCGCACCGTGGACCACCGCTACCGCACCGCCTCCCAGCGGGTCCGCTCCGCCACCATGCGCGTGGGCTGGGTGGACGCCGCCCTCAACGCCGTGCGCGAGCTCCTCCCGGGCCTGCTCCTGGTCGGCATCGTCTGGTACGGGGCGCGCCTGACCCTGACCGGGGAGATCACCGTCGGCCAGCTCGTCGCCTTCTACGGTTACACCGGCACGCTGTCCATGACGGTGCGCCACCTGATGCGCTCCCTGTCCCTGTTCGTCTCGGCCCGGGTGGCCGCGGGGCGCGTGGTGCGCGTGCTGCGTCTGGAGCACGACCACCCCGACCCCGAGCGCCCCGAGCCGGAACCGACCGGCCCCTGCGACCTGCACGACCCGGGCAGCGGGGTGACCCTCGCCGCGCACCGCACCACCGGCGTGGTCTGCGCCGACCCCTCCGACGCCACCGCCATCGCCGAACGCCTGGGGCGCTACCGGGACGAGGAGGGCGCGGACGCCGTGCTGGTCGAGACGGACACCGGCCGGACCGTGCGCCTGCGCGACCTGCCCCGGTCCCTGGTGCGCCGCCGCGTCCTGGTGGCCACCAACGACGCGCACCTGTTCTCCGGAACCCTGCGCGGCGAACTGTCCCCGGACCAGGGGATCTCCGACGAACGCCTCGCCGAGGTCGTGCGCGCCGCGCACGCCGACGACGTGGTGCGCCAGTCCGCCGCCGGGCTGGACGCGCTGCTCACCGAGCGCGGCCGCGAGTACTCCGGCGGCCAGCAGCAGCGCCTGCGCCTGGCCCGCGCCCTGGCCCTGGAGCCGGAGATCCTGGTCCTGGTGGAGCCCGCCTCCGCCGTGGACGCCCACTCCGAGGCCGCGATCGCCGCCGGGCTGCCCGCCGAGCGGGCGGGGCGCACGACCGGCCTGGTCACCACCAGCCCACTGCTGCTCGACCACACCGACCACGTGCAGTTCGTCGAGGGCGGCCGCCTCACGGCCGAGGGGACCCACCGCGGTCTCCTCGCCGAGTCCCCCCGCTACGCCGCCACCGTCCTGCGCGCCGTTCCCGCGGAGGGGAAGCCATGACCCGGGCCGCCGACGACGCCGAGACCCTCGGCCCGCCCGAGGCGTCCGCGGCGTCCAGAACATCCGACGCGTCCACCGCGTCCCGGGCATCCGGGACGCCCGCCGCACCCGTCCCCGCACCCACGGAGCACCGCGCGACGGGACTGCCGATCGCACCGGTCGCGGCCGTGTGGAGGCGGCTGCGCCGCGCCGGGCGCGAGCACGGACGCCTGCTCGCCGTCGTCGTGCTCCTGTACGGGACGGCCGCGCTCATGGCGCTGGCCTCACCCTGGATCCTGGGCCTGATCATCGACACCGTGCGCGCGGGCGGGGCCTCAGCCGGGCCCCTCTCCGGAACCGCGGACCAGACGGCCTCGCGCGTCGACGTGCTCGCCGGACTCATCGTCGTGGCGCTGGTGCTGCACGCCGGGTTCACCCTGGCGTCCGTGGCGGCCTCGATCCGGTTCGGCGAGAGCGTGCTGGCCGAGCTGCGCGAGGAGTTCGTGCGCGCGGTGCTCCGGCTCCCGATGGGGGTGGTGGAACGGGCGGGTACCGGCGACCTGGTGGCGCGCACCGGCCGCGACATCGGCCATCTGAGCCACACCGTGCGCGTCTCGGTACCGGTGATGGCGGTGAGCTCGGTGACCCTGGTGGTCGTCACCACGGCGCTCGCCGTCCTGCACCCGCTCCTGTTGCTGGCGTGGCTGCCCTCCCTGCCCGTGCTGTGGGTGTCCACGCGCTGGTACGCCCGCAGGGCCCCGGACGGGTACGTGCGCGAGCTGGGCACCTACTCGGAACTGACCCAGAGCGTGACCGACACCGTGGAGGGCGCGCACACCATCGAGTCGCTGGGACGGCAGGCCCGGCGGATCGCGCTCAACGAGCAGAAGGTGGGCCGTGCCTACGCGGCGGAGCGGTACACGCTGTGGCTGCGCTGCGTCTGGTACCCGCCGCTGGAACTCGGGTACATGCTCCCGATCGCGCTGACCTTCCTGGTGGCGGGCCTGCTGTACGCGGACGGGTCGCTGAGCCTGGGCGGGATCGCCACCGCGGTCTTCCTCAGCAGGCAGATGGGGCGGCCCCTGGACCAGCTGCTGGACCAGGTGGACAGCCTGATGATGGGCTTCACGAGCATGCGCAGGCTGCTGGGTGTGGAGCTGGCCGGGGAACCGGCTGGGAAGGCGCCCCTGCCCTCCGTGGCGGACGCGCCCCGGACCGCCCGCCCCGGCGAGGTGCGGGTGGAGGACGTGCGCTTCGGCTACACCGGCACGGAGGTCCTGCACGGCGTCGACCTGGTGCTGGCGCCCGGCGAACGCCTGGCCGTGGTGGGCCCGAGCGGCGCGGGCAAGTCGACCCTGGGCAAGCTGATCGCGGGCGTGCACCCGCCCACCTCGGGCGGTGTCCGCGTGAGCGGGGCGCCGGTGTCGGCCCTGCCTCCCGAGGAACGGCGCGCGCGGGCGATCCTGCTGAGCCAGGAGAGTCACATGTTCCGGGGAACGATCGCCGAGAACCTGGCGCTGGCGTTGGACCGGCCCGAGGGCGCGGCCGCGGTGGACGAGGAACGCCTGTGGGAGGCCCTGGCCGCCGTGGACGCCGAGTCCTGGGTGCGCGCGCTGCCGGACGGGCTGGGCACGCGGGTGGGGTCGGGCGACGCCCCGCTGGACCCGGCCCACGTGCAGCAGCTCGCCCTGGCCCGCGTGGTGCTGGCCGACCCGGACGTGCTGGTGCTGGACGAGGCCACGTCCCTGATGGATCCGCGTTCGGCCCGCCACCTGGAGCGCTCGCTGGCGGGGGTGCTGTCGGGCCGTACGGTGGTGGCCATCGCGCACCGGCTGCACACCGCGCACGACGCCGACCGGATCGCGGTGGTGGAGGACGGCCGGATCAGCGAGCTGGGCAGCCACGACGAGCTGCTGGCCCGCGGCGGCTCCTACGCCGACCTGTGGCGGGCCTGGCACGGCGCGGGCTGAAAAACCCTCGGGCCGCCGCCCGCGTCCTCGGGAGGGCCGCTGGTCGGGGCAGAGACCTGATCCGCCGGGCAGGGGGTCCGTGACGGGTCGAGGACGACGTCCTCCGGCAGGACAACGAGGTCAGGCATGTAGAGCCGCTCGACCGTCTGCAACTGGATGCCCAGGGGCTGATAGACGTCCCAGCCGTCGGGAGGGACCTGCCCGGGCATCCGGTTCACCCGGACCGCGATGTGGTTGCGGGGGTCGGACGGGGGAGCCACGAGCACGACTCCGTTGTCATCGATGATCTCGGCCCGCCAACCGTCGGGCACGTCCAGCTCTCGCCAGGTGCCCAGCAGGTAGTCCCGTTGCGACAGTGCCGCCCGCGCCGGTTTCGCCTGGAGAAGGCGAAACCGGGCGGCCCCCGAAGGGGCCGCCCGGTCGTCGCGGGCGAGGTCGCGTATCCGGACCTCAGACACCTGCGGGCCCGGGGGCCCGAGATCTCACGGACCTGCTAGAAGTCCATGCCGCCCATGCCACCGGTCGGGTCGCCGGCGGGAGCGGCGGCCTTCTCCGGCTTCTCGGCGATGACGGCCTCGGTGGTCAGGAACAGACCGGCGATGGAAGCCGCGTTCTGCAGAGCCGAGCGGGTGACCTTGGTCGGGTCGATGACGCCGTCCTTGAACAGGTCGGTGTACTCGCCGGTGGCGGCGTTCAGGCCGAACCCGGGCTCCAGGTTCCGGACCTTCTCCGCCACGACGCCGCCCTCAAGGCCGGCGTTGATCGCGATCTGCTTGAGCGGCTCGGCGATGGCGCGACGCACGATGTCGGCGCCGATGGCCTCGTCGCCCTCCAGCTCCAGCTTCTCGAAGGCCGGGACGCTGGCCTGGAGCAGAGCGACACCACCGCCGGGCAGGATGCCCTCCTCGACCGCGGCCTTGGCGTTGCGGACGGCGTCCTCGATGCGGTGCTTGCGCTCCTTGAGCTCCACCTCGGTGGCGGCACCGGCCTTGATGACGGCCACGCCGCCGGCCAGGCGGGCGAGACGCTCCTGGAGCTTCTCGCGGTCGTAGTCGGAGTCGGTGCGCTCGATCTCGTTGCGGATCTCGTTCACGCGACCGGCGATCGCGGTGGCGTCACCGGCGCCGTCCACGATGGTGGTCTCGTCCTTGGTGACGACGACCTTGCGGGCGCGGCCGAGCATGTCGAGCTCGGTGCTCTCCAGCTTGAGGCCGACCTCCTCGGTGATGACCTGGCCGCCGGTCAGCACGGCGATGTCGCCGAGCTGGGCCTTGCGGCGGTCACCGAAGCCCGGGGCCTTGACGGCGACGGACTTGAAGGTGCCGCGGATCTTGTTGACGACCAGCGTCTGGAGGGCGCCGCCCTCCAGGTCCTCGGCGATGACGACCAGCGGGCGGCCGGCCTGGAGGACCTTCTCGACAACCGGCAGGAACTCGTTGTTGTTCGAGATCTTGGAGTTGACGATGAGGATGTAGGGGTCCTCGAGGACCGTCTCCATGCGCTCCAGGTCGGTGGCGAAGTAGGGCGAGATGTAGCCCTTGTCGAAGCGCATGCCCTCGGCGAGCTCGAGCTCCAGCCCGAAGGTCTGGCCCTCCTCGACCGTGATGACGCCTTCCTTGCCGACCTTGTCCATGGCCTCGGCGATGGTCTCGCCGATCTGGGGGTCGCCGGCGGAGATCGAGGCGGTGGAGGCGATCTGCTCCTTGGTCTCGATGTCCTTGGAGAGGTTGCCGAGCTCCTCGTTGATGCGCGCGACGGCGGACTCGATGCCGCGCTTGAGGCTGATCGGATTGGCGCCGGCGGCGACGTTGCGCAGACCCTCGCGGACGAGAGCCTGGGCGAGCACGGTGGCGGTGGTGGTGCCGTCACCCGCGACGTCGTCGGTCTTCTTGGCGACCTCCTTGACCAGCTCGGCCCCGATCTTCTCCCACGGGTCCTCGAGCTCGATCTCCTTGGCGATGGAGACACCGTCGTTGGTGATCGTGGGGGCGCCCCACTTCTTCTCCAGGACGACGTTGCGGCCCTTGGGGCCGAGCGTGACCTTGACGGCGTCAGCGAGCTGGTTCATGCCGCGCTCGAGGCCGCGACGGGCCTCCTCGTCGAACGCGATCAGTTTGGCTGCCATTGAGTTCTTGTCCTCCCGTGACCGGGCTGATACGCGATGGGACGAGGCATGCGCCCGCGACGGACGACCGCGGACCCTCCGGCAACCCTGCTGCCGGGGACCGCGATCTCGCAGCCTCGATCCGGTTAGCACTCAGTCAAGGCGAGTGCTAACCAGTTCCCTTTTTAGCACTCGACCCCGGCGAGTGCAAACGATGTGGTCACGATTTTCCATCCCGGCATTTCCGCATCTACCTGCACAAACACCGTATGACATGGGGGTTTCCGCGTTGAGCGGACGGAGTCGCGCGCCGGTTCGGCCTTCTCCCGGCGCACGGCTCCGGTCCCGCTCCGACCCGGTTCCGAGGCCGCCCCGACCGGGCCCCGCCCCGCCGCGCGGCAGTGGAGCCGAGGTCAGGAGCTGAGGCGGCGCATCGCCCGCGACCCCCCGGCCAGCGCCGCGACCGCCAGCACCACCGCCACGGCCCAGCCGACCGCGACCGACGCGTCCCACTGCCCGGCGAACAGGGCGCGCTCGGCGTCCACCACGTAGGCCACCGGGTTGGCCCGCGAGAGCGCGTACAGCCACGGCGGTGCCAGTTCCATCGGCAGCAGCACGCCGGACAGCAGCATCAGCGGCATGATCAGCGTCTGCACGATGGGCGCGAACACGTAGGTCTGCTTGACCGCCAGGGCCGTCAGGTACGACAGCGTGGACAGCCCCGCGCCCAGGACGGCGAGCAGGAGCAGCCCCACGACGGCGCCCGCGAACGACGCGTCGAACCCGAGCGGCACCACCAGCACGAGGATGAGCACCATCTGCGCCAGCATCATCGCCACGTCGCGCAGGACCCGTCCCAGCAGCAGGGAGACCCGGCTCACCGGGGTGGCCAGCAGCCGCTCGTGCGCTCCGGAGGACATCTCCGGCAACAGCCCGAAACCGGCGAACCCGGCCGTGAACAGACCGAGCATCACCAGCAGACCGGGGACGAACCACTGCCAGGGGTCCTGCCCCTCGGCACCGGCCAGCCCCGTCAGCAGGGGCGCGAACAGCACCAGGTACAGCACCGGTTGCAGCATGCCGAAGAACAGCATCAGCGGCCGGTGCAGGAACGGCCGCATCTGGCGGGCGAAGACGGTCGCGGTGTCGCGCAACAGGCCCGGCCCCCGCACCCCGGTCGCCTCCGTCCCGGTCCGCTCCTCCCCGGTCGCCTCCGCCGGGGTTCCGGTCACCTCGTGGAAGCTCATGCCCCCTCCTCCCTCAGGCTGCGTCCGGTCAGGGTCAGGAACACGTCGTCCAGCGTGGGCCGCTGCACCCGGACGGCGAGCAGCGGGACCCCGGCCGCGTCCAGCCCGCGCAGCAGCTCGGGCAGCACGGTGTCCCCGCGTTCCACGCGCAGGCGCACCTCGGCGTCGCGCCCCGCTTCCGCGAGCACCTCCGCCGTTCCGGCGGAGGGCACCCGCTCGGCGATCCCGGCGGCGGTGCGCGCCTGTTCGGCGTCCGGCACGGTGAGGCTGACCAGGTCGCCGGAGACCTTGCCCTTGAGCTCGTCGGCGGTGCCGTCGGCGATGACCCTGCCGTGGTCGATGACCAGGACCCGCTCGGCCATGTCGTCGGCCTCGTCGAGGTAGTGGGTGGTGAGCACGACCGTGGTGCCCATCCGGTCGCGCAGCCGGGCGATGTGCCCCCACAGGTTGGCGCGGCTGTGCGGGTCGAGTCCGGTGGAGGGCTCGTCCAGGAACAGCAGCTTCGGCTCGTGGATGAGCCCCATGGCGATGTCGAAGCGCCTGCGCTGTCCGCCGGAGAGCTTGGTGACCTCGCGGTCGGCGGCCCCGCCCAGCTCCAGCTGGTCGAGGAGTTCGTCGGCGCGGCGGCGCGCGGTGCGCCGGTCGAGCCCGTACAGCAGCCCCTGCGTGTACAGCTCCTCCCGGGCCCGCTGGTCCTCCCCGGCGCCGTGCCCCTGGCCGACGAAGCCGATCCCCCGGCGCACCCTGGCGGGTGCGGTGCGGACGTCGTGCCCCGCGACCACGGCGGTGCCCGAGGTGGGTTCCAGCAGGGTGGTGAGCATGCGCAGCGTGGTCGACTTCCCCGCGCCGTTCGGTCCGAGCAGGGCGACGAGCTCGCCCTCGGCGACGTCGATGTCGACGCCGCGGACGGCCTGGACGACCTCCTTGCCGACCCGGAAGTCGCGGGTCAGCCCACGTGTGTGGATCATCCCTCTCCTTATTAAAACTTGAGTACGAGAGAGAGTGTGCACCACCCCGGCGGGATATTCAAACTTTAATAAGAGCTCGGTCCGCCCCCGGGGTCCGCCCCGGACAGCGGGGAGGGACCCGCCCGGACGAAGGAAGGCCGAGGCGACGGGACCGGAGCGCCGCCGGGTCAGCGGTCGCGGGCGGCCGCCCCCGGCACCGGGGGCAGCCCGAACGCGTCGGGGCCGTCGTCGGCCATGGTGTACTCCCCGGCCCGCAGGGAGGCGACGAGGCCGCGCGTCCAGCTGGCCTCGGCCCCGATCGTGCCCCGCCACAGGCCGAAGAGCTCGCGCACGTGCACCGGCTTGCCCCACCCGTCGGAGGGCCGCAGCTCCTCGTCGGTCCTCTCCAACAGCTCCAGGCGCTGTTCCAGCAGGCCGACGACCTCCGCGCGCGGCAGGGCGGTCATGAGGGTGACCGCCGCGAAGAGCATCGCGGGGTCCTCCCTGCGGGCGAGCCCACGGCGGATGAGGCGGTACAGCTCGGCCTCGCCGTCCCCGGTGATCGCGTAGGAGACGCGGTCGACCACCTCGTCCCCCTCGGCGACGAACTCGCGCAGCCTGCCCTCCTGGGAGAGCTTGCGCAGGGCGTGGTAGATGGAGCCCCACTTGATGTTGGCCCAGTGCTCGGTTCCCCAGTCCAGGAGCTGACGACCCACCCGGTATCCGTGGGCCTGCCCCTCCATGCGCACCACACCCAGGACCAACAGCCGTGTCGCCGACATCTCCACCCTCGTTCGACCGGAATCCCTTCCAGCCTACGAGCAGCGGCGCCGCGGTCCGGCGCGCCCCGACCAGGCCACCAGGCATCACAGCTTGCGGAAGTACCGCACGATCGGCAGCGCGGTGTAGCCGGCGCGCTCGTAGGTGGCGCGGGCCGGGGCGTGCCCGTCGTCACCGCCCGTCTCGACCACGGCCACCGCAGCGCCCTGCTCGCGGATCCAGTCGGTGGCGGCCCCGGTCAGCGCCGTCCCGATGCCCCTCCCCTGGTGGCCGGGGTCGACGGCGAGCAGGTGGATCTCCCCCATGTCGTCGTCGGGCAGCATCCTGGCGGTGGCGAAGCCCGCGACCGCGCCGTCGGCCTCGGCGACCCACACCCGCTGGTCGTCGGCGTCGACGCTCCCGGCCACCTCGTCGTGCTGGCTCCGCCGCCAGTCCGGGACCAGGACCGGGTAGACCTCCTCGCCCAGGACCCGGCGCAGCGACGCGTGCACCGGTTCCCACGCGCGCAGTGCCAGAGCGATGACCGCTTCCCTGTCGGGTTCCCGGAACAGCCGGATCTCGATGCCCATGCGCACAGGCTAGACAGCGCCGATTCCGGGCGCACCGGGTTTTCCGGTGCGGTCGCCCGCACCGGCCCTCCGGAAACCCCGTGGGCCCCGACCGCCCGCGCCGGCCCTCCGGTGAACGCCGAAGGGGCGGCCCCGGCGCCCTGACGCGCCGCGGCCGCCCCTCGCGGTGGGACTCAGCAGCCCCCGGCGACCGCCGGGATGATGGAGACCTGGGCGCCGTCGGCGACCTCGGTCTGGAGGCCCTTCTCGAAGCGCACGTCCTCGTCGCCGATGTAGACGTTGACGAAGCGGCGCACCTTGCCGCCGTCGTCCAGGATGCGGGCGCGGATGCCGGGGTAGTTGGCCTCCAGGTCGTCGAGGACCTCGGCCAGGGTGGCGCCCTCGGCGGAGACCTCGGAGGCGTCGTTGGTGTAGGTGCGCAGGATGGTGGGCACGCGGACGCTGGCGCTCATGGCGGACTTCCTTCTCGTGGGAGATGACGGGTGGTCGGGACGGCCGGGGCCTGTTCCCTGGCCGGGCCCCGGCCGACGGGCCCCGGACGAGGGCCGAGGCGAGGCGGAGGGCCCAAGGGGTGATGTCCGGGCGCCCACGGGGTTCTGGAGGTGGCGGAGACGGGTTCGCGAGGAACGGTCGAATCCGCCGGAGACACCACTGTGCCTGCTACAACCCGATTCCCGTGCTCCGGGCGCCCGAACACGGGTCAAGGCGAAGCGGAGGCCCCGGAAAGCACTGTCTAGGCCAGACCGGCGTCGGTGAAGGCGCTCAGCGACGGCTTGATCGTGGCGCTCACCCCGGCGTCGACGGCGTTCAGGGTCTTGAGCCCGTCACCGGTGTTGAGCACGACGGTCTCGGCCTTCGGGTCGAGCCTGCCCTCGCGGACGAGCTTGCGCAGCACTCCGGTGGTGACGCCGCCCGCGGTCTCGGCGAAGATGCCCTCGGTGCGGGCGAGGAGCTTGATGGAGTCGACGATCTCGTCGTCGCCCACGTGCTCCACCGATCCGCCCGTGCGCTTGGCGATGTCCAGCACGTACGGCCCGTCGGCCGGGTTGCCGATGGCCAGCGACTTGGCGATGGTGTCGGGCTTGACCGGCTGGATGACGTCGATGCCCTTGTCCCAGGCCTGCGCGACCGGGGAGCAGCCCGTGGCCTGGGCGCCGAAGATCCGGTACGGGCGGTCCTCGACCAGACCGAGCTTGACCAGTTCCTGGAAGCCCTTGTCGATCTTGGTGAGCTGGGAGCCGGACGCGATCGGGATGACGATCTGCTCGGGCAGGCGCCAGCCGAGCTGTTCGGCGATCTCGTAGGCCAGCGTCTTGGAGCCCTCGCCGTAGTAGGGGCGCAGGTTGACGTTGACGAAGCCCCAGCCCTCGCCCACCGGGTCGCCGATGAGCTCGGAGCAGAAGCGGTTGACGTCGTCGTAGTTGCCGTCGATGGCCACGACCTTGCCCCCGTAGACGGAGGCCATGACGACCTTGGCCTCCTCCAGCCCGGCGGGGATGAACACGCAGGACTCGAACCCGGCGCGCGCGGCGGCGGCGCCGACGGCACCGGCGAGGTTGCCGGTGGAGGAGCAGGACAGGGTGGTGAACCCGAAGGTGCGGGCGGCCTCGACGGCGATGGCGACCACGCGGTCCTTGAAGGAGTGCGTGGGGTTGCCGGAGTCGTCCTTGACGTGGAGGGAGTCCAGGCCCAGCTCGGCCGCGAGGCGGTCGGCCCGCACCAGCGGGGTCAGGCCGGGCGCCATGTTGGGCAGCTCGGCGACGTTGGCCGGAACGGGCAGGAGGGAGCGGTAGCGCCAGATGCTCTTGGGGCCGCTCTCGATGTCGGCGCGGGTGACGGTCCCGAAGTCGTAGGCGACCTCAAGGGGGCCGAAGCAGAACTCGCAGGCGAACCTGGGGGTGAGCTCGTAGCGCTCACCGCACTCGCGACAGGAGAGCGCGGTACCGGGGCCGAAGGAGCGGGCGGCGGTGGGTTCGGTGGCGGTAATCGCCATGGCGAGGCGTCTCCCCTCATCTTTCCTGGCGGACACCTTGTCCCCAGGCCGGAGTTGGCACCTGTCCCAGCCGTCCCGCGGGTTCGCGGGTGTCACATGCTGGCATGGTTGCCGGGGCTTCGCAGGGCCGGTCCCTCCACCCCTCTGGATGAGCAATATGAAGTTTTGTGCTGGTCCTGTCGGATCCGCACCGCAACTGTAACGGAGGTGTCGGCCGGTTTTCCACGCCTGGTGATCCGGGTAACACGAAACGGCTCACATGGTGAGACGGCGCTGGTCCGGCCCGGGGAGGCGCGCCCGCGGCCCGACGCGCGTGTGACGCGCACCCCCGCTGACCCGCACGGGGTTTGGGGCGGCTGTCCACAGGCGAGACATAGGGTGAACCCCCTCTTCACCACCGCCCCACCCCGATCGCTTTTTCTCCGAGAGGACGACCACGTGGACAAGGCACAGATCCTCATCGCCTCCAACAGGGGACCCGTGTCCTTCTCGACCGCCGACGACGGCTCGCTGGAACACCGGCGCGGCGGAGGCGGGCTGGTGTCGGGGATGATCTCGGTCGCCACCGAGATCGACAGCATCTGGGTCTGCGCCGCCCTGTCGGACGCCGACCGGCGGGCCGCGGCGGAGGCGCCGGAGGCCCGGCTGGACCAGGCCCACGACCTGGACGGCATGCGGGTCCACATGCTGGACATCCCGCAGCAGGTCTTCGACGGCGCCTACACCGGGGTGGCCAACTCGACCCTGTGGTTCGTGCAGCACATGCTGTACGACACCCCCAACAAGCCGTCCTTCGGCTCGCGGTTCCGGCGGACGTGGGAGGACTACACCGCCTACAACAACGCGTTCGCCGAAGCCCTGGTGGCCGGAGCGGCCGAGGGCGCCCGCGTGGCCGTGCAGGACTACCACCTGGCCCTGGTGCCGCGGATCCTGCGCGCGCGCCGCCCCGACCTGCGCATCGCGCACTTCTCGCACACCCCGTGGGCTCCCCCGGAGTACTTCCGGATGCTGCCCGGGCAGGTCGCGCGCGAGCTGCTGGAGGGCATGCTGGGCGCGGACCGGCTGGGCTTCCTCAGCCCGCGCTGGGCGGACGCCTTCCTGCGCTGCTGCGAGGAGATCCTGCGTGCGAAGGTCGACTTCGGGCAGCGCACCGTGGAGTACGGCGGCCGGGTGGTCGGCGTGGGTGTGCACGCCCTGGGCGCGGACGAGGAGGGGCTGCGCCAGAGCGCCGCCGAACCGGCCGTGGCCTCGCGCCGGAGCACCCTGGAGGACGCGGTCGGCGACACGAGGCTGATCGTGCGGGTGGACCGCACGGAGCTGTCCAAGAACATCGTGCGGGGCCTGGAGGCCTACCGCGAGCTGCTGACCGCCCGTCCGGAGTGGCGGGGGCGGGTGACCCACCTGGCGTTCGCCTACCCGAGCCGGGGCGACGTGCCGGAGTACCGCGAGTACACCGACGCGGTGCTGCGGACCGCGAAGGAGATCAACGAGGAGTTCGCGACCCCCGAGTGGACGCCCCTGATCCTGGAGGTCAACGACGACTACCCGCGTTCGCTGGCCTCGTTCCAGATGGCCGACGTGCTGCTGGTCAACCCGATCCGGGACGGCATGAACCTGGTGGCCAAGGAGGGCCCGGTCCTGTCGGAGCGGGACTCGGTGCTGGTGCTGTCGCACGAGGCGGGGGCGGCGGACGAGCTGGGCAAGCACGCGCTGCTGGTCAACCCCTACGACACCGTGGAGACGGCGGAGGCGCTGCACGAGGCGCTGTCGATGCCCGGGGAGGAGCGGCGCAGGCGCAGGCAGCGGCTGGCCGAGGCGGCGGTGGCGCTGCCGCCGCGCCGGTGGTTCCAGGACCAGCTGCGCTCGCTGGGCTGAGGCCGGAGGCGTCGGGGCCCGGGGGCGCGTCCGCGCGCCCGGGTCCGCGCGGAGCCTGGGGACCTGCGTTCGCACGGTCCCGGGTCCGCGGGTTCGGGACCGCTGAGGGTCCGGGGTCGGGGGCGCGTCCGCCGTCGGGAGACGGTACGCGCCCCTGGTCGCGTCCCGGCGGACCGGGAGCCGGTCAGCCGGTGGTGCCCTTCCCGGCGTCCGCCTCGGCGAGGAGCTGCCGGACGATGTCGCTCTTGGCGTCGGCGTAGTCCTGGATGCGGTCCCAGGTGCGCCCGACCAGCTCGCGTTTGACCGCGGTGTAGCGTTCGCGCGCGTCGGCGTCGGCGATGAGGAGGTCGCGGAAGCGGCGCATGCGCTCCGCCTCCTCGCACCCCCGGCTGAACACGTGCAGGTTGAGGTTGACCTCTGAGCCCCTGAACACCCGGTGCTCGTACCAGTCGGGCTCCCTGATCACCAGGGGGTACCCGGCGGCTTCGAGGTCGGGCAGGTAGGCGGCCTCGTCCGAGGAGTCGGCGACGAGGAGCAGCAGGTCGACGCAGGGTTTGGCGGCGAGGCCGGGCACCGCGGTGGAGCCGACGTGCTCGAAGAGCAGCACGCGGTCGCCGAGGGCCGCGCGGACCCTTCCGTCCTCGCGCCGGAACAGGTAGGGCCACTTGGGGTCGTACTCGGAGAGGCGGACGCGCCCGTTGACGAGGTTGCGGAACTCGGGCGCGGTCCCGGCTCGCGGCTCGCCTCGTGAGGGCAGAGGAGACGCTTCGAGGGGTGACATTCTCCAAAGCCTCGTCCCCTCGGGTGCCCGCGTCAAGCCCGTCCGGCGTTGCTTACATATGCACGCGCAGACGTGACGTCACAGCTCGTCGGGGGTTCGTGACGTGCAGCGACCACGGACCGTGTCCGGTGTCCGGTTCCGGTCGGGAGGGCCGAGGCGCGCGCCCACGGACCCCGGCGGGCGGACGGGACCGCGCGGAACGCCTCCTAGTCGGGAACCGACACCACCAGCACCAGGGAACCCTCCAGCGCGGGCACTCCCCTCAGGTGTCCGAACCGGCGGTCCCAGGTCCCGTCGGCCAGGTCCCGGGACAGGTGGGCGGTGAACCGCTCGTGCACCGCCTCGTCCACGAAGCTCCACGCCGAGCAGGACAGGCGTGCGCCCACCTCCAGCAGGCCCTCCGGCCGCCCGTAGTAGGCCTCGTTGAACCCGTCGGAGCAGTCCAGGGGCACGGGGACGGGCACGACGGTGGTGGCGCCGCCCAGCCCCGCGGCCAGGGCGGCGATCGCGGGGTGGCGGCGGGCCTCGGTGTCCAGCACCTCGGGGGCGTACTCATAGAGCCAGAAGTCGCGCACCAGGTCCGGGTCGCAGGTGAGCACGGCGACGGGGCCCGTGGTGACCCGCCGGGCCTCGGCCAGTCCGGCCTCCAGGTCGCGCCACTGGTGGACGCTGAACGTGGCCATGGCGGCGTCGAAGGACCCGTCGGGGAAGGGCAGGCTCTCGGCGGCGGCGTCGACCGCCGCGGGCAGGCTGTCCGGGCGTTTGGCCCGCATGCTGGCGGAGGGTTCCACGGAGGTGACCTCGCGGTCGAGGGGCTCGTAGGAGCCCGCGCCCGCACCGATGTTGAGGACCGTGCGCGCGTCACCGAGCGCGCGGTGCACCGTGGCCGCGATCCGCGGGTCGGGGCGTCGGTGGTCGGTGTAGGTGCGGGCGATGACACCGTAGTCGGCGTCGCCAGCGCTGCCGTCGGCCATGCGCGTCATGTGCTCTCCGCCCTGTCGTGGGCGCGCCCGGGGCGGGGCGCCCGGCGGTGAGGACGCTATCCGCCGGGTGGAGCCGGACGCCAGTGCTCAACGTCCCCGCACCCGGCGCGGAGGATGTGAGTGACCCCACACCGGCGGTGCCGCGTGCCCGCCGGTTACGGCGCGTCCGGAACTGGAACCGGATCGCGACAGGGAAGTCCGGAACGGGCGCGCGGGGACCGGGACCGGGGACGCCCCGGGGCGGAGGCGTGGAGAGCCGGGGGGCAGTCCGCCGCGGGGGCTCCGGAACGGGCGCACGGGAGCCGGGACCTGCCCGGGACAGAGACCGTCCGCGCCCTCCCCCCCCGGGGGTGGGCGCGGACGGGTACGGCGGCTCAGTTGCCGCGCGTCCTGCGGCGGCGTCCGCCCTTCTTGCGGCGGCTGGCGGGCGCGGCCTCGGCGGCGCGCTCGGCGGCGATCAGCTCGTCCTGCTCGCGACGCTCGGCCTTCACGCCGTAGGGGTCGGCGGTGGAGCGGCGCACCCACAGGATCAGGATGAGGACGCCCAGGACCACGACGGCGCCGACGGTGACGAACCACGCCCACGCGGGCACCAGCCCCGACTGCTCGCCCCGCCCGGCCAGGTCCTCGTCGATGAGCGGGATGTCCTGGGCGACGCCGGAGGCCTGCTCCTCCGCGCTGGGCAGGTGCAGCGCGGGCAGGCCGTCGGGACCGGGCTGGGAGCCGTCCACCAGGGCGTCGCGGACCTGCTCGGGCCGCAGCTGCGGGTGCTCCGCGCGCATCAGGGCGGCGGCCCCGGCGACCATCGCGGCGGCGTAGGGGGCCCCGGTCACCTCGGCCTGGCCCGGCTCCGGCCCAGCCGTGACCAGGTCGGCGCCGGGGGCGGTCAGCGCGATCGTCCCGGCCCCGGGCGTGTCCGGGATGAGGGCTCCGTCCTGGTCCGTCCCCGCGACGGTGAGCACGTTGGGGTCCTCGTCCTCCCCCGCCGGACCGACGACCAGCACGCCGTTGTCGGCGGCCTCCTGGGTGGCCTCGGCGAGGCCGGGCCCCGCGGGCTCGGGCAGCAGGATGATCTGGGCGCCCTCCTCGGAGGCGAACCGCACGGCCTCGGCCAGCTGGTCCCCCGTGGGCAGCACGAGCGCGGTGGCCTCGGGGGCCACCCCCAGGACGCCGCCGTCGGCGTCCCTGCCGTGCCCGTGGGCCGCGACCAGTCCGGCCGCGGCGTTGCCCTGCTCGACGTCGCCGTCGTTCTCACCGAACTGCGTGTCCAGCTGGACGTTGTCGACCAGGTCCGGGTGCCCCTCGTCGACGGAGACGCCCGGAAGCGCGACCGTGGCGCCCTGGCCCTGGTTCTCCTCCCACAGCTCCATGGCTCCCACGGCCTGGAGTCCCCACTGCTCGGGACGGTAGTCGGGAACCAGGTCCGCCGCGGCCGGGACCGCGGTCAGACCGAGGACGGCGGCGGTGGCGGCCGCGAAGGCCGCGCTGGCCCCGCCACGGGCGCGGCTTGTGTGTATCCTGTTGCGGCTGTTGCCCCCGAGCACGTCAGGCTCCCTCGAACGATGCGGTCGACGTTCCACGCGGCCCTCCGGACCCCCGTAATTCTGTCACGAGCACAGGATTCAAGCGTGGACAAGTGGCCTGAGGGGTAGAAAACGTAACTGTATCCCTGGTGCCAGTCCTGCGGTTTCGGCTCCTCATCCGGCATGTCGAGTCGCTAGCATGAGTCGGGCCGATCCGGACAAACCAATTTCCCGTCCAGGGGGTGTCCCATGCCGAATATCGGTCCGACCGAAGACGGTCAGTCGGCCCTCGCCGAGCGCGAGCAGCGCATCCTCGCCTTCGAACGCCAGTGGTGGAAGTTCGAGGGCTCAAAGGAACAGGCGATCCGTGACGAGTTCGGGTTCTCCGCGACCCGCTACTACCAGCTGCTGAACGGGCTGGTGGAACGACCGGAGGCCCTCGCCTTCGACCCGATGACCGTCAAGCGGCTGCGTCGGCTGCGCGCCGACCGCCGCCGTCAACGCAACGCACGCCAGCTGGGGATCCAGCTCTGACGTTTCCCGTCCCTCTCCTTCGGGTCACCCGTACCCATCCCGCACCCCGGTGACGACACCGTCCGCACGGTCTCGCCGGGGCCTCCCGTCCGGGCCACCCCCGCGACGGGAAGCGGCGGTGCCGTTGCGTCCCACGAGGCCGACCGCGCACCCAACACCGCACGGACATCCGGTGAAACAGCCGTCACACACGCGGTGGAGTCCCGTCGGCGCGGGGTCGCGTCGGTAGTCTGGCGGTCCCGCCCGGCCCGCATCCGCGGCCCCACCGGAAAGGCCCGCCATGTCCCTGCCCCAACCCAGCACGGACGCCGGACGCACCGCGCTCGACGCCTTCCTCTCCGCACCCGAGCGGGCGCTGGCCGCCTTCGACTTCGACGGCACGCTCGCGCCCATCGTCGCCGACCCGCGCACGTCCGCCCCCTACCCGGGGATCGTGGACGTGCTCGCCGACCTGGCCGGACTCATCGGCTCGGTCGCCGTGGTCACCGGCCGCCCCGCCGAGACGGCGGTGCGGCTGGGCGGCCTGGACCGGGTGCCCGGCATCACCGTGCTGGGGCACTACGGCGCCGAGCGCTGGGAGGGCGGCCGCGTGGTCGCCGTCCCCGCGCCGCCCGGCGTGGAGGTGGTGCGCGAGGAGCTGCCCGGCCTGCTCGACGGTCTGGGCGCCCCGGAGGGCACCTGGATCGAGGACAAGGGGCGCTCGCTCGCGGTGCACACCCGGCGCACCGCCGACCCGGACGGCGCGCTCGCCCTGCTCACGCCCGCCCTGAGCGAACTGGCGCGGCGGTCGGACCTCCAGGTGGAGCCGGGCCGGATGGTCGTCGAGCTCCGCCCGCTGGGTGTGGACAAGGGCGCGGCGCTCACCGCGCTCGTCGCCGAGGCGGGTCCGCGCACGGTGCTCTACGCCGGTGACGACCTCGGTGACCTGCCCGCGTTCGACGCCGTGGTGGGTCTGCGCTCGCAGGGCGTCGAGGGCCTGAACGTGTGCTCGTCCTCGGACGAGGTCACCGCCGTGGCCGAGGCCGCCGACCTGGTCGTCTCCGGTCCCGCGGGACTGGCCGACCTCCTGGGCGGGCTCGCCGACACGATTCGCGGTACCTCCGGGGCGTGACACCTTCGGAGCGTGGCGCCCCCAGGCACGGCACCTTCAGGGCGTGACGCGCTGATGCGCTGACCGGAAGCGTCGGCGGTGTGGCGTGTGCGCTTCTCCTGCCAACACGCCCGTACCTGTCCCCGCTCCCGTCCGACGCGTGGGCGCGCGCCGGGTGTCCGCGGTGGACCGCGTTCGCCCGGCGCGGTGGCCACATCCGACGCGTGGGCGCGCTCCCAACGCCCGCCCTCGCCGTCACCGCCCGCCTCAGGACGACGACTCGTGCGCCTGCGGCGTGAGCGCCGACCGCGCGGCCGACCGCAGGTCCACCAGCCCGGTCCGGTGGCGCCCGTAGTGCACTGCGTTGGTGAGCACGCCCACGTACCGGCCGCTCTGCGGGTGCATGAACAGGCTCGTCCCGGTGAAACCGTTGTGGTAGACCACCCCCTCCGGGGTGACCAGCCAGCCCAGGCCGCGCCACAGCCGCGCCCCCGCGTCCACGTGCGGCTGCCAGCTCGTGCGCACGTAGGAGGACGGCACCGGCCCCCGGCCGCCGTCGTGCATCCGCAGGATCTCCCGGGTGAACGCGCCGAGGTCGATGGCGGTGCTGAACACCCCGGCGTGCCCCGCCACGCCGCCCATCAGCGCGGCCGCCTCGTCGTGCACCACCCCCCAGGCGGGAGCGGCTCCGGGGATGCGGCGCTCGGTGGGCGCCACGCCGGGCGAACGCGTCAGGGGGCCGAAGGCGGTGGAGCGCATGCCCATCTGCTCCCACAGGTCACGGGCCAGCCGGTCCAGGCCCGTGCCGTAGAGGCGTTCCAGGAGCATGCCGAGCAGGATGAACCCGCGGTCGACGTAGGCGTAGCCCGGCTCCTCCAGCGGGTCGGCGAGGATGGCCTCCGCGAGGTCCTGGTCGGTGCCCACGTACCTCTCCAGCCAGGTCACCGGGTTGAGGCGGCCGGTGTGGGTGAGGATCTGCCGCGTGGTGATCTCCGCGCCGGGGAGGTGGTCCACGTCCAGGTACTCCGACATCGGTGCGTCCAGGTCCATGATCCCCTCGGCGACCGCCTGGCCGACCAGCGGCCAGGTCGCCATGACCTTCGTCAGGCTCGCGACGTCGTAGGCCACGTCCGGGGCGGTGTCGTGCTCTCCGTCGATCCGGCCGACGGCGACGAACTCCCACATGCCGCCGGTGCCGATCACGGCGGCTCCGCCGGGCAGCCACCCGGCGTCCACCATCACCTTCAGGACGCCCCGAATCCGCGCCCCTGTCTCCGTGAGCCAGTCACCATCACGCACAACACGCCTCCCCCCGGGTGGTCTCGTCTTCCGGCGATACCCCGTTATCAGGTTGTTGTCACACGGGTCCCGGAGGCGCACAGGACGAAACCCTCGCAGGTCGCAGCCGTAATGAGGGCCGTGGGACGCGGCGGAGTAGTCTGGCGCCGGAGAAGCCCCGAGGAGGACGATGAGCAGCCAGACCCCCGTGCCCGCAGGTTTCCGCGGCGTGGCCGGAAACATCGGGATCAAGGACCCCAACGACGACTTCTTCGCGGTGGTGTCGGAGGTACCCGCCCGCGTGTCCGCAGTGTTCACCCGGTCGCGGTTCGCCGGACCCAGCGTGCTGCTCAGCCGCCGGGCGGCGGCCGACGGCAGTGCGCGGGGGGTCGCGGTGATCGCCCGCAACGCCAACGTGGCCACGGGCAGGGTCGGCGACAGCCACGCCCACGAGCTCCAGGAGCGCGTGGCGCGGGCGGCGGGGGTGCCGCCCGAGGAGGTGCTTGTCGCCTCCACCGGCGTGATCGGCCGCCCGTACCCGATCGAGAAGGTCCGCGCCTACCTGGACGCGCTGCCCGCGGAGTTCCCTCCGGCGGACCTGGACCGCTCGGCCGCCGCGATGATGACCACCGACACCCGGCCCAAGACCGCCTCGGTGACGGTGGGCGGGGCGACGCTGACGGGCATCGCCAAGGGCGTCGGCATGATCGAGCCGAACATGGCGACCATGCTGGCCTGGTTCTTCACCGACGCCGAGCTGGAGCAGCCGGTGCTGGACGAGGTGTTCCGCCGGGTGGTGGACCGCACGTTCAACGCGCTGAGCATCGACACCGACACCTCCACCAGCGACTCGGCGGCGGTGTTCGCCAACGGGCTGGCCGGGCCGGTGGACGCGGCGGAGTTCGAGGCGGCGCTGCACGAGGTGGCCCTGAAGCTGGTGCGGATGATCGCCTCCGACGGCGAGGGTGCCAGCAAGCTGATCGAGGTGCGCGTGACCGGCGCGCGCGACGACGCCCAGGCCAAGCGGGTGGCCAAGGCCGTGGTGAACTCGCCGCTGGTGAAGACCGCCGTGCACGGCGCGGACCCCAACTGGGGCCGGGTGACGATGGCGGTCGGCAAGTGCGAGGAGGAGACCGACATCCTCCCCGACAACGTGCGGATCTCCTTCGGCGACGTGGAGACCTACCCCGCGGAGGCCACGGACGAGGTGCTGGAGCGCGCCGCCCAGCACATGAAGGGCGACGAGGTGGTGATCGGCGTCGGCCTGGGCATCGCCGACGGCGCCTTCACTGCCTACGGGTGCGATCTGACCGAGGGATACATCCGGATCAACGCCGACTACACGACCTGAACCGCCGGTCCGGGCCCGGAGGGGTTTCGGACAGCCAAGTCGGTCGGTCACGGTCGGCGGCGCCGTGTACAGCGGAGGCGGCGCGGTCGTGAAGGCGGGACAGCGGAGACAGCACGGCGGAGGCGGCACCACCCTTGTCCACAGGGGTGGGGCCGCCTCTTCCTTCGCGGTTTCCTGGAAACTCCCGCGCCACGGGTCAGTGCACGCTGAGCCCGCCGTCGGCGGCCAGCGTCTGCCCGGTGACGAAGGCGGAGGCGTCCGAGGCGAGGAAGACCGCCAGACCGGCGAAGTCGCGGGGGAGGCCGTTGCGGCCGACCATGGTGCGGGCTGCGAGTTCCTCCTCGCGGCCGGGCACCGCGACCGTGTGCATCGTCATCGGCGTGACCACGAAACCGGGAATGATGGTGTTGGCGGTGACGCCGTGGGGCGACCAAGCCTCAGCCTGGGAGCGTGAGAGCCCGCCGACGGCGGCCTTGCTGACGCCGTACACCCCCGAGTTGCCGAACGCGCTCCACGTCTGCTGGGAGCCGATGTTGAGGATCCGGCCCCGGCCCCGCTCGGCCATCCGCGGCCCGCACGCCTGGCCCAGCAGGTACGGCGCGGTGAGGTTGACCGCCAGTGTCTCCTCCCAGACCTCCTCCGATGTCTCCCCCAGCGGGGGCCGGTGGTTGACCGCGGCCGAGGTCACCAGGATGTCCGCCCCCGTCACCGGTTCACTCGCGCAGAGCTCCCCGAGCGCGTCGCGGTCGGCCAGGTCGACCGGGGTGGTGCCGACCTCGATGCCCTGGGCGGCGAACTCCTCCGCCGTCTGGGTCAGGCGTCCGGCGTCGCGGGCCACCAGGTGCACGCTCGCCCCGGCGCGTCCGAGGGCCTCGGCGACACCGCGGCCGATGCCCGAGTTCCCTCCCGTCACGAGGGCACGGCGGCCGGTGAGTCCGAACAGTTCGTCCAGATAGGCCCGGTGCTGGCCGGTGCGGTCGCTCAAGAGAAGCCCCCTGTCGGGTCGTACGAATGGCGGGGCGGCGCAGGCCGCCGCTCGGTGAAGTCTGTCGCCCGGGAACGCGCACGTCGGAGGCGGCCCCACCCTTGGCCACAGGGGGTGGTGCCGCCTCTTTCTTTCTCTGCTCGGGCGTCCGATCGGAAAATCTCTAGTAGGAAAGTTGAACTCTCCGACTATTGGAGCCATTCTGGGAGCGTGCCCCCGGAAGCCCGGGGTACGAGCGCCCTGTTTCGGGGACGGGAACCCCTTGGACAGGCACCCCAGCCGGAAGGACCACACCCATGGGCGAGACGAAGGCGAGACGTCGGCGCGCGGTGATGCGTCGCAAGAACCAGGTCACCCTGCCCCGCGAGATCGCCGAGGCCCTGCACATCCGTGAGGGCGACGAGGTCGAGTTCGCCATCGCGGAAAACGGTCAGGTCACACTCAGGGGCATGACCTCGGTGCCCGCCGACCAGGCGTGGTTCTGGGACCGCGACTGGCAGCAGGGTGAGCGCGAGGCCAGTGAGCAGATCGCCGCGGGCCTGACCGAGGAGTTCGAGGGCGCGGAGGCGATGTTCGACGCTCTGGAAGACGAGGAGCGCTGAGGACACTGGCCACGTTCGCCACCACCCCCCGGTTCCGGGTCGACTTCAAGAAACTGACGCGGCAACAGGCGGAGCGCTTCCGGAAGGTGGTCACCACCGAGTTCGCACCCGACGTGCAGAAGGGGGAATTCCGACCGGGTCTGCGGGTCAAGGGCGTTCAGGGCGCCCCCGGGGTCTACGAGATGACCTGGGCACCCGACGGGCGCGCCACGTGGGAGTACGGCGACGAGCGCTTCCCCGGTAAGCCGCACGTGATCTGGCGCCGGGTGGGCACACACGCCGTCTTCAACCCCGGTCCGCCCTGACAACGGAGGCCGGACGACGCAGGAACTCCCGTCACGCCCTACTCCCCCGGCGGTATGCGGCCGGAACCGCACGTCGGAGGCGGCCCCACCCTTGTCCACAGGGGGTGGTGCCGCCTCCTCTTTCGCGGTTTCCTGGATACAGGGGGCCCACGGCCTCCGGCGGCATGGGCGCGCCCGCGAACCCGTGCGGCGTCGGCGTGCCCGCAGCCGTCCCCTCCGCCGTGAGGCCGTCCCCGCCCCCGTGATCTTGTACCTATAGCGCGTCTCGACCGTCCAACCTCGCTATAAGTACAAGATCATCGCAGGTCAGAACCCTCGCGGCACACCAGCAATTTCTGGCCGGGCTATCAGATGTGGACGGCCGGGCCGTCGGTCATCCTGCCCGAGCGCATGAACAGCGACAGCACCGCGGCGGCCAGCATGACCGCCGCCGCGATGGTGAAGGCGAGCTGCAGGCCCTCCATGAACGCCAGGTTGCTGGCCTCGGTCACGGCCGCCACGACCTCCGGGGTCGCGCCCTCGGGCAGCACCGCGCCGCCCTGGGCCACGACGCTCTGCATGCCCGCCAGCTCCTCGGCGGCGGGTTCGGCCAGCCCCGCGGCGGCGAAGTGGCCGGGCAGGGTGGAGACGATGGTCGCGGACATGACCGCGCCCAGGACCGCCGTGCCGAGGGAGCCGCCCAGCTGCATGGCGGCCTGCTGCACGGCCGAGGCGACACCGGCGTACCGCACGGGCGCGTTGCCGATGATCGCCGCGGTGGCGCCGGTCATGATCAGGCTCAGACCCATGCCGAGCAGGACGAACCCGGCCGAGGTGTAGAGCACGCCCGTGTCGACCTCCAGCAGCGACAGCATGAACATGCCCGCCGCCGCCAGCAGCAGACCCGCCGTCGTGGGCGGCCGGGCGCCGACCCGGTCCAGGATCCGGCCCGCGATCGGCGAGGTGACCGCCATCAGCGCGGTCATGGAGATGAGCTGGAGGCCCGTCTGGGCGGGGCTCATGCCCCGCACTCCCTGGAGGTAGAACGTGATGAAGAACAGCGACCCCATCAGGCTCAGCGCCATCGCGACCGTCAGGACGGCGCCGATGGAGACCGAGGGGTTGGCGAACAGGCCGAGCGGGAGCAGGGGCTGCTCCGCACGGCGTTCCCACACGAGGAAGGCCACGGCGAAGACCGCCGTGACGGCGAGCGAGCCCAGTGTGACGGGGTGGCCCCAGCCCACGCTGGGCGCCTCCACCAGGGCCCACACCAGGGCGAAGATGGTGATGCTCAGCAGCACGATGCCGGGAACGTCCATCCGGCTCCCGGCGTCGGTCGGCTTGTTGGCCGCCAGCAGCCACAGGCCGAGTCCGAGGGCGACCGCGCCCACCGGGACGTTGATGTAGAAGACGGACTCCCAGCCGAGGGAGCCGACCAGGACGCCGCCCAGGATGGGGCCGCCCGCCGTGGCGGCGCCGATGAGGCTGCCGAAGACGCCGAAGGCCCGGCCGAGCTTGCTGGGCGGGAAGCTGGCGCGCAGCAGGCCCATCGCCGAGGGCAGGAGCAGCGCCCCGAAAACGCCTTGCAGCACCCGGAAGGCGACGAGCATGATGACACCGGCGGACAGCGCGATCGCGACCGAGCTGAGGACGAAGCCGACCGCGCCCACGAGGTAGGTGTTGCGGTAGCCGAAGCGGTCGCCGATCTTGCCCGCCGTGATCAGGAAGACCGCCAGGCCGAGCAGGTAGCCGTGGGTGACCCACTGGAGCTCGGCCAGCGAGGCGCCCAGACTCGTGCCGATCGCGGGGTTGGCGACGGCCACGATGGTGCCGTCCAGCGCCACCATCATCACGCCGAAGGCGATGGCGACCAGGGTCGCCCAGGGGCTCTCCGTCCAGCGCTGCTTGCGCTCCGTCTGCTCCGTCTCCGGAGCCGCCTTCGGGACGGTCTGTGCGGTCATGGTTCCCCCTGCGTGCCGGTGCCGATGTCGTCGTCCGCATAATTATGTCGGCCGCTGACTCTTTGCAGCAAGTGCGTTTTGTCAGTCGCTGACGTAATCTGTTTCACACGGTATCCTCGTTCGTCAGACCTCGGTCGACAGGGCCGGGACCAGCGGGCAGAGCCAACATGCGGAGGCACGTCCATGAGCACGACGAGTGCCGAACCGGGGGAGCAGCTCGGGCTGCGCGAGCGCAAGAAGGCCCGGATGCGCGAGTCACTCATGGAGTCGGCGCTGCGCCTGTTCCACGAGAACGGTTACCAGCGGACGACGACAGAGGAGATCGCCTCCTGCGTCGGGGTCTCCCAGCGCACCTTCTTCCGCTACTTCGGTTCCAAGGAGGACGTGGTCCTGGAGGCGGTCGAGGACATCGACGAGCAGCTGTTCGCCGCCCTGCTCGCCCGTCCCGCCGACGAGTCGCCGTTCACCGCTCTGCGCAACGCGATGCTCGACCACTGGGACTACCTCGAACGCGAGATGCTCCACCTCCAGGGCAGCGCCATGGGACTGGTGTCCGAGAGCCCCGAGCTGATCGAGGTCAACATGCGCTACTGCCACCGCAGGCAGGAGCGGCTGGCGCGGGCGCTGGGCAGGCGTACCGGCGTGGACCCGGTCACCGACCCGCGCCCGGGGGTGCTGGCCTCGGTGTTCCTGTCCGTGCTCAACAGCGGTCACCAGGCGTGGTGCGTGTCCGGCTCCAGCGACGTGGAGGACCTGGTCCAGGCCTTCCTCGAACGGTTCGACCTGGTGCCCGAGGTGGTCGGCGGGCACTGGGAGTGCCCGCGAGGCTGAGCGGCTACGCAACCTCGCGGGTCCTCTGTTGGGTTCACGGTTCACATGGGGAACCTCAGTCGAACAGGGCGCACCAGACGCGCACCAGGTCCCGGAGTTCGTCGAACTCACCCGGCGGGGAACTGGTCGTGCGGTAGTCCGCTGCCGTGGCGGGAGCTGTGGGCGTGGCGGAAGGCGGTGCGGCCAGCAGGTCGCCGACCGGAACCCGTGGCAGCGGAGGCATGTAGGGACGGACCAGCGCGCCCGCCGTGCGGTCGGGGTTCAGGATGGGGCGTCGCGTTTCGGGTGCGGGCCGCGACTCGGGAACAGGTCGCTGGCGTGGTGTGGACGCGGGCCTCGGCGCGAAGGCAGGTCGCGATTCAGGGACGGGTCGCGGTCGTGGCGCGGGGACGGGCGGAAGCTCGGGGCACGGCGGCGTGCTCTCGATGGCCCTGGTCTGGCGACGCGTGCCGAGCAGGTGTCCCAGCATCCACGCGAGCGCGGCGGCGCACAGCGCACGCAGCTGTTCGGCCCACGACCGGTGACGCCTGCGGTGCCTGCCGATAGGGTTTTCCACGGTCTCCTCCTGGTGGTGACAGGTGGTGATCACGCCCCGGCCCGGTGGCCCTAACACCGGTTCGGGGCACCTTGCTTTCTGTTGCGTTCGCGCGGGTATCATTGGCCCCAGCAGGGGCTGCGCTTCCCGCTCACGGTCAAAGGGACCGGAGGGAACGAAGGGATCGGAGTTCGCGCTCGGTGGCGCGGATGGCCGCGTCCAGCAACTGCGGTGTGACCGCTCTCAGCGGTGTGACCTGGTGTGGTCCGAGGTGGAAGGCGAAGAAGCGGCGCGAAGCCGGTCCCCACAGAACCCACCAGCGTTCGTGGAGTTGTTCCAGCAGGCGCGCGGCCTCGTACTGGGCGGCGTCCTGGCTTCGGTCCCACGCCATTGCTGGCTGTTCAGGCCGCGACGGCGTCGTCGGGCTCGGGGACGGGTGCGTAGGGGTCGACGTGCGCCCAGACCGTCAGGGGCATGCCGGGCTCGCCGTTCCAGCCCCACTCCACGGACAGGCTGTCCACGAGGTAAAGGCCCCGCCCGCCGACGCGGAGGTCGTCGCTGCGCGGGGACAGATGGGGAAGGCGCGCGGGCTGGCCCGGTCGCGGCCCGTCGTCGGTAACCGCCAGGTGGATGACGTGCTTCGGCAGGTGCCGCATCTGGATCTTCACCCGGCCGCCGGGGGCACCGGAGGCGGTGTGCGTCCAGGCGTTGGTGACCAGTTCGCTGACCACGAGCACCAGGGAGAAGGTCCGGTGGACCTGAACCCGCGCGCCCCGCTGGCACCAGCTGCGGATCTGGGCCACCTGGTTCACCTCAGACCCGAAGAACGCTGTGCGCACCCCGGTACCGCCCCTCCCCCGACGCGGCAGCCCGCTCCCACCCGGTTCTCCCTCCGCCGCCCGCCTCGGTCGCGGTACGCCAAAACCATCCATCGTGCTTCCTCCTTGACGACGCTCAGAGCCTGGCCCATGCACTGCGTGACTATCCCTTCACGAAGGGGCACCTCAGTATGGAATCAGTGTGCACGGAGCAATGTCCTAGCGCAAGGTGTTCTAAGGAATTATTCCCTGAGTGAGTATGCGAGAAGTTGGTTACGAAGCGGAACTTGCGCCAAACTTGGGACACCACACTGCGAGGAGGCGTCCGTGAGCAGACCCACTGCGTCCGTCGCGCGACGGATCGTCGCTCGTGTCATGCGAGATGCACGCATCCGCAACGGCATCACCGCAACCAACGCGGCTTCCGTCGCGGGCTTCGCTCAAGGGACTCTGACCAAGTACGAACGGGCTGAGAACCCGTTCCCTAAGACCGTGGTCTACCGCCTTGCTGACTTCTACGGCTTGGATCCCGAAGTCCGCGACAAGCTCGTGGACCTCGCGGGCCAGCGCACTTTGGGCTGGTGGCAGGTCTACAAGGACATCCCTGACTGGTTCGCGACCTACGTCGCCTTCGAATCCGAGGCCCTGGAGGTCTCCACCTACCAGGACAGCGTGATCCCCGGCCTACTCCAGACGCCGGACTACGCCCGCGCCCTTTTGGCCTCGGATGTGCGCTCTGGGACTTTCGAACAAATCGAAGCCCAGGTCGAAGTCCGAACACAACGCCAGGCCCGTCTGACGGGTGAGAACCCCCTGCGCCTCCACACCGTCTTCAACGAGGCCGCGCTGCACCGGCCCGGCGGCGACACCGAGACCATGCGCCGACAGTTGGAGTTCCTGATCGAACGCGCTGAACTGGACAACATCCGCCTTCAGGTACTTCCGTTCGACGCCGGGGTACACACAGCCAGCGAGACCAGCTTCATGATCATGAAGTTCCCGGACCTACTGGAGAACGTGGAGATCGGGGACCTGGTCTACATCGAGTACAGGCTCGGATCGCTGTACCTGGAAGAAGCCAGCGAGACAGAGGCATTCCAAGAGACGTTCGAGCACGTCCACAACGTCGCGCTCTCCCCACCAGCCTCAATCGAGCTGATCCAGCAGGTGATCGAGACACGTTATGCGCGTAACGCCTGAGCAGGAGCAACGAGTGAAAACGAAGGTCACCGACATCAACTGGCACAAGTCCAGCCACAGCGGCAGCTCAGGCGGCGAGTGCGTCGAGGTCGCGGAAGGGCAGAGCGTGCTGGTCCGCGACACCCAGAACCGCGAACTCGGCCACCTCGCCTTCACCACCCCCGAGTGGACCAGCCTCCTCAACACCCTCAAGACGCGTTAGAGCCAGTCGTCCTGGGTACCTCGGGACTGCCGAGGTACCCAGTATTGCGATGGAGCAGTGCATGACGTGGCGCAAAAGCAGTTACAGCACCCACAGTGGTGACTGTGTGGAGCTCTCGAACTGGCACAAGTCCAGCTACAGCACCAACGGCGGTGAGTGCGTCGAGGTCTCTGACTGGCACAAGAGCAGTCACAGCAGCGGAGTGAACAACGACTGCGTGGAAGTCGCCGAAGGCTGGACCGAGACCCTGGTCCGCGACACCCAGAACCGCGAACTCGGCCACCTCGCCTTCACCGCCCCCGAGTGGACCAGCCTCCTCAGCACCCTCAAGGCCCGCCAGCGGTAAGCGCCCACCCACACGGACAGGGCACGGAACCGCCCAGGTTCAGCCCAGCCCAGCCCCACGACCGCAGTCCACAGCCCTCAACGGAGTCCGGCAACACCCCCATGGGATGATCCCGTCCACCATGTTCACGGGATCGGCTGTGGAGGTCGGCGATGTTCGCGTTACCCCTGGATGCTGACGGCACGGAACTGCGCCCGCTCGAACCGCGGCACGCCGAGGAGTTCCTGGCCAACATCGACCGGGGACGCGAGTTCATCGGGCGCTACATCGCGCTCCCGGACGTCATCGTGGACCTGGAGTCGAGCCGGACCTACCTGCGCTCGTACGCGGAGAAGGCCGCCACCGACACCGGAGCCATCTACGGCATCTGGTCGGGTGAGCGGCTGCTCGGCGGGGTCCTCTTCCGCACGATGGACCTCGCGCACGGCACCGCCGAGGCGGGCTGCTGGCTGGAACCGTCAGCCGCCGGGCGCGGGTTGGTGACCAGGGCCACGCGCGCGATCATCGACTGGGCCGTCGAGAAGCGGGGCGTCCACCGCGTGGAGTGGCACGCCTCCTCGGCGAACGGGGCCAGCATCGCCGTGGCCCGGCGGCTCGGCATGGTCAGGGACGGCGTGCTGCGGGAGAGCTACGTCTACCGGGGCGAGCGCCACGACATGGAGGTCTGGTCGGTGCTCGCCCCGGAGTGGCGCGCACGGCGCCAGTCCTCCTGACGGCCGCGTCCGAGGCGCGGACGGCCCGACAACCGGACGAGCCGAACCCGCGGGCCGCGCGCGCCGTCAGCGGATGTCGCGACGGTCCAGGACGGCGGCGGCCCCGACGGTCAGCACCGCCGTGAGACCGAGGGCGACCGCCACGACGACGGACACGAGGCCGGTGGTGACGCTCCCGGTGTCCGCGAACATCCCGGTGCCCATTTGGGTCGCCCGGCTGAGCAGCCCGTACGGGAGCGTCACCGCCACGGGTTCGAGCCGGGTCACCAGCAGCAGCACCCCCGAGGTCGCCCCGAGCAGCGCCACGGCCACGGGGGCGGCGAAGGACCTCATGAGCATCGACAACCCGGACTGGAGTGCCGCCACGGGCACACACGCCAGCACGACGACGACACTGGCCAGGAGGTACCGGGGCGGCAGCGTTCCGGGCAGCGCGAACACCAGCTTGCCGACGACGATGACGCCCGCGACCAGCACCGCCTGCATCGCCGCCGCGAGCACGGCGAGCACGGCCGTCTTGCCGACGACCACGTGGAAGCTGGACACCTTCCGACCCATCAGCGCGTTCCAGTTGCCGCCCTGGTGCTCGACCCGCCACACCAGCGAGGCCAGCACGGCCATGCCGACTGCCAGGGGGAACAGGCCGTAGAAGACCACCACCCGCATCCACAGGGTGTGCCAGTCCCCTTCGAGCGGCTGACCGGAGACCGCCGTGTTGGCCGCCCCGGTGAGCACGGCCAACAGCGGCAGGAGCACCACCACGACCCAGCTCAGGGAACGCTTCAGCTTGAGGAACTCGGCTCGGACCGAACCCATGGCTCAGGCCTCCTGACGGTCGAACAGGCGGGTGACGAGCATGAACAGGAGGCCGCCCGCGACCCCGAGGGCGACCACGCTCAGGTGCGGGGGATCCAGCGAGACCATGTCGGAACCGCGGGAGTCGACGGGCGTGACCAGCGCGTAGTACCCCCACGGAGGGAGGAGGTGAGTCAGCCACGCGGGCGTCCCCGTGCTGGTCAGGGCCACGAACACGCCCAGGACCCCGACCCCCATGCCCACGAGCTGGTTGCCCACGCGCGCCGACAGCAGGAGGTGGAACGCGAGGAGCACCAGGTTCACGACCACGGCCGCGGCGGTGTAGCCGAGCCACTGCCCGGCAGGGAAGGCCACCGTGACGCCCAGCGCCAGGCCGACCGCCGCCACCAGGCCGCTCTGGGCCAGGGTGGCCGCCACCACGACCGCGCCGGTGGCCGCGAACTTGGCCCGGCACAGGTGTCCGGGGGTCAGTCCCGAGGTCTGGGAGAGCAGCCAGCCGTTCCCCTGGTGTTCGATGTCCACCTGTCGGCTGGCCAGCACCGCCAGCAGGATGGGCGAGGTCAGCGGCACGGCCAGCGCCATGCCCGCGAGCAGCAACCGCCAGGGGTGCTCGGAGGGGTCGTCCACCGACTCCAGGAACCCCGGGTCGCCCAACGCGGCGAAGCAGGACAGCGCGACCACGCCGGCCACCATGACGCCCGCGACGGGCGCCACACGCAGGCGGCGCATCTTGGCGAACTCGTTGGCCACGGCGAGAGCGATCACAGGCCCTGCCCTCCGGTGAGGTCCATGAACACGTCCTCCAGGGACTGGGCGTCGCGGCGCACGCCGTGGACGGGCACGTGTTCGCCGACGAGGTGGGCCACCACGCGGGCCGTGGCCTCCTGGTCGAGTCCGGGCAGGCGCACGGCGCCGCCGTCGCGGACCGCGCCCCACCGGGCGGTGAGGGCGCTCGCCCGTTCGGGTTCGGTCGTCTCGATGAGCACGTCGGGGGTGGAGCGCGCGAGCAGCTGGTCCCGGGTGCCCTGGAAGAGCATGCGGCCGTTGCTGAGGATGCCGAGCACGGAGGCGGTCCGGTCGATCTCGCCCAGCAGGTGGCTGGAGACCATCACGGTGGTTCCCTGTTCGGCCAGCCGGGTGAGCAGGCGCCGGATCTCGTCGATACCGGCGGGGTCGAGGCCGTTGGTGGGCTCGTCAAGGATCAGCAGGCGGGGTTCGCGGGCCAGCGCCATCGCGATGCCCAGCCGCTGCTTCATGCCCAGCGAGTAGTCGCGGACGAGCTTGTCGAGGTGGTCCTGGAGGCGTACGGTGCGCACCGCCCGGGCCACCTGGCCCTTGTCCAGGTCCAGCAGCCGCCGCACCAGGCGCATGTTCTCCCCGCCGGTGAGGTGCGCGTACGCGGGCGGGGACTCGATGAGGGAACCGATACCGCCCAGGAGCTCTCGGCGGGTGGAACGCCGCATGGGGCGGCCCATGACGTGGATCTCGCCGCTGGTGGGGCGTACCAGCGACAGGAGCATCTTCATCGTGGTCGACTTTCCCGACCCGTTGGGGCCGAGGAAGCCGTACACGCACCCTTCCGGTACGTGCAGGTCCAGGTCCTCGACGACGGCGCGGTCGCCGTACTTCTTGCTCAGGCCGTGGGTGGTGATCATTGGAGGCACGGAACCATCGTGTCCGCCGAGGCCCCACGGGGCGTCTGGCCGGAGGATGACCTTGCGCGTCCCTCTGCGGGATGACCCGGGCCCCGGTGTGCGACCCATGGGGTAGGCCCGGCGCGCCGAAGGGGGGTGCGGTCGGCCCCGCGCCCCGGCCTCCTGCCGGGTTCGCGGTCAGCGGCCCCTCCCGGCGGCGCGGGGGACCTGGAGCGCGGCGCGGGAACCCGGAGCCCTCAGGACCCGCGGACGCCCACCAGGCCGGTCTCGTAGGCGAGCACCACCGCCTGCACCCGGTCGCGCAGGTCGAGCTTGGTCAGGATCCGCCCCACGTGGGTCTTGACCGTGGCCTCGGACACGTGCAGCAGGGCGGCGATCTCGGTGTTGGACAGCCCGCGGGCCACCACCGCGAGCACCTCGCGCTCGCGCGGGGTCAGCACGTCGAGGGACTCGGGGGTCGGCGGGGCCTCGTCGTCGGCGCGCAGGTGGCCGACGAAGCGGTCGAGCAGCCGCCGCGTCGTGCTGGGGGCGACCACCGCGTCGCCGGAGTGGACGGAGCGGATCGCCGACAGCAGCTCCGGGGGCCGGGCGTCCTTGAGCAGGAAACCGCTCGCCCCGGCCTTCAGCGCCGCGTAGGCGTACTCGTCGAGGTCGAAGGTGGTCAGGATCAGCACCCGTGGGCCGCCGTCCACGGCGCAGACGCGGCGCGTCGCCTCCACGCCGTCCATGCGCGGCATCCGGACGTCCATGAGGACGACGTCGGCGGCCAGGGTCCGCAGCAGTTCCAGCGCGGTGGCGCCGTCACCGGCCTCGCCCACCACCCGGATGTCGGGCTGCGCGTCGAGGACCATGCGAAAGCCCGTGCGGACCAGCTCCTGGTCGTCGACGAGCACGACGCGTACGGCGTCCGTCCTCCCGGCGCCTCCCGTGCCGGTTCCCGTGTCGATGCCCGTCCCACCGGCTTCCGGTGTGCCCACAGGTGTGCTCCCCTCCCTCGAATCGCTCACGTGGTGGTCGGCCGCAACGGCAGCGACGCCACCACCTCGTAGCCTCCGCCGGAGCACGGTCCCGCCCGTACGGAGCCGCCGTACACCGACACCCTCTCGCGCATGCCGATCAGGCCGTGCCCCCGCCCGGGGCGGGCGGCCTCGGACGCAGCCGTGCCGCGCCCGTCGTCGAGGACCCGCACCTCCAGGGTGTCGTCCCCGTAGCGCAGCCGCACCCGGACGCGACCGGCCCCGGGCCCGGCGTGCTTGAGCGTGTTGGTCAGCGCCTCCTGCACCACCCGGTAGACGGCGAGATCCACCCCCGTCGTCAGTGGGCGTACCGGGCCCTCCACGGTGCACTCCACCGGCAGTCCGGCACCGCGCACCCGCGCGAACAGCTGTTCCAGCTGTTCGACGCCGGGTCGCGGAGCGTACTCCCCTCCGGTTTCGTCCTCCCGGAGCACCCCGAGCACGCCGCGCATCTCGGCCAGGGCGGTTCGGCCGGTCTCCGAGATGGTCTCCAGCGCGCCCTTGGCCCGCGCCGGGTCGGAGTCGATCGCGAACGCGGCGCCGTCGGCCTGCACCACCATCACGCTCACGTTGTGGGCCACCACGTCGTGCAGTTCGCGGGCGATGCGCGCCCGCTCCTCGGCGATCGCGGCCCGGGCGCGGGCGTCGCGCTCGCGTTCGAGCCACTCGGCGCGCTCCTCCAGACCGACGAGGTAGCCGCGGCGGACGCTCGTGTAGAGGCCGGTGACCCACAGGAGCATGATGAGGAACGTGTAGACGACGAACACGTTCCAGTCGCCCCAGTCGGCGTGGGGCAGGCTCGCGAGCATCAGCACCAGACCGGCCTCGGCGGTGGCCAGCGCGGCCAGTGCCCACCCGAACCGGCGGTGCGCGGCCACGGTGTACATGGCGACGAGGACGGCGAAGTCGGCCAGGACCAGGCCGAAGCCGAGGGCCAGTTGCAGGAGCCCGACCAAGGCGAGGAGCGCGAACACGGCCAGCGGGTACCTACGACGCAGCGCCAGCGGCAGTACGAGCGCGAGCGTGACGGCGAGGTAGGGCAGGGGGACGCCGCCGTAGGAGTCCGGGTCGGCGTGGTTGAGGCTCGCCATGAGGCACAGCAGCAGGAGCGGGGCCGCCTGGATCGCGTCGACGAGGGTCTCGTGCCGCCGCGACCAACGCCGGACTCTGCCGAACATGCGCCGAGTCTACGTTCCCGGTTCCGGCCGCCGCCTGCCCGGAGCGCGTTCTCCGGTCCGGCTGTCCGCTCCGGAACGGGGGCGTCGCACCCGCGCCACCGCGGAGAGGGCGCCGGGGACTCCGGCGACGGAGCGGCCCCTTCCGGTGGGACGATGAGCACACGTACCGCCGACGGTTCCGCCCCGGCCGATCCCACGAACGAAGGAGCGCATCACCATGCCCGAGAAGTTCCTGCCCAGCGCCACGACCGAGCAGGAGGCACGCGACCTGTTCACCCGGCTCGACACGGACCAGGACGGCTCCATCAACATCCACGAGTGGCTGGTGTACGCCGAGCAGGACCTGGGACTCGACCGCATGAGCGCGCTGCACGCCTTCGCCCTCGACGTCGACACCGACCACGACCTGCTCATCAGCCAGGACGAGTTCGTCCGGATCGGCACGCAGGGGGGCTGAGGGCCCCGACGCCCCGTGCCGGCCCCGCGTACCGGGCGCCCCCCGGGGGGTTGAGAACGTGTTCGCCCGCGGCGGTGCGCCCTCCCGTGTCCGAGGTGTGGAGGGAGGGCGCACGGCGTGCCCGGGTGGGCGTCAGCGGTCGACCGCCTCCGGGTGAGCGGCGGACCTGACCGCCTCGCGCGCCTGTTCGGCGCTGGAGGCGGCGACCGCCAGGTCGGCCAGTCTGCGGCAGTCGCTGTGGGTGTGCAGGGCCAGCGCGTGGCGCACGGCGGGCAGCGCGGGCGCGGACATCGACAGGCTGGTCGCGCCCAGCCCCACCAGCACCAGGGCCAGGAGCGGGTCCGCGGCGGCCTCGCCGCACACCCCCACCGGACGTCCCGACCGCTCCCCCGCGCCGCCCACGGTGCCCACCAGCTGGAGCAGCGCGGGCTGCCAGGGGTCGAGCAGGTCGGGCAGCGCGCCGAGGGTCCGGTCGGTGGCCATGGTGTACTGCGCCAGGTCGTTGGTGCCGATCGACACGAAGTCCACCCGGGGCAGCAGCCGGTCGGCGAGCAGCGCCGCGCCGGGCACCTCGATCATCACGCCGACCTGGTCGAGCCCGGCCTCGCGGGCGAGGGAGACGAACTCCGCCGCCTCGTCGGGCGTGGACACCATCGGCGCCATCACCCGGACCTTGGCGGAGGTCTCCCGGCAGGCGGCGGCGATGGCCGTGAGCTGGTCGGTGATCAGGTCGGGGTGCACCCGCGAGGTCCGGAAGCCCCGGACGCCGAGCGCGGGGTTGTCCTCGTGGCCGGTCTGCGCGAAGGCCAGGGGCTTGTCCGAGCCCGCGTCCAGGGTCCGCACCGTCACCGTGCGCCCGGCGAACGCCTGGAACAGGGCCGTGTAGGAGGCGGTCTGCTCCTCGACGGTGGGCGGGTCGGAGCGCTCCAGGAAGAGGAACTCGGTGCGCAGCAGCCCCACGCCCTCGCTGTCGTGGGCACCGGCCTTGCCGGGGTCCCCCTCGCCGACGTTGAGCAGCAGCGCGACCGGGACGTCGTCGGCGGTCCGGCCCGGACCGGTGGATCCGGCCAGCAGGGCGCGTCGCCGTTCGGCGCGCTCGCGCATCCGCTCGGCGAGCCCCTCGTCGGGCTCGACCTCGACCGTCCCGGCGTCGCCGTCCACCGCCACCGGCGTCGCGTCCCGCAGTCCGGCGGCCCCCGTGCAGCCGACCACGGCCGGGATGCCGAGTGACCGGGCCAGGATGACCGTGTGACTGGTGGGTCCGCCGTAACGCGTGACGATGGCGAGCACGCGCTCGACGTCGAGCTGGACGGTGTCGGCGGGCGCGAGGTCGTCGGCGACCAGCACGTGGGGGACGCCGGGGTCGGGCAGCCCGGGCATCGGCAGGTCCAGGAGCACGGCGGTCGCGCGGTCCCGGATGTCGGCGAGGTCGGCGGCGCGTTCGGCGAGGTAGCCGCCCGCCGCCTGGAGCAGCTCCTGGTAGGCGCCGCAGGCCGCGTGGACGGCCCACGCCGCGGGGTCCCCGGCCTCGGTGCGCTCCGCGGCGCGGCGCGCGAGCTCGGGGTCGCGTGCCATGAGCGCCTGGGCGCTCAGCACGGCCGCCGCGTCGCCCTGGAGGTCCGCGGCCTGGCCGTCGAGCAGGTCGGCCACCTGTTCCAGGGCCTGACGCGCCCGGGCGGCCTCCTCTCCCGCGTCGACGACGGTGGGCCGCTGGTCGGGCAGGGACGGCGGTGGGGCCATCCGCGCCACCGGGCCGACAGCGGCCCCCGGGCTGGCGGGGATACCCGTCAGCCGGGTGTCGCCGGCTGCGGCGGGGAGGGGTTCAGTCTTCGCCATGGTCGCTCCGTACGTCGGGAAGGGCCGGGGTGGTGTGGCCGGGGCCCGTCAGGGTTCGTGCCCCGCCGGAGCGCCCCGTCCCCGGGTGCGGGGAACGCGGGCGCCGCCGTGCCGACGGGACGCGGACCGGGAGGCCGCGGCCGGAGGTCGGCCGCCGGGGGCGGTGGAGGTGACGGGCGGGTCGCGTGTCCGGCAGAAGTCTTGTGTGTCCAGGAAACCGCGGGGAGGGCGGGCGGCGGTAGCCCCTGTGGACGACCGGGCTGGCCCCGCGACCGCCCTCCCCGCGGTCCGGGAGACCGCGGGGAGGGCGGGGTGCGAGAGCCCTGCGGACGGCCCGGGGGCCGGGTCCCGGGGCCGCTTCCGTACCGGGAGGGCCCGGGTGGGTCCGGGGACCGTCCCGGAAGCGGCCGCGCGCCCGCGCGTCCGGGTCCGCCGCCATCGCGCGTCAGGGCTGGATGGTCACCTTGATCGCGGTGCCCGAGGCCACCGTCTCGATGGCCTTGTGCACGTCGGACAGGGACATCCGCTCGGTGATCAGGTCCGCCACCGGCACGGCGCCGGAGGAGATCAGCTCCAGGGCGCGGCGGTTGTGCTCGGGGCTGGAGCCGTTGGCGCCGAAGATCGAGATCTCCCGGTAGTGCACGGCGTTGGAGTCCAGCTGGATGATCGGCGCGTCCTTGGGCAGGCCGCCGAAGAAGCTGATCCGGCCGCTGCGCGAGACCATGCGCAGCGCGTCCTCCTGGGCGCGCCCGGAGGCGGCGGCGGTGATGACGACGTCGGCGCCCCGGCCGTCGGTCAGGCGGAGCACCTCCTCCACGGCGTCGGTCTCGGCGCCGCAGATCGACGCGTCGGGCTGGACGATGTCGGCGGACATGTCCAGGCGACCCCGGTTGAGGTCCACCAGGTAGACCTTCGCGGCGCCGCGCGCACGGGCCAGCCGGACGTGCAGGCAGCCGATCGGCCCTGCGCCCATGACCACGACCGTGTCGCCCTCGCCGACACCGGCGATCTCCTGGCCGTTGAGCACGCACGCCAGCGGCTCGGCGACGGAGGCCTCGGCCAGGTCGATGTTGTCGGGGACGCGGTTGACCCCGTCCACGGCCAGGACCGACTCGGGGATGATCATGTACTCGGCGAAGCCGCCGTCGTAGTGGTAACCCATGGACTCCTGGCGCGAGCACACGGTGAACCGGCCGTCGGAGCACTCCACGCAGGTGCCGCAGGGGATGGCGGCGATGACCTGGACGCGGTCGCCCTCGGCCCAGCCGGTGACGCCCTCGCCCACCTCGACGATCCGCCCGGCGATCTCGTGGCCGATCACGCGGGGCGGACGGATGTGGTGGTGTCCGTGCCGGGAGATCTTCACGTCGGTGCCGCACGTGGAGCAGTTGACGACGGCGATCTTGAGCTGTCCGGGTCCGGCGGTCGGCTCGGGGGCCTGCTCCAGTCGGATGTCACCGGGGGCGTAGAAGCGGGCGACGAGCATGTTCGGGCCTTTCTGCTGGGCCCGCCGGCCCTGGGTCAGGGGACCGGCGGGTGGTTCGGTTGGGCTCAGCCGTCCTGTAGGGGGCCGAGCAGTTCGAGGACGTCGGACGTGGTGCTGGCGGAGCGCAGGCGCGCCGCCTTCTCCGGGTCGGTGAGGATCCCCGCCAGCGAGGACAGGACACCCAGGTGCTCGTCTCCGGAGGCGGCGATGCCGATGGCCACGTGGACGGTGGGACCGCCCCAGTCGACCCCGCCGGGGAACTGGACCACGGCCAGCGCGGTGCGCTTGACCAGGACCCGCGAGGCGTCCGTGCCGTGCGGGATGGCCACGCCCTCGCCGACGAAGGTGGGGATGGAGGCCTCCCGCTCGTGCATGGCGGGCACGTAGCCGGGTTCGACGGCGCCCAGTTCGACGAGCAGGGCGCCGCACTGGTCGATGGCGTCGGCGCGGTCGGCGGCCTTGCGGCCCAGCCGCACGGCCTCCTCGGTCAGCACCAGATCACTCGGCAAGGGTGCTCCCGTTCTTCACGGCCTGCTCCAGGCGCGCGAACGCCGGGTCGCCCAGGAACATCTGGAAACTGATCACGACGGTGCCGGGCACCCGGGTCCGGGCCCGGTCGACCAGCCCGACGTGGCACAGGACCACGTCGGCGCCCTCGGGGATCCGGTCGACCGGGGAGTGCTCGACGGTCACGCCGTGCGGGGACAGGGTCTTGCTCAGCTGCGAGGTGAGCAGGACGCTGCTGCCCATACCCGCGTCGCAGGCGACGACGACCTTCTTGATGGCGGAGCCCTCGATACTGCTCATCAGCTGTTCTCCTGGTTCTGGGCGGCTTCCTGCTGGGCTTTCTCCTCACGCTCGGCCTTGCGCTCGGACCGGCCGAAGCCGAGCAGGAACGAGGCGATGACGAAGGAGACGATGGTGGCGGCGACGACCCCGGCCAGGACCGACAGGTGGCCCCCCGGCGGGGTGACCGCCATGATCGCGATGATGCTGCCGGGGGAGGCGGCGGAGATGAGTCCGGCGTCCAGGACCATGAAGGTCGCGACGCCGGACATGCCGCCGCCGATCGCGGCGAGGATCAGCTTGGGCTGGGCGAGGATGTACGGGAAGTAGATCTCGTGGATCCCGCCGAAGAAGTGGATGACGGCGGCTCCGGACGCGGTGGCGCGGCTGACCTTGGAGCCGAAGAACATCAGGGCCAGCAGGATGCCCAGGCCCGGTCCGGGGTTCGACTCGATGAGGAACTCGATGGCGCGGCCGTCGGCGAGCGCGCGGGCGGTGCCCAGCGGGGTGAAGACGCCGTGGTTGATGGCGTTGTTGAGGAACAGCACCTTGGCGGGCTCGACGATGACCGAGACCAGCGGCAGCAGGCTCAGGTCGATGAGGAACTGCACGCCCGCGCCCAGGCCCCCGGCGATGCGCTCCACCACCGGGCCGACCGCGTAGACGCCCAGGGCCGCCAGGAGCGCCGCGAGGATGCCGGCGCTGAAGTTGTTGACCAGCATCTCGAAGCCGGCCTTGATGCGCGGCTGGACGACCCGGTCGAAGTGCTTCATGAGGTAGGCCGCGAACGGCCCCATGAACATCGCGCCCAGGAACATCGGGATGTCCGCGGAGACGATCACGCCCATGGTCGCGGCCGCGCCGACCACGCCGCCGCGCCTGTCGTGCACCAGCGCGCCGCCGGTGTAGGCGATCAGCAGCGGCAGCAGGTACTTGATCATCGGGTCGACGAGCCCGGCCATCTGCTCGTTGGGCCACCACCCGTCGGGGATGAACAGGGCGGTGATGAGGCCCCAGGCGATGAACGCGCCGATGTTGGGCATCACCATGCTCGACAGGAAGCCTCCGAAGCGCTGTACTCCGGAGCGCACCGAGGCGAGTCTGTCCGTGCTCTGCTGTGTGGTCATGGGGGACCTCCTGGGAGGTGCGACGGGCGGGCAGCCCGCCGATGAGATGGGGAGGGGAAGTGGGTGGGCGCGGGGCGTCCGGGGCGGGGCGGTCCCGGACGGTGGAACCGCCCCGCTCGGTGTCCCGCTCTGGTCAGACCACCTGGACCCGGGGTCCGGCGGCCTCCAGTTCGTCGGCGAGACCGCTGGCGAGACCGGTGTCGGTGATGACCAGGTCGAGGTCCTCGACCGCGGCGAAGCGGGCGAAGTGGTCGTTGCCGACCTTGGTGTGGTCGGCGAGCAGGACGCAGCGGCGGGCCGAGGCGATCATGGTCCGCTTGACCTCCGCCTCCGCGGGGTCGGGGGTGGTGAGCCCGCGTTCGGTGGAGATGCCGTTGGCCGCGATGAAGGCGACGTCGACGTAGGACTCGGCGAGGGAGCGCAGCGCCCAGGCGTCGACGGTGGCCTGTGTGCGGGTGCGCAGGCGTCCGCCGAGCAGCATGAGGTTGATGTGGGTACGTGGGGCGAGTGTGAGGGCGATGGACAGGGAGTTGGTGACGACGGTGAGTTCGCGGTCGGAGGGCAGCTGCTCGGCGAGGCGTCCGGTCGTGGACCCGGCGTCGAGCAGGATGGCGCCCTCCTCCGGAAGCTCGGCCAGGGCCGCCTTGGCGATGCGCTCCTTCTCCTGCGTCATGACGGAGTCGCGCACATTGAGGGCGGGCTCGAAGCCCAGCCGCTCGACGGGGATCGCGCCACCGTGGACCCTGCGCAGGACCCCGTGGCGTTCGAGTGCCGTGAGGTCGCGCCGGATGGTCTCGTAGGTGACGTCGAACTCCGCGGCAAGCCCCGTGACGTCGACCCGGCCGTCCCGCCGGGCGCGTTCGAGGATCGCCTTCTGGCGCTCTTCCGCGTACATGTTGGATCACCTGTGTTTCGGTGTGGTTTTCTGTGAGTTTAGTGGTGTTGCCTGGGACACACAAGAGGTACCTTGAACCAATATCCCAGCAACACCGCTCGACGCGAAGCCCTGTACTCCGCCCGAACCCACCAGGAGCGTTCCCTCCCCCTCGACTGCACCCGCGCACCCGAACACCGGTGACGCGAGCCCCCTCCACCCGTGACCGACAGTGGCCAAAACCGGAAACCAGGACACAACAGCATTGACACACGCAGGTAAACACACATAATCAAAGGTAGTCCCACATCCGGACCGGGCCGGGCGCAGCCACCTCGAAAAGAGCACCCATGATCCTGACCCTCACCCCCAACCCGAGCGTGGACCACACCCTGGAGGTCAGCCACCTGACCCGCGGTGAGGTCCTGCGCGTGGGCTCCACCCGCGCGCAGGCGGGCGGCAAGGGCGTCAACGTCTCCCGCGCGCTGCGCCGTGCCGGCGTGCCCACCAGGGCGGTCCTGCCCGTGGGCGGCGGCGGAGGCGCCGAGCTGACCACACTGCTCGGAGACCTGCCCTGCGTCGCCGTCCCCATCGAGGGCGAGACCCGGGGCAACATCGCCGTCACCGAGGACGACGGCACCACCACCAAGCTCAACGCACCCGGCCCCGTGCTCTCCCCCGGGGAGACCGACGCCCTGCTCGCCGCCCTGGAGGGCGAACTGGGCCGGGGACCCGCGTGGGTGGTGGCCAGCGGCAGCCTTCCCTCCGGCACCCCCGACGACCTGTACGTGCGCGTCGCCGAACTGGCCGCCTCCCACGGGGTCCCCCTGGCCCTGGACACCTCCGGCAAGCCCCTGGAGTCGGCGGCCCGCGCGGGGTCGGTGTCCCTACTCAAGCCCAACCACGAGGAGCTGGCCGAGCTGATCGGCCGGGAACTGCCCACCGTGGGCGCGGTCACCGACGCCGCCCGCGAGGTTCTGGGGTGGGGCAACGGCTCCGCTCTGGTGACTCTGGGGGGCCACGGTGCGATACTCGTGGATCCCGAGCACACCTGGTGGGCGCGCGGTCCCCGGGTCCGCACGCGCAGCACAGTGGGCGCGGGCGACTGCTCCCTGGCCGGGTTCCTGGGCGCGGACGGCCCCCCCGAGGACCGGCTGCGGCACGCCGTGGCGTGGGGGACGGCCGCGGTCTCCCTGCCCGGAACCACCGTCCCCTCCCCCGACGACGTGGCCACCGACGCGATCAGCGTGGTGGCCGACCCCGACCCGCAGTGGCCGGTCGACACGCTCTGACCCGGGCCTCCCCGCCCACCCGACGATCTCCCGACGACTTCTTCGAGGACTGACATGCCCCAGCGCACCGTAGCCATCGCCTCCCAGCTCGGCCTGCACGCCCGCCCCGCCAGCCTGTTCGTCCAGGCCGTCAACGGCTCCGGCCTGCCCGTCAAGGTCGCCCGGGAGGGCCAGGACCCCGTGGACGCGCGCAGCGTGCTCGCGGTGATGGCGCTGGGCGTCAAGCACGGCGAGACGGTCACCCTGTCCTGCGAGGAGCAGGAGAACGCGGACAAGGTCCTGGACGAGCTGGTGGAGATGCTGTCCCGGGAACTCGACGCCTGATCCGGGCTCCGCCCGGCCCCCGTCCGGACACGGGCCGTCCCCGTCCGGGGGCGGCCCCGACCGGGCACGGGGCCACCCTGCCCTGGTCTTCGGGGTCGGCCGGGGCTACCTTGCTGCCATGGACACCTCACGTGACGACACCGTCATCGGCCCCTCGGGGATCTGCAGGCGGGGGCAGCACGACTGGAAGCACGATCCCCCCGGGGCGAAGCGGCAGATCTGCACCCGGTGCCGGTCCATGTCCACGACGAACTACTGCGACTGCGCCGAGTGCGCGTCCGGCGGCGCGCAGGCCTGAGCCCCGCCGGGCCGGGGACCGGCGGCCCGCACGCGCCTCCCCGGCTGGACGGTGTTCTCCGGACCTCCGCCGTTCTTCGGGCCTCCGCTCCGCCCCGGCCCGTGTCCGGGCGCCCGGAGAGCGGGAACCGGGTCGTAGCGGGCACGGCGGCGCCCACTGCGGGTCCACCCGTTCCCCACGAACCCGCCTCCGCCGCCCCCAGGACCCCGTGGGCGCCCGGACCGACCCCCTGCGAACCGGGATCCGCCCAAAAAACAGGCCCTAGTCCTCCCCCCGCGGAACGCGGTGGACCTTGTGCTGGGCGGCCTGCGCGCGCGGGCGCACCACGAGCAGGTCGATGTTCACGTGCGGGGGCCGCGTGACCGCCCACACGATGGTGTCGGCGACGTCCCCGGCGGTCAGCGGGTCGGGCACACCGGCGTAGACGGCGTCGGCGGCACCGGAGTTCCCGCGCATCCGGTTGAGGGCGAACTCCTCGGTCCTGACCATGCCCGGCGCGACCTCCAGCACGCGCACCGGCTCCCCGCACAGCTCCAGGCGCAGCGTGGCGGCCAGGGAGTGCGCGCCGTGCTTGGCGGCCACGTACCCGCCGCCGCCCTCGTAGGCAACGTGGCCCGCCGTGGAGGAGACGACCAGCACGGTGCCGTCCCCGCTGGCGGTCAGTTTGGGCAGCAGGGCCTGGGTCATGTTGAGCACGCCGATGACGTTGACCTCGTACATGGCGCGCCAGTCGGCGGGGTCGGCCTCGGCGACGGTCTCGGTGCCGATGGCGCCGCCCGCGTTGTTGACCAGGACCTCGCACGAGGCCAGGGAGTCGGCGAAGGCGTCGACGGCCGCCCTGTCGGTGACGTCGAGGACGTGGGCGCGGGCGCTGCGGCCCTCCGCGGCCAGTTCCTTCGCCAGCGCCTCGATCCGGTCGGCGCGGCGGGCGACCAGGACCACCTCGTAGCCCTCCTCGGCGAGGCCGCGCGCGGTGGCGGCCCCGATCCCGCTGCTGGCTCCGGTGACGACGGCGGTCGCTGACATGGTGGTTCCTCCTGGAAGTCGCTGTCGCGCCGAGCGTATCCGGTGGCCGTGCCCGGACCGTAGGGAGGAGGGGCCGCCCGGCCGCCCGGGTTCCAGCGGCGGCCGGGCGGCCCGGCCCGGGGGCCTCGCCCACGCGCGGACCCCTACGGACCGGACACCGCGCGGGTCCGTCTTTCGCCGCGCCCCCTCGCCACACGAGAGCCGGTCGACCGGGCGGGACGCGTCCCGTGCTTCTATGAGGGGTGCTCGCCGACCCGACGCGTGTCGGAAGCGGCGCGCACCATGTCGGCGGACACGAGGAGGGGCGGACCGGTTGCGGGGTATCGAGATCCGGGAGCTGGAGTGCTTCCTCGTCCTGACCGAGGAGCTGCACCCCGGACACGCCGCGGTGCGGCTGGGCGTGCCCGCGGACACGGTGGACCGGCTGCTGCGCGCCCTGGAGGACAGGATCGGCGCCCCCCTCCTGGACCGCGCGGGCCCGCGCCCGTGCCTCACCCCGTTCGGCGAGGAGTTCCTCGACGCCCTGCGGCCCGCCTACCAGAACCTGGCGGCGGTGGTGGACGGCGCGCGCGACCGCGCCCACGGCGGGCCGTCCCTGGTCCGTCTCGGATTCCGGGGGAGGGTGCACGGCCCGGTGGCCGAGGCGGTGCGCGCCTTCGAGGAGCGCGAGCCGGGCACGCGGGTGCGGATCGTGGAGACGGCGCACTCGGACCCGTTCAGCCCCCTGCGCGAGGGTGAGGTCGACGCCGCCGTCGTCCTGCTGCCGGTGCGCGAACGCGACCTGGTCGTGGGGGCGGTCTTCTCCCGTCAGCCGCAGCGGCTCGCGCTGCCCGCCGACCACCCCCTCGCCGCGCGCACCGGCGTCGGGGTCGAGGACGTGGCCCGGGTCTCGCTCATCCCGGTCCGGCGGACCCCCGACCACTGGCTGCGCGTCCACGCCCCCACCCTCACCCCTCTGGGCAGAACCATCCACCACGAGGCCGGCGTGGACACCCTGCGGGAGGGATTCTCCCAGGTCGCGGCGGGGAGGGGGGCCATGCTGCTGAGCGGGGACGTGGCGGACCACGCCGACCGGGACGAACTCGTCCTCGTCCCGGTCAACGGCCTGCCGGAGTCGTCCCTCGGCCTGGTGTGGCCGCGCGGGGACAGGCATCCGAGCGTGCCGGTCCTGGCCGCCGCCCTCGCCGAGACCCTGGGCTAGCGGCTGACCGGGTCTGTTGCCAGCGTGACGCACGAGGTCCTGACCTGGGATGGTCTTGTACTTATAGCCAATGTCGGCGCTCGAACCTCGCTATAACAGCGTCCGCCAGTAGGTGCCGGATGTGGTCTGGCCGGAAACGTTGCTGGCGTGACGCAAGGGGCCTGACCTGCGGTGATCTTGTACTTATAGCTCATGTCGACGGTCGAACCTCGCTATAAGTACAAGATCACCGCGAATAGGGTCGCCGCGAACAGGGCTCGGCCGCCGCAGGGGGTGCGCCCGGATCGAGCACCTACTGGCGGACGCCCTAAGTACAAGATCACGCTGAGGGTGCGCGCCCGTCGTCGCGGCCCGGGTCCCTCACTCCTGCTCGTGGTGGGCCCGGTGCTTCTTCTTGGGCACGTCGCGCATGTCGACGTAGGGCTCCTCGTCCACCGGCTGGCCGCCGGAGATGGCGCGTCCGCGTTCGATCTCGGCGTTGAACTCCTCGCCGAGCAGGATCGCGATGTTGGTGATCCACAGCCACACCAGGAAGATGACCACCGTCGCCATGGTCCCGTAGGTCTTGCTGTAGGACGCGAAGTTGGCGACGTAGAAGGCGAAGGCGGCCGAGGCGAGCAGCCAGATCACCACCGCCAGCACGCTCCCCGGGCTGACCCAGCGGAACCCGCGCCTGGCGTTGGGCGAGGCCCAGTACAGGAGCGCGATCATGAACACCACGATGAGCAGCAGCACCGGCCACTTCGCGATGTTCCACACCGTCACCACGGTCGAGCCCAGGCCCAGCAGCTGCCCGACCCAGGCCGCGGCGCTGCCGGTGAGGGCGACGCCGACCACCGTCAGGGACAGCAGAACGACCATCAGCAGGGTGACGCCGACGCGGATCGGCAGCGTCTTCCAGATGGGGCGACCCTCGGGCACGTCGTAGACGACGTTGGAGGCGCGCATGAAGGCCGCGATGTAGCCGGAGGCCGACCACAGGGCGATCGCCAGGCTGACCAGGCCGAACACGCCCGCGGCCGCCTGGTTGCCCTGGAGGTTCTCGATGGCCGTCGTCACCAGCCGCGCGGCGTCGGCGGGCATGGTGGCGGAGACGTTCTCGGTCAGGGTCTGTGTCGCGGAGGGCCCCGCCAGGCCGAGCAGCGACACCAGCACGAGCAGTGCCGGGAAGAGCGACAGGATCGCGTAGTAGGTGAGTCCGGCGGCCAGGTCGGCCAGCGCGTCCTCCTTGAACTCGCCGACGGTCCGGCGCAGCGACGCCCACCACGACGACGCCGACATGTCGGTCGGCTTCCCGGCCTCCTCCGGGGAGGAACGGCCGTCGTAGGCGTTCGAGGAGTTGCGTCCCACCATCTTCCCGCTCCTTCCCTCACCGGTCCCGGGGACCGGGGCCCTGGAGGAGGCGGGGCGAAGGACCCTCGGCCCTTCGCCCCGCCGCACGCCCCCGCCGCACGGACACACCCGGGCGGCGTCCCGGCCCGGAGGCGTTCCTCCGGTCCGGGGCTCAGGAACCGCGCATCTCGTCCTTCGCGGACACGGCCTCGTGGCGGGCCTGCTCGCCCGTGGTCTGCGCGGCCTCGGAGGCGCTGCCCTTGAGGTGCTCCCCCGCGGTCCGCGCGGACTCCACCGCCTGCTCCTTCACGTGGGCGGCCGACTCCGCGACCGCCTGCCGGGCCGGTTCGATCGCGTCGGCGTGCTCGCCCACCCGGCGGGCCGCGCGCTGCTCCGCACGGCTCTCGGAGAGGACGGACGCGGCCAGGAGGCCGGCCCCGAAGGCGATCAGCCCCGCGGCGATGGGGTTGCCCTGGGTCTGGTGCACGGCCCGCTCCGGCAGTGACCTCGCCATGCCGACCGCCTGGTCGGTGGTGTGCCGGATCCCCTCGGCGGCCTCACCGGACGAGGGGGCCGAACCCATGACCCGGTCCTTCAGGTCCCGCGTTCCGTGCCGGACCTTGCGGGTGCGCCGGTGCACGACGTTGCGCGGGTTGGCGTGGTCCACCAGACGGTCGGTGTCGTGGGTCAGCTCCGAGCGGGTCCGCTCGATGTCCTGCCTTATCTGGTCGGGTGTTTCGCCCATTGCGCGTCCTCCTTGAGGGTCTCGATGGTGCGTTCCGGTTTCGGAGAGACCTCGCGCATGCGGTTGCGGCCCACGACGGCCAAGGCAGCACCGACGATCGCCCACACCACCGCGACGACCAGCGCGGCCCAGCCCAGGCCGATGAACTCCGCCAGGCCGAACATCACCGCGAGGCTGAGCAGCAGCAGGGCCAGGTATCCGGCCACCGCGGCCCCGCTCAGCAGGCCCGCGGCCTTGCCGGTCTTGACCGCCTCCTCGCGCATCTCGGCCTTGGCCAGCGCGAGTTCCTGGCGGAACAGCGTCTGCAGGTCTCCGGTCACCGCGCCGAGGAGTTCGGAGAAGGACTGCTCCTCCCCGCCCGTCTCCCGCCGTGCTCCGGGAATGGTCGCCATGTCAGCCCCCTCAGAACGTGCGTCCCCGCGGCCCCGGATCCGGCGGTGGCGGACCGATGTCCTCCGGCCGGGGTGTGACGGGCGGACGGGAGGACGCGATCCCCTCGTCCTGGTCGGTCTCGCTCATACGCGGTGCGGGCGGACGGACCTGCTCGCCGGCGGGGAGCGCCTCGGGACTGCTGTCACCGGCCCCTTCCCTGCCCGCGGAGATGTCGGACGAGGCCTTGAGGACGCGCCCGAGCGCGAACCCGGCGATGGCGGCACCGGCCAGGAAGGCGACGGGCCTGCGGCGCGCGAAGCTCCTGGCCTCCTCCACCAGACCCTCCATTCCGCGGTCGTCCAGGAAGTCGGCGGCCCCGCGGCCGCTGCGGGCGATCTGGCGCACGGCACCGCTCACCGGGGAGTCCTGCTCCCCGCTGTCCGCCATGGACGACAGTTCCTCGGACCACTGGCGCAGGTTCTGCGACGTGCGCCGGGTCTGCTCCCGGGCTTCCTCACGCAGGCGGGTCTGGACGTCGTCGGCGACGTGCCGGGCCTCGGACCGGGCCTCGTCCGCCAGGGAGCGTGCCTGGTCCCCCGCCGTGGAGGCGACTTCGCCCGCCGCCCCGCGGGCGGTGTCGGTCAGGCGGCCGCCCGTACCCCCGAGTCCGCCTCTTCCCTCATGTGAGTGCATCGCCAAGCCTCCTTGGAGTCGGCCTGTTGCTCGGTTGGCACCGCGACTACCCCGGCTTCGCCCGGTCATGCACACCGAAAAGCCGCACTTCAGACAAGCCGTCGTCCCCGGTCACGGGGGACGTGAGCCGGCGCCTCCGCTCGCCGCCCGGCCCCCGTACGGCGAGCGGCCGCAGCGTCGCCGCCGGGGCCGGGAAAAGCCGTGGCCGCCCCGGGACTCGCGTGCTAGCTTGGGCGGAATTTCCCTCCGGAACCGTGAATTCCCCCGTCATCACGGGGCTCGCCAGAACCGCGACGTTCCTCGACCAGGAAAACGCCCATGCCCGTGGAGAGAACCGCCGAATCGTCATTGTTCCTGCGCTACACCTCGTTCGCCCTCCTCGGCGCCTCGGCCGATTTCCTTTTCGGCGCGGTTTTCGTCACGGTCCTGCTGGAACGCGGGGCGGATCCGTGGCTGCTGGGACTGATGCTCGGCTCCACGAACCTGGTGGCCCTGCTCGTGGAGGCCCTCAGCGGCGCGTTCGGTGACCGCTACGGCCACCGCAGGCTGCTGGCGGCGGGGCTCGCCGTGTGGGGTGCGGGCTTCGTGCTGATGGGGTACGCGGACGGGCTCGCGCTGACGCTCGCGTCCATGTACCTGTGGGCGGTCGGCTTCCACCTGCAGTCGGGGACGCTGGTCGCGCTCGTGGTCAACCGGATCGGTGACCGCGACCGCCCGGCGCGGATCGCGCGGACGGTGCGGTTCGGCCAGGTGGCGGGGAACAGCGGTGCGGTGCTGGGGGCGGCCTCGGTGATGGCGGCGGGTACCTGGCTGTCCGCGGACGCCCTGGTGCTGGTGAGTGGGGTGATGCTGGTGGTGTTGGCTCTGCTGGCGCCGGTGTGCTTCCCCCGCTCCCCCGGCCAACCGGGGCGTCCGCTCACCGCGATCGTCCGGGAGTCGGCCGTACTGGTGGTGAGCAGGCGTTTCGTGCCGCTGGTGGCCCTGTCCGCGGCGTCGGTCTCGGGGCTGGCCGCCCTCGTACTCTCCTGGCAGCCGATGCTCGCGGCCGAGCACGGCGCGGACGTGCGGCTCAACGGCCTGGTGCTGCTGGTGATGATGGCGGCCATGGCGGCGGGTTCGGCGTGTTCGCGGTTCGTGGGGCGCGACCGGCCCCATGTGTGGGGACCCGTCTTCGCGGCGTCCTCGGGCCTGCCCCTGGTGCTGGCGGCGCACGGGATCGTACCGCTGGTGGCGGGGCTGGCGGCGGCGGAGTTCCTGCTGGGGCTGGCCGTGGTGCTGTCGCACGTGTGGCAGCAGACGATGTTCTCCGACGCCAACCGCAACACCATGTCCGCGATGCTGGGGATGGTGGGCAACGCGGTCAGGATGCTGACCGTGCTGGCGTTCGGGTGGCTGTGGGAGCTGTTCGGACTGGACTGGACGGTGACGGCGGTGGCCGGGTTCGGGGTGGCCGCGGCGCTGGCGACCGTCCTGCTGTCCCGACGCTTCCCGGAGTCGGTGCGGTTCGTCGGGGGTGAGGAGGAGGGATCCCCGGACGAGCCGGAACTGGACGGGACGGGCGGATAGTTGGAGGAAAGAGGCAAGTGGCGGACGGCCGGACAGCGGGCGGGAGCAGGAAGGGGACGCGTCGCTCACACGCCTTTCCCCGTGGGTCGGAACCGGGAAGGAACCCTCCCTTTTCGACCACTCCGGAAAACCCCGTGTCCCATGTCACAGGAACTGTCGGGCAAACGGCGATATCGCGTTTCTGGGCGGGTGCGGTCGAACTCCGGAAAACGCGCGTCGGTAGCATCCCCTGGGTATGGGAGGCGTGGTCCGGCCAGCGCTCCGCTCGCGGGTTCCACGGGGTGATCGGACCCCGGCCGGGACCCACGGGGACGGGGGCGTCGCCGCGCCTCAGCCGGAGCGGCCGAGGACGAGGAGAGGAACCATGAGCCTGGCAGAGCTTCTGCGGGAGCGCCCGATCGTGCAGGCGCCCATGGCGGGCGGTGCCGCCACACCTGCGCTGGTGGCGGCGGTGGCGGGAGCGGGCGGAACGGGTTTCCTCGCGGCCGGGTACCTGACCCCCGACACCCTCGCCGACCAGATCAGGGCGGTGCGGGACGCCGGAGTCGGCGCGTTCGGAGTGAACGTGTTCGTGCCGGGCCCGCCCTCCGATCCGGACGTGGCGACGTCCTACCGTTCCGACCTGGAGTCCGAGGCCGAGCGGTACGGGACGCCGGTCGGCACCCCGGTGCACGACGACGACGCGTGGGCGGCCAAGATCGACCTGCTCGCGGAGACGGCCGTGCCGGTGGTGAGCTTCACCTTCGGCTGCCCGGACGCCGCCGTCCTGGAGCGGCTGCGCGCGGCGGGCAGCGCCACGGTGGTCACCGTGACCACGGCCGGGGAGGCACGCGAGGCCGTGGCGCGCGGAGCCGGCGGGGTGTGCGCGCAGGGCGCGGAGGCCGGGGGCCACCGTGGCGCGTTCGACCCGGTCGGGAGCGTCAGTCTGCCGCTGCGGGAGCTGTTGGCGGACGTGGTCGGCGCGGTGGACGTGCCGGTGATCGCCGCCGGGGGGATCATGACCGGGGCCGACGTGGCCGGGGCCCTGGACGCCGGTGCGACCGCCGCGCAGCTGGGCACGGCGTTCCTGCGCTGTCCCGAGAGCGGTGCCAACCCGGTCCACAAGGCTGCCCTGGCCGACCCCGGGTACACGGAGACGGCCGTGACGTGGGCTTTCACCGGCCGTCCGGCGCGGGGCCTGGCCAACAGGTTCATCGCCGAGCACCCGCGAAGGCCCTTCGCCTACCCCGAGATCCACCACATGACGAAGCCGCTGCGCGCGGCGGCCGCCCGGGCGGGGGACCCCGGCGGGATGGCGCTGTGGGCGGGAGAGGGGTTCCGGGCGGCCGGTGACGATCCCGCGGCGCTGGTCGTGGAGCGGCTGCGCCGCGAGGCGGCGGAGGCGGGCTGGAAGGTCTGAGGGCCGCGGGGGTTCGAGGGTCGCGGAGGCGGGGACGCGCCGGAAGGTCTGAGGGCCGCGGGGTCTGAGCCGGGGTCGCCGGTCGGTGCGGGCGGGAAGGCAGGGCCGCCCGCACCGGTGGGCGCGACTGCTGAGGGGGTCGTGTCGGCACCACGGCGGCGGGCCCGAACGTCAGCTCTAGACGCGGAGCGGCCCCGGACTTCGGACCCGGGGCCGTGAAGTGAGCCGGTGCGCGGCGCCGCTCAGGCGGGCGCGTAGGTGAGGCAGTCCGCCTGCTGGTGCACGTACCCGACGGAGATGGCCGGGGCCTGGCACTCCAGCTGGACGTTGTGCTCGCAGTTGGACATCTTGCAGGCGCCGACCTGGCCGGTGGCGACGGGGTCGCCGCCTTGGTCGCTGGCGCCGAAGAAGGTGTCGCACTGGGCGTGGGAGGAGTTCCCCACGGTGATGGCCAGTGCGTGACAGGAGTGGTCGGTGTTGTAGGCGCAGGCGTCCACCTGGCACGAGTTCACCACGGGCATGTCCATCGCGTTTTCCCCCAGAGCATCGACGGCGCGTCCGAGGCTGTCAGAGAGGACGTCCCGCTTCCAGGACACCGCCTCGTGTCACCGTGAGCAGGACGAAGTGTTGACGAAGGCTTGGCGCGGAGGCGACCCGGAACGCGGTTCCGCCGGGCAGGGCGGGAGTTGTCCACAGACAGATGGGAGGGGCAGCGGCGCGGGTCGGTTGCGTCCTACTCTGCCGCTCGCGGCCGAGCGCCTGTCTGAGGACCTGGTTCCTGAAGCCGTGGGGGTGGGCAACGTCGCCCGCTCACCACGCGCCTACTGAACAGCACCGATGCCTTCTTCAATCCGATTCTTGCAGGTCAGACGAGGCAGACGCCGACCTCTTTCATGGCTCAGATCCCACGTACGCCAAAGCTGTACATTAATCTCATGGCTGGCAAAGGGATCAAACCTGGCGAACTGACCACTCGTGCGGAAATGAAGGCAGCCTTTGGAGGCGGGCAGGGCCAGGGGATCCATCCTTGCGCTACCTCTCCCAACGTGTTGCTCTACACCGACCCTGCCTCAGGTGAGCAGTTCGGCTACTACGACGGCTGGGTCCCCGACGAGGAAAGCTCCGAGCCCCTCTTCGAGTACACCGGAGACGGAGAAGAAGACCAGGTATTCGAAGGCCGCAACGGCCAGAGAAACCGTGCCATTTTACTTCACGTAGACGACGGTCGAGCACTGCGTGTGTTCAAAGCCGTGGGCACTGTCCCCAGAAAAAAGACAAGGATTCAGCGCTATGTAGGGAAGTTCGAACTGGACAAGGAACTTCCCTACGTCTTTCGCGAAGCACCCAACAGGCAAGGCATCTTTAGACGAGTCATCGTCTTTCGCTTGCGCCCGGCTGAGGAGCTAGTGCCACGCCCAGAAGACATCATTGAACCTCTACCTAACACCGAGGTTCGGCAAGTATCCGCCGATGTCTCCACCATCACCACGAGCGTCATGGTGGAGCCAGAGGCACACAACGGCAAGCCCATTTCCAGGTCAGCCGTCCCACAGACCAAAGTCGGCCGCAAAGAGGCTGAATTATGCGATGCCTTCAAGGCCATGCTCGAAAAGCATGAACACGAGGTCAAAAGATACCAAATTAGAGTCGCAGGGCTCTCGTCTAGCCTTCTCACTGACCTCTATGACAACAACTCCAATGTTCTCTATGAGGCCAAAGGAACCAGTTCACGCGAAGCCGTGCGCATGGCCATCGGACAACTCATGGACTACCGGAGACATATCACACCGACCCCCACACTTGCCATCCTGCTACCCGAGAAACCTCACTCAGACCTACAAAGCCTTCTTTCCTCAGTGAATATCCACCTCGTCTACCGGAATAAGGACACCTTTACTGGGTGGCCAGTCGAACCCATTTCTTCAACATGACCTCGTTCCAAACATAGCCTTCTCGAACAACCCGAGCACTTTGCACCGTTCGAGACACCCGACGCAGAGGGCCAGCGCGCATTGAGGCTGCTGAGACGGCAAGCCCACTCGGCGGTGGCGCAGGCAAGGCAGACGCGACTGATTGCGGACGGCACGGATCCAGCCGGGCGGCTGTCCGCTTCCGACCAGGCGGTTCGCGCCATCTTCCGTTCGGCTCCCCGTTGCCTACCAGTTGGTAACAATTGGGTCCGCGTGACCCCGGACTCTGGAGACTGTGACCACGAGCACCCTAGGGTTCCGCCATGGGTGTAATGCGTAAGCGTGTCCTCGTTCGTGCACTTCTGGGCTTCCTCGCCGCGGTCGTGGTGCTGGCCCTGGTCGGCGCGCTCCTGGGGATATGGACTGTCCGGAGGTCGTTCCCGGAGACCTCCGGAGAGCTCCCGCTCCCGGGCCTGGAGTCCTCCGTCACCGTGCTGCGCGACGAGCACGGCGTCCCCCACGTCTACGCGGACAACACCCACGACCTGTTCATGGCGCAGGGCTTCACGCACGCCCAGGACCGCTTCTGGGAGATGGACTTCCGCCGCCACGTCACGGCCGGGCGCACGGCCGAGCTCTTCGGTCCCGACCAGGTGGACACCGACGTCTACCTGCGCACCATGGGCTGGCGGCACGTGGCCGAGCAGGAGTACGAGCTGCTCGCCCCGGAGACACAGACCCACCTCGACTCCTACGCGGCCGGGGTCAACGCCTGGCTGGCCGAGAACGACGGCACCGAGGCCAGCCTGGAGTACGGGCTGCTCTCCGTGCTCAACGGCGGCCACGAGATCGAGGAGTGGACTCCGGTCGACAGCCTCGCCTGGCTCAAGGCCATGGCCTGGGACCTGGGCGGCAACATGGTGGAGGAGACCGAGCGCGCCCAGCTGCTCGACGCCGGGCTGACCCGCGAGCAGATCGAGGAGCTGTACCCGGCCTACCCCCACGAGGAGCACCTGCCCATCACCGACACCGACGAGCACGGTCAGGCCGGGGCCGACGGGGGTTCCGAGGACTCCGATGAGGCGGACCTGCGGGAGGCCGACGAGCGGCGCGCCCCCGAACTGCCGGAGGAGGCCGTCTCCGCGCTGACCGAGGTGGCCGGTACCGCGGCGTCACTGCCCTCGATGCTCGGTCCCAGCACCAGTCCCGACCTGGGATCCAACTCGTGGGTGGTCGGCGGCGAGCACACCGAGAGCGGTCTGCCCCTCCTCGCCAACGACCCCCATCTGGGCGCGTCGATGCCCTCCACCTGGTACCAGATCGGTCTGCACTGCACCGAGCTCACCGAGGCGTGCCCCTACGACGTCAGCGGCTTCAGCTTCTCCGGCCTGCCCGGTGTGATCATCGGGCAGAACGAGTCCATCGCCTGGGGGTTCACCAACCTCAACCCCGACGTCATGGACCTGTACGTGGAACGGATCGAGGGCGGCGACTACGTGGTCGACGGCGAGCCTCGGCCGCTGGAGACCCGCGAGGAGACCGTCCGGGTGGCGGGCGGCGAGGACGTCGACATCGTCGTGCGCTCCACCCACCACGGGCCGCTGCTGTCCGACACCGCCGCGGGCGCGAATCTGGAGGCGTTGGCGGAGGAGCCGGAGCTGGAGGGCGCGGAGGAGGGCGAGTACGCCGTCGCCCTGCGGTGGACCGCGCTCCAGCCGGGCACGACGGCGGACTCGATCTTCGCGCTGAACCGGGCCCGCGGCTGGGACGACTTCCGCGAGGCGGCCAGCCGGTTCGAGGTCCCCGCCCAGAACCTCGTCTACGCGGACGGGGAGGGGAACATCGGCTACCAGGCGCCCGGCCTGGTGCCGGTGCGCGGCGAGGGCGACGGCCGCTACCCGGCGCCCGGTTGGGACTCCGCCTACGACTGGGAGGAGGAGTACCTCCCCTTCGAGGAGCTGCCGAGCGTGTACAACCCCGAGTCGGGCGTCATCGTCACCGCCAACCAGTCGGTCGTGGACGCCGACTACGAGCACATGCTCACCGGTGACTGGGACTACGGGTACCGGTCCCAGCGGATCAACGACCTGCTCACCGAGGCGATCGGTGAAGGACCGGTGACCGGTGAGGACATGTCGCGCATCCATATGGACTCCTTCCACGGCGGCGCGGTCGAGGTCGTGCCGCACCTGTTGGAGGCGGACGTCGACGGGGTCACGGCCCGGGCCCAGGAGCAGCTGCGGGAGTGGGACCTGTTCACCGCGACCGACTCCGCCGGAGCCGCGTTCTACCAGGCCACCTGGCGGCATCTGCTGCCGCTGCTGTTCGACGAGCTGGAGCCGCTGACCATGAGCGGCAGCTCGCGCGGGATGTACGTGGTGGGGCAGTTGCTGGAGGACCCCGAGTCGGACTGGTGGCGGGGCGCCGAGGCCAGCGGGCGCGAGGAGGTGCTGGCCGCGGCGATGGACGCCGCCGCGCGGGAGCTGACCGAGCTGCTGGGCGAGGACCCCGCCGACTGGCGCTGGGGAGACCTGCACACCCTGACCGCGACCCACGAGTCGTTCGGAACGTCGGGCATCGGTCCGGTCGAGTGGCTGTTCAACCGGGGCCCGGTGGAGAGCTCGGGCGGGGCCAGCATCGTCAACGCCACGGGCTGGGACCCGACCGCGGGATACGCGATCACGGCGGTGCCGTCGATGCGGATGGTGGTGGACCTGGCCGACCGCGACGCGTCGACGTGGATCCACCTGACCGGCAACTCCGGCCACGCGTTCCACCCCAACTACGACGACCAGCTGGAGCCGTGGAGCCGGGGCGAGACCCTGCCGTTCGCGGTCACCGAGGAGGCCGTGCGCGCGGCCGCCACGGACGAGCTGGTCCTCAATCCCTAGAGGCGGTCGGCCGGAACCTGCGCGGGTGTGAACCAGGGGGTTCCACCCGCGCACCACCGCGGGTCAGACCGGGTCGGCCGAGCGCAGCGGGAAGCCCACCCCGGTCATCTCCTCCGACAGCGCCCACAGGCGCTTGGCGGCGCGGCCGTCCCAGGCGGCCTCGCTCCGGCTGGACAGGGCGGGGGCGCCGCGTGTGCCGCCCAGGGCCTTGGGCCCGGCGAAGGCCGCGCCGGGCACGTCCTGGGTGGCGGCGAAGATCGTGGGGAGGGCGCCGTTGGCGGCGCTCTGGGCGAAGACCCTGTTGCCGAGCATGAGGGCCGCCCTGGAGAGCGGGTTGGCCCCGTGGCTCTGGAGGTTGGTGGCCGCGTAGCCGGGGTGGGCGGCGGTGGAGAGCACGGGGGAGCCCACCGCGTCCAGGCGGCGCTGGAGTTCCAGCGTGAACAACAGGTTGGCGAGCTTGGACTGGTTGTAGGCCCGGTAGGGCGTGTAGCCGCGGTCCAGGTTGACGTCGTCGAAGTCGATGCCCCGGGCCATGCGGTGCATTCCGGAGGAGAGGGTCACCACCCGTCCCGTGACGTGTTCCAGGAGCAGGTTGGTCAGGGCGAAGTGGCCGAGGTGGTTAACGCCGAACTGCGTCTCGAACCCGTCCTTGGTCACCCCCTTGGCGACCGCCATGACGCCCGCGTTGTTGATGAGCAGGTGGAGGTCGCCGCTCCAGGCCTCGGCGAAGGCGCGTACGGACGCCAGGTCCGCCAGGTCCAGGTGGCGCACCTCGGTGTCGCCCTGCACCCCGGCGGCCTCGGCGCGCCCCTTGTCCACGTCGCGCACGGCCATCACGACGCGCGCGCCCGCCCGGGCCAGGATGCGTGTGGTCTCGATGCCCAGGCCGCTGTTGGCTCCGGTGACGACCGCCGTACGGCCGCTCAGGTCGGGGATGCTGACCGCTGTGGTGTCCATTGCGCCACGGTAGGCGAGCGCACCCGGGCTGTCCATGGCGTCGCGGAGACCGCGACGTCCCCGGGATGTCCCCGGGATGCCCGCAGCGATCACAGCGGCCGCGCGGGGCACGGCGGTCACCACACCCCGGGCTGTCCCCGGCGCCCAGACGCACCCGGGCCGCCCACGGCGGCCACGGCGGCCGCGACGGCCGCGACGGCCGCGACGGCGTCCGTCTATCCTGGTCCGCATGGCCGACCGCCCCTACCACCACGGAGACCTGCGCGCCGTCCTGCTCGCCAACGCCGAGCGGGCTCTGGCCGAGCGGGGGCAGGCCGCGCTGTCCCTGCGCGAGATCGCCCGCGAGGCGGGGGTCAGCCACGCCGCGCCGGGCCGCCACTTCCGGGACAAGCAGGCGCTGCTGGACGCGCTCGCGCTCAGCGGTTTCGAGCGCCTGAGCGGGCGCCTGGAGGCGGCGGCGCCCGAGGAGGGTGACGCGCGGACCCGTGTCCTCGCCCTGGCCAGGGCCTACGTGGGGTTCGCGGTGGAGCACACCGCGCTGCTCGACCTCATGTACGCGCGCAAGCACGACCCCGACGTCTCCGAGCAGCTGTACGCCGCCGTGGGGCGGCTGCTCGAACGGGTGATGCGCCCCATCCTCGACGCCCAGGCCGCCGGGGAGATCGCGGGCGGCACCCCGGAGGCCGTCACGATGACCGTGTCCGCCGCGATGCACGGCCTGGTCGCGCTCACGGCCACGTCCTCCCCCGAGGAGATCGACGCCAAGCTCGCGGACATGGTCGGGGTGCTCTTCGAGGGCCTCGGCCCGCGCTGACGCCCGGGGGCCCGAACCGGATCGCCATCCCGCACGTCCCACGGGCGAGGTTTCCCCGGGGCGCGAGGCCCCCGAGACAGAAGAAGGCCCCCGATGGAGTTCTCCGGTGACTTCGAGACCCACCTGACCCTGGACGCGACCGCCCCCGGGCGCGTCGCGGAGGCGGCGGAGTGGGCGCGTGAGCACGGGCTCAAGTTCACCCACATCGAGCTGGACCGGGGCGCGTCCCCATCACAGCCGATGGTCACCTACCACTCCGGCGGGAGCACTCCAGCGCGGGAGCTCGCCGTGGCGGAGCGGTGGACGGCCCTGCTGACCGAAGCCGGGTTCGCGGTCACCCGCACCAAGGTGGAGGTGTCCCGCCGGGCCGCCGGGGTCCCCGAGGACCGGGAGGAGGCCGGGCGACTGCCGGAGGCGTGCTACTTCGAGACGCACGTCAAACTCCTGCTCCCCGCCTCGGCCGACCTGGCTGCCCTGTCCGCGATCGTGGAACCCCATCGCGCCCGGCTCTCGCGCAACGCGCGCAGGGTACGCGACGACGGCTTGCAGGAGCGGTTCGTCACCCAGCGGTGCTCACGTGTGGGCCGCGGGGAGGCCGCCCGGTTCGAGCACGCGCTGTTGAAGGCCCTGGAGAGGGCCGGGGTGACCTTCGAGGACAAGGAGGGGTGGCAGCCCAGGGTCCTGTCGGTGGAGCGGGAGTTCGTCGTCCACGACACCGCCCTGTCCGTGGACGCCGGGTGGATGGACGCCGCCCCGGTCAAGGACGCCGACGACGTGCCGCCGGACGAGTACGCGCCGGACAGCTACCGGCAGCGCCCGCCCGGCACCTACGTGCCCAACACCGACGGCCCCGAGGCGAGCCAGGGGAAGGTGTTCGACCCCGCGCTCAAGCACCTGGACTACGCCTACCGGGCGGGAGAGCCGGTGTTCGCCGACTCCGGCCTGGGCTCCCGCTGGTGGGAGGCCAACCGGCGGGCGATGGAGCTGGCCCTGCGCGCGATCGCGGGCACGCCGTGGCGGGACAGCCTCATGCTGCGCGGCAGCATGCTCATGCCGGTGTGGGCGGGTGACGCCGCCCGGCGCCCCCGGGACCTGGACTTCGTGGTGGTCCCGGCCGAGACCGCCCCGTTCGGGGACCCGGCCGACCGCATGTTCGCGGACGTGGTCGGGGCCGTCACCAAGGCGTCCGCGCAGGGAATCTCCTTCGACGCCGAGGGCGTGCGGCTGGAGAGCATCTGGACCTACGAGCGGGCGCCGGGCCGCCGCGTGGTCGTCCCGTGGCGGGCCGAGGGCCTGCCCCCGGGCACCGTGCAGATCGACGTGGTGTTCAACGAGTCGCTTCCCGAGCCGCCGGTGGCGGTGTCGGTGGCGGGGGCGGACGTGCTGGCGGCCGGTGCGGAGCTGTCCCTGGCCTGGAAGGTGCTGTGGCTGTACACGGACACCTACCCGCAGGGCAAGGACCTCTACGACGCGGTCCTGCTGGCCGAGAGCGCGCGGCCCTCGCGCGACCTGCTGGTCGGCGTGCTGCGCCCCGAGCTGGGCGACCGGGCCGAGACCGTGAACGAGCGCTTCCTGCGGGAGGAGGGCGGCCTCGACTCCGGCGAGTGGGAGGACTTCGTCAACGACTGCCCGTGGGTGGAGGGCGACGCCGGGGAGTGGGTGGACCGCTTCGAGGCCGCGATGGCGCCCGTGTTCCGGGGGGAGTGAGCGGGCCGCCCCTCTCCCGGACCGGGGGCCGTGTGTCCGCGGGCGGGCCGGGGGCGGTGATGACTTTGTCCCATGTGCCTCCGACACTCCACGCACCGGGAAGGTTCGGCGCGGCTCCGGGGGCACCGCTCGACGGGAGTGCCGGCGGGGTACTGACGGGAGGGCTGACTAGCCTGTGGCCATGCGGGAGATCCGGAGAGAACCGCGCGGGTGGGCCCGTCCGGCCTTCGAGGCCGCGCTGTGGGCCTGCCTCTGCGCGTTGACGGTGATCGAGACCCTCGGGGGGCGCGACCGGCCGCCGGTCCTCGAAGCGTGCCTCCTGGCGCTCGCCATAGCCGTCGCGGCGGCCCTGTCCCGCCCCCTGCCGCTGGTCTCCCTGGGTGTGGTGCTCACCGGAGCGGTCCTGCAACTGTCCGCCTCGGGCCTCCGTCTGGTGGAGACCACCGTGCTCACCCCCTGGGTGGCCGTGGCGGCGCTGGCGCTGCTCACCGGCCTGCGCTCGGAACGGGTGCGCCCGGTGGTGGCGACGGTGGTCGCGGCGTGCTCGTTCACCCTCGTCCTGCACCTGCTGGCGGGACTGGTGTCCGGCAGCGGCGTCCGCGCGTTCCTGTCCGACTCCGTGGACTGGCTGGGCGGCGTCCTCACCATCGCGCTGAGCACACTCGCCCCGTGGCTGTTCGGCCGCTACCAGCGCCTGCACCGTCAGGTGTGGCGCGGCGGCTGGGAGATCGCCGAGCGCATGGAGCGGACCCGCGCGGCCGAGGCCGATCGCGCCCGTCTGCGGGAGCGCGCCCGGATCGCGACCCGGATGCACGACTCCCTCGGCCACGATCTCGCGCTGATCGCGGTGCGCGCGGCGGCCCTGGAGATGACCGCGATCGAGGACTCCGAGCAGGGCCGGGCCGCCGGTGAGCTGCGCACGGCGGCTCACGAGGCCAACCTGCGGCTACGGGAGATCATCGGGGTGCTGCGCGAGGACGACGACGGCGGCGACGGCCGCGTCGAAGCCGCTTCCGGACCGGGCGCGGGCGCGCTGAACACGGGTGAGCCGGACACGGGCGAGCCGGTGGCGGTCCTGGTGCAGCGCGCCTCGGACGCCGGTATGCGGGTCCGGCTGCTGCGGGAGGGCCCCGACCCGGACCCGTCCGCCCCGGGCGGCGGCGCCGTGCACCGGGTGGTCCGGGAGGCGCTGACCAACGCGGCCAAGTACGCGCCGGGGGCGGAGGTGACCGTTCGGGTGATCCGCGAGGCCGACCGGACCCGGGTGTCGGTCGGCGACGCCGGACCGCCGGAGGCCGCGCGGACGGTCCTGCCCGCTCGGAGCGGGGGCGGGTCCGGCCTGGCCGGACTGCGCTGCCTGGTGGAGGAGCTCGGCGGGAGCTTCGCCGCGGGTCGGGAGGAGGGCGCGGGGTTCACCGTGCGGGCGACCGTGCCCGACCCCGGCGCCGAAGCCGGGGTGGAGGAGCCCGGGGAGTCGGAGACGCACCGCGCCCACAGCGAGGCCCGCGACCGCGCGCGGCGTCGGCTGGTGGCCGCCGTGGCCGTTCCGGTCGCGCTGGGCCTGGGCCTGCTGGCGGCCGGTTTCGGCCTCCTGACCTGGATCGGCGTCAACACCGTGCTGTCTCCGGAGCAGTACGGGCGGTTGTCCGTGGGGGACGACCGGGAGCGGGTGGAGAGGGTGCTCCCCCGGTTCTCCTATCCCGAGGACTCGGTGTCGGCCCGGGCGTCCGAACCGCCCGCACCGCCCGGTGCCCGGTGCCTCTTCTACCTGTCCCGGTACGAGCACGGGCTGCCGTCGGTGTACCGGCTGTGCTTCGAAGACGGCGTCCTGGTCGCCAAGGACGAGATCCACCGGACCGACTGACCGGGCGGCCCAGTAGGGTGTCGGCGTGAACGCGACAGACGGTGCCGGGGCGCTGCGCCTCGTCCTCGCCGACGACGAGGCGATGATGCGCGCGGGCTTGCGCGCGATCCTGTCGGCGGCGCCGGGGATCGAGGTGGTGGGCGAGGCCGGGGACGGTGCCGCCGCCGTGGCCCTGGTCGCCGAACACCGTCCCGACATCGCGCTGCTGGACGTGCAGATGCCCGGCACGGACGGCCTGGCGGCGACGGAGGTCATCGCCCGGGAGCACCCGGGGACGGCGGTCGTCATCCTCACGACGTTCTCCGAGGACGCCTACATCGCGCGGGCCCTGTCCGGAGGCGCCAGCGGGTTCGTGCTCAAGAGCGGGGACCCCCGGCAGCTGGTGGAGGGGTTGCGCGCGGTCGCGGAGGGCGGGGCGTACCTGTCGCCGGAGGTGGCGCGCCGGGTGATCGACGAACTGGACGCCTCCGGGGGGCGGCTGTCCCGCGCGTCGGCGGCGCGCGAACGCGTCGGGCGGCTCACCGAACGCGAACGCGGGGTGCTGGCGCTGGTCGGCCAGGGGTGCTCCAACGACGAGATCGCCCGCCGCCTGGCCATCGCCCCGGGCACGGTCAAGGTGCACGTGGGGTCGATCCTCACCCGGCTGGACGTGCGCAACCGGGTCCAGGCCGCCGTCGTGGCCTACGAGGCCGGGCTGGTCTGAGACCGCGGTCCGGTCCCTGTCCGGCCTCAGCACACTGGACGAGGGGCCGTCCACGGGTGACAGCCGTCCGCGGGCGCTGGTCGCTCCGGGGCGCGCGGGTCCATGGGCGCGCGGGTCCGCAGGTTGTCCACAGGCAGGGGCCGGGGCTGGCGGCGAGGGCCTCCGCCGCGGTTCGATGGAATCGGGGGGTCCCCGGGGCTCTCTCCGTCGGCGTGCCCTCACCCCGTTCCCCACCCCCGCACGCCGGTCCCACCATCCGCCCTACCCCTTTGTGCCTACCCGGACGCTGCCGTCCAGGAGATGTGCGCGGGGTGCCCCGGCCCGGAGCATGGCTGGCATGAACACCACCAACTCCATCCGCGCGGCCGCCTACGGTTCGGCCGCCCTCGTCCTCGCCGCGGCCTTCTCCGTTCCCGCCGTCCTCAACGCGGCCACCGACTCCGGGAGCGTGGTCCTCACCCCGCCCGAACCCACCGGCCCGCACGCCGTCGGCCGGACCGAACTGCACCTGGTCGACCCCGACCGCGGCCACCCCTGGGTGGAGGAGGTCACCGAGCGGGACGTCATGGTCAGCGTCTGGTACCCGGCCGGGAACGGCACGGGTACCGGCGAACCCGCGCCCTACGTCACGCCGTCCGTCTCCGGAGTGCTCAAGAGCGAACTGGAGCAAGGGGGGCTGCACCGCGACGACGTCGACTTCGATGCCTCTCGGGTCAACGCCCTCCAGGACGTCCCGGCCGCCGACACGGGCCCGTTCCCCGTGGTCCTGTACTCCCCCGGCTTCCGGGAGTCCCGGTTCCTCAACGCCTCCAACATCGAGCAGCTGGTCTCCCAGGGGTACGTGGTCGCGGCCATGGACCACCCCTATGAGACGCTCGCCGTGGACATGCCAGACGGTCGGGTGCTGCGCACGAACGCGCCCAACACCGAAACCGAGACCTACCGGGAAGCCATCGCGGTCCGACGCGCGGACGCCCGCCTGGTCCTGGACGGGCTGGCCGATCTGGCCGGGGGCGGCAATCCCGACGCGAGCGGCCAGGAGCCGCCTTCGGGGCTGGGCGGGGCGCTGGACCTGGACTCGGTGGGCATGTTCGGCCACTCCGCCGGAGGGCTCACCACCGCCGAGGTGATGCTGGAGGACGACCGCGTCGACGCGGGTCTGGACCTGGACGGAAGCATCGGCTACCACGTCGGGAACGAGGTGTGGTCGGAGGCCAACCTGCGGGGTGCCGACCGCCCCTTCGCGCTCCTGACCGCGGGCAGGTCCGGGGCCGAGCTCCAGCCGCACCACAGCGGGTACAGCGCCGGTTTCCGGACCTTCGTCGAGGCTTCCTCGGTCGACGTCCTGGAGGTGTACATGGCCGACGGCGAGCACATGAGCTACACCGACCACCAGTGGGTCCTGCCCGCCGTCGACGAGGCACTCCAACCGGGGAACCGCTCCTGGGCCGACCTGGTGGAGGGAGCGATCGGCACCGTCGACCCCGAGGAGTCCGTCCGGGCGCAGCGCGCCTACGTCACGGCCTTCTTCGACGCCCACCTGCGCGGTGAGCGGGACCCGATCCTGGACGCCCCCTCGCCGGACCTCCCCGTGATGGAGTTCGTCGGCGAGGACTAGTTCCCCGAACTCGTCGGCGGCACGGGCGGCGTCCGGACCGGGCGCCGCCCCCGGCCCGTCCACGAGGCCCGGACGGAGCGCCCGTACCCAGCACCGCGGGAGGCCCGGGGCACGCCTCCTGCGGCCGTCGTCGTGCGGGTGACGGACCCCGGCGAACGCCGGTGGGCCGGTCGTCGCCGACCGGCCCACCGGACGGGGGCGGCGTCGCGGCCGCCCCCGCCGCCGGGTTCCCTACACGTCGCGCACGCGCAGTTCGGCGTGGGCCACGATCTGCGCGGCCAGGGCCCAGCCCACGACCGCGGCGATGTTCACCGGCCCGTCGTGCGGCGCCGTGTAGAAGCCCACGTCACCGCCCGCGTAGAACTCGATCCCGGCCGTTCCCGGCATCAGCGCCGCGAAGTCGTTGATCATCTGCACTTGGGAGAGCTGCATGACCATCGGCAGCCCCAGGAGCAGGAGGAACCCCACGATGAACGTGCCCGGCATGCTCCGCGTCGCCGTGCCGATCCCGACGAACAACACCGCGAACAGCGCCATGCACACGCCCGCGCTCAGCGCCGTCACCAGGGTCTCGGCGACGTCGGCGGAGGCGTACCGGCCGACGAACACGCTCAGCACCGCGACCGCCGTCACCGTGGCGAGCACGCCCGCCGCGAAGGCCAGACCGGCGGTCACCAGCGTGCGCGCGACCAGCACGGTCCCCCGGGCGGGCCGCCACAGCAGCGTGCTGGTGACGCCGCCGTTGCCGAACTCCCCGGTCGAGGCCAGAGCGGCCATCACCAGCACGGCGACCTGCACCAGGTAGAAGTGCCCCTGCGAGGTGAGCCGCATGAACGCGGCGCCGTCCGCCTCGTCCGGGTTCTCGATGATCCGGGTCCACTCGGTGTAGCCCATGAGCGCGGCGAAAACGGCCATGCCCGCCAGCGCGGCCCCGAACGCCCACCACGTGGAGCGCAGGGACGACTGCCGGACCCACTCGGCTCCGACCTCGCGGAACAGCTCCGTCCGGAGGCGGCTCCCGGCGCGGTCGGTCCGCGCCCCCGCCGCCTTCGCCGCCCGCCCCGGGTTTCCCGGGCCTGCGAGGTCTTCCTTCACACCCGTGGCACCCGGCGCCTTCGACACACCCGACATGCTCTCCCCACCCCTGTCGTCCGGTCCGTTCCCGCTTCCGCTTCGGGCTTGCGCCCCCTCCTCCTGCCACCGGATCACCGGGACCTCCTGCGTCCCATACGGCGCAGCAGTCCGGCCGATCCCGCGGTGTCCCCGGGAGCCTCCGGATTACCGGCAGCGGCTCCCCTCTCCCCCATGGCGTTCGCGGAGGCGGGTACCGCGCTCCCCGGGGCCTTCCGGCCGGAGGCGGCGGACCCGGAGCGGGCCCCGTACTCGACGGCGTCCCCGGTCAGTTCCAGGTAGGCCTCCTCCAGCGAGGCCTCCTCCAGCCGGAGCCCGTGGACCCGTGCTCCCGCGGCGTGCGCGTGGTCGCCGACCTCCGCCGCGCCGAGCCCGAACACCCTCAGACCGGTGCCTCGGGCGTCGTCGCCGTCACCGGTGCCACCGGTCTCCCTGGCGCCCCGAACATCCCTGTCGTCCCGGGCGTCCTCCGCGGCCTCGACCCGCACCGACGACCCCAGCCGCTCCAGCACCTCCCGCAGCCTCGCGGCGTCCGGGCTGTGGACCAGCACGTGCGTGCGCGACCAGGCCGCGATCACGTCGGAGATCGGCGCGTCCGCGATCAGCCGCCCCCGGCCCACCACGACCAGGTGGTCGGCGACCATCTCCATCTCGCTCATCAGGTGGCTGGAGACGAACACGGTGCGCCCCTCGTCGGCGAGCCGCCGCGTCAGGTCGCGCATCCACCGCACGCCGTCCAGGTCGAGCCCGTTCACCGGCTCGTCGAACAGCAGTACCCCCGGGTCGCCCAACAGCGCGTCCGCGACGCCCAGCCGCTGGCGCATGCCCAGCGAGTACCCGTGGACCCGCTGGCGCGCGACGTCGGACAGGCCGACCTCCTCCAGCACCTCGTCCACCCGCCTCCGCGGGATCCCGCCGCCCACGGCCTTCGCGGTCAGGTGGGCGCGGGCGCTGCGCCCGGGGTGGGCGGCGTCCGGCGACAGCAGGGCGCCGACCTGCCGCGTCGGCCGGTCCAGCCGCCCGTACTCCCGGCCGTTGACCAGCGCCTCTCCCGACGTGGGCCGGGCCAGGCCCAGCAGCATCCGCATGGTCGTGGACTTCCCGGCGCCGTTGGGCCCCAGGAAGCCGGTCACACGCCCGGGCTCGACGGTGAAGGTGAGCCCGTCCACCGCCGTCCTCCCCCCGTAGCGTTTGGTCAGTTCGCGCACCGTGAGCACGGTTTCCCCTCTCTGCCGCTCTCTTGGTGCACCACGCTAGGAAGAGGGGCCGGGGCCCCGCATCTGTGGTTCGTCGGGAACCGGATACGCACTTGTGCCTACCCGGCGCCGCCCGGGGCCGTTTCGCCGGACCCGCGTTTCGGGTAGGTCCCGTTGGTGACGGCCAAGCGGTCGAACGGGGGGGAGAGATCATGCGGGCGTCCATCGGCGACTACGTGCGTACGCACGGGGTCGTGAGCACCGAGGGTCAGCACGTCGGGGAGATCGTGGAGATACGCGGCGCCGACGACGGGCCGCCGTACGTGGTGCGGTTTCCCGACGGTGAGGAACGGCTCGTCTACCCCGGGCCGGAGACGGTGGTGGAACCCCGGCACCCGGTGGACTGAGGGGTACCGGAGGGGCCGCCGGGACAGCCGGCACGGGCGGGGCCGCCCGGGCTCCCGGGCATCCGGACGGGCGGGACGACCCGGTCTGTCACCCTCCGGGGGGAGCGACCGGAACAGCCGGCGCTGGTCAGGGACGTCGGGACGGCCGACCCCGGGACCGGACCCGACCACGGCGGGCACGCAGGGCGGCGGCGGGCGTGACGCCCGCCGCCGTCGTGTCCCGGTCCTGCACGGGGGGCGTCAGGCCGACAGCCGGTCCAGGAAGCCGCCCAGGTTGGTCGAGGCGCGGGCGATCTGCTCGTCCACGGTGAGGGACTCCTCGAACCGCCCTCCCGGCTCCGGCTCCTTCTTCCCGCGGATGTACAGCGAGCAGGCGAAGTCCGTGCACATGTACAGCCCCACCGTGCTGCCCGCCTGGCCGGAGCGCCTCGTCTTGGGCGCGGCCAGCAGCGCCACGCCCCGCCCGGGGTGGGTGGTCAGGCACACCGAGCACATGCTCCGGCGCAGTCCGGCGCGGGCGTTCGACAGCCGGAAGGCCACGCCCACGAGCCGGTCACCGTGCTCGGTGACCAGGTAGGCGCGTTCGTGCGCGGTGTGGTCGCGCCAGCCGAGGAAGTCCAGGTCCTCCCAGGGGCGCCGGTCCAGGTCGCGCGGCAGTGAGAGCCGCTGCGCCTCCCCCTTCGAGCAGTTCACGAACGACGTCCGGATGTCCCGCTCAGTCAAAGCTCTCATGGGAGGGACGCTAACCCCGCAGGTCGGGCCCCGGCAACGCTTTTACGGCGCGGCGGAATCCGCCCCCGCGACACGGAACGCCCGCGCCACCGGGCGTATCGCCCGCTCCGTCCGCACCGCCCGCGCCCCATGTGTCCCATCCCACCCGCGCCGACCGCTCCCCGGCGTGGGTCGGCCGTCCCGCGCCCGCGGCCTGCGGGACTCCAACCTCACGATCCCGCCGTCTCAGGAGCGCCTGATCAGGTAGAGCGCGAAGGGTTCTCCCCCGTGGCGGATCTCGCGCGCGTAGCCGAACCCGAGCCGTTCCATGACCGCGCGGGAACGGAGGTTGTGCACCTCGGTGAAGGAGGCCACCTCGTCCGCGCCGAGGTCGTCGAAGGCGAACGCCAGCCCCGCGCGGCCGATCTCGCTGGCGTAGCCGAGCCCCCAGAAGCACTCGCGGACCGCCCAGCCGACCTCCAGGCACCAGAGGGAGTCCACCACCGCGCGGGACAGGCCGCCGCGCCCCACCAGCTCGCCGGTCCACCGGTCGTGCGCGATCCACTTGTGGACGCCGTCGGTCTCCCAGGCGCGTCCCATGCGCAGGGCGCTCTCCCAGGCCTCTCCCCGCGTCCACCTGCCGCCGTACCACCGGGCGATGCCGGGGTCCCTGTGCAGCCGCCACAGTTCGTGGGCGTGCTCGGGGCCGATGGGGTCCAGGCGCAGCCTCCGCGTGAGGCGGGTACCGGACGGGCCCCGCGGTTCGGCGGGTTCGGCCGGGGTTCCCGGCGGAGCGCGGCGGCGGTGTCTGCGGTTGAAGCCGGTCACGGGTACTCCAGCCGGGTGTGGGTCTCGGACAGGGATTCGGACGGGACGGCGGCGAGGCCCCGCTCGCCGGAGGAGTCGCCGAGTGTGTGGAAGGGTTCCTCCGGGGGCGGCGCTCCCGCGGCCGGAAGGCCGCACGCGGGTTCCGGGCGCACCCCCGTCCGCCCTCTCCGCTCCCACGCGAGAGAGTCTAGGTCCCGACCCTCCCGTACGGCCGTCATGGCCGTGTACTGGGACTTTCCCGTTATCCGCCGGACACTCCGCGCGTACCGTCCCTCCGCGGCGCCGACCGGGCGTCAGTCCCGCTGGAAGAGCCGCGCCGTGTACAGGACCGCGCCGGAGGCCAGCCCGGCCAGGGCCAGCGAGGCCGCGAACGAGGCGGCTTCGAGCACGAAGCCGGAGAGCTCGGCCGTCTCGGCCAGGAACCGGCGCGAGGCCTGGCGGGAGAGGACGAACACGGCCACGAAGACGACGAAGGAGACGACCGAGGAGACCTTCACCTGAGTGTTCCGGGGTGTTGGAGAGGACGCATGCGGGCCATCCTAGGACGCTCCGCCCCGGGTCACTCCCCGGGCCCGGAGGCCGGACCCGCGACGGCCCCCTCCCCCTCCCCCTCCCCCCGCCCGCCCATCTGGAGGAGCGCCGTGCCGACCGCCACCAGCAGCAGACCGCCCAGTCGCGGCCAGGTGAGCGCCTCGCCGAGCAGGGTGGCGCCCAGGACCGCCACGGCGGCCACGCCCAGCGCCGTCCACAGGCCGTAGGCGACCCCGACAGGCATCCCGTGCCGCAGTGCGAGGGAGAAGAGGTAGTAGGCCGCCACCACGCTGACGACCGTCAGCGCGGTGGGGACCGGGGCGGTGAAGCCGTCCGAGGCGCGGGTCGCGAACGCCCCGAGGACCTCGGTCACGATGGTCGCGACCAGGAAGAACCAGGCCATGGCGTACCCCTCCGCATCACGGGACTTCCGCGCCCCAAACTATATGAACGATAGTTCAACTTATAGTCCAGGCTCCTGTACTGGTTCAAGTGCCATGCCAACTAATACTAGTTGAACTATCGTTCATTTTGTGTGAGGCTCTGCTCCGACGGAACACATCTGGGAGGAAGCATGCTGCTCGCCTACGCCCTCCTCGCCGGGACCGTGGCGCTTGAGGTGGTCGGAGCCCTCGCCACGCGCTACTCCGACGGGTTCACCCGCCCCCTGCCCACAGCGCTCACGGTCACCTCGGTCCTCGGCGCCTACTACCTGTTCTCGTTGGTGCTCCTCGAAGGGCTCGACCTCGGGGTCGCCTACGCCGTCTGGGCCGCCGCGGGCGTCGCCTCCGTCACGCTGGTCGGCGCCCTCCTCCTCGGTGACAGACTGACGCGCACCCAGTCCGCGGGCATCGGCCTCGCGACACTCGGGGTGGTGTTGTTGCAGCTGGGAGCGGCCTGAGGGCTGTCGCCCGACCGCTCACCCGGAGCGTGCGCTGCTAGACTCCAGCGAGCCGAACAGCCTGCGGCCCTGGAGGCGGAGATGACGCGAACGACCGGTGCGCGAGTCGACGGACGACGCGCCCGGGGCGAACGCAAGCGGGAGGCGATCATCGCCGCGGCCCTGCGCGTCATCGAGCGCGACGGGGTCTCCGGGGCCACCCACCGAACGGTCGCCGGGGAGGCCGGGGTCCCCGCGAGTTCGGTGGCCTACTACTTCGCCACCCTGGACGACCTGCTCGTGGCAGCCCTGACCGTGGCCTCGGACTCCTACATCGCCCAGATGCGCCGGGTCATGGACGCCGACGGCGACGACCTCGCGACCCTGGCCCAGCTCATCGCCGAGGCCGCCGGACCCGACCGGCGCCGCGCCCTGGCCGAGCGCGAGCTGACGCTGCTCGCCGCGCGCCGCCCAGCGCTGCGCCCCATGGCCCTGCGCTGGCGGGAGACCCTCACCGAGATCGCACGGCGCCACACCGACGACCCGGTCGCTGTGGAGGCCTTCCCCTCGGTGTCGGACGGGTTGTGCGCACGCGTGCTGCTGGGAGGGGACACCCCCACCGTGGGCGAGATCGAAGCCGTCCTGCGCCACACCCTGCGCGCCCGGAGCTGACCGCGCGATCCGAACACCACGTGTACCCGGCTCCGCACGCCCGCCATGGGCCCCGCGCTCGCCGGCACCGCCCGCGCCGCCGAGGCCGCGGGCATCTCGCGGCTCACGGTGACGGACCGCTTCTGGCAGACGGGCGGGGACACCGGCCCGCGCCCGTACCTGACGGCCGACGGCGGCGGTGAGCGCAAGACCCTGCGGCTGGTCGCCCGGTACGCGGACGCGTGCAACGTCTTCGGCGGCACGGAGACGCGCCCAAGCTCGACGTGCTCAGGCGGCGCCGCCAGGACCCGGACACGGCTACGACCGGACCGAGAGGACCACGACCTCCTCCGTCACCGCTCCGAACGCCGCGACGTGCTCCACGTCCACGGATCGGGCGGCCTGGCCCGCCGGACGGACGGGCCGGGACCGCCTGCCAGGCAGGGATCAGAGCGTGTCGATCAGCTCGCGGCACGCCTGCTCACAGCGTCGGCACGCCTCCGCGCACACCCGGCAGTGCTCGTGCATGGAGGCGTGCCGCTCGCACTCGTCGGCGCAGGTCTTGCAGGCCTGCGCGCAGGCCTCCAGGACCGCGCGGGTCAGGTTGGCGTCGTAACCGGTGTGGCGCGAGAGCACCCGACCGGTGGTCTCGCACTGGTCTGCGCAGTCGAGGTCGGTGCGGACGCACTTGACGAGATCGGCCACACCGTCCTCGCTCAGGCAGGCGTCCGCGCAGGCGGTACAGGCCTGGGCGCACTCGAAGCACGCCTCGATACAGGCCCGCAGCCTCTCGCGGTCCACCCCGCCCAGGTCCTTGGGATAGGTCTCCAGCATCCGGCTCGCCACGCTCATGGCGTTCCCCCTCGGCGTCGTACGGCGCCGGGGGCGGGCGCCCCCGGCCCTGGTCCGCACTTCCACTAACCGGCGAGTGGCGGGGCAAACACGGGGGCGGACGGTGCGGGCGCCGGGTGGTCCCGGCGCCCGCCGCGCGGAGGGTCAGTGACCGCCGTGGTCTCCCCCGGCGTCCTGCCCGGAACCGTCATCCCCGGCGTCGTCGCCGCCGAGCATCATGTCCATCTGCTCGATCTCGGCCTCCTGGGCGTCGACGACCTCCTGGGCGAGCTCGCGCGCCTCGGGGTCGACGCCGCTCTCCAGCTGCTCCTCGGCCATCTGGACCGCGCCCCGGTGGTGGGCGATCATCAGCTCCAGGAACAGCGTGTCGAAGGCCTCCCCCTCGGCCCGCTCCAGCTCCGCCATCTGCTCCTCGGTCATCATCCCGGACATGCCGTGGTGCTCCCCGTCGCCCGCGGGCTCGACCCCCCAGGCGTCCAGCATCCCCCGGAGCTGTTCGATCTCGGGCCCCTGGGCGGCCTCGATCTCGGCCGCGAGGGCCGCGACCTCCTCCCCCGCCCGGTCCTCGGCGAGCCGGGACATCTCCACGGCCTGCTCGTGGTGGGGGATCATCATCCGGGCGAACATGACGTCGGCGTCGTTGAACCCGGCCGCCGACTGCTCGGCGGACCCGGGCGCGGGGTCGGGGGCCTCCCCGCCGCCGCAGGAGGCGAGGAACAGGGCGGCGGCCAGTGCCGCCGGAGCCGCCAGGAACGCGCGCGTACGGAACTGCGTGGTCATTCTCGGTCCTTCTTCATGGCGTCTTCGCGCATGGCGCACGGCGCCACGGCGGGGTGAACAGGGCTCGGGTCCGGGCGTCGGGGCACGTGGGGCCACCGCACCACCCGGGAGGGGCATCTACACCCTCAGCACCTGCAACTCCGCCAGGGACGGGGGTTCGGGCGGCGCGACGCGCGCCGCCCACCGGAGCAGCGAGGACGACGGCCGCGGCAGGGGTCCCGGCCAGGGGAGGAAGACCGCGGCGGCCAGCCCGACGAGGGCTGCCACCAGGGCGGCGACCGCCAGGCACATCGTCGTCGGGTCGGTGACGGGGGACGCGGCGTGCGCGTCCGAGGCGGCGTCACCACCCGGGACGGCGTGCGCACCGGCCCCGGACGGGACGTAGGCCCCCGGAGCGGCGTACGCGTCCGCACCGGGGTCAGCGTGCGCGCCGGTTCCAGACACGACGTAGGCCCCCATGGCCGGGGCGTCGTACGCCTGTGGAACGGGGTCGGCGTGTGCGACGACCGAGGCGGTGGAGACGGGAGAGGCGTGCTCCGTGTCCGCGGACGCGTGCCCCAGCGTGTGCATTCCCGCCACACCGAGCAGCACGGACACCAGGAGCAGCATCCGTACCCAGGCCGGGCCGGGGTGCGCGGAGCGCCCGCGCGCGGCCCTGCCCACGGCTCCCACCGTGGGCGCCGCGCCACGCGCAAGAAGCCGCGGGACAAGGGCGTACGTGCTCGTCACCAGCGCCTCCTCCCCCCGCTCCCCCGCCGCGCACGGCGGAGTCCGTTCGGCGTCCGGGGACCCGCCCGGACCGGTTCCACCAGGGTAGGGCCGCCCTCCGGAGTGCCCCGACCACCCCCGGCCTACCACCTACCCCTACCGGGTAAGGAGAACCGCGCCCGCCCCCGTACACGGCACACGGGGACGGCCGCGGTCCCGGCGGGCGCCGGTCAGCGGGCGCCGGTCAGGTGGTGATCTCCTCCACCCGGGCCCGCGCGGCCGCCTCGACGTTCTTCTTGATGTGCTCCATCTCGACAGGGATGTTCTGGTGGTACTTGACGGCCATCTGCTCGTCGTCGAAGGGCGCGTCGGGCCTCATGGCGAACTGGTACCGCCAGGTCAGACGCACTCCCTCCGGGACCTCCTCGTAGGACCAGTGGATCCGCACGTACTCGAAGCCCTCGGTCTGGACGCGGTGGGACCACGCCTCCCCCGCCTCGCGGTCCACGGTGCGCTCGGACACCCAGCTCCACACGCGCCCCTGCTTGTCGGGGTTCTTGGTGACGCGGAAGCGCGTGGTGTCGCCCTCCTGGTGGAGGATCTCCACCGAGGAGTGCCAGGTGAAGATCTCCGGCCAGGAGGCGACGTCGTTGGTCAGCTCCCAGACGAAGTCGTAGGGCGCGTCGATGACGACGCTGTACTCGATGCTTCCGGGCACGGGATCACATTCCTTTCGCGGGGGCCGGAACGCCCCCGTTGACGAGGGTGGCCAGCGCGACCGGGGAGGGCGCAGCCTCGGCGTCCGCCCCGAGCTTGCGGCCGACACGGCGCTCGATCTCGGCGACGATGCCCATGACGCCCAGGGAGTCGATCCCCAGTTCGTCGAAGGTGCTCGTGGAGGCGGTGGCGGCGTCGGTTCGGACACCGGCGCAGGTGGACATGAGTTCCACCAGCTCCTCCATCTCGATGTGTCTGTCGGACATGGGTCTCCTCGGAATCTCGTGTGTCGGGTCACGTGTCGGTTCGTGTGCCGGGCGGGTGCGCCGGGTCGCGTGTCGGTTCGTACTCCCGGCGCGCGTCAGGCGTGGTCGGGGTGTGTCAGGACGACGGCGGAGTTGCCGCCGCCCAGGCCGCGCGACAGGACCAGCGCGGCGCGCAGGCGTGCGGCGCGCGGCACCCGGACGACCAGGTCGAGGCCGATGGGCGCGTCGGGGACGTTGGGTGTGGGCGGAACGACCTGGTGTTCCAGGCTCAGGACCGCCGCGGCCACGTCCAGCGCGCCCGCCCCGGCGTAGGCCCGTCCGAAACCGGTCTTGGGCGCGGTGACGGCCACCCCGCCCGGGAACAGCTCGCGCAGCACCGCCGCCTCGTCGGCGTCGGCCTTGGGCGTGCCCACCGCGTCGGCGAAGACCACGTCCACGTCCTCGGGGGCGACACCTGCCCGGCGCATCGCCTCCCGTGCCGCGTGCAAGAGTCCGGCTCCGCCCGGGTCGAACGCGCCGACCCCGCCGAAGGTGCTCGCGTGCCCCGCGACCACGGCCCGGACCCTGGCGCCCCGCGCCCGGGCGGCGGCCGCGTCCTCCACCACGGCGACGGCCGCGCCCTCGGCCGGGACGTAACCGCCCGCCCCCTCGGTGAAGGGGAGGTAGGCCGTGCCGGGGTCGTCGCCGCGGCTGAGGACGTCGGCCCCCGCGTGGCAGGCCAGGGCGAACGGGGAGCCGATCGGGGCCTCGCTGCCGCCGACCAGCATCGCGGAGGTGCCGCGCCGCAGGGCCTGTCCGCTCTGGCCCAGGGCGTCGAGCATGCCCGGTTCGTCGGTGACCAGGACCCCGCACATGCCCTTGAGCCCGTTGCTGATGGAGATCTGTCCGGTGCTCGCCGCGTAGAACCAGGCGATGGACTGGTAGGGGCCGACGTGGTCGGGGCCCCTGCTCCACAGGGCCTCGATCTCGCGCTGGCCGAACTCGACTCCGCCCGTGCAGCTGCAGATCAGCACGCCGACCGCGTAGGGGTCGACGCCGGGGTCCAGCCCCGAGTCCCGCAGGGCCTCGCCGGCCGCGACCATCGCGAACCAGCTGAAGGCGTCGGTCTGGACGACGTAGCGGCCGTCGATGTGCTCGTGCGGGTCGAAGCCGGGGATCTTCCCGCCCACGCGCACGTGGAAGCCGTCGGTGTCGAAGTCGGGGATCGGAGCGAGGAGCGACCGCCCCTCCCTGATCGCCTCCCAGTACCCCGGGACGCCCACCCCCGCGGGCGAGACCGTGCCGAGTCCGGTGATCACCGTGCTCATACGCGCACCTCGTTCCCCCGGTCCAGGACGACCGCCGACTGGAACCCGCCGAATCCGCTGCCCACGGAGAGCACCACGTCGGTCCGCCGCTCCCGCGCCGTCACCGGCACGTAGTCCAGGTCGCACTCGGGGTCGGGCGTGTTCAGGTTCGCGGTCGGCGGCACGACGCCGGTGTCCATGGCCAGCACGCAGGCGGCCAGTTCGATGGAGCCGATCGCGCCCAGGGAGTGCCCCACCATCGACTTGACGGAGGACATGGCCACCCGCCGCGCGTGCTCGCCCAGGGAGCGCTTGACGGCGTCGGTCTCGTGGCGGTCGTTCTGCACGGTGCCCGATCCGTGGGCGTTGACGTAGTCCACGTCGGTGGCCGGGCGCCGCGCCTGGTCCAGGGCGGTGGTGATGGCCCGCGCCATCTCCTGCCCCTCGCGGCGCAGGCCGGTCATGTGGAAGGCGTTGCCGTGGTTGGCGAAGCCCGCCACCCGGCAGCGGATCCGCGCGCCCCGGCGCCGGGCGATCGAGGCCTCCTCCAGGATGAGGACGGCCGCGCCCTCGCCCATGACGAAGCCGTTGCGCTCGCGGTCGAAGGGCCGGGAGGCCCGAGCGGGGTCGTCGTTGCTGTCCGAGGTCGCCCTGATGGCGTCGAAGCAGGCCATGGCGATGGGGGAGATCGGCGACTCGGCCGCTCCCGCGACGACCACGTCGGCGAGGTCGTCCTCGATGGCCTGCGCGGCGTAGCCGACCGCGTCCAGGCCGGACGTGCAACCGGTGGAGACCGTGCGCACCGGTCCGCGCGCGCCGACCAGCTCGGCGATCTCCCCGGACAGGGCGCTGGGCGTCACCGCCCGGTACAGGTGGGGCGAGGCGGCCTCGGGGTCGACGACCCAGTCGGCGCCGCCCCGGCTCATCTCGACGTAGTCCCTCTCCAGGCGCGTGGTGCCGCCGACCGCCGTCCCCATGCTCACGCCCACGCGCCAGGGCGGGACCTCGGCCAGGGGAGGTGCGCTGTCGGCCAGCGCCTCGGCGGTGGCGACGGCGGCGAACTGCACGTACCTGTCCATGCGTTCGGCCTGGCGCTCGTCCAGTCCGTGGGCGGCGGGGTCGAAGTCCACCTCTGCGGCGATCCGGGAGCGGAAGGCGGTCGCGTCGAACAGGGTGACGTGGCGGGTGGCTGTGCGCCCCGCGGTGAGCATGTCCCAGAACGCGGCCGCGCCGATCGCTCCGGGGGCCACCACGCCGATACCGGTGACGACGGCCTCGCGTCTCAAGGCGCCTCCCCGGGGAGGTCGCGGGCCCGGCTCAGGTCCAGGGCGGGGGCCGCTTGCGCGCCCACCGCGGAGTTGTGACAGGGCTGGGTCATGCGGTGTTTCCTCCACATGGTCTGAGGGATGAGAGAACGCGGCTTCCTCATTCACGTTCGGTAGCGTGTGTATCACGGTGGGTCGATCCCCTCCGCGATGAACGCGCACCCACACGCCACCTGGCCAGCCAGCTTCCACCGACCCGGGCGCGTCCGGGCCGAAGCGCGCTCCGCCCGGCTTCCGCGCGGGCCATCCCCGCCGTGGACGGGTCAGGCCGCCTCGACCCCGACCACGGCGCCAGGGCACTCCGCGGCGAGCCCGGTGAGCGCCTCGTGCTCGGCCGGGTCCACCGTCAGGCCCCAGCGGACCTTCACCGCGGTCCACTCGGTGGCGTAGCGGCAGTGCGCCTCCGGCGAGGCGGGGAGCCAGTCCGCGGGGTCCTGGTCGGCCTTGGAGCGGTTCTGCGCCGCGGTGACCGCCACCAGCGCGACCGGTTCGTCCAGGTCGTTGGCGTAGTCGCGGCGCCGGGCGGTGGTCCACTCCGAGGCGCCCGAGTCCCACGCCTCGGCCAGCGGCACCATGTGGTCGATGTCCAGGCCGCGGGCCTCGGTGTGGGTGCGCCCGTCGTAGTAGGACTCCCACTCCCCGCCGCTCAGGCGGCACCGCTCACCGACCTCGGGCATGAGGACGGCCTCCTCCACCAGGACCTCGGCGCGGGTGTTGCAGCCGTTGCGGTCGGCGTCGACCCAGTGCGGGAACAGGGAGCGGTCGTATCCCTGTCTGCTCTCGTCGGTGACCGGCAGACCGGCGACGGCGACGGCGAGCGGGACCGCCTCGGCCGCGTGCGCGGCGGCGGGCGCCAGTGCGGTGACGGATGCCGGTGCGACGGCGAGCAGGACGGCGGCGGTGGCGGTGCCCACGGTGACGCGCACGCGAGCCCCCTTCCGGTTCGACTACTTACTGTCACTGGTCATTTCCGGAGGGTGCCCACGGGTAACCCGAGGACGGCCCGCCCCTCCGCGGACCGCGGGGCGCACCGGGACGATACGGGAGAGTCCGGCACATCGGCGCACCGGAATCGGCTCTGCCGTCCACGACCTTCCGGCCAGGCGCTATCAACCGAACCCGAAGCGGGGGCCGCCACCGCCCGCCCCTGCCCGGACCCGGCGGCGGGGCGGCCCAGCCCACCGGGAAAGCCGCCGTGTACACACATCCGCCCCGGCCGTTCCGACGGGAACGACTTTGCCCTAATATGAAAACCATTATCGTTTTTGCTGACCCAGCGGGAGGAGAAACCAGGTGCGGCACGTGTCCCTCCCGCCTGGCAGGTCGCGCCCGGCACCCGACGACGCGGCACCCGACGACACGGCGTCCGAGCGACCCGGCCCGGCCGGGGTCAGATGGCTGGCCACACGGACGGGCACGGCCGCGGCCGCGGCCGTCCTCGGCGTCATCCTCGTGCTCTCGGCGGTGGCGGCCATCGGACTGGGGTCGGCGATCGTCCCCCCGGGCGAGACGGTGCGCTACCTGTGGGCGGCCCTGAGCGGGGGCGTGATCCAGGCCGACGAGGTGGTCCGCTACCAGATCATCTGGCAGATCCGCACTCCCCGGGTCCTGCTCGCCGCCGTCGTCGGCGCCGGTCTGGGAGTCGTGGGCGTGGCCGTCCAGGCCATGGTCCGCAACGCCCTCGCCGACCCCTACATCCTCGGGGTCTCCTCCGGCGCCTCCGTCGGCGCGGTGCTGGTCAGCGTGCTGGGCGCGCTGTCCGCGCTCGGTATCCACGCGGTCTCCGCCGGGGCCTTCCTGGGCGCGTTGGGAGCGACGCTGCTCGTCCACCTGGTCGCCCGCTCCCCCACGGGGGTCACCCCCCTGCGCCTGGTGCTCACCGGGGTGGCGCTCTCCTTCGGCTTCCAGGCCGTGATGAGCGTGATCGTCTACCTGGCGCCGAGCAGCGAGGCCACCGCGACCGTGCTCTTCTGGACCATGGGGAGCTTCGGCGCGGCCACCTGGAGCTCCCTGCCCGTGGTCGCCGCCGTGGTGGTCCTGGGAATCCTCGTTCTGCGCGGCCTCGCGCGCCCGCTCGACGTGCTGACCCTGGGCGACGAGACCTCGGCGAGCCTGGGTGTGGACGCGGCCGTGCAGCGCAGGATCCTGTTCGCGGTGACCGCGGTCATGACCGGGGCCATGGTCGCCGTCAGCGGCGCGATCGGCTTCGTCGGGCTGGTCATCCCGCACATCGTGCGGATCGTGGTGGGCGCCGACCACCGGCGCGTGCTCACCGTCGCCCCCCTGCTGGGAGCGGTCCTCATGGTCTGGGTGGACCTCTTCTCCCGCGTGGTGGTGGCCCCGCGCGAACTCCCCCTCGGCGTCATCACCGCCCTGATCGGCGTACCGGTGTTCCTCACCCTCATGCGCCGCCGCGGCTACCTGTTCGGAGGACGATGATGGACCTGCGCGTGGACGGGCTGTCCGTCGAGCTCGGCGGCGCCAGGATCGTGGACGCTCTCTCCCTGGACGTGCCCGCGGGTCAGGTCGTGGGCCTGGTGGGTCCCAACGGCTCGGGCAAGTCCACGGCCCTGCGCTGCGTCTACCGGGCGCTGCGCCCCAGCGGCGGGACCGTGTGGGTCGGGGACGAGGACCTGTCCTCCCTGAGCCTGCGCCAGAGCGCCCAGCGCGTGGCCGCCCTGACCCAGGAGAACGGCAGCGACCTCGACTTCACGGTGGAGGAGGTCGTCGCCCTGGGACGCGCCCCGCACCTGCGCGGCAACCAGCCGCTCGACGCGCGCGAGCGCGACCTGTGCCGCCGGGCCATGGAGCGCCTGGAGGTGGCCCACCTGGCCCACAGGGGCGTCATGGAGTTGTCCGGGGGCGAGCGCCAGCGGGTGCTGGTGGCCCGGGCCCTGGTCCAGGAGCCCCGGGTGCTGGTCCTGGACGAGCCCACCAACCACCTGGACATCCGCCACCAGATCGCGCTGTTGTCCCTGCTCCGGGACTCGGGGCTCACCGTCCTGGTGGTCCTGCACGACCTCAACCTGGCCGCGGCGGCCTGCGACCGGATCGGCGTGCTCTCCGAGGGCCGCCTGGTGGCCGCGGGCGGTCCCGCCGAGGTCCTCACCCCCGCCCTGCTCCTGGAGGTCTTCGGCATCGACGCCTCCGTCGTCCCCCATCCCCTGACCGGGGACCCCCAACTGCTGTACCGGCTCCTCCCCGCCGTCGAGAAAGGCCTCCAGTGAAACACCGGACATCCCTCGTGACCCGCGCGTCCCACCGCTCCCTGCTCCCCCTGACCGCCGTGGCCGTCCTGGTCGCCGGGTGCGGAGCCCGGGTCGAGGAAGGGCAGGAGGCCTCGGCCGCGGGCACGGTCACCGTGCGGCGGTGCGGCGAGGAGGTGGAGTACACCACCCCGCAGCGCGCCGTGGCCTACGAGGCCGGGAGCGCCGACAAGCTGTTCGCCCTCGGCCTCACCGACCACGTGCACGGGTACGTCATGCCCCCCGCCAACCCGCCGGTGGAGGAGTCCCCCTGGGCCGATGAGTACGCACAGGTGGAGTTCCTCAGCGACGACCTGCTCAACCGGGAGCTCGTCGTGGACGCCGGGGCCGACCTCGTCGTCGCCGGGTGGAACTCCGGGTTCAGCGAGGAGCGGGGGATCACCCCCGAGATCCTGGACGGGCTCGGCATCCAGAGCTTCATGCACACCGAGTCCTGCTTCAACTACCCGGGGCACCCCGAGGAGGCCGCCCCGTTCGAGGGCCTGTACACCGACCTGGAGCGGCTCGGGCGGATCTTCGGGGTCCAGGAGCGCGCCGAGGAGCTGGTCACCGACTACCGGGCCCGGGTGGCCGCCGTGGAGGAACAGGTCCCCGAGGGCGACCCGGTCTCCGTGTTCCTCTACGACTCGGGCACCGACCAGCCCTTCACCGCGGGCAGCCAGGTCCCGCCCAACGACATCATCAGCCACGCGGGCGGAGAGAACATCTTCGCCGACCTCGACGAGCGCTGGACCCAGGTCGGCTGGGAGGCGGTGGTGGAGGCCGAGCCGGAGGTCATCATCATCCTCGACTACGGCGACCAGCCCGCCGAGGAGAAGATCGACTTCCTGAGCTCCTTCCCCTCGATGTCCGAGGTTCCGGCGGTGGTCGAGGAGAACTTCTTCGTCATGGACTACAACGAGGGCATCTCCGGTCCGCGCAACATCGACGGCCTGGAGAAGTTCGCCGACTACCTCCGGGACCTGGAGCGGGGCTGATCCCCGCCCGCCCGCGCCGGTCCCCCTGATCCGGGTCGGCGCGGGCGGGCACGGGTCGGTCAAAGGGAGTCGCGGCGGGCCTGGGCCCGACCGGAGGCCCCGGCCCCCGCGGAGCCGTCCGCGCCTCCGGTCCGGCCCGTCGCCTCCCCGGGGGTGGACGGGCGGCCCCGCCTCGGGGTGAACACCGCCTCACGGGCACGGGCGGGGGTGACCACCCGGCGGAGCGCGGGATCGGTGAGCAGCACGACCGGGGCGATCCGGTTCGGCTCCAGGGGGTACCACTCGGGCAGGGCCCCCTCGATGACGGCCCAGGCCTCGTCGGTGGCGCCGCGGGCAGCCAGCTCGCGGGCCGTGTCGAGGGCGCGCTCGAAGGCGGGCGGCTCCGGCATCCGGTGGGCGGCCAGCCACTCCCGCCGCTCGGCGCCGGACGGGGGAACGGTGAGGCCGGGCACGGCCCCGGCCAGGGCGCGGTCCGCGTAGGCCGCCCCGCTGGGCGTGGCCAGACCGGCGCTGTGCAGGTAGAGCGGCACCGCCTCGGCCTCGATCTGTCCGGTGCCGACCTCGGCGACCACGTGGGGGCGGTGCAGCAGGCCGCGCAGCCTGTGGTGCGTCCCCCGGACGTCGAGGAAGGCCGCGAGGACCACCTCCAGGTAGGCGGCGGAGCCCGACCCCTTCTCCCCGGCCCGCCGGAGGGCGTTCAGCGCTTCCTCCACCCGGCCGTCCAGGGCGGCCCGGCGCCCCTGCGCCAGGAGTTCGCGCGCCCCCTCCGGACGCACCGGGCGCCCCTCCGACCCGAGCAGTTCCTCGAACGAGGCGCGTTCGGCGGCGACGAGGTCGGCGAAGGAGCGGTGACGCTCACCCAGGCCGGGGTACCAGCTCGCCCAGATGTAGGCGGCCCACTCGCCGTCGGGGGAGACGTCGCCCGCGTCCAGTACCCAGTCCTGGGCGTCCCCCTCGGCCGAGACCAGCAGCAGCGGTCCGACGAGCCCGCCCTCCTGCGTCACGAGGGGCTCGTCCACACCGCACTCGTCCTCCAGGTCGGCCGCCCAGCCGACGGTCGCGGTGGAGCGCAGGCCGTACACGAACGTGCTCGCGGGCCCCCAGCCGTCGGACGCCTGGAGGAAGGCGCGGTAGCCGGGCGGAAGCCGTCTGCCGAGCCGCTCCTCCAGCTCCGCGACCTGTTCCTCGGAGGCGCCGTCGTGGCCCAGCCAGGAGGCGGCGCGCTGCTCCGCGGTGGTCCCGGGGAGTTCGTCCTCGGTCAGGACCCGCAGCATGTCCGCGCTGTACTCGGCCAGGTAGGCCCGCCACTGCTCGGCGGTGGCCGGGGTCCGGGCCGACAGGTCCCGCACGGTCCCCCCGTACGGGGCGGGCGCGCCGCCCGCCGTGTAGCGGTGTCCGTCGAACGCCTCGTAGGTGCGGCCCTCGGAGAAGAAGCGCACCCGGTTGAGCTGGATCTCGGAGCCGCCGCAGTTGCTGGAGACCTCCAGCCGCAGGTGCCGGTAGGGGGTGTCCGCCGCCGGATCGGTGATGTGGAAGTCGCGGGCGTGGTGGCGGCCGGGGAAGAACTCGTCGGAGCGGGTGTCGAGCGTGACCCAGCTCCGGCCGTCCGCCGACCCCTTGAGCGTCCAGTCCCGGGGGTCGCGGTCGGCGAAGTCGTTGGCGGAGACCAGGACGTAGTGCCGGACGCTGACGGGCTCGGCCATGGTGAACTCCAACCAGTCGGCGTCGCGCCAGCTCAGCCACTTGGAGGAGGTGTCGTCGAGGAGGTTGACGGCGACCTCGCCCGCCCTCGTGTGCTCGTTGCCAGCCCGCACCTCGCGCACCCCGCCGGTGACCTCGTCCCCGCTCCCGGCCTCCTCCAGGAGGATGGTGCGCAGGGCGACCGCGCCGCCGCCGCCCTCACGGTCGGCCCAGGTGATCCGCGCGGCCGGGGAGCCGCCGTCCTCGATGAGCAGCCGCAGTTCCTCCCCGTCCTCCACGCCCTCGACCCCGAACCTGTGGACCGGACGGTCGGTGAGCCGCTCCACCAACCGGCCCCGCCAGGCGTGGGACGTGCCGTCCGCGGTGGTCCGCGTGCCGGTGAACGTGGTCATGCCGGGGTCGAACCCGACCACCGCCTCCGCGCCGTCGAGGTCGCGCCAGCCGAGCTGGGCCAGCGGCACGGCCCCGCCGGGTTCGAACCCGACCACCAGCCGGTGGTCGGTCAGCCACTCCCCCGCCTCGGCCCGCTGCCGCTCGGTGCGGAAGACGAGGACGGTCGGGTGCTCTTGCATGGAAGCTCCTACGGTGAGGGGGTTCGGGGAGGGCGGCCGGGGGCGCCGCCCGCGGATCCGCGAAGAGGCTACGCGCGCGGCCCGACATTCCCGGACGCCTCCCGGCACCGCCCCCGCCGTGTGGAGCGTGCGTGGAGCGGTCTAGGGCACGTTTTTTGGACGGCCCTCAGCCCCTGGGGGGTGGTTCGGGCGCCCACGGGGTTCTGGAGGTGGCGGAGGCGGGTTCCCGTGGGGGAACTGCGCCGTAGGCGTCGGTTGGGGGTGGTGGTGGGCGACGGGTGGGCACGGGCGGACCCGCTGGAGACGCCGAGGGTTCCCGTGCTTGGGGCGCCCGAACACGGACCGAAGCGAAGCGGAGGTCCAAGAAAGCACTGTCTAGTGCTCCTCGGCGTCCTGGACGTCGGCGGTGCCCGGCCCGTGGTCGGGCATGGCGGAGCGCGAGGTCGCCTCCCGGTGCAGCCGCAGGAACTCCAGGTGCCGCTCGTACTCGTCGAGGATGTTGCCGATGAGCTGTTCCTTGGTGTAGCCCATCACGTCGTAACCCTGGCTGCCCTCGGTGAGGTAGACCTCGAAGCGCACGTAGGTGTCGTGCTCGGCGAGCGAGCGCATGGCGAACGCGGGGGTGGGCACCACCATCGGCCACACCCGGTAACTGAACTCCTCCTCCTCGCCCATCGGCGCCCGCAGCTCCAGGTACGGGATCCCGGCCTCCTCGTCGACCCCCTCGGTCACCGACGCCTCCGCGCCCTGTTCGCGCAGCTCCTCGGCGACGTCCCGGAACGCGGGGCGGCACACCTCGCGGACGAACCTGCCGGCCGCCCGCCTGCCGGGGAAGCTCACCGCCCGCGTGATCCGCTGCCGCCAGTTGCGTTCCGGACCCCGGCGGTCGGCCGTGGTCCGGTCCGACAGCGACGAGGACAGGGTGGTCCGGAAGGCGTCCGCCCGGAACTTCTCGACCCGCAGCGCCTTGAACAGGCCCCACATGATCACGAACATCACGAACGAGAACGGCAGGCCCATGATGATGGTCGCGCTGGTCAGCGTGTCCACCCCACCGACCAGGAGCATGGCGAGGGTGAGCAGGCCGGTCGCCGCCGACCAGAAGACGCGCATCCACGGGGCGGAGTCGGTGACCGGTGTCGGCAGGTGGGAGCTGAGGTTGCCCATCACCAGCGCGCCGGAGTCGGCGGAGGTGACGTAGAAGAGCAGGCCGACGACGGTCGCGAGCCCGGCGCTGAACAGGACGCCCGGGTACTGCGCGAGCAGCCCGTAGAAGCCCTGTTCGGGCTGGTTCATGGTGGCCTCGCCGAACGCGGCGCCGCCCTCGCGCACGACGCTCAGCGCGCTGTTGCCGAAGAAGGACAGGAAGGTCAGCGTGAACAGGAGCGGCACCACCAGGGTCGCCGCCACGAACTGGCGGATGGTGCGGCCGCGCGAGATCCGGGCGAGGAACATCCCGACGAACGGCGCCCAGGCGATCCACCAGGCCCAGAAGAACAGCGTCCAGGCGTTGAGCCAGTCGGTCGGCGGGTCGTAGGCGAAGGTGTTCAGCGTCATGGAGGGGAAGCGGCTGAGGTAGTCGCCGATGTTGAGGACGAGGGCGTTGAGCAGGTAGACGGGGTCCTCGAAGACCAGCACGTACAGCATCAGGACGACGGCGAGCACGACGTTGATCTCGGACAGCCGCCGGATGCCCCGGTCGACGCCCGCCACGGCCGACATCGTGGCCACGAACACGGCGACGATGATCAGGCCGAGCTGCGCCGCCATCCCCTCGGGGATGCCGAAGAGGAAGTTCAGCCCGTAGTTGAGCTGCACGACGCCGATGCCGAGCGACACCGAGACGCCGAAGATCGTGCCGATGACGGCCGCCAGGTCGACCGCGTCACCGATCGGGCCGTGGACGCGCCTGCCGATCAGCGGGTACAGGGCCGAGCGGATGGCCAGGGGGAGGTGGTAGCGGAACGAGAAGTAGCCCAGGGCCATGCCCATCAGCGCGTACATCGCCCACCCGGTCACGCCGTAGTGGAAGAGCGTCCACACCACGGCCTGCCGGGCCGCCTCGACGGTCTGCGCGTCGCCCTCGGGCGGCGCCAGGTAGTGGCTGACCGGCCCGGAGACGGAGAAGAACAGCAGGTCGATACCGATGCCCGCCGCGAACAGCATGGCCGCCCACGCGAACACCCCGTAGTCCGGTTTGGAGTGCTGGGGTCCGAGCTTGACCCCGCCGTAGCGGGAGAGCGCGACGAACACCACGAACCCCAGGTACAGGGTGGTGGCGAGGAAGTAGTACCAGCCGAACACCTCGGAGATCCACCCCACGACGGCGCCGATGGTGTTCCCCGCGCCCGTGGGCGCGACGATCGCCCAGACCGAGAGCGCGACGATCAGCGCGGACGAGCCGAAGAACACGACCGGTTTGAGCCGGCTCCGCCCGCGCTCCGCCTCCGCGGGGGCCTCCGTTTCCGTTCCCGGCCGCGGCTCGCTGCCCTCGCGGTGCTGCCCTCCGTCGGTGGCCACCGATCTCACCTCTCGTTCGTGCGGTGCCGGAAGCGGCTTCCCGGGGACGACTCCGACGGGAGGCGGATCACCGGGTCACCGGTTTCGGACAGTCCACGGCGTCATCTTCACGGAACGCCCGTCCACGGTCCGGTACCCCGCGAACGGCGGCGTGGCGCGGCGGCGGCCGTTGGTACGGCCGCGGCCGGACGGCTGGCGGAAGGCGCCGGTGGCGTTCGGAGGGCAGGTGGGCGGCGGCGGGCGGGCTCCGGCACCAGGTCGAACGCGGTACCGGGATCGGTGGGAGGACCCGGCGCCGCGGAGGGGAGGGGAAGGAAACTGTGGCCTCCAGGTGAGGTCTAACGCCGCCTCCCGGCCGCGCCGGGATTGGTCCACCCGTGGCCGGTGCGGACCACACGCGCCGAGGGGCCGGATCCTCCCAGTTCCCGCCCCCTCGCGTTCCGCGGCCCCTCCCGTACCGCCCTGCGGACGGCGCCCACCGGTCCTGCGGGCGGTCCGGTCGGCCCCCGCGCCCCGTCCCGATCAGCGGATCCGACTCCCCGTCACGGCCCGCTTACCGGCCTCCCCAACGGGAAACCCTCCTTCCAGAGGGACTCCGGGCACCGCGCCCTCACCGGCTCCGCGCCCGCGGCCCCTCCGGATCCTCCCCAGTCCCGAGCGCTCGCCTTCGCCCCGGGCCGGTACCGGCCCGGGACTCCCCCGACGGATTCCCGCCACCGTCCCGGCCTCCACCGCGCCGGGGCGCGATCCATGACCGAAGGACCCGCACATGCCGATCCGCAAGTCCGACACCCCCCGACCCCGTAACAGGCACCGGCTCCGCACCGCGGCGGCGCTGGCCGCAGCCACCACCCTGTTCCTCGGCCTCATGCCCACGGGCACGGCCAACGCCCACGGCTACATCTCCAACCCGATGAGCCGCCAGGCCCAGTGCGCCGAGGGCATCGTCCAGTGCGGCGGCATCCAGTGGGAGCCGCACAGCGTCGAGGGCCCCAAGGGGCTCATGCGGTGCGACGGCGGCGTCGGCCGCTTCTCCGAGCTGAACGACGACAGCCGGGGCTGGCGGGTGACCGACGTCGGCCGCGTCCAGACGTTCGAGTGGACCATCACGGCCGCGCACTCGACCTCCACCTGGGAGTACTTCATCGGCGACCAGCGGGTGGCCGTGTTCGACGACCACGGCGCCCGTCCGCCGTGGTCGTTCAGCCACACCGTGGACCTGTCGGGGTACAGCGGACGGCACAAGCTGTTGGCCCGGTGGAACGTCGCCGACACGGCCAACGCCTTCTACGCCTGCGTGGACATCAACATCCGCGCTTAGGAGCCGGACAGCCGGGAGCCCGCCCGGCCCGGCGGCGTTCCACACTCCGTGGAACCCTCCGGACCCGGGCGGGTCACGGTACCCGGCGGCGCAGTGCCGGTGGCCCCGTTCCGGGCCCGACCGCGGGATCCCGCCGTCCCGACGACCGTGTCTACGCGCCGCGCCGCGCCCTGATACCGGCGAGGACCAGGTCCAGCGCCTGGTCGAAGTAGGTGTTCTCCACGGCCAGGGCGTCCACCTCCGACACCGCGGCGGCGACGGCCTCCTCGTGGCCCTGCCCGCGGTCGGACTTCATCACGCTCATCGCGACGGCGGACGTGGCCGCGCCGAGGATCTGGTTCGACACCGCCCGGATCGCGACCGCCTGGGCCTCCCTGTCCCCGCCGTACTCCCCCAGCGCCTCGATGATCCGCCTCGACAGGGCGACGGCGTTCGGGCCGATCAGCGGCCGGGAGCCCGCGAACTCGGCGGCCCAGGTGTGCGCGGTCAGGGCCGCGTAGAACCGGAGGGCGGTCTCCTTGAGCGCCTCGTCCCAGGGGGCGTCCGGGGGCGGCAGCGCCGAGGCGGCCTCGGCCAGGATCTCGTCCACGGCCAGGTCCACGAGGTCCTCCCGGCGTTCCACGTACCAGTACAGGCTGGTGGCGTGCACCCCGAGTTCGGCGGCGACCTTGCGCATGGTCAGCGCGGACGTCCCCTCACGGTCGAGCAGGCCGATCGTCGCGGCGACGATGCGGTCGAGGCTGAGGGCGGGCTGGGACCGGCGTCGGCGCTGGGGGCGGTGGAAGACGCTGTCGAACTGCTGGTCAGATCCTGAATCGGCCATGTCCGACAGCATACTAGGAATCCTACGTTGTAGGTCTTCATCAAACAGTGTATGTTTCTCGGCATGGTTACCGACAGCTCCCTCACGAGTCCCCAGACCTCCGCCCCCTCCGAGGCCCCCGACCAGTCCCGTACGACGGCCACCGACCCCCGCGGCCTCACCGCCTTCCTCGTGATCGCCTTCGCCTTCTCCTGGACCGCCTGGTGGCTCGGCACCCGCCTGCTCGGCGGCGCCGACCCGATGCCCGCCGTGATCGTCGGCAGCTTCGGGCCGATGGTGGCCGCGGCCGTCGTCACCGCGGCCACGCAGGGCCGCAAGGGCGTGGGCGCGCTCTTCCGGCGGCACTCGCTCCGGCGCAGGGGCGGCGTCAGGCCCTACGCGATCACCGTGCTGATGGTCCTGGCCCTCGCCGGCTCCGCGGCGGTCCAGGTGTACCTGGGCCAGTCGACCCTGGACGAGGCCCAGCTCTGGGCGGCGCTGCCGACCCTGCCCGTCCAGTTCCTGGTCATCGCGCTGGTCGGCGGCGGCAACGAGGAACTGGGGTGGCGGGGGTTCGCGCTGCCCCGGCTCCAGGGCGTGCTCTCCCCGCTGGCCGCGAACGTGGTGCTCGGCGCGGTCTGGGCGATGTGGCACGCTCCCCTGTTCGCCATGGCGGGCACGCTCCAGTCGCAGATGTACTTCCCCGCCTACGCCCTGCTCTGCGTCGGGTTCACGGTGGTCCTCGGCCACGTCTTCAACTCCGCCCGCGGCGGCGTGCTCGCCGCGATCATCACCCACGCCGCGATCAACGTCGTCTCGGGTCTCAAGGCCGTGGCCGTGGGCGACCCGGCGAGCGCGCCCGAGGTCGCCATGGTCGCCCTGCTCGCGGTGGTCCTCGCGGTCTGCACCCGCGGCCGCCTGGGACTGCGCCGCTCCGAGGGCATCCGGGGTTAGCGCCGGGGGAAGTCCCCGGGCCCCACCGGGCTTCTCCCCCGGCGGGGAGCGCGCACCGGCCGGAAAATCCCTGGGCGTCCCCGCGCTCCTCTGCGAACATGACCGGATGAACCGAACCAGGATGCACGCCGACGAGGTCTGGACGAGTCCGGACCTCGTGCGGCGTCTCCTGCGTTCGCGGTTCCCCCGATGGGCGGACCTGCCGCTGGCGCTGGTCCCCTCCTACGGCACCGACCACGACGTCTACCGGCTCGGCGAACGGCTGTGCGTCCGCATGCCGCGGATCGGCTGGGCCTCCGGGCAGGCCGAGCGCGAGGCGGCCTGGCTGCCCCGGCTGGCGCCCCACCTGCCGCTGGCCCTGCCCGTGCAGGTGGGGCTGGGGCGGCCCGCCGAGGGATACCCCTTCGTGTGGTCCGTCTACGAGTGGCTGCCCGGTGACAACGCCAACGGCACCATCGACGACCACGAGCGGGCCGCCGCCGACCTCGCGGGCTTCGTCGCCGCGATGCGCCGCGTCGACACCGCGGACGCGCCGCCCCGGGCCAGGGGCGCGCGGGGCGGCGCGCTGGCGGAGAACGACGAGCAGGTCCGCCGCGCGATCCACGGGCTCGGCGACCGGGTGGACGGCGCCGCCCTGACCCGTTCCTGGGAGGAGTCGCTCGCGGCGCCGACGTGGGACCACGACGCGTGGGTGCACGGCGACCTGCTCCCCGGCAACCTCCTGGTCGACGCGGGACGACTGTCCGCGGTCATCGACTGGGGCGGGCTCAACGCCGGTGACCCGGCCTGCGACCTGCAACCGGCGTGGAACGTCTTCAGCGGCCGCAGCCGCGCGTTGTTCCTGTCCGCGCTCGGCACCGACGAGGGCGCCTACCTGCGCGGGCGCGGCTGGACGCTCTACCAGGCGGTCACCGCCCTGGACTACTACCGGGAGACCAATCCGGGGATGGTCCGGCAGGTCTCCCACGCGCTCGCGCAGGTCCTCGCCGAGAGCTGACGCCGACCGGAACAGGGCGGGAGACCCCGCGCCCCGAGGAGCCGGACGAGCGCCGGGGGGGAAGCCCCCGAACCCCAGGACACGTACGAGCACCGCCCGGGCCCGCCGAGAACACGGATCACGTGGTCGACGGCGGACCCGGGCGGGCTCGGCGTCCGGGGCGTCGGCGGCGGCCGGGAGGCTGGGGCCGTCAGCGCGCGGCGAGCGCCCGGCCGGCCTCGCTGGCGCTGGCCAGGGCCCGGTCGTGCTCCTGCTGGGCGAGGTCCTTGAGGGCCTCCATGCCCGGCGTGGTCGCGGCCAGGGTGAGCTCGCGCCTGATGAGGGTCAGGTCGGCCTGCCAGATGTCACCGACGACGCGCTCCAGGTAGGGGGTGGAGTGGTCCCAGCCCTCGCGGGGGGTTCCGGGGCCGTAGCCGCCGCCGAGGGTGGTGGCCAGCACGGTGGGGGTGCCCTTCAGCAGCGGATTGGCGGGGCCCGCGCCCGCGATGACCAGGTCGGCCCAGGTCTTGAAGTGCTGGGAGACGCCGTAGTTGTACAGCGGCACGGCCAGGACCACCGCGTCGGCCTCCTGGAGTTCGGCGGCCAGTTCGGCCGCCAGCGCCAGGGCCCGGTCCTGTTCGGGGGTGCGGTCGGCCTCGTCCGTGCCGGCGCCGATGGTGGCCAGGGCCCAGGCGTCGGCGGGCAGCGGATCGGCGCCCAGGTGGCGGCGGGTGACGACGCCCTGCGGACGGGCGGCGGTCCATTCGGCCTCGACCCGGTCGGCGATCTCGGCGCTGCTGGAGACGGTCGGCAGGATGCTGGCGTCCAGACGGAACAGGTTCATCGGGCTCTTCCCCCAAGGGTGTTCGGGTCCGCGGTATGCGGAGCACGGCCACACGGCCGGACGGTTCGTCTGTCCGGGTGACCCTCGCACCACTATAAACGGACTTTACCCCGCTTAGCGTTCCCGGGGTAGATTGTCCGTGTGACTTCGCCCCTGGTGCCCTTCGGGAAGGAGCGCGGCGAACGCGCGGACGCCGTGCGCAACCGCGAACGCCTGCTGGAAACAGCCCGCGCGATGATCGCCGAACACGGGACACAGCAGGTGACCATGGACGGCCTCGCCGAACGCGCGGGGTTGGGCAAGGGCACCGTCTTCCGCCGCTTCGGCAGTCGCGCGGGCATCTTCGTGGCCCTGCTCGAAGACGCCGAGCGCCGCTTCCAGGAACAGGTGCTGTCCGGACCGCCGCCGCTGGGACCGGGCGCCGACCCCGTGCGGCGCCTGGTCGCCTACGGGTGCGCCCGCATCCCCTTCCTGCTGGAGCACCACGCGATCGCCCGGGCCGCCGTGGACCGCTCACTGCCGGTACCCGCTGGCGCGGCCGGCATGACCCAGCCCCACATCCGCATGCTCCTGAGCCTGGCCGGTCTGCCCCCGGCCCAGCTGGACGGCCTCGCCGTGCAGCTGACCGCCGCGCTGGAGGGGCCCCTGATGCTGTACCTGTCGACGGACGATGTCGCCGACCCCGTGGAGCTGTGCGCCCCCCACCCCCTGGTCGACGGCTGGCGGTTCCTGGTCGAACGCCTCCTCGGAAACTGACCGCTCCTCGGGGGCTGACCGCCCCGCGCCGGTTCTCCGCCCGGGGCCGCCGCTCCTCATCGCACGCTCGGAACCCGTGCGGACCGCGCGTCGGCGTGTGCCCAGGCGGGCTCGGGGGTCAGGGCCGGTCCCGTCCTACGCGTACGCAGCCACACCACGACCGCGATCACGGCGACGGTGACGCTGGGCACGAGCAGGACGAGCGACCCGGCGCTCGCCGCAGCGGACGGTCATCCCCGCCCGGAGCCCCTACGCGGACGGTTGGAGGGCCTTGCCCAACAGCGCCACGAGCTGGCGCAACTCGGCCTCGTCGAGCTTGGCCAGCGGGGTCGTGGCCACGGCCGCCTCGATGACCGCGGCGCGCACGCGACGGCCTTCGGCGGTCAGGACGAGCACACGCGAGCGGCGGTCGGCGGGGTCCACCTGCCGCTCCACCAGCCCCCTGTCGGCGAGCTGGTTGACCACGAAGCTCAGGTTGGGCGCCTGGCAGAACAGCCGCCCGGCCATCGTCTTCATCGACGGGGGCGTCTCGTCGGGGTCGATCTCCCACAGGGCCTGCGCGGTGGCGCGCGTGAGACGGTGCTCGGCCAGCGCCGTCTCCAGCTGGACGTTCGCCCGCGTCACGACGTCCTGGGTCGCCACCACCGCCAGCTCCAGCTCACTGTGCCCCATGCCCCGAGCATAGCGAATTTACTTCTCGTCTCGAAGTAATCATGCTCGGGGCCCGACGTGGACCGCGTGTGTCACCGGTGTCCCCCTCCCCCCCCCCGCGGGGCCGGCCGCGAACACGTCCGTGAACGCGTCCGTGAACGCGGCCCGGGCGAGGCGGCGCGCCAGTCCTCTCCGGCGCGGCCGGCACGAGACGAACCGACCGGTGCCGCGCCGACCAGCGCCTCGTGTGACCCGGCCACGGCCCTCGCCCGACGACCGGCCCCTCGGAACGGGGCCACGGGCTCTGCCGTAGCCGCTCGGCGGCGGCCCCGTACCCGCCACCGCGTCGGGAGGACCGGTCGGCTCAGCGAGGAGGCCCGTAGGTCAGGCGGCGCAGCGCCGCCTCGGCCGGCCCGCGCACGCCTCGGCGGCGCATGAGGTCGGCGAGCAGCACCGTGGTCAGCCACACGGACACCGCGACGCCCACGCCGATGGCAGGCGACGTCAGGTGCAGGTCGAGCGTGTAGGAGGAGAACAGCACCGCCCAGGCCACGGACTGGGCCAGGTAGAAGGTCATCGAGCGCTGTCCGAGTGCGGCCAGCGCGTTGGTCACCGGCCCCTCCCGGCCCGTGAGGCGGGCCGCGACCAGGGCGATGAGCGCCGTGTAGCCCAGAGCTCCCGCGTAGCCGCTCACCTGGTGCAGGGCGGTGGTGACCACGACGTCCCCGGCGGCGGCGCCGGTCCACACCCCCGCCTTGTCCAGTGCCAGGGGAAGGCCGCCCAGCACAGCCAGGGGGATCCCCACGATCGCGGTCGTGCGCAGAAGCCGCAGGTGCTCGTGGGGCCGCTCCAGGAGTCGGTGCCGGGCTGCCAGGACGCCGACCAGGAAGGGGACGAGGGTGCTGGCGAACATCACCACGGCCAGGACCGAGAACAGGGTCAGCCGGAAGAGGAGCTCGTCCACGAACCCGTCGGGCATCAGCGGCATGCCCTGGCCCGTCAGGGAGTCCTCGGCGGCGATCAGGGCGTGCACGGCCGTGGCCACGGGGAGCCAGACCGCCGCCAGGAGCACCAGGGTCCGGTCGCGCAGCCGCAGTACGCCCGCCAGGAGCAGCGTCACCAGGCCGTAGACGGCCAGGATGTCCGCGGGGAAGAGCAGCACCGTGTGCGCCAGCCCGAAGACGACCAGCCACAGGCCGCGTCGGCGCAGCAGGCCGCGGGTCCGGGGCCAGGCGTGCCCCCGTTCGCCGCGGCGGCGGTGGATCTGGGCCAGGCCGTAACCGAACAGGGCCGCGAACATGGGGTAGCTGCGCAGGTCGACGAACATGACCGTGCCCGCGGTGGTGATCTGGTCCGCTGTGGTGGGAGCACCCTCAAGGCCACCGATGAACACGGTGAACAGGTGCGTGTGGGCGAGTGCGATGAACAGCAGCATGACGCCGCGGGCCAGGTCCGGGGCCAGGGAGCGGCGGTCGAGCGGAAGCGGGTGGTCCGAGGCCGGAGCGGTGCGGGCCTCGGATGTGGGCGTGTGGGACATGGTGGCCTCCGAAAGGGCCGTGGGCTCCGATGGACGGCGTACGCGCCGAGGTGCGCACCGGGGCGCACCTCGGGGCGACGCGCTGTGCGTACATCGTACACACAGCATGCCCCCCGCAGTAAACCCTGACCAATAGCCGAAAAGCTCACCGCATCCAGCGCACTGCCCTAGTGCACTACGGATCGAAGGAGGTTCTTCAGGACGCCCCGGCACCTTCAACGAGGTAACCCAAGCCCCCATCGTGCACTAGTACACTCTGGAGCAGCGGGACAGGACCGAAGGGGGTCAGTGGTGTCCACGACCGGAAAACGGGAGCTGCCGCCCTACGCACGGGTCGTCGCCGACATCCGCGCGCGCATCGACGCCGGGGAGCTGGGACCGGGAGAGCGTGTGCCCTCGACGCGGGAGATCATGCGCGAGTGGGGCGTGGCCATGGCCACCGCGACCAAGGCGCTGGCGTCCCTGCGCCAGGAAGGCCTGGTCGAAGCGGTGCGCGGGGTCGGAACCCTCGTGCGGGACGCGCCCCCCTCCGCCCCGGAGCCACGAGGACCACAGCGGCAGCGGGAACGCCCGCGTCCGGCGCAGGCGGGAGAACACCGCCCGCCGGCCGAGACCGGTCTCGGCCGGGAGGCCATCGTCCTGGCCGCGATCACCATCGCCGACGCCGAGGGCGTCGACGGCCTGTCCATGCGCAGGGTCGCCACCCACCTGGGGGTGAGCACCATGGCCCTGTACCGCCACGTCGCGAACAAGGACGCGCTGGTGACGGCGATGATCGACCAGGTCTACACGGAGCACGCCCTGCCCGAACCGCCGCCCGCCGACTGGCGCGAGGCGCTCGAACTGGCGCTGCTGACGGAGTGGGGCATCTACCGGAGGCACCCCTGGACCGTGCGGCTGACCCCACTCGCCGGAGCGGTCCAGTCCCCCGGGCTGGTGCAGAACGCCGAGTGGATGATGCGGGTGATCACCGGCCAGGGGCGCTCACCGGACGCGGCCATGGCGATCCTCACCTTCGTGTCCGCCTACACCTCCGGCATGGCGCTCCAGGGCACGCGTGCGGTGGTGGAGGGGTACGAGGCAGGGATGGACGCCGAGCACTGGTGGCGGTCCAGGGGCGAGGAGTTCCTGCGGATCGCCGAGCAGGGCAGGTTCCCCCTGACGTTCAGCGTCTCGGGGCCGACCGACGTGCACGCGATCTTCGACCTCGGCATGAAACACCTGCTGGACGGGCTCACGCCACTGATCGAATCGGGGGGCTGATCTGCGAACGGGCGGCATCCAGGCCCGACGGGCACACCTCAGCGAGCCCGAGGAGGGGTCTCGACGAGCGTCCCGCGCGTGCGCGGTGCGTGGCGGTGAGCTCCCCGGCGAGCTGGTGCACGTGGACCTCGGGAAACCCGGCGACATCCCCGACGGCGGCGGCCGCAAGGGGCTCGGACCCGGCCGGGGGCGCGAGAACCACTCCGACACGGGGTATGCCCACCTGCACAGCGCGGTGGACGACCGCTTCCGCCCGACCCGCGGCGGGAACCCGGCCGACGAGAGGAACCGGAGGCGTTCCGAGGTGGCGGCATCACTACAATCACCACCGGTTCCACAACGCGATCGGCGGCCCTCCCGCCTTCCGCGGCACCAACCTCTCAGGTCAGTACACGCACAGCAGCGCCATGATGTCGGTGACGCGGCCGCTGTGGATCCGCACCCCACCGGCGCCCAGGTCGGCTTTGAGGAGCTACCGAAGATGTCCCAGGGTCTGGTGCGGTACGCGCCCTCGGAGAACGACGCGAGGGTGCGCGGGGCGGTCTACCCCCGGCGGTCCCTGGTGGTGGTCACCGGGGTGCCCGGGGCCGGGAAGAGCACGCTGCTGCGGCGGCTGTTCGGTCTGCGCGGGGACGAGGACCGGACCGTGGTCGCCGCGGACGGTGTGCGGGTGATCGACTCATTGCAGTCGCGCTACCGGCTCGGGGCGCTGCTCGGCCGCGTCCCCTACCCGCTGTGGCGCTGGGTGGTGCACGTACTGCACCTGGCCCGTGTGGCCGCGGCGCTGCGCGGCGGCCCCGTGGTGGTGCACGAGTGCGGGACCCGGCGCTCGGTCCGCGTGCTGCTCGCCCTGCTCTGCCGGCTCCGCCGGTACGAGGTCCACGTGCTGATGATCGACGCCACCCCGCAGGAGGCCCGGAGCGGACAGGACGCCCGGGGGCGGCGGGTGACCGAGCGCAGCCACCGGGTGCACTCACGGCGCTGGCGGCGGCTGCGCGCGGCCACCCGGCACAGGCCTGCGGCGTTCGCACCGGGCGCGCGCAGTCTGCTCGCACTCGACCGGCGCCGGGCGCGGGAGCTGGCCTGGATCCGCTTCGGTTCCGGCCCGGACGCCCGCGGTCCCCTACGCACCGCGGAAGAACCACCACCCGCCCGGATCGAACGCGTGATGTCCGGTACCCCGTGACACCGGCCGGTCTGCGCCGCCGACCGACCCGCCTCCGGGCAGCAGTCCGTTGCTCGGGAGCAGTCCTGAACCCGCAACCCGCTGTGACTCGGGGGGGACCCTACCGGCGCGTCCTCAGGACGGGACGACGGCCCACTCCGGCATCGGCGGGAGCGGAGCGAGGCGGTAGCGCGGTGGCTCGGTGCCGTGCAGGTGGCGCACCAGGTAGTCCCAGGTCCGCCGCGTGATGTAGTGGTAGCGGCCGATGAGGCTGTGGTCGACACCGGGCACGAGGAGCATGTCGACGTCGGCGTCGGCGTCGATGAGCGCGTCGACGAGGCGCAGGCTCTGGTAGTGCAGCACGTTGTCGTCGAGCTCGCCGTCGATCAGCAGGAGCTTGCCGCGCAGGTTGTCGGCCAGGTGCGTGTTGACCATGGCCCGGCGGTTCTCCGCGCTGGGCTCGCCGCAGAACTGTTCCGTCCAGAAGGGCAGGTAGACCGAGAAGTCGTGGGCGCCGGTCCGCGCGACGCCCACGGTGTAGAACTCCGGATGGGTGAGCAGGGCACGGGCCGTGGCGAAACCGCCCCCCGAATCGCCGGTCATGGCCACTCGGCCGGTGTCCAACCAGGGGTGGCGGCGCCCCAGTTCGCGGATGGCGGCGACGTGGTCGGCCAACGCCGCCGACATGCCCAGGTCCCCCGTGTAGGAGTGGTCCAGGAACGCCTTGCTGCGCAGCGGGGTGCCCCGGCCGTCGATCGCGACCACGGCGAACCCGAGCGCGGCCAGCGCCTCGGGCTCCCCGGTGAACAGGTTCCCGAACGCCGGCGACGCCCGGTGCGTGTTGGGCCCGGGGTAGCAGTGGTCGACGACGGGGTAGCGCCTGGCCGGATCGAAGCCGTGCGGGCGCCACAGCACGCCGTGGATCGGAGTGCGCCCGTCGGCGGCGAGGGTGCGGAACCGCTCGGGCGGGCTCCAGCCCGCCGCTCGGAGCGGAGCGGTGTCCGGGGCTTCGAGTTCGACCAGGGGCAGCCCGTCGCCGTCGAGCACCCGAGCCCGCGGCGGCGTGGCCACGTCCGAGGCCCGGTCGAGGAGGTAGCCGCCCTGCGGAGGGCTGACCGCGTCGTGGTCGAGGTCGTCGTCGGTGAGCCGCTCGAACCCGCTGCCTTCGAGGCCCACGCGGCAGATCTGTCGCACGTAGGGGTCGTCGGCGTGGAGTCCGCAGGCGACGAACCACACCTGGCGGCGGTCCTCGTCGACCCACAGCACCCGGTGGACCAGCCACGGCCCCTCGGTGACCCGCTCGACCCGGCCGCCGTCGGCGGAGTAGAGGTAGAGGTGGCCCCAACCGTCGCGCTGGGACCACCACAGGATCTCCCCGGAGTCCAGCACACGCGTCACCGGAGGGAGGTGGAGGTAGGGCGAGGGGTCGACCCGGGTGCGGTCGGTCTCGGTGACCAGCGTCGTCCGCGCCCCGGTGAGCGGGTCGAGACGGCGCAGTTCCACGGTGCGCCCGTCCCTCGACTGGTGTAGGACGTGGATCGCGCTGCCCCACTGTCCCGTCCACCACCGTCGCGTCAGGTTGTGGACCGAGAGGACCTCCGGGTCGCCCTGTTCGCCGACGACCTGCCGGGTACCGACGTCGAGCACGCGCCACGACACCGTCGCCTGGGCCTCGTCGTCGGGCATGGGGTAGCGGATGCGGTGTGCCACCGGCCGCCCTCCCCCGGGCGGAGACGACTCCACCAGCACCTGTTCGGGCAGCCCCCGCTGGTCGATCCGGTGGGTGAGCAGCCGGGTGGAGTCCGGCGACCACTCGGCCACGAGCGGCGCATCCAGGCCCTGCAGGGGCAGCGATACCTTCGTGGCGGCGTCGGGCAGGCCGCCGTAGTCCCAGTCCGGCTCCGCGTCCTCGGTGAGCGCGAACTCCTGCCTGTCGTCGCGGCTGCGCACCCACACGTCGCCCCCGCGGCGGAACGCCACCCACGCCCCGTCCGGTGAGGCGACCTCGCCCGGCCCCGCGGGGTGGTCGTCGTCGATCCGGGTACAGGACGAGGCGCGGTCCGACCACTCCCACCGGGTACCGAACGCCGAGAAGCGGGTCGCGTCGGCGCCGCCGCCCGGAGGCTCGAAGTCGAGGGACGCCAGCGGCAGGGCGTCGGCCTCGACCGCGCGCCCGGAGCTCTGTGACAGCGCCGCCGCCAGACGTTCGTGGTCGAACGCGTCGCGTCTGGTGCCCGCCGCCGGATCGACCACGATGTGCCGTGTCCCCGAGCGGTACCAGAACCGGGTGCCGTCGCTCGACCACTGCGGTGCGACGGCGGCCTGCGGTATGAGGCGGGCTCTGTGCGGCGCGAGCATCTGCTCGGCGCGGGCGTAGTCGGCGGCGTCGAGGCGTGTTCGTTCAGCCGGGTCGTTCACGGGGAGGCCTTCCGCTCGTGGTGCTTGGCGCCGCCCACTCAACAGTGTGACGTCGCGTCGGACTCAAGGGACAGGTGACCGACACCTCGTCGAGGCCCGCTTCGCCCGGGGCCACGGCGAGGGGCTAGGTGATCCGGGAGTAGCTTCGGGGGACGGTCCGAGGTCACGGACCAGGAGCACCCCCGAGACACGACTAACGGCCCCGGAACATGCCGGGGCCGTTCTGAGACCGGGCCAGCTCACGCCCGCCGCCTGGAACCCCTGATTGGGCTACCGCGGCCAGCTCGCCCTTCCGCGCACGCTCGGGGATGGACACCACGCGGTATCCGGCCTGCCCGAACCACTTGCCGCACGAGAAGTGCTCCCCCTCCCACCGCGACCGCATCCCGAGCGCCTCGGCCAGGCGCACGACCTGGTCCCGCTGGTGTCCGTCGCACCCCTCGGGGAAGTAGGTGATCTCCACGCGGGTCATCTCCCCACCGGCAGCTGCGGGTGGGCTTCCAGGTAGGCCACCAGCGCCCGCAGGTCGGTCAGCAACATCTGGCGCTCCCGCTGGCCCGCCACCGGCACAACGGGCTCCTTCACCCGACGGCACCGGCCCCGGCCGTGACCCGCCTTCGCGGAGCACCAGCGCTCCCCGCCCCGGCACCAGCCGTTGTCCTCGTCCCACGCCCACATGGGCACGCCCCTTCCTCGGATGAAGTCCCCTTCACCCTCCAAAGAAGACGGGCCGGTCGAAGGAAGCCGAAGCGCAGAGGCAGCAGGCCCGGGATTCGGAGGGTGCTGGGTGAGCACTGCCATGTCGTCGGGAGCACGCTCGGCTGCTGTTGGTTTCCTCCCGGCTCCTGGAGCTCAATAAGAAAACCTCATCGGAGGCCAGACAACCCAGGTTGACGAAGTCGGGCGCGACGAAGCCCCCACGCGACGCACCGTCGCGCGGGGGTCTCCGTGATCTTGGTGTGACCTTCGGTCAGCAGTCGACGAGGCCGTCGAACCTGCCGGGATAACCCCAGCTGTAGTTTTGGGTGTAACCAGAGGGGATTGTGGTGCAGGCGAGATCGGTCTCGTAGGCGAGCACGACCTTGACACGCACGCTGTAGCTACAGTCGTTGATCACTGCCAGCTTGTCCGTCCACCCGCTGTAGTCGAGGTCGGTCTCAACGCAGTTGGGGACCGCCGCGGCGGCCTGCGGAGCTGTCGCGGCGGCGGCGGGAGTGGACCAGGCCAGAAGCCCGGCCGCTCATCGCACTGGCGGCGATCGCTGAAGTCGTCTTCCCAAGCATGGAGAAAACTCCTTGCGTCAAAGGTAAATAGGGACAGGAACAGCATGTGCGCCATGGTGGGAGCCGCCGAGTCCCGGAAGGTGTCCGGGGGGCCATGGCCGGACGCGGCCAACCTCGCCACCCTGCCCGCGATCCCGGGCGCCTCATCAGGGACGGCGAACACCCGCTTGGAGGGCCGTTCTGGTGGAGGCCGGTGATCGAGTAGTCGGTATTCGCCTCTTCCCCCTACCGGCACACCGACTCCGGGCACAGCCGCGCACGACGTTGCGGCGCCGGACACCGTCCGCCCGCCCGCGCACCCGAATGCGCGGGCGGGCTGGGGCGCCGGTCCGGCGCAAGCGGGTGCGCGCCACCGCCGGGACCAGGAGCCGACACAACATCCCCCGCGGACAAGCCCGCTCTCGAAGCTACTCACCGGTTACTTGTCCTGTTGCCGGGCGTTCGGGAGAACTGGGCCGTCGAGGCGCGGCTTGCCGCCATTGGCCGTTCTGACCCAAGTGTTCGCGGAGCGGCGTACGACTCCTTGGCGTCTGCGAGGGTCTTGTGGACGGCTCCGGCCGAGACCTTGACCCCGGCAGCTGCGGGATCAGGTAGGAGCCGATCCACCATCACACCGCGGAGGACAGCCATGCTGTCGATGTTGCTGGTCGCAGGAGGGCTCGCGCTCGCGTGCGCCGGGTTCCTTTGGAACGTTGTCGGCGCCTACGACGAGGACCACCACCAGGACCGCAACGGCAAGTTCGTGGTCTTCGCGATGTGGGCTGCCTGCGGCAACGTGGGGATGACCCTGGCCTTGCTCAAGCACGCGCTGCCGGGGCACCCCGGCATGGGGTTCGGGTTGCTGGTCTTGGCCGCGGGTGTGCTCGTGTGCGCCTTGTGTCTCATGATCACCGCCTTCTCCTACGACGACCTCCGCCACCACGGGCGCAACTTCCACCTCCTGATGATCGCCGTGTGCGCCGCGTACTTGAGCATGTTCGCGGCCCTGCTCATGATCTTGGCCGTGCTGGAGCTTGTAGAGATCGTGGGGATCCTGGCGCTCATCGTCGCGACGTTCATCGGGGTGATCGGGTTCTTAACCGGCGAGGGACACCGGAGCACTCCTCGCGGCGACTCCGGCTCCGGCTACGACGGCTCCCGCGGCGACTCCGGTTACGACGGCTATGGCGACGTCAGCGGTGACGGGGGCGAGGGAGGCGGCGGTGACTGAACGTGCGCCGTGCCGGAACCGAGAGCTGTGACCTGGGTCGTGAGCGACGCTCGCCTGCCGTTCAGTAGTCGACGGTGGCGCCGTCCACGGCGGCCGGCACGTCCGAACCGCAACCAGGTCACCGGCTCTGATCAGTGGAGATCCGCGCCGTTGCCCCTTTCCGGCTTACCTTGTTCGCTCCCCTTGAAGGATTCCTTCGTCCGATGAAGTCGGGTGCTCTGCGGGGTGCCTCTGACCGCACTGGCAAGAGCAGTTACCGGTAGCCAGAAACGATCGAAACAGGCACAAACCACGCGGCACGGGTGGACCATTCCGATCAGCCGGATTGGTCTACCTTCTGACCTGCGTCAACGTCGCCGCGGAGGCATATTGGAGCCTCAGATGCCCCTGTCGCAAACTACCGGGTGCGCGGCCACGGTGTGTGTGCTTACTTTCCGGGTGAGTCGGGCCCCTACGACACACCACGCTCTGGACAGCCGCTGGAAACCCGACGCTCCCCAAGGGGCCTCCCCACATCGGAGGTGATCCGCGTTGCTCATCGAAGGCCTGACCCGTTTGCAGGCAGTAGAACAGCTGTCTCAGCATCCGGTTGAGCAGGTGCTGCTGAGCCCAGACGTGCAGTCTCCTTGGTCCCGGCGCCTCCGCCATACCGGTCCGCCTCCGCGCGCGCGAAGCCCGGTCCAAGCGGGGCGAGACTCACGCGACGGTCCGCTTCGGGGCCCTGCTGGAAGCAACGGGCCGGTTGGAGGAAGCCGAAGAGTGACGGCGGCACAGCGGTCCCGTGCTCTGCACGCCCGTCGTGAGTCCTGTGTCGCGGTGCCGGGTCGCTGAACGACCCCGGAAACCGGTGCGGCGTGCGGGTGCGGCCGCCGAGCTTCCGGGCCGCCCGCCCGCGAGAGTGAACGGCGGGCGGCCCGGTCGGGTGAGGTCAGCGAACGAGCACGACGGTCTTACCGGGCAGCCGCCCGGTGGCGGCGTCCTCGTGCACGGCGGCCAACTCGGCCATCGGGCGGTGCGCGGCGACGTGGAGCCGGAGCCTTCCGGCGTCCACCTTGGCGATGAGGTCGGCCAACTGGGCCCCGTCGCTGCGGACCCACAGGCTCGCGCTGCGCACCTTCCGGTCGGGGTCCTCGGGAACCGGGCCGGCCGTGCTGGCGGCGACCCCGCCGTCGGCCGCGTAGTCCGTCAGCCGCGCGAGCTCCTCCGGGGAGAGGCGCACGTGGTTCACCACGACCTGGAACGGACCGCCCGCGGCGGCCGGGCCCGCGGCGAGGTCGAGGGGGCCGACGACCCGGTCCGCGCCGTAGCTCCGAAGGCGGTCTGCGTGCTGCGGCGCGTCCACCGCGGTCACGTGCGCTCCCGCGTCGACCGCGAGCTGCACCACGAGGCTGCCCACCGCACCCCCCGCCCCGTTGACCAGGACGCTCTGGCCGGGCTTCAGCTCGGCGAGTTCGAAGGCCGTCTGCCAGGCCGCCAGGCCGGTCAGCGGCAGTGCCGCGGCGTCGACCAGCTCGATCGTCCGAGGCGCCGGGGCCAGGGACTCCGCCGGAGCGAGTGCGTACTCGGCGGCCCCGCCGGCGGAGTCGAGGGGCAGCATCGCCACGACTCGGTCGCCGACGTCCAGGCCCGTCACGTCCGCGCCGAGTTCGGCGATGGTGCCCGCCAGGTCGATCCCCGGCACGTACGGGAGGGTCATCGGGATCATCTCGGCCAGGGCACCGGCGCGGATGTGGTCGTCGACCGGGTTGAACGACGTGGCCGCCACCCGCACCAGCACCTGCCCGGGGCCGGGGACCGGACGGTCGACGTCCTCGTGGCGCAGGACCTCGCTGCCGCCGAACTCGTGGAAACGGATTGCCTTCATGACACTTTCCTCCAGGGTGTGTTGATGTCGTCGCCCGGGGACGGGCGGACAGGGGTGAAGGTGGAGCGCGTCGGGGCGATCAGGACAACCGCACCGACCGGGTGGAGTTGCCCATCACCATGCGGTCGATGGCGCTCACGGCGCTGCCGGGGTCGTCAGCGGCGCCGACGGCGCACAGCAGCGGGACGAAGTGGTCGGCCGTCGGATGGGCGACCGCGGCGCCGGGTGCCTTGACGCGGTAGTCGATGAGGGCGTCGGCGTCGCCCCGGGAGAGGGCGTCGACGGCCCATGCGTCGAAGGCCGTGGTGGCGTCGACGAGCTCCGGCTGGCGGAAGACCGCGAAACTGTGCGTCATGAAGCCCGAGCCGAGGATGAGGACACCTTCTTCACGCAGGGGCCGCAGGCGTGATCCGAGTTCGAGCAGAGCGCCGGGGTCCACGCTGGGCATCGACAGTTGCACGACCGGGACGTCGGCGGCCGGGTACATGGCCATGAGCGGGATGAAGGCGCCGTGGTCGAGGCCGCGGTCGGCGAACTCGTGTACCGGTGTCGTGCCCAGCAGGCCCGTGAGTCGCCGGGCCAGGTCGGTGGCGTCCGGGGTCGCGTAGGGAAGGGTCTTGTAGCGGGGGTGGAAGCCGCTGAAGTCGTAGTGGAGCGGGACGCCCGCCGCGGCTCCGGATATCGCGACCGGTGCCTGTTCCCAGTGGGCCGAGACGACGACGATGGCCCGGGGTTTGGGCATCGACCGGGCCCAGTCGAAGAGGTCGCCGAGCCACTGCGGATCGTCGAGGGTGAACGGTGCGCCGTGGCTGACGAAGAGGCTGGGCATGGGCCCGTCGGAGGGGGTCCACACCCGCTGCCCGCGCGCCTGCGGCAGGACCCGGGCGAGGAGGTCGTCGTACGCCGCGGCTGGTGCGCGCGCCGGCGAGGGGGGATTCAGGCTGCTCTCGGTGGTCATCAGAACCAGCTCCTTCACTTGCCTAAGCAAGTATTTTTACTTGCCTGGGCAACTGAAAGGTAGCCCACAAGTAGTTGCCTGGGCAAGTGATTCAAGTTGCCCGGGCAAGTATGATGAAGCTCATGGACACTCAACCCTGGCTCGACGACGACCAGCAGGACCTGTGGCAGGCGCTGCTCACGGTCGTCATCGCCCTCCCAGCGGCCCTCGACCGCCAGCTACAGCGGGAGGCCGGTATCTCCAACTTCGAGTACGGGGTTCTGGCCCGACTGTCCATGGCCGACGAGGCCACCATGCGGCTCAGCGACCTGGCCCGGCTCTGCGACAGCACCCTGCCCCGCCTGTCGAAGGTGATGGACCGGTTCGAGGCCCGTGACTGGGTCGTGCGCCGATCCGACCCCGGCGACGGCCGGTACACCCTCGCCACCCTGACCGGCGCCGGTCGGCAGAAGCTCGTCGAGAGCGCACCGGAACACGTCGCGCAGGTGAAGCGGCTCGTGTTCGATCCGCTCAGCGCAGCTCAGCGCCGCCACCTCGGAACCGCACTCACCCGCATCGCCGCTACCCTGCGCCGGGAACTCGAAGGAGGCTGAGCGCCCTCCTCGGGCGGGGCCTCCCGTCAGCTCCGCGAGGCCGGTGGCGCGGTGCCCGGGGAAGGTACGGCCGTCCGTAGCAGGGCGAGGATCTCGGCAGGGGCGGTGCACGACAGCGCGCCGGGAGCGAGCCCGTCCGCCGGACGCACGGGGACGGGCGCCAACCCTGGAGCATGTCAGCGCCGCTGTCAGCGTCGGTGTAGAAGCGGACATGGACGCCCGTGGGCCGACCCCCGGTCAGCGGGTGGTCGGTGGCGAACCGGCGCACGGCGTCGGTGTACGACGCGGGGGCACCGTCGCGCCCGCCCTCGGACGGACGGGGCCGGTGTAGGCGGTTGCTCTCGGGGTGGGCAGGCCGCCCTACTAGGCGACCGACCGGGCATCTCCCCAGGTCAGACCATGTGAGAGCCAGCGAGGGGACTTGAACCCCTAACCTATCGCTTACAAGGCGATTGCTCTGCCAATTGAGCTACGCTGGCGGGCTGCCGCGACCGTGGTCCCGGCTGCGTCCCTCGGAAATGGTACCGGTTCAAACACCGCCCGGCCTACTCGGATACGCCCGGGCGGTCGAGTCGCCGCCCCGGCCTCCGCCCCGTCGGCTGACAGACCCCTCCAGCCGCGCGCACCGCGTCGACCCCGCACCCGCCTCCCGACGCACCGACCGCGCACCCCGATCCGGCAAAGAAGTCCGGAGGTGCTCCCGGCGTCCGGTTACCGACCGCCCCGACCGGAAACCACAGGGGAAAGTGCCCCCACCCGGGGGCGGAGAGGCGGGAAGGACATGACCGGCAACAGGGGTGTGGTGTACAGGGGTGCGGGCCGGGTCGAGGTCGAGGACGTCGACTACCCCGAGTTCGTCATCAAGGACGGTCCCGGGGTCAACCCGGCGAACGTCGGGCGCAGGGTTCCGCACGGGGCGGTCCTGAAGGTGGTCGCCACCAACATCTGCGGCAGCGACCAGCACATGGTGCGGGGGCGCACCACCGCGCCGGAAGGGCTGGTCCTGGGCCACGAGATCACCGGCGAGGTGGTCGAGACCGGGCCCGACGTGGAGTTCGTCAAGGTCGGCGACCTCGTCTCGGTCCCGTTCAACATCTCCTGCGGGCGCTGCCGCAACTGCAAGGCGCGGCGCACGGAGATCTGCCTGAACGTCAACCCCGACCGGCCGGGCTCGGCCTACGGTTACGTCGACATGGGCGGCTGGGTCGGCGGGCAGGCCAGGTACGCGCTCGTGCCCTACGCGGACTGGAACCTCCTCGCCTTCCCCGACCGGGACCAGGCGATGGAGAAGATCCTGGACCTGACGATGCTCTCGGACATCTTCCCGACCGGCTACCACGGCTGCGTCACCGCGGGCGTGGGCGTGGGTTCGAGCGTCTACGTCGCGGGAGCCGGACCCGTCGGGCTGGCCGCCGCCGCGTCGGCCCGCCTGCTCGGCGCGGCGGTGGTGATCGTCGCGGACATGAAGGAGGAGCGGCTGGCGCAGGCCCGCAGCTTCGGGTGCGAGACGGTCAACGTGGCCGAGGGCGACCTGGCCGGGCAGATCGAGCGGATCCTGGGCGTCACCGAGGTGGACTGCGCGGTGGACGCGGTCGGCTTCGAGGCGCACGGGACGGGTGAGGGCGCCTCGAAGGAGGCTCCCGCCAGCGTGCTCAACACCGCGATGGACGTGACCAGGGCAGGTGGGTCCATCGGCATCCCGGGCCTGTACGTGACCGGCGACCCCGGCGCGTCCGACGAAGCCGCCAGGGAGGGTTCCCTGTCAGTCCGGATCGGGCTGGGCTGGTCGAAGTCGCACGCCTTCTTCACCGGCCAGTGCCCGGTCATGAAGTACCACCGCGAACTGATGGAGGCGATCCTCAACGACCGGGTGCGGATCGCCGAGGCCGTCAACGCCGTGGCGATCCCGCTGGAGGAGGCGCCCGAGGGGTACCGGGCCTTCGACGAGGGCGCGGCCAGCAAGTACGTGCTCGACCCGAACAACTACCTCGGCACGCGCTGACGCGCGGGGAGGGTCGGGGCGCGCGGACGACGAGCGGGGCATGTGCGGGGTGGCCCCGGCGGCGGGCCCGCGGTTCAGGGCGTGCGGGCGACGAGCAGGGTGAGGGCTGGCTCGGACGTGGCCACCCGCCGCACGTCCCGGTAGCCCGCGGCGGACAGTTCGCGCGCGGCCTCCCGCGGTCCCCACGGGGTGATCCGGCTGCGGGACATCCGCCAGCGCACCACCGCGTCGCGCACCCCGCCGTCCGGGGCGTCGCCGGGGTCGTCGCGCAGCACGGTCGCGGTGAGCAGCCAGGCCCCGGGGCGCAGGGCCTCGCGCACGCGCGGCAGCGCCCGCGCGACGGCGTCGGGAGGGAGCGCCGCGAGGGGAAGCCAGGCCAGGTCGTAGGACCCGGTCTCGGACAGTCCGGCCACGTCGAGCAGGCGCAGCTCGACCCGGTCGCGCAGCCCGCGTTCGCCCAGGTGGCGCTCGGCCAGGCGCAGTGCCCGGGGCTGGACGTCGAGTCCGACCGCACGGGATCCGGGGACGCGGTCCAGGACCGCGGCCGCGATGGCGCCGATCCCGGTTCCCGCGTCGAGGAAGCGCAGGCCGTCCCGGCCGAGGAGGTCCCCGAACCCCGGAACGCGCGCTTCCAGCAGGTTCAGGAAGTCCGCCATCCGACGCCCCGAGGCGGCGCCCTCGGCCAGGAAGGCCGCGTCGTCCTCCGCCGCGTGGTCCTCCACTCCCAGGGCGGCGTCGGCGGCCTGGGACAGCTGCCGAGCGACCCTGCGGGGGAAGGCGGACGGCTCCCCGGCCGGGCCCGCGATGACGTCGCGGTAGGCCGGGAGCAGCCGCCACCCGTCGCCGTCGGGTTCCGCGCACCCCGCGGCGGCCAGCAGCCCGCCGTGCTCGCGCGACAGCGGCGCGCCCTCCGCGGCGGCGGCGAGCGCCGCGACCATCCAGGCTCCGTTGAGCCAGGCGTCGACACGGGCGGCCGGGTCGTGTGGGTCGGATGGGGCGTCGGCCATGGCGCGAGTGTGCCACCCGCGGCGCACGGACGCACCCCCGACCTGTGGGACCCCGTACCGAAACTGGCGGATCGGTCATTTCTCCCGCTTTTCGAGTGACGGGAGTCACCTCGCGGGGTAGGCAGGACGGGGGCGCGGACAACCCCGTACGCGCCCCGTGTGTCTACCGCCGAGGAGCCGCAACATGGCCTGCGCAGGATACGAGTGGACCGCCCCGCTGGAGAGCGCGGACGAGATCGCCCCGGCCGTCGAGGAACTGGACGAGGAGACCGCGGAGTAGCGCGGTGACGCGATCCGCGTGGATCACCGTGTCCGGGGAGCGGACCTCCCCGCTCCCCGGTCCGGGTTCCGGAAGCTGGTCCGGGACCCGGGAGCGCGAACTCACGCTGGACGAGGCGGAGCGGCGGGTCCGCGCCGAGGTGGGCGCCCTCGGCTGGAGCGCCCGCTACCGGGTGCTCGACGACCGCGAACCGACCGCCGTCCAGTGCGGCCTGTGGGACGCCGACGGATCGGAGGTCCCCTACGGACTCGGCGCGGGCAAGGGGCCCGGCGCCCCCGCGCGCGTCGGCGCGCAGTTCGAGGCCCTGGAGCACGCGTTCACCGGCCCCACCGTCCTGGAGACGCTGCCGGTGCGCCTGGTGGACGCCGCGGAACTCGCCGAGGGGCCCTTCGCCTCCGACCGGGCGGTCCGCGACGTGGCCGCGCAGAAGGGCGCGCGGGTGGCCTGCGTGCGCCACGAGGCGCTCGACGGCGGCCCGCCTGTCGACGTCCCCGTGTTCCTGTGGGCACCGTGGTACCCGGTCCCGGGCGGGGAGGCGGCGAAGGCCCGCCGCGCCCTGGGCGACACCGCCGAGTACCGGTCGGCGATGTCCTACAGCGTCAACTCCGGCTGCGCGATCGGGGCCACCCGCGACGAGGCGCTCCTGCACGCCCTGAACGAGTGGGTGGAGCGCGACGCGTTCTCGCTGTTCCTGCTGCGCTCCGTCTACGACGGCGGCCCGATGCCCGCGCGCGTGCCCCGCGAGGCGCTGCCCGGCCGCCTGCGCGCCCACCTGGACCGCGCCCGCGACCTCGTCGGCGGCCCGGTGGTCCTGCTCGACCTGACCACCGACCTCGGCGTGCCCGTGGTCATGGCCTACGCCCCCGAACGCCGTAGCGGCGCCCCGGACCACCGCTACGGCCTGGGCGCCTCCCTGTCGGGCGAACTGGCCGTGGAGCGCGCCGTCACCGAGTTCGTCCAGGGCGAGCTGCTCGCCCGGGTCGTGGCCGAGCAGTCGGCGGCGCCGGACCGCTCCGGTCCGTTCGCGCGCCTGGTCGCCGACCACGACGTCGCCGCCGGGGTCGGCGCCAGGCTCGCCGGACATCCCCGGCTCCTGGCCTGCGCCATGCTGGACTTCTCCGACCGGATCGGCGGGGCGCCGACGGGCGCGGTGCCGCCCGAGACCGTCCCGCCCGGCACCGGTGTGCCCCTCCAGCGGGCCGCCGTCGTCGAACGGCTGGCGGCGGCCGGGCACCGCGTCGCGGCCCACCCGCTGCGGACGATGGAGCACGGCACCGTCGTGGTGCAGGTGCAGTGCCCCGGCCTGGAGCGGTTCCACCTCGTCACCAAGGGGCACGTGGCCCTGCCCGGCGCACGCGGGCGGGCGCGCCGCGCCCGCTGAACCGCCCCGGGCGCCGCCGGTCGGCGGGGCCCGCGACCCGCGTCACATCTGTTCCAGCAGCACGTCCTCCACCGCCTCGGCGTAGGCGCGCACCGTCTGGTGGTCGAACAGCAGCCGGGTGGGCACCGTGACGTCCAGCAGGCGTTCGACCTCGCGCACCACCTGGAGGCTGCGCACCGAGTCCCCGCCGATGTCGAAGAAGTTGTCGTCGCGCCCGATGCGCTCCAGCCCCAGTGCGCGCCCCCACACCTCGGCCACGGCCTCCTCGGTGGGGGTGCCCGGCTCGACGTGGACGGGCGCGGCGGCGCGCGCCCAGGCGGGTTCGGGCAGGCGGGCGCGGTCCACCTTGCCGTTGGCGTTGAGCGGCAGCGCCTCCAGCGCGGTGACGGCCGCGGGCACCATGTAGGCGGGCAGCTCGCGGGACAGGCGCTCGCGCACCGAGTCGGCGTCCACCTCCTCTCCGGTGACGTAGGCGACGAGCTGGCGTCCCCCTGTGGGCGCATCGGCCACCAGCACCACGGCCTGGGCGACCTCGGGCCCACGGAGCAGGGCGGCCTCCACCTCGCCCGTCTCGATGCGGAACCCGCGCAGCTTCACCTGGCCGTCCGCGCGGCCCACGAACACCAGGCGCCCCTCGGCGGACCAGCGCACCAGGTCGCCGGTGCGGTAGAGCCGCCCGCCGTCGCCGAAGGGGTCGGCCACGAAGCGCTCGGCGGTCAGGCCGGGCTGGCCGTCGTAGCCGCGCGCCGTCCCCGGCCCGGACAGGTACAGCTCGCCCACCGCGCCGGGCGGAACCGGGCGCAGCGCGGCGTCCAGGACGTGGGCGCCGGTGGCGTCCATCGGGCGGCCGATCGGGCAGTGCCCGGCGTCGGCCTCCTCCGCGCTCAGCGGGGTGCACGTGGCGAAGGTGGTGGCCTCGGTGGGCCCGTACACGTGCACCAGCTTTGTGTCGGGGCACGCCCTGCGCACGCGGGCGAGGGAGGCCGGGTCGGCTGCTTCCCCGCCGGTCCACAGCTGGCGCAGCCCCGCGAAGCACTCCGGGTCCTGCTGGGCGAAGAGGTTGAACAGTGCGGTGGTGAGGAAGACCGCGCTGACCCCGTGCCGGGCGGTGTGTCCGCGCAGGGAGTCGGCGGAGACCGGCCCGTCCGCCACCACCGCGGTTCCGCCGTTGAGCAGCGGCACCCAGACCTCGTAGGTGGCGGCGTCGAAGGCGTGCGGGGAGTGGAACAGCACCCTGTCGTGCCCCTCGCGCCAGCGGGAGTCGGCGCTGAGGGCGACCACGGCCCGGTGGTCGACCACCACGCCCTTGGGTGTGCCCGTGGAGCCCGAGGTGAACATGACGTAGGCGGCGGTGTGCCCGTGCACCGGGCCCCGGCGGACCGTGGTCTGCGCGCCCTCGCCCGCCCCGGACAGCGTGCCGTCGGCGGCGTAGCCCACCACCGCCTCCACGTCCGCGCAGCGTTCGGCCGTGCCGGGATCGGCCACCGCCACACGCGCGCCCAGGGCGCGGGCCAGGGAGGCGACCCGCTCCGCCGGAACCGTCTCGTGCAGCGGCGCGTAGGCGGCCCCCGTGCGCAGGACGCCGAGCATGGCGGCCACCACCCGCGGCGAACGCGGCATGAGCAGCAGCACCCGGGACTCCGCGCCCACGCCCAGCGCGGCCAGGCGGTCGGCGACCCGGTCGGCCTCGGCGTCCAACTCCGCGTAGGTCCACCCGCCGTCCGCGCCGACCAGGGCGGTCGCCTCGGGGTGGCGGGCGACCCGCTCGGCGAACAGGGCGGTGACGGTGGTGGCGGGCGGCCCCTCCCCTCCGCCGTCGGCCAGGGCCAGCGACCGGGCCGGGTCGGCTCCGGCCACTCGGCCCAGGGGGCGTTCGGGGTCCTCGGTGAGCGATACCAGGATGCGCTCCAGGTCCTCCAGGAGGCGGTCCGCGGTCGCGGCGTCGAAGCACGCCGGATCGTGCCCCAGGATCAGGCGCAGCCCGTCGGAGGCGTAGGCGCTCAGCGCGAGCGGGTAGTTGGTGGCCTCCACCGCGTTGACGAACCGGACCCGCAGCCCGTGTTCGGCTGCGGCCGCCTCGTCCACGGGGTAGTTCTCGAACACCACGACGCTGTCGAAGAGCGGGGTGTCGCCGGGCAGTCCGGCCTCGGCCTGCACGCGCGCCAGCGACAGGTGGTCCTGGGCCCGCGAGCGCGCCTGGTCCTCCTGGAGGCGGCGCAGCCACCGCGCCACGGGCTCGGCGGGGTCGACCGCCACGCGCACCGGCAGGGTGTTGATGAACAGGCCCACCGCGGCCTCCACACCGGGCATGTCGTCGGGGCGCCCGGAGGTGGTGGCGCCGAAGACGACGTCGGTCCGCCCCGAGTACGCGGACAGGAGCAGGGCCCACGCGCCCTGGACCACGGCGTTGACGGTCAGGCCGTGGGCGCGGGCGAAGGCGTGCACGGCCCCCGCCCGCTCCGGCGCGAGGACGGCTTCGCTGCGGGCGCTGGAGCGGGCGGCGCGCAGGGCGGCGGGCGGCCGGTCGTAGGGCAGCGGCGTGGGCTCGGCCACGCCCTCCAGCACGCCCCGCCAGAAGGCGAGCCCCTCCCCGGTGTCGCGTCCGGCCAGGCGGCGCAGGTACTCCCGGAAGTCGGGGCGCGCGGCCGGGACGCCGCCCCGGTAGGCGGCCAGGACGTCCTCCAGGACCAGGGGCAGGCTCCACCCGTCCAGGACGAGGTGGTGGAAGGTCCACACCAGGCGCACGGAGGTGTCGCCGGTGCGCAGCAGGGCCACGCGCAGGAGCGGGTCGCGGACGGGGTCCACGCCCCGGGCGGCGTCCTGGGCCAGGTGGTCGGCCAGGGCCCGCCCGCGCTCCTCCTCCGTCGCGCCGCGCAGGTCGAGGTGGCGCACCTCGACGGGGACGGCGCGGTGCACGAGCAGGACCGGTTCGGACAGTCCCTCCCAGGCCACGCGGGCGCGCAGGACGGGGGTGGCCGCGACCACCCGCCGCCAGGCGCGGCCCAGGGCCCCGGGGTCGCCCACGCCGTCCAGGTCCACGACGACCTGCTCCAGGTAGGAGCCGGAGTCGGGTTCCAGGGCGGAGTGGAAGAACATGCCCTGCTGCATGGGGGTGAGCGGCCACACGTCCTGGACGTCGCGGCCGTCGCCGACGAGGCGGTCGACCTCGTCCTGCTCCAGGCGCACGAGCGGGAAGTCGGAGGGGGTGGCCCCGCCGTGGGCGGGGTCCAGGCAGTGGTCGGCCAGCGCGGCGAGTTCGGCGGCCATGGCCTCGGCGAGGCGGCGCACGGTGGCCGTGTCGTGGACGGTGGCGGCGTGGTACCAGTCGAAGACCAGGCGCTCGCCCTCGAAGCGGCCCACCACCTCGACCAGGTGGGCGCGCTCCTCGTCCGGGGAGTGCTCGCCGCCGGGGTTGAGCCGCAGCCCGGTGTGCAGGGCGCCCCGCCCGGGGTCGGTGTCGAAGCGGCCCAGGTAGTTGAAGCTCACGCCGGGCGCGGGGTCGCGGTCCAGGCGGACCCGCTGCTCCGGTGTGCCCAGGTGGCGCAGCGCGCCGTAGCCCAGGCCGTTGCCGGGGACCGCGCGCAGCATCTCCTTGGTGGCGCGGATGCGGTCGGTCCGGTCGGGTCCGCCGGTGAGCACGACGGGGAACACGGTGGTGAACCAGCCCACCGTGCGCGAGGTGTCCAGGTCCTCGAACAGGTCCTCGCGGCCGTGGCCCTCCAGGTCCACGGGCACGCGCGCGGAACCGGTCCACTCGCACAGCACCCGGCCCAGGGCGGACAGCAGCAGGTCGTTGACTCGGGTGCGGAAGGCCGCGGGCGCCTCGCCCAGCAGGCGCCGGGTGTCCTCCTCGGACAGCCCGGCGGTGACCACCCGCTGGTCGCGCACCAGGCCGTTGCCCCGGCCCGGGAGGTCGCGGGGCAGTTCGGCGCGGACGGCGGCGACCTCGGCCCAGGTGTCGAGTTCGGCGTCGAAGGCCCCCCGCGCGGTGTGCCGGGCCAGGCGGTCGGCCCACACGGAGAAGGGCGTGGTGCGCGGCCCCGGGTCCACGGGCGCGCCCTCGGCGGCCTGGCGGTAGGCGGTGGCCAGGTCCTCCAGCAGCACCCGCCAGGACACCCCGTCCACGACGAGGTGGTGGGCGGTCAGCAGCAGCCGGGAGCCGTCGGGGCCGGAGTCGAGCAGGACGGCGGCGAAGACGGGGCCGCGGGCCAGGTCGAGGCCGCCGTGGGCGGCTCGAATGCTCTCCTCGGCCAGGTGGCGGGCCCGCCCGGGTTCGTGCCCGGACAGGTCGACCACGCTCAGGGGCGGGGTGGCCGTGCCGGGTTCGGCCACGCGCGGGCCGTCGCCGTCGCGCCGCAGGCGCAGCATGTCGTGGTGGTCGGCGAGGGCGGCCAGTGCGGTGCGCAGGGCGCGCGGTTCCAGGGGCTGGGCCAGGTCGAGCAGCACGGACATGGCGAAGTGGTCGGGCGCCACCGGGTGGGTGCGGTCGAACCAGCCCATGACGGGCGTGGCGGTGAGCGGGCCGCTCACCGGTCCGGCACCGATCGCGCCGGGACGCCGCACGCGCGCCACCTCGGCCAGGGCGGCGACGCTGGGGTGGGAGAAGACGTCGCGGCTGCTCAGCTCCACACCGGCCCCGCGTGCGCGGGAGACCATCTGGATGCTGAGGATGGAGTCTCCGCCCAGGGCGAAGAAGTCGTCGTGGACACCGACGCGCTCCACGGCCAGGACGGAGGCGAACACCTCGGCCAGGACCCGCTCGGTGTCGGTGCGGGGGGCGGCGTGCTCCCCGCCGTGCCCGGGGTCGGGGAGTGCGCGGTGGTCGACCTTGCCGTTGGCGGTCAGGGGCAGCGCGTCCAGGACCACGACGGCGGCGGGCACCATGTAGCCGGGCAGGGTGCGGGCGAGGGCGCGGCGCCACTCCTCCGCGGCCTCCTCGCCCGGTTCCCCCTCCGAGGGCACGGCGTAGGCGAGGAGCCTGCGCCCGCCGCCGGGTGCGGCGCGCACGAGGGCGACGGCCTCGGCGACGCCCTCCAGCGCGAGCAGGGCGGCCTCGACCTCGCCGGGTTCGATGCGAAAGCCCCGGATCTTGACCTGGGAGTCGGCGCGCCCGACGTACTCCAGCTCTCCGGAGCCGTTCCACAGCACGAGGTCGCCGGTGCGGTAGAGGCGTTCGCCGTCGCCCGAGGGGTCGGCCACGAAGCGCTCGGCGGTCAGCCCCGGGCGCCCCAGGTAGCCGCGGGCGACCCCGGCCCCGCCCACGTAGAGCTCCCCGACCGCGCCCGGGGGCACCGGTCGCAGGAGGGTGTCGAGCACCCGAACACGCATGCCGTCCAGGGGCGTGCCGACGGGGACGGTGCGCACCGGTTCGGCGGTGCGCGCGGCGGTGTGGTGGGCGGCGAAGGTGGTGGTCTCGGTGGGCCCGTAGCCGTTGGCGACCGCCGTGCCGGGGCAGGCCCGCAGCACCCGGTGCACGCTCGCCGGGCTGGCGGCCTCGCCCCCCGTGATGACCTCGCGCAGCGGGGCGAAGCAGGAGGGGTCCTGGGCGGCGTAGAGGTTGAACAGCGCGGCGGTGACGAAGGTGGAGGTCACCCGGTGGCGGCGGGCCAGCGCGCCGAACTCCTCGGCGCTCATGCGTCCGGGCGGTGCGACGACCACGGCGCCGCCGCGCAGCAGCGGCGTCCAGATCTCGTAGGTGGCCGCGTCGAAGGCGTGCGAGGAGTGCAGCAGCACGCGCTCGTCACGGCCTCCGCCCCACCGGGAGTCGCACGCCAGGGCCACCACGTCGGCGTGCGTGACCGCCACGCCCTTGGGCTCGCCGGTGGAGCCGGACGTGTGCATGACGTAGGCCAGCGCACGCGGGTCGGCCTCGGGCAGGGGGGCCTCGGTCCGGACGGTCGGGTAGGGGCCGGGCCCGTCCAGGACCAGCACGCGCGCGTCGGTGCCCTCGGGCAGGCGGGAGCGCGAGGCGGTGTCGGTGACGATGACGCGCGCGCCGGTGCGGGCGGCCGTCCAGGCCACGCGTTCGGCCGGGTCGTCGGGGTGGACGGGGACGTAGGCGCCCCCGGCGCGCAGCACCGCGAGCATCGCGGTGACCACGTGCGGCCCCCGCTCCAGCAGCAGGGGCACGGCGTCCTCCGTGCCGACTCCCCACGCCCTCAGCAGGCGTGCCAGGTCGGCGGAGCGGGTGTCCAGTTCGGCGTAGGTCAGCGCCGGGAAGTCGCCTACCAGGGCCGGGGCGCGGGGGGTGCGGGCGGCCTGCTCGGCGAACGCGGCGGTCACGGACGCGGGCGCGTCCTGGGCGGGGGCGTGCTCCCAGGATCCCAGGAGGGCGCGTTCGGCCTCGGGGCGCAGGTCCAGGGCGGCCAGGTCCAGGCCGGGGTCGGCGACGACGGCGTCGGCCAGCCGGGACAGGGAGTCGGCCAGGGCCGCCACGCGCCCGGCGTCGTACAGGTCGGTGTTGTACTCGACGGACAGGCGCAGGGCGCCGTCGCGTTCGGCGTACTCGAAGACCAGGTCGGCCAGGGCCGCGGTGCGCGGCAGGTCGACCTCCTCGGCGCGCAGGCCCTCCAGCTCCAGGCCGCCGGTGTGGGCGTTCTGGAGGACCATCAGCGCCTGGAACAGGGGGCCTCGGGCGGGGTCGCGCTCGGTGACCAGGGCGTCGACGACGCGGTCGAAGGGCATCTCGTGGGCGAGGGCGGCGTCGGCCTCGGCGCGCACCTGCCCGACGAACGCGGCCGCGGTGGTGCCCGGGCGCAGGCGCGAGCGGAGCACGACCGGGTTGACGAAGAAGCCGACCACGTCCTCCAGCTGGGGGTGGTCGCGTCCGGCTGAGGCCGCGCCCAGGGCGACGTCGGCGGAGCCGGACGCGGCCGAGAGCACCGCCTGGGTCAGGGCCGCCAGGGTCGCGAAGAGCGTGGCACCGCACTCGCCGCCCAGGGCGCGCAGGCCCCGGAGCTGGTCGGGGGTCAGGCTGGTGCGGTGGACGGCTCCGGCGGTGGTGCGCCGGGCGGGCCGGGGCCGGTCGGTGGGGACGGCCAGCGGGGGCACGTCCTCCAGGGTGCGCGCCCAGTGCTCCAGGCGGCGCCGGGCCTCGGCCCCCTCCCAGCGGCCCTGTTCCCAGACGGCGAAGTCGGCGTAGTCGATCTCCGCTCGGGTGTCGGCCTCCTCGCCGCGCACGGCGGCCCGGTAGTACGCGGCGAGGTCGCGGTGGAGCAGGTCGACCGACCAGCCGTCGCAGGCGATGTGGTGGGTGCTCAGGACCAGGACGTGGTCCCGGTCGTCCAGGCGCAGCAGCAGGGCGCGGGTGGGCGGCCCCGCCACGAGGTCGAAGGGGGTGTCCACCTCGCGCAGCAGGTGCCGGTGCAGCTCCTCCTCCCGGCCGGCCGGGTCGGTCGGGGAGATCTCACGCACGGTCAGCAGGTCGGCGCGGGGGGCGCGCACGTACTGGACGGGTTCGCCGTCGACGGTGTCGTAGGTGGTGCGCAGGGCCTCGTGGCGCTCCTGGAGCAGTTCCACGGCGCGGCCGAGCGCGGGCACGTCGAGCGGTCCGCGCAGACGGAAGGCGCTGCCGGTGTGGTACTCGGCGCTGTCGCCGTCGAGCTGGTGCAGGAACCACAGGCGGCGCTGGGCCGCCGACAGCGGCAGCGGGCGGCCGCGCCCGGCCGGGGTGAGGGGCTCCTCGTGGCGCCCCGCGTCCTCCGCCGCGGCGATGCCCTCGGGGGTGGGGTGGCGAAACAGCGCGCGCGGGTCGAGGCCGGTGCCCAGGCGCTCGCCCAGGCGCCAGGCCACGCGGGCGGCGAGGATCGAGTCGCCGCCCAGGGCGAAGAAGTCGTCGCGGGCGCCGACGCGCTCCAGGCCCAGTGCCGCGGCGAACTCCTCGGCGGCGACGCGCTCGGCGCCCTCGCGCGGTTCGACGTGGTCGGCGGCGGCACGGACGGCGGGCGCGGGGAGTGCGCGGTGGTCGACCTTGCCGTTGGCGGTCAGGGGCAGTGCCTCCAGGGACACGACGGCGGTGGGAACCATGTAGGCGGGCAGGCGGTCGGCGAGCCGTCCGCGCAGGGCTTCGGTGTCGGCGGTCCCGACGACGTAGCCGACCAGGACGCGCGCGCCCGGGGCGTCCTCGCGGACCGTGACCAGGGCCTGGGCGACGCCCTCCTGGGCGAGCAGGGCGGCCTCGACCTCGCCGGGTTCGATGCGAAAGCCCCGGATCTTGATCTGGGAGTCGGCGCGCCCGACGTACTCCAACAGGCCGTCGGCGTTCCAGCGCACCAGGTCGCCGGTGCGGTAGAGCCGCTCACCGCTGCCGAGGGGGTCGGCCACGAAGCGTTCCGCGGTCAGCCCCGGACGGCCCAGGTAGCCGCGGGCGACCCCGGCCCCGCCCACGTAGAGCTCCCCCACCCGACCCGGCGCGACCGGGGCCAGCCGGTCGTCGAGCACCCGGGCGCGCACGCCGTCCAGGGGCGTGCCGACGGGCACCGACAGCAGCGGGGGCCGGTCGCGGTCCACGGCGAAGTGCGTGGCGAAGGTGGTGGTCTCGGTGGGCCCGTAGCCGTTGGCGACCGCCGTGCCGGGGCAGGCGTCCAGCACGGCGCGGACCGCGCCGGGCGGGACGGCCTCGCCTCCGGCGATGACCTCGCGCAGCGGGGCGAAGCAGGAGGGGTCCTGGGCGGCGAACAGGTCGAACAGGGCGGCGGTGACGAAGGTGGAGGTCACCCCGTGGCGGCGGGCCAGCGCGCCGAAGTCCCCGGCCGTGAGCCGCTGCGGCGGTGCGACGACCACGGCGCCGCCGCGCAGCAGCGGCGTCCAGATCTCGTAGGTGGCCGCGTCGAAGGCGTGCGAGGAGTGGAACAGCACCCGGGAGTCGCGTCCCCCGCCCCACCGGGGGTCGCGCGCCAGGGCCACCACGTCGGCGTGCGTGACCGCCACGCCCTTGGGCTCACCGGTGGAGCCGGACGTGTGCATGACGTAGGCCAGCGCGCCGGGATGGGGGGCGGGCAGCTCCGGGCCGGAGGGGGCGTCCCCGGCGACGCCGCCCGTGGTGGCACCGTCCCCGGACGCGCCGTCCCGTCCGTCCCCTCCGCCCTCCGCGTCCAGGTCGAGGATCCGGGCCAGGTCGGCCAGGCGTGCTGGCAGGCGGGGGCCGAGCACCCGGTCGGTGAGCACCAGGCGCGCGCCGGTGCGCTCGGCCGCGGCCAGCACCCGGTCGGCGGGTTCGTCGGGGTGGACGGGGACGTAGGCGCCCCCGGCGCGCAGCACCGCGAGCATCGCGGTGACCACGTGCGGCCCCCGCTCCAGGGCGAGCAGGACGGTGCCCTCGGAACCGAGCCCGTGGGCCAGCAGCAGGCGCGCCAGGCCGGCGGAGCGGGCGTCGAGCTCGGCGTAGGTCACCGCCGGGAAGCCGCCGAGCAGGGCCGGGGCGTCGGGGGTGCGGGCCGCCTGCCCGGCGAAGGCCTCCGGGACCGAGGAGGGCGAGACCGTGTCCGCGGGGTCGAGGGCGAGGCGGGTGGACTCCTGGGAGGACAGCACGTGACGGCTCCTGGCGCGTGTTCGGAAGGGAGGACGGCGGAAGGGCGGGCGTGGGGGCGGCGCGGGGCCGGGCGCTCCGCCGCCGCGGTGGCGCGGCCGTCCGGCGGCGGGGCTGCGGAGGCGAATCGGGCCGCCATTCCCGACGGGCCTCCGCACGAGGACAGAGCTTGCCACATCTCCTTATCCAACCGGGCACTTTACCAAAAAGCTCGTCATTTCGAAATTCCCTTCGGTGACAGATAACCCCACACCGAACACCTTGCGCCACACGGAATACACAGGCCTCAAATCAGACAAAATACAACAAAAGTCATATTCAACAGACCACGCCAGAACAAAGCGATACAACACGAACAAAAGCCGCACAACACCAGAAGGCTTGAGTACCGTATGGAGTGGTTAAATTACTCAAAGTAAAGGAATGTCCAATACCTGTCCGCATGCGGCCATCCTGGAACTTCGCGCCCGATCGCGGACCGGACCATCGCGCGCGCCTCCGGCACCCGGCGCCGCCGGGACCGCACCCCGCCACGGGCCCCGCCGCCGCTCCCCCGCACCACTCCGCGGAGGGGCACCCCCACCGGGTGGACGCGTCACCCCTGCTCAGGACCCACGCGCAGCCCATACCACACTCCAGAACCCAGTACATGGGGTTCTCCGCAAAAGACCGAACGTCGTTCAACCGACCATCTCTTCGTCCCCGAAACAACAGGAAATCCGCCGTTTCAACGACCAAAGCAACGCCCACACGAACAGGAGCGCTATTGGCCGCAATCCCCCCTCCATCAGTACGAACGGGTGAGAAGGAACACATACACACGGGTAAACCGAGACCGTTGTCGACCGACGTCCACAAGGTGACACGGACCTTCCGCCGAAGCCTTCACCATCCCGACCGGAAGGCGAACACCCTGCTAACGACAGGGGGACACATCGAAAAACACGAAGGCCCCCGCACGGGGTGAATGTCTTCACACCCCGGAAATCTCCCGGAACGCCCGGACCGTATTCCGCGTCACCTGGTTCCCGACATATCCGAAACCCTTGCCAAGATTCGAAGCGATATGTGAGTATCCGTGGCACGTGCGGTGTACCGCCCCGTCCCCGCCGAAGCGACCGGCCGCTCCCGTCCCGAGCGCCGGCCTTTCGGGTGCCCTCCGACTCCCACGAGGAGAACGTCGTGCGCGACGCCCTGTCCGACCTGCTCCGCCGGACCTCTCACCAGGCCGGCGTCCCCGGAGCCCAACTGGCGGTCTACCACCGCGGTGAGCTGCACACCTGCGCCACCGGGGTGGAGAACGCCCAGACGGGGCGCCCCGTGGCGCCCGAATCGCTCTTCCCGATGGGTTCGGTGACCAAGACCGTCACCGCGGCCCTGATCATGCAACTGGTGGAGGACGGCGACGTCGACCTCGACGCCCCGGTGCTGGACCACCTGGGCGGCCCCGTACACCCCCTGCGGGGCGCCACCCCCCGCCACCTGCTCAGCCACACCGCCGGGCTGGTCTCGGAGCGTTCCGAGGCCGCCCCCGCGCCCTCCCTGCGCCGCTACGTCTCCTCCCTGGCGCCCGAGGACCGCATCGCCGAGCCGGGCACGCTGTTCTCCTACTCCAACACCGGCTACGCCGTGGCGGGCCGACTCGTGGAGACCGTCACCGGACAGGACTGGTGGGAGACCGTGGAGTCGCACCTGTGCGGCTCCACCGGCATGGAGCTGGCTCCGGTCCCGGCGCCGCGGTCCCGCCCCGCCGCCGACCTGGTCACCGGGCACGCCGTCGACGGCGCGGGCCGGGCCCATCCGGTGGGCTTCCACATCGAGCCCGCGCTGGCCCCGGCCGGGGGCCTGGCCGCCAGCGCCACCGCCCTGACGGCCTTCGGCCGCGCCTTCCTCGACCCCGGGCACGCCGCCCTGGACGGCGAGGTCGCCGCCCCGGACGTGCTGCGCGAGATGGGCCGCTCGGTGAGCGTGGCCGACCCCTTCGGCCTCGCCGACGGCTGGGGCGCCGGGTGGTCGCTGCACCTGGCCGGGGACCGCCTGTGGTACGGCCACGACGGAACCCTGGACGGCGCCACCTGCAACCTGCGCGTGGACCCCGAGGGCGGTTCGGTGGTGGCGCTGACCACCAACGCCACCACCGGTGTGACCGCCTGGGAGCACGTGGTCCGGGGCCTGCGCGAGCTGGGGGTGGACGTGGGCCACTACCGCCAGCCCGACGCCGCGGCCGAGGGCACCGCCATCGGACCCGGCCCGGACCGCGTCACGGGGCGCTACGGCAACGGCGGCCTGGCCGCCGAGGTCGTCCCGAGCCGGGACGGATACCGGCTGGTCATGTCCAACGGCTTCGAGGGCGCGCTGTCCACCGGGCCGGGCGGCGCCTTCCGCGTCGTCTCCGAGCGCCACGGCGGGATCGCGCTCAGCGGGCGCTTCCTCGCCGACCCCTCCGAGCCCCGGCGCGCCACGGCGCTCCAGTACAACGGGCGCACCCTGCGCCTGAGCGGGCTCGCCGTGGGCCCCAACGCCTGACCCACTCCCTGCGCAGACGAGGACCGGCACAGCCACCATGAGCAGCGAAGCCACCGCCGACCCCACCACCGACGCCGCCCGGGCCAGGGCCCGCGAGGAGGTCCTGCGCCGCCTGCGCTCGCGCGGCGGGACCGGCCAGGACATCCCCCGCGTCCCCCGCGACCGCCCGGCCGCGCTGTCCTTCGCCCAGCAGCGGCTGTGGGTCCTGGAGCAGATGGCTCCCGGCCGCACCGACTACAACTCCGCCCTGGTGCTGCGGCTGACCGGGGACCTGGACGCCGGGGCGCTGCGGCGCTCCCTGACCGCCCTGGTGCACCGGCACGAGTCCCTGCGCACGACCTTCACCGAGGTGGACGGCGAGGGGCGCCAGGTGATCGGCGCCCCCCGCGAGGTGGAGCTGCCGGTGACCCCGGCCGGGAGCCGCGAGGAGGCCGCCGAACTGGCGGCCCGCGAGTACGCCCTGCCCTTCGACCTGGAGCGCGGTCCCCTGCTGCGGGCCCGGCTGCTGGCCGAGGGGCCCCGCGTCCACGTGCTGGTGCTGTGCCTGCACCACATCGTCACCGACGGCTGGTCCCTGGACCTGCTGCGCACCGAACTGGACACCCTCTACCGCGCCGCCACCGCCGACCCCGGGCGCGCGCCCGGCTCCCTGGCCTCGGACCTGGGCACGCTGCCCGCCCAGTACGCCGACTACGCCGCGTGGCAGCGCGCCCGCCTGGACGGCCCCGCCCTGGACCGCTCCCTGGACCACTGGCGCCGCAGGCTCGCCGACCCGCCCGTGCTCGAACTGCCCACCGACCGCCCCCGCCCGGCGGTGCGCGAGGGGGCGGGCGACACCCTGCCCTTCGCCCTGCCCGCGCCGTTGGTGGAGCGCCTCGAACGCCTGGCCGCCGACCACGGCACCCACCTGTCCACGGTGCTGCTGGCCGCGGCCCAGGTGACCATGGCCCGGTGGAGCCGCAACCCCGACGTGGTGCTGGGCACCGTCACCTCCGGCCGTGAGGACCGGCGGCTGCACGCGGTGACGGGCTTCTTCGTCAACACCCTGGCCGTGCGCCAGCACGTGGACGAGGAGGTGTCCTTCGGCGCGCTGCTGGACCGGACGCGCGCCGGGTTCCTCGCCGACCTCGACCACGGTGAGGTCCCCTTCGACACGGTCGTGGACGCCGTCCTGACCGAACGCGACCCCGCCGTACCGCCGCTGGTCCAGGCCGCCGTGGTCTTCCAGAGCGCCCAGGAGCCCGCGGCGGCGGACCTGGGCGGCCTGGAGGCCGAACCCGTGCCGGTGCGGCGCGGCCAGTCGGTCTTCGACCTGACCCTGGAGTTCCGTCCCGGGCCCGGCGGCGTCGCCGGGTCGGCCGAGTTCGACACCGCCCTGTTCGACCGCGCCACCGTGGAGCGCCTGGTCGGGGACCTCGTGCGGGTGCTGGAGAACGCCGAGGACCCCCGGCCGCTGCGCGCCGTGGCGCTGGTCGGCCCCGAGCGGGCACGGGAGCTGGAGCGCTCCTGGACCGGCGCGCCCGGCCCCCGGCCGCGGAGCCTGCCCGAGCTGTTCGCCGAGCGGGCGCGCCTGCGCCCCGACGACCCCGCCCTGGTCGGCGCGGACCGCACCGTCTCCTTCGCCGAGGCCGACGACCGGGCCGCCCGCCTGGCCCGGCGGCTGCGGGAACTGGGCGTGGAGCGGGGCGACCGCGTCGGCGTGTGCGTGGAGCGCGGTCCGGCCCTGGCCGAGGCGCTGCTGGGGGTGGTGTACGCGGGGGCGGTCTACGTGCCCCTGGACCCGGAGTACCCGGAGGAGCGGCTGGCCGCGATCCTCGACGACGCCGCGCCGCGCGCGGTGGTCGCCGACCCCGCGGGCGCCCGGCGCCTGCCCGGGGGCGGCCCGCTGGTGGACGCGGCCGACACCGACGTGGCCCGGGCGGAGCCGCTGCGCGAGCACGTCCTTCCCGAGGACCCCGCCTACCTCATCTACACCTCCGGCTCCACCGGAAGGCCCAAGGGCGTCCTGGTGGCGCACCGCGGCCTGGCGGCCCTGGCCGCCTTCCAGGGCGAGCGCATGCGCGTGGGCCCCGGCTCGCGGATGCTCCAGTTCGCCTCCCCCAGCTTCGACGCGGCCATCGCCGAACTGGTGGTGGCGCTGCTCAACGGCGCGGCCGCCGTGCTGCTGCCGCGGCCGTCCCTGGCGGGCGAGGGGCTTCCCCGCGCCCTGCGCGAGCACCGCGTCAGCCACGTGACGCTGCCGCCCGCGCTTCTGCCCGGCCTGTCCCCCGAGGAGCTGGGCCCGGTGGAGCACCTGCTCGTGGCGGGCGAGGCCTGCCCCGGCGAGCAGGTCGCCCGCTTCTGCGGCGACCGGGCCGTGTACAACGGCTACGGCCCCACCGAGTCCACCGTGTGCACCACCCTCAGCACGCCGCTGTCGGGCTGCGGCAGCCCTCCCCTGGGCGATCCGGCGACGGGTACCCGCGTACGGGTCCTGGACCGCTGGCTGCGCCCGGTGCCCGACGGCGTCCCCGGCGAGCTCTACATCAGCGGCGACGGGTTGGCGCACGGGTACCTCAATCTGCCCGGCACCACCGCCGCGCGCTTCGTCGCCGACCCGGACGCCGAGGGCGGGCGCATGTACCGCTCCGGCGACCTGGTCCGCCGCGTCGGCGGGCGGCTGGAGTTCCTCGGCCGCACCGACGACCAGGTCAAGATCCGCGGCCACCGCGTCGAGCCGGGCGAGGTCGAGCACGCCCTCACCCGCCTGCCCGGGGTCGAACGGGCCGTGGTGGTGGTCGACGGCACCGGTTCCTCGCGTCGCCTGGTCGCCTACGCCGTCCCCGCCCCCGGGCACGCCCCGAGCCCCGCCGACCTGGAGCTGGCCGCCCGCGTACTCCCCGCCTACATGGTCCCGGCGGCCTTCGTCGTGCTGGACCGCGTCCCGGTCACCGCCAACGGCAAGACCGACCGGAGCGCCCTGCCCGCCGTGGACTGGGCCGGGCTCTCCGGCGCCGAGCACGCCGCCCCGCGCACCCGCGCGGAGCGGGAGCTGGCGCGGGTGTGGTGCTCCCTGCTGGGCCTGGAGCGCGTCGGCGTGCACGACGACTTCTTCCGCGTGGGCGGCGACTCCGTCACCGGCGTGCGCGTGCTCGCCCGCGCCGCCGAGCGGCTGGGCTCCCGGCCCCCGCTGCGCGCCCTGTTCGAGAGGCCGACCATCGCGGCGCTGGCCGAGCTCTACGACGGCTCCGGCGACCGCCGCGACGCGCCCGCGCGGGTGGAGCACGAGGGCCCGGCGCCCCTGTCCGCCGCCCAGCGCCGGATGTGGTTCCTGGACCAGTACTCGCCCGGAGGGGCCGGGTACAACTCCGGCGGCGCGCTGCGCCTGTCCGGTGAGCTGGACACCGCGGCGCTGGAGCGGGCCCTGCACGCCCTGTCCGCGCGCCACGAGGCGCTGCGCACGGTCTTCCCGTCCCGGGACGGCACGCCGCAGCAGGTCGTGCTCCCCGATTCCGGCCTGCCCGTGGAGAGGGCCGAGCTGGACGGCCCGCCCGTGGAGGAGGCCGAGTCGGACGGCCCGCCCGGCGCCGGGCGCGGGGAGCGGCTGGACGCGTTGCTGGAGGAGTTCGCCGCGCGGCCCTTCGACCTGGCCCGGGGGCCCCTGACCCGGGTGCTGCTGGTGCGTGTGGACGAGGACGACCACGTCCTCTCGATCGCCATGCACCACATCGTCACCGACGCCTGGTCGATGTCGGTGCTCGTCGGAGAGCTGGGCGCGCTCTACGAGGCCGCCCGCGAACGGCCCGGCGCCCCGGCCGACGCGCTGCCCGGCGCCGCGGGCCTGGAGCCGGTGGGCCTGCGCGCCACCGACGTGGCCGTGTGGCAGGAGGAGCGGGCCCGCTCGGGCGCCTTCGAGGAACACCTGGGGTACTGGCGCGACCAGCTCGCCGGAGTGGAGCCCCTGGCGCTGCCGACCGACCGGCCCCGGCCAGCCCGGCGGCGCGGCCTCGGAGCCGCGCGCGCCTTCGAGGTCCCCGCCCGGGTGCGCGAGGGCGTCCGCGCTCTGGAGTCCGAGTACGGCCTGACCCTGTTCATGGTGCTGGCGGCCGCCACCGCTGTGACGCTCGCGCGCCACAGCGGCCAGCGCGACCTCGTGCTGGGCACGGTGACCTCCGGGCGTGACAGCGCGGCCCTGGAGAACACCGTCGGGTTCTTCGTCGACACCGTGGCCCTGCGCCTGCGGGTGGACCCCGAGGCGACGGCTGCCTCGCTGCTCGCCGACGTGCGCGAGACCGTCCTCGCCGCGTTCGAGCACGGCGAGGTGCCCTTCGACAGCGTCGTGGACGCGACCGGGCAGGAGCGCGACCCCTCCCGCCCCACCCTGGTCCAGGCTCTGGTGACCCTGCGCAACACGCCGGGCGCCCCCTGGCGGGTGAGCGGACTCGACGCGCGCCCGCACGAGGTCGCCCACCGGCACACCCAGTTCGACCTCACGGTGGAGTTCGCGGAGGAGGACGGAAGGCTGCTGGGCGCGGTGGAGTACGACACCGACCTGTTCGACGCCCGCACGGCCGACCGGATCGCCCACCACCTGACCGCCGTCCTCGACCTGCTCTCCCGCGCGCCCGGGGCGCCCGTGCTCTCCCTCGCCCCCGCGCCCGCGCCGGAGGAGGCCGAGGCCCTGCGCTCCTGGGGCACGGGCGCGCCCGGCCACCCCCCGGCCTCGGTGCCCGGCGTGTTCCGCGAGCGGGCGCGCGAGAACCCCGACGCCCCGGCCCTGGCGGGCGCCGGGGGGGTGATGACCTACGCCGAGCTGGACCGGGCCTCGGCGGCGCTGGCGGCGCGGCTGCGCTCGCTGGGGGTGGGGCCCGAGACGCCCGTGCCCCTGCTGCTGGAGCGGGGGCCGCACGTGGTCACCGCGATGCTCGCGGTGCTGCGCGCCGGGGGCGCCTACGTCCCCGTCCACCCCGACGACCCCGCCGAACGCGTCCGCCTCCTGGTCGCCGGGACGGGTGCGCCCTGCGTGCTCACCGACGCCGCCTCCGCCGACCGGGTTCCGTCGGCCCCCACGGCGGTGCTGGTCGACGCCGCGGACGCCGTACCGGGCGCGGACGCCGGGGCGGAGGTGCTGGACGGCGCCCGTCCCGACCAGCTCGCCTACGTCATGTACACCTCCGGTTCCAGCGGCGCCCCCAAGGGCGTGGCGGTGACCCACACCGACGTGGTGCGCCTGGCCGCGGACCGGCGCTGGTCCGGCGGGCACGCCCGGCGCACGCTCTTCCACTCCTCGCACGCCTTCGACGCCGCCACCTACGAGATCTGGGCGGCGCTGCTGACCGGCGGCACCGTGGTGGTGGCCCCGCCGGAGCGGCTGGACGCGGACGGTTTCGCCGCCCTGGTGTCCGAGCACCGGGTCAGCGCCACCTTCGTCACCGCGGCGCTGTTCAACCTCTACGCCGCGCAGGACCCCTCCTGCTTCGCCGGGATGGAGCAGGTCATCACCGGGGGCGAGGCGGCCAGCCCCCACGCGGTGGAGCGGGTGCGCCGCGCCTGCCCGGGCACGACCGTGGCCAACGGCTACGGGCCCACCGAGACCACCACCTTCGCCGCCCACCACGCGCTGCCCCGGGAGGGCGCCACCCCCGAACCGGTGCCGATCGGCCGCCCCCTGGACGGCACCCGGCTGCACGTGCTGGACGAGCGGCTGCGGCCGGTGCCCGTGGGCGCGGTCGGCGAGCTGTACGTGGGCGGCCGGGTCACCCGCGGCTACCACGGCCGCCCGGGGCTGACCGCCGAGCGCTACGTCGCCGACCCCTTCGGCGGGGGCGGACGGCTCTACCGCACCGGCGACCTGGTGCGCTGGAACAACTCCGGCGAACTGGAGTACACCGGACGCGCCGACGCACAGGTCAAGCTGCGGGGCTTTCGCATCGAACCCGGCGAGGTGGAGGCGGCCCTGCTGCGCCTGCCCGACGTGGCGCAGGCCACCGTCCAGGTGCACCGCGGCGCCTCGGGCGCGCGCGGCCTGGTCGCCTACGCGGTCCGTGCTCCGGGAACGGACGCGGACCTGCCGGACCTGCGCGAGCGGCTGCGCCGGACCCTGCCCGACTACATGGTCCCGGGCGCCGTGGTGTTCCTGGACGCCATCCCCCTCAACGCCAACGGCAAGGTGGACCGGGCCGCCCTGCCCGAGCCCGCCGAGCCCGGGGAGCGCACGGCACCGGACGCGGCCCCGCGCGGCGTCACCGAACAGGCGCTCGCGGGCATCTGGGCGGAGCTGCTGCGGGTCGGGGACGTGGGCCGCCACGACAACTTCTTCACCCTGGGCGGCGACTCGATCCTGAGCATCCAGATGGTCTCGCGGGTGCGCGAGGCCGGGTGGAACATCACCACGCGCGACGCCTTCCTGCACCAGACGGTCGCCGAGCTGGCCGCCGCGGCCGACCGGGGCGGGCCCGCGGACGGGGCCGCCGCGCGGGTCCCGGTCACCGGGACCGTCCCGCCCACGCCCGTGGAACGCTGGTTCCTGCGCACCCGCACGCGCCGCCCCGAGCACTTCGACATGTCGCTGCTGTTCGAGGCGGCCGAGGGCACCGACCCGCGCCTGTGGGCACGGGCCGCCGACAGCCTGCCCGCGCACCACGACATGCTGCGGCTGCGGGTCACCGACACCGCGGACGGTCCGCGCGGGCACCTGGACGCCGACGCGGCGCCCGGCGCCAGGGTGGTGCGTGTGGACGGCGACGACGGGGAGCTGGGGCGGGCGGTGGAGCGCGAGGCCCTGCGCGAGCGTCCCGCCAAGCGGCTCGCGGAGGGCCCCCTGTTCGAGACGGTGGTGTTCGACCCGGGCGGGCGCCGGGCACCGCGGGTGCTGCTGTCGGCGCACCACCTGGTGGTCGACGCCGTGTCCTGGCGGGTGCTGCTGGAGGACCTGGCCACCGCCTACGGGCAGCTGGAGCGCGGGGAGGCGGTGGACCTGGGCGCGCCCACCACCCCCTTCCCCGAGTGGGCCCGCCGCCTCGGACACCACACCGCCCGGGGTGCCTTCGACGGGGACGCCGGGTACTGGGCCGACCTCGCATCCCGGGCCGCGGGCGCCCGCCTCCCGGTGGAGCTGGACTCGGGCCCCAACGACGTGGCCTCCCAGCGGATCGTCACGGCGTCCCTGTCGGCGGAGGAGACCGACGCGCTGCTGCGCCGGGTGCCCGGCACGCTGCGCAGCAGCATCGACGACGTGCTGCTCGGCGCGCTGGGCCGGGTGCTGACCGACTGGAGCGGCGACCCGCGCCTGCTGGTGGCCAAGGAGGGCCACGGCCGCGAGGACCTGTTCGACGACGTGGACCTGTCCCGCACGGTGGGCTGGTTCACCGCCATCCACCCGGTGCTGTTGGAGGTCCCCCCGGGCACCGGAACGGCGGAGGCGGTCGCCGCAGCCCGGGCCCAGCGGCGGGCGGCGCCGGACGGGATCGGGTTCGGGGCGCTGCGCGAACTGGGCGGCGACAGGGCTCCGGCTCCGCTGGCCGCCATGCCCGAGCCCCAGGTGGCCTTCAACTACCTGGGGCGGTTCGGCGACCGGAACGGAGGGCCGGTGGGGCGCCTGCTGCCCCTGCCCCCGTGCGACCACGCCCCCCAGGAGGAGCGCACCGGCCTGTTCGACGTGACCGGCGGCGTCACCGAGGAGCGGCTGGAGTTCTCCTGGACCTACTCGGCCCACCGGCACGGGGCCGCGACGGTGCGGGCCCTGGCCGACGAGTACGCCGAACGGCTGCGCGGCCTCGTGCGCGACGCCGGGCGGGGGCGCGCGCGGAACCGCCGGGCGCGCTGACCGTGCCGCGCGGACGGCGCGCGGCACCCACGACGACAAGGAGAGAGACCGACGTGAGCAACCCCTTCGACGACGAGGACGCCCGCTTCCTGGTGCTGGTCAACGACGAGGGCCAGCACTCCCTGTGGCCCGCGTTCGCCGAGGTGCCCCGGGGATGGCGGGTGGCGCAGGGCGAGTCCTCCCGGGCCGAGGCCCTGGAGTACGTGGAGCGCGAGTGGACCGACCTGCGCCCGGCGAGCCTGATCGCCGCGCAGGAGGGCTGAGCGCGCCGGGGGCGCGCGGGTCCGGCGCGTCCCCGGCACCGTCAGGCGTCGCTGTCGTCACGCAGCATGCGCAGCACCGCCTCCTCCACCCCGCCCTGGGTGGCGAGTTCGCCCGCGGGCACCTCGCTGCCCAGTTCGGGCAGCGCGGCGGCGACCGTCACGCCCCGCTCGTGCAGCCGGAAGACACGGGGGTCGATGTAGGAGTCCCGGGCCACCGCCTCGGTGTTGCCCAGGTAGTCGGCCACCTCGCGGACCACGTGCGTCCTCAGCCTGGCCAGGTCCCTGTCGTCGTCGGGGGGAACGGCCACCGCGACCCCGACCGCGGCCAGGACCGTCGCGTGCCAGGTGCGGAACTCCTTGACCGTGTGCTCCTCCCCGGCGACCTCGCGCAGGTAGGAGTTGAGGTCGTCGGTGTTCACGTCGTGCCAGTCGTCGCCGACGCGGTAGGCGAACAGGTCCTGCCCCGGCGAGCGGACGCGCTGGAGGCCGGAGACCACGCGGCAGATCTCGGGCTCGGCGCACTCGACGCGCTGGTCCTGACCGGATTTGCCGGGGAACTCGAACACCACCGTGCCGCGGCTGCGGCGGACGTGCTCACGCAGCAGGCTCGCGACCCCGTAGGAGTCGTTGCGGGCGGCGTAGGCGTCGCCCCCCGCCCGCAGGAAGCCGAGGTCGACCAGGCGTACGGCCGCCGCCAGGACGCGCTCGCGTCCCAGCCCCCGGCGGCCCAGGTGCCCGGTCAGCGTGCTCCGGATCCCGGGGAGAAGCGCGGCGAAGTCGAGCATCCGGTCGTACTTGGCCTCCTCGCTCCGGCGCCGCCACTCCCGGTGGTAGAGGTACTGGCGGCGGCCCGCGTCGTCGGTGCCGCACGCCTGGATGTGCCCCTCGGACGAGGGGCAGATCCACACGTCGTGCCAGCCCGGGGGCACAGCGAGTTCCTTGACGCGCCGGATCTCGTCGGGGTCGGTGACCGGCTTCCCGTCCGGACCGTGGTAGCTGTAGCCGCGACCGCGGCGACGCCTGGTGATCCCCGGCGAGGCCGGGTCGCTGCGCCGCAGACTCATACCGGGGCCTCCTCGCGGACGACCATGCGCGCTCCCTGGACCGTTCGCCCGGTCAGGACGGGTCGCGGCCGGGCGGGCGCTCCGGGCTCCGGGGCACCGCCCGCGCGTCGGCCGCGTCGGCGGCGACGTCATGGCGGCCCTCGGGTCCGGCCCCCCGGTGCGCCTCGTCCCGCCCCTCGACCGAGTGCAGGCGGTCCTCCAGGAGCTCCAGCACCTCCATCCGGCCGGAGTGGCTCTCCTCGTAGGCGATCAGCTCGCGCACCCGCTCCGCGGGGAGGGGTCGGACGCGCTCGTCCAGGGCCCGGATCGAGAGGTCCTCGTAGTCGGGGATAGGGGGAGTCGCCGCCATGCCGCCCACCTGCTTCCTCTGCGATGGTCAGGTGCAGCAGCACAGCTACCCGCGGGGCCCGACCGGAAAACGGGGGTCCCACGCCGCCCGTCCGGCTCCCCGGAGGCGGAGCCGGACGGTACCGGGCCGGAGGTCCGGCAGACCCCCGGCCCGTCTCCCGCGGACTGCGGCCGAGCGCTACTTCGCCGCGGCGCGGCGGCGGGCCACCTCGTAGAGGGAGACCCCGGCGGCCACGGAGGCGTTCAGCGACTCCGCGTTGCCGATCGGGATGCTCGCGACCACGTCGCAGGTCTCACGCACCAGGCGGGACAGGCCCTTGCCCTCGGAGCCGATCACGATGACCAGCGGACCGGTGGCCAGCTCCAGGTCGGGGATCGAAGTGTCGCCGCCGGCGTCGAGGCCGACGACGAACAGACCCTCCTTCTTGAAGCCCTCCAGCGCGCGGGTCAGGTTGGTGGCCTGGGCCACGGGCAGCCGGGCGAGGGTGCCCGCGGAGGTCTTCCACGCGGTGAGGTTGACCCCGGCCGAGCGGCGCTCGGGGATGAGCAGGCCGTGCGCGTCGAACGCGGCGGCCGAACGGGCGATGGCGCCGAGGTTGTGCGGGTCGGTCACCCCGTCCAGGGCCACGATCAGCGCCGGGGAGTCGGACTCCTGCGCCGCGTCCAGCAGGGCCTCGGGCGCGCGGTACTGGTAGGGGCGCGCCTGGAGCGCGAGCCCCTGGTGGGCCGCGCCGGGCTGGCCGTTGCTCTCACAGCGGCGGTCGAGCTCGGTCCGGGTGACCTCCAGCACGTCCAGGCCGCGTTCGCCCGCGATCCGGGCCGCCTCGTTGACCCGCTCGTCCGGGTCGAGGCTGTTGGCCAGGAACAGACGGGTGGCGGGCATACCGGCGCGCAGCGCCTCCACCACCGGGTTGCGCCCCACCAGGAGGTCGGAGGCGTCCGGACGGCGCCGCTCCCCCTGCTGCGCCCCCCGGGCCTGGCCGCCGGAGTCGGGGCGGCGGGCGGCCCTGGCCCGCTGCTTGCCCTCGTACCAGTGCCGCTGCTCGGCGGGCAGGGTACCGCTCTTGGCCTCCAGTGAGCGGCGGTTCTTGCCTCCGCTGCCCTTGGTCGGGCCCTTCTTGCTCTTCTTCGCCGGCATGGTCGCCGCCTCCCCGTCAGTGTTGCGGGCATACCGGAGGCGCGGGGCATCCGGCTGGTGGAATGTGGCCTGCCGGCGTGAACGCGGCGGCAAACTCCCAGACTAACGCCGCCGCGCCACCGCACGGGCCGCCTCAGTCGCGGCGCAGGTCCCAGCGAGGGCCTTCCGGGGTGTCCTCGACCACGACGCCCGCCCCGGCGAGCTGGTCGCGGATCGCGTCGGCCGCCGCGTAGTCCTTGCGGCCGCGTGCCGCCTGGCGCTGCTCCAGGGCGACCGCCACCAGGGCGTCCACGACCTCGCGCAGCCCCTGGTCGCCGCCGGTGGCCCACTGCTCCCCGAGCGGGTCCAGGCCCAGGACGCCGAGCATGGTGCGCAGCTCACCGGCGATCTCGGCGGCCTGCTCCTTGCCGCCCGCCGCCAGCGCCGTGTTGCCCTCGCGGACGTGGCCGTGCACGACGGCGAGGGCCTGGGAGACACCGAGGTCGTCGTTGAGCGCGGACGCGAACTCCGCGGGCACGTCCGCGGCCGGGGCGACCTCGCCCAGCACCTCGACGGTGCGGGTGAGGAAGCCCTCGATGCGCTGGTAGGCGGTGGCCGCCTCCTGGAGGGCGGCGTCGGAGTAGTCGATGACCGAGCGGTAGTGCACCTGGCCCAGGTAGTACCGCAGCTCGACCGGGCGCACCTTGCGCACCATCTGCGGGATGAGCAGGGAGTTGCCCAGCGACTTGCTCATCTTCTCGCCGCCGACGACGAGGAGACCGTTGTGCAGCCAGTACTGGGCGAAGCCGTCCCCGGCCGCGCGGGACTGGGCGAGCTCGTTCTCGTGGTGCGGGAAGACCAGGTCCAGGCCGCCGCCGTGGATGTCGAAGCTGGGGCCCAGGTACTTGGTGGCCATGGCCGAGCACTCCAGGTGCCAGCCGGGGCGTCCGCGCCCCCACGGGGTGTGCCAGCTGGGCTCGCCCGGCTTGGCGCCCTTCCACAGGGCGAAGTCGCGGGGGTCGCGCTTGTCGCGGTCCGCGTCGCAGTCGGCCGACTCCACGACCTGGTCCAGGCGCTGGTTGGACAGGCCCCCGTAGGGCGGGTAGGAGCGCACGTCGAAGTAGACGTCGCCGGAGCCGTCGGAGGCGGCGTAGGCGTGGCCCGCGTCGATGAGGCGGTGCATGAGGTCGATCATCTCGGGCACGTGCCCGGTGGCCCGCGGCTCCACGGTGGGCGGCAGGCAGCCCAGGATCTCGTACGCGTGCGTGAACGCGCGCTGGTTGCGCTCGCTGACCTGCCACCACGGCACGCCCTCGTCCGACGCGACCCGGATGATCTTGTCGTCGATGTCGGTGACGTTGCGGCAGAAGGTGACGTCGTACCCCAGGTGCGTCAGCCAGCGGCGCAGGATGTCGAAGTTCACCCCGGAGCGGATGTGCCCGATGTGCGGGGGTGCCTGCACCGTGGCACCACACAGGTACAGGGAGGCGGCCCCCTCGCGCAGTGGGACGAACTCGCGGACCTGTCGGGCACTGGTGTCATAGAAGCGCAGACTCACGTTGTCAAGCGTATCCCCTTTCCCCTCACAGCGACGTCACAAACCAGGGACTCCCAGGTGGGAGAAGCCCTCCCGGACATCCCCAAGTGCGTATATGTGATTGGCCGTATTCGGGCAGAAGAGGTGTGAGATAACCCTGACCGGAACCCCGATCCGGCGGTTCTCCCTGCCACTACTCCCTGCATATTCCGACAGAACGACACAGAACGCCTGGGGACGGCCCGCCTGGAAGCAACCATAATCAGCCGGAATCTCGTGTTCGCGGCACCGACTCGACTACGCTGCGAAGGCGATGGCCCCTTACAACAACGCCCCCGAGTCAGGGACACGGAACGGTAGGCCCGCGGCAGGTCGCGGCGCGGGAGCCGGTGCTCTCGTCGGTGGCGGCCTGTTCGTCGGCCTCATCGCACTGTGCGCCCTCGTCATCTCCTACAACGGCATCTTCCAGTTCGCCGAGTACGGCGGCCACGAGGGCAGCCTCCTCGCCCACGTGTTCCCGGTGACCTACACCCTGCTGCTGATGATGGCGTGCTGGGTGAGCTACCTGCTGCGCGGAGCGCCCCCGCGCGAGCGGCTCTGGGTCGACCTGGTGCTGATCCCGGTGCTGGTCCTGTTCGCCGCGACGGCGATGCTGATGAGCAGCCTGGAACTCGTCGAGCGGGTGCACCAGGGGGTCGCCAACGTGATCGTGGCGGTGGCGCCGCTCGCGGCTCTGCTCGTCGCCTTCCTGCTGTGGATGACCCTGCGCGCGCACATGCGCAGGCGCCGCCGTGCCCGGGTGGCGAGGCCGCGTCCGGCGGACGACCCCACCACGGTGCTGCACGCCCGCACCGCGGTCCCCCCGCGCGGGGAGGCCGCCCACCTGTCCGCCTCGGAGGGCGGCGCGCTCAAGGCGCGGCTGCTGCGCCTGGGCTCCGACGGCCGGGACGAGGAGGAGACCGAGGCGTTCGCGCCGGTCGCCCGTCCTGGCCGGGACGACGACGGGGGCGACGGGGGCCCGAGGCCCGCCGGGGATCCGGAGGCCCCCGGAAGGCCGGAGGCGTTCGGGGAGCCGGAGTCGTCCGGGGAGCGCGGGAGGGGTCCGGAACCCGACGCCGTCTGGGACCGGGACGAGCCGGGCCGGGACGAGGAGGGCTGGGACGACGCGGAGTTCGCCGCCGAGCCGCTGCCCGTCGCGGACACCGACGCACCGCGGTCCGACGCGGAGGACGGCGGGGACGGGATCGAGGCCTCCGTTCCGACGCTGCGCCTGCCCCGGCGCTCGCGGGACGGGCACAACCCGATCAAGCGGGCCGCCGAGGAGGCCCCGGTGGTGCCCGGCGCGGCGTCGCCCGCCCGCGTCGAGCCGGAAGCGGAGCCGGAGTCGGCCGCGGTGGTCCCCGACCACCTGGCCGACGAGGGTTTCGAGCACGAGCCGCCCTTCGGCGACCCGGTGTCGGACGAGGCCGACGCCCCGCCGGCGGCCGCCGAGCCCCAGTCGAAGTCCGAGCCCCCCGTGGGGCCGGAACCGGGAACCGGGACCGTCACGGCCTTCGACCCGGAGTCCGAACCGCCGGAGGAGCCCGCGGAGCTCCGGCGGGAGTCCGCTCCAGTCGTGGCACCGGAGGCTGGGCCCGAGGACCCGGAGGCCGGGCCCGCCCCGGAGCCCGCGCCCGTGTCCGCGCTGCGGAGCGCGCCGTCCGAGCCGGAGCCCGGACCGGTCACGGAACCCGAACCCGTGGCGGCCTACGCCCCCGTCGGCGCCCCGACCGCCGAGGAGCCCCGGGAGGCGGAGCCCTCCGCGGCGGCCGCCGAAGGCCGCACGTCCGGGCACGGTACGGAGCACGGTGCGCCGGCCGCCGCCGCGTCCGACCGGGCGGACGACCCGGGCACCGCGCTCTGGGAGCCGCCCGAGGACGACTCGGGCGCCCACGCCCTCGCGGACTACGTACCGCCGGTGTGGACGCCGCCGGAGGACGACACCTCCCCCTTCGCGGAGGAGCCGGAGCCGAAACCGGAACCGACGCCCGTGCTGGACCACGACACCGGTCCCACGGTGCGGGCGGCGTTCCGGATCAGCGACCTGCCCCCGGAGGCGGCGCGCCCCTCGGACGGACCCGTGGAGCCCGCGCCGGGGCCGGAGGAGGCCCAGACCCGCCACGCGGCCGACGAGGACCGGTCCCAGGAAGGGGACCCCCTCCAGGAACCGGAACCGCTCGGGGAACCCGAGCCCTCCGTGCCCGACACCGACCTCCCGCCCGAGGCGGAGGAGCTTCCCCCCACCGTCCGGGAGGAGGGCGGGGACGGGCAGGCCCCCTCTTCTCCGGCGCCCCCGGCCGCGCCCGCGCCCGGTGCCGGGCGTCCCGCGCCGGAGCGACGCGGGCCCCTCACACCCGTGGGGAAGCGCCCCATGGTGCTCAAGCCGCCGCGGCCGCCGATGCCGGACTTCGCGGCGGGCCCGCCCTCGCGGCGCGTGCGCAGCGAGCCGCTCCGCCCGGACGAATAGACACGGCGAGCAGGCGCACCGGGCAGACGGGCTGAGTGGACACACGACGGGGCTGCGCACGGTCCGTGCACAGCCCCGAAGTCGTTCTGGTGGGTCCTGGTCGCCGCGGTCCGGCCTGAGGACAAGGGGGCCCTCGGACGCCGCCGACACCGTGCTGCCCCGGACCCGCTGCCCTCGGGCCCGCAGACCCCGGACCCTCCGTGCTCCACCGGAGCGCGCCTGACGGCGGCGAACCACAGCGGCCTCCCTCCACCGCGGGCGTCGGCCGTCAGATGGCCTGCTCGGTCGGCAGGATCGTGATCTCGGTCAGGTTGACGTGCCTCGGCACGGCCGCGACGAAGGAGACCGTCTCAGCGACGTCCTCGGACCGCAGTACGTCGATCTGCTCGATGAGGTCCGCCATGAGCTTCGAGGCGTCCGGGTCGGTGACGTGGTCGGGCAGCTCGGTGTCGACCATGCCGGGCTCTACGGTGCACACGCGGACCCGCTTGCGCCCGAGCTCCGTGCGCAGCAACCGCGACAGCTGGCTGACGTAGGCCTTGGTCGCCGAGTAGACCTGGAACCTCTCCAGGACCCGCACCGCGGCGATCGAGGAGGTCGTGATCAGGTCCGCGGGCCGTCCGGCCGCCGCCGCGGCCTCCAACGAGCCGACGAAGGCCTGGATGGTGTTCATGACGCCGACGACGTTGGTGTTGAGCTGGGTGTCCCAGTCGTCCACCGCCAGGTCGGTGATCTCCGCGATGAGCTGGACTCCCGCGTTGGCGAAGACCAGGTCGACGGGCCCGAGCTCGTCCTCGGTCCGCCGGGCGGCGGCGAGAACGGCCGCGCGGTCCGTGACGTCGGTCGGCAGCGCCAGGGCCGTGCCTCCGTTCGCTCGGACACGGTCCCGGAGCGCTTCGAGCCGGTCGCCGCGGCGGGCGATCAGCGCGACCTTCGCTCCCAGCTCGGCGAACCGGAGCGCGGTCGCCTCACCGATGCCGCTGGAGGCACCCGTGACGACGGCGACCCGGCCGGCGAGCGGCGTGCCGGAGACGACCTGTGCGGTGGGCAGAGTGTTCGGTGTGGTGTCCATGTCCACCATGCTCAGGCCGGGGTGCCGGACGAGGGAGGCTGTGACGCGGCCCCCCTCGTCCGGCACCCGGCTTCTAGACTCCACCCATGGCGAAGACGGATTTGGGCGAGTTCCTGCGCACCCGCCGCGCGAAGGTCACGCCGGACTCCCTCGGTCTCCCCCCGGGCGGCCACCGCCGGGTCCCGGGGCTGCGGCGCGAGGAGGTCGCCCAGGACGCCGGCCTCAGCATCGACTACTACCGGCGCCTCGAACAGGGGAAGGAGCCGCACCCCTCGGAACCGGTGCTGGCGGCGCTGTCGGCGACCCTGCGGCTGAGCGAGGCCGAGGAGAGGCACCTGTACGCACTCGCCGGTGTGGCGCGGCGACTGGACGAGGAGGCGACGGTGCGCCCCGTCCCGACCGAGCTGCTCGCCCTTCTCGACTCCTGGCACGAGGCCGGGGCCATCGTGCTCGACCCCGTGCTCGACGTCATCGCCATGAACGCCGGGGCACGGGACCTGTTCAGCGGGTTCGCCGACACCGCGAACCTGCTGGAGATGGTCATGCTCGACCCCGAGGGACCGCGCTTCTTCGTCGAGTGGGAGGCGTCGGCGGAGGCCACCGTGGCGAACCTGCGCGCCAGCGCCGACTTCAGCCGGACACCGGCGAGGCTCGCCGAGCTCCTGGAGACGCTCCGCCACGCCAGTCCCGCGTTCCCCGCTCTCTGGGCCAGACACGACGTACAGCCGAAGACCCACGAGACCAAACTGCTCCGCCACCCGGAGCGGGGCCTGCTGACGGTGGACTTCCACGCCTTCAACGTCGCCAGCGCCCCCGGCTACCAGCTGCTCGTCTACCGGGAGCGCGGACGCGCGTCGTGACGGGGCCGGGCTCCGGCCTCTCAGTCCACCGCGGCGCACAGGGCCGTGGCCACGGCCGCGATGCCCTCTCCCCGGCCGGTGAGGCCCAGGCCGTCGGTCGTGGTCGCCGAGATGCTCACGGGCGCCCCCACGACCTCCGAGAGCGTCTTCTCGGCCTCCGCGCGGCGCGGCGCGAACTTGGGGCGGTTGCTGATGATCTGGACGGCCACGTTGCCGATCTCGAAACCGGCCGCGCGCACGCGCGCCGCGGTCTCGGTGAGCAGGGCGGCCCCGGACGCGCCTTTCCAGCGCGGTTCCGAGGTACCGAAGTTGGATCCCAGATCGCCCAGCCCGCAGGCGGACAACAGCGCGTCGCACGCCGCGTGGGCGGCGACATCGCCGTCGGAATGGCCGCTGACGCCGTCTTCTCCCGGCCATTCCAAACCGGCCAGGAAAAGGGTGCGCCCAGGAGAAAACGGGTGGACGTCCGTTCCGACGCCCACCCGAGGCATATTCGTCATCAATTACGTGATTTCAGAACCAGGTCAGGTCGTGAGAACCTCGTCGAGGAGGGCCTCGGCCTTGTCCTCGTTGGTCTTTTCCGCGAGGGCGAGTTCGCTGACGAGGATCTGCCGCGCCTTGGCGAGCATCCGCTTCTCGCCGGCGGACAGGCCGCGCTCCTTGTCCCGGCGCCAGAGGTCCCGAACCACCTCGGCGACCTTGTTCACGTCACCCGAGGCCAGCTTCTCCAGGTTGGCCTTGTAGCGCCTGGACCAGTTGGTGGGCTCCTCGGTGTGCGGCGCGCGAAGCACCTCGAAGACCTTGTCCAGGCCCTCCTGCCCCACCACGTCGCGAACGCCGACGTCCTCGGCATTCGCGGCGGGCACGCGCACCGTCAGATCGCCCTTGTCGACCCTCAGAACGAGGTAGATTCTGTCCTCGCCCTTAATGTTGCGCGTCTCGATCGCTTCAATACGAGCAGCCCCATGATGGGGGTAGACAACAGTGTCGCCGACCTTGAAAGCCATGTGACAGGTACCCCTTCCGCTACCACAAGGATACCACGAATCTGTGACTTAACGTACCTATTAGGTTTGCGAACACGCAGGTCAAGCCCCACTTTCCAGGGCTTGACAAAGTGTACCCGAGGCCTGCTGCGTACCTGGTCAGACCCCGTACGGAAGGGCTTGCGGACGCCGTGACCGCCCCTTCACCGGGACTTGGGCACAGCGTTACGGACACGCCCGCGAAGCCTTCCGAGAGGGGCCGGAGCGACGGATCTCACGGTGCCGCGTCGACTGGCACACGTCGCCGGAAAGGGGCGTACGGCACCCCGCCGGAACCGCCGCCGCACGGCCCGTTCGGACCGGTCACCCTCCGCCCTCGCCCCCGCGGCGCCGCGCGGCGCCGCGCGGAGCGCGCGGCGCCGCGGGAGGGGCGCGTCCGGAGGGGCGCACGCGACGCGTTCGGCGAGGGACCCTCCTCGGACTCAGCTCTCGGGGTCGTAGTCCTCGCGCTTCTCGCCCGTCACCATGTAGACGAGGTTGTCGGCGACGTGCACCGCGTGGTCACCGAAGCGTTCGTAGAACCGGCCGACCAGGGTGACGTCCATGGTGGCCTCCACCCCGTACTCCCACCCCGGGGCGAGGATGCGCTGCAGCAGCTTGCGCCGCAGCCGGTCCATCGTGTCGTCGTCCTTGTCCAGCTCCAGGGCGGTGTCCGGGTCGCGGTCCATGATGACCTCGCCCGCCTTGGTGACCAGCAGCTCCGCCTGGTGGCCCATCTCCAGCACGATCGACCGCACCGGCTTGGGGATCGCCGAGTCGGGGTGGCGCCGCCGCGCGACCTTGGCCAGGTGGACGGCGTGGTCGCCCATCCGCTCCAGGTCGCCGCGCATGTACAGCGAGGTGATGATGGTCCGCAGGTCGGAGGCGACCGGCTGCTGCCGGGCCATCAGGCTGAACGCGGTGTCCTCGATGTCCTGGTCGAGCCGGTTGATCTGCTCGTCACCGGAGATGACCTCCTGGGCCGCGTTGAGGTCACTGTCCAGCAGCGCCGTGGTCGCACGAGCGACGGCGTGCCGGGCGAGCCGCGTCATCTCGACGAGGCGTTCACTCAGGCTGTCAAGGTCCTCGTGGTAGGTATCGCGCATGGCGTCAATGCTCCCAGTGGTTGTTTGAAGAGTCGGCCAAGAATTGGTGAACGATGCAAGAACCTCGGTTGTGTCGCATGCCCTGACCGGGTAAAGCCCCAGCCCGCACGTTTACGATCGAACCGTGCAAGGGGAACTTCTCGCCGCGGTGACCGGCATCATCGGACTCGTCACAGGCGTCGTCATCGGCGTCCTGGCCGGTCCTTTCTTCCGTACGGGTACCGCCGCACGGCAGCGGCAGGCTCCGGAGCCGCAGAACCGCGACGGCGGCGTGCTGCCGTCAGGCATAGCCGAGGTGCTCTCCGCGATCCCCTCCTCCGCCGTCGTGCTGGACTCGGCCGACAGGGTCCTGCGCGCCTCGTCCGCCGCACGCGCCTTCGGCATCGTCCGGGGCGAGGAACTGGTCATAGGCGAGCTCCTCACCCTGGCCCGGCAGGTACGGCGGGACGGCGTCATCCGGGAGACGGACATCGAGGTCGCCGTGCGCAAGTTCGGCCCCGACGCCACGTCCTTCGCCGTGCGGGTGGCCCCCCTCGGAGGGACCGGGCTGGTGCTGGTGCTGGCCGAGGACCAGACCGAGCACCGGCGCCTGGAGGCGGTTCGCCGCGACTTCGTCGCGAACATCTCGCACGAGCTGAAGACTCCGGTGGGCGCTTTGTCCCTGTTGGCGGAAACCGTACAGGACGCCAGTGACGACCCGGAAGCGGTGCGTCGCTTCACCGAGCGCATGCAGATCGAGGCCTCCCGGCTGACCGCGGTGATCCAGGACCTCATCACGCTCTCGCGCATCCAGGGCGCCGAACCGATGGCCGAGCCCGCCCGGGTCGACCTCGGTCCCGTCGTGGAGGAGGCGCTGGACTCGGTGCGCATGCCCGCGGACGCCAAGGGGATCGAGCTGGTCGGCAGCGGCGCCGAGGGTGTCACGGTCATGGGCGACGGGGGGCTGCTGGGCACGGCCCTGCGTAACCTGGTCGCCAACGCCGTGGCCTACAGCCCCAAGAACACCCGGGTCGCCGTGTCCGTGGTGCTGTCCAGGTCGAGCGTGGACATCAGCGTCGCCGACCAGGGCATAGGGATCCCTCAGCAGGATCTGGAAAGGATCTTCGAGCGGTTCTACCGTGTGGACGCCGCTCGGAGCCGGGCCACCGGAGGTACCGGTCTGGGCCTGGCGATCGTCAAGCACATCATGACCCACCACCGTGGAGAAGTGACCGTGTGGAGCAAGGAGGGGTCGGGGTCGACGTTCACTCTGCGTCTGCCCAGATCCGAGAGCCGGGGGCCCGAGGCCGCCCGGAACACCGACCGTCAGGAGGCGGCACAGTGACGCGTGTACTCGTTGTCGAGGACGAGGAATCCTACAGCGACGCCCTGTCGTACATGCTGCGCAAGGAGGGCTTCGAGGTCGCCGTGGCTCCCACAGGGACCGTGGCGTTGGAGACCTTCGACCGTACCGGGGCCGACCTGGTGCTGCTGGACCTGATGCTGCCGGGGCTGTCGGGCACCGAGGTGTGCCGGACGCTGCGGCAGAAGTCCAACGTCCCCGTGATCATGCTCACCGCCAAGGACTCCGAGATCGACAAGGTCGTCGGTCTGGAGCTGGGCGCCGACGACTACGTGACCAAGCCCTTCTCCTCACGCGAGCTCGTGGCCCGCATCCGCGCGGTGCTGCGCCGCCGCGGAGAGGACGAGGTCGTGCTCCCCGCCGCCCTGGAGGCCGGTCCCGTCCGGATGGACGTGGAGCGGCACGTGGTGACGGTGCGCGGCGACAACGTGCAGCTCCCCCTCAAGGAGTTCGAGCTGCTGGAGGTGCTCCTGCGCAACGCCGGACGGGTGCTCACCAGGATGCAGCTCATCGACCGCGTGTGGGGCGCCGACTACGTCGGTGACACCAAGACCCTCGACGTGCACGTCAAGAGGCTGCGCGCCAAGATCGAGGAGGACCCCGGCAGCCCGCGCTACATCGTGACCGTCCGCGGTCTGGGCTACAAGTTCGAGCCGGTGACCGTCGACGTCTGAGGGGCACGGGATCTCTCCGGGGACTCCCCCTCCTGCGTCGTCTCCCGTGTCCCGGGCCGTGGCGGTGTCCACAGCCCGGGCCCCGTCATGCCTCCAGGACGACCGTGAACGGCCCCTCGTTGGTGAGGGAGACCGACATCCTCGCGCCGAACACCCCCGTGGCCACCGCGGCGCCGAGCGAGCGCAGCTCCTCGACGACAGCGTCCACGAGGGGTTCGGCGACGGGTCCGGGCGCGGCGGCCTGCCAGGTGGGGCGGCGGCCCTTGCGCGCGTCACCGTAGAGCGTGAACTGGCTGACGACGAGCAGCGGCGCGCCGGTGTCGGAGCAGGACTGCTCGTCCTCCAGGATCCGCAGCGTCCACAGCTTCCTGGCGATCCTGGCCGCCTCGGCGGCCGTGTCGGTGTGGGTCACCCCCACCAGCGCCATCAGGCCCGGTTCGGTGATCCGTCCGACCACCTCGCCGTCCACCGTCACCGACGCGTGCGACACGCGCTGTACGACCGCGCGCATGGTGCCTCCCCTCGTGGGTCCGCCGCGGCCTACCGCCGCTGGAACTGGTTGAGCGCCCGCAGCCGCCGGGCGTTGGTGATGATGCCGGTCAGCGTCACCACGAACGTGGTGATGGAGTCCGCGAAGTCCTCGATCCGCCACTCCCTGGGCCCCGTGTACCAGGCCAGGCCGTCACCGGTCAGCTCCTCGGGGGTCAGGTCGGTGAGCGCGGCCGAGGCCAGGATGTTGGCCCAGTGGTCGACGTCGTCGAAGATCACCGCGTAGGGCAGGTAGCGCGAGTACAGCTCCACCCGCTGCCCCGGGGGCGCGGTCGCCGAGCGCGGGCTCAGCAGGTAGTCGCGGAAGCCCACCGTGTGCGCGTACACCGAGCTGCCCAGGGCGGTCTTGGCGGGCATGTACTGCGCCCCCGCCGTGACGGCGGCGCCCGCGATGATGACGGCCAGCCCGGTGAACGCGGCGCTGGTGAAGACCGCCAGGACCCCGGTCAGGACCACGCCCGCGGCCGTCACCGCCATGCCGATGGTGCTCCAGCGGGTGCGCACCTTGCTGGGCGAGTGGGCGAACCACTTCAGCCGCACCATGTCCCGGTACAGCTCCTCGCGCACCCGGTCGATGCGCGCCGGGAAGTCGGCGGAGGTCCGGGGCGACCCCACCTGGGACAGGCGCACGGTCCGGCGCCCGCCGAAGAGCGCGTCCAGCAGCAGCCACTCGTAGGAGCGGAGGGTGTCCTCCGGCGGACCGTCCAGCCGCACCAGCCGCCAGTCGACGGACGTGAAGTGCTCGTGCGGCAGTTCCTCCAGGCGCACGTAGCCGCGCACCGCCAGGTCGACCACGGCGCCGGTGAGGTCGGTGATGTCCACGGTCTCGTTGACGAGCGTGCCGATCTGGCCGGGGTGCACGTCGTCCGGCGGGGCGAACCGCAGACGCCCGTGCTCTCCCTCGGCCACCGGCGCGTGGTCCCCGGCCGAGGCCTCGTCGCGCAGCGCCCGCTCGTCGCGGCCCCGGACGCGGATCAGCACCACCAGGCCGCCCAGCAGCACCGCCAGCAAAAGCCCGAACACGCTGGCGGTGGCCGGGGTGACGGCGAACGCGGAGGACAGCGACCAGCGGCGGGTGAGGATCGGCTCGCCCTCCGCGGTGCCGGGCGGGTAGTTGACGACGATGTCGAGCCGGTCGCTGGGCTCCATGTCGGCCTGGAGGAAGTGGGCCACGCCCGCGTCGGCGCCCATGTCGGAGGCCGTGCAGTACATGGCGCTGCGCGGCTCCCCGGCCAGGCAGGAGAGCGCCCCGGGCGGCAGGGGCGCGGTGACGGTCACGTCGGTGGTCTTCACGGTGTGGCTGTAGGCGCCGACGGCCCGCCACTCCATCTGGACGCCCTGGGAGACCTCGCTCACGGTCCCGCTCACCCGGTAGGAGAGCACGACCCCGGAGGTGGCCTCGGTGGGGACCTCCACGGACAGGGACCCGTCGTCCCTGCTCACCCGGGCGTCCAGGGTGTTGCCGTCCAGGTCGGTGGCCCGCACACCGGTGACCTCGAACTTCCGGTCGTACTCGGTGTCGTAGATCATCGTCTCGGTCAGGGAGCGGGTGAAGGTGGCCGGGGCGCCGCCGGAGAAGGAGATGGTCTCCTCGCCGTGGAGGACGCCCGCGCGGTCGAGTTCGAGGCGGACGTCGTTGGTGATCACCGGCCCCGACCGGTCGCTGGCGGCCGCCGTGGAGCCCCCCGGTACTGTGGGGACCGGTGCCGCTGCCGTCGCGGCGTGGGCCTCCCCACCCGGCCAGGCGACGACAAGCGCCGTGACCAGTGAGGACAACACGAAGACGGCCGTCGCGACCGCGACGGCCGGGCGCCAGGAGCCAACCCACCACATGTCGCGAGAGCCTATCCGGTCCCCCGGTGCGCCGTTCCCCCCGGGCACGGTGGCCGACGTCGTGCCCCGGTACCGCGAGGAGCTGCCGTGGTGAGCCGCGGACCCGTCCGGGGGCCTGATTTCTGGCCCGAGGACCCCGGGTTCCTCCAGCGGTTGGGGCTCGGGGTCTCGCTCACACTGGGCACCGGGGTCGCCGCGGTGGGGTTCACCGGTTTCCTGGCGATCTCGGCGGCCCTGCATCCCACGGAGCCCGCGTGGTCGCACCCGGTGGCGTCCGCGGACCTCTCGACGGGCGGGGCGGCCCAGGCCTCACCGGCCGAGGAGCCGCTGACCGCCTCGGGACAGGGCGACCCGCTCGCCGACAACCCGCTGTACCGGATCGGCGAGCTGGGCGAGATCACCTGCGAGCTGCCCGAGCTGGACGAGAAGGACGCGGAGTCGGTGGAGGCGTTCGTCCACGAGATCGCCGACTGCCTGGACACGGCGTGGGGGGCCTACTTCGCCGATGCGGGGCTGGAGTTCACCTCCCCCAACCGCGTGTACTGGCACACCGCCGGGAACAGCCCGTGCGGCGCCTTCCCCAGCGAGGGCACGGCGGCCTTCTACTGCCAGGCCAACCAGGGCCTGTACCTGGGCGTGGAGGACATCGTGGCGGCCTCCGGCGGCAGCGACAAGCCCGAGGCGTACACGTTCCTGCTCAGCCACGAGTACGGGCACCACGTGCAGGGGCAGTCGCGCATCCTGGCGCAGTTCCACAGCGAGCGGGCGGGCGCCGACGAGGCGGAGGCCGATGAGCTGACCAGGCGCAACGAGCTCCAGGCCAACTGCCTGGGCGGGGTCTTCCTGGGGGCCTCGCGCGAGGACCTGGGCCTCGGCGGGTCCGAGCGGGAGAATATCCTCGACGACGTCGGGCTGCGCTCCGACTGGGGCGACGAGCACACCCACGGTTCGGCGGCCAACGGCCGCCTGTGGACGGCGCACGGCATGGACCGCAGGGATCCGGCCGCGTGCAACACGTGGAACGCTCCCGAGGAGCTGGTGCGGTGACGAGCTTCCGGGGGCACGGTCAGGCGCCGGGCGGGTCCGGCCCGGCCACGGTGACGACAGGGCGGGCGGACAGGGGTGTACGCAGGGTTCGGTAGGTCGCCGGCGTCCGCGGCTCGCCGCGCCGACCGCCGGGTGTTCGGTCTGGTGACCGCCCTCATGGTGGTGCTGCTCGCGCTGGCGCTGCTGTCGTGGACCGCCGCGGGCGAGGACGGCCCCCCGCCCGGGGCCGCGTCGGACGGGTCCGTCCCCGGGGCGGACGCCGACTCCGACGACAAGCCCGGCCAGGCCCCCTCCGGCATGGCGGGCGGGCAGGGACAGACGGGGCCGTCGGAGCGGTTCGGCTCCCAGGAGCGCCCGTCGGGGTACCGGGCCCTGGTCGCCAACCCGCTGTACGAGACCGGGCGGCTGAGCCCGCGCCCGTGTCCGGTGCCGGAGCTGGACGTGGAGGACCCGGAGTCGATGGAGGACTTCCTGCACACGGTCGCGGACTGCCTGGACGACGCGTGGCGGACCCAGTTCCTGCGCGCGGGCATCCCCTTCACCCCTCCGGAGCGGGTGTTCTGGGACGAACCCGGGATCAGCCCGTGCCGGGCCTACCCGTCGCGTGCGGGCGCGTTCTACTGCCGGGCGAGCACGAGCATCTACATCGGCACCGCGGACGTGGTGGACAAGTGGAACGGCGCCACGGACAGCGTGGTGTACGCGTCCCTGCTGGCCCACGAGTACGGCCACCACGTGCAGGGGGAGTCGGGGCTGCTGGAGTACTACCACGGGCAGCGCCAGCTGGAGGAGGACGTGCTGGAGCGCAACGCGTGGACGCGCCGCGGCGAGCTCCAGGCGAACTGCCTGGCGGGCGTGTTCATGGGGTCGGTCCGGGTGAGCTACCCCCTGGACGAGGAGGACGTGGAGACGCTGCTGGACGACGCCGCCGCCACCGCCGACCGCGAGGACGGCGAGGAGGAGGACCGCACGCACGGGTCGGTGGACAACAGCGTGGCGTGGACCCGGACCGGCCTGGAGGAGCAGAGGCCGGGGGCGTGCAACACCTGGGACGTGGCGGACGAGTCCCTGGTGCACTGAGCCCCCCGGGCCGGGCGGGCCCCGCGGAGGGCGGACCGCGCCCTCCGCGGGGGAGCCCCCGCTCCGGCCGGGCCGCCCCCGGACCGCCGGTCCGCCGGTCCGCCGCAGGGGCCCTACCGGGACTCGATTCTCCCGATCGGGTCCGGGCCGCCCGTCAGCGCGTCGCACGCCGCCCGCCAGGCGGGGCCCCCGGGGTGGAACCGGTCGCGGAGGTAGGCCCAGGTGAGCCGCTGGACCGCCGACACCCTCTCGGGGCTCTCGTCCGTGGTCTCGGCGACGTCGTACCCGGAGACCCCGCCGAGCCCGTGCTCCGCGCCGAACAGCGTGAACAGGGTCTTGGGCCCGGGGGCGAGGCGGTAGGGGTCGACGTGCCACTCCGGGCCGCGGACCGTCAGGTGGGCGGACTCGTCCTCCTCCCCGGCGACCACGAGCGCGGGCGTCGTCATCGTGGAGAAGTCCGTGGTCGAGAGGAAGGGGTAGGCGCGGGCCGTGGACTCGGTGAGGGAGTCACCGCCCGCGCCGGTCGAGGCGAGCAGCACACCCGCCGTGATCCGGGGCTCGGACAGGTCCACCACCCTCCCGTCGTGCGGGTCGGTGAGCCGGGCTCCGAGCAGCAGGCTCGCGGTGTGCCCGCCCATGGAGTGCCCGGCCACGGCGATCCTGCTCCGGTCCAGGCGTCCGGAGAGCCGGGGGACGGCGGCCTCGATCTCGTCGAGCCGGTCCAGTACGCGCTTCATGTCCTCGGCCCGCGACCGCCAGTACAGCGGCGCCTCGGGGGTGTCAGAGGGCAGGTTCAGCGACCTCGAACTCAGGTGGGTGGGCTGGATCACGGCGAACCCGTGGGCCGCCCAGAAGTTGGCGAGGGGCGCGTAGCCGTTCAGCGAGGACAGGTGGTGGGAGTGGCCGTGGCCGTGCGAGAGGAGGACGATCGGCAGTTCGCCTCCGGTCACGGGCACGGAGACCCGCACCTCCAGGTCCACGGCGCGGTCGGGCGTGGGCAGCACGACCGGGCTGACTGAGATGACGGGGGCGGGAGGGCTGACGGCGTCGGCCGTGCGCGTCGGTGCGCTGTTCATGGTGCGTCTTCCCTTCGATGGCCCTCCGCCGCCGACCTCGTCGGACCGGCGGCGGGCAGGGCGGGCAGAAGTGTCCCGTCGCAGCTAGACTGCAAGCGGAGCGCTGTTCCTCTTAATATACGGAGCAGTGTTCCGTTTCGCAACGTCCGCCGGAAGGAGAGCGTGTATGCCCAGCACAGGGGGGTCGGAGGAGGTTCCGGTCCGCGGCAGGCGGGCCGACGCGGTGCGCAACCAGCAGAAGCTGCTCACCGCCGCCGCCGCGGTGTTCGTCACCTCCGGCGTCGACGCGCCGATCCGCGAGATCGCGGCCCGGGCGGGCGTCGGGATGGGGACGATCTACCGCCACTTCCCGACGCGCGCGGACCTGGTCGTCGCCGTCTACCGCCACCAGGTCGAGGCCTGCGCCGAGGCCGGTCCGAGGCTGCTGGCCGAGGCCGGGTCCCCGTTCACCGCGCTCCGCGAGTGGGTCGACCTCTTCGTCGACTTCCTGGTCACGAAGCACGGACTGGCCGATGCGATGCGGTCGGACAGCGGCGGTTTCGAGGCTCTGCACTCCTACTTCCTCGACCGCCTGGTGCCCGTCTGCACGCGCTTGCTCGACGCCGCGGTCGAGGCCGGGGAGATCGGGCCCGGCACGCGGGCCTACGAGCTGATGCGCGGCATCGGCAACCTCTGCGTCGGGCGCGAAGACCCCCGCTACGACCCGCGCCGGATGGTCGAACTGCTGCTGCGGGGACTACGGCTGCCGCCGCCCTCCTGACGTCGGCGGGCAGTCCGTGCGCGGGTGCGTCCGTGTGCGGGTGCGTCCGTGTGCGGGTCGCACGCGGGCGGGGGCGCCCGTGTGCGGGTCGCACGCGGGCGGGGGCGCCCGTACGCGCCGCGTCCTCGTGGGCGGCGCCCCCTGCGCGCGGCGCCTCCCCGTACACCGTCCTCCGTGTGCGGACCCCGTGCCCGGACGGGGCCGTACGCGGAGTTCCCCCGGTGTTGTCCACAGGTTCGAAGTACCGCTGTCGCCCGGATACGGAGCGTGGCAGGATGCTTCGTATGTCGGACCTCGCCGAACCCCTCAGCCCCTACGAGCCCGAACCGACCGCCCCCGCTCCCCGCTCCCCCGGGACCTCCCCCGACGAAGCCTCTCCACCGCCCGTCCCGACCGGACCGGGCTCCCCCGTGGCCGAGCGGGTCGAGCTGCGCGTGCACGGCGTCAGCGGCGGCCAGGCCGAGGAACTGCTGGACGTGGAACCCGCGATGCGCGTGGGCGGCGACCGGCTGGCGGGGTTCTTCCGCTGGCGCCGCGAGTCCGACACCGAGACCGTCCCGGGTGTGCGCCGGGAGATCTTCGCCTGGGGCAACCTCACCTCCGGGCGCTCCTCCCGGGCGTTCTGGCTGCTGCTGCTGCCGTTCATGCTCGTCAACGTGGCGTACTGGATGCGGCCCGGACGGATGGACCGCGACCCCACGGGGGCACGGCTGCTGGCCAACAACGCCTACGGCGGGGGCGTGCGGCTGCTCGCGCTGTCCCTGACGGTGCTCATCACCCTGGCCGCGGCGGGGATCGGCATGGACCTGGTGGCCTGGCAGTGCGCCTCCGGGCAGGGCGAGGAGTGCGTGCGGGCCCGCCCCTGGCTGGCCTTCCTGGGCTCGCCCTCGTCGGTGCTGTCCGCGCCGGGCCCGGCCCTGCTGGTGGGCGCGGTGCTGCCGTTGGTCCTGATCGTGGTGTTGTGGCTGCTGTCGCGGCGCACGGCGGCCGACTACGAGGTCGTGGAGAGCCCGATACCGCCCCGCCCCAGCGCGGCCGCCCCGTTGAGCCACAAGGGCTTCTGGCGCAACAGCGAGACCATGGCCCGGCTGCGCTCGGCGCACATCTCGGCGGCTCTGGGCACGGTGGCCGCCCTGCTGGTCGTACCGGCGCTGCGGCACGACCTGGGACCGTCGACGGCGGGACCGCCCGACGGACCGGGGCCGTGGATGGTCGGCGCACTCCTCTCGGCCCTGCTGGCCGCGGTGGTCACGTTGAGCACCCTGAGCGTGCTGGTCCCGGGCACCGACCCGCGCTGGAACGCCCGGGCCGACCGGGTCTGCCGCCTGCTGCGCGACGCCACCCTGGTCCTGGGGCTGGCGGTGGCCGCGTACGCGCTCTGGCCCCGCCCCGAGTGGGCGGCGTCGGGACGGCTGCCCGGCAACGGGGCGATCCTCAACACGCTGTTCGCGATCCAGGCGGTCCTGGTACTGGTGATGCTGGCGGCGGCGCTGTTCCTGTTCGCCTCCGACCGCTCCCACGGCGGCGCGGCGATGCGCGGCCTGGCGGGTCCGGCCACGGCGGCCCTGGGCGCCCTGCTCGGCGGCGGGTTCTCGGCCGCGCTCGTCTACCAGGGGTCACTGGCTCTGAGCGGCTGCGGCACCCTGGCCACCCCCGAGGTGGACTGCCTGCCGCTGTCGGTGCCGGCCGCCTACTCCTGGCTCCAGCTGGCGTTCGCGTTGGAGGCGGCCATCGCGCTGGTCGTGGTGGGGGTGCTCGCCCTGCGGCTGCGCCGCGACACCCGGTCGCACCTGGAGGGGGTCACCGAGGACTACGCGCGCAGCGTGCGCGACCGCCGCACCTGGGACATCGCCCACGCGCGGGCGGCGGGCCGGATGACGGAGGCGCTGCCGTGGGTGCTGGCGGCCTTCCTGCTCCCGGTGGTGGCGCTGGGCGTGCTCGTACTGCACTCCACGCTGTCGGGGCACCTGCCGGCGGGTGCGGCCTCGGCGACGACGGCCGTGTCGGCTGTGTCCTCCGTCCCGGGCGAGGTGCGGGGGTTCGCCCAGGGAACGGTGTCGGGGCTGATCGGCGTCGGCTCCCTGCTGGGCGGCGCCGCCCTGGTGGCGCTGGCCTGGATCGGACGCAGCGCCTACCGCGACCGGCCCACGCGGCAGGCCGTCGGCTCGGTGTGGGACGTGGGCACGTTCTGGCCCCGGGCGGCCCACCCGCTGGCGCCGCCCTCCTACGCGGAGCGGGCCGTGCCCCAGCTGTGCGCCCGGGTCGCCCTGTTGTGCCGGGAGGGCACGGACGTGGTGCTCTCGGGGCACTCGCAGGGCTCGGTGCTGGCGGCGGCCACCGTCTGGCAGCTGCCCACCGACTGCCTGGGCCGGATCGCGCTCATCACGCACGGCTCACCGCTGGACCGCCTGTACGCCCGCTACTTCCCGGCCTACTTCGGGCCGGGGCCTTTCGCGGACCTGCGGGAGCGGGTGACGGACTGGCGCAACCTGTGGCGGGTCACCGACGCGATCGCCGGCCCGGTGCGGACGCTCGGCCCCTCCGTCGGCGCCCGGGCCGCACACGTCGTGGAGCGGGCCGAACCGCTGCCGGACCCGCGCTCCTACGACGCCCTGCCCGGCGAGGCCAGACGTCCGGAGATCCTGGGCCACTCCTACTACACGGGCGACCCCGCCTACTCCGCGGAGCTGCGGCGGGTGCTGGACGCCATGGAGGCGCGGGCGCTGCGTGCGGCCTCCGCCGGGAGCGCGGATTCCGAGGCCTCCGCGGGGAGCGCGGGATGAGATCGCGGGAGGCCTACCAGGGGCCGTAGGGGCCGTTGTTGCTGTTGCCGCCCACGCCCTTGACGGCCGGACGCACGTCCAGCAGGAAGACGAGGGTGGCGACCAGGCCGAGGATGACGAACATCCCGCTGCCGGAGAACACGGCCAGCAGGGAGAGGCCCGAGGCGACACCGGTGAGGATGACCCACAGCTTCTTGGTCTGCTTGTCCATCAGCTCGAAGGCCGCTGCCGGCGTACGGATCGCCTCGATCAGCGCGTACAGGCTCGCCACGAAGGTGGCCAGGTAGATGGCCTGCCAGATCAGTCCGAACAAAACGCACACTCCCGACGACGTTCCGAGCGGGGAGTCCGCCCGCTCTCCACCGTAAACGGATGGGACGCGTTGATCGTGCCCGCGGAGGCCGGTGTCACACACGCGTCGGAGCGGCGGTCGGCGGCGGCCCCGGACGAGGACACGCGACCGGCGGCCGCGCGGGTCACAGCGGGATGTGCCAGAGGCAGGTGACCGCGGCCAGCAGGAAGGCGGAACCGCCCATGATGAAGGCGCCCGCGTGGTAGGGCAGCTCGTTGTCGGGGTGCAGGAGGCGGTTGACCCGACGCATCACACCGGGCTCGGCGTCGGGAACGGCCGCCATCGCGCCTGCGGGCACCGGGGCCGGTCCGGCGGCGCCGAAGCGCAGCAGCGCCATGGCCAGCTCGCGCGAGGAGCTCTTGCGCCTGGCCTGGTCGTCGGCGCACATCTCGATGAGCAGCGCGACGCTCTCGTAGTAGGTGCGGACCAGGCGGAACCGCGGGAAGGCGCGCTTGAGCGAGGAGAACGGCAGCAGCACGAGGTCGTGGCGCTGGCGCAGGTGGGCGTGCTCGTGGGCCAGGACGGCGGCCAGCTCGCGGTTGTCGAGGACCGCCAGGGCCCCGGCGCTGATGACCACCTGCGAGCGCAGCACGCCCGGAAGGCAGTACGCGGCGGCCGCCGGGTGGTCGAGCACGCGGGCGCCGGGCACGTCGGGGTGCTCGCTGGCGATGAGTTCGAGGAGATCGTGGTGGCGTCGTCGGACGCGGACCACGTGCACGAAGGAGGAGACCAGGCCGTAGAAGAGCACCAGGGTCAGCACGACGGCCAGGACCACGGCCGCGATGTGGCTGACGCCCTCAAGCCCCTGGGAGAGCTCGGCGAGCAGCAGTTCGCCGGTCACGATGTCCGTGGCCAGGGCCATGGACCCCCCGGCCGCGCCGAGCTGGTAGGAGGAGAGCCCGAAGGCCAGCAGCGCGCCGATGGTGGACACGCCCCAGGCCAGACCGAGCGCCTGCCACGTGATCACGGCCGTGTAGGGCCCCCGCGAGGGCCACTTGGCCCGATGGAGGCCTTCCATCGCGATGAGACAGCAGACCGCGACGAGGGTGAGAAGTGCGGCACTGACCATACGGACTAGTTCCTTGGCTGCTCGGTTTCCGCGAGTGCGCGCCGGAGCGCTTCAGCCTGCTCGCCGTCCATGGACTGGACGAAGGCGGCCAGGGCGGCGTCGCGGTCCCCGGTCTGTCCGAGCGCGTCGAACATCAACTCGGAGACGTATGCCTCACGGCTGGCTGCCGGACGGTAGCGCCACGCACGACCCTCACGTGCCCGGGTGACGACCTTCTTCTTGGCGAGCCTGTCGAGCACGGTCATGACGGTCGTGTGCGCCAGGTCGCGCTCGGCCAGAGCCTTGCCGACCTCACGAACCGTCATTGGTTCGTTCCGTGACCACAGTACATCCATCACCGCACGCTCAAGTTCGCCAAGCCGATTCATACCCGTGATTCTACTTGGGGTCGTACTACCCGCTGTCGTACCCCCAGGTTAAATCCTCATCACCTACGGGACAAGGGATAGCGGTCCCGGAGCGGGGTGGGATCGGCCTCCCCCGCACCCGGTCCGGACCTCCTCCGACGACGACCGCGGAGGGCGTTCCCCGGGCCCCAACCGAACCAGGGAACCCGGGCACCCGTCCCACAACGCGACCCCCGTCACCGCAGTGCGGCGACCGCCGCACACCCACGGCACAGGAAGGGAAGGGCCATGGCCTCTCCGAACCACTCCCGGATCCACGTCGTCCGGGGCGACATCACCGAGCAGAGCGTGGACGCCGTCGTCAACGCCGCCAACAGCTCGCTCCTGGGCGGCGGCGGAGTGGACGGCGCCATCCACCGCAAGGGCGGGAAGTCCATCCTGGAGGAGTGCCGTCGGCTGCGCGCGGGCCACTACGGGGGCGGCCTGCCCGTCGGCGACGCGGTGGCCACCACGGCCGGGCGGCTGCCCGCCCGGTGGGTGGTCCACACCGTCGGCCCGGTGTACAGCGCCACTGAGGACCGCAGCGCCCTTCTGGCCTCCTGCTACGGCGAGTCCCTGCGGGTCGCGCACGAGCTGGGCGCGGAGTCGATCGCCTTCCCCGCGATCTCCACCGGCGCCTACCGGTGGCCGGTCGAGGACGCGGCGCGCATCGCCGCCTGGGCCCTGCACTCCGCGCACCTGCGCGTGCCGGAGATCCGCCTGGTGCTGTTCGACGACGTCGCGCACCAGGCCTTCCTCAGGGCCTTCGACCCCAGCTGACCCGCGGCACGCGGACGGTGGCACGGCGGCGGGCGTGTCCGCGACCACGCGGCGGCCCCGCCCCGCGCCGCTCGCGCCGGGCCCGGACACGGGACGGCGACCTCCCTGACCGCGCCGCCCCGGAGGACGAGCAGAGAGCTCGACCGCGGCGGCCGGGGCGGGATGGTCGTGGACGCGGAGGTCCTGTGTGAACAGGACGATGGTGGCGGGCGCCGAGCGGCGCTCCTCCACCGGACGTGTTCGCGCGGGCACTCCGGATCCTCCGGGGAAAAGCCGGTGCTCAGGCCGCTGACCGGGTAGGAAGTGCGCATGACCACACGGCTTCCTCCTGTGCCCGACCCGCGGGTCCGCCCCAGGGTCGGGGTGTCCAGCTGTCTGCTCGGCGCTCCGGTCCGCTACAACGGCGGGCACTCCCGTTCGCGCTTCCTCACCGACGAGCTCGACCGCCACGTGGACTGGCTGCCGGTCTGCCCGGAGGCGGAGATCGGACTGGGGGTCCCGCGCCCCACCCTGCGCCTGCAACGCCGGGAGGGGCTGGACCGGGTGGTCTCCAGCGCGGACGGCGCCGACCGCACCGAGGAACTGGCCGAGGTCGCCGACCGCCACCTGGCCCAGCTGCGCCATCTGGACGGGTACGTGCTCAAGAACAAGTCGCCCAGCTGCGGCCTGTTCGCCCTGCCCGTGTTCGACCAGGGCGGCAGCCGGGTGGACGGCAGGGGCCGGGGCGCCTTCGCCCAGCGGCTCACCGATCTGCTGCCCTCCCTCCCCGTGGAGGAGCAGGGCCGCCTGATGGACCCCGTGCTGCGCGAACTGTTCGCCCAGCGCGTCTTCGCGCACGCGCGGCTGCGTCACCTGTGGGAGTCCGACTGGCGTCCGCGCGACCTGGTGGCGTTCCACACCCGCCAGAAGCTCCAGCTGATGTCGCACTCCCCGGAGGGGTACCGGGAGACGGGCAGGATCGTGGCGCGCGCCGGCACCGACGCCCCCGAGGAGGTCCGGGCGGTCTACACCGAGGCCTTCCACCGGGCGATGGCCGTGCGGCCGAGCCGTGGCAAGCACGTCAACGCCCTCCAGCACGCCTTCGGGATGCTGAGCCCGCTGCTGGACGACGCCCGCAGGCACGACCTGCTGGGGGCGATCGAGGACTACCGGCACGAACAGGTGCCGCTGAGCGTCCCGGTGGCGCTGCTGCGCCACCACTGCGCGGCGGAGGACATCGGGTGGGCCCGCGACCAGACCTACCTGCGCCCCTACCCGGACGACCTGCGACTGCGGCACGCGGTCACGGTCTGACCACGAAGAGGGGAGGTTTCCCCCCGTTCCGCGACCGGGCACACATGGCACATTACACTCAGTGACGTTCCTCCGGTCCCCCGACAGGGTGCCGCTGACCCGACCCTGAGGTTTCGGTGTGTTCGCGTCCTTCTCCAGGCGGGCCTTCGTGCTCGCCTCCTCCTGCGTGGTCGCCACGGCAGCCGCGACGCTGGCCACGGTCCCGCCCGAGGAGCTGACCGAGCGGCTCGAATCCGGCCTGGACCCCGAGCCCCGGCTGGCCGACAGCCAGACGCGCTTCTCCCCGCGCCAGGAGCCCTCCGCCTCCGCGCTCCTGCCCCGTCCCGGACAGGTCGCGGCCTGCGCCGCACCCGGCAGGGACGAGGTCGTCACCCTGCCCGACACCGGCGCGCCCGAGGGCGGCCGCCCCCTGTGGATCCGGCGCCCCTCGGGCCCCGACAGCGCGAACCTGCCCGTGCTCTACCTGCTGCACGGGTCGGCCTCCACCCACGAGACGCTCATGGACGAGGACATCGGTGCGCTCCTGGACCGGCAGATGTGCCGTTCGGGGGTCGAGTTCGTCATCGCCGCCCCCTACGGCCAGGAGAGCGGTGGCTCCACCACCGAGTGGGGCGACGCCGCCGACGGGGGGTTCGCGCTGGAGAGCTTCGTCACCGGCGCGGCCGTTGAGGCCGTCGAGGGCGAGCACACGCGCCCCCGCGAACTGCGCGCCGTCGGCGGGTTCTCCATGGGCGGGTACGGGGCGGCGGCGCTGGCGCTGCGCAACCCCGACCTCTACACCCAGGTGGTGTCCTGGGCCGGGTACTTCCGGGTGGACGATCCGCACGGCGTCTTCGGCGGCGACACCGAGCCGCACTCCCCCGACCGGCTGCTCGGCTCCGAGGAGGTGCGCGACCTCAGGTTCATGCTGGTGGAGGGCACCGAGGACCACACCCCGCTCCAGGAGGGCAGCATCCACGGTGAGGCCGAGCGCTTCTCCGGCCTGCTCACCGAACACGGTATGACGGTCGCCACGCTCCACCCGCACGGAGGCCACGACTTCACCACCTGGAAGCGCTCCTTCGCCGACGCCGTCGACTTCCTGGTCTCGGGCTGGACCTCGGCACCGTAGGTCACGCGGTGCGCACACCCGGCCCCCTCGCACGGACCAGCGGGGAACAGTGTGTACCTTCGTCGCTGTTGACGACAGCGGCTGCGCACACGACCTGAAGGGACCTCCGGTGTCTGGAATCGTTCCCGTGGGAGAGCAGACGGCGGTCCCGTCCCGGGTCGCGACCGTCAGTCTGCACACCTCCCCGCTCGACCAGCCCGGCACCGGCGACGCCGGAGGCCTGAACGTGTACGTGGTCGAGGTGGCCCGGCGCATGGCCGAACGCGGCGTGGCCGTGGACGTGTTCACCCGCGCGACCCGGGCCGACCTTCCCCCGGTGGTGGAACTCGCCCCGGGTGTGAACGTGCGGCACGTGCCCGCCGGGCCCTACGGCCACCTGGACAAGACCGCCCTCGCCGAGCACCTGTGTCCGTTCATCTTCGGGATGCTGCGGGCCGAGGCGCAGAACGAGCCCGACCACTACGACCTCGTGCACGGGCACTACTGGCTGTCCGGCCAGGCCGGTGTGGTGGCCGCCCGACGCTGGGGCGTGCCCCTGGTGCAGTCCATGCACACCATGGCACGGGTGAAGAACGCCTCCCTGGCCGAAGGTGACGCCCCCGAGCCCGAGGCGCGGCTGCGCGGGGAGGACCAGCTGGTCCGCCAGGCCGACCGGCTCATCGCCAACACCGACGACGAGGCCCGCCAGCTCCGGGAGCACTACGGCGCCCGCGACGGCCAGATCAGCGTCATCCCCCCGGGCGTGGACCTGGAGGTGTTCAGCCCCGGTTCGCGCCGGGACGCGCTGGCGCGGATCGGGCTGCCCGCGGGTACCGAACTCCTGCTGTTCGTGGGGCGCGTGCAGCGGTTGAAGGCCCCCGACGTGCTCATCCGGGCCGCAGCCGCGCTGCTGGAGCGCGACCCCTCGCTGCGTTCGCGCCTGGTGGTGGGTGTGGTCGGCGGCCTGTCGGGCGGCGGGATGCGCGAGCCCGGGATGCTCACCGACCTGGCCCGCTCCCTGGGCGTGGCGGACGTGGTGCGGATCGAGCCTCCGCAGAGCCGCGAGCGGCTGGCCGACTACTACCGCGCGGCCGCGGTGACCGTGGTGCCGTCCTACTCGGAGTCGTTCGGCCTGGTGGCGGTGGAGTCGCAGGCGTGCGGCACCCCGGTCCTGGCCGCGCGCGTGGGCGGCCTGACCACGGCCGTGGCGGACGGGATCTCCGGGGTCCTGGTGCGGGGGCACAACCCGGACGACTACGCGGCCGAGCTGCACCGGATGATCGCCGAACCGGCGTGGCGTGCCAAGCTGGCGACGGCGGCACCCGAGCACGCCGCCACCCTGGGCTGGTCGCGGACCGTCGACGAACTGCTGGACGTGTACCGGGCGAGCACCGCCCCCCGCGAGCTGCCCCTGGCGGCGTGCCGGTGACCGAGGAGGAGGGGACGTACGAGGTGGACAGGGACGCTGTGGACAGGAACGCCGCCCGCGACGCCGCGGCCAAGGCGATCTCCTCGGCCGTGGCGGAGGCCGGGCTGGAGGTGGAGCGCCCCCGCGAGGGGTCGTTCCTGGTCACGCTGCCGGGGAAGGCCAAGCTCAAGACCCTGGTGTGGCTGGAGGTGGGGCCGCACAGCCTCACCCTGACGTCGTTCTTCTGCCGCCAGCCCGACGAGAACCACGCCGACTTCTACCTGTGGCTGATGCGCCGCAGCGCCGACATGTACGGGATGGCCTTCGTCGCGGACGAGGCCGGCGACGTCTACGTCCGCGGCCGCCTGCCGCTGGAGGGCGTCACCCCGGACGAGGTCGACCGGCTGCTGGGATGCGTGCTCACCTACTCGGACGAGAACTTCAACGGCGCGCTGGAGCGCGGGTTCGCGTCGGCCATCCGCAAGGAGTGGCGCTGGCGCGCCGAGCGCGGCCACGACATGCGCAACCTTCGGGCGTTCGCGCACCTGGTCGAGCCCCGGGACGAGGGGTAGGCCGCCTCGGTCCCGTCCGCACCCCGCAAGCGGGCGGGCGGACGCCCGAGCGCGGCACCCGGGTGGCTAGGCTTGCCCCCATGGGAACTCTGGTACTGCTGCGACACGGTGAGAGCGTCTGGAACGCGAAGGGCCTGTTCACCGGATGGGTGGACGTGGACCTGTCCGCGACGGGTGAGGAGGAGGCCCGCAGGGGCGGCGAGCTGCTCAAGGAGGCCGGCGTACGGCCGGACGTGGTCTACACCTCCCTGCTCAAGCGTGCGATCCGCACCGCGAACCTCGCCCTGGAGACCGCCGACCTGCACTGGCTGCCGGTCGAGCGCACCTGGCGCCTCAACGAGCGCCACTACGGCGCCCTGCAGGGCAAGGACAAGGCGCAGACGCGCGAGGAGTACGGCGAAGAGCAGTTCATGATCTGGCGCCGCTCCTACGACACCCCGCCGCCGCCCATCGCGGACGGCGACACCTACTCGCAGGCCGGTGACGTCCGCTACGGCGAACTGCCGCCGGAGCTGCTGCCGCGCACCGAGTGCCTCAAGGACGTGCTGGAGCGCGCCCTGCCGTACTGGTACGACTCGATCGTGCCGGACCTGGCCGCGGGCAAGGCGGTGCTGGTCGCCGCGCACGGCAACTCGCTGCGCGCGCTGGTCAAGCACCTGGACGGCGTCAGCGACGCCGACATCGCCGGACTGAACATCCCGACGGGCATCCCGCTGCGCTACGACCTGGACGACCAGTTCAAGCCGACCAACCCCGGCGGCACCTACCTCGACCCGGAGGCGGCCAAGTCCGCCATCGAGGCCGTCGCCAACCAGGGCAAGAAGTAGGACGCCGAAGCTCCCCTCCGCTCTTGTGCCCGCGCCACCGTCGGTGGTGCGGGCACACCGCTGTCCGGGGTCGGGCGGGGATGCCGGGGTCCGGGGCCCGGCAGCGCGGGGCATGCCGAGGCGGGCGGAGGCCGGGCCTCCCCCTCTGCCAGGCCGGGGCCGTGCACGGGATTCGCGCAGAGCCGGTCGCGGCCTGTGGACGACGCCGGACGCCTCAGTAGACGAGGGCCTGCGCGCCCTCCTGGACGGCCTCCTCGACGAAGGACGGCGCCCCGGCGATGCGCACGCCCTCGATCAGGTCGTCCCCGGTCAGGTCGCGTCGGGCGGCGCACTGGGTGCACACCGTCACCCGACCCGCGGCGAGCACCGCGTCGAGCAGGTCCTTGAGGGGGGCGGTGTGCGGGAGGGAGAACCGCTCGGCACGACCGGGGACCGCGAACCACGCCGACTCACCGGTCAGCCAGAGGGAGACCCCGACGCCGCTGGCCAGGGCGGCGGCGGCCACCGTGAACGCCTGGTTGCACCGCTCGGGATCGTCCTCCCCGGCGGTGACCTTGATCACCAAGGAACGAGACATGCCCGCCAGCCTACTCAGAGCGCGGCCGCGGTCAGCACCGCGCCCGCGATCGAGCAGACCGCGAGGGCGACGGTGAGCACCAGGGCCTCGGTGCGGCGCGGGGAGATCCGCACCGGCTGGTCGTCCACACCGTGCTCGATGCTGAGCGCTCCGTCCTCGGAGGCGGCCAGGACCACGCGGCCCTCGCGCACCTGGACCCGGCCCGTGACGCGGATGCGTGCGCCCGGCCGGATCACCCACTCCCGGTACTCGAACTCGATGGTCTCGCCCCGGAAGACTCCCGAGATGCGGCCGCGCACGCGGGGCAGCAGGTCGTCCGCGGGTGAGGCCACACCCGGCTGCGGGCGGCCCACCACGCGCTTGAGACACAACTCGGCGCCCCGCGGCTCGGTGTCGCCCGGGTCGACGAAGATCCGGTTGCCGTCGCCGGGGCGGCCCTCGGCGACGATGCCGAACAGGTCCTCGGAACCGTAGTCGGCGATGGAGTCGCAGGCCCGTTCGCGGACCGCGCCCTCGACCGGGTCGCGGTTGAGGGGCCAGTAGTGGCGCAGCACCTCGTGGCCGTGCCAGACGCACTCGGCACCGGCCAGACCGGAGGAGAGGGGGCCGTCGGGACCGGGGGCCGCGACGCCGGTGAGCGTGACGCGCTGCCCCTCGTTGGCCGCCAGCACGCCCGGGCGCAGCTGGGCCAGTCCCCGCTGGCGCAGCCAGCGCCGCAGGGCGATCACGGTCAGGGGGAGGAGGACCACCGCGGCCACGAGCAGCGCCGAACCGATCACCAGTAACACAGGCCGCCCCTTTGGAAAACGCGTCGGAGGTCTAGGCGCGGTCGGCAGAACACGCCCCGTGGCCGCACCGCGCTGCTGACAATCTTTACCAGTTCTCCGGGAAAGCGGGGCCAATTGGGCATGTCCAGACCGGGGCCGGGGAGTGGCGGTCGCCACGGTGCGCCGTCGGCGGTCACCGCCGCCTCCAGCCGCCGCTACGCTCTGGGGATATGGACGCTGACGTACACCCCGATCTGGCGAAACTGTCCTTCCTGCTCGGCCGTTGGGAGGGCGTGGGCGTCGCCGGCTACGCCGACGTGGAGGAGTTCCAGTTCGGCCAGGAGATCGAGTTCGCGCACAACGCGGGCCTGCCCTACCTGACCTTCACCAGCAGGGCCTGGCGGATGACCCCGGAGGGCACCCGCGGTGAGCTGGTCACCGAGGAGTCGGGGTACTGGCGGGTGCGGCCCGAGACGGGCGCGGAGCCCGAGGAGGGCGAGCCCGTCGTGCACCTGGAGGTGCTGATCGCGCACCCCGAGGGCTTCAACGAGGTGTACCTGGGCAACGTGTTCGCGAACCGGGTGGAGATGTCCACCGACGCGGTGGTGCACACCGAGACCGGGATCGACGCGACCGCCTCGCACCGGCTGTACGGCCTGTTCGGCGACAACCGGGAGACGCTGGGATACGCCTGGGACCTGGCCGCGCGCGGCCACAGTCTGCGCTCGTACATGTCGGCACAGCTCAAGAGGGTCGGCGCGAAGTAGCCGGGCCCGGGCACGGGCAGACCCCGGGCTGCTCCCGCCGCTGGGGCGGGGCCGGTCGGACGAGTTCCGGCGGCCCGGGGTCCGGGTGTCCGTCTGGGATTCGCTGCGAACGACGTCGCGCGAACGCGAGCGTCGTCCTAGCGGACGGCCACCTCGCCAGTCCTAAGATCAACCATCTCTTGGACCACCTCCTTTCTTGCGTGCCTCCGACACTACGTCCCGTGCCGGAGGCGGGGCAAATGTTTTTTCTGTGCGCGAAACCGCAGGTGGGGACGGCGTTTCCGACCTCTTGGCGGGGCGACTAGTCTCGGCGGTATGACTTCGCCGCTGCTGAGCACACCGGGCGCCGTGAGCGCCGAGTCCCCCGACGCCGGAGTCGCCGCGCACTACGGCGACCCCGCGCACGAGGGACGCGCCATCGAACGTTCGAGCGCGTGGGTCGACCGGAGCAACCGGGGCGTGGTGCGGGTGACCGGCCCCGACCGCCTGGGCTGGCTCAACGACCTCACCAGCCAGCTGACCCGGGGCCTGGCCCCGGGGACCGCCACCGAGGCGCTGGTCCTGGACACCAAGGGGCACCTGCGGCACCACCTGTCGCTGGTGGACGACGGCGAGGCCACCTGGATCCACACCGAGCCGGAGGGCGGCGCGGAGCTGGCGGGGTTCCTCGACTCGATGCGGTTCATGCTGCGTGTCGAGGTGGAGGACCTGAGCGGTTCCCACGCGGTGCTGAGCGTGCTCGGCCCGGACCGCGCCAAGGCCGTGGAGGCCGCGTCGCTCGGTGACGTGCCCGTGCGCGCGGCCGAGGGCGAGACCGACCTGTTCCTGCCCGCCGAACGGCTCGTCGGGGCCGCCGAGGCGCTCACGGCGGCCGGGGTGCGCCCGGCGGGCATGTGGGCCCACGAGGCGAACCGGATCGCGGAGCACCGGGTGCGCGCGGGACTGGACACCGACGAGCGCACCATCCCGCACGAGGTGGACTGGGTGGGCCGCGCGGTGCACCTGGAGAAGGGCTGCTACCCGGGTCAGGAGACGGTGGCGCGGGTGCACAACCTGGGCCGTCCGCCGCGGCGACTGATCATGCTGCACCTGGACGGCACCGCCGAGCGCCTGCCGGAGGTGGGTGCCTCCATCGAGCTGGACGGGCGCTCCGTGGGCCGGGTGGGCACGTCGGCCCGCCACCACGAGCTGGGGCCGATCGCCCTGGGCGTGGTCAAGCGCGCGGCTCCCACCGACGCCGACCTGGTGGTGGACGGCATCGCCGCCGGGCAGGAGGTCGTGGTGGACCCCGACACGGGCGCCAACGCCAAGATCGAGCTGCGCCGCCGTCCGCGTTAGGCGGGTTCGAGGAGGCCGCGTCCGCCGATGTGGACCTCGGCGAACTCGGTCCCGGTCGGCGCCAGGAACAGGATGTGGGTGGTGACGCTCTCCCCCGGGTTGATCTCGTCCCAGAAGTAGTCCCACGCCACGACGATCTCGGCGTCGACGTCGTTGGCGTACTCCAGGCCCTCGGTGGTCACGCCGATGGTCCCGTAGCTGTCGAAGACCGCGGGCGCGGATCCCTGGTTGGTGACGTCGAGCCGGTAGACGTGGAACTCGGAGTCCGGGGGCGCGGTGGTGGACGACCCCATCCCGTCGGTGACGGTGGTGTCGGTGTAGGCCGCCTCCACCTCCACCAGGAAGGTGTCGAAGACGGCGGAGGCCCCGTTGTAGGACTCCGGCGGTACCGACTGCGGGTCGGGGTCCGCCTCGCCCGCGGGCGGTTCCTCCTGCCCGGGCCCGGGTTCGGGCGCGGTGGGGTCAGGTGCGGAAGGGTCCGGTGGGGCCGGGTTCGGCGTGGCGGGACCCGGTGCCGGGGGGTCCGGCGCCGATGGATCCGGTGTGGCGGGCTCCTGGGCGGTGCCGGGCCCGGGTTCCGGCTCTTCCAGGACCAACCGGGCCTCGGGGAGCGGGGCGCTCTCCAACGAGACCACGGTGGCGACGCACCCGGCTCCGGCCAGGAGGACGGCGACGGGTGCGGCCAGGGCCCGTACGACGGAGCCGGGCCCTCTGGACGGTGGTGGGTGACGGCCGCTGGTGCTCATGCTGGTGTGACGCACGGCACGCGCGGTTCATTCCGCTCCGGGGCGCCTTCTGCCTGGTGGGGCCAGATGGCCCCGCCCGGCCAGCGCCTTCCTGGTCTCGCCCCCGGCTGAAAGCGGAGATGTCGCTGACGACAGGGGCCCGGCCGGTGCGGCCGGGCCCCTCGGGCGGATCGGGGCCGATCAGACGGTGAGGACGATCTTTCCCCGGGTGCGTCCGGCCTGGCTCAGGCGCCAGGCCTCGGCCGCCTCGGACAGCGGGAACTCGCGGTCCACGTGCACGGTGAGTCTGCCGTCGTCGGCCAGGCGTGCCAGCTCGGCGAGGCCCTCGGAGTCCGGGCGCACCCACAGCCAGTGCCCGCCCAGCTCCTGGACGTTCGGGTCGGCGATGGACACGATCCGTGCGGGGCCGCCCGCCAGCGGCAGTGACTCCTCGGCCACTCCCCCGCCGACGAAGTCGAGCACCGCGTCGACGCCCTCCGGTGCCAGGGCACGGACCCGGTCGACGAGGCCGTCCCCGTAGACCACGGGCTCGGCGCCCAGGGAGCGCAGGAAGTCGTGGTTGCGCTCGCTGGCGGTACCGATGACGCGTGCGCCGCGGGCGACGGCGATCTGGACGCCGAACGCTCCGACACCGCCAGCCGCGGCGTGGACGAGCACCGTGTCACCGGAGCTGACCCCCGCCCGTTCGAGTGACTGGAGGGCGGTGAGGCCCGCCAGCGGGACGCCGGCGGTCTCCTGCCAGCTCAGCGACTCCGGCTTGGGCGCGAGCATGCGCACGCTGGCCGACACCAGCTCGGCGTAGGTGCCGTTCTTGGCCCAGTCCTTGCGGGCGTAGCCGTAGACCTCGTCACCGACCTCGTACTCGTGCGCGTCGGGTCCGACCGCCTCGACGACACCGGCGACGTCCCAGCCGGGGACGAGCGGGAAGTCCGCCTCGATGAGGGCGTCCAAACCGCCCGCCGCGAGCTTCCAGTCCACCGGGTTGACCCCCGCGGCCCGTACCCGGATGAGGACCTCGCTCGGGGCGACCTTCGGGTCGGGAAGGTCCACCAGGGCGAGGTCGTCGACCGATCCGTACTGCTGTAGTGCGATTGCCTTCATACACACAACAGCGGTCACGTCCCGGAGTTCATTCCATACGGGAGGACGCGAGGGGCCCGTCGGGACGTACCCGTCGGGCCCCTCGGGACGCGGTGTCAGCGCATGGCGGCGGCGAGGCGCTCGTCGTGCAGGCGCTCACCCCAGGAGGGGGCGAGCGGGGCCACCTGGCCCACACGCCAGCGCAGCAGGAGGTCGGCCAGCTCCGGGTTGCGCGGCAGGGCCGGGCCGTGCAGGTAGGTGCCCAGCACCTGGCCCTGGTAGGCGCCCTCGGTGCGGTCGTCGTTGCCGATGCCGCGCACCGTGGTGGACAGCGGCCGGGCCGAGGGGCCGATGGCCGTGCGGCCCTGGTGGTTCTCGAAGCCGGTGATCCGTCCCACGCCCAGGGCCGGGTCCACGTCCGCGACGATCTCGCCGACCGCGCGGGTCTGGCCGCGGCCGCTGCGGATGTCGATGATGCCCACGCCGGGAAGCGGGTTGGCCTCGTCGTCGCCGTAGGTCTCGCCGATGATCTGGTATCCGGCGCACACCGCGAAGACGCAGGCGCCGCGGGCGGCGGCGCGGGCCAGGCCGCCGTCGGCGCGCAGGCGCTCGGCGGCCAGGATCTGCGGCCGGTCCTCGCCGCCGCCGAGCAGGTAGATGTCGCCCTGCTCGGGAACGGAGTCGCTGGAGTGGACGTGCACGATCTCGGTGGGGATGCCGCGCAGCTCGGCGCGGCGCTTGAGGATCAGGACGTTGCCCTGGTCCCCGTAGGTGCTCAGCAGGTCGGGGTAGATCCACACGATCCGCAGGGCGCTGGTGTTCGTCATGGGTGGTCTCCCTACTGGACGCGGCCGTACGCCGTGCGGATCTGCTGGAAGGCGGTGTAGTTGGCGATGAGGTCGACCTTGGTGATTTCGGGCTGGTCGGCCTTGATGCGGCCCAGGGCCTCGTCGACCCGGTCGGCCACCTCGAACCGCACGCCGTCGGTCTCCAGGCGCAGCGCGAGGTCGGTGCGGCGCTCGCCCATGACGAACACGCGGCGACCGCGAAGGACGGTGTAGTCCACGTCCCACAGCCAGGAGGTGTCCTTGCCGTCGGGGACCTGCGCGTTGACCGAGAGGATCACCGGGGTGCGGGGCGGGTCGAGGACGGCGAAGGACTCCAGCCATCCGGCGGGGTTCTTGGAGAGCAGCAGCCGCACCTCGACGCCCATGGTCACCACGGAGGTGTAGCGGCCCGCGACGGAGGTGATCTCGCGCAGCCGCTCCACGGTGCGCTCGGGGTGGATGCCGTACCCGGCGGCGGTGGCGGCGGCGATCGCGGCGTTGGAGCGGTTGGCGTCACCGGGCAGGTTCAGCCGCAGCTTGATGCTCTGCCCCTCCGGGGTGACGAGGGAGTCGGAGGCGTTGTCCACGGCCCAGGTGGTCGAGGGGCGGGTCAGTCCGCACTCGGGGCAGGCCCAGTACGGGTCCACGTCGCGCTTGAGGTGGCCGCCGCACTCGGGGCAGCACCAGGAGTCCTCCTTCCAGCGCTGTCCCGCGGACACCCAGGTGGCGTTGGGCGCGCCCAGGCCCGCCCAGGCCACGAGCGGGTCGTCGGCGTTGGCGATGACGTGGGCGTTGCTCTTGCCCAGCGCGAGGCGCCACTTCTTGGCGAGCAGGTTGATCTCGGAGGCGCGGTCCATCTGGTCACGGCTGAGGTTCATCAGCACCACGAACGCGGGCTGCGTGGCGAGCAGCACCTGCGGGAGGTACTTCTCGTCCACCTCCAGCACGCCGTTGACGGCGGACTGGTTGTCCGACAGCGCCGTGATGTGCCCGGTGGGCATGTTCGCGCCGTGCTCGTTGGTGGCCACGTCGCCGAACTCGCGCAGGGCGTGCGAGATGAGCCTGGTGGTGGTGGTCTTGCCGTTGGTGGCGCTGACCAGGGTGAGCCTGCGCCCCCGGGCGAGCTTGGCGAGCAGGTCGGGTTCGACCTTGAGCGCCACCCGGCCGCCGATGACGGAGCCGTCTCCGCGTCCGGTGGCACGGGACAGGCTGGCCGCGCTCCTTCCCAGAACCGATGCCAGTTGGGCGCGCAGGGGAAGCTCGCTCATCTACTCTCCAGTAAGTGCTGGACCGCCCGCGCCGTTCGCTCCTGGGAGGCGGCGGGCGGTGTGTCGGGCCAAGCCTAGTGTCCACCCGGGGTCAGACCCGCCAGTCCAACCTCTCGGGCGGCGGCCCCAGGTTGGGCGGCACCCCTTCGTCGACGGCCCCCGGCGGCGCGGGAGACCCGTCCGCGGCGGCGGTGCCGTCGGGTGTGTCGGTCGGGGCGGTGGGATCCGCGGTCGGCACGCGGGGGCGGCCGCCTGCGGTACCGCGGCCCCTCGCGGCTCCGGCCGCGGCGCCACCGTCTCCAACGCCCGGTGTGTTACCGGCGTTCCGAGAGTCGTCCACCGTGGCGAGTGTGGCTGTGGACAGAGTGAGGATACCCGGGTTGGTGTCGGCCAGCACGGGACCGTCGGCGGTCAGGACCACGGCGGCCGTGGCGGGGAGCCCGCGCAGCGACTCGGCGTCCAGACCGCAGGGGCGGCCGGGGGCCGTGCCGCCGTCCCCGACTGCGGCGGACCCACCGGTACCGGCCTCCTGGACGGTGGCCCGCCCCCAGGCGGTGGCGGATCTCACATGGCGGACGAGGTCGAGGGGCGCGACCGCCGCCGCGGCGTTGCGGATCACCGCGCCGGACTCGGTGTGCGGGGAGGGGAAGAACCGGTCGTCGGCCTCCAGTTCGGCGTCGGGGTCCTCCGGCTCACCCGTGGCCGCACCGCCCACGGCCTCGCCGATCACCTCGGTGAGGCGGTGCACCCGCAGCCCGCTGGAACCGTGCCCGGTGACACCGGGCACGGCGGCCACGGCACGCCCGACGGCCTCCGCCCGATCCCCGTCCTGGCGCATCACCACCGGCAGGCAGGCGGGGTCGGAGAACCGGGCGAGCGCGGCGGAGACCGCGGTGCGGAACATCAGGACCACCTCGACCCCGCCGTCGGCGGCCGCGGAGAGGACCTGGTCGACCTCGTCCTCGGGAAGGGACTCGGCGCCGCAGACCACGACGGTGCGGGTCCGGTCCGGGCGCACGCGGGGGCGCACGCCGTCCGCGTTCCTGGGTTCGGGCGCCTCCAGCAGCTCGCTGAGCGCGGACACGGCGTAGGTGCCGTAGACGCGTGCGGCGGTCTCGCCGGAGGCCCGGTCGGTGGAGATGATCTTGACCTGCGCGTAGTCGTTGTCGTCCGCCCGGGTGCCGACGGCCTCGAAGGGGCTGAGGCGGCGCTCCAGCTCCCAGGCCCGCTCCCCGATGCGCGGCCCGTAGGCGCAGCGCTCGCGCACCCGGGTCCGCTGCCCCGGCGTGAGCAGGGCGAGCGCGGGGTCGTCCTCGGCTGCGTCATCCTCAGGGGTGAGCAGGGCGCGCAGGCCCCCGATGAGTTCGGCGATCCCGGCGTGCGGTCCCAGGACCTCCAGCAGGCGGAGCAGGAGCGTCTCGTCGGCGTCGGCCTCCGCGGCGCCTCCGGAGGCGGACGCGACCGCGGAGAGGATGCGCGCGCGCTGGCCGGCGTCCAGGTTGGTGCCCAGGGTCATCCGGGGCAGGTCGGCGGGGAGCACCCACCGGCGCGGGGCGACGGCGCAGCGGCGGGCCAGCCGGACGAGTTCGCGGGCCACGGAGCGCCCGGTGAGGTCGACCACGGTGAGGTCGCCGCCCTCGCGCAGCCGGGAGACGCCGACGGTGGCGAGCAGCGCCGACCATCCGGCGTCGTCCCCGCCCACCACGACGACGGCGCTCCTGTCGGCGGGGACGGTCACCCCGTACCAGAGCGGCTGCGCCTCGTAGGCCCGGGAGGCCGCCTGCCACTCGGTGTACCTGCGGGCGTGCTCGTGCTGTTGTTCGCGCAGGACCCGGTCGCGTTCCCGGCGTTCGGCGGCCAGGCGTTCCCTGGCCCTCTCCAGCCGGTCGGCGACGACCTGGCGGCTCTGGACGAGGGCGAAGCCGATGGGCGCGGCGATGGCGGCGCAGGCGAACACGCCGCCGAGGGCGAAGCTGCCGGGAAGGATGCGCAGGGTCCACAGCAGCGGCAGCAGCAGGGCGAGGAGGGCGAGCCCGGCCAGGGCGAAGTAGAGGGGCCGGTTGGTCTGGGCCTCGCTGTCGCGCTGGGCGGCGACCCACTCCTCGCTGACGGTCTCGGCGTCGGCCGGGGTCGGCCTCCGCGGGGCCGGTCCGGGAGGCGGCAGGAGCACGGCGTGCCGCCAGCCGACGTAGGTACGTCCTGCCTCTCCTCGGGACGCTCCTCCCGAACGGGGGTTGGGCACCGTCCGAACACCTCCTGACCAGCCGTCGCGGGGGCGGCCGGGGACTCGTTCACGCGGGGCTCCGGACCGGGCCGGAGCGTGGGCGAAATGCTGTCACCCGCCCGCCGCGCTTGTCACGGCCACGCCGGAACCGGTCACGGGCACGGAGGGTGCCGGTGAGCGCGGGTGGAGTGGCCGTCGATCTCAGTCAAGCAGCAGCGCGCACCGCTTTCCAGCCCCGCCCCGGACCTGTGGAAAACCCGCCGGGAACCCCGCGGAGGCGGAGGGGCCGCGCGCCCCGGCCCCTGCTCCCGGAGGGTCGCGCGCCGAGGGGCGCCCGTTCCCGGCACCGGTGGCGAGTCACCGCCGTGTTGGCGCCTCCCCAGGGGGCAGGGGAAGGGGGACAGAAGAAGAGAGGACGCCCCCTTTCCGAGGAGTGACCCCCCATTCCCGAACAGCTGCTGTCCACGCTCATGCTCGTCGCCGTCTTGCTCTTCCTGGTCTGCACGTGTAGCTGTATGTATCTGGGGGCCAGGTGGAACCGTCGCCGCGGTCGCCCCCGCTGGCCCGGCTCCGTCACCGATGACGCAGAGGGCATTCGTGTGCGTGGGCTGTCACGGCAGGCCCGCCGACGGGCAGACCGCGCCATACGCCGAGGCGAGACGGTGGGCGAGCCGGAATCCGCCGCGACTGTGTGTCTGCGGGCTCGCACCCGCCGACGGGCGGTGGAGAATCCCTGGATGGCGGCGGCCCAAACGAGCAACCTGCTGATGCTCGGGTTCCTCATGGTCGGCCAGAGCGCCCTGAACACGCTGCCCTTCGCCCCCGGAATCGCCGCCCTGTGCCTGGTGCTGGCGCTCTTTGTGCAGCTGCACCGGCTGTGGATACTGCGGCGCACGGCCATCGCCGTCGAGCTCAACCTCCCCCTGGCCGAGAAGGACCGGGAGGAGACCCCGGACTGAGGGTCCCGGGGACTGGACCCTGGGAGGGACAGGGCCGGGAACGGCGCGGGGCGCCGGTACCGGACGGTCTCCCGTCGGCACCGGCGCCCCGTACGCCTGAGGTCGCCCGGCCGTCTAGGCCTGCACCTGGAGGTCGATGACCTTGCCCACCTCGGCCTGCACCGCGTACTCGCCGGTGAAGCCCTTCGAGGCCAGCACGCGCACCTTCCAGGAGCCGTCGGCGGCGAAGAAGCGGAACGTGCCCTCCTCGCCGGTGGCCACCTCTCCGACGAAGTCGTCGGAGTCGTTCAGCAGGCGGGCGTAGGCCCCGCTCAGCGGCTGTCCGTCACGGGTGACCGTGCCCTGGATGACCGCCTGGTTCCCGGCGTCGACGTCGGCGAGGGCGACCCCGCCGACCGGCGCTCCGCAGCTGTCGCTCACTTGGCCTCGGCCTCCCCCAGCTCGACCGGGACGCCCACGAGGGAGCCGTACTCGGTCCACGAGCCGTCGTAGTTCTTGACGTTCTCCAGGCCCAGGATCTCGTGCAGGGCGAACCAGGTGTGCGAGGAGCGCTCGCCGATCCGGCAGTAGGCGATGATGTCCTTGTCCAGGTCCACGCCCGCGTCGGTGTAGAGCTCGCGCAGCTCGTCGGCGGTCTTGAAGGTGCCGTCCTCGTTCGCCGTCTTGGCCCACGGGATGTTGCGCGCGGTCGGGATGTGACCCGGGCGCTGCGAGGTCTCCTGCGGCAGGTGCGCGGGAGCGAGCAGCTTGCCGGTGAACTCGTCGGGCGAGCGCACGTCGACCAGGTCCTTGGCTCCGATGGCCTGCACGACCTCGTCGCGGAAGGCGCGGATGGAGGCGTCCTGCTCCTGGGCGGTGTACTGGGTGGCGGCCCGCTCGGGGACCTCCTTGACGAGCTCGCGGGAGTCGAGCTCCCACTTCTTGCGGCCGCCGTCCAGCAGGCGGACGTTGGTGTGGCCGTAGAGCTTGAAGTACCAGTACGCGTAGGCGGCGAACCAGTTGTTGTTGCCGCCGTACAGGATGACCTGGTCGTCGTTGCCGATGCCCTTGGCGGACAGCAGCTTCTCGAAACCGGTGCGGTCCACGAAGTCGCGGCGGACCGGGTCCTGGAGGTCCGTCTTCCAGTCGATCTTGACGGCACCGGGGATGTGGCCCTTGTCGTAGGCGGACGTGTCCTCGTCGACCTCGACCAGGACCACGTCGGCGTCGTCCAGGTGAGCCTCCACCCAGTCGGCGTCCACGAGGACGTCGGAGCGGCTCATGGGGAACCTCCTGTGTTTCTTGTGCGGTGTCGTGTGTGCCGGTCGGTGCTCCCGGGGGCTGCCGTCCCGGAAGCGGGGGATGTCGAAGGTCTGCGGAGCGGTGCGGGGTTCCCGGTTCCGGCGCGGGCCGGGGTCGCCGGGCGTGCGCCGGGGGGTCGGGGCACGTCGGATCCCGGGCGTACGGGGACGGCGGCCAGCGGGCTGCGGAGGAGGTGTCGGACCGTCCGGACCACCGTGCTGGCGCGGAGCGGAGAACGGCGGCCGAGAACGCGCAGGTCAGCGGCTGCCGGGGCTCCGGCTGGCAGAGAAGTGGTCAGGGCAGGCGCGAGGCACCGCCCGTGAGGGTCGACCCGCATGTGTGCTGTCCCCAGATGCGTACACGGAAAACGAGAACCAGTCGCACGGAGGGGGCGTGGGCTCCGGGGCCCGTCCGCCCTAGGGACACAGACAGAGCGCGGCGGCGACGCGGCAGAAGTCCACTGCCCGTCGCTTCGTCAGATACGCGCTCGTCAAGGTGGTCACACCGAAGACGCTACAGGCCCTGTTACGCGTTTGTCACTGGTGGGCTGGATCACAAAGAGGTAATCCGCGCCGGCGGGACGCCTCCCCGGGGAGGCGGTTCAGAGGACCGCCGCACCGAGCGCGGCGATCACGTCCGCCCTGCGCGGCTGGCCCGCCGCCCGGCGCACCACGCGACCGGAGGCGTCCAGGACCAGGACGGTGGGGGTGGCCGTGACGTCCAGGCGCCGGACGAGGTCGAGGCGGGACTCGGCGTCCACCTCCACGTGCGCGACGCCGCCGACCATGGCCGCGACCTCGTCGAGGACGCGCCGGGTGGCCCGGCAGGGCTGGCAGAAGGCGGTGGAGAACTGCACGAGGGTGGCCCGTTCCCCCAGCGGGGCACCGACATCCTCCGCCGTGAGCACGTCGCCCGCCGTGCCCGCGTCCTGTCGCGCCATGGTGCTTCCCCTCCTCTGCGTGGCCTCTCCACCGGTCCCCCGGCTGTCGCTCCCGGTGCGCCGCCCCCCGTCGACCGGTGCGGTCCGGCGCCCGAGGCGCATCAGCGCGGTCCGCGCCCGGTGGCTCGCGGACGCTCCCGGTCCCGCGGCCGTACCGTCCGGCGCAGACCGGGACAGCACCGCCGCGGGACGGCCGGGACGGGTGTCAGACCGCGTCGGCGCCCATCAGCGGAACGTCCGCGCCGGTACCGGTGACCCGCAGGCCGCTGGAGGTGGCCTCCATCTCGGTGACGGTCAGGCCGAACGGCAGCTGCGGGGCCTGGGCGCTGAAGGTGAGCATGGTCGCGGCCATGCCGCTGAGGTCGACGGGGGCGTCGCCCACCTGGACGTCGACGGGGGTGACGGTCACGGTGTCGCCCTCGACGGTGAACTCCCCGCCCGCGTTGACGGAGGTGCTGATGCCGAACTCGGGGAACGCCAGCTCACCGGTGATGCGGGGCTCGCCGCCCTCGGTCGTGATGGTGATGCCCTCGGGGAGGTAGGCGTTGAAGAAGGAGTAGGGGACGGTGAAGGAGCCGTCCAGCTGCCCCGCCACCACGGTCGGCTGGTTGAGCAGGTCGGCGGGGGGCGCGTCGACCTCGGTGGCGGTGACGTCGATCTGCTCGACGGTGATGCTGTCCATGGTGGCCGAGGCCGCGGTGATGTTGACCTCGGAGTAGGTGCCGCCGAGGGCCTGCGGCAGGAAGGCCCAGCCCTCGATGGACACCTCCGGCTCCTCGGCCATCTGGAGCCGCTGGGCCAGCTGGCTCGCGACCATGTTCTGCGCGAAGCCGCGTGCCCCGATGTCGGCCGCAACCACGGCGACCGCCAGGAGGATCAGGAGAACGACGAGAAACTTACGCATCGGAGATCCCAGCACACTTTCTTTCGTTCCGGCGCGCTCTCGGCTGGGCCATCCCGCCGGTCGTGGTCACACGCCATCGGCGCCCGACGGGCGCCGGTCATGGAAACCTGTCGGAAGGTTACTTCACCACAGGTTGGATGCCCGGGGTCTTCCACCGGTTTGTCCCACGTGGACGAATAAACCGTTTCGAGACATCTCGCGGGGCGGAACGGGGCTCGACAGCCCTGTCGGCGGGCCTTCCAGGCCCTGCTCAGTGGGGCATCAGCATGGCTGCGAGGCCGTCGCTGGCCGCCGCGCCCGCGAGGGAGAGTTCGATCACGTTGGTGGCGACCACGTGCTGGGGGCTGAGACGGGCGAACTCCAGGACGTGCGGCTGCTGCTCGTGCTCCTCCTGCGCCAGTTCGTCGCGGTACATCGCGTAGACGATGCGCTGGAGCGGCGCGCTGGGCACCGTGTGGCAGGCGAACAGCAGGGTGTCCGGCTCGCTGCGGGAGACCTGGGCGACGAGGGCGTCGGCGATGCGGTCGAAGCCCGGGCCCTGGCGGTCGGCGAGCGTGTAGATGGTGATGACGCCGCGGAGCTTGCTGGGCGGCGCCTGGCGGACCGGCGGGCCGTCGTAGTAGTCGTCGTAGGGGTCGGCTTGGCGACGCTTGCGGCGCACGGGCTCCTCCGGGAGTTCGTCGTCGGGGTCCGCGCCCCCGTCGTCGTAGTCGTCGTAGTAGTCGTCATCGTCGTCGTAGGGGTCTCGGCGCGGGCGCGCGGCCATGGCGACGGCCCCCCACAGCGCGGCGACGGCGCCGAGCATGAGCAGCGGCCCCCCGAAGCCGAGGCCGAAGCGGCCGACCACGACGGAGAGCAGCGCGGCCAGGCTGACCAGCCCCAGCACCGACAGGTCGGTGCGTCGGTGGTCGGAGTCGCGCCTGGCGACCGCGACGAGCGCCGTGACGAGGAGGACCGCGACGAGGACCTGCGCGATGTTGACGAGCGAGCGCGGGATGAGGTCGTAGTGGTCGCCCAAGGCGGGGTAGGAGGCGTCGAAACGGGTGCTCACCCGGTCGACGGACAGCACCACCAGGGGGACGATGGTGAACGCGCTGAGGAACAGCCGCGAGGTGAACCGGCCGCGGGGCGAGCGGACGCCGTACTCCAGTGCGCCCCAGGCCATGTAGAGCGGGCCCAGGAGGCTGATGCCGATATGCAGCAGCCGGAAGGTGAGCCCGCCGAAGTCGAACATCGCGCCGATCACGGCCGCGCTGAGGCCGACCGTCGTACCCAGTGCGGCGACGAGCCATCCGACCGTGGCCACACTGGGACGGCGCTGGGCGTACGCGGCGAGCGCGGCGGTGGCGCTCCAGCCCACCAACGCGCTTATGAATGCCAGTCCTACCGTCACCATCCCGACAATGATGCTGCACGTTAGCGGGTGGATGTGCACTCGGTGCAGATTTGGGGGGTCAGTGTGGGCGACGATCCCGCAGAGTGGAGGCCACAACGGGGATTTACACTGTGAGCTTCATCACCAGGTTTGCCGCCGCATCCCAGGGGCTCCACCCTGCCCGCGGGTGGCCGTAGGCTCGCACTACGCGGGGAGCGCCGCCCCGACACCGGAAGGGCCGTTTCCCCCACCCAAGCCAGGAGAGAACCGTGTCACACGACGCCGTGTCCCCGAACGCGCGCGGGGCCGCCTTCTTCGACGTGGACAACACCCTGATGCGGGGTGCGTCGATCTATCACTTCGCCCGGGGCCTGGCCTCCCGGGACCTGTTCACCACCCGCGACCTGATGCGGTTCGCGTGGGGGCAGACGGTGTTCCGGGTGACCGGCAGCGAGCAGCCCGAGCACATCAACGCCGCGCGTGAGGCCGCGCTGGCGTTCGTGGCCGGACACGACGTGAACGACCTGGTCGCGCTCTGCGAGGAGATCTACGACGACACCATGGCCGACCGGATCTGGGAGGGCACCCGGGCGCTCGTCCAGGGGCACCTGGACGCGGGGCGGCCGGTGTGGCTGGTGACCGCGACGCCGGTGGAACTGGCCCAGATCATCCGGCGGCGGCTGGGGCTGACCGGCGCGCTGGGCACCGAGGCCGAGTGCGTCGACGGGGTGTACACGGGACGGTTGAACGGGGACCTGCTGCACGGTCCGGCCAAGGCCGTGGCGGTGCGCGCCCTCGCCCACAGGGAGGGGTGGGACCTGGCGTCCTGCTCCGCCTACAGCGACTCCTCCAACGACCTGCCGCTGCTGTCCCTGGTGGGGCGCCCGCACGCGGTCAACCCGGACGCCGACCTGCGCAGGTACGCCCGCACGCACGGGTGGCCGGTGCACGACTTCCGGCGGCACCGGAACGCGCTGCGCGTGGCCGTCCCGGCAGCCGTGGGCGCCGTCGCCGGTGCCGTGGCGCTGCACGCGGTCAGACAGAGACGGACCGGCTGAGCCGGACGGGAAGAGCCGGGCGCCGGGCACGGGAGGCCCGGACCGGAAGGGCGGGGGAGCGGGGCCGACCAGGCTGAGCCGGGCGCCCCGAAGGCCGGAAGGCAAGAGAGCCCGTACGGGCGGGGGACCGGTCACCGGAGGGGCCGCCGCACGGCGGCGGGCCCGGGGCTGGAGTCGTCCACAGGTCACGCGGAGGCGTGGCGCTGGCGGGCGGCCGCCTGGTGGAATGGATCAAGGGGGCCCAGGGGCCCGAAACACTTCATGCTGTCCACAACGCCCTCAGATGCGCTTTCCGGGCGTTTCGTGCCGTCGGCCGCACAAGGGGCCGACCGGAGGGGCCTCAGCGCCCCAGCGTGGCCCTGGCGAGGGCGAGCACGTGGACGGGCCGAAGCCCGCCTCCTCGCGAGGACGTACCGCGGCGGCTGCCCGCGTAGGTCTCGAAGGCCTCCACCGAGCTGTAGGAGGGCGACCAGTCCAGCACCCGCTCCAGGGAGTCGGTGTGCATGCCCGAGGTGTTGAGGCCCGCGCTCACGGCGCGAGCGGTGCTGGAGCTCGCGTAGTCGATCCGACCGTGCCTGGCCAGGCCGCGCAGCACCCGCAGGCCGCGCGCCGGGACGGGGAGCCGTTGGCCGCCGACGCGGCGCAGGCAGTGCGAGAGGCGGACCGAGTCCTCGCCCGCCACGTCGAAGAACCCGGTGCCGTCGCTGAGCGCCATGCGCACCAGCGCCTCGGCGCCGTCGTCCTCGTGCAGGAACTGCACGTCGGGGTCGCTGCCGAGCACGGTGGGCACGAACCGCGAGTCCAGGTAACGCGTGAGCGGGGTGCTCACGGAGGGGCCGATGAGGTTGGCGAACCGCAGGACGGCCACCGACAGGTCGGGGCGGCGGCGCTGGAGACCGCGGGTGTGCCGCTCGACCTCGGCCGCGTCGTCGGCGTCCAGGGTGGCGCTGGACCGCACCACCAGGCGCCGGACGGTGGTGGAGCGCTGGGCCGCGCCGAGCACCCGCATGGTGCCCAGGACGTTGTCCTCGCGGTTGGGACGGCCCACGGTGTCCAGGCCCAGGTGCAGGACGAGCTCGGCGCCGGAGTCGGCGACGATCCTGTCCAGGCTCCCGTCGTGCAGGTCGACATGGGCGTACTCGATCCCCGGCGCGTCCGCGGGCGGCGGCGAGGAGTCCGCACCGATCACCCGGTGGACACCGGGCTCCTCGCTCAGGGTCTGCGCGACCCTGGCGGCCAGGGGTGTGGAAACCCCGGTGACGAGTACGACACGAACCATGGCGACACGTTCCTTGGGAGGAGACGGGAGCTGTTCCGGCAGGCCCGCGGACCGTTCACCCCAAGGGTGAACCGGCGACCGCGACCCGTGAGGCACAACAGCGCCTCACCCAGAAAATTCCATTGCCGCGGCAAAGGCCGGGCAAGGACGGCGGTGTCTCCGCGTCCGGGCGTGCCTGGAGCGCGCCCGCGCCCGCGGAGAGACGACGTTCGCCGCTACCGGTCCTACTTCTTGTTGCGACGCGCGACACGCGTGCGCTTGAGCAGCTTGCGGTGCTTCTTCTTCGCCATCCGCTTGCGGCGCTTCTTGATGACGGAACCCATGGGATCACCTTCTCGCTGACGGAGGTTACGGACATGCCGCACCGCTGGGCGGTGGAAACCGGCAAGGGGTTCGGATGCGGTCACCGGAGCCGTTCGGACACCGGCGTGCCCGGGGCCCGGAGCGGCCGGCGCGACCGGGGTGGTGTCCCCCGGGTCCGGCGCTGAGAGCGCGCACCTACCGCACCCGAAGGCCCAGCTTACCGTTACGGGTGCGCGCTCCGGGTCACGCCCCGGGAAGTGCGGGCTCGTCCTTGTACAGGACGGCGGCGGGCTCCGCGTAGCTGACGCTGGTCAGCCGCTGGTCGCTGAAGGTCAGCGACGTCACGCTCGCCAGGTTGCACTCGCGCAGGTCGGGACGGTGCCAGAGGCGCTTGCCCTCGGCCGCGCGGCGGGACATCCAGATCGGCAGCTGGTGGCTGACGCACACGGCCTCGCGGCCCCACGCCGCCCGGCGGGCGACCTTGACGGCCTCCACCATGCGGGCGACGATCTCGGAGTAGGGCTCGCCCCAGGACGGCAGGAACGGGTTGTACACCCGGCTGAACACGCGGGGGTCGCGCACCGACCGCCGCGAAAGGCTCATGCCCTCGAACTTGTTGGCCGCCTCGACGAGCCGGTCGTCCAGGGTGACGGGCAGGTCCGTCGCCTTCTGGAGGGGCACGGCGGTCTCCTGGGTGCGGTCCAGCGGCGAGGAGAACAGCGCCGCGATGTCGTGGCCCTCGAACCACTCCGCGGCCATCTCCGCCATCTGCTGGCCCCTGTCGCTGAGGTGGAAGCCGGGAAGCCTTCCGTAGAGCACCTTGCCTGGGTTGTACACCTCTCCGTGTCGCAGCAGGTGCACGACGGTGGTCGTCGTCATCGTGTGTGTCTTTCGTTCGGAGTCGTGGGCGTCGGGGCTGTACCGGCCCTGGGCGTCAGCCCCGGGCCTCGGCCGCGGCGCGGGCCGCCCTGGGCAGCGCCGAGACCACCCGGTCCACGGCGGCGTCGTCGTGCGCGGCGGAGAAGAACCAGGCCTCGAAGGCGGCGGGCGGCAGGTACACGCCCTGGTCGAGCATGGCGTGGAAGAACGCGGAGAAGACCGCGGTGTCGGTGGTGCGCGCGGTGTCGAAGTCGACGGCCTCCTGGTCGGTGAAGAACACCGTGAAGAGGTTGCCGCCGTTCTGGATCCGGTGGACGACCCCGGCCTCGCCGAGCGCGTTGGAGACCTCGGCCGAAACCTGGGCGGAGACCTCGTCGATGCGGGCGTAGACCTCGGGGGTGGCGCCCCGCAGGGTGGCCAGTCCGGCGGCGGTGGCCAGCGGGTTCCCGGACAGGGTGCCCGCCTGGTAGACGGGGCCGTCGGGAGCGAGGCGGTCCATGATCTCGGCACGGCCGCCGAACGCGGCGGCGGGCAGGCCGCCGCCCATGACCTTGCCGAAGGTCATGAGGTCGGGGGCGACCCCCTCCAGGCCGAACCAGCCCGAGGCGCTGACGCGGAAGCCGGTGAGGACCTCGTCGAGGATGAGGAGGGCGCCGTTGGCGTGCGCGATCTCCTTGATCCGGGCGTTGAACCCGTCCCGGGGCGCGACGACGCCCATGTTGGCGGGGCAGGCCTCGGCGATCACGCAGGCGATCTCGTCGCCGTGCTCGGCGAAGGCGCGCTCGACCGCCTCGGGGTCGTTGTAGGGCAGCACGAGGGTGTCGGCGGCGCTGGCCCCGGTCACGCCCGGGGAGTCGGGCAGGGCGAAGGTGGCCAGGCCCGAACCGGCGGAGGCCAGGAGGGCGTCGACGTGGCCGTGGTAGTTGCCCGCGAACTTGACGACCTTGCTGCGTCCGGTGAAGCCGCGCGCGAGGCGGATCGCGGACATGGTGGCCTCGGTGCCGGAGTTGACGAGGCGGACCTTCTCCACGGGGGTGCGTCCGACGATCAGCTCGGCCAGCTCGACCTCGCCGGGGGTCGGCGCCCCGTAGGAGGTCCCGGCGTCGACCGCGCCGTGGAGGGCCTCGACGACGGCGGGGGCCGCGTGGCCGAGGACCAACGGCCCCCACGAGCACACCAGGTCGACGTACTGGCGGCCGTCGGCGTCGGTGAGGTAGGGGCCCTCGCCCTTGACGAAGAAGGGCGGGGTGCCGCCGACGGCGCCGAAGGCGCGGACGGGGGAGTTCACGCCGCCGGGCACGACGGCGGAGGCACGCTGGAAAAGCTCTGCTGAAGTCTGTTGAGTACCCACCTCACCAGTGTGTCAGCTGTGTCCGGTACCGGGACCATGACCCGCCTCGCGTCGCCCGGGGTCCCGGCGTCGGGCACGTACACGTGTATCTCGCGGCGGCCGGGATTCCCGGTTGGTCGGGCACACGTGTGTCCGACCTCGTGCCCGACCAGCGAAAGGAGGTCGAGGCCCCGCGCACGCGGGTGCCCCGCCCCCGGGAGGGGACGGGGCACGGGAGTCCGCTCAGCGTCGGGCGGCGTGGCCGCCCCGGACGGGGGCGCTGGCCTCGGACGGGGGCGGAGCGGTCGTGTCGGGGGTGTCCGGAGCCTCCGGGCCGTCCGGCCCTTCGGCGCGCACCAGCGGGCGCAGGCGGTCGTTGCGGGCGAGCAGCTCCACGAGGGCGGTCATCGGGCGGGACGCGGCGAGGGAGACCAGTGCCGCGACGACGGCGCCGACGAGGAGTCCGACGGTGACGTCGTGGGGGTAGTGGGCGCCGACGAAGACCCGGGAGAAGGCCTCCAGGACGGCCAGCAGCACGACCAGGACGGCGATGCGGCGCCAGGCCAGGATGAGCGCCGCGGCGGCGGCGCCCGCGATCGCGGCGTGGTTGCTCGGGAAGGACCAGTCGCCGAGCGGGTCGCAGGTGGCGATCGTGGCCAGGTCGGTCATCGCCTGGCAGGGGCGCATCTGCTCGAAGAACGACTTCACCGTGCGGCTGACCGCGTAGGCGACGACGGTGGCGACGGGAGCGAACAGGGCCAGGCCGACCAGGCGGGAGTCCAGGGAGCGGGCTCGCCACCAGGCGGCGAGGAAGAGGACGGCGAACACGGGGGGCGACCGGAATACGTGACGAAGCGGCAACAGAGCTTATGTCCCCTGGTGAGGCTCCTCCACCGGCACGCCGTCCGGCTGGCCGTCGACGACGGTGAGAAGGGCACGACGTTGATCGCTGTTCAGCGGCGTGGAGCGCGCCGGTTGTACGGGTCGTGTTCGGCGGTGATCCGGGCAGCGGTCTCCTCGCCCAGGCGCACGTACTTGCCCAGGGTGGCCAGGTGGGCGTGGCGTGATTTGGCCTGGAGTTCGGGGGCGCTGCGGCCTTCGGCGGCCAGGTGCTTGAGGGCGGAGTGGCGCAGTTGGTGCAGCGTCCACCCCTGCCCGTGCGGGTCGTACTTCTTCGAGGCCTGCTTGAACAGGTACTCCGCGCGCGGGTAGGACAGCCGTCCCCGGCCGGTGGTGGGGTCGACGTCGGCCAGGGCGCGGGCTCGGGCGCCGGCGGTCGGGGAGCGGCGGTTGGAGCAGAACACCGGGCCTGTGGTGCGCCCGTTCAACAGCCGGGGCAGCAGGCGGGCGGTGGGGGTGGCCCAGTGCACGTACTCGATCGCACCGCCCTTGGAGCGAACCCGGGCCCGGCGCATGGCCATGTCCAGGTCACCCACGTCCAGGGTGAGGATCTCCTCAGCGCGGGCCGCGGTCTCGTACAGCATCCGCCACAGCACCTTCTCGCGCAGCCTCACGTCCGGGTCGGTGAACAGGGCTTCCAGCCGGGCGGCGGGGACGGACTTGTCACCGCGGCGGGGCTCCTTGCGCCGCTCCAACAGATGGGTGGGGTCGGTGGTGAGCCACTCCCGGCGCGCGCAGTAGGAGGCGAAGGAGCGCAGGGCGGCCAGGTGCTTGTTCCACGTGGCCGGGGCCGCGCTCTCCCAGCGGGCCAGGGCGGCGGCCGCCGCGTCGGGGGTGAAGGCAACCTCGACCGGCGCGGAGGGTCCGCACACGGCCGCCTGCTCCAGGGCAACAAGGGTCTGGGCGTAGGCGCGGCGGGTGTGCGGCTGGCCGCGGAACCGGTCCAGGAACTCGGCGCTCGCCTGGGCGAGGGTGAGGGCGCCGGGGCGGGGCAGGGGGTGGACGGTCACAACACCTCCCGGCTGGTGTGACAGAGAATGTTACGGAGTCACCTGCGGCCGGCGAACACCTCGACGCAGGCCGCGCGGGGCACACCCGGATCCGTGTGACAGAGAATATTTGATTCTCTGTCACACGGCTTGTCGGTGTCAGCGATGCAGCATCAGGGCTGGAAGTGCGTGCCGTCATGCTCACATGTCTTTGCGGTTCGTCGCGCCTCCGGGATTTCAGGTCAGTGCGCTGACTTCCACGTGCCAGGACGTCTCTGCCGGTGCACGCGCAGCCGTCGGTGGAGTCCGTCTGGCCCGGTTCACAGCGGCAGCAGGGTGCTGGCCAGGCCCAGGGCGGCGCATACGCCCAGCACCCGCAGGATCGGCCAGCGCAGGGCGAAGGTCAGCATGAGCGCGATGAGGGTGATGACCACCGCGACCGGGCTCACCGAGGCGACCTCGGGCACGGTGATGTGCAGGGGGCCCCAGTCCCAGGTGCCTGTGGTGGTGAACAAGGTGTTGAGGGCGAAGTACAGGGCGAGGTTGGCGATGACGCCGACCACGGCGGCGGTGATACCGGTCAGCGCCGCCGAGATCGCGGTGTTGTGGCGCAGGCGTTCGACGTAGGGGGCGCCCAGCAGGATGAACAGGAAGCAGGGCACGAAGGTCACCCACGTGGTCAACAGCGCCCCCAGGGTCGCGGCGGCCCAGGGGTCCAGGGTGCCGGGGTCGCGGTAGGCGGCCAGGAACGCCACGAACTGCACGACCATGATCAGCGGGCCCGGGGTGGTCTCGGCCAGGGCCAGGCCGCGCACCATCTCTCCCGGCGCCAACCACCCGAAGGTCTGCACGGCCTGCTGGGCGATGAAGGACAGCACCGCGTAGGCGCCGCCGAAGGTCACCACCGCGGTGAGGGAGAAGAACAGGCCCTGGGTGGTGAAGATGCTCTCGGATCCCAACAGCAGGGCCACTACGGCTACCGGCGCCGCCCACAGCCCCAACCCGATGGCCAGGATCCTGGTGAAACGGCTCGCGGTGGGCCGGTCGTGGTGCAGGGCCTCGTCGGAGATCAGGGGCGCGGGCCCGTCAGCGGCGTCGCCCACGCGGGCGGGGCGGGCGAAGTCGGGGTCGCGGCGTGAGAGCAGCCAGCCGACCAGGGCGGCCAGGGCGATCACCAGTGGGAAGGGCACGGCGAACAGGGCGAGTGCGGCGAAGGCGGCCACGGCCAGGGTGATCAGGGCCGGGTGGGTGAGTGATCGTTTGGCCACCCGTAGGACGGCTTGGGCGACGATGGCCAGCACGGCCGGGGCGAGTCCGGCGAAGGTGGCGGTGACGGCGGTGGTGTCGCCGAAGGCGACGTAGATCGCCGACAGGGCGCCCAGGGCCAGGATGCCGGGCAGCACGAACAGGGTGCCGGCCGCGATGCCGCCGCGGGTGCCGTTGAGCAGCCAGCCGAGGTAGATCGCGAGCTGTTGGGCTTCGGGGCCGGGCAGCAGCATGCAGTAGTTGAGGGCGTGGTTGAAGCGCTGCTGGCCGATCCAGCGCCGCTCCTCGACCAGGGTGCGCTGCATGACGGCGATCTGCCCGGCCGGGCCGCCGAAGGTCTGCAGGGAGACCAGGAACCACACGCGCAGGGCCGTGCGGAAGGGGACCAGGTCGCCCACGGGCGCGGCGTCTCTCCGCGCTTCCCCGGCGCCGCCGGGGGCGTCGTCGGATTCGGTGGTGGGGTGGTGGGGGTCGGTGCTCATGCGGGTTCCCGTCCCAGGAGGCTCTGGCGCCGGTAGTACTCGTACAGGCCATCGAAGAGGGGACCGGTGACGGCCAGGGTGCGCTCGTCGCTACCGGTCATCGACAAACCGCGCAGGACCACGTCCAAGCCGGGGGCCTCGGGGGCGTCGTAGCGTTCGTCGTCCAGGTCGGCCTCGTGGACGACCTCGGCGATCTTCCACAGCGCCGCGTCGGTGAGGTCGTAGCGGCGCAGGATGGTCTCGAAGCTGCAGTCGCCGCCGTGGTGGCCCAACTCGACGCCGCGCATGTCGAAGGCGGTGGCCTGCTCGGGCACGTCGGCGGGGTCGGTGACGAACACGAACTCGGCCTCGGGGTCGATGCGGCGGCGGATCAGCCAGGCGCAGGCGGCTCGGTCGATGTGGATACCGGCGCGGGTGGACCACTTCATGCGCTCTCCTGTTCGGTGTGGTCTGGATGTAGGGCCTCGACGGCCTCGCGTGCGGTGCGGCGCTCGGGCGGGGGGAAGTAGTCGCGGCGGGCGATGCGGCGCAGTTGGGTACGCAGCCGGCGCATCGCCCGGAGGCGTTCGGGTTCGGGCAGGCTACGGGCGTGGGCGGCCTCGGCCCGCACGGCGCGGTATTCGGCCGCGCGGGCCTGGGCCATGGTCTGGGCCAGGTGATGTTCCTGGGCCCGGGCGGTGGGCCGGGCCAGCCACACGGTGGCCGTCCCTCCGGCCTCCACGACCTCCTCGGCGATCCAGTCCAGGTGTTCGCGGGTGCGCGCATCGGCCGGCAGCGCGACCAGGCCGTCGCTGATCTGGGCGGGGCCGAGCTGTTTGAGTTTGCGCCACACGCTGATGCGGGGGGTGGAGGGCTCGCGCGGGATCCGGTAGCTCAACAGCACCCACTCGCCCGGCCCCTGCGCGGCGGGCTCAGCGTTCATTGCCGGGCCCGTCTGCCCACACCGATCACGCGGGCGATCCAGTACAGTCCGGCTGCGGCGATGAGGATGAACACCGTGTCGTCGAGTGGGTCGGCGATGGGTTCGAGCAGGCGGTCCAGCACGTTGACGTCGGTGACGAACGCCCCCCAGGCGAACGCGCCGATCAACAGCAACACGAAAGCAACCCAGTCCAGCGCGTTTTGCGGTCGCAACGCAGGGACTCCTCTCCTGGTGTGGTCCTCGATCGATCGGAAGTGGCCGCTAGCCGGTGGGCTCGACCTGGTGCTGGTCCACCGCGTTCCTCAACGCCCTGGCGAGCGTGGCCGCGTCATCGTTGGCCCAAAAGTGCATGTAGAACAGACGCGGTTGGTCGTTGAGGGCGTGGTTGTGCAGCGCGACGATGTCGATGCCGCCCTCCCGCAGCGCCTGGATCACCCCCTGGACCTCGTCAGCGGTCATGACGAAGTCGCCGTTGACCGCCGCCTTACCCCCGCCGGTGGGCTGGAAGTTGATCACCGTGGCCACCCCCATGCCTGAGGGCAGCACGTGGTCACCGGAGGTGACCTGGCCGGTGCGGGCGAAGGAGAACTTGTACACCCCGCCCTGGGCGCGGCCCTGGGTGCCCATCGCCTCATCCACGGCCGCGGTGTCCAGATCCAGCTCCTGCGACGGCCCGTCCTGGGCCTCGCGCGGGGTGGCGGTGGCCTCCAACGCCTCGTCGACCCCTTGTGCGAGCGCGGCCGCGTCCTGGCCGTGGGCGTGGAAGTGGGTCCACCACACCGCGGGCTCGTGGTCGAGCAGGTGCTGGTGCACCGCGGTCTGGTCGATGCCGTTGTCCTGCAGGGCGTCGGTGACCCCGGGCAGCTCCTCCTCGGTGACCACCAGATCGCCCATCATCATCGTCGTGCCGTCCTCATAGCGGGTGAAGGCCGCGTAGGAGCCCAGGGCGAACCCCGCTCCGATCTGCACCCCCCGGGAGGTCACGTCCAGGTCGGAGCGGGGAAAGCCCACCCGGTAGACCGTGTCATCGGAGAGCTGTCCCTCCCGTCCCAGCGCGTCGGCCACCTGCGCCCAGTCCTGGGCCTGTGTGGTGGCCGGCTCGACCAGGGCCTCGGACGATTGCTGGTCCTGCTGTTGCTGGTCCGCCTGGCCCGCCGAGCAGGCACTCAGCACAACCACCAACCCCAGCGCCAGGGCCGCCTTCGACCTGCTGTGGTGCGTGATCACATCCACTCCTTCCCCCGTACCTCCACCGAACATGTAACCATGGTTTCATAACTATCCGTATGTGGGGTGTAGGAAACAGGGAGTGTGCGGGCGTGGTGTTCTCCATGACCGGTGTCGGATTCGACCAGCAGGGGGCTCCCCTCCTCGACGGGATCGACGCCGAGGTCGGCCAGGGGCGCCTGACCATCGTCACCGGCCCCAGCGGCGCCGGGAAGACCACACTGCTGCGCCTGCTCAACCGTCTGGCGGAGCCCACCCGCGGGCACCTCGCCTTCCACGGCCGCCCGCTGGCCGAGACCGACGTGCTCGCCCCGCGCCGCCGTGTGGTGCTGGTCGCCCAGCACCCGGTACTGCTCACCGACAGCGTCGCCGCCGAACTGCGCGTCGGGCGCCCCGACCTCGGCCAGGCGGCTGCCGCCGATCTTCTGGGTCGCCTCGGCCTGCCGACCGGTCTTCTCCACCGCCCCACCGCGGGCCTGTCCGGAGGCCAGGCCCAGCGCCTGTGCCTGGCGCGTGCCCTGGCCCTGCAGCCCGAGGTGCTGCTGTTGGACGAACCCACCAGCGCGCTGGACGGGGCCGCCGCCCGGGTCGTGCCCGAGGTGGCCCGCACCCTCACGGCTGCCGGAACCAGTGTGCTCGCCGCCACCCACGGCCGCTCCTGGATCCGCGCCGCCGACGCCGTACTCGTCCTCGACCACGGCCGCCTGGCCGCACACGGGCCACCCCAGAGCCTGGACTACCTGATGGAGGGACCATGACCGCGGCACCGTCATGGGGCGTGGTCGCGCTGTGCACCGTCTTCGTCGCGCTGGCCCTGGCACTGGCCCATGCCCAGCGTCTGGCCCTGAGCCGGGATCTGCTGTGGGCGGCGGTCCGCGCCGCGTTGCAACTGGCCGCTGTCGGCGCGGTGCTGGGTGTGCTGTTCGCCGTGGCCGGGCACCGCCCGGTCGGCGGCCTCGGCCGGGCGCTCGCTGATCATCACCATGTTCTTGGACATGCGGGGCTGGCGGGTGCAAGCGGAGCGGCGGGGCCGGCGCATGGTGCGTCCGGTGCGCAGCAGCTTGGCCAGGTCGCGGCGCAGCTGGCCGCGGCCCTGGACGTAGAGGGCCTGGTAGATCGTCTCGTGGCCCACGCGCATCTCCTGGTCGTCGGGGAAGTCCCGGCGGAGCAGGTGAACGATCTGCTCGGGGCTCCAGCGCTGATCCAGGCGCTGTTGGACATACTCGCGCAGCCGCGAGTTGGCGTCGAGCTTGCGGGTCTTGGGTCGCTTCCTGCGCTCGTCCGTGCGGACCTGGGCGGCGTAGGGGCCGTACCGGTGTTTCTTGATGGAGGCGTAGTAGGAGCGGTTGCGGCGGACCTCGCGGCTGATCGTGGACGAGGCCCGGTCCAGCTCGGCGGCGATCGAGCGGATCGAGGACCGCAGACGCAACATGTCGGCGATCTGCGTCCGCTCCTGCTGGCTCAGGAAACGCGAAGAGCCCGGAGAGGCCCCGGGGCCCCTGAGGGGTGCCACGGGCCTCTCCAGGCTCTTGTGCGCTCTGCGACCGTTGCGCCAGACCTTGCCGGTACGCCGGTTGATGCCGACGATCCGGCAGGCCTCTCTGCTGCTGTAGCCCTGGTCCGTGAGCCGGAAGTATTCCTCCCGCTCACGGACGAGCTTCTTGCGCCCCTGCGGTATCCGGCGTTCTTTGCGGATCTCGTCGTCCATCGCACCCCTTCAGAGATGGGGTGTTGCAACGACCACTAGAACTCAAGGGCCAGCTAGGGGGCGTTTCTCTAGGCGGTGACGTTCCCTCAGGCCAGCGGGACGTGGACTGAAGGTCAAGGACCTGTGAAGCTGGCCGCGGTGGCCTGAGGGCCTCACGGCGTGTCACCGCTCCGGCTTGACAACTCCATCGGGAATCTCCTCGACTCGTGATCGATGACCGGGACGGGCACCCCGGTCGCCTGCCCTGATGCGCTGGGTGATGCGGTGCACGGAAAGGCGATCACCCTTCCGTGGTCTTCAGCGGCCCGACGATTCCTCGTTCTCGGTCATCGACGTACCAGTGCTCGGTGATCAGCCGCGGATACCGGGCCTGTAGCGCCGCCATGCTCGTCTCCACGGCATCGTCCTCGGCGAATACGGGAACGAACGCCTCCGGAACGGCCGGTTCGGGCGCTGCGTCCGCCACCAGGGCATCGAGGATCCGGTTGCGCAGCTCGAACGGGTCCTGTGTTTCCCGCAGGGCGGGCCCGTCCGTCCAGCACAGGGTCCAGATGCCCGCCAGCGAGAACGACCTCTCGATCCCCACCGCTTCAGAGGGCGGTTGAGTGGGGGTGACGTCAGCGGCGCCAGGGAGCAGGACGGGCAGCCCGGCTTCGAGCTCGGGGCGGATCCACAGTCCGAGCAGCCGGTTCGATCCCGGTTCATCCCCGAACTGCCGTCGATGGTTGACCAGATAGTCGCTCACGTTCTCGACCGCGGACCTGACGTCGTCCACGCTTCGAACCAACAGGAGCATGTTCATCGGGTACTTCCCTTTCCTGGAGTGAAGTGGCGCTGCACGTGCCCGGTCGTCATGTGCTCAGCGGTGCGGACGGACAGCTGCCCTCGGGGGTGACCGTGGCCGGAAGCCAGGGCCGCCAACCGGTGGAGGTGTAACGGAGCCAGGGTTCATCGGGGCGCTCGCGTGCGGCGAGACCGACCCAGTCGTGGTCGAACATGTGGCGCAGCACGGTGTGACGCGCAATGAGGGTGTCCAACCGCTGCAAGGGTGCCTGCACGATGGCGAGCAGGCGTTGCGGTTCGTGCCTGGTGTGGTGGCCGTCGGTGAGGGACTGCCAGGGCAGGCCGGACCGAAGGTCGCCGGTGTGACCGGTCATGACACCGAGGCCACCGCCGACGACATTGTGGAGGGCCTTGCTGCCGGCGCCGAAGGCCTGGGGGTCGGTGGCGGCGAAGTAGTACTGGCTGTTGATCCAGTGCGCGACGACGAGCGGCGCCGTGAGTATGGTCTCCAGGACGGTGCCGGCCGGGTCGAGGTCGGGGTCGTAGTCGTGGAGGAACAGACGGCCGTGCAGGTCGATGCCCCGGGTGAGGGCGCGGGGTGCGATGAGGAAGGCCGCGTTGTCGGCCAGACCCCATTCGGGGAAGACCTGGGCCCAGTCACGGGCGCGTGTGCGGGTGTGGCGCGCCGCGTGCCGTGGGCGGGGCCGGGAAGGTGCGCCCGGTAGGGTGGCGCAGCGCTCGGCGGCCAGGTGTGCGCCGGCCGTGCGAAGATCGGCGGTGAGCCGGTCGACGTCCCGGCGGTGGGTGTCGGGCAGGAGGTGGGTGTCCAACAGGCGCACGGTGTCGGTGGTGGTGTCGTGTTCGGCCGGAACGAACCGGGTGTCGTCGGGAATGCCGATGCCGCGTTCGGCGAGATGTCGGCGAACCTGCGGATCGTTGAGCAGGGCGGCGGCGGCGCGGGCGTTGGGACCGCCGGGGTGCCCCCCGCATGCACCGCAGTCCAGCGCGGCCTGGTAGGGGTTGTTGTCGGTGTGGGCACGGTGCCCACAGAATACGACGAGGCGTGCGAACCCCTGGGTCAAACCCATCAACGTGAGAATGCCTTCGGCGGTCGCGGTGCGCTCCTCGGAGGTGAAGGCGTCCTCGAGGGAGATCTCGGTCGCAGGGTCGGGGGTGATACGGCGGGTCCACCACGCGCGGGCGGCGCCGACGGCACCGGGAGCGAAGGTCTTGGCCGCGGCCAACGGGCCCAGGAGCCAACCGGCCGATTCGGCGAGCACGAACGGCGCCACCAGGTCGTCCTTGGCGGCGTGCAGGGAGTGGTCGGCCGCGGCCAGTACCCGGCGGCCGGTCAGCGACCGTTCGGCCGCGCGCCGTCGACCCTCGCTGGGGCGTTCGGTGACGGTGTGCCGGGGCGTGATCGGGCCCGGGCACTGGGCACGAGCGGTTCCTCCGGCGAGGTCGCGGTAGCGCATGGCGACGGCGAAGAATCCGGCGAAGCCCAGGGTCTGGTAGTCACCGAGCGCTTCCAGGTGGCGGCGCAGTCCCTCGGAACGGGGATCGATGCAGCACACCACCTGTGCCCGCGGAGGGGCGTCGGTCCACTCGGGCACCGAGCGGCTCAGGGTGCGCAGCAGTCGGCTCCGGTAGTGGTCTTCGTAGGCGTCCAGCCAGACGAGGGCTCGTTGCTCCACCGGGAGTCGGTCGAGGAACCGCGCCAATTCGGTGCGCTGTGCCGCGTCGGTGTCGGTGATCTCCAGGGCCGCCAGAAGGTGGCGGGCCCGATCGTCGGGTTCGGTGGTGGCCTGCCCGGTGTCGAGCAGGTCGGCGGAGGCCGAGTTCCACGCCGTACCGTGGGTATGGGTCTCGGTGAGCGCGGCGGCTTCGGTGGTCAACCGCAGGGCGAGGTAGGCGACCAGGTCGATACCACTGCCCTGCAGTTCGCCCCGCCAGCGGATGTGGGCGGCGAATCCGGGAAGGCATGCCAGATGGGCCTGGAGATAGCGGGTGCGCTGGTCGTCCGGGACACCGAGGGCGGCCAGAGCCTCCGCAACGGCCTGCTCGGCCCGTTCGGGCAGGTCCCGAAGACGTGTACGCACGCGCCGCGGCAGGGTCGTGTCGTGTGCGGCCAGAGCCCGCCACGCGTGGTAGAAGCCTCGGTCGCGGCCGGGCATCCGCCAGGTGGACTGGCCCTCGTCCAAATAGGCCGAGCACCACTGGATCGTGTGGGTGTCGAGGAGGGCGGCCATGTCCGGGGCCAGCGCTTCAGTCGCTGTGCGTGCCTGGCGGATCGGCGGGGGGTTGGTGATGCCCTGGTGCAGATCGGCCGACAGGAGTTCGACCGGGTCGTAGGGCCGGCCGCCGAGGGTGAGCGGTCGGCATCGCAGCACCTCGGGGTGGCGGCGGATCAGCGCGGCACGCACGTCGTCGTCGGTGATCCGCCCGTGCCGCCAGGCCGCCCGCAGCCAGCTCTCGTCCGGGGTGACCCGCGCTCCGAGCAGGTCCGCGGCGGTGATGGCCGCGTCCGCGAACGGGCGGTCCACCAGGCCGGACAGTGGGTTGACCGCGATGAAGTCGGCGAGCGGCCAGGTCGGCGCCAAGAACGCGGCGGCATCGGCGATCACGGCACGCACGGCGGCCGCCGAGGTGGCGGTCTCGGGAGCGGCCTTGGTGATGGGTCCGATGGTCATGGGTTGCGACTCCTCCTGCTGTGATGACGGTGGCGGAACGCGCGACCGCGTGAAGCCCTGGGTCCGCGCTTCCGGGAGGCCCGGGTGGCTCCGGTCAGAGCGCCGGACGCCGTCCGGCGGTCCCGTCGAGGGGCCGGCGATCACGCCCCGGCTCCCTCAGGTAGGGGCACCGGCCGTGGGTGCGGTGCGGGCACCGCACGTGACGGGAGACCCGGAGTGGTGTGCGTGCGCTGCTGTCCGGCGGACAACGCCAACACGTAGAGGCGGTCGCGCCAGCGGCCGAGACCGAGTGCGGATGCCCGGTGGACCAACAGCGCTCCGATCACCGGCACCGCCACCACGATCGCCGGCAACCAGGCCGGAACTGCGGCGGTGGCGGCAACGGGCACGCTCGGGGCCAGGAACTCCGTAACCACGGCCACCACGCCCAGGTAGCCGATCACCGCACCCGGCAGCACGACCACCACGGTGGCCAGCGCCCCCACGGTCGGGTGGCGCCGCAGCCATCCCCACGCCAGCCGTGCGGCGGTGGCCGCGGCGAAGATCAGTAGCGCCGAGCCTCCGGCGTGCGGAGGCAGCCACCAGATCGCGACGGCCACGGCCGCAACCGCGACGGCTCCGGCGAGGACGGCCACCTGCGCCGAACGCGCGGGGGTCGACCGGGGCGCGGGCGGAGCCAGGATGCGGTGGGTGTGGCGCTGCACCGCCGACCCCGAGCCCAGGAACAAGGTGGCTTTGAACAGTCCGTGCGCCACCAGGTGCACCACCGCCGCCGCGTAGAGGCCGAGCGCGCAGGTCATGAGCATGAACCCCATCTGCCCGATCGTGGAGTGCACCAGCGAGCCCTTGACGTCGGGGCGGGTCAGCATGATCGCCGTGGCGGCCACAGCGCTGACGGCGCCGATGGCGAACGCCAGGTGTGTCGCCGCCGGGGCTGCACCGAAGATCGGCGACAGCTTCACCAGGAGCACTCCGCCCGCGTTGACCACGCCGGCGTGCAGCAGCGCCGAGACCGGGGTCGGCGCCGCCAAAGTCGCCGACAGCCACCGGTGCCAAGGCAACTGCGCACACCGTGCGGCTGCGGCGATCACCAGCGAGCAGGCCACCGCCGTGCCCACCGCGCCGCCGAAGGCTACGCCGTTCTGGTCGCGCAAGTCGAGATCGCCCCAGGCGGCGACCGCGAGAACCACCCCGGACCACAATGCGACGTCTCCGATGATGACCACACGTGCGGTACGGCGGGAGGCGTCGATGGCCGAAGGGGCGGGTCGGTACATCCCCACGAGTCGCCACAGGGCGACACCGGTCAGCGACCACGCCACCGCCAGGGTGACCATCGTGACCGCGGCCACCATCACCGCGGTCGCGGCGGTCAGCGCCCCGGCCGTGATGGCGAACCCGGCCGCGGCCGGGTCGCCGCGCAGGTAGCGCAGGGCGAACACCTGGACCACCGCGCTGATCGCGCACACCAACAACAGCACGATCGCCTCGAGGCGGTCGGCCGCCAACCCGGTCCAGACGTGCCCGTCCGGAGCGGCCAACACCATCGCCACCGGTCCGCCGAGGGCCACCGTCACGGCCAGAGCCCCGGCCAGTGCGGTCGTCGACAGTGCCGCGCCCGCGCCCAGCGCGGGTGCCAGGGGTCGCAGGCTCCGGATCGATCCGGTCATCGCCGCGACGGCGGGAAGGGCCGCCAAGGCCACCAGCATCATCCCCGTCACGCGGCCGCACCTTCCGTCTCAGCGCCCTTCGCGGCGCGACCCGAGACCGGGGTCGCGGTGACGTCGGCGGCGATGGTTTCCGAGGGATGTGCGGGCAGGGCACGTCCGTGGAAACCACTGATCCGCACCCGTGCCGACTCACCGCGGGTCACGCGGCGGAGCGGCCGTCCCCGTCCCGCTCCGGGGGCACCGATGGAGCCCGGCGAGCCGGTGTTGATCGTCGCGTCCGGTGACGGGGACCACCGGTGCATCCGACCCCGCGAAGCCTCGTCGGCCGTCGGCTGACCAACGGTCGGCACACGCGCCATCTCGATGCCACCCATGACACTCACCTCCCAAGCACGTCACTGATAACGCGTGTTAGTATACACGACATGGATCGTACGACATCAATAGCGCGTAATGAAAATCGTGCTATCAGTCACCTGCCACGGGGTGCCATGGTGGATATGCAGGAGTGGACGTTTCTCACCAACCACGCCCACGTACTGCTGTGCGTGGTGCGGGATCCCCAGGCCCGGTTGCGGGATGTCGCCGAGCAGGTCGGCATCACCGAACGGGCCGCACAGCGCATCGTGGCGGACCTCGTCGAAGCCGGGTACCTGGAACGAGAGCGCGAAGGGCGCCGCAACCGGTACCGGATGCACCCCGAGTTGCCGCTGCGCCATCCGATGGACCGCGACACCGCCATCGGAGAACTCCTGGCCGTGCTCATCGGCACCCGCAACGGCCCTGACGAGGCCCTGTGACCACCACCGCCCACCCCTACGCGGACGCACGCGTCGCACTGGCCACCAGACACGCCAAGGAGAGGGTCCTGGGCCCGGCCTTGGCCCGCATCCCGGGTCTGCGCCTGGTCCTCGCCGACGACGTCGACACCGACGAGCTGGGCACTTTCACCGGTGAGGTCCCACGCGCGGCATCGCCGTCCGTGACCGCCGTGCGCAAGGCACGCCTCGGTCTACGGTCGACCGGCCTCGGGCTCGCCGTGGCCAGCGAAGGCTCCTTCGGTCCGCATCCCATGGCTCCGATGCTCAGTGCCGGCGACGAGATCCTCGCCTTCCTCGACACCACCCGGGACCTGTGCATCGTGGAGCGCCGCCTGGGCCTCACGAACTTCGCCCACACCACCGCCCGACGCCTCGATGAGACCACCGAGGCGTTCTTGGGCCGAACCGGTTTCGGCCCCCACGCGATGATCGTGCGCCCCCACACCCCAATCGATCCGCAGGACCCCGGCCCTATCAGCAAAGGCATCCGGACCCGCGCCGAACTGGCCGCCGCGATCAACGAGTGCGCCCTACGGTCGGCGGACGGCCTGGCCCGGCTGGAGACCGACATGCGCGCCCACCTCAATCCCACGCGCATGCGCGAGATCGGCCTGCTCGCCGACCGGCTCACCGACCGCCTCGCCACGCTGTGCCCCGCCTGCGGCACCCCCGGATACGGCCAGGTCGACCGAGAACCCGGCCTTCCGTGCGACAGTTGCTCTGAGCCCACATCACAGACCCTCGCCGTCATCCACGGATGCCAGCGGTGTCCTCATCGCAGCAGCCACCCCAGAGACGACGGTCGGGTCAGCACCGACCCCACGTTCTGCGACGGGTGCAATCCGTGATCGAACCCCGCGGTCCGACATCACCGACGCGACCGTCGGCAGGGCCCACCGGCGCAGACCAGACCCCAGCACGAAAGGACTGACGTGCTCGACATCGGCCTTACCACGTGGATCGTCACGATCGCCGTCATCGTGGCCCTGCTCGCCGCAGACCTGACCATCGCCGCGCTGAAACCGCACCGCGTCGGGTTCCGGGAGGCGACCGCGTGGTCGGTCTTCTACATCGCGGTGGCCCTGATCTTCGGCGTGTGGTTCACCCTGGCTCACGGCGGTGAGCTCGGCACCGAGTACTTCGTCGGCTACCTGGTGGAGAAGAGCCTGTCCGTCGACAACCTCTTCGTCTTCGTCATCATCATCACCACCTTCGCGGTACCGGTCGAGCATCAGCACAAGGTGCTGACGTTCGGCATCGTGCTCGCCCTGGCCATGCGGGCGGTGTTCATCGCACTCGGAGCCGCGCTGTTGGCACTGTTCTCCTTCATGTTCCTCGTGTTCGGCCTGCTGTTGATCTACACGGCGATCCAGTTGTTCCGGCACCGCAACGAGGACCCCGCGATCGAGGACAACTCCGTGGTGCGTCTGGCCCGGCGGGTCCTGCCGGTCACCGACGGGTTCGTCGGTGGCAGGATCTTCACCCGGGTCGACGGCCGCCGTGTGGTCACGCCGATGCTCATCGTGCTGATCGCGATCGGCACCGTCGACCTGCTGTTCGCCGTGGACTCGATCCCGGCGATCTTCGGGATCACCCAGGAGCCCTACATCGTGTTCACCGCGAACGCGTTCGCCCTGCTCGGGCTGCGCGCACTGTTCTTCCTGGTGAAGGGCTTGCTCGACCGGCTGGTGTACCTCTCGACCGGGCTGGCGCTCATCCTGATGTTCATCGGCGCGAAGCTGCTTCTGCACTGGGCCCACGTGGACCTGGACGAACGGGTCCCGGAGATCCCGACGCTGGCGAGCCTGGTGGTGATCATCGTGATCCTGGTCGTGGTCACCGTGGCGAGCCTGGCCAAGACCCGCCGCGACCCTACGGCCAAGGCCCACGCGGGCTCACTTCGCGCGCACGACGCCGAGGCCGGGCGCGAGGACACCACCGAAGAGCCGTGAGCCGGGCCGAGCGTCAAAGAACATCCATCGCCGGCCAAGGCCTGCCGCCGGCGCGGTCACGAGCCCGAGCCGGCGCGGACGACACCACGAGTCCGGCGTCGTGGGGCGCGAATTCCAGGGCATCCAACACGGGCGGCGACGCCACCGACGTCTCGACCTCGACCCCGGGTTCCTGAAGGGCGACCGACGACGGGCCTCCGCCAGTGCGGTCTTCGCACGTTCCCGAAGAACAGCCGAAGATGGCACGACGTCCGGTTCACCGAAGGAGCGGATGGTGCGCGGCACATGCGAGGCGTTCATCAGGCGCAGATTCGAGCGACGCGAACGGACCTCCGCGGCGGCCCAGCCGAGGGCGACCACAGAGCCGGACGAGTTATACGACATGAAATACGCGTGCCGAAAAACGCGATACGCACTACGGGAAGGTGGGGTAAGGTACTGGCATGCAGGAGTGGACGTTTCTCACCAACCACGCCCACGTACTGCTGTGCGTGGTGCGGGATCCCCAGGCCCGGTTGCGGGATGTCGCCGAGCAGGTGGGCATCACCGAGCGGGCCGCACAGCGCATCGTGGCGGATCTCGTCGAAGCCGGGTACCTGGAACGAGAGCGCGAGGGGCGCCGCAACCGGTACCGGATGCACGCGGAGTTGCCGCTGCGCCATCCGATGGACCGCGACACCGCCATCGGAGAACTCCTGGCCGTGCTCATCGGCACCCGCATCGACCCTGACCAGGTGGCGTGACCGCCACCGCCCACCCCTGTACGGACGCACGCGTCGCACTGGCCACCGGACACGCCGAACAGCGGACCCCGGGCCTGGTCCTCGCCGACGACGTCGACACCGACGGGCAAGAGCCTTCGCGCGCAGGAGTCCAACCACGTGATACCTCTGACCGCAACCGCCATCGCCGAGGCCACTGGAGGTCGCCTGACCGCCGGCACCGACCCCCTCCTGTGGGTCACGGCACCCGCAAGCATCGACTCACGCCGGGTCCACCCCGGCGGCCTGTTCGCCGCGCTCTCCGGCCGGCACACCGACGGGCACGACCACGCCCCGGCCGCCATCGCCGCGGGCGCGGCGCTGGTGCTCGCCTCACGGCCGGTGGCCGCCCCGGCCGTCCAGGTCGCCGATGTCACCGTCGCGCTCGGCGCGCTGGCCCGCCACGTGGCGGGCCACCTGTCGGCGACCGTCATCGGCATCACCGGATCGAACGGCAAGACCAGCACCAAGGATCTCGCCGCCCAGGTGCTGGCGCACCACGGACCCGTCACCGCCACCGGCGGTTCGTACAACAACGAACTCGGCTTCCCCCTCACGATCCTGCACGCCACCCCCGACACGCGCTACCTCGTCCTGGAGATGGGTGCCCGGGGCCGCGGGCACCTCGGCTACCTGTGCGACCTGGTCACGCCCCATGTAGGCCTGGTGCTCAACGTCGGCACCGCCCACATCGGCCAGTACCCCGACGGACAGGCCGGGATCGCCGTGGCCAAGAGCGAACTGGTCGCCGGACTCCCCGACGCCGACCACGGCGGCCTCGCCGTCCTCAACGCCGACGATCCGCTCGTCTCAGCCATGGCGGACCGCACCCGTGCCCGCCCTCTGTGGTGGAGCCACCACCCCCATCCGACGCGCGTGCACGCCCGCGACGTGCGCCTCACCCAGGACGGTCGCGCGGGATTCACCCTGTGCACCCCCGAGGGCACCGCGCCCGTCACGCTCTCGCTCACCGGTCGGCATCACATCGGCAACGCACTCGCCGTCGCGGCGACCGCTCATGGCCTGGGTCTGGACACCGCGATGATCGCCCAGGCGCTGACCGAGGCACGGCCCAGGTCCGCCGGACGTATGCAGACCATCGTCCGGGATGACGGTATTACCCTCATCCACGACGCGTACAACGCGAATCCGGACTCGATGTCGGCCGCTCTCACCGCGCTGACCTCGGTGACCGCGCGTCGCCGCATCGCGGTCCTGGGAGAGATGGCCGAGCTCGGAGAGCACGCCGCTCAAGCCCATCGCCACCTGGGCGTGCTCGCCGCACAGGCCGCTCTCGACCTCCTGGTCGTGGTCGGCGATGACCACGCCGCCCTGATCGCCGACGCCGCCCGCGCCGCATGCGACCACCTCGACATCGTCTCCGTCCGTGACGCACGGCAGGCCCACGACGTCCTCCACCGCGGCCTTCACCCCGGCGACCTCGTCTTGATCAAGGCCTCCCGGGCCGCCCGCCTCGAAGACCTCGTCGCCGCCCTCAACGACCGCTGAACCGGCCGGAGCCACGACTCGCCTGATCGCGGGGCCCGGCCGCCCGGCCGAGCCGGTCCGCGATCGCCGATCCGATCCCCTCCAGGGCGGGAAGTGATGCCACGATGACCTCGCATCCGTGCCGGTCGAAGTCATGGAGGAACCCATAGAGCCGCTGCGCGTACTGTGCGGCCGAGTCCGGTACCGCGATCACGTGCTGCGCGGAAGACGACACGGCATCACCCGCGAACTCGGGGGGAAGAAGGACACCGACCCGTTGCCCTTGCGCCGCCAGCAGTTCGGCTTCGTCGAGGACCCGGTCCGGTTCGACCAGGAGCACCCGGGCCCGCGGCGCGTAGTGCGACGGGAACTGGCCTGGAACCCGGACAGCGCTCTTGGCCCGCACCGACACGGCACGGCCCAGTACGTGCTCGAGGTCCTCTCGACTCACACCACCGGGGCGCAGGATCGCCGGCTCACCCGTGAGATCGACGATGGCGGACTCGACGCCGACCGAGCACGGGCCACCGTCGAGCACATAGTCGACGTCCGCGCCCAATCCCGCATGGACATGACGGGTCGTCGTAGGGCTGACCTCGCCGAAGCGGTTGGCCGAGGGCGCCGCCACCCCGCCGCCGAAAGCCGTCAGCATCTTCAAGGCGACCGGATGGTTCGGCACCCGCAGCGCGATGGTGTCGAGGCCACCGGTGACCACACGGGGAACACGGGCCGCCCGCCGAAGCACCAGCGTCAGCGGGCCCGGCCAGAAGCGTTCGGCGATGAGGTGCGCCGTGTCGGGCACGTCGGCCGCCCATTCAGCGAGCTGGTGCGCGCCGCCGAGGTGCACGATCAGCGGATGCGTCGTCGGCCGCCCCTTCACCGTGAAGACACGTTCCACGGCGCCGACATTCTCGGCATCGGCGCCGAGCCCGTACACCGTCTCGGTGGGGAACGCGACCAGACCGCCCGCACCCAAGGTGCGAGCGGCGCACTCGATGCGGTCGAGTACGAGTTCGGGTTGGTCCGAAATCACCGTTCACCCCTCGTAACAACAATCTGACACACCGACATTCAGCGTGATCGGTTACCGTGCTGTATGCCGTCGGCTCTCCCGGGGAGTAGCGCTCTCAGCCTATCCTCGCTGGGCGCTGCAGCGTCCAGACGGACGACGGCCCCGCCCCTGCGCTCCGGCGACACCGAAGCCGACGCGCCCAAGAAGTGACAGAGGCCGCGCGGGGGCCGCCGACCTGTCGGGCCGCCTCACGACTCGGGGAGCCCTGCATCTTCGGGGTGTGAGTCTTCACCGCGTGCTCTCTTGTGTCTGGTCGGTCTCGTCCAGTTCCAGGTGGGCCTGGGCCGCGCCGGGCGGGGACACATCGAGCACGTAGTCGCCGAAGCGGCGGATGTGCGCGCTCATGTACGGGGCCAGACAGGCCACGTCGGGCCCGTAGACGCGGTGGCCCTCGTTCCTGAGCTGGGTCAGGGCCGCGGTGATGGCCACGGCGTTGTAGAAGATCACGCAGTTGGCCAGCAGTTCGTTGAACTTGACCAGCAGCTCCATGTGGTCGGGGTCGTTGTCGGCCAGGGTGCCGTTGTTGCCGAACCGCAGCCAGGAGGAGAACCCGTGGAAGGCCTCCACCCGGTTGGTGACGGCGGTGATGCCCTCGCGCAGCTCGGGTTCGTTGAGGTAGCGCAGCAGCACGGTGGTGCGCATCGCCCGCCCCAACTCACGGAACGCCCGGTACAGCCGGTTCTTCTTGGACTCGTTGCTCAGGCGGCGCAGCAGCACCGAGCTGGACAGCCGTCCCTCCTTGATGGACAGCACGGTGCGCATCAGGTCGATCCAGTGGGTGCGTATGAGTTTCCAGTTGATGACCGCGTCCTCGCCGAACAGCGCATCGATGTGGCGGTAGCGGGCGTTGGCGCTGGGGCGGTAGAAGACCAGGTCCTTCCAGTTGCGGATACGGGGCAGCAGCTCCACCCCCAGCAAAGCGGCCAGTCCGAAGGCCGGCAGGGACTGGCCCTGGGTGTCGGCGTGGAGCGTCTCGGGCTCCAGGCCGCTCTCCTGGCGCAGCAGTCCCTCGAAGATGTAGACGGCCTCCCACACCCCGCACGGAATGAAGTGGGAGAACAGCGCGATATAGGAATCGGCGATGTGCCGGTAGGCGATCCCCCCGTACCCGCCATACCGCACGCTCGTCTCCGCCAGGAGGTTGTCGTCCCAGGTGTCGATCTGGGTGCCGTCCGCCCCCACCCGTGAGCCATCGCCCCACCAGTAGGTGACGTCCAGGCAGCTGAAGGCGTTGACCACATCGGCGCTGGCCCGGTTCAGCTTGTGCGCGGTGACGTGCTCGCGGGCGGGCCCGGCGATCTCGTGCGGCGAGAGCCCGCCGCGCAGGTGACGCGACATCTGGTGCGGCCCCAGGTTGGTGCCGTAGGTGAAGCCGATGACCGAGTAGCGGCCCAACGGGTCCTTGATCTTGGGGTCCGACCCCGACAAGGGCCCGAAGTGGCGGTACCAGCCGATCCAGTGCGCGGTCCGGGTGACGATGTCCAACAGCCCGACCTCGTCCATGCGCTCGGTGACCGCGGCCTCCAGCGCGAGCGCGGAGGCGGTGCGCTCGCGGCCGCGGCGCCGCTTGAGCGTGGGCACCCCGTCCTCGTCGATCGCCAGGTCGGCGTTGTCAGGGTAGGCGGCGTCCGTGCGCGCGGCGTGCGCGTCCAGCAGGCCCCGGACCATGTCGCACAGCCCGTCGGCCGTGTCGGGGATGCCCGCCTCGGCGCAGTAGGCGGCGATCTTGCCCTGGGCCTCCTCGGCGCTCATGAGCTGGTCCAGGAAGCTGGCGTAGGAGTCGGCCCCCACCACAGCCACGTCCCCCGTGCGCAGCTCCGAGGCCAGGTAGGAGAACACGCACACCTCCAACTGGCGGCGCACGAAAACCCCCGGCCGACCGCGCTCGCGGATCGTCTTGGCCCAGTGCTCGGAGACGAAGGAGGTATCCAACGCCTCGCAGCCCTCCAGATGGTCAGGGACATACTCACCGCGTAGGTGCCGGTTGGCGCGGATGAACGCCACCGCCCGCAGCACCGAGTCATCAGCGCTGGTGGGCTTGAGCTCCAACACCTCCAGCAGCTCGAACAGCGCTGCCCGGTGGGAGCGGTAGAACCCCGCCATCAGGCCCGTGTAGTTGTTGCCGTGGTGGGCGGAGATCTCCTCGTGCTCCTGCGAGACCTTGGCGACGCCGCCGGCGTCGGCGAGCGGTTTGAGCATCAGCTCCCCGGCCCGCTCGCACACCGCCGACTCCGCCCACGCGGCGGCCTCGCCGTGGGCGTGGGCCTCCCGGGCTCCCGAGAGCATACGGCCGAACACGCCCCACAGCCGTTCGGTCTCGGCCCGCTGGCGTTCGCGGATCTCCTGCAGGCGCTCGCGCCCCTTCTTGTGGATCGCCGCCATCCGGCGGCAGAACATGCCCGCGACCTCATCGCGAGCCCGCACCCGGGCCACGTGGACCAGGCTGACCACCAACGCGATCCGCTTGTCATCGTTGAACTTGCGCAGTTGGGAGATATCCAGCACCCGCGCCTCAGCGGCGAAGTGCTCGACCTTGGCCTTGGGAACCTCTTCCAGCCACACCTGGGTCGGCCCGAGCAGGTCCAGGTCGCGCAGGTGCCGCAGGTGCTGCTTGAACCGCGACAGCGACGGGCGGCGCGCGGACTGTTTGAGGTCGTCGGCCGGGGAGGTGCGCCGTCCCGCAGGGACCTGGAGCAGCCCTTCCATCCGGGCGATGTCGTCGTCCCCCATGCGCTTGGTGATGCCGAAGAAGAACTCGTAGTTGACCTCGGCTCGCACCCGCGCGGCCATCTTGTCCAAGACGGTGAACCCGGGCAGCTCGAAGCTGTTGCGCGTCAGCTCCTCCAAGGCGACGTTGATCAGGTCGGCCGGGTTGTCCTTGACCCGCGCCTCGGCGCGCATGGTCTCCTCGGCCAGGACACGTGCGGCCTCGCGGTCGCTGTTGACGCCCTGGCGGTCGCGGACCAGTGCCCGGTGGTGGCGCCGGGTCCGGTCCGAATCGTGGGCACACTCCACATCGGCGGCCAGATCCAGGCGGCTGCGCACATGACCAACTACAGCGTCGGGGACCTCGTCCATGCGGGGGAAGTACCCCAGCCGTTGGAAGGCCTTGAGCTGGACCACCAGCGCGAGCAGGTGCTCATCGGAGCGGGTGGCGCGCTGGGCCCACTCGATCTCCTTTGGTGAGGGGGTGAAGACGTCGTACAGCTCCTGGGGCGGCACGCTCTTCTTGAACCGGGGGTAGGCGGTGCGGTCGATCGACGCCATCGGTCCTGCCTTGACTACGAAGCGGAAGTGGCGCGGACAACCTAGCGCTACTCGGTGCAGCGTGTCCGGGAAGTAGTCAAACCGTCACCATCAGGTTCAAGCCCAGGGCCTATTGCCGATCCGTCACGTATTCCGGTCGCCCCCCAACACGCCGAGGAAGAGGTCGGTGCCCACGTAGGCGACGCTCCGCACCCAGGGGTCCAGGTCCGCGGTGAACCCGATCAGGGCCCGGGACCAGGCAGCGCTGACGGCGAGGATCTCAGAGACCATCTCTCTCCATTGGGTCGGGCAGGGGGGAGGGTCGCGCAGGGGGGAGGATCTGGGCGACGCCCCGTCCAAAGGTGACGGGAATCCCACGCTTCGGTGACAGGGAAGGCTTCATCCTGTCATCAACCGGGACTTCCCGGACCCGCGAAACGGCCGTACCGACGAAAGAGACGGACGGCACCGACGAAGGAGTCGCCGTGCCGCCCGTGAGGACCGGCGTACCGATGAGTAGCTTGGGGGTGACCACCCTCCCGGCGGTGCCCATCCGCCCTCCCGACACGGAGCCCCGATGACCTCGAACTTCACCACGGCGGACCTCGTCGACGACCACGGCGACACCCTGCGCAGCTGCTCCACGCAGTTCCGCCAGTTCGGAGGACGCGCGGTGTTCTCCGGCCGGATCCGCACGGTCCGGTGCCACGAGGACAACGGCCTGGTCAAGCAGGTCCTCAACACCCCGGGCGACGGGGCGGTCCTGGTGGTGGACGGCGGCGGCTCGCTGCGGTCGGCCCTGATGGGAGACATGATCGCCGAGGCCGCCGTGGCCAACGGCTGGACCGGAACCGTGATCTTCGGCGCGGTCCGCGACACCCGCGCCCTGGGCGGGCTGGACCTGGGCGTCAAGGCGCTGGGCTCCAACCCCCGCAAGTCCCTCAAGGACGCCGCCGGGCGCGTGGACGTGCCCGTGACCTTCGGCGACGTCACGTTCGCGCCGGGCGAGTGGCTCTACAGCGACGAGGACGGCGTGGTGGTGAACGCCGAGGAGATCGCGGTCTGACACCGGACCAGACGAGGGCGAACGGAGGAGGTCGCGGCGGTGACCTCCTCCGCGCCTCCCCCGCACCTGCTCGGCGCCTCCTCCCGGTGAGCCCTCAGAGGCCTTCGGCGGCCTCCAGGGGGTCTTCCGCCCGTCCCCGCCGTGCGCTCAGGCCCGGCCGCGCAGGATCGGGAGCACCATGGCCGCGCACATCACGGGCAGCAGCAGAAGCGGGGCGAGGAGCCACACCAGCGCGTGGTCCACGAGCAGGACGACCGCCGCCTGCACCAGGCCGACCAGCACGAACCCGGCCCTCATGAGGCGGTGCGCGGCCGACCACCAGCGGACGAGGGGCGTGTCGTGGTCCGCCCCGGGCCCCGGTGCGGGCAGGGCGGCGCCGACACCGGCCAGGAACAGGCCGGTCGCCACGCCCATCACCCGGCTGATGGGGAGGTCCCATCCGGCCTGGCCCAGGACGAGCACGCCGTGCGCCACGAGCAGGAACAGGGACAGCAGGCACAGGAGGGCGTTCATGCCCCGCGTGGTGCTCCGCGGCGTCGGCCCCGCCGGTAGCCCCAGCGCTTCCTGGAGACCGCTCTGGAGACGGGAACCGAAGACCGCGGCGACCGACAGCACGACCGCCAGGAGCCCGGTCGTCAGGGGCAGGGCCAGCGCGAGCACCGCCCGGGGGACCGTGTCGGGGGTGCCGTCCAGATTGGTCCGGCCGCTGAGCACCGTTCCCGGCAGGTCGGGCCAGGCCGTCCAGGAGACGAGGGCCATGAGGGCGACCGCGGCCGCCGATAAGAGAATTCCCGAAAAGGGGATCCGGGGCCTTTCCACATTCGCCTCCACCGGATCGTCCGTGCCGTTCATTCCGTTTCTTCCTCTCCCTCGCCGCTCTCGTGGCACAACACTAGGAAAAGGGGTTTCGGGACCGCATCGACCGCGAGGCACGGTGCGGTCACGCGGTCCGCGGACAGCGGGCATGCCGGAGGTCATGGTGCGGACATGCCCCTGACCATGGCCTCCTCCGGCTGCCCGCGCGGGATCGTCCCGACTACGCTCGGAGGAATGCGCACCCCCGGCTCCCCGACCGACCCGTCATCCTGGGTCACGTTGCACGAGAACCGTCCGCCCCGCGTTCTGGAACTGCTCTTCTGGGGCGCGGTGGCACTCACCCTCGGCCTTTACGCACTGCTTTTCCTGAGCGGCCAGATGCGTTTTCGCGGCGGTGACCCGGTCGCCAACACCGCCGTGCTCGTCAGCGTCGGCGTCCTGCTGCTCTGCTGTGCGCTGTGGCCGTTCCTGGCCTGGTCCCCGGCGTCCCCGTGGCCGCGCAGGGCCGTCAGCGCCGCCTTCCTCGCCCTCACCGTGCTCTGCATGCTCAGCAGCAACCACACGACCTTCCTGCTGCTGTGCGTGGGCACGATGAACGCGGTGGCCGTGTTCGGGCTGCCGGGCGGCATCGGCTACGGCTCCGCCGTGCTCGTGTTCAACGTCGGCCTGGCCCTGGTGGTCCCCGAGCTGCCGTTCGCGGTGGGGCTGTTCGCCGGGGTGATCCTGCTGTTCATCGTGGCGGCGTCGGGAACGGTGTTCCTCGGGCTGACCGTGGCCGCGCAGCGGGCCGAGCGCACGCGGGAGCTCCTGGCCGCGCTGGAGGAGGCCCACGAGGAGCTGCGCCGCCGCTCCGAACGCATCCGCGAGCTCACCGTGGCCGAGGAGCGCGCCCGCATGTCCCGGGAGATGCACGACAGCACCGGTCACTACCTGACCGTGCTCACCGTGTCCCTGACGAACGCGCTGCGCTTTCGCACCGCACGGCCCGACGCGGCGTGGGAGGAGGTGGAACAGGCCCGCGAACTGGCCCGGGAGGCGCTCACCGACACCCGGCGCTGGGTGCGCGCGCTGCGCCCCCTGCGGTTGGAGGGGCGTGCGGGGCTGACCGCGATGCGGGCGCTGGCGGCCTCCTTCGACGGTGGGGGCATCCGGATCGGGTTCGCCGTCACCGGCACCGGCGTCTGGCCCGACCTGTCGGAGGAGGCCGAGCTGGTCTGCTACCGGGCGCTCCAGGAGGGCCTGACGAACGCGATGCGCCACTCGGGCGCCGACGTGGTCGAGGTGGAGGTGCTGACCCGCGCCGACGGTGTCGCGGTCACGGTGACCGACAACGGCGGCGGCGCGGCGGAGGAGGCGGTGCGCGCAGGGTTCGGACTGCGGGGCCTGTCCGAACGGGTCGGGGCCGTCGGCGGGACGATGGTCGGCGGCAACGTGTACGCGGCCGACCGGGAACGGGGGGACGCGGCACCGGAGGGCGGAGCAGCCGGGAACCCGGCCTGTCGGGAGCGCGCGCGGGAGGGCACGGCGCTGAGGAGCGTGCGCCCGGCGGGTCTCCGCGGTTTCCGGCTCCGCGCGGAGGTTCCCGCGAGGGCCCGTACGCGGGAGAATGTTCCCGGCACGGCTGGGGGCACCGTTTGAACACTGTTTCGGTCCTGATCGTCGACGACCAGATCCTGATGCGGCAGGGTCTGCGCAAACTGCTGGAGATCGAGGAGGGCGTCGACGTGGTCGGCGACGCCGCGGACGGCGTCGAGGCCCTGGAGTTCCTGTCGGCCGCAGACCCGCTCCCGGACGTGGCCCTGGTGGACGCCCGCATGCCCCGCATGGACGGGGTCGCCCTCATCGGCCGGATGCGCGCGGAGTACCCGGACGTGCCCGCCCTGGTGCTGACCACGTTCGACGACGACGAACTGGTCTTCGGAGGTCTGCGGGCCGGAGCGCGCGGCTACCTGCTCAAGGACGTGCCGCCGGAGGAACTGGTGACGGCGATCCGCCGCGTCGCCCGGGGCGAGACCGTTCTCGGCGGTCCAGCGGCCGAACTCCTGGTCGCCGCGCTCGGCGAAGGCCCCTCCCCCGCACCCGCGGCGGCCCCGCCCCGCTCGTCAGGGCACGAGGACGCGCCCCGGCTGTCGGAACGCGAGGAGGAGGTGGCCCGCCTCGTCGGCACGGGCGCCACCAACCGGGAGGTCGCACGGGCCCTGTTCATCACCGAGGGGACCGCCAAGAACCACGTCACGAGCATCCTGCGCAAGCTCGGGCTGCGTGACCGCACCCGGCTCGCGCTGTGGGTACGGGAGCGGCGCGGCGGCTAGGGCCCGTCCTCGGACGCCGGAACGGCCCGGTCCTCCGGGGGACCTCCGACGCGTGTGCCGCGCGCGGTCCCGAGCGCTGAGCGCCTCCCGCGGCGCGGGAGGCGCCGGGGCGCTGCCCTCGCTCCCCCTCCGACGGAGTGGTCGGCGTTCCGGCCATGGCCCCGCCCTCGTACCGGTATAGTATGGACGGTATAGTTATTGGCCACTGAGAAGGGCGCCGCATGATCGAGATCCTCAAACCCGCCGAGCTGGCCCGAGCGAAGGACACGGGCGCCCTGGTCGCCCACATCCTCCAGACGGTGCGGAGCCGCAGCACGGTCGGCACGAACCTCCTGGACATCGACCGGTGGGCCCGGGAGATGATCACCGAGGCCGGAGCGCAGTCCTGCTACGTCGACTACGCGCCGTCCTTCGGCCGCGGGCCGTTCGGCCACTACATCTGCACGGGGGTCAACGACGCCGTGCTCCACGGGCTGCCCCACGACTACGCGCTCGCCGACGGCGACCTGCTCACACTCGACCTCGCCGTCTCCTTGGGCGGGGTCGCCGCGGACTCCGCCATCAGCTTCGTCGTGGGCGGGTCGAGGCCCCCGGAGAGTGTCGCGATGATCAGCGCGACCGAGCGCGCCCTGAGCGCGGGGATCGCCGCCGCCCGGCCCGGGGCCCGCGTCGGCGACGTCTCCCACGCCATCGGATCGGTCCTCAGCGCGGCGGGGTACCCGATCAACACCGAGTTCGGCGGTCACGGCATCGGGTCGACGATGCACCAGGACCCGCACGTCCCCAACACCGGACAGCCCGGCCGCGGATACAAGCTGCGCCCCGGGCTGCTGCTCGCACTGGAGCCGTGGGTCATGGCGGACACCGCCGAGCTCGTCACCGACGCCGACGGGTGGACGCTGCGCAGCGCGACGGGCTGCCGGACGGCGCACAGCGAGCACACGATCGCCGTCACCGACGGCGGAGCCGAGATCCTCACCCTGCCCAGGTGACCGTCCCGCCGCCGCTCGCGCGGCTGACCGGTACCGTCACCAGCACGCTCAGCGGGCCCCGAGGTCAGGCGGAGAACTCCTCGCTCGCGTCGGCGAGGATGTCGAGCACCACGATCGGGTCGGGCAGCACCACGGATCCGTCCGCTGCGCGCGGGGGGCGGATCCAGGTGACGCGGTCGCCGGAGGGCAGCAGCGAGGGGGCGCCGAGCACGAAGCTGTCCCGGCAGTGCCAGCGCAGCCCCGGCATCTCCTCCACGGCCTCGGGCACGCAGTCCAGGTGGCAGGACCACCACTCGTCCTCGTCCACCGGCGAGCGGGTGGCCACGAAGAACAGGTAGCGCGAGGACTCCACCGCCGCGACCGGGCCCGCGGGGACGCCCGAGCGGCCCATGCGCGCCAGCGCCATCACACCCGCCTCGCGGGGGACGTCGAACACGTCGAAGACCCGGCCGGTGGGCAGGATGATGTTCGCGTCGGGGGTGGCCGTCCACCACCGCCGGATGGTGGCGGTGTCGGTGCTGGCCTCCACACCCCAGGCCATCGTCACCGGGTGCGCCGCCGGGTCCGGACAGCCCATCCGGTCGCAGCTGCACGCGCGGTCCTGCCCCGGCGAGGTGCCGCGCGCCACCGGCCAGCCCAGCTCGGCGTAGCCCAGAGCGGCGTCCAGCATGCTGTCCGCCGCATGGCGGCGCTTACGTCGGTACAGAACCTCGGCCATGGAGCCTCCCCGGTGTTCGCTCGTCTTCCAGGCGCGGCCTCGCCGTCGTGGGAGGCCCTGCGCCCGGAGACCGCGACCGGGGCGAGGGGCCTGGTCGCCCTACCGGAGCAGGCGGGCGGCCTCGGTCGCCCAGTAGGTGAGGATCTGCTCGGCCCCCGCCCTCCGGTAGGAGGTCAGTGTCTCCGTGATGGCCCGCTCCCGGTCGATCCAACCCCGCTCCGCGGCCGCCTCGACCATCGCGTACTCGCCGCTGACCTGGTAGGCCGACACGGGTACCGGGGAGGCCTCGGCCACCTTGGCCACGATGTCGAGGTAGGCCAGGCCGGGCTTGACCATCACCATGTCCGCGCCCTCGGCGACGTCCAGGGCCACCTCGCGCAGCGCCTCGCGCGCGTTGGCGGGGTCCTGCTGGTAGCCGGAGCGGTCGCCGAACTGCGGCGCGCCCTCCGCGGCCTCGCGGAAGGGTCCGTAGAACGCCGACGCGTACTTGGCGGCGTAGGCCAGGATCGGCACCTGGCCGTGTCCGGTGCGGTCCAGCCCGGCGCGGATCGCCGCGACCTGGCCGTCCATCATGCCGCTGGGCGCCACCACGGCGGCGCCCGCCTCGGCCTGGGCGGCGGCGACGGACGCGTACCGCTCCAGGGTGAGGTCGTTGTCGACGTGCCCGTCGACCTCCAGCGGACCGCAGTGGCCGTGGTCGGTGTACTCGCACAGGCACAGGTCGGCCATCACCACGAGGTCGTCGCCGACCTCGGCGGACAGGTCGCGCAGGGCGACCTGGACGATCCCCTCGGGGTCGTCGGCGGCCGAACCGTGCGCGTCCTTGTGCGCGGGGATGCCGAACAGCATCACCCCGCCGACCCCGGCGGCGGCCGCCTCGTGGGCCGCCTTGCGCAGGCTGTCACGCGTGTGCTGCACCTGGCCGGGCATCGAGGAGACGGCCACCGGCTCGGTGATGCCCTCCTTGACGAACATCGGCAGGACGAGGTTCTCGGGGCGGACCCGGGTCTCGGCGACCAGGCGGCGCAGCGCCGGTCCGCGGCGCAGGCGGCGCGGCCGGACCGCGGGGAAGGCGGCGTCGTTGCTGGAGGCGTTCATCACGGGGCTCCCGGAGAAGGTTCGTGCGTCGGTGGCGGTGCGGTCTCTCAGAGCTTGCGGCGGCGACCGCGCCTCTTCTGGCTGGGCTTGAGGACGGGCTTGCCCGCCTCGACCGCCTCGCGCCTCTTTTCGGCACCGTACTCCGAAAGGGCCTGCGCGAGGGCGGAAACCGAGGCTTTGGGGGCCACGACGTCGACACGCAGGCCGAACTCGATCGCGGTCCTCTCCGTCTCGGGGCCGATGACGGCGATGGCGGTGGTGTTGTGCGGCTTGCCCGCGATCCCCACCAGGTTGCGCACCGTGGAGGAGGACGTGAACAGCACCGCGTCGAAGCCGCCGCCCTTGATCGCCTCCCGGACGGGCGCGGGCGGGGGCGCGGCGCGCACGGTGCGGTAGGCGGTGACGTCGTCGACCTCCCAGCCGAGCTTGTCCAGCCCGGCGGAGAGGGTCTCGGTGGCGATGTCGGCGCGCGGCAGCAGGACCCGCTCGATCGGGTCGATCCCGGCGTCGTAGGGCGGCCACACCGAGACCAGGCCCGAGCTGGACTGCTCGTCCTCGGGCGGGGCCAGGTCGGGCTGGATGCCGAACTCGCGCACGGCGCGCGCGGTGGCATCGCCGACGACGGCGACCTTGACCCCGGCGAACGCGCGCGCGTCCAGGCCGTAGGACTCCAGGCGCTCGCGGATGGCCCGGACCGCGTTGACGGAGGTGAAGGCCACCCACTGGTAGCGGCCGGTGACCAGGCCGCGGACTGCGCGCTCCATCTGCTGCGGGGTGCGCGGCGGCTCCACGGAGATGGTGGGCACCTCCTCGGGCACCGCGCCGTAGCCGCGCAGCTGGTCGGACAGGGCGGCGGCCTGTTCCTTGGTGCGGGGCACCAGGACCCGCCAGCCGAACAGCGGACGGCTCTCGTACCAGGACAGTTCGGCCTGGCGGCCCGCGGCGGGGCCCACGATCATCAGCGCGGGCGCGGTGACGTGGTGGCCCTTGGCGTCCTTGGCCTTGAGGTCGGCGACGAGCCGCCCCAGGGTGGAGGAGACCGTGGTCTGGCGGGTGGTGCCGCCCGCGCGCACGACCGCGACGGGGGTCGTGGCGGGCCGTCCTCCGGCGATGAGGGTCTTGCACAGCACGTCGAAGCCGGGACCCTGGTGCTCGATCGGCTCCCCCGCGGGCGCGTCGCCGCCCATGACGACCAGGGTGGCGCCGCTGGCGGCGGCCTCGTGCCAGTCGACCCCTCCCCCGCCGTGCGCGCGGGCGTTGAGCACGCGCACCTCGGGGCTGTCCGCGTCCATCAGCGGCACGCCCGCGAAGGTCGGCACGGAGGTGATCGCGGAGACCCCGGGGGCGACCTCGACCTCGACCCCGGCCTCGTGGCAGGCGGAGACCAGTTCGGCGCCGCGGCAGCCGAAGAACGGGTCGCCGGAGTAGAGGCGGACCACCCGCTGCCCGTCGCGCGCGCGGGCCACCGCCAGGGCGTTGACGTCGCCGCCGCACTCGCCCGCCTCGATCACGGAGACGTCCTCGGAGCAGTGGGAGAGGAGTTCGGCCCGAAAGCCCGAGAGCTCCTCGGCGGCGGGCTCGCGCAGGGTGATGACCACGTCGGCGCGGCTCAGCAGTTCGGCGCCGCGCAGGGTGAGCAGATCGGCGCCGCCCGGGCCGGAACCGACCAGGGCGACGTGCCCGGCCCGCGCTGCGGTGCGCGGCTCCTCCGGCTGGGGGTTGGCGTTGGCGTTCACGTACTGGCTCCTCTGTGTGGGTCGCCGCGCCCCGGTGTGCGGCTCCGGGGGCGGCGGTACGGCGGGCCAGGCCGAGGAGGCCCGCCGACTGCTCCTGCTTAGGGCGTGTCCCTCTCCGCGAAGGCCTCGGCCACGATGCGGTCGGCTCCCTCGGCGATCATCTGGCGGGCCAGGTCCCGGCCGAGCGCGGTGGCGGCGGCCAGGTCCCCGGGCGAGGCGAGGTCGACTGCGCGCTCGCGGCGCACGGCCTCCGACCCGTCGGTGGAGACCACGGCGGCGCGCAGGCGCAGGCGGCCCGCCTCGGCGTCGTACTGGGCGTAGGCGCCGACCGGGGCGGCGCAACCGGCCTCCAGCTCGGCGAGCACGGTGCGTTCGGCGACGACCTCGGCGCGGGTGGCGGGGTGGTCGACCGAGGCCAGGTAGGCGAGGTCGCCGTCGAGGCGCTCGGCGGAGCACTCGACGGCGAGGGCTCCCTGGCCGGGCGCGGGCAGCATCTGCTCGGGCTCGAAGACGTCGGTGACGTCGTCGGTCCGGCCGACGCGGCCGAGTCCGGCGTAGGCCAGGACGACGGCGTCGAGCTCTCCGGAGGCGACCTTGCCCAGACGGGTCTCGGCGTTGCCGCGGATCGGGACGTAGACCAGGTCCGGGCGCAGCGCGGCGAGCTGGGCGACCCGGCGCGGGGAGCCGGTGCCGATCCTGGCCCCCGCGGGCAGGTCGGCGAACTTCAGCCCGTCACGCGCGCACAGGGCGTCGCGCGGGTCGTCGCGCTCGGGGACGGCGGCCAGCACGAGCCCTTCGGCGGGCGTGGTGGGCAGGTCCTTGAGCGAGTGGACGGCGAAGTCGACGCCGCCCGCGTGGAGCTCGTCGCGCAGCGCGTTGACGAACACGCCGGTGCCGCCGAGCTGGGTCAGGTGCGCCTTGGTGACGTCGCCGAAGCTGGTGATCAGCTCCAGCTCGATCACCCTGCCGGTGCGTTCGGTGATGGCGTCGGCGACCATCCGCGACTGGCTGGTGGCCATGGTGCTGCGGCGGGTGCCGAGACGGGCCGGGGCGCCGTCGGCGGACGTGCCGTGGTCGGATGCGCCGTGGGCGGGCGTGCCGGTCATGACTTCTCCTGTGCGGTCCGTGCCGCGGTGGCGGTGCCCTCGGGGGCGGTGAGCGCCTCGGGGCTTGCGGGGTCGAGTGCGAAGAGTTCTCTCAGCGCCGCCTCGTAGGACTCCCCGTCCGGTGCGGCGGCCAGTTCCTTGACGCGCACGGTCGGTCTGTGCAGGAGCTTGTCGGCGACGCGGCGCATGGCGCGGCTGATCTCCTCGCGCGTGCGGTCGTCGAGGTCGGCGGGCAGGCGGCCGTGCAGGCGCGACAGCTCGGCGTCCACCACGTCCCTGGCCTGTGCGCGCAGGGCGACGACGGTGGGGGTCACCTGGTGGGCGCGGCGGACCGCGCGGAACTCGCTGACCTCCTCGTCGACGATGCCGCGCACGAGGGTGAGCGCGCTGTCGCGGCCGGTGTCGGCGCCGGGCGCGGTGGCGGCGGCCTGGCGCAGGTCCTCGATGTCGACCAGGCGCACGCCGGGCAGCTCGCGCACGGCCGGGTCGATGTCGCGGGGCAGCGCGAGGTCGAGGAAGACCAGGGGCCGCGTGCGCCCGGCGGTGGCGGCGGCCACGGCGTCGGCGTTCAGGACCAGCCCCTGGGCTCCGGTGCAGGAGATGACGAGGTCGACATCGGCCAGGACGCCTGCTGCGTCGGCGAAGGGGACGGCACGGGCGTCGACGGTGTCGTAGGCCTCGGTGAGGCACTCGGCCAGGCGCGCGGCCCGGTCGAAGGTGCGGTTGGCCACGACGACCGCCTCCGCGCCCTGGCGGGAGACGGTGTTGGCGGACAGGGCGCTCATGGACCCGGCGCCGAGGACGAGGACGCGCACGCCCGTGAGGGGGCCGTGCGCGGGCCGGGCGAGCCCGGGGGCGTCGGCGGTGTCGCCCGGGGCCGCGGACATGGGGCAGCCCGCGGGGGGCAGTGAACCCACGGTCTGGGCGGTCTGGACGGCGGTGGTCTGCGGCGCGCCGGTCGGGCCGAGCCCGAGTCCGCCGGAGGCGACGGTGAGGCCGAAGCTGACCATGTCGGCGCCCGCGTGGTCCAGGTGGGTCTCGGTGTGGGCGCGCTTGCCCACGCGCAGGGCGCGCTGGCCGAGGTCGTTGAGGACGCGGCCGACGGAGCCCGTCTCCTGGCCCTCCTTGAGGGCGTCGCGCACCTGGCCGAGGATCTGGCCCTCGCCGAGGACCATGGAGTCGAGTCCGCAGGTGACGGAGAACAGGTGCTGGACCGCGCGGTCCTCGTAGTGGACGTAGAGGTGCTCGGAGAGCTCGCCGAGGGGGACCCCCGTGTGCCAGGAGAGCAGCTCGGTGATGGCCGAGACGCCGCCGTGGAAGGCGGAGACGTCGGCGTAGACCTCGGTGCGGTTGCAGGTGGAGACCACCATGACCTCGTTGACGGGCTCGGAGCCGACCATCTCCGCGACCGCGTTGCCGCGGGTCTCCCCGTTCAGAGCGACACGTTCGAGGAGCGCCACCGGCGAACTCCGATGGCTCAACCCCACGGCCAGGACACTCATCCGCACTACTCCTATGCAGGCACCACACAGCGTCTTCGTATGCCCCGGCGGCGGCCAGGCCGCCGGAGGCGCGGCGCACGCTCGCTCATCGCCCACCGCTCATGCGGGCCTCACGGCCCGGATCGTCCATCCCTCAGGTCACGTCAGCTCCAGTCCCGCGCGTTCCGCGCCGCGGCCGTCGCCATCGGCCCTGCGCTGCGCGTGGAAGGCGAGGATCTGGAGTTCGATGGACAAGTCGACCTTACGCACATCGACCCCGTCCGGCACATTGAGTACGACCGGCGCGAAGTTGAGGATGCTGGCCACCCCGGCCTCGACGAAACGCGTCGCCACGCCCTGCGCGGAGACCGCCGGCGTCGTGATGACACCGATGGAAACTCTCTCGGAACGGACAACCTCCTCCAGGTTGTCAATATGCCTCACGTCCAGGGACGCGACACTCTGCCCCACCATCGCCGGGTCCGCGTCGAGCAGCGCCGCGATCCGGAACCCGCGGGTCCCGAACCCCCCGTAGTTGGCCAGTGCGCGGCCCAGGTTGCCGATCCCGACGATGGCCACGGCCCAGTCCTGGGTGAGACCAAGCTCACGCGAGATCTGGTAGACGAGGTACTCCACCTCGTAACCCACGCCACGCGTCCCGTAGGACCCGAGGTGGGACAGGTCCTTGCGCAGCTTGGCGGAGTTCACACCGGCCGCGGAGGCGAGGTCCTCGGAGGAGACGGTGAGGGTGCCCCGGTCCTGGAGGGTCTGGAGGGCGCGGAGGTAGACGGGGAGCCGGGCCACGGTGGCCTCCGGAATGCCCCTCTCCCGGGGCCGTGGTGGACGACTGGTCACAGGCGGGCGCTCCTGGGCAGCGGTCGGCGGGCGGGCGCGGAGGCGGTCCGGGCGGGAGGCGGGCCGCCAGGACCGGCGCGGGGAGCGGACGGGCTGCTGCCGCCGCACTCCCCCGGCATGTCTTGGGATACCTAGATTACGTGCTTGTGAAAGCACGCACAAAGTGGGGTCCGCTGTGACGGCGGGCTCATAAGTTCCCACCGGCAAGGGCCCCGGCGCCCCCGCGCAAACCTCCGGTGCGCACGTCGACAATTCGGGACAACCAAAGAACGTCATATGTGCATATTTGTGGGCACAGTCGTAGTTTTCGGGCTTACTTGGCTCTCGGGCAGAACCATTCACCCCTCAGGCGACGCCTCCCGGGGGCCGCCGAGAGACCTGTTCCCCGCACGGCACTCCGTCCCGACGCCCCCGAGAACGACCGCGCGTCCGCTCAACCGCCCAGGGCGGAGCGCAGGCGGTCCTCGCCCACCCTCCAGAAGTCGTGGCGGCGCCCGTCCACGAACGTCACCGGGACCTTGTCCCAGTACTCCTCGCGTTCGTCCGCGCCGACCTCGTCGAGCTGGTGCACCGCCCGGCTGGCACCGAGCTCGTCCGTGACCCGCTCGATGACCCCCCAGGCGTCCTCGCACAGATGGCATCCCGGCTTGCCGAGCATCACCACGCGCGCCCGACCCGCCCACTGGGGCGTTTCCGCCATGTTCCCCTCCTGTTTCCGGAGCCGTACGGCCCCTCAGCCGCCCGCGAAGGGCGGTAGGACCTCGATCACAGTGCCGTCCGCGACCGGCACGTCACCGTGCGCCCTGCGGCCGACCGGGCGCTCGTCGACCAGCAGTGAGGAGGATCCGAGTACGCGCTGGAAGCGGTCGTCCGGGTGCAGCCGACACGCCGCCTCCAGAGCCTCCGCGAGTGTGGCGGCCCCGACCGTTTCCTCGGCGGTTCCGGCGGCCTCCTTGGCCGCTGCCCAGTACCTGATAGTGCACTTCGCCATCCGTTGATTATCCTTGGTGTTGCTCGGAGGCGACGAATTGGACATCTTCACCGGGGGCAATGGCGCCTTCGATCGCCCGCGCAGAGCGGGGTGACGAGAAGAGACGCATGAGCCATCTGCTGCTGTTGACGAACTCGAACGAACCGTCCGACCACGTACTTCCCGCCCTCGGTCTCCTTCTGCACTCGGTGCGGGTGGCACCGGCGGAGGCGGGGGCCCTGCTGGCGTCGAACGCGGGCGGCGGCTCCGGCGCTCCGGTCGACGCCATCCTGGTCGACGCGCGGACCGACCTCGCCGCGGCCCGCAACTTCTGCCGCCTGCTCGACACCACGGGCCTGGACTGCCCCCTGATGGTGGTCCTGACCGAGGGCGGCGTCGCGGCGCTGACCCCCGACTGGCAGGTGAACGACTTCATCCTGTCCACCGCCGGTCCCGCGGAGGTCGAGGCGCGCCTGCGGCTGGCCGTGGGGTCGGCCGAGGCCGGGACGGACGACCCCGACGAGATCCGCAGGGGCGATCTCGTCATCGACGAGGCCACCTACATCGCGCGGCTGCGCGGCCGGATCCTCGACCTCACCTTCAAGGAGTTCGAACTGCTCAAGTTCCTGGCGCAGCACCCCGGCCGGGTGTTCACCCGGGCGCAGCTGCTCCAGGAGGTGTGGGGCTACGACTACTTCGGCGGCACCCGCACCATCGACGTCCACGTGCGGCGCCTGCGCGCCAAGCTGGGCTCGGAGTACGAGTCGCTGATCGGCACCGTGCGCAACGTGGGCTACCGCTTCGTGCCCGACCCGGTCGCCAAGGCGCCCGCGGCCGTGCCGGAGGGGGTCGACGCCCCGCCCGCCGCGCGCTCCGCCGAGCCCAGCGCGACGTAGCGGCCGGGCGGACGCAACCCGCGGGGAGCCGCCTCCTCCCGCCCGCGGGACGGCTCCGGGGCGCCCGTGCGGGCGCCCCGGAGCCGTTTCCGGACGCCCCGGGTCCACCGGCCCCCGGCGCTGCGGGGCCGGCCGCCTCCGGGTTCGCCGACCGCGCTCGCGGGCTCGGCCGTCCCTCGGACGAACGGCGCGGGAAGGGGCGTCCGAACACTCGTGTTCGACGGCCCCAGGTCCTAAGATCGTGTGGGCACCCCCACGCCGGGACGTCAGGCGCGGCGAAACTCCCCGCGGCCGGGTGCGCAGAAGCTGCCTTGGCGCGCCATCCGCGAGGAGGAGAACGCCCCGATGCCCACGAACGCCGCGAGACCCCCGCTCACCCCCGGACGCCGCCGCACGGCCGTCGCCCTGGGGGCCGTCTTCGTCGGTTCCAGCCTGGTCGCCGTCATGTCCCCGGCCCACGCGGAGCCGAGCCCCTCAGCGTCCGCGTCCCCGTCGGTCCCGCCCTCGCCGCCGCCGTCCGCCTCCCCCTCCCCCGAGCCCGTCGCATCGGCCGTCGTCTCCTTCGGGCGGGACTCCGACGAGGTGGATCTGGGCACTTCCGTCCCGGCCAACCCCCTCACCGCGACCAACACCGGCGACGCCGGCGTCTGCCTGCTCGCGATGAGCGTGAACGCCGACGGTTTCCGCGTCGACGGGTTCACTCCCCAGGAGGTCGCCCCGGGCGAGGCCGCGCCCGCCGGAGAGGTCACCGGCGAGACCCGCGCGTCCGCCGAGGTCGTGGCCACCCTCACCTACGCGCTCGCCCAGGAGGGCGTCGAGTGCGCGGCCCTGGACCCGGCGAAAGAGCACACCGTCTCCACCGGCACGTGGGCCATCTCGATCACCAGGCCCGAGCCCACCACTCCCCCGGATCCGACCGAGGAGCCCACGGAGGAGCCCACCGAGGAACCGGACGAGACCAAGGAACCCTCCGACCCGCCCGCGTCGGACGACGACCGCGGGGGGAGTTCCGGCGGCTCGGGCGGCTCCGGCGGCTCGGGCAACGGCGGCCGGTCCGGCGGCTCCGGCGGCACGCCCCGCTCCTCCGGAGGCGTGGAGGACGTGCCCACCAGCGACGTGCCCACCACCCGTGACAGTTTCCCGGACCTGCCGAGTGACGAGGCCGCCCTGCCCGGGGTCGTGCCCGGCGCGGAGAACCTCGCCGAACTGCCGACGGTGACCCCCGGCGGTCAGGACGACGACCTCGACGGCGCCGAGGTGGCCGCCGATCACAGCGACCTGGGGCCGAACATGGCCCCGGCGGTGCTGCTCGCCGCCTTCCTCCTCGCGCTGCTGCTCGCGGCCCCGCTCGCACCGATGCGGCGCGTCCGCGTCGGCGGCGGCTACCAGGGCAGGCGCCGCAGGAGGTAGGACGTCCCGGAGCCGCTCCCCGGCGGCCGCGCCGCCGGGGACGGCGCCCCGGCGACGCGCGGGGCGGGGCGGCTACCAGGACAAACACCCCGCCAGCCGTGGCTGACGGAAGTCCTGCGGTCAGCCCGTCGTAGGCTTTCGGTCCATGGACACCCCGCTAGTCACCGATGACCTGGACCGGACCCTGGCCGAACAGGTGCTGACGCTCGCCGAGGCCGCACGCGCGGCCGACGGGGTCGCACCGCTGTCGGAGCACACCCTGCTCCGCGTCAGACACGGCGCCCCCTCGGGGAGCAGCCGATTCCACCTGGCCCTGGAGGAGGGGCGCGCGATCGGCTTCGCGTTCGTGGAGCGCGTCGCGGGCGAGCCCGACTCCGGAGAGGTAGTCGTCCACCCCGACCACCGCGGCCGCGGGTACGGTACCGCCCTGCTGCACTCGGTGGACCGGGACGCCGGACCGGACGGGGTCCGCGTGTGGGCGCACGGGCGCACCCCGCAGGCGGTGTCGGTGGCGCGTGAGGACGGGTGGACCGCCGTCCGCGAACTCCACAAGATGCGGATGCCGCTGCGCGACATCGCCGAGGACGAGGCGGGCGGCCCCTGGGAGGCACCAGAGCTGCCCGAGCCCGAACTGCGGCCCGAGGTGGCCGAGCGGGTCCGGCTGCGCGCCTTCGTCGTCGGCCAGGACGAGCAGGCGTGGCTGGCGGCCAACGCGCGGGCGTTCGCCGACCACCCCGAGCAGGGCCAGCTCACCCTGGACGACCTGCTCCAGCGCGAGGTGGAGGACTGGTTCGACCCGCACGGCTTCTTCCTGGCCACCGCCAAGGACGGCGGAGTGGCCGCGTTCCACTGGACCAAGACCCACGCCGACGGCGCCGGGCTCACCGACGGCGATCCGGTGGGCGAGGTCTACGCGGTGGGCGTGGACCCCGAGTGGCAGGGCAGCGGCCTCGGCCGGGCCCTGACCCTGGCGGGTCTGCGACACCTGCGCGACGCCGGCCTGCCGTGGGTCCACCTGTACGTGGACGGCGACAACGAGGCCGCGGTGCGGCTGTACGAGTCGCTCGGATTCGCCATGTGGGACACCGACGTGATGTACGCGCCGCCGAGGGACGACGCCCCCCGCCCGAACGTGTGACCTGTCACATTCACCGGGCAATCCCCGGGCCGCCACGGGAGTGCGGCGCCTCGTTCATCTTCCGTTCACCTTGTTTGGGACAACTCGTCACCTCTTGCACCTACCTTCACATTCGGTGCGGCACGGCCACCCTCCACCACGGACCGTGGCGCGGTGACCGGCGATCGCCCCAGTACGGGACGCGGAGGGGCTCTCGGCGGGGAGACATCCCCCGACCAGCGGGAGAACCGCGCGTCGCAGGGAACAGACCAGGCACGCAGAAGGTGCACGGAACGCACCGCACCATCCGGGCGACCCGCCCCGAAACCTTCCGAACCGGAGCCAACCCATGACGACCACGGACGCCCCCGAGGCGGCACCGCCGCCCACGGGCAAGCGCCGGATCGGCGACGTCGCCTTCGCCGGGCTCGCCCGAGGCTCGGGCACCCTGATCCTGCTGATCCTCGCCGGTGTCGCCGCCTTCCTGCTCGTACAGGCCTGGCCGTCCCTGACCGCGAACACGGTGAACTTCCTCACCAGCACGGAGTGGGAGCCCAACGTCCGCGAGGACCCCGCGTTCGGTGTCGCCGCCCTGGCCTTCGGCACCGTCCTGGCCGCGGCCATCGCGCTGCTGCTGGCCACGCCGGTGGCGATCGGGATCGCGCTGTTCATCGTCTTCTACGCGCCGCGCAGACTCGCCTCGCTGCTCGGCTACCTGGTGGACCTGCTGGCCGCCATCCCCAGCGTCGTCTACGGCCTGTGGGGCATCGGCTTCCTCGCGCCGGAACTGGTTCCCGTGTACCAGGCGCTGACGCGCTACCTGGGCTGGATCCCGCTGTTCGAGGGCCCCGCCTCCACCTCGGCCCGCACCACCCTGACCGCGGGCGTGGTACTGGCCGTCATGATCCTGCCGATCATCACCGCGATGGCGCGCGACGTGTTCCGCCAGACCCCGCAGGGGCACCGCGAGGCGGCCCTGGCCATGGGCGCCACCCGCTGGGAGATGATCCGCCTGGCCGTGCTGCCCTTCGGCAAGTCCGGCGTGGTGGGCGGCGCCATGCTCGGCCTGGGCCGCGCCCTGGGCGAGACCATGGCCGTCGCGATGATCCTGTCCCCCTCCCTCATCGTCTCCTGGAACCTGTTGCAGAGCGGCAACCAGACCATCGCCGCGCACATCGCCCTCCAGTACCCCGAGGCCACCGGGTACGGCGTCTCCGCGCTGATCGCCGCCGGGCTGGTCCTGTTCGCGATCACCCTCGTCGTCAACATGGGCGCGCGCTACGTCGTGACCCGGGGGAGCAAGGAGTCTTGATGGACACGACGACCGCCCAGCCTCCCGGCCCCGAGGCGGGATCCACCGCGACCGACCTGCGTCGCGGCTCCCTGCCCCACCAGTTCCCCGCCGCCCTGCTGGCCTCCTCCGCCGCCGTGGTGGCCGGGGTCCTGCTGGCCTTCTCGTCCTTCGGGTTCCTGCTGTGGGGCCTGCTCACGGCCGCCGCGTACGTGGTGATCATCGTGACGGCCTCCGCCCGCGTCGAGGGCGGCCGCAAGGCCAAGGACCGCCTGGTCACCTCGCTGGTCTACCTGTGCTTCCTGCTGGCGATGCTGCCTCTGGTGTCGGTGCTGTGGACGGTGCTGAGCAACGGCATCGTCCGGTTCGACGGCTACTTCCTCACGGTGTCCATGAACGGCGTCCTGCCGAGCATGGACGCGGGCGGCGTCTACCACGCGATCGCGGGCACCCTGGCGATCACCGGCATGGCCACGCTCATCTCGGTGCCCATCGGCGTGATGACCGCCGTGTACCTCGTGGAGTACGCCGAGGGCCGCATGAAGCGGACCATCGTGTTCTTCGTCGACGTCATGACGGGCATCCCGTCGATCGTCGCCGGACTGTTCGTGGTGGCGCTGTGGATGATCCTGTTCGGCCCGGGCCGGACCAACGGCGCGGCGGGCGCGATCGCGCTGGCGGTGCTGATGATCCCGGTCGTGGTGCGCTCCAGCGAGGAGATGCTGCGGCTGGTGCCGCAGGACCTGCGCGAGGCCTCCTACGCCCTGGGGGTGCCCAAGTGGCGGACGATCACCAAGGTGGTGCTGCCCACCTCCGCGGCCGGTCTGACCACAGGAATCATGCTCGCCATCGCACGTGTTATCGGGGAGACGGCTCCTTTGATCCTCACCACGGGGTCGTCCGCGGTGTCGATCAACTGGAACCTGTTCGACGGACAGATGATGAACCTGCCGGTGTTCATCTACTCGCAGGTCCGCATGGGCGGCGCCGTCAACTACGAGAGGGCCTGGGCGGCGGCGCTGACCCTGATCCTGGTGGTGATGCTGCTGTTCTTCCTGGCCCGCATGATCGGCCGCCTGTTCGCGCCGAAGGCCCGTTGACCCCTACACCCACCGCCCACGCCCCGCGCGCGGAGCAGATTCACGAGGAACTTCCAGTGGCGAAACGTATCGACGTCTCCGGTCTCCACGTCTACTACGGCGACTTCAAGGCCGTGGAGGACGTGTCGATGACCATCGAGCCGCGGTCGGTGACGGCGTTCATCGGATCGTCGGGCTGCGGCAAGTCCACCTTCCTGCGGACCCTCAACCGGATGCACGAGGTGACCCAGGGAGCCCGCGTCCAGGGCAAGGTGCTCCTGGACGACCTGGACATCTACGGGCCCGACGTGGACCCGGTCATGGTGCGCAGCGAGGTCGGGATGGTCTTCCAGAAGGCCAACCCGTTCCCGACGATGTCGATCTACGACAACGTCATCGCCGGCGCCCGCCTCAACAACCGGCGGATGAGCAAGTCCGAGGCGGACGAGCTGGTGGAGGGTTCGCTGCGCGGCGCCAACCTGTGGGAGGAGGTCAAGGACCGGCTGAACAAGCCCGGTTCGGGCCTCTCGGGCGGCCAGCAGCAGCGCCTGTGCATCGCCCGCGCCACCGCGGTCAAGCCGTCGGTGCTGCTGATGGACGAGCCGTGCTCGGCGCTGGACCCGATCTCGACCCTGGCGATCGAGGACCTCATCCACCAGCTCAAGGAGAACTACACGATCGTCATCGTGACGCACAACATGCAGCAGGCGGCGCGTGTGTCCGACCGGACGGCCTTCTTCAACCTGTCGGCTCCGGGCAAGCCGGGCAAGCTCATCGAGATGGGCGAGACGAACCAGATGTTCACCCGGCCGGAGAAGAAGGAGACCGAGAACTATATCACCGGTCGGTTCGGCTAAACCGTTCCCTTCACCCCTCTGACCAGGGACGACCGGCGATCGGGTGGTCGGTTCGGCTAAACCGTTCCCTTCACCCCTCTGACCAGGGGCGTCCGGCGATCGGGCGGTCGGTTCGGCTCAACCGCTCCCTTCACCCCCCTGACCAGGGGCGACCGGCGATCGGGTGGTCGGTTCGGCTAAACCGTTCCCTTCACCCCTCTGACCAGGGACGACCGGCGATCGGGTGGTCGGTTCGGCTAAACCGTTCCCTTCACCCCTCTGACCAGGGGCGTCCGGCGATCGGGCGGCCGGTTCGGCTCAACCGCTCCCTTCACCCCCCTGACCAAGGGCGACCGGCGATCGGGTGGCCCGGTAGGGACCCGCCGGCAACGCCCGGAAACCCACGCTGACGAGAGAACACGAGGACAGGCGTGACCACACCCCTGGTGATCGACACCGACACCGCGCAGGACGACTGCGTTGCCCTCCTCGTCGGGCTGCTGGACCCCGAGGCGGACCTGCGAGCCGTCACCATGGTCGCGGGGAACGTCGGCTTCGACCAGCAGGTGCGCAACGCCTTCCTCACCCTCAGCGTGGCAGGCCGCCTGGGCGAGGTACCCGTGCACCTGGGCTGCCGCCGTCCGCTCGTGCGCCCGTGGGTGAGCGCGGAGAACGTGCACGGCGACGGGTCGGGAGGCCTGTCCATGGACGTCTCGGGGCTGGAGACCGAGCGCGAGCACGCGGTGGACGCCCTGGTCCGGCTGGCCGCGGAGAACCCCGGTGAGCTGTCGGTGGTGGCGATCGGGCCGCTGACCAACATCGCGATGGCGGCCGCCAAGGACCCCGACTTCGCCCGCAACGTCGGCGCCCTCTACGTCATGGGCGGGTCCAACAACGGCCGCGGCAACATCACCGCCGCCGCGGAGTTCAACTTCTACGTGGACCCGGAGTCGGCCAAGGCCGTGTTCGCGGCGGGCTTCGAGATCACCGTGGTCCCCTGGGACCCGCTGACGCTGCGCCAGGCCGTGTTCGGCCAGGAGCGGCTGGAGGCCCTCGCCGCCCTCGGCACCCCGCTGTCGGACTTCTTCGGGCGCGTGTGCGCCGCGACGCTGGAGTTCGACCGCAGGGTGGGCATCGACGGCACCACCCACCCCGACTCCCTGACCGCCGCGGTGCTGCTCCACCCGGAGCTGGTGCGCCGCTCCGCGCGGTACCACGTGGACGTGGAGACCGCCGGGGAGCTCACACGCGGATACTCGGCCATGTCCTGGGGCGTGCACGGACTGGAGGCGAACGCGACGGTGGTCGAGGAGATCGACGCCGACGGGTTCTTCGACCTCCTCGCCGGTCTGCTGTCCCGGCGCACCGCCCCGAACCGGGTCATCACCGGCCTGTAGACCCCGGCCTCCCGGTTTCCGGACACCTTCTGCGATGACCGGGAAGGGTCACCGACCCGTCCCCTTCGCTGTGATCTTGTACTTATAGCGGGGTTCGAGCGCCGACAGCGGCTACAAGTACAAGATCAGCGCAGGTCAGAGCCCTTGTGTCACACCAGCAACGGTTCCGGCCAGCCCGCTGAGGAACGACGCACCATCATCCTGACCGTGTTCCGCAAGACCCGAGCTCGCGGGTCAGCCGAGGTCAGGCGGGCGACGGGGCCGGGTACGAGGAGTACCCGGACGAGGCGGGCGGCGGGACGCCCCAGGGGCTCCGGAGCTCTTCGGCGGGCGGGGAGCGCACACCTCCCGCCCGCCGCTGGTCCCCACCGGGCAGGTTCGGGGGCCGGGGCCTCAGCCGTTCTTGACGACGATGGTCTCCACCGTGTTCGCGACGTGCTCGAACGCGTCCGCGGCGGTCTCCAGCTCCTCGATGACGTCCTTGAGCTTGAGGACGGTCAGGGCGTCGTACTCCCCGCTGAACAGGCGGGCGAGGAGCTTGCGGTAGATGCGGTCCGCCTGGTTCTCCAGTTGGTTGATCTCGATCCAGTACCGGGTCAGGTCCTCCAGCGTGCGCAGGCGGGGCATCGCCTCGGCGGTCAGCTCGGCGGCGCGCTCCAGCACCTCGATCTGGTCGATGATCCCCTTGGGGAGGCGCTCCAGGCCGTACAGGCCGATGAGGTCGACGGCGGCCTCCATGGAATCCATCACATCGTCCAGGTTGGAGGCCAGACGGTAGATGTCCTCCCGGTGGATGGGTGTCCCCGAGCTCTTGTTGAGGCGTCGCATGATCGCGTGGGTGGCGTCGTCACCCGCGTGCTCACAGGCACGCATCTTCTCGGTGATGGCCTCGCGATCGGCTCCGTCACTCATCAGCTCCACCAGCAGGCGGGCCGCGATGACCAGGTTGTTCGCCGAGTCGGTGAACATCTCGTAGTAACTGTCATCACGCGGGCGCAAGCGCAGGCGCACGTCGTTCTCCCGATGGTGCGGTGGTGTTCCTTGGTGGATGTTAAGCGCGTCGGCCAGTTGGTCCGGCGCGGCCGGGCTGGGCGGCGCCGGACCGGCGCCGAGGGGTTGGGCTGGCACGGACTTAGTCACCGCTTATTCATCTGACGGTGCCACCGCGTGGAACACCCTGGGGGTGCGGGGTCCATCGCAATCCTCCCAATCTCGACAACACCGGGACGGTTCGGGACGCTACCGTGTCCCGCTCTCGCTGGCCAGCGTCACGCTGAGACAGGAATCACCCAATTGAGCGGAGACCGGTGGACAGTTCCACCGGCATTCTTCGATGTCCACCTTCGGTCTATTTGCCCGCAATAACAAGTACCCCCTCCGTTCATCCATCCGATCACCCGGCCGCGCCGCAGGTCGGGGCCCGTAGGCTCACCTCCATGCCTTCCGCCCTGAGCGCGAGCGCCGTGCGGCGCCTCCGCGCGTCCCTGGACGAACAGCTCTCCGAACTGGGAGAGGCCCCCTTCGAGGGGGACGACGAGGCCGCCGTCGCCGCCTGCGCCGAGGCCGTGCTGCGCGCCGAGGAGCCCGTGCGCGCGGCCCTCAAGGCCGCCGTGCGGGGCACCCTGGCGGTGCTCGCGGACCGTGCCCCCGGTCACACCCTGGAGGTGCGCGTACCGCCGTACGGCGCCGTGCAGGCCGTCGAGGGCCCCCGCCACACCCGCGGCACCCCGCCGGGCGTCGTCGAGACCGACCCTCTCACCTGGCTGCGCGTGGCCACCGGCCGCACCCCCTGGGAACGGGCGGTGTCCGAGCACCTGGTGCGGGCCAGCGGCGTGCGCTCCGACCTGTCCGGGCACCTGCCCCTGTGGCCGGTACCTCCCCCGGGTGGTGCCCGGCCGACAGCCAGGCACTAAGCTGTGCGTGTGTCGTACTCCGACGGCCGGCTCACCATGGATCTCGATCCGCTCGAACGCGGCCCGCAGGACGCCTGCGGTGTCTTCGGGGTCTGGGCGCCCGGCGAAGAAGTCAGCAAGCTCACCTACTTCGGCCTCTACGCTCTGCAACACCGCGGACAGGAGTCCGCGGGCATCGCGTTGAGCGACGGGGAACGGATCGTCGTCTACAAGGACATGGGACTCGTCTCCCAGGTCTTCAACGAGGCGACCCTGGACTCCCTGCGCGGCCACCTCGCGATCGGTCACTGCCGCTACTCCACCACCGGGTCCCCGGTGTGGGAGAACGCACAGCCGACCTTCTACACGGCGCGTGAGGGGGGTCTGGCACTCGGCCACAACGGCAACCTGATCAACACCCCGGAACTGGCGGCGATGCTGCCCGACACGCGCCGGGGGGCCACCACCGACACCGAGGTCCTCACCAACCTGCTGGCCGAGCGGGCCAGGAGCGGCAGCTCCGTGGAGGACGCCGCCCTCGAGCTGCTCCCGCAGGTCAGGGGAGCCTTCTCGCTGGTGTTCATGGACGAGAACACCCTGTACGCGGCGCGCGATCCCCAGGGCATCCGCCCGTTCGTACTGGGCCGCCTGGGCGAGACCTCCGGCGCGGGCGGCTGGGTGGTCGCCAGCGAGACCGCCGCCCTGGACATCGTGGGCGCCAAGGTCGTGCGCGAGATCGAGCCCGGCGAGCTCCTCACCATCGACGAGCGCGGGGTCCGCTCCCGGCGCTTCGCGCCCGCCCGGCCCAAGGGCTGCCTGTTCGAGTACGTCTACCTGGCCCGCCCCGACACCACCATCGCGGGCCGCAACGTCAACTCCACCCGCGTGGAGGTGGGCCGCCGTCTGGCCCGGGAGCACCCGGTGGACGCCGACCTGGTCATCCCGGTGCCCGAGTCCGGCACGCCCGCCGCGGTCGGCTACGCCGAGGCCAGCGGCATCCCCTTCGCCCAGGGCCTGGTGAAGAACTCCTACGTGGGGCGCACCTTCATCCAGCCCAGCCAGACCCTGCGCCAGCTGGGCATCCGGCTCAAGCTCAACCCGCTGCGCGACGTCATCGAGGGCCGCCGCCTGGTGGTCGTGGACGATTCCATCGTGCGCGGCAACACCCAGCGGGCCCTGGTGCGGATGCTGCGCGACGCGGGCGCCGCCGAGGTGCACGTGCGCATCTCCAGCCCGCCCGTGCTGTGGCCCTGCTACTACGGCATCGACTTCGCCACGCGCGCCGAGCTCATCGCGGCGAACATGTCCGTGGACGAGATCGCCGCCTCGGTCAACGCCGACTCCCTGGCCTACGTGGACCTCGACGAGCTCATCGCCGCGTCGGAGGTGCCCAAGGACAACCTGTGCCGGGCCTGTTTCGACGGCGTGTACCCGATCGAGGTGCGCGACGACGCACGGGGCAAGTACCTGCTGGAGAAGTCCTGCGGCACGCCCGAGGGATCGACGCTGGCCACCAGCGACAAGTAGTCCGCCGCCGGGTCCGCACGGGCCCGTGCGGCGGCTCCGCCGTGCCCTGGAAGGGGAGGCGGGGACCGCACCACCACAGCGACACAGCACGAGGAGAACTGGCGTGGCAGCCGAAAGCACGGGGACGTCGGGCGCGTACGCGGCCGCCGGGGTGGACATCGCCGCCGGCGAGCGCGCCGTCGACCTGATGAAGCGCCACGTGGCGCGCACCCGCAGGCCCGAGCAGGTGACCGACGCCAGCGGCTTCGCGGGCCTGTTCCGGCTCGACACGAACAAGTACAGGGACCCGGTCCTGGCGACCTCCACCGACGGTGTGGGCACCAAGGTGATGCTCGCCCAGCAGATGGACCGGCACGACACGATCGGCATCGACCTGGTGGCGATGGTCGTCGACGACCTCGTGGTCAGCGGGGCCGAGCCCCTGTTCATGACCGACTACGTCGCCTGCGGCGCGGTGGTGCCCGAGCGCATCGCGGAGATCGTCGGCGGCATCGCCGAGGGCTGCCACCAGGCGGGCTGCGCGCTGGTCGGCGGGGAGACCGCCGAGCACCCGGGCGCCATGGAGCCGGACGAGTACGACCTGGCCGGTGCGGGCACCGGCGTGGTGGAGGGCGACGCGATCCTCGGCCAGGACCGGGTCCGCGAGGGAGACGCCGTCATCGCGATGGGCTCCTCGGGTCCGCACTCCAACGGCTACTCGCTCATCCGCGACATCGTGGACCGGGCGGACCTGGACCTGTTCGCGCACGTCCCGGAGCTGGACGGGGTGCTGGGCGAGGTGCTGCTCACCCCGACCCGGGTGTACGCCAAGGACTGTGTGGCGCTGACCGGGGCCGTGGAGGTGCACGCCTACGCGCACATCACCGGCGGCGGGCTGGCGGCCAACCTGTCGCGCTCCCTGCCCGGCCACCTGGACGCGGAGCTGGACCGCTCCACCTGGGCGCCCGCCCCCGTGTTCGGCTACCTGGCCGACAGGGGAGGCGTGGGCCGGGAGGACATGGAGGCCACGTTCAACATGGGCGTGGGCATGGCGGCGATCGTCGCGGCGGAGGACGCCGAACGCGCCCTGCGGGTACTGTCCGACCGCGGCGTCCCGGCCTGGCGGCTGGGCACGGTGACGGCCGGTTCGGGACAGGCTGTCCTGACCGGGGAGTACCGCGGCGCGTGAGGAACGGACGCGAACATAGCCGGTGCGAACCACCACAGTGGTTCGCACCGGCTATATCCACCTGTCCGCTACGGCTCCCGGGTGCGGGAGCCGCGACCGCCACAGGTCAGCGGTTGTTGTCCGAGCGGCCTGAAGGTCTCGGTCTACCGGGTACTACTTGTCCGAGTCCGAGTACTTGTCGGCAAGATCCGCGTAACGGTCGACCAGGTCGTCGTGAGAATCCGCGTAGGAATCATCCGGACCCGACGGCCCGGAGGGAGACCCCTCGTCCTCAGCGACACCCAGCTCTGACCGCAGCCGCTCAAGGTCGGTCCCGCCGGAGCTGTACTTGAGCTTCCGGGCGACCTTCTGCTGCTTGGCCTTGGCTCGGCCGCGCCCCATTGGCTCGACCCCCTCAACGATTGGGTTCCGACGAACCCCAGATCACTTACAAACCCGCACTATCGGGCTGACGGCCGTCAAACGCGACTGACGACAGGCGCCAGCTTACGTACACATACAACCGTACCTGGTCGGCCCCCGTCGTGCCTACGCCACCCGGGTGTGACGGATGTGGTGAGCGCACGTAGCGGCGGCCGCACAGGCTACCCCGTGGTGAGTGCCACAGACAACGATATGTGCCACGATGCGTTCGTGCTGCCCTACACCGCCTATCTCCGCGTCTACCAGCCGATCAACGCCTTCTCTCCGTACGATCGCGGTTACTGGGAGGAGTACGCGGCCTCGCCCGACCGGCCCCGGCGGATCAACGCGCTGGCGGCCGAGCACGCCGAGAGCCTGAGCCGCCTGGTGGCCACACCCCCGGTGGTGGCGCCGACGGAGGAGAGCCGCAACGCCTACCTGCGGCGGGTGAACGAGCGGCTGTACGTCTGCCCCTGGCAGACCCGGCTGCGCTCGTGGCGGGCCTTCACCGAGTTCACCGGCACGATGCCGGTGGGGCTGAGCACGGCGTTCGTGCCCCTGACCGAGGCGGAGCGGGCCGAGGAGGGCTACCGCGAGTGGCGGGACTCGGGCGCGCTGGTGCGCCCGGGCATCCTGTCGAGCAACTGGACCGTGCCGATCCCGTGGTTCGTGCCCTTCGAGGCCCAGGAGCGGTGCCTGGTGCTGTCGGCGGACTCCACCCGGACCCTGCTGTACCTGACGCGGACCTCGCTGGCGCTGAGGCGGCTGGAGCAGACGGCGGCGGTGCTGCGGGAGCACATCGGCGAACACGCGGTGTCGGCCGCCACCGAGCAGCTGACGGACTGGCTGTCGCTGACCGCGCACCCCGACTCGCTGCTGGAACTGGACTACGGCGGACTGCCGCACCTCCTCAGCGACGACCACCTCGGCGAGGACCACTCGGTGGCGGAGGTGGCGGGGGCGATCGAGGCCCTGGCGACGGGGGACGGCCGACGCGTGGTGGAGCTGCGCGAGAGGCTCACCCGACGCTGGAGGTCGGTGCGCGCACTGGAGCACGCCAACTGAGGGTTACGGTGTCGCCAGGTTTTCGCGGGCACCCGCTGTCTTCTGTCGTCATCCGGGAGGGCGGACACGTGCGCGCCACGCCGGTTACCAACCTGGTACACCAGGTTTCTCTCCCTTCCTCCGCGATCTTTTCGCATGTGACAAGGGTGCGAGCCCGGACGTCGTCCGCGCACGACATCAAGAGTCGTGAAACTGGGCATAACGCCCGATAGGGATCGGCATAGACTGTAGCCGACCGATCACAGAGAGCACCGCCAGTAATCAGGAAACCCTTGCCACGCGGGGAATCCGCGCGGCCCGACCGCCAGCCGAAGCACACGGCGCCCCTCCCCCGCCGGTCCGCCTCCTCCCCCGCACGCGAACCACACACCGAGGGCCCGGGACTCCGCCACGCTCCACGGAGCCGGGTTTCGGTCAGGCAGCCGTAGCACTTCGGGTACTCCGCATCGAGAAAAACGAGGCCGGAGAACGAAGTTTTGACCGAATACGCCACATGCCACTAAACGTGTCGCTAGAATCACTTAGCGTGACGCGGCCACGGGCGGCTTTCTTTGGCCTCCCACGTGCAAAGTTGCTTGGAGTGGTCGTACAATCACCTCGGGTGATGCCAATATAGACCTAGAGGGAATATTGGACATCCGGGCCAAGTGCCAGGATTAAGGCTCAAGGATCGGCACACAGATCCAGGAGGAGAGGCCGTACACATGTCAACTCGCACGCCCGAGGCGGAGCCCCTGTTGACCCCCGCCGAGGTTGCCACCATGTTCCGTGTGGACCCCAAGACCGTGACACGCTGGGCGAAGGCGGGCAAGCTGACCTCGATCCGCACCTTGGGCGGACACCGCCGCTACCGCGAGACCGAAGTCCGCGCCCTGCTGGCCGGAATCCCCAGCCAGCGTACGGAGTGATCTCCCCTGTCTGTGCCGGTTCCGGGGGGAACGGCCGGACGGGCTCCGGCCGCTGACAGCGGCTGACGAGGGTCGAGGGCGGGTCTTCCCACAGGAGGCCCGCCTTCCGCGTGTCCGGGCGCCGGGGGACGCCGCACCCGGACTGCGGGCCCCGGGGGGCACCGGCTAGAAGTCCTCGATCCGGTCGTCCATGGCGGTGGTGCGGTTGCGGGCCAGGAAGGTCGCGGCCGCGCCGCCACCGACCGCCACCACCGCGGCGGTGATCAGCGCGGCGAGCGAGCTGCCCGTGGTCGCCAGGCGGTTGTCGTCCCCGGCGGCCTCCTCCGGCCGCGGCGACTCCTCCTCGGGGTCCCCCTTGTCGCCCGGCGAGGGCGGGGTGGTGGCGGCGTAGGTGGACCCGAGCGCCCACGCGTCGGCGAAGTCCACCGCGAAGCCCCTCTCCTGGCCCACCTCGCCCACCTGCACCCACACGGTCATCCAGCTGCGGATCCCCCGCCCGTCCCAGTCCTCGTCCTGGTCCTGGAAGGTGGTCTCGTTGGCCTCGAAGCGGATGCGGACGGGCACCTCCAGGGCCACGTCCCCGTCCTCGTCGAACACCTCCAGGACCTCCTCCACGACGGTCCCGTCCGCGTTCTCGCCCAGCGACCCCGCGGATACGCCGAACGCGGTCAGGTCACCGTGCGCGAAGGTCGTCTCGGTCACGCCGTCGTACCCGGCGGTGGCCGTGGCGGTCACGTCCGCGAGGGTGAACTCCACGGCGTTGCCGTCGGCGGACACCGTCTCGGCGGAAGCCCCGTCGAGGAGGAGCACGTCCTCGGCTGCGCTCGGGGAGGGGCTGGAAGAGCCGGAGGGGCTGTGGGACGCGCCCTCCTGCGGTTCGCGCTGGGGGGCGTCGGAGGGTTCCTCGCTCGCCTGGGCGGCGTCCTGGTCGCCGGTGTCCGCGGTGGTGTCCCCGCCGCCCTCGGAGCCCTCGTCCGCGGCGCCCTCGTCGGCGGAGCCACCGCTCGGGGGAGTCCCGTCCTCCGCGCCGGAGCCCGTGCCGTCCTTGCCGTCGCCGCCGTCCGGGGAGGGCTGGTCCCGGAAGGGGGTGTCCTCCGAGGAGGGTTCGGCCTCCGGGGAGGGGGACGGCGACGCGGAGGGCTCGGGCAGGTCCGCCTCCGGCGGCACGTCGATCAGTCCGTGGGCGGCGAGGTCGGCGACCTCCATCCGGAAGGACGCGGTCCGCACGGTGGATGCGGCGCGCGCGCTGTCGGCGTCGACCACGGTGTGGCTCTCGCCGTCGATCTCCAGGTAGGCGGCCATCGGCCCGAAGAGGTCCTCGGCCGCGGCGCTCCCCTCGGTCTCGCCGCCGAAGCCGGTGGCGGTGGAGTAACCGGTGACCACGTCGCCGTCGGCCACCCAGGCCTGCGCGTTGCCCCAGACGAGCTGGTCGGCGGAGGCCGGGAGCGCGGGCACGGCCCCGAACACTCCGAGAGCGACGAACAGGACGCCGCCGCGGACGAGGCGGCGCGCGGTCAGCTTGGCGGGAGACACCACAACACTCCTGTTGTATGCGGGGGATGTCCGACCCGGGAGTCGGCCCGTGCCCGCCGCGGACGGCGGACAGGGTTGCCCGGCCGGCCTGAGACGGCCGGTCGCGGTGTGCGGGGCGGATCGTGTCGGGGCCTTCCCGCCCCGGGAAGGTGACTCTGTGTCGGGCGGTGTGTGCGGGCGCCCTACCGCGAGCCTAACCTCTGGATCACGAAACGGAAACCGTCCGCCCCAGGCCGATCGGCAGGTGCGCGGGCGCCGACCACCGGTCAACGGAGGCCGCCGCCGCGAAGTTCCGAACACGACGGGAGGGCAGGGAAAGCAGGCCGGGCGGGAGGGGGTCCGGACAACAGGACGGCCCCGGGGAACGTGTCCCCCGGGGCCGGGTCGGCTCAGCCGACGCCAAGCGCGTGCTCAGCCCTGGCTGGTCTCCGCGGCGGAGTCAGCGGTGTTCTTCTTGCGGCGCGCGAAGTACGCGGCCAGACCGCCACCGGCGGCGATCGCGGCACCGGCCGCGATCAGTCCGGCGATCGGGCTGCCGGTCTGGGCCAGGGACTCGGCGTTCTCCAGCTTGTCCGGCTGCGGCTTCTTCTCGGTCTCGTCCTCCGGGTGGGTCGGCGCGGGCTTGTCGTCGCCGCCGTTGTCGCCACCGCCGTCGCCGGTCTCGGCGGCACCGACGCTGGCGAGGCTCTCGGCCAGGTCAACGTAGTAGAACGGGGCCTCGGCGCCGTCGACGGTGAAGGTCACCGCGAATCCGGTGTGGGCGTCGTTCCAGGTGACGCCGTTCTCCTCGTCGGCGTACTCCTCGACGTACTCGTACGACTCCAGGTCGATCACGACGGCGACCTGCTCGCCGCTGTCGAGGGTGACGACGTCCGGGTAGGAGATGTCGGCGACGTCGGCGCTGTGGGAGACCTCGCCGTCCCAGCTCTGGGTGGTCGTGGTGGTCACACCGGACAGGGTGGCGTCGAGGACGATCTCGTCCGAGCCGCTGACCAGCTCGGTGCTCTCCTCGTCCAGGACCAGGGTCTCGGGCTCGGAGGCGGGGTCGGTCTCGGGGGACGGGTCGGTCTCCGGTACCGCCGGGGTGTCGGTCCCGCCACCACCGGTACCCTCGTCGCCGGTCCCGCCACCACCGGTGCTCTCGTCGCCTCCGGTCTCGCCACCGTCGGCACCCTCGCCGCCGGTGTTCTCGTCACCGCCGTCCTCGGGCTGACCGTTCTCGGCTCCGGGCTCGGTCTCCTCGCCCTCGGGAGCCGGGGACTCCTCGGCTCCGGTCTCCTCGGGCTCCTCGGTGGCCCCGGACTCCTCGTCGAGGTTCTCCTCGACGATCTCCTCCACGTCGGAGACGGTGATCTGGAGGCGGGCGGTGTCCACGGTGGCCGTGGCGGTGACGCCCTCGTCGCCGACCGTGGCGCTGCTGGTACCGGAGAAGGTCAGCCAGTTGCCGACGGATCCGGAGTAGCTGTTGGTGGTCGTGCCGTCGTAACTGATGGCGACGCCCTCCCAGTTGCCGACGGAGGCGTAGGCCCAGCCGTAGTACTCGGTCTCGGCCGCGGCGGGAAGAGCCGTGGCGATGCTGAGCGCGCCGAGAGCAGCGAAAGCCGCTCCGCCCTGGAGAATGCGGCGCGCGGTAACACGGGTGTTCTTCAAGTCAATCCTCTTCGGATCGGCCGCAGTCCGCACTGGTCGGACTGGTCTGGATACGCGCGCCACCGGCTGACTGTGGGGAAGTCGCGGGAACACAGGGCGCGAACCAGGATCGGATGGGGGATGGCGGGAGCACACAGAAAGCTCACTGCCAGCGGAAACAGGAGGGCGCGGCCGCGACCACCGGACGGAGGGGGCGCGGGAACCGGGCCGTGGGGTGCTTCCGGTTTCCTAACTCAGACCTTACATCGCCACAAAGCCTAAATTACCCCGGAGCCCATCACGAAAAGATCACAGAGAAAGACGAACTCACACTGAGCGACACCCCAATTCCCTCTGGAAGTTTTTCTCGAAACCGGTAAACCGAACGGCGCACGCAGCGTCTTAAAAAGGAAGCGCGTCCCCCCGGAGCGTCTTTCGCGCGCCCGTGGGCGCACGCTCCGTGTGAGGGGCGGCGCGCCCTGGCCGGGCCCCGCCTCCCATCGGCCGCGCCCCTCCCCCCGCGCCCCGGCGCCCGCTCCCCCGAGCCCCCTGCCGGACACCCGGGGGTGACGTCCGGGTGTCCGGAGCGGCTAGGTTGTGGGCATGCCCGTCTCCGCACCGTCAGGGCCCCGGAGCCGCGCCACCCGCGCCCTGTCACTCGCCTCCTTCCTCCTCCTCACCGCCGTCGCCTGCTCGGCGACGCCCGGGGCGCCCCCCGGCAGCGACCCCACCGCCGCCCTCCCCCTCCCGGGGCCGCAGGACGGCACCGACGGCGACGACCGCGAGGCTCCCGGGGAGGGAGCGCAGGAGGGCCCGCCCGCGGGCCGGGGCCCCCTCGGCGACAGCGTCGTGGTCATCGACCCCGGCCACAACGGCGGCAACGCCGCCGCCCCCGACGAGATCAACGCGATGGTCCCCGCCGGGCCGAACGAGAAGGCCTGCGACACCGTCGGCGCCGAGACCGCGAGCGGCTACGCCGAGCACGAGTTCAACTGGGAACTGTCCGTGCTGGTCAAGGAGAGGCTGGAGGCCGACGGCGCCATGGTCGTCCTCACCCGCGAGGACAACGGCGGCGTCGGACCGTGCATCGACGAGCGCGCGGGCATCGGCAACGAGGAGGAGGCCGACGCGGCCGTGTCCCTGCACGCCGACGGCGGCCCCGAGACCGGTCGCGGGTTCCACGTGATCATGCCGGGCGAGGTCGAGGGCTTCACCGACGACATCACCGAGCCCTCCCGGCTGCTCGGTGAGGACATCCACCGCGCGTACCTGGAGGGGAGCGGCGTCCCCACCGCCGACTACCTCGCCGACGACGGCCTGGACGTGCGCACCGACCTGGGCGGGTTGAACATGTCCGACGTGCCCAAGGTGTTCCTGGAGGCGGGCAACATGCGCAACCCCGAGGACGCGGCGCTCATGGAGGACCCCGCGTGGCGGGAGCGGGCCGCCGACGCCATCGCGCAGGGGCTGGCCCTCTACCTCATGCGGGGGTGAGGGGAGGGCGGCGCCACCGCCCGGCCGTCTCCACCGCCCTGCCGTACCCGGACACAGCGCCCGCCGCTATGGCGGAGGCCACTCCCCCATGGGCATAATGCGTCCATGACATCCCCTGCCCCGCGCCCCTTCCCGTTCCCCGGCTTCGACGTGGTCCTGCGCGGCTTCGACCGCCACCAGGTGGACGACCTCGTCCACCGCGCCTCCTTCACGCTGACCGCCCTCACCGGTGGCCCCGCCCTCACCGACCAGGACGGGCGGGCCCTCGACCTGCCCTCCGCGCCGGCGCCCGACCCCATCACCTCCGCTGAACTGGCCGAAGCCCCGCTGGACCTGGTCCTGCGCGGGTACGACCGCCACCAGGTGAAGGACGTCCTGTCCCGCCTCGTGGAGCTGCTGGCCGAGGCCGAATCACACACGACCCGGGGATAAACAGCCCTGCGAACCTCGTCAACTGCACAATGGGGACCATGCCTCTGACACCGGCGGACATCCGCGAAAAGAAGTTCCACACGGTGCGTCTGCGCCCGGGGTACAACGAGGAGGACGTCGACGCGCTCCTCGACCGGATCGAGGCGACGCTCGTCGCCCTGGAGGGCGGCCCGCGCACGGGTGCGCTCATCACGGCCGAAGAGGTGCGCAACTCGCGGTTTCGCACCACGAGGCTCAGTCCGGGGTACCGGGAGGACGAGGTCGACGACTTCCTCGACGTCGTGGTCGCCGACCTGGCCGGGCGCGGCCTCGGCCGCGCCCAGGAGCAGTCGCCGCCGCTGCCGCCCCTCCCCTGTGCGGCGGGCGCCTCCGCGCGGCCTCGGCACCAGCGTCCCGGCTCGGACGGCCAGCAGCGCCCGTCCGAGCCGGAACCGCAGGAGGGCCGGCTCCGTCCGCCGCGGCGTTCCGGGATGACCCCGAGGGACGTCCGGGAGAAGCAGTTCGCCACCACCCGGCTGACCACGGGCTACAACGAGCAGGAGGTCGACGACTTCCTGGACCGGGCCGAGTTCACGCTGGACGTCCTCCAGCAGGGGCGGCCGGACCTGGCGACGCTCACCGCCGCCGAGGTGGAACGGATCCAGTTCAGCACCACGCGCGCGCGGCCGGGGTACGACCCGGCGCAGGTGGACCACTTCCTGGACGTGCTCGCCAAGGAGCTGCGCGGGTACGAGCAGCCGCACTGACGGTGACTCCGCGTGATGGGCGCGGGTGGGCCGGGCGGACCGCGGACCACGCGGGAACCGCGCCGCGGCGACGACCTCGGACGCGGTCACGCCTACTGGGCGGGGCGTAGGGGCCGGCGGTCGCGGACACGCCGTAGCGCACACTCCTCCATCTTCAGGACAGCGGAAAGTAATATTTGGACACAGGTAGTAGTCATCCCCCGCTGTCCCGCAGACCGCGCTCCGAGGGGAGGCAGGATGTCCCACGCGATGCCGCCGGAGGGGCGCGCCACCGCATGTCCGGTGCACGGCGTGCCCGACTGCCGCTCCGCCGTCGACGGGGGCACCAGAGGCCGCTCCCGGGAGGGGCTGCGGGTGCTCGGCGCCGACGAGGAGGTCGTCCCGGCCTCCGCCCACCCGTGGGAGGCCCCGCTCCTGGCCGCGTGCGTGGGCGCGACCCTGCTGACGGCGGCGGGGCTGGCCCACGTGGTGTGGTCGGTGTCGGGGTCGTGGCTGTGGGCGGCCGCCGCCCTGGCTGCGGTTCCCGCCGTGTGTTGGAAGGCGCGGGGGCTGCTGTACGCCCGGCGGCGGGCGGAGTCGGTGAAGATCTCGCCCACGCAGTTCCCCGAGGCCCACCGGATGGTGGTGGCGCTGGCCGCCGAGACGGGTCTGCCTCGGACGCCGGAGGCCTACGTGCGGGTGGGGCCGCGCCGCTGGGGGACGGACGCCGCCGGGCACGGGCTGCGCCGGTACCTGGTGCTGTCGGACGACCTGTTCGACCCGTGCGGCCGGGTCCGCGATCCCGAGGCGCTGGCCTTCCTGGTCGCGCACCAGCTGGGGCACGTGGCCGCCGGACACACCGGTTTCTGGCGGCGGACGGCGACGCTGGGCGGGGAACTGGTTCCGGGCCTGGGGGCGGCGCTGTCGCGGGCCATGGAGTACACGGCCGACAACCACGCCTACGCGCACGTTCCCGAGGGCGCCCACTCGGTGCGCATCCTCGCCGGGGGCGGCAACCTGTACACGAGGGTCAACATGGGTGAGATGGCGGACCGCGCGCGCACCGACCGGGGCTGCTCGCTGCTGCTCTACCACCTGCTGACCCGGCGGCCGGGCAACACCCGACGCATGGCCGCGCTGCGCGACCGCACCCGGCGCGGCCGGATCTTCCTCTAGACCGCCCCTTCGGGCACTGATCCCACCCGCCCGGCGGGGTCCGCTCGACGGCGCCGGGCGGGCTCCGGATCACTTCCAGTGGCGGCGCATGGTCCAGCGGTCGGAGGCGAGGTCGCGGGTGATATCGATGATGCTCGGCTCCCCCGCGTCGGACTCGGCCGAGACGCGGAGCAGGTGGATCTGCGTGGCCGGGACGCCGGGCGCGCCCGGGCGGGCGGGCCAGTCCCCGATGACCCTGCGCACACGGTAGGCGCGACCGCGCCAGGTGAACCGGGCGGGTGTCCCGCCCTCGGTGGAACGGACGTCGATCTGCTCGTTCAGAAGACTCACGCCGCCAGTTTATCGAACACCAGTTCGATCAGGTCAAGCGTTCCCGGCCCGTGTCGGGGACCGCGCCGAGGCCCGGCGGGTCAGTCCGCCCAGGACCGGTCGTACTCGGGGTGGGACCGGTACACCCCGGCGAGGTACTTGACCGCCAGCCGCCAGGCCAGCAGCTCCGACCAGGGGTCCCCTGCGGCGCCCGGCCGGGTCCCGGGGAGGGTACCCGCGACCGGTTCGAGGCTGCGCATGCTCACGCGGTGGGCGTCGACGTACCCGCGGACGATCTTGCGCTTGGCCGCGACCTCCGCCAGCGCCCGGTCACGGCCGCGGGTTCCCGCGGGAACGGCCTCCGACGCGCGCTCGTCCTCGTCCAGACGCGCGTTGAGGAACTCGACGATGGTCAACGGACGACTCCCCTCCTGTCCACCACTGCCCCGGGGCCCGGTGTCGGACCTGTACCCGCTCCGGGCCGCTCCCGCGGTGGCCCGGAGCGGAGCGGGGCGCCTTCGTCCGGTTCCGGCCACGGCCCCCCGCCCCGGCCGTTCGCCCCTCGCGCCCCCGCACACACCCGCGGGCGCACGCGCCGCACACGCACCATGCCCCCGAGCCTCACGTCGGGTCGCAGCCCTCGAACTGGGGCACGCTCGTCACGAGCGGGAGGCCGGTCCCGTCGAACCATTTATCCAGCAGCCTCGCGGCGGTGCCGTCCTGGTACATCTGGCTGATGGCCCTGTTGACCTCCTCGCAGGCGCGCACGTCGCCGTGGGGCAGGCCGACGCCGTACTTCTCGTCGGTGAAGGGCTCGTTGACGAGCCGGAAGGTGTCGGGCTTCTCGGCGAGGAATCCGGCCAGGATCAGGTTGTCGGTGGAGACGGCGTCCACCTCGCCGTTTTCCAGGGCCTCGATGCAGGCGCTGTAGCTGGGCTTCTCCCTCTGTTCGACGTCGATGCCCAGGCCCTCGCTGATGCGGGCGGCGGAGTTGGAGTCCTTCTCATGGCAGACAGTGTGGCCCTCCAGGTCGCGCACCTCTTCGATGTCGGTGTCCCCGTCGCGCACCAGCACGTCCTGCTTGGCCACGTAGTAGGGGCCGCCGAAGGTGACCTCGGTCTTACGGGCAGGGGTGATGGAGTAGGTGGCCACGACCATGTCCACCCCGTCCGCCATGTCCCTGTCCAGCCTCTCCTCGCGCTCGGTGGAGGCGATGCCGGTCACCTCCACGTCCTCGGCGGCGAAGCCGAGCTTGTCGGCGAGGTAGAGGGCCACCTCCACGTCGAAGCCCGTGATGTCGCCGCTGGCGTCGTCCCTCATCCCCAGTCTGGGCTGGTCGGCCTTGACTCCGATGGTCAGCGAGTCGGCGTCGAGGATCGACTCCTCCTCGCCCAGTACCACGGAGCAGGCGGGCAGTCCGATCACCGCCGCGGCGGCCAGGGCGGCCGCGGCGGCGGTGCGCTGGTGTCGAAACCTCATCGGCCTGTTCCTCGTCTCTCGGGGCTGCGGATCTGGGGGCGGAACCGGGACGGTGGCGGACCCGGGTGTGAGCGGGCCCGGGTTCAGCGGTACTCGGCCAACCGGGGGCGGATGCCGAGCGCGATCAGGGCCAGCACGAGAGCCGTCGCGGCGGGCAGCAGCCACTCCCAGGGATCGAGCGCCGCTCCACCGCGCGCGATGCCCTCGTTGAACGCGTCCTCGTGCAGGCCGAACAGCTCCGACAGCGCGTCCTCGTAGGTCTGGAAGGCACCGTCCCCGGAGCTCGCGACACCGATGCGGATGTCGACGGCCCCCGCCAGGTCGCCTTCCCCGACGGCCGAGCGCAGCGCCCGGTCCTCGGCCTGGAGGGCGTTGTAGGCCTCCAGCACCTCGGCGAGCTCACCCTCGTGACCGGACAACGGCGCGATCTGGGCCCGCTGCCCCAGGTAACCGAGTGTGCCCGGGTCGTCCTCGGGGGCGTTCTCCTCCGACCCCGACGGAACCGGCGGTTCCGGGTAGGCGGCCACCACACCCTCGATCGCCGTGTAGTACTCCTCCAGGTTGTCGGCCGGTCGGTACAGCACCTGCTGCGCCCGTTCGAAGTAGACCTGTTGGTAGTTGTCGGCCTGGTACCTGTCTTCTATGTCCCATTCGAGCAGGTAGCGGCTCTGGTCAGCCTGCATGTCGGTGGAGATGGCCCCGGCCCGGGACAGCGCCATGGCCGCGTCCAGTCCCTCCTCCTTGGCCTCACGCTGCTGACCGCCGCTGACGGTCAGGGCGAGGACCACCCCGCCGGTGAGCAGGACGGCGACCGCCGTGGCGGCCAGCAGCGGTGCGCTGAACCGGCGCCGGAACCGCACGCGCAGGTACAGCTGGAGGCCGAGCAGCGCGGCGACGGCGACCGCGCCGGCCGCTCCCACCCACAGCATGCCGAGCACGACGGAGGACTGCCCCTCCTGGTGGTTGACGCGCACGTCCGCCGAAGCTTCCAGCCCCAGGTTGAACGCCTTGGGCAGCAGTTCGGTGTGCATCAGCTGTGTGGCCTCGCGGTAGGCCGCCAGAGCCTCCCCGTCTATCCGACCGGACGGGGCCCGCGCCTCGTCGTTGAGCACCTGCGCCCGGCTGGCGAGCTGCTCGTAGGCGCCCATCCCGTCCTGGACCGCCTTGACGTTGGGCCCTTCCGCGCTGTCTTCGTCCTCGTCCTCCTCAGTCAGCGAGGCGGCCTGGAGCAGGGCCTCGTTGGCCCGCGCACGGCTGGCCTCGTACCCCTCCAGGGCGTCCTCGCGGTCCGCTCTCAGATCCTGGTCGGTGCCCATGAGCAGCACGTCGGCCACGCGGGCGTCCATGTCCGCGAGCGCCAGGTACAGGTCGGTGGTCGCCAGTGCCTGGGGCCCGGCGTCGACCCCGAGCACATGCAGGTCCGCGCGGGTCTGGCCGAGGGTGGCGGCCGCCGAGCCGAAGAGCCCGAGGACGGCCAGCACGCACGCCGAGGACAGCAGCCACACCCGGGCCGGGGTGGTGCCCGCCCAGCGGCGGAGCCCGGAGGCCCGTTCACGCGCGCCGGACCCGTCCCGTCCCCGCCGGGGCGTGCCGAGGCCCTTCCGCGCGGGCGCCGGGGTCCGCGCGGGCCGGCCGCCCGGTACCGCCGGGAGCGCGCCGTGCGGGGTGTCCGGCGGTCTGGTCCCGCGCGGAGCCCGGTCGGGGGTGGGGGAGGTCAACGGGGCTCACCCCTTCTGGAGGATGATGACGGTCCATGCGCCGACGTAGATCCGGTCGCTGTCATGCAGGGGAACCTCCACGTTGGGGGCGATGGGGTTGGCGGTCCCGTTGACCATGGTGCCGTTGGTCGAGCCCGGGTCGAGAAGGGCCCAGGTGCCGCCGGGTTTGGCGACGAGGATCGCGTGGATGTGGGAGATCGCCGGGTCGCCGCCGGGGCCGCCCAGGTCGATCTCGGGGGTGAAACCGCGCGTGGCGCTGCGCCGTCCGATGTGCACCCTGTCCCCGTTGAGCGGCACCCGGCGCTGCGCGCTGCCCTTGGGGAAGGAGATCTGGGCGGGGTCGAGCATGCCCTGGTGGACCATGTACTGGTAGTAGGCGGGGTCGGCGACGACGATCGCGCGCCAGCGCACGCCCGTGTCCACGCGCCGGTGGCCGTCGGAACGCGAGGCGAAGTCGTATCCGCACTCCTCGCAGAACCGGCCCGCGCGGGAGGTGCCGCACTCGGGGCAGGGGCCTCCCCGGGGCAGGGTCACCGGGCGCGGCGGCGCGGGGGGCCGCGCCGGGGCCACGGGCGGTGTGGGCGGTGTCGGATGGCGCTGCGACGGGGGCCGCGACGCGGGGGTGTGGGCCTGGAGGCGCAGCCCGCAGACGTCGCAGAAGTCGGTCGTGGTGGAGTGGTGCCCGGAAGGGCAACTCGGCATGGGTCCCTCCTACCCGGGTGTGGGGGCACCGCCGGTGTCCGGCCCGCTCTGCCGCGGCCGGGTCCGTACGGTCCGGGTCGAGTTGGTGTCCAGGGTCATCTCGTCGACCTTGCTGACACCGGGCTTGAGCCGGACGGTTCCGATGACGGGGTCGACCACGTCGACGATCCTGCCGAGGAGTCTCGCGGTCTCCTCGTTGCCCGACTCGTGGGCGAGTGCGACGGCGCGGCCGAGCCGCGCGGTGGCGGTGTCGTCGTCGCCGTCGCGACGGGCCGCGAGCCCGTCCTGGATGGCCTGGGCCAGTTCGGCCTGGCCCGTGTAGTGGGCCACGCGGGGGTTGATCTCGGTGGCCCGCTCCTCGTCCGTGGTCCACTCGGCGAGGATGTTGCCCGAGGCGAGGACCTGGTCCTCGGCCCCCGCGGCCCCGGGGAGCACCACGCGTACCCACCCGGCGCGCAGCTGGCGGCCGGGGGCTCCGGGCGGCACCCGGACGCACACGTGGTAGTCGCGGCTCTCGGTCCCCCAGGACCCCGTGGGGTAGTCGTCCGACTGGGGCGCGCGCTCCACGCCGCGGCCGGTGAGGTCGCTGACGGTGGGGGAGACCTGCTTGACGTGGCGCACGACGGCGTTCTGGGGCGTCCACAGCCGCAGCACCACGTCGGCGACGGCCTTGCCCATGGAGGCCTGCGCCATCGCCCGGAAGTCGGCCACCATGTCGGCGGGGTCGGCGATGATGCCGGGGCCGCCGCCGAGCAGGGCGGAGTCGATCCGGCGCAGCTCCTCGACCTTCCAGTCGGTGCCCACGCCCCGGCAGTCGCAGACGAAGGAGCCCGCGACGCGGTCGAGCGCCTGCCCGAAGACCGCGGCGGACTCGTTGTTCTGGCCGTCGGTGAGCAGGATGGCGTGCTTGATGCCGCCGTCGACGGTGGCGAACAGCTCGGCGGCCCGGGTGAGCCAGGAGCCCATGCGGGTGCCGCCGTCGGCGCGCAGCCCGTCGATCGCCTCCGCGGCCTCGGCGCGGGTGACGGCGTCGGCCGGCACCATCCGCCCGCCGCCCTCGGGGTAGAGCACGGAGGCCCCGCTGTGACCGGCGACCACCGCGAAGAGGACACCCTCGCGCAGGACGCCCACGGCGGCGCGGGCGGCCTGCTTGGCCGCGTTGATCTTCGCGCCGTACATCGAGCCGGAGGTGTCGACGATGATCACCTCGGCGGCGCGCACCGACGCCCCCACCACCACGGAGCTGGTGGAGGTGACGCTGACGATCGCGTGCACCTCTCGTCCGCCCATCGGCAGGAAGGCGTTCTGGTCGACCCCGATCCGAAAGCCCGGCTCGGCCGCGCGCTCAGTCGTGTTCGGCACGGGGACCCCCAGCGGGCACGGGAAGGATCACGACGGTGATGTTGTCCTTGCCCCCCGCCTCCAGGGCGAGGTCGACGTAGGCGCGGGCGGCCTCGTGGGGTCTGGCCCCCGCTCCGGGGACGGCGTCGGTCAGGGCCTGCGCCTCGGGGAAGTAGTTCCACAGGCCGTCGCTGCACAGCACGACGGCACCGGGGCCGGTCGGGGTCACGGTGGAGATGTGGGCGTCGATCTCGCCGGAGTCGGCGCCCATCCACGCGACGAGGGCGTGGGCGTTGGACGAACGCATCGCCTCCTCGCGGGAGAGCGCTCCCATCTGCACCATCGCCTCGCTCCAGGAGTCGTCTCTGGTCAGCAGGGCCGAAGCGCTGGAGGCGGGGCCTCCGGAGAGCCAGTAGGCGCGGCTGTCGCCGACCCAGCCGACGGTGACGGTGCCCGCGGCGGGGACGTACACCGCCGACACGAAGGTGCACGCTGGCGCGGAGCTGGGCGAGTCGGCGATCCCGGCGACCGCCTCGGCGGCCCGGATCATCGCCGCGCCGGTGGCCTCGCGGGGGTCGGCGCCCTGGCTGACGCGCTCGGCGAGGACGGCCGCACCGGTCTCCGCGGTGACGCGGGAGGCCTCGTCCGAGCGCGGCGAACTGGACACGCCGTCGCAGACCACGGCGCAGACCGCGCCGGGCGCACGGGGGTTGTCGGCGTCGATCACGCGGATCGCCATGGCGTCCTCGTTGCGCTTGTGCCGCAGCCCCCGGTCGCTGACGCCGACGGCGGCGCGCGTGCGCACCTCGACGTGGTCGCGCCCGGTGGGCTGGAGGAGGCCGCACCGCTCGCAGTAGCCGTCGACGACCGCTCCGGGGCACCACGCGCACAGGCCGGGGTTGGCCGGCCGCACCGGATTGCTTCCGGTGGCGGGCGGCGCCCAGTCGGAGGCGGCCTCCGGTTGGTCGGGCCGGGGCGCGGAGGACGCGAACGACGGCAGGCTGTCGCGCCGTATCGGCTGGGTGACCATGGAGTCGGCCGCGTGCGGGGCGGAGTCGGGCAGCGCCTCCGGAGGGGGCGCGTCCCGCCCGCCCGTGTCGACTGCCCGCAGACTCACCTGCGGAGCCGTCGGGGCGCCGTCGTCGGGCACCAGGCCGGGACGCGCGTCGGCGTCGGGCGGCACGGAACCGGACGGGCCCGGGGCTCCCCCGGTCCGCGTGCCGTTACCGGCCCCGTCCCGGGCCCACCCGCCGGGCGGCACGGCGCCGGCCAGGCTCGTCTGCGGGGCGGTGGGCATCCGGTCGGGGTGCCCGGCGGTCTCCGCGCCCTCGGGAAGGGGGCGCCCGCACCCCTCGCAGAAGGCGTCCTCCGTGGACACCCTGTCCGAGCAGGCGGGGCAGGTCCGCACCTTGGTCATGGCCGTTCCCTCGTTCCTCACAGCAGCGTCACGGGGCGTAGGGAGTTGGCCCTGTCGACGAGCTCATAGCGTTCCGACGGCGCGACGACGCGCTGGGCCAGCGCGCGGTAGCGGCGCTCCAGGTTGCCCCGCACGCCGTTCTCGGTGAACGGGGCGCCGAGCAGCCCCTCTTCCGCCGGTGCCCCCGCACCCGCGCCGAGCCAGTCCAGGGCCGACTCCAGGACACGGACCGCCAGGCGGTCCGCGGACTCGCTGTCCAGACCGATCCGTTCCAGGCGCCGTCCGGCCTGCACGAAGTCGGCGGCCGCGGTGCCCTGGTGGTGCGCGGCGAGCACCGCGATCAGCGCGGTCTGGGCGTGGACGTGCAGCCGGGACAGCTCCGGGACCGCGTCCAGGACGGCGGTGGCCGCGGCCCGGTCCCCCTGGGCCAGACGGATGCGGGCCAGGCCGAACGCGGCGCTGACGAAGGAGTGGTCGGTGTTCCAGACCGTCCGGAACTGGCGGGCGGCGGTCTCGTACTCGCCGGTCCGCTCGCAGGCCAGGGCCAGGGCGAGCTTGGGCGCGAGCTCCCCGGGCAGGTGGTCGTACAGCTCGTCGAAGTGGTCGCGGGCCTCACGGAACTGACCGGTGCTCAGCTCGGCGACCGCCGTGTACCACATGGTGCGCCAGTCGCCCGGCGCCGCCTCCTCGAAGCGCTGGATGACCTCCCTGGCCTCGCCCTGGCGGCCGACGGTGACGAGCGCGCGGGCCAGCATCAGCAGGGTCTCGGGGGTGGGCGCGGTCATGGCGCGCAGCGCGGGGACGAGCTCCTCGGGCGGCAGGGTCCGGAATCCGCGCAGGTGCTGGGCGGCCGGATCGGACTGGTCGATGAGGGGCGCGGGAAGGAGCGCCGCCGCGTCGGTGGGCGGGGGCGCGACGAGCATGCGGTCGGCGTTGTGGGTGCCGGGGTCGGGCCCGGCGGTGGGGTTCTCCGCGCCGAACAGGGTCGAGGGGCCGGGGTGGGGCGTGCCGTCCAGGTCGGAGAGCACCTCGCGCAGGACGCCGGTGAGCTGGTCGGCCATGTCCCCGGCGTCGTGGAAGCGCAGATCGGGATCGCTGTGCGTGGCACGGCGCAGCAGCCGGTCGAAGGACGCGTGGCGCTGGAGCAGCGGCACGGTCTCCCTCGGCGGGATGCTGTGCGGGTGGTCGCGCATGTAGCTGAAGCGGAAGCTGAGCACGGCCAGGGCGCGGCCGACCGAGTACAGGTCGGCGCTGACCGTGGGGCCGGGGTCGCGCAGCTCCTCCTCGGGCACCCGGTACCCGGGTGTGGTGTAGACGGAGCTGACGGTGTCGTCGATGCGCCGCACGCCGCCCAGGTCGATGAGCTTGATCTGCTCCTCGCTCTGGATGACGTTGTCGGGTTTGAAGTCGCAGTAGAGCAGGCCTTTGGAGTGCAGGTAGCCCAGGGCCCGCAGGACCTCCAGGCCGTAGGCGATGACCTGGTCCAGGGGCAGGACGGCGTCGGAATCGTTCTGGCGGCGCTCGGTGAGCAGCTCGCGCAGGGACTTGCCGCCCACGTACTCCATGACGATGTGGCCGCCGGGGATGCCGGTGCGCGGGTCGGGGTGCTGGGAGAAGTTGATGATCTTGACGATGTTGGGGTGCTCGACCTCGGAGAGGAACGCGCGCTCGGCGGCGGCCGTCTTGTGCGCCTCGGCGTCACCGGCGTTGAGCAGGCCCTTGAGGGCCACCCAGCGGTCGTTGACGTTGCGGTCGCGGGCCAGGTAGATCCAGCCGAGGCCGCCGTGGGCCAGGCAGCCGAGCACCTCGTACTGGCCGCCGACCATGTCCCCGGGGGAGAGTTTGGGCGTGAAGGAGTACTGGGTGCCGCACCTGCGGCAGAAGCCCTCGGTGCGTCCTGGCTGGTCGCCCTGGGACCTGCCGACCCGCTCGTAGCAGTTGCCGCAGAAGCGGTTCTTCTCCGAGACGACGGGGTTGTCCATGACGGCGTCGGAGGGGTCCCGGTAGGGGACGAGGGGCACCTGGACCATGCCCATGCCGAGCATGCCGCGGGAGGACCGGCGGCTGCCGCGACCGGGGCCGCTGATGCTGGTGCCCGCGGTCGCGGAGGCGCTGCGGGGACCGGAGCGCCCCGAGAGCCTGACGTTGCCGGAGGCCGGGCCGGAGCGGGCGGAGTCGCCGCTGAGGGGATCCGCGGAGGAGTTCGTGCCGAGGGAGCGCTGCGGGTCGGAGGTCGGCGGCGCGGGTCGCCGCTGGATGGCGGGGACGGGGTCACCCGGGGACCGTACGTGCACGGGGGCCAGGCCGCACACACCGCAGAAACCGTCCTCGATCCGGCCGGGGCAGCCGGGGGCCGTGCATTTCGTCATCTGTTCACACCACCATCACTCTCGCCGTCTGACGCGTCCGGTCCCGGTGTGGTTCTGTTCACAGCGGAATCGGTTCCGCCGAGTTCCTGGAGCGCCCGCTGGTAGGCGGAGAGGGCGACCGTGGCCGCGCGCAGGTCGCAGGGCGCGGTCCACAGCTCCCAGTGCGCCGTGCTGTGGAGCCGGGCCAGGCTCGCGTCCTCGGCGGCGCCGAGCCGGACCGCGCGGGAGCGGTAGGCGTCCAGGCGACCGCGCAGCTCGGCGCGGCGTTCCAGGAGGCCGGTGAGGTCGGCCTCGCGCTCCCGGGTGTCGTCGGCGGCCTCGTGGACGGCGCGCTGCACCTCGCCCAGGCGGGCGCCGAGTTCGCGCCACCGGCCCCGGGCCCGCAGGGCGTCCATGGCTCCGATGTGCGCCCGCAGCGCGGGGACCGGGTCGGGCACGTCGACCGCGGCGGGCGAGGAGATCTTGGCGACCACCTGTTCACGCAGCACGCGGGTGCGCTCCACGGCCTTGCCGACGTCGTCGATGGCGAAGCCGAGCCGTTCGACGCTCTCGTCGTAGGAGTCGCGCATGCGCAGGGCGTCGCGGAGTTCGCCGCGTACGCGCTCCAGCCGCAGTCGCAGCCGTTCGAGGGCGGACGTGTCCACGCGGCCGTCCTCGACCAGCGCGAGGGGGTCGCGGCGGACGGTGGTGCCGACCGCGTCCAGGTCCACGCGCAGGGACTCGTACTCGTCCTCGGCGAGTTCCACCATGTCGGAGAGGGTGCCGATCTCGTACCACATGGCGTCGAGCTCGCCCAGGCGCGGGTGGAGGGCGTCCCAGGCCGTCTCGGCGGCCGAGATGACCTCGGTGGCCTCCTCGTAGTCGGCGGACATGCGGGCGACGGCGTCGGCGAGGGTGACGGACTCCCGCCCGGTGTGGAGCAGCCCGCGCTCGTGCAGCGGGACCTCCCGGGCGGGCAACGGCACGGAGGCGTCGTTGAGCAGGGAGGTCAGGGTGATCTGGTCCTCGGGGCCACACGCGTGGGCCCGGATGCGGCCCGCCCTGTCGACGACGCGGCGGAAGGCCTCGTAGACCGTCCACAGGCTGCGGACGTGCCCGCTGGCGTGCTCCCAGCGCCGCCGGGTGCGCCCGACGAGGTCGGCTCCCTGGAGCATGCGGTGGCTGACGTGTCCGTCCAGGTCAGCGAGGTTGAGGGAGATCCGGTCGGCCTCACCGCGCACACGGTTGAGCGCGTGGTCGATGCCCTCCCAGCTCATGGGCGGCATGCTCGCCCCGGACGCCCTGGCCACCTGCCGCCTTCCTCCCCGGCGTCCACGCACGCTCCCCGCAGCCGTCTGGGGCGTGGACGGTCAATGGTCCTTTACCTAGACAAGAGTCTGGCCCCCGGCTTCGCGAACTACAAGAGAAAGCCCGGTTTACGGCCATGAACGGCCACTGGTGCCCCGTTTGCGGTCCAGAGGGCACATCACGTGACAGAGGCTTTCTCCCGTCACTCCCGTCACTCCGAGCGCTCCCGTCACGGTTTCGGGGGCCGAGTTCGGTCCAGGACCTCCAGAACGAAGCGGGCCCGTTCGGCGACCGGCACGCGCGGCAGTTCCACCAGTTCGTAACCGCACGCCGGGTAGGCCTCGGTCATCGCCCTGTGGGTGCGCTCGGCCTCCTCCTGGGACTGGTGGCGCTCGGCGTCGCCGGTGAAGATCTCCGGCCACGGCGGGGCCACGAAGACCCGGCGGTGGTACCGGAACCGGCGGGCCGCCTCGACGACGTGCCCGGGGACCGGAAGGCCGCGCAGGCGGAGGTAGCCCACCAGGTCGGGGACGCCCCGGTCACAGAAGACGGGACCGGGCAGGGACGAGGCCTCGCGGTGCGAACGCATCTCCCACGAGAGCATGAGTTCGGCGAACAGGGCGTCGTCGCGCCAGGCCAGGCCCCGGCCGCCGATCTCGCGCTGGTCGCGGATGACGGCGCGTCCGGCCTCCGGGGTCCGCTCGTACCCGAGCGAGGCCAGGTGGTCGATCAGGGTGGTCTTGCCCGACCCCGGCCCTCCGGTGACGACGACGAGGTGGTCCATGGTGCTCCGTTCGGGGACGGGGCCGGACCGGGCCCGCGGGGAGGCCGCGCCTCCCCGCGTCGGGCCCGTCCGGCCGGGCGGGTTCGGCGCGCCACCGCGGTGGGGCCGGGGCCGTTCTCCGGCAGCGCGGCGGGGCGTCCGGCCGGGATGTCCCCGTCGGACGCCCTCCGGGACCGGATGTTGGCCGGACCCGGCTCAGGCGGGCAGTTCCGCCTCGACCAGGTCGGCCGCGTAGGAGGTGCCGCTGGCCTGGAGCCGGGCGCTGACCTCGGCGAGGCGGCGGGCGACCTCGGGGTCGGCGGTCAGCTCCAGCAGGGCCGCGCGCAGCCGCTCCGCGCTGGCGTCCTCGGTGTCGATCCGCCGGGCGACGCCGAGTTCCACGAGCCGGTCGGCGTTGTCGAACTGGTCGACGGCCTGCGGGACGGCGATCATCGGCACCCCGGTGTAGAGGCCCTCACTGGAGCCGCCCATACCGGCGTGGGTGACGAAGGCGTCGGCCTGGCGCAGGACGGCGAGCTGCGGCACCCACGTGTGCACCTCGACGTTGTCCGGCACCTCCCCCAGTTCGGCGGGGTCCACGTGTTTGCCGATCTGGAGCACCACGTGCCAGCCGGGCAGGCCGCCGAAGGCCTCCAGGCAGGCGCGGTAGAACCCCGGCTGGTTGGTGAAGGCCGATCCCAGGGACACCAGCAGGACGTTGTCGGCGTCCGCCGGACGGGTCCACTCCCCCTGGTCGGCCCGGTCGCCCAGGCACGGCCCCACGAAGGTGACCGTGTCGGCCACGGTGTCGGCGAAGGGCTGCATCTCGCGCGGGATCAGCGCCAGCGCGCGTTCCGGCGTCCCGGCGAAGGAGGAGTGGTCGAGCCCGGTGACGCCGTTGTCGGCGAGCCAGGCGTCGAGCTTGGCGTAGTGCTCCTCGGCCCCGGGCTGGGCGCGAAGCCACTTCAGGACGGTGTCGCCGTAGTCGGCCCAGGCCACGTAGGTGGGCGAGAGCTGCACGGAGGGGATGTCCCAGTTGACGGCGAGGACCCGGGCGGCGAATCCCGAGATGTCGTACAGGAACAGGTCGGGGCGGTCTCCGTCGTAGGCCGCGCGCAGGGCGGGCAGCTGGTTGATCGCCTCGTCCAGGAAGATGTCCATGCCCTTGATCGGGTCGTCCGGCCAGGTGTCGTCGCCGGTGGGCAGGACGGTGGCGTAGGGGACGAGTTCGGCTCCGGCCCCGGTGATGGTGTCGGCCAGCAGGGGGTCGTTGGCGTAGGTGACGCGGTGGCCGCGGTCCACCAGCTCGCGGATGACCTCCAGGCTGGGCAGGACGTGGCTCACGGTGGGGGTGCCGACCATGGCGATATGGGCACGGCGGTTCATGGTGCTTCTCCAGATACGGGTGTTCGGGGGCAGGGCTGGGGGGCACCGGGCCCCGTGGCGGGGCGGGTGCGTCGCGGCGTCGGTGAGGCCTGTCTCTAGCCGTAGATCTGGAGGTGCATGCGCGCCATGGTAGCCACACGGCAGGCCGGTGCGCACCTGCTTTCGGGCACGGCCCTGCGGGCTCGAGAACCCCCGTGCCCCTTGCGGAAGCGCCCGTGCCCGGTACCCGAGCGGACCGTCGCGGCGCGCTCTCCGTCAGCGGGGGCCGGCCTTCTCAGCGGGGCTCGTCGGGAGGGCCCTCATCGCCCGGAGCCCGGTGTCTGCCGCCCGGACGGTCGTCCCGGCCGTGGTCGTCCCACCGGCCCCCGGCGCCAGGCTCACCCCAGCGGCCCTCCTCGGGGTCCCGATCGTCCCCGAAACCGCGCTCGCCCCACCGGTCCAGGTCGTCGTGATCGGCTCGGTCGGCGCGGTCGGCGCGGTCTTCGAGGAGGTCTCCGGATCGGGTCCCGCGGTCGTACGGCTCCGCGGGTTCCTCGGGCTCGCCGAGACCGGCGAAGGCGGGCGCTTCCTCCGGGGGCAGGAAGGCCTCGGCCGCGCCGCGGAGCCGGAACCCGGCCACGGCCATGACCGCGCCGAAGATGACCGCGTACATCGCGATCACGAACATGATGGCCTGCGCGCCCTCCAGTGGCCAGAACCACAGCAGGAGTCCGAAGACGACCGAGAGCGCACCGACGAAGACCAGCAGCCACTCGGAGCTGATGTGCGCGCGCAGGCGGATGGCGGTGACGATCTCGGCCACGCCGGTGACCACGGCCCAGACACCGATGACGAACACCAGGGCGACGATCGCCGCGACCGGCCAGACCAGGGCGACCAGTCCCATGACGGCGCTGAGGACCGCCTGGACGACCAGGGGGACCCGGGCGCCGGACGACGAGCGGTAGGCCGCGTACCCGAGGGCGGCCGCGTCGACCAGCGCGTAGACGCCGAAGACGACCGCCAGGACCACCAGGGTCTTGCCCGGCCAGATCAGCGCGACCAGACCGAAGAGGACCGCGGCGACCCCCCGCAGGACCACCAGCCACCAGTTCCGGCTCAGCTCACCGAGCAGGTCGCCGGCCCACGCGTACCTGACCATCGTCTCCCCCTCCTTCGCACGGCCCCGTGCGGTAACCGCACCCTGCCCCTTCCCCCAACGTCGCACACGGACGACAGCGGTCCGCAAAATGCGGGGAAAGGCAGCCCGTACGGGTGATACCCGGGCGCGCGGGGGCCGAACAGCTCGGACGCGGCTGTGGACGACGCACGGGAGCGCCCGCCCCGTCTGACGCGGGCGGGCGCTCCTGTGTGCCTCGGGGGTGTGCCTACCCCTGGCCGGGAAGCCGGCGCTCGGAGGAGCCGACGTAGTGCTGGCGCGGGCGCGCGATCCGGAAGGCCGGGTCGCGCAGCTGCTCGCGGTAGTGGGCGATCCAGCCGGGCAGGCGGCCGATGGCGAACAACACGGTGAACATGTTGGTCGGGAAGCCCATGGTGCGGTAGATGACGCCGGTGTAGAAGTCGACGTTCGGGTAGAGCTTGCGCTCGGTGAAGTAGGAGTCGGAGAGCGCGGCGGCCTCAAGCTTGAGGGCGAGCGCGAACAGCTCGTCCGGGTTCTCGTCGCGGTCGAGGATCTGGCTGGCCAGAACCTTGATCTCCTTGCTGCGCGGGTCGAAGTTCTTGTAGACCCGGTGGCCGAAGCCCATGAGGCGCATCTCGCGGGCCTTGACCTTCTCCAGGAAGTCCTCGATGGAGATGCCCGAGTCGCGGATCTCCTCCAGCATCTCCAGGACGGCCTGGTTGGCGCCGCCGTGGGACGGGCCGGAGAGGGCGTTGATGCCCGAGGCCACGCTGGCGTAGATGTCGGCCTTGGAGGAGCCGACGACGCGCACGGTGGCGGTGGAGCAGTTGAGCTCGTGGTCGGCGTGCAGCACCAGCAGCATGCCGACGGCCTGGTTGAACAGGTCGCCGAGCTCGCTGTCGGCGTGGACGTCGCCGAAGGTCATCCGGATGAAGTTGTCGACGTAGTCGAGCGAGCTGTCCGGGGCGATCGGCTTCTCGCCGATGGAGTTGCGGTAGATGCGGGCCGCGATCGTCGGCAGCTTGGCCAACAGCCGGATCGTGGCGAGCTCCACCTGGTCCTCGTCGCTGGGGTCGACGCTGTCGTCGTAGTAGGCGGCGAGGGTGTTCACGGCACTGGCCATGAGGGACATGGGGTGGCCGTTGCGGGGCATCGCGTCGATGAGCGCGCCCATGTCGGCCGGGATGTCGGCGTTGTCGCGCAGCTTGTCGGCGAACTCCTTGCGCTGGTCCGCGTCGGGCAGCTCGCCGTAGATCACCAGGTAGGCGACCTCCAGGAAGGTCGCGCCCACGGCGAGGTCCTCGATCGGGTACCCGCGGTAGCGCAGGATCCCGGCGGCCCCGTCGATGTAGGTGATCTCCGAGCTACACGAAGCGGTGTTGCCGAACCCCGGGTCCAGGGTCGTCATCCCCGTCGACCCCAGCAGGGTCTTCAGCTCGATGGTGCGCTCACCCTCGGTACCGGTGAACACCGGCAGCTTCAGCACGCCGCCCTCGTAGTGGAGCTCCACCGTGCGCTCTTTGTCGTCTTCGCTCATGCCCGAGGTCAACCTTTCCAGGCGGGGGATACGTGAGGTGCGTCATACGCGGGGCGGTCCGCCGCCACGTTCCTGCTTCACTCGTTATTGTTCTGTTTTGTTAAACGACAGTTAAGCAAAAGCATATAAGTTTCACCGATTCACGAACAGGTGACATGCAACACATACCCACACGTGCACCGAATTACCGCCAGGTGAAGATTTACAAACTTTGCCAGTCGTCGATTACTTCGTGATCGCCCTGAGACGTCGCAGACGGAACCGGGAGGTCCTCCCGGCGTCCCGCTGCCTCCTGTACCGGTCCCCTGGACGGTCCGACATCCGCCCGAACCCTCCCCCTTCGGCCTGTCCTTCACAGAAGTGGACAGAGCCGAACGAAGCTCGGTGCGGCCGGGTGTCCGAACACGCCCTAGCGGCCTTCCCTCAGGGTACCTTCGCGCTGTTCACGGGGCCTGACGCGGGGTGCCCGCCAACTGGTGATCTTGGCCTCTGCCTGGGACTGGGGAGTCACAAGGGCCCCAACGATCACGACGAACCGGGCCCGTCATGGCAACGGACTGTGCGTGCACCACGGGAGTTCACACCCGGTGCCGACCCGCCGCCTCGCCGCACCGCCGCAGCGCCCGCCGGGGCGTTCCACGGGTCGCCCAATTTCCACGGGGCCGGACCCCGGTATCGACAGCGGGTCACCGGTATTCACCCCGGGTAAACAGCGCGGGCACGCTTTGCCGTAAAGGGCGGTGTCCCGGGCGGAAGGGAGCGGTCCGGGCCGCGGCGCACCCGGGGGGCGTTCCCGCCCGGGGCCTCACTCGCCCTCGTCGACGCCTCCGGCCAGCAACGGCTCCATGAACAGCGAGGGGTGGTCGCGCTCGATGACCCTCAGGCGCCACTTGTTGTGCACCAGCACCAGCAACTCGCCGTCGCCCCGCCGCCGCAGCACCTCGGCGCCCGACAGCGCGTGCAGGGCGGGCGCCGACTCGGCGTCGGTGCGCCGCGCCACGGAGTAGTCCAGCGGCGAGGTCTCGATCGGGGCCCGGAACTCGTGCTCCATGCGGTGCTTGACCACGTCGAACTGGAGGGGGCCCACCGCGGCGAGCACCGGCGCCTGCTCACCGCGCACGTCCGAGGTCAGCACCTGCACCACGCCCTCTGCGTCCATCTGGGCGATGCCGCGCTGGAACTGCTTGTACTTGCTCGCGTCCTTGGCCCGCGCCACCACGAAGTGCTCGGGGGCGAAGCTCGGGATCGGCGGGTAGGACACCTTGGGGCCGTCGTAGAGGGTGTCGCCCACCGCCAGCGCCTGGGCGTTGACCAGCGCGATCACGTCGCCGGGATAGGCCGTCTCGATGGTGGTGCGGTCGGAGCCGAACACCGCCTGGGTGTACTTGGTGGCGAACGGACGCCCCGTGGGCGCGTGGGTGAGCACCATGCCGCGGTCGAAGCGGCCCGAGCTGATGCGCACGAAGGCCATCCGGTCCCGGTGGTTCTTGTCCATGTTGGCCTGCATCTTGAACACCTGGCCGGAGAACGGGTCGGCCACGGCGCGCGAGCGCTCGCGGTCGTCCTCCTTGGGCCCGGGGGCCGGGGCCAGGCCCACCACGGCCTCCAGCAGCTGGCCGACCCCGAAGTTGGGCAGCGCCGCGCCGAAGAGCACCGGGGAGGACTCCCCGGCCAGGAAGGACTCGGCGTCGAAGTCGGCGCCCAGCGCCTCCAGCAGCTCGATCTCCTCCCGGGCCTGGGTCCAGGCGTCGGCCTCCACCTCGGCGGCGCGCTCGGGCTCCAGGACCTCCTCGATGGCCTTCTGGGCGCCTCCCGGGGTGCGCGACATCTTGGTGTAGACGCCCTCGCGGCGGTCGATGAGGCCGCGGAAGTCCCCGGCGATGCCCACCGGCCAGTTCATCGGGGTGGGGCGCAGCCCGATGCGCTGCTCGATCTCGTCCAGCAGCTCCAGGGGCTCGCGCCCGGGGCGGTCCCACTTGTTGACGAAGGTGATGACCGGCATCTTCCGCGCCCGGCACACGTCGAAGAGCTTGAGCGTCTGCGGCTCCAGGCCCTTGGCCGAGTCCAGCAGCATGATCGCGCAGTCCACCGCGGACAGCACACGGTAGGTGTCCTCGGAGAAGTCGGCGTGGCCGGGGGTGTCCACCAGGTTGAGCACCCGGTCGTCGTAGTCGATGCGCAGCGCGGCGGAGGTGATGGAGATGCCGCGGTCCTGCTCCATCTCCATCCAGTCCGAGGTCACGCCCTTGCGGTCGCCCTTGCCGTGCACGGCACCCGCTGAGGAGATCGCGGCCGCGTGCAGGGCCAGGGCCTCGGTCAGGGTGGACTTGCCGGCGTCGGGGTGGGAGATCACCGCGAACGTCCGCCGCCGGGACGCCTCGCGTACGACCTCAGACTCCTGCTTGGTGGCGCCCGCCGTGTCCACGCTCATTTCCGCTGTCCGATCCGCCTCGTGTGACTACCCGTTTCCCGGCCCACCAGCCTACGCTCGTCGGAGCGCGGCCCCGACCGCGCGGGGCCCGGCCGGACCCGGTTCGGGCGTCGGGCCGGCGCGCGGACTCAGCGCCCTCCGGGCCTCCCGGGCTCCTCCTGCCTCCCCGGCCTTCCCTCGCCTTCCAGAGCCCTCGGCCCCCTACGTCCTCGCGGGCCCCCCGGCCCCCTGCGCCCTCCCCGGCTCCTCGGCCTCCCGGACGGCCTCGGCGACACGGCGGAGCAGCTCCTCGCGGCCGGTGTCCCCCGGGTAGACCGCCACGAGCACCCGGTCGCGCCGCGGCTCCGGCGAGGTGTGCAGCATCGGCTCGGCGGACCGGCGGACGAAGTCCACGGCCTCGTCGAAGCGCGCCCACACCTCTCGGACGTCCTGCTCCGGGTCGCGCAGCCATCCGCGCAGGACGTGGTTGTGCGCCGCGATGAGCGACGCGGCCACCACCCCGGCGGCCAGCGAGCGGTCCCCGCCTCCTCCGCACCGCGCCAGGTAACGGCTGAAGGCGGCCTGGTAGCGGGCGGTCATCGCCACCTCGCGGTCGCGCAGGCGGGCGTGGGCGCGGACCAGGCGGTAACGGGGCACGGTGATCTCCGGATCGCCCAGGTACCCCTGGAGCACCAGCCGGGTGGCGGAGAGGACCGACGTCAACGGGTCGTCCGGGGAGGCCTCCAGGAAACTCGCGACCGTGGCGAACAACTCGTCGTGCTCGGCGAAGAGGATGTCCTCCTTCGAGCCGAAGCGGCGGAACAGGCTGCGTCGGCTCACGCCCGTGGCCACCGCGATCTGGTCCATCGTCGTGGCCTCGAACCCGTCCTCGGTGAACAGCCGCACCGCGGCCAGCACCACCGCGCGGGTGTCCGCGCGCGTCTGGCCGCCTCGGCCCCCCGTGTTCTCCATGGGCTGCGCCCCCTTCGTCCGGTGTCTGGAAGGGCTGTCCGACCCCATCTGTGTACTTCATCCCTTGCACCCCTTATCCTGGCACTGAATGCCAAAGAATGGCACGTGGTGCCATCGGCCGGGACCGCCGCCCGGGGAGGAATGCAGATGAGCGACTTCGACCTGTTCAGGACCACCGAGGAGCACGAGGAGCTGCGCGAGGCCGTACGCTCCGTCGCCGAGGACAAGATCGCCCCCCACGCGGCGGAGGTCGACGAGAGGAGCGTCTTCCCCCAGGACGCCCTCGACGCCCTGGTCGCCACGGACTTCCACGCCCCGCACATCGCCGAGGAGTACGACGGCGTGGGCGCCGACGCCCTGGCCACCTGCATCGTCATCGAGGAGGTCGCCCGTGTGTGCGCCTCCTCCTCCCTCATCCCCGCCGTCAACAAGCTCGGCACCATGCCGCTGATCCTGGGCGCCTCCGAGGATGTCAAGCGGCGCTACCTGCCCGAGGTCGCCAGCGGTGAGGCGATGTTCTCCTACGGCCTGTCCGAGCGCGAGGCCGGTTCCGACACCGCGAGCATGCGCACCCAGGCCGTCGCCGACGGCGACGGCTGGATCGTCAACGGCCAGAAGTCCTGGATCACCAACGCCGGGGTCAGCAAGTACTACACGGTGCTGGCGGTGACCGACCCCGAGGGCCCGCGCGGCCGCAACGTCTCCGCCTTCGTGCTGCACGCCGACGACGAGGGCTTCACCCTGGGCGAGCCCGAGCGCAAGCTCGGCATCAAGGGCTCCCCCACCCGCGAGTTGTTCTTCGACAACGTGCGCGTCCCCGGCGACCGCATCGTCGGCGCACCGGGCGAGGGCCTCAAGATCGCGCTGCGCACCCTGGACCACACGCGCGTCACCATCGGCGCGCAGGCCGTCGGCATCGCGCAGGGCGCGCTGGACCAGGCGGTGGCCTACGTCAAGGAGCGCAAGCAGTTCGGCAAGCACATCGCCGAGTTCCAGGGCGTGCAGTTCATGCTCGCCGACATGGCGATGAAGCTGGAGACCGCGCGGCAGATGGTCTACGTGGCCGCCGCCAAGTCCGAGCGCGGCGACGACGACCTGCCGTTCTACGGCGCCGCCGCCAAGTGCTTCGCCTCCGACGCCGCCATGGAGATCACCACCGACGCCGTGCAGCTGCTGGGCGGCGCGGGCTACGTGAAGGACTTCCCGCTGGAGCGCATGATGCGCGACGCCAAGATCACCCAGATCTACGAGGGCACCAACCAGATCCAGCGCATGGTGATGGCCCGCCAGCTGCTCAAGTAGGCGCGTCTTCGGTACGGGAGCCCGTGGTGCGGACGCCCGCGCCGCGGGCGGTCCGGGGTCCGTGCGGGGGGCCCGCGGCCTCCCGCCCCCGGGAGCGGGAAGTCAGAGCGTGGCCTCGCGGACGAAGCGGCCCAGCGGGATGGGGTCGCGGTTGAGCGCCGCGCGCACGTCCCCGGTGACCTCGGCAGCCCTGCCCCGGACCGCGGCGGCGAAGCGCTCGTTGAGGGTGTCGATGAAGCGGTCGTTCCACCCCCGGTCCGCGGCTCGGAAGTAGAAGCCCGCCTCGTCGACGGCCTTGAACCTCCACACCGGGCTCTCCGTGCCGCGGGTCCGCTTGACGACCTCGCGGAAGGTGAGCGGCTGCGGACCCGTGAGCGTGTACTCCCTGCCGCTGTGGTCGCCCAGCAGTGCCGCGACGGCGGCGTCGGCGACGTCGCGGGCGTCCACGAAGCTGACCTCGGTCCTCTTCTTGACCGGCAGTTCGAGGCGCCCGTTGCGCGAGCGCGCCAGACCGGCGAACATCCCCTCGGTGAAGTCCTGGAAGAGCCAGTTGGACCGCAGCACGGTCCACCGGCCGAACAGGTCCTTGGCCCGCAGCTCGGCGACGCGCTGGTCGGAGTCCGACGGCGCGTACTCGTTGCCCATGGCGGTCAGGACCACCGCGTTGACGGCCCCGGCCGCGGCGGCCCTCTCCAGGAACCCGGCGACCCGGTTGCCCAGGGCGCTCCCGACCGGTGTCACCACGAAGACGTTCTTCACGCCGTCGAGGACCTCGTCCCAGTTGGAGGTGTCGGTCCAGTCCAGGCGCGTCTTCGAGGTGCGGGACGCGCCGGTCGCGGGCAGGCCGCGGCTCCTCAGCTGGGTGAGGACGCGGCGGCCCACCATTCCGGTGGCTCCGGTGACCAGGGTGCTCATCGGTTACAAGGTACCGACGCGCGGACCGGACACGAACCGTCCTCGCCGTGACGGGCCGAGCGCGGGCCCCCGCGGACCGGCCCCGTCCTCAGGTCCGGCTCCGCGGCCGCCGCGCCTCCATCCCCAGGGCAAGGGCGGCGCCGACGGCGGCCAGGCCCAGGTTGGCGAGCACCTCGTGGCCCTCGAAGGTCCCCACGTGGGGCACGACGAAGCGGTTGAACGAGTTGAGGACCACACCCAGGAACGGCTGGTACCAGAGGTGGTCGACGGCACCGCTGACGCCGACGAGGAGAAGCAGGACGCCGACGCCCTGGATGACCTTGCGCATACCCCCGACGTTAGGCACCGGGCCGCGCGCGGCGCATCGGCCGACCGTCCAGCCCCGCCCGGGTGCGCGTCGGCCGAACGGCCGAGGGCGCGGGCGGCCGACCCGGCGGCGCGGCCCCGGCTCCCCGCCCCCAGCTTCCTCCCGCCGGGTGCGGCGCCGAACGTAGACTTCAGCGCGTTGACTTCCCCTCCTGCCTGAAGGCAGGAGAATCCGGAACCACCTACCGGTGGTTCGAGGCCAGGGCCTCGTCACGGGTCGCCCCGTGGCCTTCCTGCTTCGTCACCGGTCGCCCCGTCCGGGAAGACTCCCGTTGAGGTCTCACACCAGCTCCACAGGCAACAACCGCCAGCCCGGCGGCTTCGAGATCGAGCGCCGCGTTCACATCCCGGTCATGCGTGACCCCGCAACGGGGGCATGCCCACGTCCGTACGTGCAGCGGCAGCGACGCGTGCACGTAGCCGCACCCAGGGGTCGAACACGCCTTGGAGGAAGGAAAGAACCGGTCCACCACGACCAGATCCCGCCCATACCACCGCGCTTTGTACTCCAACATGGACCGGAGTTCACGCCAGGCCGCGTCCGAGATCGCCCGGGCGAGCCCGCGGTTCCTGACCATGTTGCCCACGGCCAAATCCTCGATCACGACCACTTGGTTCTCGCGGACGAGTCGAGAGGTGAGCTTGTGCAGAAAATCCCGGCGCCGGTCGGTGATACGGGCGTGCACCCGCGCCACCCTGCGGCGCGCCCGGTCCCGGTTCGCGCTGCCCCTGGCCTTACGCGACAGCGCACGCTGCGCCTTGGTCAGCCTGGCCCGGTCGCGTTGCTCGTGGCGGGGGTTGGCCACCTTCTCCCCCGTCGACAACACCACCAGCGACGTCACGCCCATGTCCACACCGACCGCGTCGTTGGCGGCCGGGGTCTGCTCGATGGTGTCCTCACACAGGAGCGAGACGAACCAGCGCCCGGCCGCGTCACGCGAGACCGTCACCGTCGACGGGCGGGCCCCTTCGGGCAGGGACCGCGACCACACCGCGTCCAGGGGTTCGGCCATCTTGGCCAGGGACAACTGCCCGTCGCGGTAGCGGAACGCGGACCGGGTGTACTCCGCGCTGGCGCGCGACGTCTTCTTGGACTTGAACCGCGGGTACTTCGCGCGGCGGTCGAAGAAGTTCCCAAAGGCGGTGTGCAGGTGGCGCAGTGTCTGCTGGAGCGGGACGCAGGAGACCTCGGTGAGGAAGGACAGCTCCCCGGTCCTCTTCCAGGCGGTGAGCATGGCCGAGGTGTGGGAGTAGCCCACCCGCTCGCGGCGCTGCTGCCAGGCGGTGCCGCGTTCGGCCAGAGCGCGGTTGTGGACCAGGCGCACGCACCCGAACGTGCGCGACAGCTCAGCCGCCTGCGCAGCGGTCGGATAGAAGCGGTATTTGAACGCCCGCTTCACACTCTTGCTGGTCATGGCACACACCGTGGCGACCGCTCCTCGATCGCGTGAGCCGAATCCGACACAAAGCCACAGAAGGGAGAGGGCGTCTCCTCCTCGCCCTGAAGGAGGGGGTATCCACGCCCAACAAACAGATGAACGCTATGGCCGGGCGGTGCGGCGCGCGCGACTGGATCGTGGACTCCTCCATCTTCCTGATCGCCCTCCTCTCCGTGCTGATGAACGCCGCCGAGTTCCCCGACCTGCCCGTCCGCGAACCGGTCCCGCCCGTGTGGCTCAAGGCCACCGACACGGCCCTGACCCTGCTGGCCTGCCTGGCGCTGTGGTGGCGGCGGCGCTGGCCGGTCCAGCTCGCCGTCGTGCTCGTCCTGTACTCCGCCGTCTCCAGCCTGGCCTCGGGCGTGATGCTCATCGCCCTGTTCTCGCTGGCCGTGCGCCGCCCGCCCCGCACCAGCCTGGCGGTGTACGGGCTGAGTGTGGGCGCCTCGCTCGTGCACGCCGCGCTGTGGCCCGACCCGCACGCCCCGTTCCTGGTGATCTTCCTGCTGGGGGCCGCCCTCCAGGGCGCCGTGACCGGATGGGGGCTCACCGTCCAGCACCGGCGTGAGCTGGTGGAGTCGCTGCGCGCCCGGGCCGTGCACGCCGAGACCGAGGCACAGCTGCGCGCCGAGCACGCCCAGCACCAGGTCCGCGAGGCCATGGCCCGCGAGATCCACGACGTACTGGGGCACCGGCTGTCGCTGCTGAGCGTGCACGCGGGCGCCCTGGAGTACCGGCCGGACGCCCCCGCCGAGGAGGTGGCCCGGTCGGCGAAGGTGATCCGCGAGAGCGCCCACCAGGCCCTCCAGGACCTGCGGGAGGTGATCGGCGTGCTGCGCGCGCCCGTCGGGGAGCTGCCTCAGCCGACCATGGCCGACCTGCGGCAGCTGGTGGAGGAGGCCGACGAGGCCGGAACCCGGGTGGAGTTCGTGCAGGAGTGCGCCGGGACGGTCCCCGAGCGCACCGGGCGCACCGCGTACCGGATCGTCCAGGAGGGGCTGACGAACGTGCGCAAGCACGCCCCGGGCGCCACCACGCGCGTGCTGGTCCGGGGAGCCCCGGGCGACGGCCTGCTGGTGGAGGTGGGCAACGACCCCTCCCCCCGCGCCCCCCGCACGGCGTCGGGCGGGGACGGCGACGGCCAGGGCCTGGTCGGGCTCGCCGAGCGGGTGTCCCTGGCCTCGGGGCGGCTGGAGCACGGTCCGGACGGCCGGGGTGGCTGGCGGCTGGCGGCATGGCTACCGTGGCCGACTTGACTTCCTCTTCCAGGCGGTCAGCATCCCCGAGGTGTGGGAGTAACCCACCCGCTCGCGGCGCTGCTGCCAGGCGGCGGTGCGTTCGGCCAGAGCGCGGTTGTAGACCAGGCGCACGCACCCGAACGTGCGCGGCAGCTCAGCCGCCTGCACATCACTCGGATAGAAGCGGTACCGAAACGCCCGCTTCACGCTCTTCCTGGTCATGGCACACACCGTAGCGACCGCCCTGCGATCGCGTGAGGCGAATCCAACAGAAAGTCACAAGAAGGGAGAGGGTGTGTTCTTCCCCGCCCTGAAGGACGGGGTATCCACGCCCAACAAACAGATGAGCGAGACGGAGCGGGAGATCGGGGTCGTGCTCGTCGATGACGACGCGCTGGTCCGGGTCGGCCTGGTGATGATGATGGGCGGCGCGCCCGACATCCGGGTGCTGGCCGAGGCCGAGGACGGGAGCGCGGTGGTCGACCTGGTGGCGCGCCACTCCCCCGACGTGGTCCTGATGGACATCCGGATGCCGACGGTGGACGGGCTGACCGCCACCGAGCGGCTGCGGGCCCTGGAGGACCCGCCGGAGGTGCTGGTGCTGACCACCTTCGACGCCGACGAGCACGTCCTGCGCGCGCTGCGGGCGGGCGCGGCCGGGTTCCTGCTCAAGGACACCCCTCCCGCGGAGATCGTGGAGTCGGTGCGCCAGGTGTCCCGGGGCATGTCGGTGCTGTCCCCGACGGTGACGCGGCGGCTGGTCGAGCGGGTGGGCGCCAACGACCGCGGCGAGCGGGCCCTGCGTGCGCGCGAGCGGCTCTCGGCGCTCAACGGCCGGGAGGTGGAGGTGGCCGTGGCGGTCGGCGAGGGCCGCTCCAACGCCGACATCGCCTCGGCCCTGTTCCTGAGCGTGCCGACGGTCAAGACGCACGTGTCGAGCATCCTCACCAAGCTCGGGCTCAACAACCGTGTGCAGGTGGCGCTGCTCGTGCACGACGCCCAGCTTCTGGACGGGAGGGGCTGATCCGCCTCCCGTTCCCCCCAGCGGCCGCCCCGGGCCGTCTCCCGGCCCCTCCCCGCGCCTTCGGGGCCGCCCCGAGCCATGCCGGAGCCCGTCCTGGGTAGCCGGGGGGGTGAGGCACACCGACACGGGAGGGGGCATCGGCCGAGGTGAGCGACTACCACGACTACGGGGAAGTGCTCGACGCCGTCATGGAGAGGGTGCGGTCGCACATCGGTGAGGGCCGGGTCGCCGACTACATCCCCGAACTGGCCCGCGTGGACCCGGACGAGTTCGGGTTCTCCGTGGCCACGGTTGACGGTGACCTGTACAGCGTCGGCGACCACTCCGGAACGCGCTTCTCCATGCAGAGCATCACCAAGGTGTTCACCCTGGCCCTGGTGATGAGCAGGTCCGGGGACAGCGTGTGGAAGCGGGTCCACCGGGAGCCCTCGGGCACCTCCTTCAACTCCCTGTACCAGCTGGAGTTCGAGAGCGGCGTGCCCCGCAACCCGATGATCAACCCGGGCGCGCTCATCGTCACCGACCAGCTGCTGACCGACACCGGGGACGCCGTCGGCGCCCTGGGGGAGCTGCTGTGCGCGGAGACGGGCGACCCCGACCTGCACGCGGACAACCTGGTGGCGCGCTCGGAGGACGAGCACGGGGACCGCAACCGGGCGCTGGCGTACCTCATGTCGAGCTTCGGCAACATGCACAACCCGGTACCGGATGTGCTGGACCACTACTTCCGGCAGTGCGCGATCACCGTCAGCTGCGAGGAGCTGGCCCGGGCGGGGCTGCTGCTGGCACGCCACGGCAGGCGGGCGGACGGCTCCCAGCTGCTCAGCCGCTCCGACGCGCGCCGCATCATGGCGGTGATGCTCACCTGCGGCACCTACGACGCCGCGGGCGAGTTCGCCTACCGCGTCGGCCTGCCCTGCAAGAGCGGGGTGGGCGGCGGCATCCTCGCGATCGTGCCGGGGCGCTGCTCCGTGGCGGCGTGGGGTCCGGGCCTGGACTCCAAGGGCAACTCGGCGACGGCGGCGCTGGCCCTGGAGGCCTTCACCGACATCACCAACTGCTCGGTGTTCTGACCGCTCCCCGACCGCCCAGTGGACTAACCGGAAACGTTGCTGGCGCGACGCAAGGGGCTCTGACCTGCGGTGATCTTGTACTTATAGCGAGGTTGGACGGTCGAGCCTCGCTATAAGTACAAGATCACGGCGAAGGGGGCGGACTCCCATGGCACTCAGTCGGCCGGTTCGAAGCCGCGGGACATGTGGTCCAGCAGCGCCCGGTTCTCCTCGGGGTGGTCGTTGCTGGAGACCAGGAACAGGGCGTAGCCGATGTCCTCGGTGTGGAAGCCCCGGTTGATGGCGTGCATGTCGCCGTTGCCGAAGGTGAACTCCCAGTCGGCGGCGCTGACGTAGTCCTCCGTCCAGTCGGCCTCCACGTCCTCGATGCCGATCAGTTCGTAGCCGCTGAAGTTGCCGCTGCCGACGGGCTCGAACTCGCGCCAGTCGTCCCCGGCGTCGGGGTTGGGGTCGTCGGTCTGGTCCACCAGCAGGTAGCCGCCGTCGGGGTTGCGGAAGTAGACCATGTGGCCCTCCCGCTCGACGTTCCAGCCCTCGGGGACGTCCACGGAGAAGCCGCTGGAGTCCTCGTGGCGGGTGAGGGGCCCCCAGGCCTCCTCCACGCCGTCCTCGTCCTGCTCGGCCTCCGACTCCTCGTCCGAGGCCTGTGCGGACTCCTGCGGCGTCTCCTCAGCGGCGGACGCGCTCTCCTCTGCGGGGGGCTCCGGCACCTCCGCGCCGGGGTCGGCGGCGGCCTCCTGCCCCGATCCGTCGACCAGCCCGGTGTCGGGCCCGCCCGAGCGGTTCATGCTCACCAGGAGGCTGGTGGTGGCGCCCACGACGAGCAGCACGAGCACGGCGGCGGCGACCAGCAGCGTCCTCCTGGCGGAACCGGGGCGCTTCCCACCGCGGACGGCGGGGCGGGCGGCAGGGCCGGGGCCCGAGGGCTCGGCGCGGACGGCCGACTCCGCGATCCGCTCCGGCTCCGGCTCCGGCGTGGGCACGGTGGTGACCAGTGTGGGGGTGACCGTCTCAGGAGTGTCGTCCGCGTCACGGATCTCGCGCAGCAGGGCGCGCACCTCGCCGACCGACGGCCGGTCCTCCGGGCGCTTCTCGCACAGGGCCTCCAGGACCGGGCGCAGCGGACCGGCGTTGACCGGCTCCGGCAGGTCCTGGGTGACGATGGCGGTCAGCGTCGCCATCGGGGTCGGCCGGTCGAAGGGCAGGGTGCCCTCGACCGCCTGGTAGAGGGTGATGCCCAGGGCCCACATGTCCGAGGCCGGGGTGGCCGAGTACCCGTGCGCGACCTCGGGGGCCAGGTAGCTCGGGGAGCCGATCAGCAGACCGGTACTGGTCAGGTGGGTGGAGCCGTCCAGGTGGGCGATGCCGAAGTCGGTCAGGACCGCGCGGTCGTTCCCGGCGATGAGCACGTTGCCCGGCTTGATGTCGCGGTGCACGATGCCGCGGGCGTGCGCCTCGGCCAGCCCGGCCGCCATCTGCTCGCCGATCGCGGCGGCCCGCCGGACCGGCAGCGCGCCCTCGTCGCGGACGAGGTCGCCCAGGGAGGGGCCGCGGACCAGTTCCATGACGATCCACGGGCGGCCGTCCTCGTCGGCCACGTCGAACACCGTGATGATGGCGGGGTGGCTGAGCTGCGCCGCGCTGCGCGCCTCGCGCAGCATGCGGGTGCGCAGCACCTCGACCTCGTGCGGGGGCAGGTTCGGCGGCGTGGTCAGCTCCTTGACGGCGACCGGCCGGTCCAGGAGGGTGTCAGTGCCCTGCCAGACCCGCCCCATGCCGCCGGAGCCGATGACCTCGTCCAGGCGGTACCGGTTGGCCAGGAGACGACCGGGGTCGGCTTCGGAACTGTTCATGAAGGCGCTGTTCCTCTGTGGGGAGGGGCGGTGTGGGGAGTTCGGGGCGCGGCGGAGGGGAGACCTCGGGGCCTTAGCGAGTCTAGGATCCCCGGGCCACTGTTGGCGCTCCCCGCCACGGTGTCATGTGTCTTCCCAGGGTGCGGGACGTCCGTAAGCACGCCTCTGAAGTGGGCGGATTCCCACGAGGGCTCCAGACTCCGCCGGACCGGCGGGACGGGGATCACCGGGCGTGTCCGCCCGGCCCTGGCCGTACGGACGTGCGGACGGGGCCGCCTCACGATCTGCGCAGCAGCCGCACCAGGAAGCTCGACAGGGGCGACGGGCCGCCGGAGGCCTGCGGGCCGGCCGAAAGCGGCGCCGCCTCTCCGGGCCCGCGGGGCGGGGGGTCCTGCGGGGCGAACTCGACGGGGAGCCGGACCGGAGACCAGGACAGGGTCGACAGCCGCCAGCGCAGCTGCTCGGGCGGGACGGCCAGGCGCAGTCCGGGCAGGCGGTTGAGCAGGACGCGCACCGCGACGCCGGCGACGGTGGTCGCCTCCTCGATGGCGGGGCACCGGTGCGGCCCCGCGCCCCAGGCCACGTGCGCCCGGTTGGCGGTCTCCTCCATCCGCTCGGCGTTCTCCAGGGCGAAGAAGTGGTTCGCCGCGGCGAAGGCCATCAGCACGGGGGAGCCGGCCTCGATCACCCGGTCGCCGTCGAGGGGCACGTCCACGCGCGGGTAGAGGACGGGGAAGTTGGTGATCGGCGGGTCCCGCCACAGCACGCGGTCGAGGACCTCGGCCAGGGAGGCGTCGGAGGGCGGGGCCGTGCCGTGCCCGGAGGGGCCGGTCAGGACGGCGCGCAGGGTCGCGTCGATCAGGTTCGCGGTCGGCTCGTTGGCGGCGGTGACCAGCAGGAGCTGCATGGTCACCTCCTCGTCGCTGAGGGCGGCGCGGTGCTGGATCAGCCGTGTGGTGAGGTCGTCACCGGGTTCGCGGCGCCTGGCCGCCACCACCTCCGACAGCACCCGCTCGGCCTCGGCGTGGGACCTCTCCGTGTCCACGCCGAGCCACAGGTTGCGCATGGCGGTGACGAAGCGCCTCCCCTGGTCCTCCCCGAAGCCGAAGAGGTCGTTCATGACCAGCGGCGGCAGCACGCGCGCGTACTCGTCGAGGAGTTCGGCCCGTCCCCGCGCGCAGAACCCGTCGATGAGCCGGTCGGCGTGGCGGCTGGCGATCCGGCGCAGGTGTTCGGCGTCGACGCTGCCGAGGACGTCGGTGATGGCCCCGCGGTAGCGCTGGTGCTCCACGCCGTCGACGTACAGGGCGCTCGCGCGCGGGGCCAGCATCGGCGGCAGCGCGGAGTCCGGGCCGACCCGTCCCTCGGTGAGGTCCCGCCACAGCCGGGAGTCGTGGCTGAACGCGGTGGTGTCCCGTGACCAGGAGATGAGGGTGGCGTAGTCGGTGACCAGCCACCCGTGCACACCGGGTTCGAGCTCGACCGGGACCACGGGCCCGTGGTCTGCGCGCATCCCGGCGTACACGGCGTAGGGGTCGGGGTGCGGCTCGCTGTGGTGCAGCGAGGCTCGGGGACATCCAGAGGACACGGGTACCTCGGCTGGGGGCGATCGGGTACGGGCGGGGGTCCGTCCTTCACGTGGGAGGTCGAAGGAGGCGGGGGAGGGGCTCGGCGGCCGGGGCGGGGGCCTCGTGTGCGGGGGCGTACGGGCACGGCGGGGCCGCACCGATCGCGCGGACACGCCCGGACCGCGCGGCCCCGCGCAACCTTAGCGGCCCGCCCCGGGCGGGCGCGAGACCCGCCTCACATCCTTGGCCGGGGCAGGACCCCCTCGGATCGGGGCCCGGTCCACCTCCGGCACCTCCGTCCGCGATCAGGGGAACACCCGTGGTCATCACCAGGTCGTGTCGGGACCGGGGTCGGCGGAACCCGCCGCGGCGGAACGGAGGACGCCCCCTCGTCAGGGGGGGAGGGACGCGGACGGCCCGCGCCCCTCCCCCCTTGTCGTCTCCCCGTGCGCCGGTCAGGAGGCCCGGTCCCCCGCCAGCGGGCGGAACCGGCGCAGCCGCTGGCTGTTGCTGACGACGAAGACGCTGGAGAAGGCCATGGCGGCTCCGGCGATCATGGGGTTGAGCAGTCCCGCCGCCGCCAGCGGGATCGCGGCGGCGTTGTAGGCGAAGGCCCAGAACAGGTTGCCCTTGATGGTGCTGAGGGTCCTGCGGGAGAGGCGGATGGCGTCGGCGGCGGCGCGCAGGTCGCCGCGCACGAGCGTCAGGTCGCTGGCCTCGATGGCCACGTCCGTCCCCGTGCCCATCGCCAGCCCCAGGTCCGCCTGGGCCAGGGCGGCGGCGTCGTTGACCCCGTCGCCGACCATCGCCACCGTGCGCCCCTCGCCCTGCAACCGCTGCACGACCTCGACCTTGTCGCGGGGCAGGACCTCGGCGACCACCTCGTCGATGCCGACCTGGTCGGCCACCGACCGGGCCACCGCCCGGTTGTCCCCGGTGAGCAGGATCGGGGTGAGCCCCAGCTCACGGAACCTGCGGACGGCCTCGGCACTGGTCGGCTTGACAGTGTCGGCCACCACCAGCACGCCCCGGACCCGGCCCTCCCAGCCCACGGCCACGGCGGTGCGGCCCTCGGCCTCGGCGTCCCCGAGAGCGGCGGCCAGCCGCTCGGGCAGGACGGCGCCGTGCTCCTCCAGCAGCGCGACCCGGCCGACGGCCACGGCACGGCCCTCGACGGTCCCCCGCACGCCCAGGCCCTCGGCGTTGGCGAAGTCCTCGGGGGTCGGGAGTGCGCCCACTCGGTCGGCGGCCCCGGCGGCGACCGCCCGCGCGATGGGGTGCTCGGAGGCGTCCTCCAGGGCACCGGCCAGGCGCAGGACCTCCTCCTCGTCCTCGCCCTCGGCGGTGAACACGCCGGTCAGGGTCATCCGGCCGGTGGTGACGGTGCCGGTCTTGTCCAGCACGACCGTGTCCACGCGGCGGGTGTCCTCCAGCACCTCCGGTCCCTTGATGAGGATGCCCAGCTGGGCGCCGCGCCCGGTGCCCACCATCAGGGCCATGGGCGTGGCCAGGCCCAGGGCGCACGGGCAGGCGATGATGAGCACCGCGACCGCGGCGGTGAAGGCGGCCGGGGCGGACGCCCCCAGCACGAGCCAGAGGACGAGCGTGGCGAGAGCGACGAGGATGGCGATCGGGACGAAGACCCCGGAGACGCGGTCGGCCAGGCGTTGGACCTCGGCCTTGCCGTTCTGGGCCTCCTCCACCAGACGTGCCATCTGGGCGAGCTGGGTGTCCGAGCCGACCCGGGTGGCGCGCACGACGAGGCGCCCGCCCGCGTTGACGGTCGCACCGACCACGGAGTCGCCGGGCCCGACCTCCACCGGCACCGACTCACCGGTGAGCATGCTCATGTCCACGGCGGAGGTGCCCTCCTCCACCACGCCGTCGGTGGCCACCTTCTCCCCCGGCCGGACGAGGAGGCGGTCGCCGACGACGAGCCGGTCCACGGGCACCGACTCCTGCCGAGCGTCCGCGCCGCGCAGGACGGTGGCCTCCCTGACCCCGAGTTCGAGCAGGGCGCGCAGGGCGGCGCCCGCACGCCTCTTGGAGCGGGCCTCGAAGTACTTGCCGAGGAGGATGAAGGTGGTGACCCCTGCGGCCACCTCCAGGTAGATGTTGGCCGAGCCGTCGCCGCGGGCGACGGTGAACTCGAAGGGGTGCGTCATCCCCGGCATGCCCGCGGTCCCGAGGAACAGCGCGTACAGCGACCACAGGAACGCGGCCGACACCCCGAGGGAGACCAGCGTGTCCATGGTGGCGCTGCCCAGCCTGAGGTTCTTCCAGGCGGCGACGTGGAAGGGCAGCGCGCCCCAGACGACGACGGGCGCCGCCAGGGCCAGCGAGGCCCACTGCCAGTAGGTGAACTGCAGGGCGGGGACCATCGCCATCGCGATGACCGGCACCGACAGCACCGCGCTGACGATCACCCGGTCGCGCAGCGCGCGGGCGGGGTCGGCGGGTTCCGCGGCGTCCTCGGCCGCCTCGGGTTCGACCCGGGGCACGGTGGCGGTGTAGCCCGCCTTCTCGACCTGGGCGACGAGGTCCTCCACCGGGGTGGGCGAGCCGTCGAAGGAGACCCGGGCCCTCTCGGTGGCGAAGTTGACGGTGGCGGTGACACCGTCGAGCTTGTTGAGCCGTTTCTCGACCCGGTTGGCGCAGGCGGCACAGGTCATGCCGCCGATGTCCAGTTCGACCGGTGCGGTGTCGGCCCGGCCCGCCGCGGCTGCGCTGCTGCTCATAGCCCTTCCTCGGTCCTCCGTGACGTCCCCGTGTTCCCGTGGACGGTTCTGTGCTCCGCGGCCGGGCGGCCCCGGGGCCCGGCGCGGGCGGATCTCCCGTTCCGCGCCGGAACTCCCCCGCGGCCCGGGACCGGCCGTGCGCCGCCCCTGCCCGGACCGCGGGTCCGGTGTGCGCGTCAGCCGCGCACCTCGTAGCCGGCCTCGTCGATGGCGGCTCGGACCGACGCGTCGTCGACCGGGCCGTCGCTGGTGACGGTCACCTTCTTGCTGTCGAGGTCGACCTTGACGTCGGTGACCCCCGCGACCCCGCCGACCTCCTCGGTGACGGAGTTGACGCAGTGTCCGCAGCTCATGCCGTCAACGGTGTAAACAGCGGTGGTGGTGGCAGCCATTTCGCCTCCTGGGGCATGTGTGCTGTGCCAGTCCTCCTGGGACCGGACTCCAATGCGTTCAACATACCCCTCAGGGGTATGGTGCTGTCAAATGTCCGCCGAGCGCGCCGCCCCCGGAAACGACGAAGGCCCCCGCACGCGACGTGCGAGGACCTCGGGCGGCACCCCCGGGGAACGGGGAGGCGTCCGCGGACCCCGGCGGGCGTTCCGGATACCCTCCCCCCGTTCTCCGGGGGCGGCCCGTGTTCGGACCGGAGAGCGGGGGCGGCGGGTGCACCGGGTTCCGCTGGGGGCGGGACTGTCAGAAGCCGGAAGGGGGGCTGCGATGGGGGGCGGGGGGTTCAGGGGGTGGGGGTTCAGAGGGGAGGCGGATCAGGAAAAGGGGAAAGAGGAGGCGCGTGCTACTCGGTTTTGAGTTCCAGGCGGGCGACCACGCGCTCGCTCGCGTGGTGGTTGTTCAGCGTGAACCCGGCCCGCCGGAACATCTCCACCGTCCCCGTGTAGACCTCGGCGCTGGGCGCCCGGCCCCCGGCGGTGTCCACCGGATAGGCCTCCAGGACGCGCGCCCCGTTGGTCCTGGCGTACTCGATCGCCCCGTCCAGCAGGCGGCTGCCCAGGCCGCGTCTGCGCCGGCGGGGCGGGAGCCAGAAGCAGACCAGCGACCACACGCCGGGTTCACGGGGATCGGCCGGGCGCAGGGACCGCGACCGCGACAGCCGGATGAAGTCCTCGCGGGGGGCCACGGACACCCACCCGCAGGGACCGTCCTCGTCGTAGGCGAGCAGGCCGGGCACCCGCCCGTCCAGGGTCAGGCGCCGCAGTTCCTCCTTGTTGTCCACACCGCGCTGGGAGCGGTCGCAGGAGGTGCTGGCCGTGTGGTCCTTGGCCCGCCTCCGGAAGAAGGTGCACCAGCAGTGCCCGTAGGCTCCGGTCGGTCCGAACAGGTTCTCCAGGTCTTCCCACCGCTCGGCGGTGGCGGGCTCGATTGAGACGATGGACATCGGACTCCCTCGACGAGACACACGGGCCGCCACAACTGTGATCCAGCACACTAGCGATTATTCGCCGTGACCGAAAGAACACAGATGCACTGAAAAGCCTTACCTGGTGGGTTCTGTCACTGAATGACCCGTTGAAGACGCCGGTGGGGCGGGGGATGCGTACACCCCCGCCCCACCGGTGGACGGATCAGAACCCCGGCCGGGGCCCGGGACGGCCGGATCCGGGCGCAGCACGGTCCCGGCCCCGTCCCGCGGCGCTCAGACCCGGTCGGACTCGGCGGCCGTCTCCCTCTCACTGGGCTCCCAGCACTCCACGCCGCGCAGGTCGGGCAGCCGGTCCCGCGTGAACACGGGGTCGATGCCCTGGCGCCGCTGGTCGTTGTAGTCCTTGAGCACCCGTGCCGCGATCGCGGCCAGCGGTGTGATGGCCACGAGGTTGATCAGCGCCATCATGCCCATGGTCGTGTCCGCCAGCGTCCAGACCAGGTCGATCGAGCCCAGCGAGCCGAGGAAGCTGGCCACGAGGAAGACGATCTTGTAGCCGAGCATGACGCGCCGGTCGGCGGTCAGGTACTCCAGGTTCGACTCGCCGTAGTAGTAGTTGCCCAGCACCGACGTGAACGCGACCAGGAGGATGATCAGCGTCATCAGGTGCAGTGCCCAGGGGCCCAGCGCCTCGGTGACCGCCATCTGGGTGAGGTCGCCCTCCAGCTCGCGCTCGGAGTCGCCCTGGTAGCCGATGAGGATGATGAAGGCCGTGACGGAGCAGACCACGAGGGTGTCGAAGTAGACGCCGAGGGTCTGCACCAGGCCCTGCTTGGCGGGGTGGGTGACCGCGGCGCTGGCCGCGGCGTTGGGGGCCGAGCCCAGGCCCGCCTCGTTGGAGAACATGCCCCGGCGCACGCCCTGGATGATCACCGTGCCCAGACCGGCGGCGGCGAACTCGCGGATGCCGAAGGCGTGCTCGAAGATGAGCGTGAACATCCCGGGGATGCGCTCGAAGTTCATCCCCACGATGATGACGCCCATGATCAGGTAGATCAGCGCGAAGGCCGGGATCAGGGCCTGGGCGGTCTGCGCGATCCTGCGGACGCCGCCGAAGATCACCATCGCGGTGACCGCGACGAGCACGACCCCGACCGCGGCCGACAGCCCCAGGCCCGGGGTCACGTTCATGTTCTCGGCGGAGTTGGTGACGGCCCCGGCGATGGTGTTGCTCTGCACGGCGTTGAAGACCATCGGGAAGGTCACGATGAGGACGATCGCGAAGAGCACGCCCAGCCAGCGCTGCCCCAGGCCCTTCTCCATGTAGTAGGCCGGACCGCCCCGGTAGCCGGTGGAGTCCCTGACCTTGTAGAGCTGGGCCAGGGTGGACTCGACGAAGCTGGCCGCGCACACCACGATCGCCATCGTCCACATCCAGAAGACGGCGCCCGGACCGCCCAGGGAGATGGCGACGGCCACACCGACGATGTTGCCCGTACCGATGCGGGCCGCGGCCGAGATCATGAACGCCTGGAGCGAGGAGACGGCCTTGCCCCCGTCAGGAGCGATCTCGGGCTTGCTCCTGAGCACCCGGAACATCTCCGGGAGCATCCGGATCTGGACGACTCCCGTCCGGATGGTGAGGTAGACGCTCACCACCACCAGCAGCGGGATCAGGATCCAGGCCCAGAGGAAGTCGTTGTTGAACGTGGCTATCGCGTCGGTCAGGCGCGCGTCCAGGGTGGGCGCTTGGTCGGCAGGCAGCACGGGGCGGGGCTCCTTTGCTCCGTAAGAGGACAACCGCCCCCACATACCCGTGAAGTGCACGGAATCACCATCCGGGACACGCCGTGCCCGGATGGTGATGTTCCCGTTATTCGCCTCCGGCCCGCGGAGCCGCCACGGAGGGCCCCGCGCGGACCCGCGGGATCAGCCCTCGTGGACCAGGTCCGCGTAGGACGGGTTCTTCTTGAGGTAGGCCTGCGCGAACGGGCAGATCGGCACGATCTTGAGCCCGCGCGACCGGATGTGGTCCAGGGAGTCGCGCATGAGGCGGCTCGCCACCCCCTTGCCCTCGAAGGAGGAGTCGACCTCCACGTGCGGCAGGGCGTACACGCCCTTGTCGATCAGGTGGTAGGCGGAGAACCCCACCACCGCCCCGTCTGCGCTCACCTCGTAGCGCGAGCGTTCCGGAACGTCGACGACCGTCAGGTCCATGGCACTCTCTCCCACTCCCCGTGTTCGCGCACGCGGTGTGCGCGGGCCAATGACCACGTTCCCACACATAACCGTCGCGCACACCCCGGTCGCGCGGTCACCGTCCGTGATCTGTGAGGCCCGCGGGCCGCCCGGACCGCGCGGAGGGCAGGGTCACCAGCCCCGGCGCGCGGGTCGCTCCGCCTGCCCGGCGGCGGTCGGGTACCGGTCCCGCGTGCGGTAGACGACGTAGGGGCGGAAGAGGTAGCCGACCGGCGCGCTGAACGCGTGCACCAGGCGGGTGAAGGGCAGCAGGGCGAACAGCCCGAGGCCGACGAGGGCGTGCAGCTTGTACGGGGCCTCGGCCCCCGACATCGCCGCGACGTCGGGCTGGAGCACCCAGATGGAGCGGAACCACGGCGACACCGTCCGCCTGTAGTCCTGGGTGTGCCCGCCCGCCACCTCCACCCCGGCGAAGTAGGCGGTCATGCCCAGCCCGGTGACGATGGCCAGGACCAGCACCAGGTACATGAGCTTGTCGTTGCGCGTGGTGGCGCTGAACACCGGGCCCGTCGTGCGGCGGCGCCAGATCAGCAGCGCGATCCCGCCGAGCGTGCACACCCCCGCCACGAGCCCGAGCGACAGGGCGGTGACGTGGTAGACGGTGTCGGACACCCCGAGCGCCCGGGTCCAGCCCTCGGGCACGAGCAGCCCCACCGCGTGTCCCCCGATCACCAGGAGCAGGCCCACGTGGAACAACGGGCTGCCGATCCGCAGCAGCCTGGACTCGTACAGCTCGGACGAGCGGGTGGTCCAGCCGAACCGGTCGTACCGGTACCGCCAGACGAGGCCGCCCACCACGAGGACCAGGACCGCGTAGGGCAGCACGCCCCACAGCAGCAGGTCGAGTGCGCCGTACCCGTTCACCGTTCCTCCCCGTCACGCCCGGGGGCCTCGGTCCGCGGCAGCGGCGCCCGCACCCCGTACGGTTCCAGCCCCACGTCCTCGGCGGGCGGCCCCTGGGCCGCGAGCCTGCGCACGAGCTCCAGGTCCCCGCGCTCCTGCGCGGGCAGGGTCATGCGGACCGCGTCCACGATCCGCGCGTACGGGGTGCCGTGGTCGTGCAGGGTCCGCGACATCAGCTCCAGGCCCGGCCGGAAGCGCAGCAGCAGGGCCTCGCCCGCGCGCGCGTCCCCCCGGGCCGCGAACTCCAGGACCACCGCCAGGTGGTCGGGCAGCTCGCGGTTCTCCACCCGCCACCCGGCCTCGGCGTAGACGCGCTTGACCTCGGCCAGGGCGTGCCCCCTGCGGCGGGTGTCGCCGTCCGTGTAGTAGGTCATGTACAGGGTCCTGCGCCTGCGCAGGTCGAACACGTCCACGTAGTGCTCGCACAGCTCCAGCTCGGAGGTGGTGGAGGCGTGGTCGCAGAACTCCTGGAGCGCCGCGCGCACCCCTCCCCGCGGCAGCTCGGCGACCGCGCGGGCCACCAGCGGCAGGCGCTCGAAGAAGACCTGGTCGGGATAGCCGAGCAGGACCGAGGCGGACTGGTGGGTGACCGCCACGCGGTGCGCCCGGCGGATGGTGCGCGCCGCCCCCAGCCAACCGGTGCCGCTCCGTGCCGTCCCGCCAGCTCCTTCGGCGTCAGCGGTGGTACTCATCCTCTCCCCCTCTTCCGCGGCGCGGCGTCGCCGCCACCGCCGTCGTCGTCGCCACCCCGTCGGGGTGGGAAGAGCCCTGCGGGGCGGCCGTTGCCGTCCCAGTTGAGGAGGTTGACCCGGCCGCTCGTGTCCGCCTGGGCGTCGCTGGTCTGGCGGGTGCGCAGGGCGTGGAAGTTCTCCACGGTCGCGGCCTCGGGCTGCCCGGAGGCCTCGCCGAAGGGCACGCCCCCGCCCATGCCGCCCATGCCCGGCCCGCCCTCGAAGTCGAGGCTGCACCCGACCTCGTCGATGACCCCGCGGTCGGCCTCGTCCACCCCGTAGGCGGTGGGGATGACGTAGCGCTCGTCGTACTTGGCCAGGGCCAGGAGCCGGTACATGTCCTCGATCTCGGTGCCGGTCATCCCGACGGCGGCGGCGATGGAGTCGTCGCGCTCCCGGCCCAGGTTGATCCGGCGCATGTGGGAGCGCATGGCCGCGAGCCGCCGCAGGACCAGGTCCACGGGGCCGGTGTCACCCGCGGTGAACAGCTCGGCCAGGTACTCCACGGGGATGCGCAGGGTGTCGATGGCGGCGAAGAGGTTGTCGGCGTCCTCGCCGTCGTGCCCGGTGGAGGAGAGCGTGTCCACCACCGGGGACAGCGGCGGGATGTACCAGACCATCGGCATCGTGCGGTACTCCGGGTGCAGCGGCAGCGCCACCCGGAAGCGCTTGGCCAGCGCGTAGACCGGGGAGCGGACAGCCGACTCCACCCAGCGGTCGGGGATGCCGTCGCGGCGGGCCGCGGCGCGCACCGCGGGGTCGGAGGGGTCGAGGAACACGTCGAGCTGGGCGCGGTACAGGTCCCTCTCGTCCGCCACCGACGCCGCCTCGCGGACCCGGTCGGCGTCGTAGAGGACCACGCCCAGGTAGCGCAGCCGTCCCACGCACGTCTCGGAGCAGACGGTGGGCATGCCCACCTCCACCCGCGGGTAGCAGAACGTGCACTTCTCGGCCTTGCCCGTCTTGTGGTTGAAGTAGACCTTCTTGTACGGGCAGCCGGTGACGCACATGCGCCAGCCCCGGCAGCGGTCCTGGTCGACCAGGACGATGCCGTCCTCGACCCGCTTGTACAGGGCGCCGCTGGGGCAGGCGGCCACGCACGAGGGGTTGAGGCAGTGCTCGCAGATGCGCGGCAGGTAGAACATGAAGGTCTCCTCGAAGGAGAACCGCACCTTGTCGCCGAGCCTGCGCACGATCGGGTCCCGGCGGGTCAGCTCGGGCCCGCCGCCGAGGTCGTCGTCCCAGTTGGCGCTCCAGCTGACCTTCATGGGCTCGCCGGTGAGCGCCGACCGCGGCTCGGCCACCGGGAAGTCGTCCCCCAGAGGAGCGTTGGTCAGCGTCTCGTAGTCGTAGGTCCAGGGCTCGTAGTAGTCCTGGAGGGAGGGCATCACCGGGTTGGCGAAGATGGTGGAGAGCCGCTTGAGCCGCCCGCCCGCGCGGGGCTTGAGACGCCCCCTGGCGTCGAGGACCCAGCCGCCCTTCCAGCGCTCCTGGTCCTGGTAGGTGCGCGGGTAGCCCTGCCCGGGCCGCGTCTCGACGTTGTTGAACCACACGTACTCGACGCCGCTGCGGTTGGTCCAGGCCTGCTTGCAGGTGACCGAGCACGTGTGGCAGCCGATGCACTTGTCCAGGTTCATCACCATGGCGACCTGCGCCATGACCCTGCCGATCGGCCGTTCCCCGCCCGGGCCGCCGGTCCCGTCCCCGCTGCCGTGGGCCTGTGCCATCAGTAACGCACCTCCGTGGTCCGCTTGCGCACGACGGTGACCTCGTCGCGCTGGTTGCCGGTCGGGCCGAGGTAGTTGAAGGCGTAGGTGAGCTGCGCGTAGCCGCCGATGAGGTGGGTGGGCTTGACCAGCAGGCGCGTGAGCGAGTTGTGGATGCCGCCGCGCCTGCCGGTGGTCTCGGACTTGGGCACGTCGATGGTGCGCTCCTGGACGTGGTACATGTACACGGTTCCGGCGGGCATCCGGTGGGAGACCACCAGCCGCGCCACCACCACGCCGTTGCGGTTGACCGCCTCCACCCAGTCGTTGTCGGCCGCGCCGATCGCCTCGGCGTCGACGGGGCTCATCCAGATCGTGGGGCCGCCGCGGGAGAGGGTCTGGAGCAGCAGGTTGTCCTGGTACTCGGAGTGGATCGACCACTTGGAGTGCGGGGTCAGATAGCGCACGACCACCTCGCGCTGGCCGGTCGGACCGAGTCGCGGTTCGCCGAACAGGCGGCTGATGTCGAGCGGCGGCCGGTAGACCGGCAGGGCCTCTCCGAACTCGTGCATCCAGTCGTGGTCGAGGTAGAAGTGCTGGCGGCCGGTGAGGGTGTGCCAGGGCTTGTCGTGCTCGACGTTGATGGTGAACGGCGAGTACCGGCGGTCGGGGGCCTCCTTGCCCGACCACTCCGGGCTGGTGCCCACCGTCGTGGGCCCCCGGCTCGCGTCCGAGAAGACCACCCGGCGCTCCGCGGCCCGGTGGATCAGCTCGTCCATGTCGGTGCCGGTGCGCTCGGCCAGGAGCCGGAAGCCCTGCGCGGCCAGGCGGCCGTTGCTGGTTCCGGACAGGGCCAGGATCATCTCGCAGGCCTTGACGTCGGTGTCCAGGGCCGGGCGGCCGTCGGCGACCCCGCCCCGGACGGCCCCGTTGCGCCGGCGCAGCCACTCCACCTCCAGGTCCGGGGTGAAGGACACGCCCTTGACCGGCAGTCCCCTGGACTCGGCCAGCGGCCCCAGGGCGGCCAGCTTCTGCGCGACCTCGGAGTAGTTGCGGCGCACGGGCACGACGGCGGGCATGGTCCGGCCGGGGACGGGCCGCGTGCCGTCCGCCTTCCAGTCCGGCGGGACGCCGTGCGGCTGGGCGAGCTCGCCGGGGGTGTCGTGCTGGTGGGGGACGGCCACCAGGTCGGTGACCTCCTCCAGGTGGTCGGCGGCCAGGGCGCTGAACGTCCTGGCCAGGGCGTGGAAGGCGTCGAAGTCGGTGCGGGTCTCCCAGGGCGGGTCGATGGCCGGGTTGAACGAGTGCACGAAGGGGTGCATGTCCGTGGTGGACAGGTCGTGCTTCTCGTACCAGGTCGCGGCGGGCAGCACGACGTCGGACAGCAGGGTCGTGCTGGTCATCCGGAAGTCGATGGACAGCAGCAGGTCGAGCTTGCCCTCGGGGACGTCCTCGCGCCAGGTGACGTCGGCGGGCCGGTCCCCCGGCCCGGCGGGTTCGGCCAGCAGGTTGGAGCGGGTGCCGAGCAGGTGCTTGAGGAAGTACTCGTTGCCCTTGGCCGAGGAGCCGAACAGGTTGGACCGCCACACGGTGAGGACCCGGGGCCAGTTCTCGGGGGCGTCGGGATCCTCGGCGGCGAAGCGCAGGCCACCGCTGTGGAGCTGGTCGGCGACGTACTCCGCGGGGTCCTGCCCACGCTCGCGCGCCTCGCGTCCCAGCTCGATCGGGTTGCGGTCGAAGGTCGGGTAGGAGGGCATCCACCCCATCCGGGCGGAGGCGGCGACCAGGTCGGCGGTGTGCCGTCCGCGCACCCGTCCCGGGCCGAGCGGCGAGGCGAGGGCGTCGGCGCGGTAGGTGTCGTAGCGCCACTGGTCGGTGTGCAGGTACCAGTAGGAGGTTCCGGCCATGAAGCGCTGCGGCCGGGCCCAGTCCGCGGCGGAGGCGAACGCGGCCCACCCCGCGGAGGTGCGGCACTTCTCCTGGCCGACGTAGTGGGCCCAGCCGCCGCCGTTGACCCCCTGGCACCCGGTGAGCAGCAGCAGGGACAGGAAGGCCCGGTAGGCGTTCTCGCCGTGGAACCACTGGTTGGTGCCCGCGCCGAGGATGATCATGGCCCGGCCGCCGGACTCCTCGGCGGTGTCGGCGAACTCGCGGGCGATACGGGCCGCCCGGTCGGCGGGGACCCCGGTGAGCTCGGCCTGCCAGGCGGGCGTGCAGGGTTCGGCGGCGTCGTCGTAGCCGGTGGGCCAGGTGCCGGGCAGGTCGTGCCGGTGCACCCCGTAGTGGGCCAGGACCAGGTCGAAGACGGTGGTGACGAGGCGTCCGCCGACCCTGCGGACCGGGACGCCGCGGGTGAGGACCTCGGCCGTGCCGCCGGGGTTGTCGAAGCGGTTCAGGGCGACCTCGGCGGCCTCCCCGCCCTCCGCGTAGAGGGTGAGGGCGGGAACGCGGCCCTCCAGGTCCAGGTTCCACCGGCCGGTCCCGGCCTCGCCCCAGCGGTGGCCGACGGTGCCGTTGGGTGCGACGGGGGCGTCCTCGCCCTCCGGCCAGAACACCGGCTTCCACTCGGCGTTCTCCCCCGTGTCCCCCAGGTCGGCGGCGGTGAGGAACTTGTCGGGGACGAGGCGGCCCTCGCGGCTGTCGAGGGCCACCAGGAACGGCAGGTCGGTGTAGCGGCGCACGTAGTCGTCGAAGCGCGGCGTGGTGCGGTCGACGAACCGCTCCTTGAGAATCACGTGCCCCATGGCCATCGCCAGGGCCCCGTCCGTGCCCGGGTGGGGCGCCAGCCACTCGTCGGCGAACTTGGTGGCGTCGCTGTAGTCCGGGGAGACGACCACCACCTTCTGGCCCCGGTAGCGGGCCTCGGCCATCCAGTGGGCGTCGGGGGTGCGGGTGACGGGGACGTTGGAGCCCCACAGCACCAGGTAGGCGGCGTCCCACCAGTCACCGGACTCGGGGACGTCGGTCTGGTCGCCGAACACCTGCGGCGAGGCGACCGGCAGGTCGGCGTACCAGTCGTAGAAGGACAGCATGGAGCCGCCGAGCAGGTTCACGAAGCGCGCGCCCACGCCGTGGGAGACCATCGACATCGCGGGGATCGGGGAGAACCCGGCGATGCGGTCCGGTCCGTACCTCCGGATGGTGAGCACGTGCGCGGCGGCGGCGATCTCCAGGGCCTCGTCCCAGGTGATCCGGACCAGGCCGCCCTTGCCCCGGGCCCGCTGGTAGCGGGCGCGCCTGTCGGGGTCGGTGGTGATCTCCTCCCAGGCCGCCACCGGATCGCCCAGGCGGGCGCGCGCCTCGCGGTACATCTGGACGAGGACGCCGCGCGCGTAGGGATAGCGGACACGGGTCGGCGAATAGGTGTACCAGGAGAAGGCTGCACCGCGCGGACATCCGCGCGGTTCGTATTCCGGGCGGTCCGGACCGACGGAGGGATAGTCGGTGGCCTGCGTTTCCCAGGTGATGATTCCGTCCTTGACGTAAACGTCCCAGGAACACGATCCCGTGCAGTTCACGCCGTGCGTGGAACGGACCACGCGGTCGTGGCTCCACCGGTCGCGGTAGAAGGAGTCCCCCTGGCGCCCACCCTTCCTGACCTGGGCACGGCCCCCGTCCAGCGGCTCCGAGCGGGTGAGGTGGTTGCCCAGCGCCAGAAGGGCGTTCCCCGCGCCTCCTTTTTTGCTTTCCGCCGCCATAAGGACAACACCCCGTTTACCGTTCCTTGGCCCCCAGCGGGGACACCGGGCCAGAACCCAATGCATTCCGCCAACAAATATGCCTTCTCCGGCGTGAAAAAGGCGCATCCCACACCGGATCGGGTGACAATCGCATGGAACGGCGGAGGAAGGGGTGCGCGGATGCGTACGGAATCGGGGAGAAGGGTGTCGCGCCGCGGCACGGCGGGCGGCAACCTCGCGCTGGCCACGGCGGCGTTCACGCTCACCTTCTGGGCGTGGAACCTCATCGGTCCCCTGTCGCGCACCTACACCGAGAACCTGGGGCTGACGCCCACGCAGACCTCCGTCCTGGTGGCCTTCCCGGTGCTGGTGGGGGCGCTGGGGCGCATCCCCGTGGGCGCGCTGACCGACCGCTACGGCGGACGGCTGATGTTCACGGTCCTGTGCTTCGCGAGCATCGTGCCGACGTTCCTGGTGGGGGTGTCGGGGGACTCCTACGGGATGCTGCTGCTGTGGGGCTTCGTCCTGGGCGTCGCCGGCACGTCGTTCGCGGTCGGCATCCCCTTCGTGAACGCCTGGTACCCGGCGAACCGGCGCGGGTTCGCGACGGGCGTGTTCGGCGCGGGGATGGGCGGCACCGCCCTGTCGTCCTTCCTCACCCCCTGGCTGGTGGACGCGGTGGGGCTGTTCACCACGCACCTGCTGCTGTGCGCCGCGCTGGCGGCCATGGGCGTGGTGATGTGGCTGCTGTGCCGGGACTCACCGGAGTGGCGGCCGCGCACGGAGCCCGCGCTGCCGCGCATGAGGGAGGCGGTGCGGCTGCGGGCGACCTGGCAGGCGTCGCTGCTGTACGCGGTCGCCTTCGGCGGTTTCGTGGCCTTCTCGACCTACCTGCCGACGCTGCTGACGCTGGCCTACGACTACGCGCAGACCGCCGCGGGGCTGCGCACCGCCGGGTTCGCGGTGGCCGCCGTGGCCGCCCGGCCGGTCGGCGGCGTCCTGTCGGACCGGATCGGCCCGGTGCGGGTGTGCCTGGTCTCGTTCGTCGGCACCTGCGTGTTCGCGGTCGTGCTGGCCCTGCACCCGCCCGCGGAGTTCCCCGCCGGTGCGGCGTTCGTCCTGATCGCGCTGTCGCTGGGGCTGGGCACCGGAGCCGTGTTCGCGCTGGTGGCCAAGCTGGTGGAGCCGTCCAGGGTCGGCACGGTCACGGGTCTGGTGGGTGCGGCCGGCGGACTGGGCGGCTACTTCCCGCCGCTGCTCATGGGGGCGGTGTACCAGGCGACGGGGGCCTACACGCTGGGCTTCGTGCTGCTGGCGGCGGTCGCCCTGGCGGTGGCCCTGTACGCCTGGAGGGCCTTCGCCCACGTGCGGGGGTGAGACGGCCGGGAGACGGGTCCGGCCGCCGGGGCAGCGGCCCCGTGCCGCGCCGGGGAACCGTCCACGGGACCGGGAAGCGGGGAGCACGCGCGGAGCGGGCCGGGGCGAGCGGTCGTCCACAGCCTGTGGACGAAGCTCCGCGGCCGGGAACCGTGTGACGGGTGTCCAGGCGACCACAGAGGTTCGCCGGGCCCTCGTGTCACACCGGCGACGGTTCCGGTCAGTCCGGCTAGGGCGCGATGTCGCGGGCGCGCACCAGCACCGCGGCCCGGTTGCCCACCTTCACCCGCTCCAGTGCGCGCACGCCCTCGGGCAGGGCGACCCGGCGGGTGCGGGCGGTCACCACGACGACGGCGTGGTCGGGCAGCACCCGCCCCAGGGAGGCCAGCAGTCCCCGCATCGGCTCCCCGGCACCGCCGGGAACGTCCCCCTCCCACCGGGTCATCTCGCCGTAGGGCACGTCCGTCACCACCAGGTCCGCGTCCACGCCCTCCTCCAGGGAGAACACGTCGGCCACGGCCGTCTCATGGGGCAGGTCGCCGCCCTGCGCGGCCAGCCCCGCCGCCAGGTCGCGGGCGGCCTCGGCGCGCTCCACGAAGGCCACACGGCCGAAGTCCCGGGCGGAGCGGCGCAGCTCCTCCTCGCGTTCGGCGAGCCCCTCGGCCGTCAGCAGCCGCAGGTTGCGCGCGGCCAGGGCGACCGCTTCGGCGTCCACGTCGGTGGCGCGGACGCCGGTGAGGAGGTCCCGGTGCAGCAGGCCCAGCACCGTCGCCAGGTACCCGCTGCCGCAGCACGGGTCCCACAGGCGGACGGCCTCCCCTCCGGTGTGCACCATCGCGCGCTGGAACAGCTCGCTGGCCAGCCGCACCGGAAAGCCCGGAAAGCCCGGTGCGGACCGCAGCACGTGTCCGCTCGCCAGGGCCGAGTGGTCGGTCCGCTCGACGGCGTACCGGTAACCCAAGGTCCCTCATGCCCTTCTGTGTCCGTGTCAGCCGCAGAACGCCGAAGGCCCGGTGTCTGAAAACGACACCGGGCCTTCACCATGCGGTCCTGACGGGATTTGAACCCGCGGCCTCCACCTTGACAGGGTGGCGAGCACTCCTAACTGCTCCACAGGACCTCGCTGCATGAACAACTCTAGCGCGACTTCGGAGTACTTCGTACCGGTGGCCGCCTAGAGTGGCGGGAAACGTCCCAGGAGAGTGGAAGGAACCGGCGTGAACGAGTTCTCGGCGCCCCTGCCGCCGGGCCCGGAGAGCACCCGGGTCGACCGCTGGATGTGGGCCGTACGCCTCACCAAGACGCGCTCGGACGCCGCACAGGCCTGCCGCGGCGGGCACGTGCGCGTCAACGACCGCCCGGCCAAGCCCGCCACCACGGTCAAGGTCGGCGACGAGGTGCGCGTCCGGCTGCACGGGACCACGCGCACGGTCGATGTGGGCCATGTCATCGAGAAGCGCGTGAGCGCGCCGATCGCCGCCCGCTGCTACACCGACAGGACGCCGACGCCCCCGCCGCAGGCGACCACGCCCGTCATCAGGCGCGACCGGGGGGCCGGGAGGCCGACCAAGCGCGACCGCCGCATGCTGGACAGGCTGCGCAGCGACTTCCCGCCGGGCCCGCCCGCGCCGTAGCGCGCGGCCGTGGGAAACGGTCGGCGGGACCGGCTGGCGGGACCGGGGTCCGGGCCCCGTCGGCCGGGGCGACCGGTCAGCCCTGCGCGGGGAGCGGGTGCTCCGCCAGGAAGTCCAGCACCTCGTGCGTGGCCTTGGCCGCGTCCTCGTGCAGGTAGCCGTGGCGCATGCCGGGCAGGACCAGCAGCCGGGCTCCGGGGACGCGCTCCGCCAGGAGGGCGGCGTTGCCGACCGGGGTGAGGACGTCGTCCTCACCGTGCACGACCAGGGTCGGCGCCTGGATCGAGGGCAACAGCTCCCACCCGTCGTAGCCCGAGCTGGCACCGAAGTGCAGGCGCTGGGCGCGCAGCGGTCCGCGCGGCAGGACGCGGGTGACCGTGTCGGGGTGGGCGGCGGCCCACTCGGAGCCGTAGAAGAGTTCGGCGATCCTGTCGCGCCCCTCGGCCGTACCGGCCCGGCGCAGCGCGAGGGTGGCCGACCTCGGGCGTTCGACCTCGTTGCTCCCGCCCGGCGCAGTGGAGCCCAGCACGAGCGCGCCGAGGCGGCCGGGCGCGGTGGCCGCGAAGGTCTGGGCGACCTTCCCGCCCATGGAGAACCCGTAGACGTGCGTACGGGAGATCCCCAGGGCGTCCAGGACGGTGAGGGCGTCGTCCACGAACAGTCCGAAGGTGTAGGGCTCGTCCAGGGGCGCGTCGCTGCCGCCGGTCCCCCGGAAGTCCATCCGCACGACCCTGTGGTGCCGGGCCAGGTCGGTGTGCACCCCGTCCCACATCTCGTGGTCGAGGGACTGCCCGTTGAGGAGCAGGAGGGGATCGCCCTGCCCGAGGACGTCGTACCAGATCCGGGTTCCGTCAGCTGCGGTCACGTGGCTCACGGGTCCGGACACTACCCGAGGAGCTCCGCGCACGCCGTGGTCGGCGTCACCCCACCGCCCGGGGGTTCTCGGCACGGCGCCCGGGACGGTCCCGTCCGCCCCCACGGAGGACGTGCAGGACCCGACGCGCGCGGAGGCGGTCCCCTGACCGTGACCGCTTACCGGGGCACATGGACCTGGCCGGATTCGTCAGAGGTCTCCCAGCGGACCAGAGGTCTCCCAGCGGGCCTGAGGCCGCTCAACGCCCGGAAAGCGCGGGCACCCCGCCCGGACGCCCGCTCAGCTCGTCCCGGCACAGCACGGGAGCGCTGAAGGCGTCCCACGCACGTGCCTCGCGGGTGCGGACGAAGTCGCACCAGGGGCCAGGGCGAGGAGGCGCACCGGCTGTACCGAGGCGCCACCCGTCAGCGTTGCCAGTCGGCCTCTCCACCAGTCCCCACGAGTCCACCAGGCCCCACGAGGACGGGATCGGACCCGAAGCCGGTGAGACCCCACGACCCCGTGGCCGCGCATTGGCCGTGGACACCCACCGGGGACCGCAGCCGCCCACCCACGACCACCGCGACCAACGCAAAGGCCCCGCCGCCTGCTTCCGCAGGTGGCGGGGCCTTTGTGCATGTCTGCTTGGAGTGGCTAGGGGCGGGGTCGAACCGCCGACCTTCCGCTTTTCAGGCGGACGCTCGTACCAACTGAGCTACCTAGCCGCACTCGCCGATACTTCGGCGACGGCGGTCCTGACGGGATTTGAACCCGCGGCCTCCACCTTGACAGGGTGGCGAGCACTCCTAACTGCTCCACAGGACCTTGTTCAGTTGTCGCACCGGGTGTTGGGCCCCGTGCTCTCGCTGCGGTTCTCATTCTGCCAGATGTCCGGTAGTGCTCGAACCGCCTCGTACCCCCAACGGGATTCGAACCCGCGCTACCGCCTTGAAAGGGCGGCGTCCTAGGCCGCTAGACGATGGGGGCCCGTGTGACACGTCAAGCATAGGGGAGATTCGCAACCAACACCAAAGTGATAAGCCCGGCCAGTCGCCGCCTCCTCCACCTGCGGCGACGCGCGGGTCAGGGAGTCCGCTCCCCGTCGCTGGCCTCCTCCTCAGGTTCCTCGGAGGGTTCGCCCACCGGGCGCTGCGGGTCGGTCTCGATGTGCCGCTCGACCTGTGCCGACGTCAGTCCGATGCCGCCCAGATCGATGTCGTCGCGGGCCTGGAGGCGCCCGGTCTCGGCATCGAAGTACAGCACCGACGCCTGGTACGGGGTCGGACGGCCGGGGCCGTGATCCAGCCCGCGCAGACCGGCCCCGCCGGTGGACCCCTGCACGAGGAACCGGGTGCCCAGGTCGGTCAGCTCGGTGGACCGCAGGTGGTCGTCGCCCGTCAGCACCAGCGGCACCACCCCGTCGAAGGCCTCAGCCTGCGTGCGCGTGTGCATGACGACCACGTCCACGTCCTCGCGGGAGTCGACCACCTTCGCGGCCTCCTCCTCGCCCCGTGCGGCCACCTCGGAGGCGTCGGGGTTGAGCCGGGTCGCGTCCGGGACGTACCGGGGGTCCCCCGACCCGTAGAAGGTCAGGCCGCCCACCTCCCGGACCTCGCCGTCCAGCACGACGGCGTTCTCCTGTGCCGCCACCGCCCGCTGCGTTCCCATGGAGTCGTGCCGGCCGCGCACCCACACGTACGGCACGTCCAGCCCGCCGATCTCGTCGGCGAACGCGTCCTCGGCCGCGCTCCCCCGGTCGGTGAGGTCCCCCGAGTCCACGACCATGTCCGCCCCGTACTGCTCCCGGAGCGTGCGGATGATGCTCCGCGAGGCCGGGTTCAGCTGGATGTCGGACACGTGCAGCACGGTGATGACGGACTCGTCCTTCTCGTACACGGGGAGGGTGGAAGTGGCCTCGTAGATCATCGCGACGTTGCCGACCAGCCCCGCCAACTGCTCCTGGTACTGGCTGAACCGGCCCACCACCTCCTCCGCGCTGCCCACCACCTGCGGGGCGCCCGCGATCAGTCCGGTGTAGCGGGGCTCGGCGATGGCGCTGGGGTTGAAGGTGTTGGCGGCCACCGCTCCGGAGGCCACGAGCACGCCCAGCGACACCAGGGCGCTGGCCAGGGCCCGCCACACGTCGCGGAAGAGCAGCAGCCCCACCACGGCGGCCCCCAGGGCCGCGGCGAGCACCGCGCGCACCAGCAGGCCGATCACACCGGCGCGCAGGTCGGAACCGATCCCCGCGGCCATGCGGTTGATCGCCTCGGGGTCGGCGAAGACCTCCTCGGCCGCGGACAGCCGGATGTTGGAGATCCTCGCCTCCAGCTTGATCGGGGCGCTGTGGGTGTCGAAGGCCAGCTGCCCCAGCGGGGCCACGTCGACGACCGTCTCACCCCGCCACTGGGGGCTCAGGCTCATCGTGACGTCCGCGGGGCCGATGGGAGTGACCACCTGGCCGCCCAGGGCCAGGCCCAGCCAGCCGCCGACCAGGCCCGCGACGACGACGCACCCCCACCGCCACGCGCGGCCGGAGCGCAGCCGGTCAAAGGTGCCGCGGAGCCGTCGGAGGGCTCCGCGAAGGTCGTATCCGCGGATCGCTTCCCAAGACAACACACCCCCATCATGCCCCTCCGGGGGAGGCGTTCCCGTGTTTCCTCCCCTTCGAGAGTGTTATGTCGCTTCCGGCGTGCCGTGGGGAGGCAGCACAATGGCAGGTGTGGTGGAACTGACGCGCAGGGATTTCGAGGAACTGGTCGCCGACGCCCTCGACCAGATCCCGCCCGAGCTGGCGCAGCTCATGGACAACGTGGTGATCACCGTCGAGGACGAGTCGCCGGAGGGGCTGCTCGGCCTGTACGAGGGCATCCCCCTGACTGAGCGGGGCGACTCCTACTTCGGCGTGCTCCCCGACCAGATCTTCATCTACCGGCGCAACATCTGCGCCTTCTGCGAGACCCCCGAGCAGGTGGTGGAGGAGGTGCTCGTGACCGTGGTGCACGAGATCGCACACCACTTCGGCATCGACGACTCCCGCCTGACCGAGCTCGGCTGGGGCTGAACCCGGCACTCCTCCGGTCCCTCGCCCCCGGGCCGCGGTCTCCTTCGGATCACGCTTTTCGTCACTCTTCGCACATATCAATCAACATTATGCTCATAAACGACATTCCAAGGCGGGCGTACGACTCCGCTCAGACACGGCGCGACCAGCGAAGACAATCCGTCCAAGGCGGCTTGACAACACGGACGAATCCACCCGGCATTCCTCACCCACAGCAACGAATCAGACACGAATTCCCCAGAACGGCTTGCGACGAAGCTCACCTTCCGGAACTGTTGGTTATTGGGACACGACACAGCGTGATTACAACCCTGTAACAGTAAGGGAGTGCCGGGTGGCCAATCCGCGCCTCGACAACACACCTGACAACGGAGACCACGAGTCTTCGAGCGCCCCCAACAACGACGACTGGCGGAGCAGCTACCGCGTCGTCATGGCGATCGCCGAGTTCCGGGCCGTCTGGCTCGCCCACGCGCTCTCGGTCATCGGCACGAACCTGCTGAACATCGCCACCAGCGTGCTCGTCTTCCAGATCACCGGCTCCGCGCTGGCCGCGGGCGTCACCCTGGCCCTGACCTTCCTGCCCCCGATCATCAGCCCGCTCATCTCCGGGCTCGCCGACCTCCTCCCCCGCCGCCGCGTCATGATCGCCTGCGACCTCGCGCGCGCGGCCGTGATCGTGCTCATCGGTATCCCCGGCATGCCGATCTGGGCCGTCTGGATACTGCTCTTCTGCTCGGTGCTGCCGTCGGTCCCCTTCGCCGCGGCCCGCGCCGCGATGATGGCCGAGATCATCCAGGGCGAGCGCTACGTCGCCAGCACGGCCATCATCCAGCTCACCTCGCAGCTGGGCATGCTCGCCGGTCTGGTCGCCGGCGGCCTGATCGTCGCCGTCATCGGCCCCAACATCGCCGTGATGTCGACCGGCGTCCTCTTCGTGCTGTCCGCGCTCACCGTGCTGCTGGGTGTGGCCGCGCGCCCCGCGCCCCGCGGGGGGCAGGGAGACCGCCCCGGGTTCGCCGCGATGACCCGGGACGGGGCCAAGCTGGTCTTCTCCGACCGCAGGCTGCGCACCCTGGCGCTGCTCGCCTGGCTCGCCGGCCTGTACGGCATCCCCTACGGGCTCGCCAACCCGATGGCCGAGGAGATCGGCGCAGGAGCGGCGGCGGCCGGGTTCATCATGGCGGGCTCGGCGATCGGCGGGTTCGTCGGCGGGTTCGTCCTGACCCGGTTCGTCCCGCCGTCCATCCGCATGCGCCTGCTCGGCCCGCTGGCCGTCCTCACCTCGGCGCCGCTGCTGCTGTGGCTGACCGACCCGCCGCTGTGGCTGATGGTGACCGCACTAGCGCTCTGCGGCGTCGCGGGCTCCTACCAGTTCGTGGCCAACGCGGCGTTCGTGCTGTGCGTGCCCAAGGAGGGCCGCGGACTGGCCTTCGGGCTGGTCGCGGCCGGGCTCCAGGCCGCACAGGGCGTGGGCATCCTGGTGGCCGGGTTCTTCGCCGAGAAGTTCGGCACCGGTGTCGTCATCGTCGCGGCCGGTGCCATCGGCGTGGTCTGCGCGGTGCTCCTGGCGTTCCCGTGGTCGCGGATGGCCGGTGAGACCATCGATCAGATGAACGCGACCGGGGACAGCGCCTAGGTTCCCCGCCGCACGGGGTTCCTAGCGCTCCTTGCCGCACTCCGCGGGGGCTTCGCAGGCCTGCTCGGCCTCGCGCTCCTCCCGCGGGGTGCGCAGCTCGCGTCGTTTCCAACCCGGTTGTGCTCTGAGGGTCCACATCAGCTCTGACTCGGCTTTCCCTGGAAGTTGCGGATGATCTGCTCCAGCAAGGAGCGCTTCTCGTTCTCGGCCGGCATGATCAGCCAGGCCAGGATGTAGACGAAGACGCCGCTGAACCCGAGGACCGTCAGGACCACGAAGACCAGGCGGACCAGCGTGGAGTCGACGTTGAGGAACTCGGCGATCCCCCCGCAGACACCGGCGAGGTAGCGGTCGCTTCCGCTGCGTCGGAAGCGCTTGCTCTGGAAGTTCTGGTTCATGTCTCCACCCTGCCCCCTCCTGACGACGATTCCCATCCGGGACAGCCCTGGGCGTCCCCTGACATCCCCCCGAGCCCCTGGAGGGGCCGGGCACGGGGTTGCTGACGCGTCCCGCAGGGGGTTGGACGCGGGCGGGGGCGCACGGCGTTCCGGCCAACTGCTGAGGCGTGGAGCACACCGGACGCGGAGACCGTGCCGCGGGCGGGGCGGAGAGCCGGAGTCCGGGTCAGGCCCCGACCCCCGGGCACGGGTCAGGGCCCCCGGGCTCAGGGCGTGGAGCCCGGGCACGGAGGGCCTGAACGGGGCCTCGGGTCAGTCAGCGGGGCCGGGCCGCCCGTAGGCCTCGCCCAGGAAGCGGAAGTCGGTGCGGAGCCTGGCACGGACGTCCGCCGCCTCCTCGTGCTCCGAGAAGCGCAGGCGCCTCATCGTGTGGCGCATCACCGCCATGGCCGCCGCCGCGACCACGACCGAGCGGTCGTCCTCGGCGGGGACGCCGGTCCGCTCGGCGATGATGGCGGCGAGCTCCATCTCCACGGTGTGGAAGCGGGCGAGCATCCTGGGGACGAGCTGTGGCTCGCGGTCCATGAGCTGTTTGCGCAGGCGCATGTCGTCGCGCTGGGTGTCGAGGTCTTCGGTGCTGACCAGGAAGGCGATCAGCATGGTGATGAGGTCCTCGACGAAGTCACCGGTGGGGCCGCCCTCGGTGAACTGCCTGCGCATGTCCTCGTCGGGGCACCGCGGGACCTCACCGAGGAGGGCGTCCTCCTTGGTGGCGAAGTAGTTGAAGAACGTCCGGGTGGAGACGTCGGCCTCTGCCGCGATCTCCTCCACGGTCACGTTCTCCAGGCCGCGCTCCAGCGTGAGGCGGACGGCCGCGTCCTGGAGGGCACGGCGCGTGGCCTGCTTCTTGCGTTCGCGAAGCCCCAATGGTCCTCTCCCGTACAAGGTCGATCCTTGCAGTCCATGCAAAGTTTCCCACAAGTATCCCCCAGGAACGGAGACCGCGCGCCGGAGCGCGCGGCCCCGCCGGGACGGGGCCGCGCCCGTCTAGCGGCCGACGAAGCGCTCCGGCCGAACGTAAACGATGACACGCTCCTCGTCGGGGTCGTCCCACGGGTAGGGCGTTCCGAGGTACTTCTGCGCCATCTCGTTGATGAAGGCCTTGTCCTGGTCCTCCTCCACCCGGTCGACCACGCCGCGGACCTCCACGTACATGTAGGCGTCGTCGGGGTCGGTGGCCGAGACCGCGATCCGGCCGTCGCGCCTGAGGTTCTGGAGCTTCTGCCGCGTCGTGGTCTGGCTGAACCTGAGGAACTCGCCGTCCCAGTCGATCCACACGGGGCTGGACTGGGGGGAACCGTCCGGTCCGAGCGTGGCCACGTGCCCGAAGGCCGGTTTGCGCAGGACCGCCTGCTGCTTCTCCGAGAAAGCCATGTCACTCCTTGTCGTCGGTTGACGCCGATGGTGTCGAGTACACCAACACGTTCCGGGGCGGACGCGGCGACGCGCCCGAGACGGACGGACCGCGTCGGGGAACAGCCGGGAAGCCGCGGGCCGACCGGTGTCCAGGCGCTTCGGGACGGGCTGGACCGCCTCCGCCCGGACCGCTTCCGCGCCCCGGGCGGAGGCCGTGGGCCGCCGTGGCGGCGGGCCCCCGCGACGCCACTTCGTTGCAGTCATTACTGCAATGACTGTAATGTCCTCACATGAGCGAACCCCCAGAGGACGAACTGGCCTTCGTCGACGAGGTCGCGGTGTTCTTCGAGCGCGAGGGCCTGCCCCTGATCGCCGGACGGGTCATCGGCTGGCTGCTGATCAGCGACCCACCGGAACAGAGTGCCGCCCAGCTCGCGCAGACCCTCCAGGTCAGCCGCAGCTCCATCAGCAGCGCCACGCGCCTGCTCACCCCCAGCGGCCTGGTCGAGGGAGTGCGCAGGCGCGGACAGCGCCAGGAGTACTTCCGTATCGCCGCGGACGGCTGGAGCCGGATGCTGGAGCGCCGCTACGCCCAGGCGGCCGCCTTCCGCGAGGTCACCGAGCGCGGGCTCAGGGTGCTCCGGGACGCCCCGGACGAGCGCCGCGAACGCCTGGCCAACGTCCATGAGCTCTACGGATTCCTGGAGGCCGAGCTGCCGCCGCTCTTCTCCCGGTGGCGGAGTGAGCGGGAGAGGAGCGGTCGGCGCCCATGAGCCCTCCGCCGTCGGACCCCTTCTCCCGCGTCAGCGTCGAACAGCCCGAGGGCGCTCTGAGCGTCATCACCGCGGGGCAGGGCACGAGCACGGTCCTGCTGCTGAGCGGAGCCGGCCTGGACAACGCCCTGCTGAGCTGGCGCCACCTGATCCCCGTCCTGGCCCCCGACCACAGGGTCCTCGCCCTGGACTGGCCCAAACAGGGGCACAGCAGGCCCTGGGACGGCACCGCCGACCACGCCCGGATGCTGGGATGCGTCACCGCGGTCCTGGACCACTTCGGGGTCGGTCGGGCCTCCCTGGTGGGTCTGTCGCAGGGCGGCGCGCTCGCCTTGGCCTACGCCATCGACCACCCCGACCGGCTGGACCGGCTCGTCGCCCTGGCTCCGGCCGGGATCATCTCGTTCCCTCCCCTGGTGCACCAGCTGCTGTGGCTGACGGCCAGGAGCCGTCTGCTCAACCACACACTGCCCACGTGGCTGTTCCGCAGCCGCGAGGGGGTGGCCCGGTTCGCACGCACCGGCCTGTTCGCCGGTCCGGTAGACGACTTCGACGACATCGTCGAGGAGATCATGCCCGAGGTCCGGGCCAACGGCGCGGGCTCCTCCGACTGGCAGAACGCCTCCATCGGTCCGTGGCGGATGAACGTGGACCTGCGCCCCCGCCTGGGCGAGATCCGGTGCCCCACCCTGTTCGTCCAGGGGGACCAGGACGCCGGCGTGCGCCCCCGGCACACCGTGGCCGCTGCGAAGCTGGTCCCCCGCTCCCGCGTCGAGATGCTGGAGGGCCACGGCCACTGGGTCAACCGGCAGTCGCCCGAGCGGGTGAACGCGCTGGTGCGGGACTTCCTCGCCGCGCCCGGGGCCTGACCGGGCCGACCACGCCAACGCCCGTTCCGCGCAGGCGCCCGTTCCGCGCAGGCGCCTGCCGGCTCGCGTTCGCCTGCGCGGCCACGCGAACGCCCGAGGCACCCCGCTGCCGCACGGACCCCGCGGATCGCGACGGGGCCCCCGCCGGAGCGCGGTGCCCGGCCACGCGGCGGCCGGGGCCTCACGGACGGTGCGGTGGAAGCGCACCGAGGGGGCCCGGCCCCTCGGACGTCACCCGCGGACGGCGGCCGCGACGATGTCCTCGACCTGGCCGACGATCGCCGCGCGGTTCTCCTCGAACCCGGGGTCGGTGACGCCGTCGCCGGAGCCGAGGTCCAGGACCGGGGTGTGCACGTGACCGGCGGGGATGTCCAGGCCTGTGGCGTCGCGCAGCAGGGTGTTGCGGTAGGCGATCTCGTTGGAGAGGTAGTCGCCTCCGCCTCCGGCCCGCGCCTCGGAGCCGGGGGTGGGCCCGTCCTCGCTCACCACCGGTTCGGTCTCGCCCTCGGGGATCTCGGTCACCGTGGTGTTGTCGACCACGGGGAACGGCGCGCCGGTGGTCTCCTCGACGATCGCGGGGTGGTCGAGGGTGGAGTCCGACCACTGCGGCTGCGGTGTGACGGTGGGGACGCCGTCGGGGACGGGGATCATCTCCTCCGGGCCGGCCGACTCGTTGTCCGCGGCGCCGCCGCGCCAGGCGCCGTTGTGGGCCTCAAGGTCGAACTGGCCCGGTCGGCCCTGGCTGACGGTGATGACCGCGTCGGCCGGCCGGTCGCCGGTGTAGTGCGGCAGGAGGGCCTCCTCGACCATGCCGTCGGTGAAGTCGCGCCAGCGCACCGGGAAGAGCATGGTCTCGACGACCGCGACGCCGGCGTCGGTCTCGATCACCGCCCCGTCCAGGGCGAGGGCGGCCGCACCGGAGGGGTTGGCCTGGCGGATGTCGTTGTCGAGGCGGAACGGGTCGAACCCGGTCACGATGATGTGGAGGGCCTCGGGCTCCCCCGGGACCTCGGCGAAGTCCGTGTCGTCGTGGCCGCGGGAGCGGCGGTCCATGTCGGCCACGAGTCCGGCGCGGTCGGCGTCGCTCAGCTCGAAGTCGGGCTGCCAGCGGTTGAGGGCCGAGGTCATGGCGAGCCGGGCCCAGTAGACCGGCCGGTCGTCCCCGGCGCTCAGGCTCCCCCCGACCTTCCCGTTGCCCTGGACCCGGTCCACCGCCTCGCGCCAGAGCGCGTCGCCGTGGCGTTCGACGACCGCGCTCGCCTCGTCCGCTCCGGACGCCGCGCACAGCTCCCGCGTGAAGCGGTCCACGGCCATGGCGAACCCGGATCTGCGCAGGATCTCCTGGGGGACCTCCTCGGTGACCCGGGCCTCCTCGACGGTGGCGCCTTCCCGGCCGAGGCAGCCGGTCGCCTGCTCGGCCTGCGCCGGGGCGGCCAGGGCGAGGACGGGGGCCGCGATGAGCGCCGACGCCGCGATGCGGGGGGTGGTCTGGTGGATGCGCACGCTGGCTTCACTCCGTTGTTCGATGTGTTCGACAAGAGGGGGGAAGTAGGAGGTTCCCCGTTTGCCGGGAGTCACACCTTTCCCAGGAGCTACACCGCCCCCAGACCTCGCACAGGATCGGTCTGCGTCGCCCGCCGCGTTCGTGCGCGGGTCGGGGGCACGTGCCGGGCACCGGTCCGGGCGGCCGGGACAGCCCCGTGTTCACGCCTCTGACCGGCGGGGCGGACCCCGACCGGGTCGTGTCGGCGGTCCGCTGCCCACGGCGCCCGCGAAGGAGCGGGGCTACTCCAGGAGCAGGTCCGTCGCCTTCTTCTGACGGGAGTAGGACAGCGCCGTGGCCATCTCGTCCATGGCCAGACGGACCCGCTCCAGCACCGCCGGATCGCGGAACTCGCCACGGGAGTCCACCCGGGCGGGGGCCCCGGAGACCGTGACCGAGTCGACCAGGACACTCCCCATCAGGGTCAGCGTGGGAATCAGCGCGAGGTGGCCTCGCATACCGCCCGCCTGCCCCGGCGACGCGCTCATGAGGAGGGTCGGCTTCCCGGCGAGCCCTCCGGAGCCGACCAGCCAGTCCATGGCGTTCTTGGTTGCTCCGGAGGGGCCGTGCGCGTACTCGGGGGTCGCGATGACCACGCCTTCGGCCCGGTCGGCACAGGACCGGAACCTCGTGACGACCTCCGGCAGGTCCTCGTCGTTGTCCAGGTCGGGGTTGAACAGGGGGAGGCGTCCGGCCAGGTCACCGCCGACCACGGAGACGTCGGGGTTGCTGCGGCCCGCCAGGCGCAGCAGTGCGGCGTTGTGGGAGTTCCGGCGCAGGCTGCCGCAGATACCCAGTACCACCCACATGGCCGCTCCCCTGGTCCGAAGTTGTCAGCACGGTACCTCCCGAAGCTCCGGCGTGTTCGTGGAAGCCACCGGAAACGGCGGTTCGGGGATCGGGGGACCGGCCTTCTCCCGCCGTCTTGGGCCGGTCGCACGGCTCAGCCGGGTGCCGTGGCGCTGATACCGGCGAGGACCACGGCGACGATGCGCTCGGCGTCCGCGCGGGTGAACGCGCGCAGGCCGCGGTTGAGGATGAGGTGCACCGGACCGGAGATCATCTCGCCGAGGAAGGCGCTGTCGACCGGGGGCAGCTCACCCCGTTCGACCGCGGTGTCCACCCGCCGTCGCATGACGGCCACGCGCTGGTCGAGGATCCTGGCGAGCGCCTGCCGGACGGCGGGACTCTGGTGGGCGGGCTGGATGGCCTGTTCGAGCGTCCGGCCGAAAGGCGTCTCCAGGCCACCGGCGAGGCCCATCAGGAAGTCCGCCAGGTCCCGGTGGAGGTCACCGGTGTCGGCGACCGACGCGAGGGTCTCGGCGTAGCTCAGTATGGCGTCGACGACCAGCTCCTCGCGGTCGGGCCAGTTGCGGTAGACGCTGGTCTTGTGCACACCGGCGAGCTCGGCCACCTCCTCGTAGCGAAAGCCCACGACGCCGTCGCGTGCGACGAGCTCGGCGGTCGCGGCGAGGACCTGCGCCCGCACCCGCGCGTTGCGGCCGCCGGGGCGCCGTGCGGGCGGCCGGCCGGCGGTCCCGTCGGTCGTCTCCACGCCCACCTCCTGTTCTCTGCTCGGGTGCCGATTGTCACCAGGCGTGGCGTTGCAGTGCAAGCCGGTCGCCAGTAGGCTTCATTAAAGCAACAAATAGTTGCTTTAGTTGCCGGGTGCCGCGACCGTGGCCCCCGCGCCGACCGCGCTGCCGCGCACCCCTCCCCTGCTCCGGAGCACCGCCACCGACCTGCCCCGCACGTCCGCCCAGACCCACCTGGAGCACACCCGTGAACATCCTCGTCTCCGGAGCCGGCATCGCCGGGCTCGCCGCCGCACGCGAACTCGGCACCCGCGGCCACGACGTCACCGTCGTGGAGTACGACCACAGCCTCCGCCTCGCGGGCACACCCATCGACATCCGCGGTGACGCGGTCCGAACCGTGGAGGAGATGGGCCTGCTCTCCAGCATCCTGGAGCAGCGCCTGCGGATGACCGAGTCCACCCGGTTCGTCGACGGCGACGGCGAAACGGTGGGCCGCATCCCCATCGCCCAGATCAGCGACTCCGAGGACGACATCGAGATCCTGCGCGAGGACCTCGTGCGCATCCTCGCCGACGCGCTCCCGGGCACCGCGGCGATCCGCTTCGGGGACTCGATCGCGGCGCTGACCGACGGTGGCGACGGCGTCGGCGTGCGCTTCGCCTCCGGCCGCACCGGGCGGTACGATCTCGTGCTCGGCGCCGACGGCCAGCACTCCGCGGTACGCAGACTGGTGTTCGGGCCCGAGGAGGACTACCTCCGCCACCTCGGTGTCTACATCGCGCTCGCCGCCCTGCCCGGCGAGGCCCGGACCGGGGGCGTCAACTCGCTGCACAACGTCCCCGGACGGGTGGCGGGCACCTTCTGGTACAAGGACAGGGCCGTCGCGGTCTTCCAGTTCCGCTCGGAACCGCTCGACTACGACCGCCACGACCTGGACGCCCAGAAGAAGATCGTCATCGACGCCTTCGCCGGCCACCGGTCGTGGAGAATCCCGGAACTGCTCGACGCGGTCCGCGCCGATCCCGCCTTCTTCTTCGACTCCGCGAGCCAGATCCACCTGCCCTCCTGGCACCGCGGCCGCGTCGCCCTCGTCGGCGACGCCGGGTACAGCCCGGCGTTCCTCTCCGGCAGGGGAACCTCACTCGCGCTCACCGGCGCGCGCATCCTCGCCGAGGAACTCGACCGCTGCGGCGGCGACCACACCGCCGCGTTCGAACGGTACGAGGCCCGCCAGCGCCCCTACGTCACCTTCGCCCAGGCCAGCGTCCACAGCGGCCGCGACCGCATGCTGCCGACCAGCTGGGCCGCCATCGCCGCCCGCGACGAGGCCCTGCGGGCGGCGGACACCGGCACGCGCTGAACCCCGGCGTGAAGAGTTCTCGACCACTGACGCGCCGGAGAGGCGCGCTGGAGAGGATAGATGTGAAGGACACGCCGGAAGGGCCCGCCGCCGACACCCGGGAACACCGATGGAGCGGGCGACTCGTCCTCTGGGTCGCCGTTCTCATCCTCGCCAACGTCCTGGCCGACGTGGCCATCGCCTCCCCCCTGCTGGTCCTGCCCCAGCTGCTCGAACACTTCGACACCGACCAGGCCGCGTGGCTGAACGCGAGCGCGATGCTGGCCGGGGCCATCTGGTCGCCGCTGCTCGCGAAGAGCTCCGACCTCTTCGGCAAGCGGCGGCTGCTCGTCATCACGCTGGTGACCGCGTGCGCGGGCGCACTGGTCTGTCTCGTGGCCCCCAACGTCTGGATCTTCCTGGTGGGGCGCTTCCTCCAGGGGGCCGCCCTGGCCGCGGTCTTCATCACGGTGGCCCTCATACGCCAGATCTGCTCCCCGCGGGTGGCCATGCCCGTGATCGGGCTCGTGACGTCGGGCTCGGCGATCGTCGGGATCATCGAGCCGTTCGTGATGGTGCCGGTCATCGACCTGTTCGGCTACCGCAGCGTGTTCGTCGTGGCGGCGCTGCTCGCCGCGGTGGCCGCGCTCTGCGTGCGCTCCCTCATCCCGGAGCCGCCGGTGCTCGGCACCGGCCGGATCGACGTGGGCGGGGCGCTCCTGCTGGGAGGCGGCCTCGGCTCCGTGCTCGCCTACGCCAGCCTCGGCGGAGACGCCGGGTGGCTGTCCGCGGGAATGATCGTGCTGCTGGCGGCCGGTGCCGCCATGTTGGCCGGTTGGGCGGTCCTGGCCCTGCGGGTCACCGAACCCATCATCGACATCCGGAGCCTCAGCCGACCGGTCCTGCTGACGCTGCTGGCCCTGGTCCTGGCCGCGGGCTCCTTCCGGAGCATGCTCCAGCTGACGAGCATCGTCGCCCAGGTGCCCCCCGAACTGGGGCTCGGCTACGGGCTGGGCAGCGGAGGGGCGGTGGCGGTACTGCTCGCCGCGCCCTCGCTCGGCATCATGGTCGGCGGCATCCTCGCCGGATGGGTCGCGGGGCGCTTCGGTGCCGCACGGCCCCTCCTCGTCTCCATCGCCGTCGGTGCGACGGCGACCCTCATGATGCTGGTCGGCGTGTCGGCACTGCCGCTGGCGATCGCCTGCGGGGCCCTGGTCGGCATGGCCGCCGGAGCGATCTCGACGTCCGGCTACAACCTGGCGACCAGCCTGGCACCGCCGGAGCGGCAGGGCACGATCTCCGGCCTGGTGTCGGTCATGTTCGCCCTCGGCTCGGTCGTCTTCAGCTTCGCCGGAGGCGAACTCCTCAAGGCCACCCACGTCCCCGGGAGCATGGCCGACGGCGCCCCGGTGAGCACGGCGACCGGCGTGTACCTCTACGTGCTGATGGCCGGGGTTCTCTTCGCCCTCGCCGCGGTGCCCGCGGGCATGGTGGTGCGCGGCGGACGCGCGGCGCCCGCGCCGGTCACGGCCGGGGCGCAGTCGTAGTCCTCGGGTCCCTGCCCGGCCCCGGGGGCCGGGCAGGACCGGGTGGGGGCCGTGCCGGTGCAGGCGGGCCGACCCGCCGCCCCCGCACGGGCCCGGCCGCCACGGGTCGCGGCACGGGAAGGGACCGCTGTCAGCCGAGGCCGTCGGGGACGATGCCGAGTTTTTCCGCGATGCGGGCGAGGGCCTTCAGGTCGGTCGTGTTGAGCGGGTCGAGGACGGTGCGGCGCACGGAGCGCAGATGCGTGGGCGCTGCCGAGCGCACGAGGTCGAGGCCGACGTCGGTGAGTTCGGCGAGGGTGTAGCGGCCGTCGTCGGGGTCGGGTGTCCGCACGACCCAGCCGCGCTGTTCACAGCGTTTGACGACGTTGGACAGACGGGAGAGCGATCCGCTGGCGAGGAAGGCGAGCTCCCCCATCCGCAGCCTGCGCTCCGGAGCCTCGGAGAGGTGGCTGAGCACGAGGTACTCGAACAGGGTGAGGCCGTTCTCCTGCCGCAGCGGTGACTCCAGCTTGCCGGGCAGCAGCAGGACGAGGGAGACCAGGCCCGTCCACGCCGCCTTCTCCTGTTCGTCGAGCCATCGCGGCTCCTCGTCGTCCCCGTGCTCGTGTGTGCCGCTCATGGATCCTCCCGTTCTTTCGACAAAGCCGGTTATCACTTGACGCTTGAAGTCATTGCTTGCTAGATTCACTTTACGCTTGAAGTCATTGACGGGGAGGCGCACCCCTGCGACGAGGCGCACCCCTGCGACAAGGAAAAGGGAGCAACATGAGTACCGTCACCTTCGGCATCGCTCCGGGCCAGGGCGAGAAGCTGCACGCGGCCCTCGGCTACAGCGGGGCCGTCCGCGTCGGCGACCGGGTCGAGACCTCCGGCCAGGCCGGAGTGGATGACGACCTGACCATCCCCGACTCGCTGGAGGACGAGATCATCCAGGCTTTCGACAACGTGGAGCGCACACTCGCCACGGTCGGCGCGACCTGGAAGGACGTCATCCACGTCAACTCCTACCACAAGGTCACACCGGGGGATGAGGCCATCGGCGACGACCACAACAGGGTCATGGCCGAGCAGTTCCGCCGCCGCCTCGGCGGCCGCGCGCCGATCTGGACCGAGACCGGCGTCACCGTCCTCGGCCTCGCCGCGATGCGCGTGGAGATCCGCGTCACCGCCATCGTCGGCTCCGGGAGCTGAACCACCACTGTTCCGTGGCGGTTTCATCGCGGGCTGGCCAGGCACGGAACAAGTCTGGCATGTACCGGCTTCGGTGGTGACAGCCAGGCGGGTGGTCCGGGCGGCATCCCGGCCGCTCGGGAAACAGGACCGCGAATCGGTCCCGGAGCGGCTCGGCCAGCCGTGACGGAAGCGCGGGCACAGGCCTCCTCGGTGATCACGGAGTGCCAGCCGCTCCATGACCGACGGGACCTGTGCCCGCTCGGCTGCCCGCCTTCCCGACCGCGCCCACTCGCGCGGCCGACAGCGCTGCCGAATCTACGGCTGCTTACGCCGTCCGCTCCCCCGCCCACCGCTTCCGGCGCTTCAGCCGGCCGTGTTCCCGACACAGTGCCCGGCGAACCGGGGCGGTCGACCCGACCGCTCGGGAACACGCGCGCCGGCGATGGCTGAGGAACTCCCTTTCACGGAGCCTCTGCGCACGGAGGGCGGGAGCCGAGGGCGAGAGCTCGGGAGCTCAGATGCCGTTGGCGATGCGCTCGTGGTCCCGTTCGCCCTCGCGGGTCTGGATGCCAGCGGCGAGCAGCTTGTGGGCGAGCTCGGTGACCTCATCGCCGAACGCAGCGAACAGGCCCTCGTTCTCAACGACGTACGCCGCGCGCGGGATCGGCTGAGCGACCGCGTCGACCGCAGCCTTCGTAACGGAGATCACCTCCGGCCGGAGGCCGGCGATCCGTCGGGCGAGGGTGTCGACGAAGGAATCGAGTTCCGCGGCGGGCAGGGCACGGTTGATCAGGCCGTACCGTTCCGCGAGCTCCGCGTCCACGAGCTCGGCCCCGAGGATGAGCTCCAGCGCGCGGGCCCTTCCCGCCAGGCGCGTCATGTTCACCGTGCCGCCGCCTCCGGGGAGGATCCCCATCAAGGACTCAGGCTGCCCCTGACCCGACTTGCCGATCGCCGCGAACCGCATGTCCAGGTACATGAAGAACTCGTTGCCCGCGCCGCGCGCGAAGCCCGCGAGCTTGCCGATGGTGACCTGCGGCAGCGAGCGGACCTCCTCGCTCATCGCCTGGAGGATGTTCAGGCCTTCCGGGATGGTCGAGCCCGGCGCGGCCGCGATCGCGGCGCGGGTGGCCGCAGGCAGCGCGTCAGGGTCGGTGAGGTAGGCCATGTCACCGTGCGCGATGAAGAACTCCGGGTCAGCGCTCTCGAAGACGATGACGCGGACGTCGGCGTCATCCCGCACACGCGCGACGAATGCCCGGAGTGACGGCAGGAGGACCGCGTCCATCAGGTTGAGCGGCGGGTGGTCGATTGTCACCGTCGCGACCCCGTCCAAGACGTCGATCGTCAGGGCGGGAAGGTCTTCGTAGCTCATGAGGTGGCTCCATGTACGCGTGTAAGGGACGGCCTGTGACCGGGCCGCCGACTGGGGACCGCGTCGCGAATCCCAGCATCGTGGGTGACACTGGGTGTCAGATTAGGAACCTGTATCCAAAGAAGCAAGCGAGTGTGTCCGAGTACACTCGCCCCCATGAGCACAGCGCCAATCGGCACCCGCGAGATCAGCCGCCACGCGGTGCGAGCAGAGCTGGCCCGCGTCGCGTTCAACCGGTTCTGCCTCACGGGCTTCGACCAGGTCACCTTCGCCGACCTCTCCGAAGCCGCCGGAGTGTCGCGGAGCACCTTCCTGCGCTACTTCGGCACCAAGGAAGACGTGGTCCTGTTCGTCTTCGACCCTGTCGGTGACGTCATCGCCGACGCTCTCGATGCCGAGCGGGGCGACCAGGACGACTGGAGCAGGTTGCGCGACGCCATGGAGTCAGCCGTGAGGTTCCTCGTGCGCGACGTCCGGGAACTCGTGACGATCCTCGGCCTCATCGAGCAGACCCCGGCCCTGTGCGCGCGCCTCCGCGAGAAGCAGGCTGGATGGCGACCAGAGATCGTCGACCGGCTGCGGAGGACAACCTCCTCGGCCGACGGGTCATCGGTCATCGCCAACGTGCGCGTGGCGGCGGCGCTCGAAATCTTGTGGATCGTCCTCGGGCAATGGAGTGCGAGCGACGGCCGAGAGGACCTCGGCGACCTGCTGGACGCTGCGTTCGCCGCCTTCTCGACCCCGGCACGCCAGCAGACGGACGCTCCGTCGTGAAGGGCTGAGGCGGCGGCTTCCCCGGCGGTGCACGACACTGCTGACCATCCCCGCGGTGGGGGAGACCGCGCGAGCGGCCCCCTGATCTGACCGCGCGGCGACAAGACCGGGGCGGTCCGCGCCTACGAGAAGGCGGGGTTCAAGCGGCAGGGGATGTGGTTCGACTCCCACCAGTGGGTTGGGTGAGACCGTCAACGAGGTGCTACCGGACGCCATCCCCGAGGATTTCGAAGGCCCCTCACCGGGCAGGGCCCAGTCCCACCTGATGGTCTGATGGTGCCGTCCCCGGGAAGCATCTCAAGAGGTGGAGGCGCGGCCGAGGCCGAAGAGCGCACACGGAGCGGCCAGACGGCCCCAGACGCACGAGAACCCCAGGACGAGGACCTCGACAACCTCTGAACTGGGGTTTTGCGGGCAGTCCCCCAGGGGCCCGGGCCCTGGACCCACGGATGAAAAGCGCGTGCGCGGAGGCGGAATACCCCGCTATACGGATATTTGTTCCACCCCATCCGGGCTGCGGCGTCCCCGTACGTGCCACCGGAGGCCATCCCGTGCCACGATGTCCCAGAACAGCCGAGAAATCGCCGAGCATCTCCTATGGCCGGAAGGCACGGACAAAGTCCGCTGGTGACGCGAACCGGCCTCACGGCAGAAAGTCGCTCAGGCACTTATGTTCGGCAAGTGAACCTTACCGACGGCCAGGCACCCCAGGTTGGCGGCCTCGTGTGCGAAGCAACCTCCGCGCAACGGACCGTTGCGCGGAGGTTGTCGTGATCCTTCCATGATTTCTGGTGTGGGCCTGCCGCTAAACCCCGTAGGAACCCTCTTCGCCCCCTGTCCTCTGCTGATGGCGCTCCTGGACTCGACGGCCGCGTCCATTGGGAGCCCTGAGATCTCAGGGCTCCCAATGAACGGCTTCGCGTGGCGTCAGCGTGCGAACTTCTCGATGGCCGCCGGGGTGACAGGGGTGAAGAAGTTAACGAGGTTGCCGTCGGGGTCACGGAACAGCAGCGACCGGTTGCCCCAGGGCATCGTGGTGGGCTCGGTGACGAAGTCGGTGAGGAAGCCGGTCAGGTTCTGATGAACGCGGTCCACGTCGTCGACGAGGAACTCGGTGATCACGCTGTGGTTGTCCGCCGGGCGGGCGGAGCCCGGAGCGAACAGCGGGACGGTCCTGGTGCTGGCGATCGCGAGGGTGGCGCCCCCGGTGTTGAGTTCGGCGAAGTCTTCGGTGGCCCACGTCGCCTGCGACCCTGTGGCTCGCTCATAGAACTCGACGAGGCGTGCTACGTCGCTGGTGATGATGCGGATGGAGACGAACTCCATGGGGATCTCCTTGGTCGCGCTGGAGGCGTACATCGCGCAGACTAGGAGAAATAGTGGACAGAATCGGTCCTGTAAACGCATTAGGTTGTGCCCATGTCCCGACCCACTGCCCGCGTACTGACACTCCTGGAGCTGCTGCAGTCGGGCGGCACCCGAACGGTGGCCGAACTAGCCGACCGGCTCGGCGTCGAAGGACGTACCGTGCGGCGGTATGTGGACCAGCTGATCGACCTGGATGTACCCGTGGAATCAGTGCGTGGCCGCTACGGCGGGTACCGGCTCGCTCCCGGGTACCGCTTGCCTCCGCTCATGCTCAGCGACGACGAGGCGCTGGCCGTGCTGCTCGGCCTGGTCGCCGGCCGCCGAGCAGGGCTGACGACGCAGCACACGGCGAACGAGACGGCATCGGCGAAGATCCGGCGGGTGCTGCCCAAGCACATCGCCCACCGGCTCGACACGCTCCTGGAATCCCTCGCCTTCACGGAACAGCCCGGAGAGCCCGACGCTCCGGACGCCGGGGTCCTGCTCACCCTCGCCGATGCGGTACGCCATCGCCGACCGGTCTCGATCCGCTACACCGACCGCGGCGAACAGCGCAGCGAACGCACGCTGCACGCGTACGGAATCGTCTCCCATGCGGGCCGGTGGTACGTCACGGGCAAGGACGCCCGAATCGGTGAGGAGCGAACCTTTCGGCTCGACCGCATCGCAGACGCGCGGACCCTGCCCGGCTCGTTCGAAGCACCCGTGGGTTCCGGTCCGGCGCAGCGCGTGTTGTCAGCGTTCGCCACGGCTGAGTACCGGTATGAGGTGACCCTGCGGGTCCACGGGACAGTCGAGCAGATCCGTTCCCATCTGCCCGCCAGTATCGCGAGCCTGGAGGAGCACGAGCCCGCGGCGGGCAAGGACGGGCAGCCCGAGCGCTGGTTGCGCGTCGAGATGCGGGTAGAGCGGCTCGACTGGTTGCCTCCAGTACTCGCCTCACTCGACCGGCCGTTCGTCATCGAGCGCCCCGACGAACTGCGCGGCCTCGTCACCGCGCTCGCCGATCGCCTTGCGTCCTACGCTCGCCAAGCCTGATCGCGAGGAACCGATGCCATGAAATGGCACATTGGTGTGTCCCGCTGTTTGTCAGAACCGGATCTGTGAATCCTGGGACCACATGACCGCAAAAAGGCATCGTGGGACCTCGCCCGTAGCGGGCCAAGGAGCGCGCGAAACGCACGGACAGGATCGCCGCCGCACCACCGACCCGCGCCTGGACGGTCCTGGCTTGCCCGGATTCGGATAGGGCTCAGAGGACGTGTTGCTCCTGTGTGCTCCGTCGGGGTGGAGGCACGGTCGAGGCCGAAGAGCGCACATGGAGCGAGCAGACGACCCCGGGCACACGAAAACCCCGGACAGGAGCCTTACACAGGGCCTCTGAACTGGGGTTTTGCGGGTAGGCCCCCAGGGGCTCGAACCCTGAGCCCACGGATTAAAAGTCCGTGTGTGCGTGGGCGAAACACCCCGGTATGCAGGGGTTCGTTCCAGACCGTCTGGGCGGCTGTGTCCCGGTGCGTGACACCGGAGACCGCCCCGTGCCACCCCGTCCCGGAACAGCCGAGCAATCACCGAGCATTTCCCCGCCCAACGGCTCACGGATCAAATCCGTTGGTGACTCGAACTGTTCTCACAGCAGACAGCAGTCCAGGTACTTGAGTTTGGTAAGTGAACCTTATCGGCGGCCAGACAACTCCGATTGACGAATGCGGACACACGACGGCCCCCACGCAACGGTCGGTTGCGCGGGGGCCGTCGTGATCTGGCCGTGACTTTAGGGGGTGTGAAGCGCTACATCCTGTAGCGGTCCTCCTCGGCCCCCGAGCGCGGTTCCTCGTCGGACCCGCGGTGGGGGCGCAGCAGGGCCAGAACCTGCCGGGCGCGGCGGCGCCGGCGGGCATCACGCGACCACACGGCGGGGACGGCCACGAGCAGGACGAGCAGGAGCATGGGCCAGGTGTCGGCGGTGCCCAGGAGGGCGACGAGCAGGTCCAGGGACGGTTCGGAAAGGGTGTGTGCGGGCATCGGGGGTTCCTCCATCACGGGTGGGCGGATCGGGATGCGATCAGCCTGAACCCGCCCGAAGAGGGTGTGGACGGGCTCGGACGGCGGCGTCCAAGACCGGCCAATCATTGACAGAAGCGGGCGCCTGGAAGCCCGTGCTGGCAGGATGTCTGACAGTTCCGGACACCCGCGGACCACCCCCCGCCCCCTCTTCCGCACAGGAGCTGGTGTGCCTCAACCCTGGAAGCGCCCCGACCTACCTCCGGGCCCGCTCGGTGAGCTCAACCTCGCGTTGCACGAGCTGCACCACCGGGCCGGTTGGCCCTCTTCCCGCGAGATCCAGCGGGCTCTGGAGGACAAGAGGGTGCCGATGTCTCGCACCAAGGTCCACGACACCCTCACCAAACCGGACCTGCCCACCCAGGGCGCGGTCGAGATGATCACCGAGGTCCTGGCCGAGACGGTCCGCGACGCCGACGTCGAGACCGAGGTCGCCCGCATGCTGGGGCTGTGGCGCAACGCCGCCCGCAAGGACCGGGCCGAGGAGCCGGCCGCAGCGAAAGACCCCACGGAGGAGGCCCCTCCCCCGGAGCGGGACACTGGCGGACCGCAGCAGCAGGAGCCTGCGAAAGGCGAGCAGCCTGCGGCCTCCAGCCGTCGTCACCAGGACGAGGGGGCCCGCGAGGAGCAGGCTCCGTCTCCTGACGAGAGTCCGCTGGGACGGCTCCGCCGTGCCTTTGAGACCGGGGAGGACGACGAGGCCCTCTACGAGCATGTCTCGTTGCTGCGGGACCTGGGCCAGGGTGAGGAAGTCGCGAAGGTGTGCCGCGCCTTCGCGGAGGCGGGTGATACCCGGGCCATGCTCATCCTGGCGAGTATCGACGACGACCCTGTCCAGGCCGAGCAGTGGTACCGGCGAGCGGCCGAGGCCGGCAACGCCGATGCGATGACACAGCTGGGCTGGTCGGCTCAGCAAGCCGGACGCTTCCCAGAGGCCGAGCAGTGGTACCGCCGCGCGGCCCAAGCCGGTGAGACCCGGGCGATGACAGAGCTGGGTTCGTTGGCGAAGAGCATGGGCCGCTTCCAGGAGGCTGAGCGGTGGTACCGGCGCACCCTCAACGCCGGGGATACCAGTGCCTTGTGGTATCTGGGCAGCTTGGCTGAGGAGAGCGGCGACTTCCGGGAAGCCGAACGGTGGTACCGCCAGGGCGCCGAGACCGGCGAAGAATACGCCCTGCAACGCCTGGGCCGCCTGTTGGAACAAGTCGGCCGTCTCCAAGAGGCCGAGCAGTGGTACCGCCGGGGCGTCGAGGCCGGCGACACCGAGGCCCAGAAGAGCCTGGACGACCTGGCGAAGAAGGCCGTCCGTCGCGAGGAGGCCGCGAAACAGTATCACGAGAGTGTCGATACCGGCGACACCGCACACCGGGGCTTTTGGGCTAAGCAGGCCGGCCTGCTCGAGGAGGCCGAGCGGTGGTACCGCCAGGACGCTGAAGCCGGAGACGCCAGTGCCATGTGGTCCCTGGGCCTCTTGGCGGAGCATGCCGGCCGCCTGTGGGAAGCCGAGCGATGGTACCGGCGCGCTCTCAAAGCAGGCGACGACACCTCCCTGCACTACCTGGGCCGTTTGGCGGAGAGGAAGGGCGACTTCCAGGAGGCCGAACGGTGGTACCGCCAGAGCGTCGAGGCCGGCAAAGTCGAAAATCTGGACTCCCTGGGCGATTTGGCGCAGAGGAAGGGCGAGTTCCAAGAGGCCGAACGGTGGTACCGCCAGGGCGCCGAAGCCGGAGACTCTGACGCCATGTGGGGCCTGGCCCAACTCTTGAAACGGGTTGGCCGTTCCCAGGAAGCCGAGCAGTGGCAGCTCCGACACGATAGGGCCGAGGACGACCAGGACTCGGAATCCGCCCCGCCGTCCCAACGTGAGAAGGCAACAGGGAACGCCTCCAGGGCGTCTCAAGCCGGAAGCGGATGTGCGATCCTGCTCTTCTTTCTACTTGCCGCGCCCACCGCAATGATGTCCGTGCAGACGATCGTGGGGTGATACGACACCCGGGCCCTGAAACCCGAAAAGCCCCGTTCCCCGCTACTCCGGAGAACGGGGTTCTCCAGCGAAGCCCGAAGGCGGCCTGACCGCACTGATAAGAGCAGTTACCGGAGGTCAGAACCAGGCGTTACCGGAACAAACTACGCAGGAGTGCTAGACCACTCGAAAGCTTTGAATTGGTCTACCCCTGACCTGTGAAAACGCGAACCCATTACCGCTAGAGGACTGCTATCGGTTCCTGCTCGCCTGGGCAAGGGAGACGAGAAAGGCACCCCAGGCAGCCGAAGTGAAGGCGAGCTGGCCGCGCGAGCGGTTCTGGGTGTCGCGCACATCCGCACCGGAAACCAGACACCAAGGCAACCCCCAGTTACCCAACGATCACGATGATAAATTTGCGACCCCCAAGCAAAAGGTACAACAAGCGAGGGACGTTCCACGGCAAAGGATTTGTCCCATAATGGGGCATTTTTATTTTAAAACTCACGTTCCTTTATCTCAATATTCTTTGACTGTGGAAACGCCTGTGAACAGACCCAGGGCAGGCTCCCGCTTCGATCGATTGATGTGTTGGGTCTCGTAGAAGCGGGATATTCGTGCTCTCAGGTTGCGCGGTGAGCGATGACGGCGTCGGTGTACTGCTCGGTGGTGAAAGCGTCCTCGCCGATGCCCAGCTTGGCCAGGACACCGCGTACGGCGGTCAGGCCTTCGGAAAGGTTGTCCTCTTCAACGAGGGTCTCGACCTCGATGAAGATCCCGCCCAGCTCGGGCACCGTCACCACGGTGGCCAAGCACTCCCGCCCGGTCGCGGCGGTCAGGGGAAAGTTGGTGCAGTGCTTGGTCAACGCCACCAGGTGCTCGTAGCCGAGACCGGCCAGGATGGCATCTAGGGCCTGCGCGGATTCGGCATGGGTCTCGTGCTCGGGCTTGGAGTCGGTCTCCTCGTCCACTGCCGGGGCCTTGTAGGTGAATACCACCTGCTCCGAACCGTCGCGCTCGATCACACGAACCCGCAACTCCCGTCCTTGGGCGGTCAGTGAACGGTCCGGAAGGTCGTAGTAGACGTCCCGGTACACGGCTTCCTCGCCCGGAGCACACTCGCGTAGCGCGGCCAGTACCTGCTCCGGGTCGTCCACCCGTGCCTTCACCTCTGCCTCGATCACCGGCGGTATCCCTTCATGAGCGTCACAGGAGGCGTCGCGCCCCACACTGGAGGTCTTCCATGTGCCGTCGCACGCCGCGATGCAGAGCACCGTAAGGCGTGGGCGCCAACTTGTACATGGCCGAGGAATGTCCTTCCCAATCCGCTCCGAAGGCCGACAGGTAGAGCAGATTGTCAATCGCGATGACACGCCATACCGGAAGCCTGTCGTAGAGGTACAGCTCGACGTTGTCCCCCTGACTCAACTCCTGGACCCGGGCTATGGCCAACCGGATGCCGGCAGTGAAGGACCCCGTGCTCTCGCCGATCTCCTCGGCCCGGTGAGCGGCGGCCGGACACTCCGGATCCAGGAGCAGCAACCGCAACCGGACTTTCCCCTTACGTACGGCGTTGCGGAGTAGAGAGTCGTTCATGCCGACGATCCCCAGTCCTCGGACGGCGAGCACCTCCAACGAGGAGGCCTTCGCAGCGCGGGTACGAATCTCCCCCGTGGCGGCTGACTGGGACGGGTAGACCTCGATGACCTCAGCACGACCCGAAGCCCCGAGGTGGTCCAGCCCTGCCGGGTGCAGGGGCGCCAGCCCGAAGACGACGCGGGCCGGGTCGGGCATGCCGAGCCCTTCAGCGATGCGCTCGTAGACGGCCATCGCGGTGACTGTACGCGAGCCGCTGACGATCTCCGAGACTCGCGCCTGGCTCATCCCCACCACACTGCCGAGTCGGGATTGGGAAATGCCATGCGCCCCGATGATCCGGAAAAGCGAAGAAATATCCCTTTTGCGGAGAACAGTGCGCATTTCCTGGTTGTCCCAGGTTCGCTGGGGCAGAAGGCTCTCGGTCACGCTCAGAAGCTATATCCCACGGTGGGATACCCGGGCTGGAATGGCCGCATCCGGCAACCACGAGCGACGATCACAGTGCAACCCCACACTGAGGCTCAGCCTCCCCTCTGAGGCGTCGGTGTGCCTTCCGCTCACAGCAAGGAGAGGTCCCCATGGATAAGCCGGTACAGGACTCCCCTGATCTCGGTCTGGAACTGATCGTCGACCTGGGCGACGCCGCCGACCTGACGCTCGGCCAGGGCCGGGCCCAGAACGAAAACAAGCGCAACCCCTACAACTGACCCGCCGAGGCGTCCACGGCCGCTGCCTCCGCGCGGCGGCCTTGGACGTTCTCCCGAACGGATAAGGATCGCCATGTGGTTCGGTGGTTCCACCGGCCCCATTCCCCTACGTCCCGCACCTGCCGTCCCGGTGAGCCCGGATGTGCCCGGGGTGTGGACGAGCACCGAGTGGCCCAAGCGCGAACTCGTCATCACTTCGCACGGTGAACGGCATGTCCTGGTGTTCGGCACCTGCGATGTCGACTCCGCTGAACTACACCGGGCCACGGCGTTGGCCGTCCCCGACGATGTGGCCTGGCGGTGGCGGGGAAGCTACGTAGTGGTCGAGGTGCTCACCGGATCCGTCACGCTGTGGACGAATCTGACCTCAGCACTGCCTCTCTACATCCGGAGAACCGAGGACGGGGTGCTGTGGGCTTCGAGTTCCCGGATTCTGGCCGGACTGTACGGCTCCGTCCAGGTCGACTTCGCCAAGGTGGCGGAGAGGTTGATCGGTCCCGATACAGCGGAGTACGGGATGGGGTCGTACTTCACCGGGGTCGAGAGGGTCTCCGCCGGACACCGACTCGTCCTCAGCAGAGGCACCGAACCTGCGGCAAGGCGGGTGTGGGAGCCCCAGGATGTCGGCTCCGGTCATGGAGAGCGGTTGCGGGCGGCACTGGAAGGAGCGGTAGCGGTTCGTGTGAACCACGCCACGACGCCCAGCACGGACTTCTCCGGTGGCTTCGACTCCACGGCACTCGGCCTCCTGGCCGCCGAACGCCTGGCGCCGCATGGCCGAGAGATCGTCGGGGTGACCGTGCACCCTGACGGTGTACTCCACGGTGGTGATCTGGACTACTCCCGCGAAGCGGCACAGCATCCCGCAGTGCACCACCGCCTCCTCCCCTTGGGCCTGGAGCACTCCCCCTATGGCGGCCTGGACTGCGTTCCACCCACCGACGAACCTGCACCGTCGACGGTCTCGTACGCCTACTTCTCCGCCCAGTTGCGGTGGCTGTCGGAGGAGATCGGCTCGGACATGCACATGACCGGCGACGGCGGAGACGCCCTGTTACTGACTCCGCCGTACCAACTGGTGGAACTGCTGTACCGGAGACGGGTGAGGCACGCTTTCCGGGAGGCCGTCCGATGGGCCCACGTCCGCAGGATGTCGGCCCTCGACGCCTTGCGGGCGGCCCGTTCCAGGGCAGGCCCCGATCCCGTACCGACCTGGGTACGAGCCGCCTTGCCCGTACCGCAGAACGTCGAGGATCCCTCGCCCCGGGGACGAACACGCCGGATGCTGGAGCGGACCATGGTCCACGCTGGGCGTACCGCGCGAGCGGATGTGCAGCTGGCTCAGGCCGTCGGGGTCCCCCTGCACAACCCCTACTTCGACTCCCAGGTGGTGGACGCCTACCTGAGCATCCCCGTGGAGGACCTGCCCGGCCCTGCTCGCTACAAGCCGGTCATGGCCGACGCGATGCGGGACCTGTTCCCTGCAAAGCTGCTGACGCGCACTACCAAGGGCGACGCCTCCAGCGACCACCACGAAGGGCTGCGACGATCCCTGCCCTTCCTGATGGATTTCGTGGACGGCCACCTGGCCCAGGAAGGGATGATCAACGTGCCCTCTCTGCACAACTCGCTGACGCGTGCCGCGCTGGGCCTCGGTGAGGAGCTGGCGCAGATCGAGTCCACGGTGGCGACCGAGACATGGTTACGCGCGGTACTCCGTGCACCGGTCCCCGAGTGGTTCCCGGACGAAGCGGTGATGCGATGACTCCGACTGATGAAGAACGCGCCTGCGACCTCGGCTCCGCAACGGTGGTCGTCCACTACAGGAAGGGGACTGTACGGGTCCTCTCCCCAGCCGCTGCCCGAAAATGGAGGGCAGACCGCGGTTCCACGGCGGTGGTGACCGGTCATCGGTGGGAGCCGAGCTGGGGCGTGCAAGAGCTACCCATGGGCTTCTCGGAACTCCCCAGAGTCCCCGCGCGGTACCGGATGGCCGCAGCCGTGGCTTTGCCCGTCTCCCTGGCCGTTATGCGGGCCGGGCCGCGCTCGGCTCGGATGGGCCGCATGGTGCGTCTGGTCCGGGCGTTACACGGCGGCGGCCGGACGGCCACGCTCTCCGAGGCGGAGAACGCCGTCCACGCAGTACGTGCTTTGGGGCTGTTCTCGCCCGTACGAGTCGCCTGCTTGGAAGAATCGGTGGCCGCGACACTGGCCCTGGCCGTCCTCGGACGCGGCGTGCGCTGGTGCCACGGCGTGATCGCCGACCCCATCCGTCTGCATGCCTGGATCGAAGCGGAGGGGCATCCGGTGGCCGAACCTGACAGCACACGGCGGTGCACGGCACTGCTGACCATCCCGACCGTGGAGGAGACCACGTGAGTGAACCCCTGATCTGGCTGCGTGGCGACAGGGCCGGGATCGGCCCGTTGCGCGCCGATCTCGTGGAGGAGTACTGGCGGTGGGAGCAGTCGATCCCGACGATCGTCGGCTACAACCGGCAGACCCCGCAGCCGGTGGAGAGCACCCGAGACATCCTCCTGGAGGGCTACGCGCGGGCATCGGACCGGGAGTTGCGGTTCACCGTCTACGACCTGACCGGGAAGAGCCCGTGCCCGGTTGGCCTGGCCCAGGTGTACATCGACCAGATGCGGCGCAACGGCGAGTACGTGGTGGCCCTGGGTGAGTCCCGGGGCAGGGGCGTGGGTACCGAGGCGACCCGGCTGGTGCTGGACTACGCCTTCCACGTCACCAACCTGAGGTGCGTGTACCTGACTGTCATCGAGCCCAACGCCGGGGCGATCCGCGCTTACGAGAAGGCGGGATTCAAGCGGCAGGGGATGCGGCGCAACTCCAACCAGTGGCTGGGAGAAACCGTCAACGAGGTGCTGATGGACGCCATCCCCGAGGAGTTCGAAGGCCCCTCGCTGGTCAAGGACCAGTTTCGGGTGTGAACTTCCGGTGCCCGCCGAGCACGACGGGCACCGGAAGTCAGCCCGTGTGCAAACTGCCCAGGAAACGAGCCCACACGCCCGGGGCGAAGTCCAGCGGCTCCAAGTGGAGGTTCTGGTTATCCCGGACCCCAGTTACGGGTCCTTCGGAGACCTCCACACAGGTCCCGGCCTCGTTGCTGTAGCTGGACTTGTGCCACGGCGTGGTCTGGATGCTCATGTGGGGACCCTCCTCAGTCGAGTTCGGCGATCCGGTCCCGGACCAGGTCGCGGGAACGCTCGGGGGACAGCGCCGCCGCCCTCAGATGGTGGGACCTCAGTTCATGGTGCTGCACGTCCTCGGAGGCGTCGAACAGCAGCCCCTGGGGTGGCACGTCCACGTGTCCGACGCGGTCGTCCCCGATCCACAGCAGGCAGAACCCGTAGTTCAGGCTCATGCCCTCCGACTGGGGAAGGACCTGGAGGTCGACACTGGGATGGTCGCTCAGCTCCAGCAGGTGTTCAAGCTGGGCGCGCATCACTCTGGGACCGCCGACCTGGCAGGTGAGGACGGGCTCGTCGACCACCCACCACATCCGAGGCGGGTGGTCGCGGTACAGGATGCTGCGGGACCGCTCCAACCGTGCCTCCAACCTGCGTTCGCGTTCGGCCTCGTCCGGCACCGCGCCGCGCCCCATCAGAGCCCGGATGTAGTCGCGGTGCTGGGCCAGGCCACTGAAGAGGCCGAGGGTGTACTCGAAGATCTGGTCCGCCTCGTACTCCAACGGGTAGTACGCCCCGCCGGGAACGTCCTCGTAGGCGTTCCACCAGGCGGAGGCCCGGTTGCGGCTGGCGGCCTTGGCGATGTGGGCGAGTTCTTCCCTCAGCTCGTCGGAAGCCTTGTAGAAGCGGCAGAGCGCGTCGATCTCCGGGCTGCTCAGCCGCTTCCACTTGCCGTTCTCGATCCGGGAGACCTTGGACTTGTGCCAGCCCATCTCCTCGGCGGCCTCCTCCTGGGACAACCCGGTCTGAGCGCGTAGCCGCTTGAGCTGGCTGACCAGGTAGTGCCGCCGGGCGGGAGAACCCTGGACCGGAGAGCCCTCGGGCATCTCCACCTCCTGTCTTCGCTGCGCGGGCATGGCCATCTTCCCACCCGCATGAAATACACATCGTCACTCATTGTACACATAGCGACTTGCTCTGCTTGTAATTTGCGTCGTTGCAAATCATGATGGACATACGGCGGGTCGGAAGTGAACGGTTGCGCGGCCCGCTCCGCATCGGTGACGACAGCGAGGTGATGCGCGGTGAACGAAGTCATGTGTGTCTGGAGGCGTCCGGGACCAGAGGACGTGGGGCTGGCCAGGTTTCTGGTGGACGGGGCCTTGGCGGCGGCCGAGGTGGACGGGGCCTTGGCGGCGGCCGAGGTGGACGGGGCCTTGGCGGCGGCCGAGGTGGACGAAGCCGGTCTGGGTGTGGCCCGGTTGGCGGTGAGCGAGGCGTTCACCAATGCCCTGCTCCACGGACGCCCTGAGGTCGGCGTGGAGGTCTGGACGTGGCCGGGCCGCTGCGGGGTGGTCGAGGTGTACGACACCGGGCCGACGCTCCCGGTGTTCCCCGAGCCGGAGGAGCTGGCCCGGGTGATCGACGACCACGGGCGCGGACTCGGGCTCATCCGGGCGTTCACCCGCGAGGTGTGTGGGGTCTACCGCTGTGGCGTGGGCAAGCGGGTGTGGTTCGCGGTGGCGATGGACGGGAGTGCGCTGGACACGCGCCGAACCCGCGCGCTGGTCGAGGAACACGCGCGCCTGCGGGCACCACGGTCCGCGGCGCTCATGGTCTGAGCACACCTCGTGGCACTGAGAGCGAGGCGCCCCGGCTGGTGCGGGCACACCCGCCAGGGCCTGATCACCACCCGGATGAGCAAGAGGAAATCGTGAGGAAGTGTAGTGCTCGACGTCGACGGCATCGAGGAGCCCGGCCCTACCTGGTCCGCTACGAGCTGCTGGTGGAGGCGGCCAGCGCGGTTACGGCACGCCCGCTGGCCAGGTGGCGGCCTGCGGAACTCGACGCCCTGACCGAGCTGGTCAGTATCTGGCGAGACTGGTGAGGTGCGGCCCGTGCCCTTCACCTGCGGAGATGGGGCAGCGGATTATGCGTCCATCGGGTACGGGTCGTAACCAACGGACTTCGAGACGGTCGGGGCAATAGGGGCCGGTCTGGGTTGGTTTGGGTGCCCTGTTGCTCCGGTGTGCTCCGTCGAGATGGAGGCACGGCCGAGGCTGAAGAGCGCACTTGGAGCAACCACACAGCTCCGGGCATGCGAAAACCCCAGGACGGATGCCTCGAACACGGCCTCTGAACTGGGGTTTTGCGGGTAGGCCCCCAGGGGCTCGAACCCTGAACCCACGGATTAAAAGTCCGTTGCTCTGCCAATTGAGCTAGAGGCCCGCGACACGGCTCGGAGCACGGTCCCAGCCATCGCCGGAGCCAACTCTACCGCAGCCATACGGGCTCTGGACGGCCGGTACACCCGGCGGGGCAAGGGCTTGCCCGCCGGTCGGACGCACCGTGCCGCCAGGATCTCGCGACGGAATCGCACAGTGCTGTGGGGCACACCCGCGCGATGACGGGACGAGGAGCACCTCACCCTGCGGTGGGAGCACCCCTCAGCACACGGCTCCGTCCTCGGCCGCGGACGCGGTGTCCAGTCCGGCCAGTGCCCCCGCGTCCCCATCCGCAGCGGAGTGTGAGCCGGAACCGGAGTCGGCGAACCCGTCCCAGTCCTGCGGCACCATCACCAGTTCCAGTTCCCCACCGAGGTCAGCGGCCTCCTCCAGCCGGGCGTTGGCGAGTACCGAGGCCAACTCCTCAGCGTGCGCCCGCTGACCGGGGCCGTGGTAGACCGTGGTGGCGGAGGGAACGCTCCCGACGGGGTCGCCGACGCCGGTGACGTCGAACCCGCGTTCTCCGAGGAGCGTCCCCACCTGGCCCGCCAGACCGGTCACGCCCGTGCCGTTGACCACCCGCACGGACACGTCCGCGGGCTCCACTGCGGGCTCCTCCGGGTCGGTGGGCCCGTCCCCCTCCGCACCGTCGTCGCCCTCCTCCTCGGGCAGCACCTCGCCCGCGGCCACCGCGGCGAAGAGCTCACCGGCCTCGGGCTCCTTGGGTTCCACCTTGTGCTCGTGGGTGCGGGAGTTCACGACCGGCACCATGACCATGGTGACCCGGCTCAGGTCGACCTCGCGCATGGCGATGGCCAGTTCCGCCATCTTGTCCACCGTGAACCCGTCGTCAGTCACCATGCTGTCGGTGACCGAGCCCAAGAAGTCGTAGAGGGTGGTGGGGCTGGACAGGGTTCCGCCGCTGGTGACCTCGCGCAGGATGGCGCCGATCAACCGCTGCTGGCTCTCGATGCGCCCCATGTCGTCCTTGAACCGGGTGCTGTCGCGGGAGCGGGCCAGTCCGAGCGCCTCCCGGCCGCGGAGGGTCTGCACTCCCGCTTCCAGTTCCAGGTGGGCCTTAGGGTCGCTGATCGGCTGGGGAATGCACAGTTCGACGCCGCCGAGGGTGTCCACGATGTTCTCGAACCCGGCGAAGTCCACCATCACCATGTGGTCCAGGCGGATGTCCGTGGTCCTCTCCACGGTGTTGCCCAGGCAGTCCAAGCCGCCGTAGGACGCGGCGTGGTTGATCTGCTGCGGTCCGCCGGGCCACCCGGAGGAGCCGTCCACCGGTTCGCACGGGGGGATGTCCACGATCAGGTCGCGCGGCAGGTTGACCATGGTCACGGCGCCCCTGTCCACGTTGACGTTGACGACGACCAGGACGTCGGGGCGTCTGCCCTGCGACTCGTTGTCCCCGCCGAGCAGCAGGATGTTGTGGACCCCCTCCACCTGGGCGGGGCGATCGCCCCAGGCGTCGGTGTCCATCTGCTCGGTCTCGATGGCCAGGGCGTCGCGGTAGCCCGCGTAGGCGGTGAGGCTGCCCGCGATGAGCAGGCCGGTCGCTGCGCACGCCACCCATTGGCCGAGGGACATCCAACTGTTCCCGGGCCGGGCCGGAAACGCTTTTCTGGAAACCACGAGTAACCCGGAATTCGTTGTGGAGGAGGTCGGGTCCGGCCAGCGGGTCGGGGGCGCTGCGGAGCGACGGCGCGAACTCGACGACGGGACCATACCGGAGAGCGGGGCAAGGCGCCATAAGACGTGGTCAGGGGGAATTCGTCCGGCGGATTCCCCGGGCGGCCGCCGCCGGAGGGGAGCGCACGAGACCCGGATCCCTTGCGTGGAGGGGCATGGGCGAGGCATCCGGACCCGAAGCCGTGGCGGGGAGTGCCGTTCCGAAGGCGGCAGAGACGTGTCTTCCCACTCTGTCCCTGCGCTTCTCGCTTTCGCCCTCCGATTTTCGAGGAGCCCTCACTCGTATATCCAGGACCACCCTGGCTTTCCATGCCCCTGGAAAAATGAAATCCCGGTTCAGAGCTGGCTTCCCGCTGCCAGGGGTTTTCCGAAACGCCTCCTGCGGTCGCGGTGACGCCCTCGCCCCGACGGGCCGCTCCGCGCTGCCGGAAGTCAGGCGACTAGCAACCCGAACCGTCCGCGCGGGGAGCCTCGCCGGACTCGGCGCCCTCCTCCGTGCGCCGCCGCTCCAGCAGGACGGTGTCGCGCCAGACCCCGTGGTGGCGGGCGATGCGTTCGCGCACGCCCACGGTGCGGTAACCCGCCTGGTGGTGCAGGGCCAGGCTGGCCCGGTTCTCGGGGAAGACCGAGGTCTGGAGCGTCCACAGTCCGGCGGCGTCGGCCTCGGTGACCTGCCGGTACAGCAGCGCCTTGCCCACGCCCCGGCCGCGCGCGTCCTCGGCGACGTAGACCGAGGTCTCGGCCACCCCGGAGTAGACCTCGCGGGCGGAGACCGGCGAGGCCGCGGCCCAGCCGACGACGCGGCCACCCGCCTCGGCCACCCAGCGGTGCCCGGGTGTCCACCTGTCCTTCAGCGCACCCGCTCCGGGGACCTCGGTCTCGAAGGTGGCGTGGCCGGTGGCGACGCCCTGGGCGTAGATCTCCCGGACCGCCTCCAGGTCCGCGTCGGCCATGGCGCGGGTGGTGACGTCGACGGGCAGGTCGGTCGGGCAGCACGGCCGCGCGTTGAGCATCCCCATGACGGCGTCGGCCGCGTGCGGCAGGCCCGTGCAGCAGGCCGGGTTGACCGCGACCCGGGTGGAGGTGCCCACCTTGGTGAGGGTCACGAACCCGACGTCGGCGAGTTTGCGCAGGTGGTGGGAGACCGTGGGCTGGCGGACCTCCACCATCTCGGCGAGCCGCCCCACGTTGACCGAGCCGGGGGTGGTGGCGATGGCGTGCAGGAGCTGGACGCGCATGGGTTCGGCCAGGCAGGCGAACCAGGCGGCGTAGGTCTCCGCTTCGGGCTGGGGCAGTGCTGGTGCGGTGTGCTCGGGCTGCGTCACGGTCATGCCTCACATTATCGACCATCATCTATGGTTGCGTCCATCGGTCGGCATCGATAGAGTTCCACTTCATAGACACCAGTCGATGAAAGAGGTGTGTCATGGGCGACGAGCGTCCCGTCGTGGTGATCGGAGCCGGACCCGCAGGACTGGCGGCGGCCGCGGAGCTGGTCGCGCGCGACCTGCCGGTCCTGGTACTGGAGAAGGGGGGCTCCGCCGGAGCGGCGGTGGCCGAGTGGGGGCACGTGCGCCTGTTCTCGATGTGGCGCGACCTGGTCGCCCCCGCGGCGGAGAAGCTGCTCACCGCCACCGGCTGGCGGCGCCCGGACGACGCGGGCTACCCGACCGGCCGCGAGTGGACCGACGCCTACCTCGTTCCCCTGGCCGAGGCCCTGGGCGAGCGGGTCCGCTTCGGCGCCGAGGTGACCGGGGTGAGCCGCCTGGGCCGGGACCGGGTCGTGGACGCCGACCGCGGGAGGCAGCCCTTCACCGTGCGTCTGCGCACCGCGGCTGGTGAGGAGCGGATCCTGGCCCGCGCGGTCGTGGACGCTTCGGGCACCTGGGGCTCGCCCAACCCGGTGGGCGGCGACGGCCTGCCCGCGCTGGGCGAAACCGCCGCGGCCGCACACCTGGCCTACCGCGTCCCCGACCTGGCCGACCCCGTCGTCCGCGCGCGCCACGCGGGCCGCACCACGGCCGTGGTCGGGCGCGGGCACTCGGCGCTGACCGCCCTGGCCGACCTGGCCGCGCTGGCCGGGGAACACCCGGGGACGAAGGCGGTGTGGGTGCTGCGCCGCGGAGAGGTCGGCGACGCCTTCGGCGGGGGCGCGGACGACCGGCTGGCCGCGCGCGGCGCCCTGGGCCAGCGGGCCCGGGCGGCGGTGGAGGCCGGGCACGTCGAGGTGGTGACCGGATTCCGTACCGCAGAGGTCCGGACGGAGCGGGACGGGCGTCTCGTGCTGGCCGACGAGGACGGCCGGGAGCTGGCCCCCGCGGACGAGGTGGTCGTCCTCACCGGATTCCGCCCCGACCTGTCCTTCCTGTCCGAGATCCGCCTCGGCCTGGACAGCACCCTCCAGGCACCGGTGGAACTCGCCCCGCTCATCGACCCCAACCAGCACTCCTGCGGCACCGTCTACCCCCACGGAGCGCAGGAGCTCTCCCACCCCGAGGAGGGGTTCTTCCTCGCGGGGATGAAGTCCTACGGGCGCGCCCCGACCTTCCTCGCACTGACCGGCTACGAGCAGGTGCGCAGCATCGCCGCACACCTGGCCGGGGACCGCGAGGCCGCCGCACGGGTGGAGCTGGTCCTGCCCGAAACCGGGGTGTGCGGCGGCGCGGGCCTGTTCGACGAGCCGGAAGCGGCGGCCGGAAGCGGCGGCTGCTGCGGGCCCGTACCGGAGACCGCGGAGGAGCCCGCAGCCGAGCGGGGTGGTCTCCGCGGTGGCCTGGAGGTCTCCGAGGCGCCGGTGATCTCCCTCGGTGGCGACCGCACCGCGCCCTCCCAGGAGGCGGCGGCTTCCACCGGGAGCGGCTGCTGCTCCGACGCGTCTTCGCAGCAGGTCGGGCCGGGTGAGCCGGACCGGGTCTCGTGACACCTGCGTCCGGTCAGGCATCCGGCGCGCCCGCACCCACCGTGGTCGGCGCGCGCCGGGGCCTGGTAGCCCTGTGCGTCACCGTCACCACCAGCTACGGGGTGCTGTTCTACGCCCTCCCCGTCCTGGCTCCGAGCATCACCGACGACACCGGGTGGTCCCTGACCACGGTGACCGCGCTGTTCTCCGCCTCCCAGGTCATCGCGGGACTGGCGGGTATCCCGGTGGGGCGCTGGCTCCAGGCCCGGGGTCCGCGCCCGGCGATGACGGCGGCGGCCCTGCTCGCGGCTCCCGCCGTGGCCGCCGTCGCCCTGGCCCCGGACCCGTGGGTCTTCGCCGCCGCGTGGCTGGTGGCCGGAGCCGCGATGGCCGGACTGTTCTACCCTCCGGCCTTCGCCGCCCTGACCCACTGGTACGGGAAGGCGAAAGTGCGGGCCCTGACCGCCCTGACCCTGGCCGCCGGGCTGGCCAGCACCGTCTTCGCTCCCCTGACCGCGCTCCTGGAAGGAGCCTGGGGGTGGCGGGGCGCCTACCTGGTGCTCGCGGCCGTGCTCCTGGTCGTGGTGGTGCCCCTGCACGCCCTCGCCCTGCCACGAGGCTGGAACCCAGGAGGTGTCGGGCACCGGGGCGACAGGGGGCAGAGCGCGCGTGCCGTCGTGCGCGGTCGGGCGTTCCGGGCTCTGACGACGGCTCTGGCCCTGGGGTCCTTCACCGTCTACGCGGTCGTGGTCAACATCGTTCCCCTGCTGGAGGAACGGGGCTTCGGCACGACGGAAGCGGCATGGGCCCTGGGGGTGGGCGGTGTGGGACAGGTGCTCGGCCGCCTGGTCTACGCGCCCCTGGAACGGTGGACCGGCCCGGTACCGCGCGCCGTGGCCGTGCTGGGCGCCTGTGCGGTGACCACCCTTCTCCTGGCGCTGATGCCGGGACCCTTGGGACTGGTCCTGGCCATCGCGGTGCTGGCGGGCATGGCACGCGGCATCCTCACCCTCCTCCAGGCCACCGCGGTGTCCGACCGGTGGGGCACGGAGCACTACGCCACCCTCAACGGCCTCATGCACACCCCGCTGATGCTGGCCATCGCGGTCGCGCCCTGGGCGGGCGCCGCCCTGGCCGGACCCCTGGGCGGCTATCCGGCGGCGTTCGCGGCACTGGGAGCCCTGGCAGCGCTCGGCGCGCTGACCTCCCTGGCCACCCGTGTCAGGGACGAGCGGACTCCCTCCACCACCCTTTCCTGACCTTCTCCCCGGCGCACTCCCCCGTACGACGGTCCCCTCCCGCTTCTCCTCGGCCACCCTGCGCGGAGTCCGCCGGGACGCACGTCACGTCGTGCGGCGACTACTCGGCCGGTCGAGGTGGCCGGTTACGGGTCCGGTCCCGATCGGACGGGCCCGGGCCGGAGCGCCGGAGCCCGTGCGGGCCCGCGGTCAGATGCGGGCCCGCGCGCTCCGGTGGGCCCCTACCGTCGCTCCGGCGCGAACCGCCTGCGCCAGGCCAGGGACACGTACACCAGGCCCACCAGCACCGGCACCTCGATCAGCGGACCCACCACCCCGGCCAGGGCCTGGCCCGAGGCCACCCCGAACGTGGCGATGGCCACCGCGATGGCCAGCTCGAAGTTGTTGCCCGCCGCCGTGAAGGCCAGCGTGGTGGTGCGGCCGTAGTCCATCCCGATCGCCTTGCCGAAGGCGAAGGTGCCGAACCACATGATGGCGAAGTAGGCCAGCAGCGGCACCGCGATGCGCACCACGTCCAGCGGCTGGCTGGTGATCCGGTCCCCCTGGAGGGCGAACAGCAGCACGATGGTGAACAGCAGGCCGTAGAGCGCCCACGGGCCGATCCGGGGCAGGAGGTCGGACTCGTAGCGCTCGCGGCCCATCCGCCGCTCGCCGATCCGGCGGGTGAGGAAACCCGCCGCCAGCGGGACGCCGAGGAAGATCACCACGTTGAGCGCGATGAGCCAGGGGGAGGCGTCCAGGCCGCCGGTGTCCAGGCCCAGCCACCCGGGCAGCAGGTCCAGGTAGAACCAGCCCAGCAGACCGAAGACCAGCACCTGGAAGACCGAGTTCAGCGCGACCAGCACTGCGGCGGCCTCGCGGTCGCCGCAGGCCAGGTCGTTCCAGATGATGACCATCGCGATGCAGCGGGCCAGGCCGACGATGATCAGGCCGGTGCGGTACTCGGGCAGGTCGGCCAGGAAGATCCAGGCCAGCGCGAACATCACCGCGGGGCCGACGAGCCAGTTCACCACGACCGAGGAGACCAGCAGCCGGGTGTCGCGGGTGACGGTGTCCAGCCGGTCGTAGCGCACCTTGGCCAGCACCGGGTACATCATGACCAGCAGGCCGAGCGCGATGGGCAGGGAGATCCCGCCGACCTCCACGGCGGCCAGGAAGGCGTCCAGCCCGGGGACCAGGCGTCCCAGGCCCAGGCCCGCGGCCATGGCGAGCAGGATCCACACCGCGAGGAACCGGTCGGGTGTGGACAACCGGCCCGCGACCGGGGGGCCGGCGGTCCCGGCGGTCCTGTCGGCGGAGGACATCAGCAGGGCCTCCTGTTCGCTGCGGCGCCGCTGGAGCGGGCGGTGGCGGCGAGCCCGGCCAGGGCCTCGGAGAGGTCCTCGATCCGGTCCGGGCGCAGCCGGTAGTAGGTGAACCGGCCGCAGGGCTCGGTCTCCACCACCCCCGCCTCGCGCAGGATCCGCAGGTGGTTGGACAGGTTGGTCTGGCGCGCCCCGGTCTCCTCGACCAGGTGCGTCGTACACAGGGTCTCCCGGGCGAGCAGGGCCACGATCCGCAGCCGGAGCGGGTCTCCCAGAGCCCTCATGAGGTCAGTGTCGACTGATATCAGCATCCGCTGATAATATCCCGTCAGTTGTCGCTGATAAGACGCCGGGCGCCCTGCCCCCGTTTCCCGGGGAACCCGGTCCAGGTCCGGATCCGACGTCTTTTCCGGCCGGGCCCGGACACGCGGCCGCGGCGGACCGCCGGGGCGGCCCCGGAGGGGATTCGGGCCCTCCCTGCGTCCGCGGGGCCCGGTTCCCCTCGGCGCCAGTCCACCACCGAAAGGAAACAGAAGGCGAATGACCGTGGCCAGTTCCGACAAGCCGTCCGTCCTGTTCGTGTGCGTCCACAACGCGGGCCGCTCCCAGATGGCCGCCGCCTGGCTGTCCCACCTGGCCGGGGACCGCGTGGAGGTCCGCTCCGCCGGGTCCGCGCCCGCCGACGCGCTCAACCCCGCCGTGGTCGAGGCCATGGCCGAGGTCGGCGTCGACATCACCGGCCAGCGGCCCAGGATCCTCACCGTCGAGGCCGTCGAGGCCTCCGACGTGTGCGTGACCATGGGCTGCGGCGACGCCTGCCCCGTCTTCCCCGGCAAGCGCTACCTGGACTGGGCCCTGCCCGACCCCGCCGGACAGGGCGTGGCGGCCGTCCGACCCATCCGCGACGAGATCAGGGAGCGCGTCGAGGAGCTGATCGGGGAGCTCTCCCCCGGCGCTCGGCCGTAGGGAGTGCCCGGGGCGCCCGCGCCCCGGGGTCCGCACGCGGCGGGGCCCGTCCGCGCGCGTGCACCGAACGGGCCCTCGACGACCCGGCTCCTCGGCTTGCCCGCCTTTTTCCGCCCCGGCCCCCGCAGGACCCGGGCCCGGTCTCACGCCGGTCGGCTTCGAAGGGCCACCTCGACGCCCTCCCTGGTCCCCCACCGGGCGATCCTGCGGCACGTCAGCATCGCGTAGAGGTACAGGGGCCGCAGGACGACCAGGCGCCACAGCGCGGCCAGCGGCGAGAGCAGGTACAGCAGGAGCAGGTAGCCCCCGGGCTCGTCGCTCCTGCGGACGGTGAACAGCCGCAGGGCCATGATGTAGTTGATCGCCAGGCCGATCTGGAACGCGGCGGCGGCGATGGTCCCCCACTGCTGGCGCAGGCCGTCGTCCAGCAGGATCAGCAGCGGAAGCGCGTAGGACAGGACCAGGTGGAGGTACTCGGTCACCGTCCCCCAGAACACCACGCCGCCCACCGGCATGTACCGCAGCCACCACAGGTGGCGCACCGTCGTCCCGCGCATCCAGCGCAGCTGCTGGCCGAAGTAGTGGCGCAGCCGTTCCGGGACGAGGGTGAAGACGATCGCGGACGGCTGGTGCACCGTGTCGCCCCGGAGCAGCGCGTAGAACGTGAGCATGGAGTCGTCGTTCATCTGCATGGGACGGCCCCAGAAGTGCTCGTTCTCGTACGCCCCCGCGCACGCGCGGACCGTCTCGGCCCGGTAGAAGGCCAGCGTGCCGGAGTTGATCGTCACCCGGCGCAGGACCGACTGGGCGCTGCGCAGGCCGCGGGTGAACGGCAGGTAGAGCACGCACGTGAGCCTGGTGAGCAGGCCCGCCGTCCTGTTGAGCACCAGGACGTGGCCCGCCACCGACTGCACCTCCGGCCGGGCGAAGGGCGCCAGCCCCTCCCGCACGGCGTGGCGGTCGAGCACCGAGTCGCTGTCGAGGGTGACGAAGACATCCGCGTCGTCCCCGGCCAGGACGTGCATTTGGGCGAACCGCTTGCCGCGGTTCTCGGTGCGGTCCCAGGTGGCCTCGACCCCCAGTTCGGCCGCCCGGGCGAGGAACCAGGCGCGGATCCCGTCGTAGTCCACGGGCCGCCCGGTGGACGCGTCCACGGACCCGTCGTCGACGACCCGCACGCGGTCCACCCGGCGGCTCTGCGCGAGGACAGAGCGCAGGCACGAGCGCAGGATCAGCGGGTCCTCGTTGTAGACGGGAACCTGGACGGTGACGGTCAGTGCGTCCAGCGCCTCGTGCTCCTCGGGCGTGGCCCGGATCGGCCGTTCCAGCCAGGCCAGGGGCGCCCACCACAGGAGCAGGAACGAGGCGAGCCACACCACGGCCAGGCTCGCCTCGGAGCCCCCGGCCACGCCGACCACGTGGAGCAGCCCCCAGACGGCGAACCCGCAGAGCGCGATCATGCCCAGGAACGCCGTCACGCCGGGTCTGGCGCACCTCGCGGTGGGCAGCGGCGGATCGTCCCGCGAGCCCCCGGCCCACGGATCCCGGTCGTTTCCGGTGGCGGAGGCAGGACTCATCGCTCCAGCGGCCCCCGGTCCCGGCGGAAGGAGACGCGGACGAGCAGCGCTCCGGCGACCACCAGGACGAACCCGGTGACGACCAGCCAGAGGTAACCGGTGGCGAGCCCGGTCACGGCGAGCGTCCCGCCGGAACTGGCGGCGTATCCGTAGGGCATTGCCTCTTCCTTACGGTCGTGTGAGGTGACGACACATGTCTCCCACGTATCGGCCCCGGATCCAAAAGGCAATCGGCCCCGAAGGGCAAAGACTTGACCATGTTCCCCGGCCCCGCCCGAAGAAATCGTCATGTCCGCCACCCGTGATTTCTCACGACGAAGAATCATTTACCGGATTGCTCCCCGGCCCGGCGGCGGTCCGGAGAACTCAGTGCACGATTCCCGTTCCGGTGTGCCCGGCCGCCGCGGCCGGACGGCCCCTGCGCCCCGCCCGCGCGTGCGCACCCGTCCGGCCGCGGAGGCGGGGCGGCGCCGTCCTTCGGCCCACGGCGATGCCACGCCGGCCCGGAGTACTCAGTAAGCTTCCTGGACCACCCCCTTTTCCCCGAGCGCGCCCCCGCCGTGCCCTGTCCACCGTCGCCGCGTCCCGCCGAGGGAGGCGACCGAAGCAGCTGGAGCAGACTCTGCCGTGTCCCTCTTCGAAGCAGTCATCCTTGGCCTCGTCCAGGGACTGACCGAGTTCCTCCCGATCTCCTCCAGCGGACACCTGCGCGTGGTGTCGGCCTTCTTCGGGTGGCCCGACCCCGGCGCCGCCTTCACGGCCGTCAGCCAGATCGGCACCGAGCTGGCCGTGGTGATCTACTTCCGCCAGCGGGTCTGGGCGATCCTGTCCACGTGGACCAGGTCGCTGGTCAACCGCGAACTGCGCAGCGACATCAACGCGCGCATGGGCTGGTACGTCATCCTCGGCTCCGTCCCCATCGTGGTCCTGGGGCTGCTCCTGGAGGAGCAGATCGACAGCGTCTTCCGCGACCTGCGCCTGATCGCGCTGAACCTCATCATCTTCGGCGTGATCCTCGGCATCGTGGACCGGTACTCGCGCAAGCACCGCACCCTGGAGGACCTCAACGTCTCCCGAGGCATGACCTTCGGGCTGTTCCAGGCGCTCGCCCTCGTACCGGGCGTCTCCCGGTCGGGCGGCACCGTCACCGGCGGCATGCTGCTCGGCTTCAAGCGCGCGGACGCGGCCGAGTACGCCTTCCTGCTGGCACTGCCCGCCGTCTTCGGTTCGGGCCTGTACAAGCTCACCGACATCGGTGAGAACGAGTACGCCGGGTGGGGCGCCACCATCGTGGGCACGCTCATCGCGGGTGTCGTCGGTTTCGTGGTGATCGCCTGGCTGATGCGCTTCATCTCCACGCACAGCTTCATGCCGTTCGTCTACTACCGCGTCGGCCTGGGCATCCTCATCCTGGCCCTGGTGAGCTGGGGCGCGCTCGACCCGCAGGGCGGCGCGGGCGCGCAGCCCGCCGAGAGCGAGATCGTGAGCGAGCAGGAGACGACGCGGGAGGAGCCCGCACCGGAGCCGGAGGCCGACACCGAGACCGGTCCCTCCTCCGAGACGTCCGCGGAGCCGTCCGGGGCGCCCTCCGAGGAGTCCGTCCCGACCGTCGACCCGGTCACCGGCTGGGAGATCGACCCCGAGGTGGGGCTGCCGCGCAACCCCGAGACCGGGCTCTACCACGACTCCGACCTGGGCATGGACGTGGACTACGACCCGGTCACCGGTCTGGCCACCAACCCGGTGACCGGTGAGACCTACGACCCCCAGGCGGCCGGTTAGGGGGCTCGGCCCCGCGCGGGTCCGCCGTCCGTGACACGGCGGACGTCCGTCGCCCAGGAGCACGGCGCGGGTCCGCCGCCCGCGATCACGGCAGGGGGCCGGCGGCCGTCCGCCGGTCCCCTGCCGTCACCCGCCGAGGCTCCGCACCGCGGTGTCCAGCCGCCGCGCGAGGGCCTCGGTCTCCTCCGGCCCCGGTCGCGCGCCGCCGCGCTCCGCCAGCAGGTCCGCGCGGCCGATCACGCGCAGCGCCCCCGCGTGGCTCGGGTCGTCGAGGTCGGCCTCCTCCACGACGTCGGCCCGTCCCTCGTGGACGACCAGCACCGGGTCGCCGTCCTCCGTACTCAGCAGCCGAGCCACGTGCTCGGCACGGACGATCTCCATCGCCGCCTCCTCGTGTTCCTCGTGCGACGCCTGCCATCCCCGCCTGCCCGGGGGGCGGCACAGGTGAACATGGCGGCTCCCCGCGACCCCGGATCCGCCGCCGGCGCGCCGTGAGAACCGCGCCCATTCCGCGGCGCCTATCATCACCGGGTGAACAACGACCGCCATCAGTCCACTGTGCGGACCTCCACACGGTGAACTGGAGTTGTCCTAACGGCGCTCTCGCGGGAAATTACCGGGCCATTTCTTCCCGACACCCGCTTCGACCAGGGGATACGTTCAGGTCCATGCTCCTCGGAGAGCGCGCGCGGACGCCGACCGCACCGGTAGGACCTACCGGAACGGGACTTCGGTCACGAGTTCGGCCCGGGAAGGGCCGATGTGAAGCACAACACGGAAGCTTCTCGCAAAATCGCAGGTCACAGAGCCCGCACCCTTCCCGGCCTGGGGTGCGCCGAGACAAGCGCGATGCCGCTGGGGCCCGTGTGCACTAAAGTTTCCTTGCTATGGGGCATTCAGCGAGAAGTCCGTCATCGGGGGACATAATCCGATCGGCCCGGGAGGGTAATCCCGAGCTCACCAGGGCACTCTCCGCGTACCTGGGGGTCGAGCTCGCCCCTCGGGAGTTCACCCTCGCGGACGGGACCCGGGTCGGGGTCGACTGCGCCGACGGCGGTCAGCCGACCGTCCTCGCCCAGTTCTCGCCCCTGCACGGGCCGATGAAGTCGGCCCAGCGCAACAAGGTCATCGCGGACGCCTTCAAGCTGGCCTGGCTGCGGGACCGCCACTTCCCGGACGCACGTCCGCTCGTGGTGCTGGGCGAGCCCCTCGCCAAGCTCTTCGGGCGCGGCGCGTGGCTGCCCGTGGCCTTCGCCTCACACCGGATCGCGGTCGCCCTGGTTGACGACCGTCTCAGGATTCGGGCACTCGATATCAGTATGTGATCAACGCTTCATAACGCGTTAATCAGCAATCCCTAACGTTCGACACGTCAAGATTCCCGCGGGCCGTCGCCATGCTTGCTTCCACCCGCTCTCCATCGAAGGTCCTCGGGCACCCATGCCCGGAGACAGCCATCTGGAGGGTGTCCCATGGGCTTTCCCCATGCGGTCGTCATCGCAAGCACTTCCGGCCCGCACACCGCCACGCCCCCCGGCGGCCCCGCGACGCGCTCCGCGGCGCTCCCGCCCCGCTCCGGCTCCGTGCTGCCCGGTCCCCTCCTCGGTCGATGACGCCACACCCCCGTGACCTGCGCGCCCGTTCCTGCACCTCCAGCACCCATTCACCGCCAGGACACGTTGTGCAATCATCCGACCACACATTCCGAGGAGAAGGTATGGCACGTCCAGCACGGCCGGAGACGGGCCGAGGGCCCGTGGCCCGGCGCACCGAACACGCGTACCGAAAGCGGGACGCCGCGTGAGCGACGACCGTATCGAAGTACGCGGACTCAGCAAGACCTACGAGGGCGGTGACCCGCACCGGCCCGCGCTCGACCTCATCGACCTGGACATCCCCCGCGGCGAGTTCGTCAGCCTGATCGGCCCCAGCGGTTGCGGCAAGTCCACCCTGCTGCGGGTGGTCGCCGGGCTGGAGGGCCACGACAGCGGCGACGTCACCGTCTTCGGCTCCACGCCCAAGCGCATGTGCGAGGCCAAGGCCGTGGGCCTGGTCCCGCAGACCCCCGCCCTGCTGCCGTGGCTGAACGTGCGGCGCAACGTCTCCCTGCCCTCCCGGGTCAACCGCCGGGCTGGCAGGGGCAGCGAGGACCCGGACCAGCTGCTGCGCATGGTCGGCCTGGACGACTCCGCCCGCAAGTACCCGCACGAGCTGTCCGGCGGCATGCAGCAGCGCGTGGCGATCGCCCGCGCCTTCGGCCTGCGGCCCGACCTGCTCCTGATGGACGAGCCCTTCTCCGCGCTGGACGAGTTCACTCGCGAGGCGCTCCAGCTCCAGCTCCTGAACCTGTGGGAGCGCATGTCCACGACGGTCGTGTTCGTCACCCACTCGGTGCGCGAGGCGGTCACGCTCTCCGACCGCGTCGTCGTGATGTCGGCCCGCCCCGGCCGGGTGCACGAGGTGCTGCCCGTCGACCTGCCCCGCCCCCGCGACAGGGACGTGGTGACCGGACCGCACATGCACGCCCTGGAGGACCGGGTCCGCGCGTCCCTGCAGTCCGCCTGGGAAGCCGGAGCCGCCCCCGACGACCTCGTTCCCCTGTGAGAGGAGGAGAGACCATGGCCACCAGCACACCCGCCCGTCCCCGCCCCGGAGGCGAGGCGTCCCCGAAGCGCGGTGCCGCGCGTCGGCGCCGGTTCGGCCTCAGGCTCAGCGTGTGGCTGCCCACCGCCGTGGCGGTGGTGATCGTCGGCTTCGCCTGGTCGGCGACCGCCGAGGACCAGCCCTACCTCCTGCCTCCGCTGGCGGAGGTCGGGGGGATCCTGGTCGAGGACCCGCTGCTGTTCGTGCACAACGCCTGGGCCACCCTCAGCATCGCCCTGACGGGCGTGGCCTTCGGCGCGGGCACCGCGTTCGTCCTGGCCCTGCTGATGTCGGAGATCCCGCTGCTGCGGCGCGCGGTCATGCCGCTCGCCGTCGTCCTGAACGTGACCCCGGTCATCGCGATCGCCCCCGCCCTGGTGGTGGCGTTCGGCTTCGGCATGACCCCCAAGGTCATCGTGACCGCGATCATCACGTTCTTCCCGGTGCTGATCAACGTGACCACGGGACTGCGGTCGGTCTCCCGGCCCGTCCTGCACGTCTTCTCCACCCTGCACGCCTCCCGTCTGGAGGTGCTGCTCCGGCTGCGTATCCCCAGCAGCCTCCCCTACACCCTCGCCGCTCTGCGGGTGGTGTTCCCCCTGTCCATCGTGGGCGCCGTGGTCGCGGAGTTCGTCGCCGCCGGGTCCTCAAGCGGGCTCGGCACGATGATCCGCAACTCGGCCGCGACCGCCCGGTTGGAGTACGTCTACGCGGCCGTCGCCTGTCTGGCCGTCATGGGCGTGCTGATGCTCGCACTCATCACCGTCCTCGAACGCAGACTGCTGTTCTGGCACGAGTCCCAGCAGCGCACCACCTCCTAAGGAACCCCCATGACCAATCCGCCCCACCGCCCCAGTCCCCGGCGCCGACGCTCCCTCGCGGCCGCAACCGCGGCATCGGTCCTCCTCCTCACCGCCGCGTGCAGCGGAGGGGAGGCCGCCGAGGAGGAGAACCAGGTCGCCACCGTCATCGACGAGGAGCGCTGCCAGACCAACCGCGATGTCGGGACGATCACCTACATCACCGGCTACCAGTACCAGGCCTCGGTCTCCATCCTGGAGGCCATCGCCGCGGACGCCCTCGGCTACTTCGAGGCCGTCTGCCTGGACGTGGAGATCCAGCCCGGCAGCGGCGACACCATCGGCAACTCCCAGCTGGTGTCGGCCGGCACCGCCCACTTCACCTCCCTGGGCAACGAGGCCGAGGTGCTCCAGGCCAACGACGCCGGACACGAGGTCATCGGCGTCTCCACCTACGGGCACGTCCCGATCGCCAGCCTGCTGACCGGCACCGGCATCGAGGAGCTCAAGGACCTGGAGGGCACCACCCTCGGCCACAAGGGCATGCTCCCCGCGCCGCTGGAGGCCATGCTCGTCGCCGACGGCGTGGACATGGACTCCATCGACATCGTCGAGGTCGGTTACGACCCCAGCGTGCTGCCGCGCGACCAGGTGCAGGCGCTCACCGCGTTCCGCTCCAACGAGCCCTTCCTCCTGACCGACATGGGCGAGGAGTACAACGAGTGGCTCCCCGAGAACTACGGGGTCGTGGGCTCGTTCGGCGTGATGGCCACCAACCCCGTGTGGGCGGAGGAGAACCCGACGGTCGTCGAGGACTACCTGCGCGCGATCGCCAAGGCCTTCGAGTACTGCCAGGGCAACGGTGAGGAGTGCGTCGGCTACGCCGCCGAACTGGCCGAGGCCGGATACGACACCGAGCACAACCTGCGGATCTGGAACTCCGAGCAGGAGCTGGTGACCGCCTCCACGCCCGACGACTCCACCCCCGGCTACATCGACCTGAGCATGACCGAGGCCGAGGGCCAGACGCTCATCGACAACGGCCAGCTGGACGAGCTGCCCGATGTGGAGCCCCTCTTCGACCCCCGTTACCTGGAGGCCGTGCACGTGGCCACCGAGGTGTCCTGGCCGTCCGAGTAGGGCCTGTCACGGCACACAAGCAGGAACCGCGCGGCCCGGGGCCGCGCACCGGGCGCGTAGAGCGCCTGGGCGCGGCGCACGAGCCGCGCGGCGTACGGGCGACCGCGGTACGCGGCGCCCGAGAGTGGAATGAGGAGCCAAGGATGGCAGCAGAAGGCGGGCTTCCGGCCGCCGAAACCGAGTACGGCATCTTCCTGCCCATCGGCAACGGGGGGTGGATCGTCTCGGAGACCGCACCGCACCCCGAGGCGACGTACGAGTACAACAAGAAGGCCGCGGTCCTCGCCGACGCCTACGGACTCGACTTCGTCATGTCCATGGGCAAGTGGCGCGGCTACGACGGCGCGACCGACCACTGGGGCCGCACCCTGGAGTCGATGACGATGATGTCGGGGCTCGCGGAGGCCACCGAGCACGTCAAGGTGTGGGCGACCGTCCACACGAACCTGTTCCACCCGGCCCTCGCCGCCAAGATGTACACCACCCTCCAGGACATCAGCGGCGGACGCGCCGGGATGAACATCGTGGTGGGCTCCTACGTGGACGAGTTCGCCCAGATGGGCCTGTGGCGGGAGGACATCGGCCACGGTGACCGCTACCGGTACACCGAGGAGTGGACCAGCGTCCTCAAGCGGCTGTGGACCGAGGACTCGGTCACCCACGACGGCGAGTTCTTCAAGCTCGACGACTGCCGCTCGCGGCCGCACCCCGCTCCGGCGCCGACCCTGATCAGCGCGGGCCGCTCCGACACCGGCCTGAACTTCCAGGCGCGGCACTGCGACGGCTCGTTCCTGACCGCGGAGGACCTGCCCGGCCTGCGCGGCGCCAGCCTCGACGTCAAGGAGCGCGCCCGGAAGGAGGGGCGCAGCATCAAGACGTACTCGATGCTCACCGTCGTCATGGACGAGACCGACGCCGCGGCCGAGGAGCGGCGGCTGGAGTACGGGCGCGGCGCGGACATCGACGCGCTGGTCAACATGAAGCGGTCCTGGGGCCTGCCCCTGGACAAGGCCCTGTCGCTGACCTCCGAGCGGCCCGAGGACGAGGCGTTCCAGACGCCGTTCGTGACCGGGTCCCCGGAGACGGTGGCCGGACGCATCCGCGAGATCGTGGAGTACGCCGAGCTCGACGGTCTGATGCTGATCTTCCCGGACTACCACGCCGACCTCGCGGCGTTCGGTGAGAAGGTCATGCCGCTGCTGCGCCCCGGTGGGGGAACGGCCGCGGAGCAGGGCTGAGACCCTCCGCCGCGGACGTCTCCGGCCGCCCGCGGCGGTTGATGTGGGGTCGCTGCGGTGCGAAGTCCCCGCTCGGGGTTTCGCGCCGTGGTGGCCTGGGCCGCGGCGCCCCGCCGGGCGCCGCGCGGGGCTGCGGCCCCGCTCCCCTCCGACGGTTGGGCTCCCCTCCGACCGGGTAGGCGACCCCAGTGTCCTCGCAGGTCAGGTAGTCCGCCCCTGGTGACCGGGGCGGAGCTGCCCGGCCCTCGCACGAGTCGGAGGGACTGACGATGAGCGTCAAGCGTGGCATCGAAGGGCTACAGGACGTCCTGGGGGAGGTGGACTTCCCCGCGGACAAGGACCGGATCGTGACGCACGCCCTGGACGCGGGCGCCGACGAGGAACTGCTCAGCGCCCTGCGGGCCATGCCGCCCGCCCAGTACAACGAGGCCGACGAGGTACTGCGCTCGGTGCCCCTGCCCCGCTCCGAGACGGACTCGCACACCGAGTCCGCCCGCGCGCAGCTGCGCAGGGAACACGGCAAGCCCGGCATGGCCGAGTCGATGAAGGAGAGCCGCCCGGTCAACCCCATCGAGGAGGAGCTGGGCGAGAACCGCAAGTCCTGAGCCCCGCGCCGTGGTCCCGGTGCCCTGACGGGCCCGGGACCGTGTCATGCGCGGGACCTCCTGCTCCCCGCGCCGCTGGCAACGCCGCAGCAGGTCGGTGGGGACCACCGCCGCGGCCTCTCTTCCCCGTCTGGTGATGGCCGTGGGCGAATTCTCACGGTCCGCGCGGTCGACGACCCCGGAGATGCGGTCGCGCACCTGGCGAATGGTCTCCGCCCGCATTCCGCTCATGGGACCAGTGGTACACATGGTCCAGCCCGACCGGGAAGGGCTGACGGGCTCCCTTCCCGGACGTACGACACGAGGTGGTGGCCGGCACCGCCCCCTCACCGGCACCCTCCTCCCCGGAACGGACACCATGCCCCTGGACTGGACATTCGTCCCATCTTCCGCGAGCATGGGCGAGGCGCGCGCCCGCGTCTAGGTGTGCCGGGAAGACTGGTCGGCGAGTCCCTGTCAGCCATACGCCCGGAAAGTTGCACATGAGCATTGACCCGATTCTGCGCTCCGAACGCCCCGGCCCGCTCTCACGGCTGGCCGACACCCTGCGCAGCGACAGTGTCGGCGGCTTCCTGCTGATCGGCGCCGCGGTCCTCGCTCTCGTCTGGATCAACTCGCCCTTCGGCGAGGCCTACGAGAACCTGCGGGCGATCACCTTCGGGCCCGAGTCCCTGCACCTGAACCTGTCCCTGGAGACCTGGGCCGCCGACGGCCTCCTGGCGGTCTTCTTCTTCGTCGTCGGCAACGAGCTCAAGCAGGAGTTCGTCCACGGGGAGCTGCGCAACCCCCGGCGGGCCATGCTGCCGATCGTCGCGGCGATCTGCGGCATGATCGTGCCCGCCGTGATCTACGCCGCGATCAACCTCACCTCGCCCGACACCGTCCACGGGTGGGGCATCCCGATGGCGACCGACATCGCCTTCGCCCTCGCGATCCTCGCGGTGATCGGCCGCGGGCTGCCGCCCGCGCTGCGGACCTTCCTGCTGACGCTGGCGATCGTGGACGACCTCGGCGCGATCATCGTCATCGCGGTCTTCTACACCGCGGACATCAACTTCCTCCCCATGGCGGTGGCCGCCGCGGGCCTGGCGGTCTTCTGGTACCTCCAGCGCGGCAAGGGGCTGGCCGCCAAGCTCAACGCGTCCGTGGTGCCCAACTGGCTGGTCTACGTGCCCCTGGCCGTGGTGATCTGGGTCCTGGTCCACGAGAGCGGCGTGCACGCGACCATCGCCGGCGTGGCGATGGGTCTGCTGATGCGCACCAACAAGCTGCCCGGTGAGCGCCACGACCCGAGCCACGGCGTGGAGCAGCTGCTGCGCCCCTGGTCCGCGGGTCTGGCCCTGCCGATCTTCGCCTTCTTCTCCGCGGGCGTGGTCTTCGACGGCTTCGGCGAGGTCCTCACCGACACGGCGGCGCTGGGCATCATCGCGGGCCTCATCCTCGGCAAGGTGATCGGTATCGCGGGCGGCTCGTGGCTGACCACCAAGGTCACCAAGGCTGAGCTCAACCCCAGTCTGAAGTGGATCGACATCGTCGGCATGTCGCAGCTGGCCGGTATCGGGTTCACCGTGTCGCTGCTGATCAGCGAGCTGACGTTCGCCGACGACCCCGGGCACCTGGCGCATGCCAAGACCGGCGTGCTGGTGGCCTCCGCCATCGCGACCCTGCTGGCCGCGGTGATCCTGGGCGCGCGGGCGAGGCACTACCGGAAGCTGGACCGCCAGAGCACGGCGGGCAAGAACTCCGAGTAGGAGCACGGCGGCGGCCCGTCTCCCCCGAGCGGGGAGGCGGGCCGCCGCCGTGCGACGCGGGCACCGTGCGACGCGGGCACCGTGTGACGCGGGGCGCGGCCTCACTGGAGGGTCCGACTCCCTGCGGCGGAAGGCCACAGGACGTCCCGGCGGGTGAACGACCACCGGAGGTCCTGTCCCGGCCCCCGGGGTGAGCCGCCGCCCGGTCCCCCGCCCCCAGCCCCCGCAGGCGGGCCCCGCCCCCGAGAGCGCCCCTCCGCCAGCCGGCGCCCCACGCCCTCCGCGGCTGCGGGAGGCGGTCAGGACAGCAGAAACGGGCGGCCCCCTGAGCACAGGGGGCCGCCCGCGTCGCGTACTCCTACAGGCTGACGCCCAGGAACCAGCTGACCAGGGTGTACATCGTGGCCAGGATCAGGAGCAGCGCGATGAGGTTGAGCCACACACCGCCGCGCATCATCTGGCCGATCCGCACGTGGCCGGAACCGAAGACGATCGCGTTCGGCGGTGTGGCCACCGGGAGCATGAAGGCCATCGTCGCGGCCAGGGCCACCGGGATCACCAGGGACAGGATGTCGATCTGCATGCCCACCGCGACGCCGCCGAGGATGGGCAGGAAGGTGGCCGCGGTGGCGGTGTTGCTGGTGAGCTCCGTCAGGAAGAGGACCAGCCCGGCCGCGACCAGGATCAGCACCCAGGTGGGCACGCCCGCCAGGACGGCGACCTGGCTGCCGATCCAGGTGCTCAGGCCGGACGCGGTGAACTGCGCCGAGATGGCCAGACCGCCGCCGAAGAGGAGCAGGACGCCCCACGGCAGCTGCACGGCGGTCTCCCAGTCCAGCAGGCGGGTCCCGCGCTTGACCGGGATCAGGAACAGCAGGACCGCCACGGTCATCGCGATACCGGCGTCGCTGACGCTGGACAGCCACGGCAGGAAGTTGTCGGCCAGGACCGGGACGAAGATCCAGGAGAGCGCCGCGAAGGCGAAGACCGCCAGCACGAGCTTCTCGGCGCGCGCCATCGGACCCATCTCGGCGAGCTCGGAGCGGATGAGGTCCTGGGCGCCCTCCACCTTCTTGACCTGCGGCGGGAAGACCTTGATCAGCACGAACCAGGCGATGAGCATGAACACCGCGGCCAGCGGCAGGCCGACCAGCATCCACTCGCCGAAGCCGATGTGGATGTCGTGGGCCTCGGCGAGGTAGCCGACCATCAGCACGTTGGGCGGTGTGCCGATGATGGTGGCCACCGAGCCGATGGAGGACGAGTACGCGATGCCGAGCATGAGCGCGGTGGCGAAGTTCGCGTCGGTCCTGCCGTCGCGGAACTGGGTGATCAGCGCGACCACCGAGAGGCCGACGGGCAGCATCATCACGGCGGTGGCGGTGTTGGACACCCACATCGTGATGAACCCGGTGGCGATCATGAAGCCGCCGATCAGCCCCGCGGTGTTGGAGCCGACCTTGGAGACGATGACCAGGGCGATGCGCTTGTGCAGGTTCCACTTCTGCATCGCCAGGGCGAGCATGAAGCCGCCCATGAACAGGAAGATGGTGTCCGACCCGTAGGACGAGGCGACGTCCCCGACGGGGGTGCCCTCCATCAGGACGGGGAAGAGCACCAGCGGCAGCAGCGAGGCGATCGGGATCGGGATCGCCTCGGTGGCCCACCAGATGGCGATGAACGCGGTCACCGCGGCCACCGCGCGGCCGTTGGCCGACAGGACCGTCTCGCCGTCCTCGCCGTCGGCGAGGGGCATCGGCATGTCCGGCATGAGGAAGTAGACCAGCAGCCCGACCAGCGGGCCCGCGATCAACCCGATGACGCGCGAGGGCGAACTGCCTCTGGCGGTTCTGCCGTCCTGGGTGGGGGATGCGGTGTCGGGCGCGTCGACACCCTTCTCGGACGCCATGGGTTCCTCCTGTTGTGGGCCACCGGGGAGTGACACTGGTCTTACCGTCGGGTTTCTCCCCGATTACCCCGAATTGATACAGCGATGGTGTGGGTCTCTCTCGCGCGTGCTCAAAGTCTCAACGAAGATTTGAGAATCCTCTGACATTTCGGAACCGTGAGTGGGCCCACGGGGGCACACAGTGAGCATCCGCGAGGTGTGACCGGCGGGCCTGGACCGCCGCTCTCCTGGCCTAAGCTGCGGGTATGCATGGACCGAACCGGCGCACCGCCCTGAGGGGGGCCGCGGGCGCGCTCGCCGCGGTCGCGCTGGGCGGTTGCGCGTGGCGCGATCCCTCTCCCGCCCCGGAGTCGCTCGTCGTGGCCACGGGCCCGGCCGGGGCCGTCTACCGGGAGATCGGCGCGGAGATCGCGGCCCTGCTGGACGCCCGGCTCCCCGGCACCCGGGTGGGGACCGTCGAGACCGGCGCCTCGCACGACAACCTGCTGCTCATCGACGCGGGCGAGGCCCACCTGGGCCTGACCAGCCTCGACGCGGTCCTGGGCGACGAGGTGGCCGACGCCGGCCCCTTCCGCGCGATCGGTCGCCTCTACGACAGCTTCCTGCACCTGGCGGTCCTGGACGCCTCCCCCGTGCGCTCCCTGTCCGACCTGGAGGGCCGCCGCGTCTCGGTGGGCGCGGTCAACTCCGGCACCGAGTTCACCGTGGCGCGGATCATCGAGGAGACCGGGCTGGCGATGGAGGACGTGCGCCTGGACCAGGCGGCCTCCGCCGACGCCCTGGGACGCGGGGAGATCGACGCGATGTTCTCCCTGACGGGGCTGCCCACGCCCGCGGTCGCCGACCTGGCCCGCGAGCACGCGACGCGACTGGTCGACCTCGGGGACGTCGCGTCGGCCATGGCCGAGGCCCACCCCGAGAGGTACTTCCCCGCCACCGTCCCGGCGACCACCTACGAGGGCGTGCCCGCCTGCCCCACCATGTCCATCCCGAACCTGCTGCTGTGCGCGGCCGACCTGCCGGACGACCTGGCCCACGTCGTCGCCGACACCGTCTACACCGGCGCCGCGCGGATCGCCGAATCCCGCCCCGAGGCGGCGCAGATCAACGTGCGCACCGGCATCTCGACCGGCGTGGTCCCCCTCCACCCCGGGGCCGCGCGCTGGTACCGGGACAACAAGCCCTCGTGAGGCTCATTCCGCGGGCGGCAGCGTGATGGTCACGCCGAAGCCGGGCCGCTCGCCGGGCAGGCCCTCGCCCAGCGCCAGCGTCCCTCCGGCCTCGCGGACCAGGTCGGAGACGATCGCCAGCCCCATACCGGTCCCCTCGGTGTTCTGCTGGCGGGACGAGCGCCAGAAGCGGTCCAGGGCGGCGCCGCGCTCCTCCTCCGGGAGCCCCTCCCCGTCGTCGAGCACGCTGATCCGCGCGGGGTCGCCCGCGGAGCCCCGCACCTGTACCCGGGTCCCCCCGGACAGGCGCAGGGCGTTGCTCACCAGTTCGTCGAGGATGCTGCCCAGCCCCCCGGCCGGGGCGTACACCCGCAGCCCGGCGGGGACGTCCACGGTCACGGTGATCCCCCGGGCGTCTCCCAGGGCGCGCCAGCGCTCCACCCGGGTCTGCAGCAGCTCGGGGACGTCCACGGCCTCGGTGCCCGTGACGCTCTCCAGGCGCGTCGCGGCCAGCAGGGAGTTGAGCATCCGGTGCATGACCGTGGTCTCGTCCACGGCCACGGCGTGCGCCTCCCGGGCCTCCTCCGAACTCAGGTAGGGAGCGAGGTTCTCCACCGCCAGGCGCAGGCTCGCCAGGGGGTTGCGCAGCTGGTGGGAGGCGTCGGAGACGAAGGAGCGCTGGCGTTCCAGGGCCCTGCGCACCACGTCGACCATCGTGTTGAAGGACTCGGTGAGGCGGCGCAGCTCCGGAGGGCCCTGCTCGGCGTCCACCCGCACGTCCAGGTCCCCCGAGGCGACGGCGGTGGTCGCGGCGTCGAGCCGGCCGATGGGGCGCAGGACCCAGCGCGACAGCGGCAGCGAGGCCGCCACCAGGAGCGCCAGGGGCACCAGGCTGAGCAGGGCGAGCCATCCCCAGGAACCGAGGATGTCGGCGCCGAGCTGGTCGGTGGGGGCGGCGACGATGACCGCACCGGTCACCTCGCTGTCGCGTCCGATGGGCTCGGCGACCACGAGGGGGTCGGGCTCCCAGGGCCAGACGGTGGTCGGAGGGGCGGGGCGCTCCCCGGCCAGGGCGATGGTGAGGGTCTCCGGTGAGCCCAGTTCCGCGAGCACGTCGCGCTGGTGCGCCGCGCTGCCCGACCCGGCGATGATCCCGCCGTCGGTGGCGACCACGACCACCGGGATGCCGTAGAGCGCCTCGTAGCGGCCCATCTCCTGGAGGAGCGCCTCCGGGCGGTCGGCCTCCAGGGCGGTGCGGGCCAGGGCGGCGAAGCGTCCCGCGTCCCCCAGGCGGTCGACGTAGACCTCCTGGGTGAGCTGCTGGGCGATGACCGTCCCCAGGGGGATGACCGCCGAGGCGACCAGGACGAACGCGGCGGGGAGCAGGATGGTGAGCAGTCTGCGGAGCACGGGTTCAGAACCGGTCGAGGAGGTAGCCGACACCGCGCACGGTGCGGATCTGCACGGCGTGGCCGAGCTTGGCCCGCAGCGAGCCGATGTGGGTGTCCAGGGTCCTGGAGGAGGTCTCCCAGGCCGTGCCCCAGACCTGGTCGAGGATCTGGTCGCGGGCGACCACCGACGGGGAACGGGAGGCCAGGAGGGCGAGCAGGTCGAACTCCTTGCGGGTCAGCTGGAGCTCCGCGCCGCCGACGCTGGCCGCGCGGGAGCCCGGGTCGACGGTGAGCTCGCCGATCCTGAGCGCGGGCTCCTCCTCCTCGGCCTCGGCCCGCGCGGCGCGGGTGCGGCGCAGGACCGCGTCGATGCGGGCGAGGAGTTCGGCGACGCCGAAGGGCTTGACCACGTAGTCGTCGGCGCCGGCCCGCAGGCCGCGCACCCGGTCGCGCTCCTCGCCGCGGGCCGTGACGGCGATGATGGCGGTCTGCGGGCGGTCCCGGAGCTTGCGGAGCAGGTCGATGCCGTCGGCGTCGGGAAGGCCGAGGTCGAGGAGGACGACGTCGGCGGGCGGGGCGCTCAGGGCCCGTTCGGCGGTGGCGACCCTCTGGACGTCGAAGGACGCCGCCCGCAGGGCGGTCACCAGTCCACGGGCGACCCGGTCGTCGTCCTCGACCACGAGAATGCGCATGTCCAGCATGTTAGGCAGTGTTCGCCCCGGTCACGGCACTCCGCCGGAACGCGCCCCGGCACCGGGCACCGTTCATCCCTCCCCTGCGGGGGGCGTTCGCCGCCCGTCGGCGGCGCGGGGATCCGGGCGGCCCGGGGTCCGGCCACCATTCCCGCGGCCATAACACCTCGGTCGAAATGGCGTCCGCACCGGGGCACCCGCTTCCCCTGGAGCGCACACGGCGAACGCAAATCGGGCCGCCCCGGGCGCAACACCCGGACCCCGAGCCGCAACGGGAACGAAAAGGGATCGGGGTCACGGGCCAACCGCGGACACCCTTTTCCCGCACGCGCTTTTCCCGGACCGGGGAGTCACGGTAATCGCCCCCTCGCCCCACGGCCCCTCCCCGGCGGGCGCGCCCAACGGCGCTTCCCGGGAGGAGACCGCCCCCGCGCACCGAACGGCACCGACCCCGCATCCCTTGCGGGCACAGGCTTTGCGCGCGCCGGACCGAGAGGGGACCGCGCTGGCGCCTCCCCCGCCGGGCACAGCACGGGTCCGGCGCGCCCCAACCGAAGCGGAACCGCTTCCCGGCGTATCATTCGCTTCTTTTTACGGACTATCCGGAGAACGGCCGCGCCCGGACAACATGAATACCACTCCAGTGGGCATGTACAAGTCGGCCCCTGTCACCAACCGAATACATAACTGAACCGGAGTCGGACCCGATCGCACTTTCAGAACTGCTCGGGAAACAGGAGCGACCAATGGTGGAACTGAGAGAATCGAGGCCGCCGCGTGCGTAGCGACAACCAGCGGGGACAGAGCGGACGGGAGTGCCCGTGAGAGGGCTGGGACACGAACCCGGTCGGTGGCGGAAGTCGAGCTACAGCGGTGGCGGCAACGGCGACTGCGTCGAGGCCGTCCTGGACCCGCCGAGGAAGGTCGGCCTACGCGACTCCGCGCACCCCGCCCACGCGGCGCTCGCCCTGCCCGCGCACCAGTGGGTCGCGCTGCTCCGGCTCGCCGGGCACCGCTGAACGGCGCGAACGGCGCGAACGGTCCGGGGAGTGCGCCCCGGACCGCGACCGGTCACATCTGGGCGAGGTAGATGTCGGCGTCCCCGCGCACGGTCCTGCGGAGACTGAGCGTGGCGGGGTGGTCCGACCCCATCACCTCGCGGTAGCCGTCCTCCACGGCGACGAACCCGGCGTCGACGTCCTCGCCCTGGGCCCTGCGGTCCACGAGCAGGTTGCGGCGGGCCAGCAGGGTCAGCGGATGCGCGGCCCCCAGCGCCTCCTCGCAGCCGCGCAGCGCCTCCTCGTCCCGTTCCCGGGCGCCGGCCGCGTCGCCCATGAGGAAGTGGTCGTTGGCCAGGTTCACCAGGCAGGCCAGGGTGCTGGGGTGATGGGTGCCGAGCCGGTCCAGGAACAGCTCCAGCGAGCGCTCGTCCAACTGGCGGGCCTCGGCAGCCCTGCCCAGGCGGCGCAGGATGATCGCCCGGTTGACGTCGGCCGCGCCCACGTAGGGGTGGCGTTCGCCCAGGAGCTTGACGTAGCGCTCCCCGGTGGTCTGGGCCAGCTCCAGCGCCTCGTCGTGCTGGTTGACCGCGCTCAGGGACATCGAGTGCACCAGAGCGGCGTACATGGTCTCGTTGTCGTCCACGCCGTGCTTGACCCGGAATCGCTGCCAGGCGCGCTCCGACAGGACGAGCGCCTCCCGGTGGTGGCCGACGCGCCGGCGCATGACGGCCAGCGTCCGCTGGTTGCGCAGGACGCGGTTGTCGTCCTCCCCGATCAGGCCGATGGCCCGCTCGACCTGGTGGGCCTGGATCTCCTCGGCCTCCCGGTAGCGGCCCTTCTCCATCAGCGCCTCGGCGTAGCCGTTGTTGGTGCCGAGGGTGCGCGGGTGGTCCGGGCCGAAGACGGCCTCCAGCCGTGCCAGCGTGTCGCGGTACTGGTCGGTGGCGGCTTCCGGGTCACCGCTGAGCAGGAGGTTGAAGGCGCGGAAGTGGGCGGTGACCAGGGTGTGCGGGTCGTCCTCTCCGAAGAGGCGCACCCGGCGGTGGTAGGCGTCGGCCGCCGCCGTCAGCGAGTCGCGGAACCGGCCCAGGAAGCGCAGGGTGCGGATGTGCTCGATCTCCGCCTCCAGGGTCTCGGGGTCCTCGGGGTTCTGTGTCTCGCGCAGGGTGCCCAGGGTGGACTCGCACAGCGCGAGCGCCTGCTCCAGGTAGCCCTGCCCGCGCATCGCCGTGGAGATCTGGATCGCCATGCCCAGGGTGGAGGGGTGGTTCTCGCCCAGTTGCAGGCGCCACCACTCGTGGGCGGTCTCGCCCAGGCGGCGGGCGTCGTCGAACTCCTGGCGCAGCGTCGCGACCCGGCACGTCTGCACCACCAGGTTGCGCGCCCAGGGGTCGGTGCAGTTCCACAGCTCGGAGGCCCACACGTGCGGCAGCAGTTCGGTGTAGCGCTGCGAGGCGTCCACGTCCACCACCTGGAGGTCGTTGCGGCCCAGCAGCTGGTGGGCGCAGTGGCGCATCTCCTCGCGCTCCTCGTCGCTCATCGGCGCCTGTACGGCGCGCTGCACCAGCCGGTGCAGGGAGACGGTGTTGCGCTGGTGGTCGATGTGGGCGAGGCTGTTGCGCCCGATGTCGCGGATCGCCATGCCGAGCCTGGCCGGGTCCTCCAGGGCTCCGCGCAGCTCCGCGGGGCCCTCGATGCCCCGGGCGAAGTTGAACAGCGTCCGGGGGATGGGTGCCGTCGCCATGAAGGAGCAGAGCTGGAGCAGCTGGAGCGCCGCCGGGTTGGTGGTGGCCAGCCGGTCCAGGGACACGTTCCAGGCGGCGGCGACGGCCACCGGGTAGGCGCTGTCCACCGGGCGCAGGAGGTCGAGCATCTCCTGGCTCTTCTCCGCGAACTGGCGCAGGTACTCCTCGGTGGCCATCCCGCTCTCGTGCAGCCACACGGCGGCCTGGTTGAGGGCCAGCGGCAGGTCGCCCAGCTCGTGCGCCAGCTGGTCGGCCTCCTCGTCGGACAGCGACGCGGGTCCGCGCCGTTTCAGCAGCTCGATGCTCTCGGCCCGGTCGAACTCGCGGACGGAGAGGTAGGCGTCGCCGCCCCGCACCGTCCAGCTGGAGTCCCGAGAAGTGATGATCACGTGGCCCTCGCCCCCGACAGGAAGATACTGATCCAGTTCGGACCGGGCCTGCGCGTTGTCGAAGACGAGGAGCCAGCGCGGGTATTCCACACCCTGGCGCAGCGCCTCCAGGACGTTCTCCAGGACGTGTCCGCTGCCCGCGCCCGCGCTGTCCAGCCTGAGCCTGGACGCGAGGACGGAGAAGCTCTCCCGCAGCTGGTTGCTGTGGGCCGCGGGGATCCAGCAGATGAGGTCGTAGTCGGACGCGTACCGGTACAGGTACTCCTTGGCGAGCTCGGTCTTGCCGACCCCCGACATCCCGTTCAGGGCGGTGATGACCTGGCGCCTTCCCTTGAGGAGCTGTCCCCGCAGCGCGGAGAGGAGTTCCTCGCGCCCGGTGAAGGCGCTGTTGCGGCGCGGAACCTGGACCCAGACCGCGTTGAGCGGTCGGCCACTCGTGGACGATCGGGACGTACGACCGCTGGACTGGTCGCCAGATTCTTGCATAATATCCTCATTTGACAGTTTTGTGGCCATATGAGTTTCTTTCCCCGACCGTTCAGAAAAGGGTGTTCTGTTCCGCGCCTTCCAGCCGTTGTTCCCGCCCACACGCGCAGATCCGGAAACCTTCGGTAATACTAGACCAGCGGGCGACGGCGTACCCGCCTCCTGCGTTTCCTGCGCACCGCGGGTCGCACCCGTCCCGGAGATGTCGGCGTATTCCCTGATCGGTTCGGCGTAACGCCGGGTGAGGGCCGCGCTCTCCACCGCGGGGAGCATGGAATTGGCCCAGTGGTGGGACACCCGCGTCCTTTTCGGGAGGTCGTCGTGCCTGCCCCGCAGCATGAGGCGCAGGGCGTCGAACCAGGGGTCCACCCACCGCAGGCGCTCCGCCGCCAGGCCGAGCACCCGGCGGATGTCGGAGACCCGGCCGCCCAGTGACAGCAGGGCCCGCCGGACCCCCGGGCGGAAGTCCCACCCGACCGGCCCGTCCTCCTCCCGGCCGCCGGCCCCGCGCACCAGCCCGCTGAAGAAGACCTCCGTCAGCTCCGAGGGCGTGGCGCGGCCGAGCACGTCCTCGCAGACCGCCTCCACCAGGCGCGGGTCCAGCGGCACGGCGGCCAGGGCCACCGCCAGGTCGAACGCCTCGGGACTGGCCAGCTGCCGGAAGCGCCGCGCCTCCCGTTCGGCGTCGAACCCGGGATCCCACGCGTCCGGCGCCTCGGCGGGGGCGGGGTCCTCCCCCGCGGGGAACCGCGCGGTGTGCGCCCACAGGCGCCCGCGGCCCCGTCCCATCGCGAAGACCGCCCAGTCCCGGATCGTTCGGGGGTCCAGCGGCAGCACGGGCACGAGCGCCCCCTGCGCGCGCCCCTCCTCCTCCGGATCGGTCAGCGTGCGCTCCCGCGCGTACCGCGTGTTCGCGGCACAGGGGCCGGCGGCCCCGGGCGCGCCCAGCTCCATGGGGGCGGTGGCGATGCCGCCGCGCCGCCACAGGCGGGGCTGGAGCAGGTGGAGGATCGCGACCGCGCCGCGGCCCGCGGCCGCGGCGACCCAGTCCTGGAACCCGCGGTCGCGCCAGGCGCCGCCGAGCCCGTCGGTGAGGAACAGGACCACGTGCGCGCGGCCCCCGCCGAGGCGGCCGGGGCGTCCGTGCCCGTCGCGCAGCCTGGGGCTGCCGGTGCGCCCGGAGTCGAAGTACAGGGAGGCGACCTCGCGGAAGATCCCGCCGGAGCGCGCGAGCCGGACGAACTCGGCGGCCAGGCCGCGCTGGAAGGCCATGGTGACGCCGTCGTCGACGAGGAGGGTGAGGTCCGCCACCCGCTCACGACGCGCTCGCGGCCGCGGCACCACCGGGACGCCGACGTCCTCGCGCTCGTCCTCGGGCCAGTGGAGGCTGTCCAGGAGAGCGCGCGCGTAGTTGCGCGCGGTGCCCTCCGGGTCGATGCCGTCCGGCCGCCCCCGGGGCTCGGTGAGGTGGAAGGGCCCCAGCGCCGCGACCAGCTCCTGGCGCCGGTGCAGGACCGGCTGGACGAACCCGTGGGGCTCCGTCGGCGGCCTGCCGTCTCCCGGGTCCCGGCGCTCCCGCGGAGGTGTCCGCTCCCGGCCGGGTGGCGGGTCCGGGGGCCGCTCACGCGGGTCGTGCCCGGTGGCGGGGCCGCTGCCGGCGGCCGCGGCCCCGCCGTCGGGGAGCCCCGGGGGCCGGGCGGTACCGGTGTCCGTGCCGGGCGGCGGGCAGGGTTCCGCGCTCCCCGGCGCGTCCGCGCGGAGCCCGGCCTCCCCCGGGGGCGTGCCGGAGGCGGAGGCCTCCCCGGGCGGCCGCCCGTCGGCGGGCGGCGCGGGGAAGACCGGCCGTTCGCGGCGCGCGGCCTCGGCACGCGCCTGGAGAGCCGCCAGGTGGAGCGCGTCCGCCCACTCCGTGGGGGTGAGGCCCCCCGGGGAACCGCCCGACCGGTCGCCGGAGCCCCGGGGGCGGTCGTCCCCCGGCTGGTGCGCGGGGCTCATCCCGGGGTTTCCGTGAGGCGGTGCCAGAGCAGGTCGCAGAGGTGGCGGACCTGTTCGGGACCGGGCTCGCCCTGTCCCATGGCGCCGACCAGGTGCACGGCGTTGAGCAGCTGGTCCACGGCGAGTCCGTGGCCCTCGGCGCTCCTGCGCAGGAACTCGGTGACCAGGGTCCGCGTACCGGTGGGCGGGTCGCCGTCGAAGTGCCCGGCCACGGCGGCCACCAGCTCGTCCTCGTCCGGCAGCCCCATCCGCACCGGGATGCAGCGGCGCAGGAAGGCGGGCGGCAGGTCCCGGTCGTCGTTGCAGGTCACCACCGTGACGGGGAAGGCCGAGCACAGGACCTCGCCGCGTTCGACCACCGCCGTGCGGCCGGGGTCGTCGGTGGCCACCGGGATCGCCCCGGCCACGTTGGCGAGCCTGCCCAGTTCGGGGACGGTGTAGCCGCCGTTCTCGAACAGGTCGAGCAGGTCGCCGGGCAGGTCGAAGTCGCCCAGGTCGAAGTCGTCGACCAGGAGCACCCGGGGCAGCCGGGTGGGCAGGAAGGCGGTGCCCAGGGGCCCCAGGGTGAGGTAGCGGCCGATCGACTCGGCGCTGCTGCGCAGGTGGGCGTCGGCCTCGGTGCCGCCGGCGCTCGCGTAGCGGCGGTCCCGGGCGCCCCGGGCCCGGTTGCGGGCGTTCTCCAGGTTGAGGTCGTGGATCTGGGTGAGGGGGTCGTAGGCGTACAGGCCGTCGCGCACGGTGCTGCGGCTGGTGACGGCCCAGCGCAGGACGCGGCCCAGGCCCAGCTCACGGGAGATCTGGTGGGCGAGGCTGGACTTGCCGACCCCGGGCGGGCCCACCAGCAGCAGCGGTCGGCGCAGGCAGATGGCCGCGTTGACCTTGTCCAGCAGCTGGCGGCGGTGCGGTCCCAGGGGAACGGGGAAGTTCCAGGGACGGACGGGACCCAGGTGGCGCTCGCTCTCGGCGGCGGGCTCGGCGGCCCGCGGCCCCGGGTCGTAGAGCGGGGGGTCCGCGCCGCTTCCGGTGGGGTCCTGCCCGCCGCCGTAGGCGCGCCACCGGGGAGGCGGGGGGAGCTGGGCGGCGAGGTCCAGGTGCGGGCGGGGCTGACCTGTGCCGTGGAAGACCCACCACTCCGGCGCGGAGCTGGTCGGTCCGGGTTCGGCTGGTGTGGTCATGGCAGGCCCTTCGAGCCGCGCCCAAGGGGGGCTGTCGGATGCTGTGGGGGGGTCATCGGTCTGGGAGCGGGCAGAACCGGAAGGGTGTCGTGGTAGAAGACGGCGACCTCGAAGCTTTCTTCGATGTACCCGGTATCGTCCGGGGAAACGCATCCGGAACGCGATTGGTGGAGCGCCTTGGGAAGCTCCCGTATTCTTTCAGGTGACACTGCCACCTCCCGCCCCACCTTTCCCAGATTGAGCCACGGACTTGCCCCCGGACCATTATCGGCGGAACGCCAAACCACGACCGGAACTCCGATCATGAGCGCCGACCAGACCGACATGTGGCATTCGTCTAGATGTGAGGGAACGGAGAGGACGACGATCCTGTCGTCCTGGAGCCGTTCGGCCAGGGGCTCGCGGTAGGTCCGCCCGCCCCTGCGCCTCCTCTTCCCGGCCTCGTGCGCGGTGTCCAGGTGCAGCACCTCGCACGCGCTCGCGAGCCCCTCCCACCGGCGGGCGCAGGTCCGCCGGGCCTGCGCGGTGTCGCCGCGCGCGGAGTCCACCAGTTCCTCCGCCCGGTAGACCACCTGGGCCCGGGAGCCGAGCCTGCGGTCACCCTCCCCGGCCTCCTGCCAGCGCTCGGCCTCCAGGCGGCGGAGCAGGTCCAGCCGTCCGACCAGCTCGACCCGCACGCCCTCGTGGTACCCCGTGCGGTGGTCCACCTCCAACAGGGTGAGCAGGCCCCCGACGTGGGCGCCGATGCGTTCGGCCTCCATGTGGGGGGTGTGTCCGTGGCCGCAGAAGTCCGGGGCCCTGCCCCGCCTCTCGCTGAGCACCGTCCAGTACTCGACGTCGTAGCGGTCCCTGCTCTCGCCCTGGGTGACGTGCACGACGAGCCGGGCGGGCGCGCGCGGCCCCGGCGGGGCGGCCGCGCCCTCCCGCCGCCCGCCGCCCCAGAGCAGGAGCAGGTCGGCGCAGTCGCGCAGCGGGACGGCGCAGGGCAACAGGGCGCAGAACACCCGCAGCGGGAGTTCGGCGCCCTCGGGCACGGTCATCTCGGCCAGGTCCACGAGCCGGTCCCAGGCCGTGTGCGGCGGCGCCTCGGCCGGGGCGAGCCGGTCGGTCCGGGCTGCCTCGAAGGCCTCCGCGACCAGTTCCGGGGGGTGTTCCCCCAGTTCCCGGCGGACGAGGCCGACGTCGGCGTCGGTGGTCCCCTCGGGCAGGAGGCGGCACAGCTGCTCCCACTCCTCGGCGTGGACCAGCGGCTCCGCGGCCCGGGCCGCCGCCAGCGAGCTGCGGCCGTGCTCCTCCAGGTAGAGGATCCAGCGCACGAGGCAGCCCAGGCGCACCTGCTCCCGGCAGAGGTGGACCAGGTGGCGGGCGAACTCGACCGCCGAGCCCTCCAGCCGCAGGTTTCGGCGGACCCGGGTCGGCAGCTGGTAGGCCAGCTGCTCGCGGGCGTCCGGGAGGAGGACGCACCTGAGCGCGCACAGGGCGTCGACCAGTTCCTCCACCCCGCCGTCGGCCGGGACCGGCCGTCCGGCGTCCTCCGGGAGGAACCGGCCGCCGTCCGGTGGCGGTCGTCCCCCGGTCGGGGCCTGGTCCCCAGCCGTGGCCGTCGTCTCGCTCACCCGGGCGGACTCCCCAGGAGCGGGGCCGCGGCCTCGCGGACCCGGAGCATCCCCGCTCCCCCGTCCTCCCTCGCGTCGAGGAGGGCGAGCACCTCGTCGAGGAGTCCGTACTCACCGTGGGCGAGGGAGACCAGCTGAGTGGCGAAGGAGAGCAGGTCCTGGTCGGCGCGGAGCCTGCGGCGCAGCCGGGGGTCGAGCGCGACGTACAGGTCCAGGCGCAGGTCGGGCAGGAGCAGCGTGCGCAGGTCGGTCATCGCCTGGGCGGTACGCGTGAGCGCCTCCCGCCCGCCGTTCGCCGCCGCGTCCGCGGCGGTCCGCTCGGTCGGCCACACCCGGGGGATCGCCTCCATCGGAATCATCCAGCCCGCCCTGCCGCTGCCGGTCGCCTCGCAGAGCAGGCCGAGGAGGGCGTTCCCCCTCTCCTCTCGGACACCGCTGCCGCTGAAGCCCGGCAGGACGGTGAACCCCGCCCGGGAGTCGACGTCGATCTGGACGTAGCCGAATCGGCTGCCCCCGGTTCCGGTGGTCCGCCCGGTCACCCAGAGTCCGTTCTCGGCGCGGGGGAAGCCGAGGACGCGGACCCGGTCGCCGACGCGGTAGCGCCCGGGGGCGGCGGGAGGGGCCGGTGCGGGCCGGTCCAGGCGCAGCACCGCCGCGTCCCAGGGCGCGGAGCCCTCCCACCACCAGCCGTCCGCGGCGACCGTGGCGGCGGCCTCCCAGCCCGGGAGGCCGCGCGGGGCGTCCAGGCGTACGGCGCTGCCGGGCCCGGCGGGGGCGCCGGACCCGGCGACGGCCTCACTGACGACGTGCGCGCAGGTGATCGCGTATCCGGGTGCGACCAGTACCGCGGCTCCGTGCAGGGCCGTGCCGCCGCGGTCGGTGACGCGCAACTGCCAGTCGGGGGCGAGGGGGCGGGGGGCCAGGTGGGACACGGCGCTCCCGTTCGGCGGGCGGGGCACACGGGGCGGGCCCGAGCACGGTCCCGCTCAGTGTTTCGGGTGCACCGAATTCTACCTGTCGTTCATGAAGATCCGTTGTCGCGAAGGAGAGCGAAAGAGTTGGTTGTTCTTTATGAGGGGAAAGTGAATTTGGATAAACAAGTTAAGAAAAAGGGGTGCGCGGCACCCGGGCCGTCCGCCTCCGGCGGCGGGCGGCCCGGACGCACTGGTCAGGAGGCCGGTACCGGTTCAGGGGTCCGGCGGCGGGGGCGTCCCCACGGCATGAGGCGGTCCACGGAGAGGCGGCCGCCCGCGAACCCGAGGGCCAGGGCTGCGGCGCCGAGGACCAGCACGAGTTCGAAGCCGCCGACCAGCGGGTCTCCGACGTGGGCGAAGAAGTAGGCACCGGCCATCATGAGGGCCAGGAGGAGTCCGGCCAGCGGCAGGGCGAACCCGATGATGAGGGCCAGCCCGGCGCCCACCTCGATGCTCGCGCCCAGGAGCGCGGCGAACTGCGGGAAGGGTATCCCCATGGACGCGAAGCCCTGGGCGGTGCCTTCGAGGCTGGACATCTTCGGCCAGCCGTGCGCGATGAAGACGACGCCGACCACGGCTCTGGCGAGCAGCGCGGTGACGTCCCCCAGACGGGACACGAGCGGATTCTCGGTCATAGCGGTTCCTGTCTCTGTGAGCGGGTAACCCAGGAGGAGGTCGTGGCCTCGCACCGTTGCTTGAGACTACAACCTTTTCCTGGGAAAGCAGATGATAGTACGCATCCGCCCGGACACATAGAGTGCCAATGAGGGATATTTCTCCCCCTCGGCGTCCGCCCTGGTGAGAGCGGACAACAGAACGCGGCTCAGTCCTGGCGCACCGTACCGGTCGGCCCCGCGTACCTCGGCTCCTCACCCGCGGGGTCGAGCACGTCGAGCATGGACTCGGCGATCCCCCGCAGCTGCTTGACCTGGTCGTCGGTGAGCGCGTCGAAGAGCACGCGCCGGACCTCGTGCACGTGACCCGGTGCCGCCCGGCGCAGCACGGCCATACCCCCCGGGGTGAGTTCGGCCAGGGTGGTGCGCCGGTCGCCCGGGCGCTTGGACCTGCGGACCAGGTCGTCCTCCTCCAGGCGGGCGACCGCGTGGGAGAGGCGGCTGGGCGAGGAGCGCAGCCGCCTGGCCAGGTCGGTCATCGTCATCACGCGCTCGGGCGCCTCGGACAGCTTCACGAGGATCTGGTAATAGGCGTGGGACATGCCGGAGTCCTGCCTGAGCTGCCGGTCCAGCGCCCCCTCCAGCAGGTGGGTGGCGGCCAGGAAGGCCCGCCACGTCTGCTGCTCGCCCTCGTCGAGCCACCGCGTCTCGGCCATCGGGCCCGTGCCCCCAGGAGTAACTTGAGAGTTCAACTGTGATTTGGTCAAATATCCCATCCCCCAGCCACCGGAGGACCGCAGCGGCGCGGCGGCCGACGCGCGTGCCGACCCCGCGCCTCCGCCACGGGGCGCCGACGCTGCGGACGGCACCGGGCGGACCCGCCAGACGGCCGACCGGCCCTGGCGCCACCCGCCCGGGCGCGGTCCTCGCGGTGTCGGCGCGCTGGGAGAACGCTTCCCTCCCACCGTCGGCGCCGCGACGGGCGGGGGCCCTCTGAACTACGGCTTCCGGGGGTTCCCCGCAACGCTACTACGGAGTCACATACGCCGCCCCGGTTACGCCCGCACCCGCCCGGGGCCCCGGTAACGGCCTTCGCGCACACGCACGGCGCCGCGCGTGTCGGTACCGCCTGGGACACTTCCCCCATGACGGACACACGTGATCCCGCCGACGCGCGCACTGTCGAGGAGCTGCTGGCCTCGGAGGGCGGGGCCAAGTACCTGTGCTTCTGGGGCCACCAGCCGCCCGCCTCCGGAGGCGTGTCGGCGAGCTGCTTGTCGCAGTGGTGGCCCGCCGACTTCACGGTGGAGGGGGTCGGCTACCGCACCGCGGAGCACTACATGATGGCCGCCAAGGCGCGCCTGTTCGATGACGCCGAGGCGGAGGAGCGGATCCTCGCGGCGGGCCACCCCCGGGACGCCAAGGTGATCGGCCGCCAGGTGCGCGGCTTCGACGAGCGCGCGTGGGAGGCGGCCCGCTTCGGGATCGTGGTCGAGGGCGGCGTCGCCAAGTTCGGCCAGAACCCGGAGCTGCGCGAGTTCCTGCTCGGCACCGGTCGACGGGTGCTGGTGGAGGCCAGCCCCCGGGACCGGGTGTGGGGCATCGGACTGGGCGCGAAGAACGACGACGCGCGGGTCCCCGAGCGCTGGCGCGGCCTCAACCTGCTGGGGTTCGCCCTGATGGAGACCCGGGCCCGCCTCGCGGCGGCCCCGTGACGCCGGGTCCGGCCCCCGCCGGACCAGCGCCCGGACCAGGCGGGACGGGTTTCGGCCAGGGGTGTCACTGGTGTGACGCAAGGGCCCTGACCTGCGGTGATCTTGTACTTATAGCGAGGTTGGACCGTCGAGGCGCGCTATGGGTACAAGATCACGGTGGAGGGGGAACGGCACTAGCAGACCGGGACCTGGGGGTTGTCGCGCGTGCGCGCCCCCGGAAGCCAGCCGGTGGTGGCGCCGGCGGTCACCCGGTACATGGTGCTGGTGCTCGTCCCGCTCTCGTCCGTGACGGTGACGCCGTTCGGGACCAGGCACGACGTCTGGACGACGTCGCCGTGCCACACCTGGCCCGCCCGGTTCCCGGGGTCGGAGTAGGGGGCGTGGGGGTCGTGGACCAGTCTCAGAGCGCACTCCGGCGCGCGCGAGGCCTGGCAGGGGCCCTCGGCGTTGAACACGGTCAGCGGCACCGCCGGCGGCGGCGCGGGGGCCTCCGGCTCGGGCTCCTCCTCCGGCTCGGGCTCCTCCGTCTCCTCGGGCTCCTCGGGCTCCTCCGACGGTTTCTGGCCGGGTTCCCCGGACGGCTCCTCCGAGGGCTCCTCGGTGGGCTCCTCGCGGGAGACCGGTCCTGGGACGCGCTCCTCCTCCGAGGGCTCCTGCGCGACCGTCTCCGGCTGCTCCTCCTCGCCCGAGAACCACGCGGCCATGGGCAGGTTCTCCCAGTTACCGCCCAGGGCCGCCCCGCCCGCGACGAGTCCCGCCAGCAGTACCAGGGCGCCGAGGGCGGCCCCGGTGAGGGCCAGGGCCCGCCTCCCGCCCCGGCCCCCACCGGTCGCGGGGATCTCGTACTCGCGCTCGGCCCCCGTCCGCACACCGTGCCAGTCGCGGTCCAGCACCCCGGCGGCGGCCGCGGCCGCGGTCCCCGCGTCGCGGATCGGCGCGATGGCCCGGTCAGGGGAGTCCGTCTGGACCACACCGTGCACCAGCTCCAACGCGGTGGGGCGGTCCGCCGCGTGCTTGCCCAGCGCGCGCAGCGCCAGGTCGGCCAGGGGACCGGAGAAGCCGTCGGTGTCGGGCGGTGAGTCGAGCACCCGGTGGGCCACCGCGGCCGCGTTCCCCGTACCGAAGGGCGGGCGTCCCGTGGCCGCGTACGCCACCAGCGCACCCCAGGCGAACACGTCGTCGGAGGTGGAGACCGGCTCGCCGCGGTAGTGCTCCGGGCTGATCCACCCGGGCGAACCGCTGAGCATCCCGGTACGGGTGATGGCCGTCTGGTCGATCGCCCGCGCCACGCCGAAGTCCAGGACGCGCGGGCCCTCCGGTGAGAGAACGACGTTGGAGGGCTTGAGGTCGCGGTGCGCGATCCCCGCCTCGTGGATCTGGGCCAGCGCCTCGGCCACCCCCACCGCCAGGCCGCGCAGCAGCTCCTCGCCCAGCGGACCGTGCCTGCGGAGGTAGTCGCTCAGGGTCATGCCGCGCACGAGCGGTGTCGCCAGCCAGGGCCGTGCCGCCTCGGTGTCGGCGTCGAGCAGCGGCACTGCGCAGGCACCGCCCACGCGGCCCAGCAGGTCCACCTCGCGCGCGAAGCGGGCCCGGAAGTCGGCGGCCGACGCGTACTCGGGGTGGATCAGCTTGACGGCCACGAGCCCGCCGCCCTCGTCCCGCGCCGCGTACACGAGCCCCATCCCGCCCGCGCCCAGTCGTTTGAGCAGCCGGTAGCGCCCGATCCGGACCGGGTCGTCCGGGGCCAGGTCGGCGACGGTCGTGGGCAGGAGCACGGTGAGGGAGCCTGTGGACACGGAGGGGAACCTCGCTCATTCGGGGCGGGGTGGTGTGAAGGGAAGGGCACACGGAGCAAAGGTGCCCTACGAGGGTAATGGAGCCCCGCACGTCACGACCTCCCCAGGCACCGAGGGGCGCGGCCCGGGCCTCCCACTCCCCAGGACCCGCGGACCGCCACCGGGCCCGCAAGCGGACCGGACCAGACGTATCGCGCCTGATGTGTCGCTATAGGCCCATTTTTCCGAATCGCATGCGGTGATCACCGTCGGATCACCCGGATTTCATCCGCCGTACCTGTGGTTACGGCTCCGGCGTGCCCACGGCAGGAGTAGAGTCCAGACCGCGGACAGCATGGTGCTTCCGGCACCCGCACCCGTTCCCCGGAGCACTCCGGGTCTCGGCGTTCCCGCCGCCACCCGTCAGACGCTCACGCGGCACGACCACGTACGCCCGCCGCACGCTCCGGGAGACCGGTTCCCCCACGCGCACCCGCCGGTGCCGCGCGCGGTCCGGGAACGCACCGTCCTTCTTCCATCCAGGACGAACCACACTCCAGGGACTTCCCATGGCCTATTACCGCATCCAGTTGCGCGACGGCTCCAACCACACGCTCCAGGCGGTGCGCATGCGTACCGACGCACGCAGCCTCTACCTGGAGGAGCGCACCGCCGGGGCGTGGACCGAGGTGTTCTCGAACCCGATCACGGAGGTGGAGCGCGTCCAGCGCCGCTTCACCGAGAACGACGGCACGTGGACCTGGCTGAGCGAGCGCCTGCCCGCTCCCGTCGGCGGCGTCCGGGCCTGGTGAGGCCCGGCCGGGCGGAGCGGATCCGCCCGGCCCCGGTGCCACCGCTACCAGGGCAGGACCCCGTAGCTCTCCGGGTCCCCAGCTGATGCCAGGTGGCCCCAGAGCACCCCGCTGGGCCCGTCCCCGGGCAGGGTCGCCAGGTGCAGGCTCACCCGCGCGCCCTGCTCCGCCGTACGTGTGCCCGTGTTGCCGTTGAGGTCGGTCCCGCAGTACCCGGGGTTGGCCGCGTTCACCTTGGCTCCCAGGGGTGCGAGGGCCTTGGCGTACAGCGCCGTCACCATGTTCACCGCCGCCTTGGAGGCGGGGTAGCCCGCGTTTCCCTCCATCGCGAAGAACGGGCTGTCCGGATCGGTCATCGTCCCGATCGAGCCGATCTCGCTGGACACGTTGACCACCCGCGCGGCCTCCGAGCGGCGCAGCAGGCCCAGGAACGCGTCGGTGACCGTCACCGTGCCCACCACGTTCACCTCCAGCGTCCGCCGGAGCTCGGTGGGATCGGCCTCCCCGATCCCACCCCGGCCCAGGGCCACGCCCGCGTTGTTGACCAGCACGTCCAGCCGCCCGAACTCCTCCTCCGCCCTCGCGGCGGCGGCTTGGACGCTCCCGGCGTCGGTGACGTCCAGCATCAGCGCGCGGACGTCCACGCCCTCCTCGCGCAGGGCCTCCTCCGCCTCGGCGCCGCGTCGCGCGTCCCGGGACCCGGCCAGCACCGTCATTCCCTCCAGCCCCAGCAGTCGCGCGGTCTGGAAGCCGATTCCCTTGTTCGCCCCCGTCACGAGGGCGATCCTGCGTGTCTTCGTCATGGGTCCCACCGTGGAGGAGCCCGTGAACGCGGGGAAGGAACCGTCGAGGCTGGTATCTGCGGTACCACTGTCAGGAAGGCGTTCCTGGGGCACCCTGGGAGGGGAGAGCACAACGAGGAGGCGTGCGATGGTGGACCGTGGGGAACTCGCGGCGTTCCTGCGCGACCGGCGCGGCAGGATCGTCCCCGGCGACGTCGGCCTGCCCGACACCGGGCGCCGCCGCACCCCGGGCCTGCGCCGTCAGGAGGTGGCCCAGCTCGCCGGGATGTCGGTGGAGTACTACGTACGGCTGGAGCAGGCGCGCGGCCCCAATCCCTCACGGCAGGTGCTGTCGGCGCTGTCGCGCGCCCTGATGCTGAACGCGGACGAGCGCGCCTACCTCTTCCACACGGCCGGGACCGAGCCCCCCGTCACCCGCGGTCCCAGCCGCGAGGTCTCCACCGCGGTGCGGTACCTGCTGGACGGCCTGACCACCACCCCCGCCTACGTGCTGGACGCCAAGTACGAGGTGCTCGCGTGGAACCGGATGGCCACCCACTTCATCGGGGACATGGCGGCGCTGCCCGAGGGGCGGCGCAACATCATCGAGTGGATGTTCTCCCAACCGGAGGACGACCCGCACTGGGACGAGCCGAACAACGTCTGCTTCACCCAGCACTCGGTGGCGGACCTGCGCGCCGCCTACGCCCGCTACCCGGGCGACCCGGACATCACCCGCCTGGTCACCACCCTGCTGGGCACCTCGCCGAGGTTCGCCCGGATGTGGGAGTCGCGCGAGGTGCGCAGGCGACGCGGGTTCCGCAAGAGGGTGGACCACCCGCTGGTGGGACGCCTGGAGTTCGAGTGCCAACTGCTCCACGTGCCCGACACCGACCAGCGGGTCATGACGTACTGCCCCGAACCCGGATCGGCCACGGAGCGGTCGATGGCGCGCCTGTTCGCCGAGTTCCCGACGCCCGCGTCCGACCGGGTCCCCCCGCTGTCCACGCCGTTCGGCACGGCGCCCTGCGGCCCGGGCGAGCCGGTCGAGACCCCGCCGCCCGCCGTGGGGTACGAGGTCCGCCCGGTCCGGCGTCCGTGACGGAGGCGGCGCGGCGGACCAGCAGAGGCCGGACGTGCCGGGCGGCCCGGAGCGGCCTGGGGTCCGGCGCCGTCGACACGCGCTGACTCGTACAGCCCGCGCGGGATCGCCCTGGGCCGCACGACGAGTACCAGCGCGTTTCGACGTCCTCCTCGGGATGGACCCGAGGATCCCCACCGCCTCGCGGTTGTGGGCGCGGTACGCCTCTCGGTGTCCGCTGGTTCCTGTTTCCCCGGTCGGCGCCCCGCCCCGCGGGGCGGCGGTCCCACCCGACCTCCGCAGGCGTCCCGGTTCTCCGCTGCGACGCGGGCGTGGAGGTCTGAGGCCATGGGTCCCGACCCCGTGTCGTACGTCTTTTCAACGGGGGCTCAACTTACTTAACATTCAGTAATCAAGAGGGGAGGGGAAAGCTGGATACCGTGGACGACGGGCCCCGACCCCCCGCATGGGCCCGGAGTACCCGACGGGGTGCAGGAAGTGGAGAGACCAGGATGAGCGAGACGACCCCGGCGCCGGACACCCGCGCCCCCTCCGGCGCCGAGGCGCCGACGCCGCGGAGGCGGGTGAACCGGCGCGAGCAGATCCTGCGCACGGCAGCCGACGTGTTCGCCTCGCAGGGCTTCCACAACACCTCGCTGGCCGACATCGCGGCGACGCTCAGCATCACCCCGGCGGGGGTCCTGCACCACTTCGGTTCCAAGACCGACCTGCTCACCGCGGTCCTGGAGCTGCGCGACGACACCGACCCCGCGCCGGAGGGCAGCAGGATGCTGGACCACCTGGTGGCGACCGCCGAGCGCAACGCGGAGCGACCGGGGACCACGCAGCTGTACGCGGTGCTGTCGGCGGAGAGCGCCACCGACGAGCACCCGGCGCAGGAGTGGTTCCGGGACCGCTACACGGTGCTGCGCCGGGAGATCGGGGACGCCGTGCTGGACCGGCTGGGACCGGGGCACCGGGAGGCCGCGAACACGCCGGGGCCGGACGGGCACACCCCGGCGGAGGCCGCGGCGTCGGCGGTCATCGCCGTGATGGACGGGCTCCAGGTGCAGTGGCTCCTCGACCCGGGGGCCGTGGACATGGCCGCCGTCACCGAGCTGGTGATCGACTCCGTGGTGGCCCGGCTGTCCCGGCAGGACTGACCTCCACGGGAGCGTCCGGGCCGGTCCCGCGTCCGGTGGGCGCGGCGCACGGGGACGGGCGGGACGGCCGCGCCCCGAAAAGGGTCGGAGAACGCCAGAAGGGGCGCCGGAACCGTGTGGTTCCGGCGCCCCTCCGGCGTTCTCCGTGCGGTTACTGCTCGCCGTGGACGGAGCCGGGGGTGCCCGAACCGTCGGTCACCTGCGGCTCGCCGGTCGCGCTCTCGGCCAGCCACTCGTCCCAGGACTTCTGCCAGAAGCCCCAGCCGTTGTCCCACTCGAACTCGCGGTCGGTACCGGTGGTGTCCAGGATGTCGCCCATGAGGGTGTTCTCGAAAAACCACCGGGCGTCGTCCATGCGCAGGTTGGTGCAGCCGTTGGAGGTGTTGGCGCTGCCGATGCTGCCGTTGTAGGAGGCCTCGTGCACGAACTCGCCGCTGTTGGAGGTGCGGACGGCGTACTGGACGTCCACGTTGTAGGCGCCGGGGGAGTCCTCGGGGATGCCCACGGTGGAGGAGTCCATGGTGATCTGCTCGTAGCGCTCCATGAGCACGTGGGTGCCGCTGCTCGTGGTGTCGAAGCGGCGGTTGGCCTTGCCGTTGCTCACCTCGATGGTGCGCTCGTGCTCGCCGTCGACGGTGATCACCATCTCGTGGTCGGGCACGTGCATGGTCGCGATCAGCTCACGGCCGATCTCGAAGTCGATGCGGTGGTTGCTCACCCCGTAGACGCCCTCGGAGGCCTCCACGCCCGCGAGGTGGAGGTCGACGCTGACGGCCTGGTAGGGCTCCCAGTACTCCTCGGGGCGGAAGACCGCGGTCGAGTCGTTGGTCCAGTTCCAGGCGCCCTGGATCTCCTGCTCGGAGACGACCTCCATGGAGTTCTCGACCTGCGCCTTGTTGGTCACCGGCAGGTCGAAGTTGATGACGATCGGCATGCCCACGCCGACGGTGTCACCGGAGACGGGGTAGTTGGACGCCAGTTCCAGGCGCTGCCCGGCGACCGCCTCCAGGGTGGTGAACTCCTGGACGACCTCGGTCTCCTCGCCGGCGTCGTTCTCGGCGGTCGCGGTGACGACGATCTCCGCGCCGGGACGCAGGTTCCAGTCGCTGACCCACTCGGTCGCGTCTCCGTTGAGGGTGCCGGTCATCGCGTAGAGGTCGGGGTCCTCCGACTCGCTCCCGCCCTCCACCGCCGCCTCGGTGGTGACGACCTGCTCCACCTGGACGTCCGTGATGACGCCGCTCTCGGCGGTGACCCGGACGGGGGAGTTGGGCGCGACCTCCTCGGCACCGTTCTCGGGGGTGATCACCAGTTCCGCGGGGTCGGCCCCGGCCGCCTCGGTGCCACCGCTCTGGGTCTCGGCCTCACCTGACGTGCAGGCCGTGGCGGCCAGCGCCAGCGCCGCCAGTCCGATACCGAAACGACGCGCCACCGCCGGAGGTGTCTTGCCCGTCACGTCTGGTTACCTCCATGTCATGCCTGAAACGCCATCCACGCAAGTAAGACGCGCACCCACCGAAAAGGTTCTGAAGTCTCATGCATCGGTATAGAGCGGTTATCTGGGGCGTGGAGCGTGGGGGAAGCCGGAACCGAAGACGATACACCCCGGGGGTACACCTCGATTCCCTACGGGTATGAGGTTACGGCCATCCATAACCGGCCTTGGACACCGGGTCGGCCCTCGTCCTAGGATCTTGTCCGAACGCTCAGGTTTCTTCTCCGGAGGAACCTGGCCAAACGCCCGGTTCCCTGTCGGGAGGAACGCCGTGCCGTGGCTCTGGCTGGCCGGAGCGATCATCGCCGAGGTGATCGCCACCACCTCACTCAAGCTCTCCGAGGGCTTCAGCCGCCCGCTTCCCTCAGTCGTCGTCGTGGTCGGGTACGTCGGGGCCTTCCTCATGCTCAGCCAGTCCCTCACCCGGGGCATGAACCTCGGCGTGGCCTACGGCGTGTGGGCGGCCGCGGGCATCGCGCTGGTCGCGGTGATCGGCACCCTGCTCTTCGGCGAGTCGCTCACCTGGGTCCAGGTCGGCGGGATCGCGCTGATCATCGCGGGGGTCATGGCCCTGGAACTGGGCGGGCGGCACTGAACGGCCGCGGCACGGCGCCCGTCGGCGAGGACATCGCCGACGGGCGCAGACGCAAGGGCGAGCGGCGCCGCCGGCAGCTCCTGGACGCCACCATGCGCGTCATCGAACGCGACGGCGTGGCGGCGGTCAGCCAGCGGCGCGTGGCCGCCGAGGCCGGGGTGCCGCCCAGCACCGTCACCTACTACCACTCGACCGTCGACGACCTGCTCGTGGACACCCTCACCCGGGTCAACGACGCCTACGTGGCCGCCCTGGCCATCGTGCCCGACGACGCGGACGCGGCCCTGCGCACCCTCGCCGGGATGATCGCGGCGGGCTCGGGCCCCGAACGGGCCCACGTGATGGCCGAGTGCGAACTGTTCCTGCTCGCCGCGCGCCGCCCGGCCCTGCGCCCGCAGACCGAGCGCTGGAACCGTGCCGTGGACGCCTTCCTGGCGCCCCACCTCCCCCACCCGGAGGACCGCGCGGGCGTGGGCGCCGCCGTCGACGGCCTCTTCGCCCGGGCGTGCGCCGACCCGGACCTGACGGCCGAGGACGTGTACCGCACGCTCAGCCGCCTGGTGTCGCGCGTGCCGCGTAGCGCGCGGGAGGGGCCCCCAGAACGGCGGTGAACTCCCTGGTCAGGTGGGACTGGTCGCTGAAGCCGAGTTCGGCGGCCAGGCTCCCCCAGTCGGGCACCGCGCCCTTCCGGGCCCGCTCGGCGGCCTCGTAGAGCCGGTACCTGCGGATGACGGTCTTGGGGCCGAGGCCGACGTGGTCGGCGAAACGGCGCTGGAGCAGCCGCACGCCCATCCCCTCCCGCCGGGCGAGCCCGGACACGTTGACCACCGAGGGGTCGGCGGCCACCCGCTCCACGACGTCGCGGACGTCCTCCGCGGGGTGGCGGTCCGCGGGGAGCAGCGCGGCCAGGGCGCGGTCGACCCCGGCCATGAGTGCGAGGGGATCGGGCGGCACCGCGCCGCCGAGGGCCCCGCTCCCGTCGAGGGCCCCGCTCCCGTTGAGGTCGGGGCCCCCGTCGGCCCCGAGAACCCCGCCCACAGCGGGAATCCCGCCAACACCGAGCACCCCACCCGCACCGGGAGCCCCGGAAGCACCGAGGACCCCGCCCGCACCGAGGGCGCCGAACACCTCCGACGCGGGGAGGCTGGCGTCCACGATCGTGTTCAGGGGCCTGCCGAGGAACGGACGGAACCCCGCGGGCCGGAACATCACCCCGAGCGCCCATCCCTCGCCCTCCAGGCGGCGTTCGGTCACCTCGGTGGTGGGGCCGTGCACCGTCGCGGTCCCGCCCGTGAACACCAGGTTCACGACGGGGTGGGCCAGGACCCGCTGGGTGTGGGGCTCACGGCCGGTCAGGTTCCACGAGGCCAGCCAGTAGCGGTCCACGAAGCGGGCCACCCGCGCCGAGGGCGCGTGCCGGTCCAGGCGGAACCGGGTCAGCCCGGCGGCCGGGTGGAGGATGCCGCGCGCGTCCTCCTCCACCCCCACGGAGTACGGTCTCACGGTTCCAGGATAGCCCTCCGAACTCGAACACACGTTCGATTCGTCGCGTTTGTTCAAGACGGAACCCGGTCGAGGGGGCGAGGATGGCGGGCACCGAGAGACCCGAGGGGAACACCGATCATGAGCGACATCTCCGAGCGCTACGCCCGCCTGTCCGAGGACTTCGCCGGGACGGTGGAGGCCGTCCCCGCCGACCGCTGGTCGTCGGCGTCCCCCTGCGAGGGGTGGGACGCCCGCGACGTGGTCCGCCACGTGGTGGACACCCAGGGCATGTTCCTCGGGCTGGTCGGCCGCGAACTGGGGGACATCCCCTCCGTGGACGAGGACCCCCGCTCCGCCTGGGATGCCGCCCGCGCGGTGGTCCAGGGCGATCTGGACGACCCCGAGCGCGCCAACACCGGGTTCGACGGGTTCTTCGGCCGCACCACCTTCGCCGCGGCGGTGGACCGGTTCCTCAGCTTCGACCTCGTGGTGCACCGCTGGGACCTGGCCCGGGCCACCGGCCAGGACGAGCGTCTGGACCCCGACGACGTCCGGTGGGCGCACGAGGCCACCGCCCCCTTCGGGGAGCACCTGCGCGGGAACGGTGTCTGCGGACCCGAGCTCACCCCGCCCGAGGGCGCCGACGCCCAGACCCGGTTCCTGGCCTTCGTCGGCCGCCGCGCCTGGTAGCGGCCCCGGACGCCTTCGCCCGGAGGACCGTCCCGACACCGCGTACCGCTCCCCCTCCTATCCCCTCCCCCGGACACCGTCTCGGGAGACGCCCACCAGCAGCCGCAGGATCAACAGCCCGGCCACCGCCAGCAGCAGCCAGGCGACGGCGTTGAGCGCCTGCGCCCGCGCGGACATCTGCGCCCAGTCCACCTGGGGGCCGTCGGTGACGTTGAACAGGCCCACCGACATCAGTCCGGTGGCCACCGCCAGCACGGTGAGGACGGCGCGGTGCGCCATCGTCTGGACCAGGTGACGGTCCTCCGGGTGCGCGAACGGCCGCACCCGGACGGTGAACCGGCCCTTGTGCAGCTGGTCGGTGATCCGGTCCAGCCTGCGCGGCAGGCGGCGCAGCGTGGGCAGCATCGCCGCCAGCTCGCCCATCGCGAGGTCGTGCAGGCTGCCTCCGCTCAGCTGCTCCGACGCGCGCGCCTCGGCGAACCGCCGGGCCTCGGTCACCGTGTCGAAGCCCGGCGACAGGTGCACCAGCGTGCCCTCCAGGGTGGCCAGCGCACGGAAGACCGCGGCCAGCTCGCCCGGCAGCGACAGACCGAACCGGGTGACGATGAGCAGCAGCTCGGTGAACATCCGCACGCTGGCGGTCATCCCCCGGTGAAGGTAGCGCGCCATGAACTGGCCCAGGGCGCGCCGCAGCCGCTCCTCGTCCACCTCCGAGGAATCGGTGACCACGTCCAGCAGCGTGTCGGTGAGCAGCACCGCGTCCGACCGGTCCAGGGCCAGCAGCATCATCTGGAGCGACTCGCGGGTCCGCCCGTCCAGGCGGCCCACCGAGCCGTAGTCGAGCAGCCCCACCCCGCCGTCGTCGAGCAGCAGGATGTTGCCCGGATGGGGGTCGGCGTGGAAGATCCCGTGGAGCATCACCTGTTCGAGCAGGCAGGCCAGCAGGGTCGAGGCGAGCCCGTGCCCGTCGGCTTCGGACAGGTCCGCGGTGCCGATGGGCGCTCCGCGCAGCCGCTCCATGACCAGCACGCGTCTGGAGGTGTAGGGCTCGTACACCCTGGGGACGCGCACCGGGGACCCGTGCGCGGCCTCGGAGACCGCGGCGATGTTGGCCGCCTCCACCTCGAAGTCCAGCTCCTCCCGGAGCGCCTCGGCGAACCCGTCGGCCAGGTCGACCACACCGATCGCCGGACCCCACCGGGTGGTGGCCTCGAAGCGCAGCGCCAGCCGGCGGATGATGTCGAGGTCGCGGTGCACGACCGGGCCGATACCGGGTCTTTGCACCTTGACCACCGCCTCCTCCCCGCCGTGCAGCCGTGCGGTGTGCGCCTGGGCGATGGAGGCGGCCGCGAGGGGCTCTTCGGAGAAGTCCGCGAACACCTCGTCCAGAGGACGGCCCAGCTCGCTCTCCACGGTCGCGCGGATCCGGTCCGCAGGCACCGGGGCCGCCTCGCTGTGCAGCCTCCCCAGCTCCACCACGAACGCCGGGGGCAGCAGGTCGCGCCGGGTGGCCAGCACCTGGCCGAGCTTGACGAAGACCACCCCCGCCTCCTCCATGGAGCGGGCCAGGGACCGGGCCAGGCGGTGCTGGCCGGAGGCGTCCTCACCGCCCTCCCTGCGGCCGGTGACGTAGCCCCACAGTCCGTGTCTGGCCAGGATCCACGTGATCTGCCGGTAGCGGCGCATGCGCCCCGACCAGTCCAGGACCGCGCGGACCATGCGGACCGGGCGCAGCCGGGTGCCCCGGGGAAGGACGAGTTCCAGGGCGACGAAGACCAGCATGGCGGCGGCCGCCGAGAGCAGCAGCACGACCTGGCCGAACCCCGCGGGCGGCGCCGACTCCCCCGGCACGACCTCCGCCAGCCGCCGGAGGGAGCCGTAGTACAGCAGCGCCGTGGCGACGCCGCCCAGCACCATGCCGAGGGAGCCCGCGAGCACCAGCCGCGGTGCGCTGAAGGGGACTCCCATCATCCGGCTGGCCAGCACGCCCAGGCCGACCAGCAGGCCGACGAACACGAGCAGGGACAGGATCTGGCCGATCCCCTCGCTGATGTAGGACACGGTCGGAACGCTCTCTTTCGGGGGGCTCCGCGCGTGCGGAGGAGGCGATCAGGGGTGCGACGCGGATCGTGTGGCGGGAGGGGGCGGCGCCGTCCTCTCCAAAGATGCCACCTCCGGAGCCGAAGCGGCGTGGCGCGTCCACACCTGTGGAAAACCCGGAGGGCCACAGGGAGGCTCCCCGTGGCCCTCCGGACCGGTTCCCCGCGCCTCACGCGCGAACGCCCTTGGACGCGGTCACACCGACCGCGCGTCCCTACTCCTCAGGCGCGGGCGGTGCGCGGACCGGGCGGCGGATCCGCCGCCCGGTCCGGCCGTCAGCGGATCAGCAGGTCAGCTCCCAGGAGCACTCCAGCTCACCGCTGGGCTGGGTCTGCGCGCTCTGCGACCGGATGCTCACCGGCGTCTGGTGGCCCAGGTACTCGGCCAGCCGGACGGCGATCGCGTCCTGCACCGGTGTGGGGGCCGGGCCGCTGTAGCCGTTGTTGACGACGCTGAACGCCAGCCCGTCGCCGCCGTCCTGGCCGGCCACGTACCCGGACAGCGCGCTGATGCCCGTCATGGTGCCGGTCTTGGCGGAGACGGCGCCGGCGGCGGCGGTGCCGCCCATGCGGAACCTCAGGGTTCCTCCGGTGAACGGGTCGCTCTCGCCCGCCACCGGCAGCGAGTCCGCCCAGATCCCGTGCCAGGACGCGTCGCGCGTGCTCACGAGCAGGTCCACGACCGTGTCGGAGGTGACCAGGTTGCCCCGGGACAGGCCCGAGCCGTCGTTGAGGACGAGGTCGGAGGTGTCCACCCCCAGCCCGGACAGCGACCGCTCGACGCCGGCGAGCCCGGCGTCCCAGCTGCCCTCACCCGCGACCTCCTGGCCGATGCTCTTGACGAGCATCTCGGCGTGGCCGTTGTTGCTGAACTTCATGAAGGGGACCATGATCTCCGTCAGCTCGGGAGACTCGTGGTCGGCCACCGTCCGGGCGCCGTGGCGTCCGCGCTCGGGCGCCTCGCCGGACTCCACGCCGCCCTCGACGGTGACGCCGTGCCTCTCCAGGGCCTGCGCGAAGAGGTGCCCGGCCAGGCCCGCGGGCTCGTCCACCGTGCGCAGTGCGGTCACGGGTGCGGCGTCCGCCGGGATCGTGCCGGTCACCGTGATGGTGTTGGTCCCCACGGGGCGGTCGACGACCACGCTGCTGGTGCCGCCGGGAGGGCCGGTCACGGCCTGGTTGTCGAGTTCGGCGTAGCCCTCGGCGGCGCCCAGGTCCACGGCGGCGGGCGCGCCCGCCGCACCGGGGGTGACCACGACCTCGGTCACGCCGGTGTCGTAGCGATCCCCGTGTGCGACGGTGAGGGCCGAGATCTGCGCGGAGTAGGCGTAGGGCTCGTCCTCGGGCCACCAGTCGTCCACGAGGCGCTCGGAGTCGAACCAGGTGTCGTCGGCGAGGACGTCGCCCCGCACGGTCCTGATCCCGGAGGCGGCCACGTCGGCGGCCAGCGCGTCCAGGTCCTGCTCGGACAGTGTGGGGTCGCCGCCGCCCACCAGGTACAGGTCCTCCACGGAGCGCCGGTGCCTGTGGCCCTCGGCCACGACCTCGGTGGAGAAGGTGTGGTCGGCGCCCAGGACGTCCAGGGCGGCCGCCGCGGTGAACAGCTTCATGTTGGACGCGGGCACCAACTGCTCCCCGCTGTCGCGCGAGTACAGCACCGCGCCGGTGCCGGGGTCGGTGACGGTCACTCCCGACACCCCTCCCTCCAGGGACGGGTCCGCCAGGAGGGCGTCGATGTCCGCGCGCAGGTCGGTCAGGCGCTCCTCGGCGGTCGCCGTGTCGGCGTGGGCGGGGAGCGCGCCCAGCGGCGCCGCGACGAGCACGGGGACGGCCGCGAGGGCCGCGGTCCAGGCAGCGCGTCGCCGGGCCGGGGCACGGCGCCTCCCGACCGGGGGTTCACTGGGGGTGGTGGGGGTTCTCAACGGTGTGTCTCCTAGCGGTCACGGACACCAAGGGGCACCGCACCCTAACCCGCTGCGGATCCCCGGCACCAGCACCCCGGGCGCGGGTCGAACACGTGAGTGGCGCGTGGGAACGCCTAGACGCAGGTGACGGATGTGCACCCGAATCCGGTACCGGAGAAATTCCTTCGCACACGGCGCGCGGGAGCACGCCCTCCGCGTCCCCTCCCCCTGTGAACGGCAGCCCCCGGGGGCTTCCTCCGCCCCGCCCCGGCCCCGGCGGGTGGCTCGCACAGCGGACGGGCCGGTGCCGGGGGCACTCCCCCCGGCACCGGCCCGTCACGGCCGCCGCGCCCGGATCACCCGGGCGGCGCCCCGGTCAGAACAGGTCCACGGCCCGGGAGTAGTGGCAGGCGTCCAGGTGACCCGCCCCCCGGTCCAACAGTTCCGGGGGCTCCTCCACGCACTTGGCGCGCTCGCCCTCCGACAGCTCGTTCGCGAACTTCGGGCACCGGGTCCGGAACCGGCAGCCCGACGGCGGGTCGGCCGGGCTGGGCACGTCGCCGGTGACGACGATCCGCTCCCGGGTCCGCTCCTTGACCGGGTCCGGCAGGGGGATCGCCGAGATCAGCGCCTGCGTGTACGGGTGCGAGGGCGCCCCGAACAGCTCCTCCGTCGTCCCCGTCTCCACGATCTTGCCGAGGTACATCACGGCCACCCGGTCGGCGATGTGCTTGACCACCGACAGGTCGTGCGAGACGAACAGGTACGACAGGCCCAGGTCGTCCTGGAGGTCCTCCAGCAGGTTGATCACGCCCGCCTGGATGGACACGTCCAGCGCCGAGACCGGCTCGTCCAGGATGAGCACCTTGGGGTTGAGCGCCAGCGCGCGGGCGATGCCGATGCGCTGGCGCTGGCCGCCCGAGAACTCGTGCGGGTAGCGCGAGCCGTGCTCGGCGTTGAGCCCCACCAGGTCCAGCAGCTCCCTGACCCGCTTCTTGGCGGTGCCGTTGCCCTGGCCGTGGATCCGCAGCGGCTCGGCGACGATGTCCGAGACCGTCATGCGCGGGTCCAGGGAGGCGAACGGGTCCTGGAAGACCAGCTGGAGGTCGCGGCGCAGCGGCCGCATCTGCCGCGGGGACAGCGTGTGCAGCGGCTGCCCCATGTAGCTGACCTCGCCCGAGGTCTGCTTGATCAGCTGGAGCATGAGGCGGGCGGTGGTGGACTTGCCGCACCCGGACTCGCCGACCAGGGCGAGGGTCTCGTGCTCGCGCAGCTCCAGGGAGACCCCGGAGACCGCCTGCACCTCGCCGATCCTGCGCCGCAGGAGGCCCTTGGAGCGGATGGGGAAGTTCTTGACCAGGTCCGTGACGGTCAGGATGGCCTCGCGGCGTTCCCCGTCCACGGGGGCGGCGATCTCCGCGCCGATCTCGGCGCGCGCCTCCCTGGCCTGCTCCTCGGCCTCCCGCACCTCCGTGACGGTGTCGGCCTCCACCGCCGTCCCCCGGAACAGGTCGGTGGGCACGGCGCCCTCCAGCTCCTCGCTGAAGTGGCAGGCCGCCGTGTGCGCGGAGGTGTCCGTCACCGGCACGCGCACCCGCTCCCCGTCCCCGCCGACCGCCAGCAGGCGGGGCTCCTGTTCGCGGCACAGGTCCCGGGCCATCGGGCAGCGCGGCGAGAACGCGCACCCGGTGGGCAGGGAGAGCAGGGAGGGCGGGGTGCCCACGATGGGGGTGAGCCGCTCGTGGCGGTCCTCGTCCAGGCGGGGCAGCGACCCCAGCAGGCCGAGGGCGTAGGGCATCCGCGGGCGGTAGAAGACCTCCTCCACGGGGCCCGTCTCCACGAGGCGGCCGCCGTACATCACGCCGACCCTGTCGACGTGCCCGGCCACCACGCCGAGGTCGTGGGTGATCAGCACCAGGGCGGCGCCGGTCTCCTTGCGGGCCGCCTCCAGCGCCTCCAGGACCTGGGCCTGGACGGTCACGTCCAGGGCCGTGGTCGGCTCGTCGGCGATGATGACGTCCGGCTCGTTGGCCATCGCGATGGCGATCACCACGCGCTGGCGCATGCCGCCCGACAGCTCGTGCGGGTACTGCTTGATCCGCTGCTCGGGGCTGGGGATGCCCACCAGCTCCAGCAGCTCCAGCGCCCGTGCCATCGCCGCCTTCTTGCCCACCTTGCGGTGGGCCAGGACGGCCTCGGCGATCTGGTAGCCGACGGTGTAGACGGGGTTCAGCGAGGTCAGCGGGTCCTGGAAGATCATCGCGATCTTGTTGCCGCGGACCTTGCTGATCTGCGCGTCCTTGAGGCCGATGACCTCCTGGCCCAGCACCTTGGCCGAGCCCTCGACGCGGGCGTTCTTGGGCAGCAGACCCATGATCGCCATCGAGGTCACGGACTTGCCCGATCCGGACTCGCCCACGATCCCCAGCGCCTCGCCCCGGCGCAGGACGTAGGACACCTCGCGCACGGCGGGCAGCGGCCCGTCGTCGGAGGGGAAGGTGACGCTGAGGTCGCTGACCTCCAGGACCACGTCGCCGGTTCCCGACGGGGCGGTCCCCTCGTTGCTCATCTGGTCAGTCGTGGTCATCGCCGCACCATGGTCTGTCGTGGGTCGAGGGCGTCGCGCAGCCCGTCGCCGATGAAGTTGATCGTCAGGCAGATCACCAGCAGCAGCAGGCCCGGCGGATAGAACAGCCAGGGCCTGGTGGAGACGGCCGTGCGCGCGTCACTGATCATCTGGCCGAGCGAGATGTCAGGGGGCTGGATGCCGAACTGGAGGAAGGACATGCCCGCCTCCAGCAGGATCGCCACCGCGATCAGCAGGGTGGCCGCGACGATGATCGGTCCGGCCGCGTTGGGCAGCAGGTGGCGGACGATGATCCACCCGGGCGAGGCCCCCGCGGCCCTGGCCGCCTCCACGAACTCCTGCTCGCGCAGGGACAGGACCACGCTGCGCACCACGCGGGCGATCTGCGCCCACGAGAAGAAGCCGATGATGAGGGCCACCGCGTACCAGGTGGTCCCGGCACGGGCGTTGCCCGCGATCGCGGCGACCATCACCAGCAGCGGCACGATCATGAACACGTCGGCGACGCGCATCATGAGCGCGTCGATCCGACCGCCGTAGTAACCGGCCGTGGCGCCCCACAGGGAGCCGATGACGGTGCCCATGACCGACACCGTGAACGCCACCTTGAGCGTCTGCTGGGCGCCGCGCATGAGCTGGCCCAGGACGTCGTGCCCGGCGGTGGTGGTGCCCAGCGGGTGGTCCGCGCCCGGCGGCACGCTCGGCGGGATCTCCAGGTGGACGGTGTGGTCCCACCGCCAGAAGAGCGGGCCCGCGAAGGCGGCCAGCACGACGGCCACCAGGACGACCAGACTGATCATGGCGGCCCGGTGGCGCAGGAACCGGGACAGGATCATCTGGAACTGGGTGCGTTCGGCGCCTCCGACGCTCTCGGCGTCGGCGCTCCGCGGCGCCTGGGGCGCCCTCTTCTCACTCATAGCGAATCCTCGGGTCGAGCACGCCGTACAGGAGGTCGGCGATGAGGTTGGCCACGATGACCATGACACCGCTGAGCAGCAGCCACGCCATCAGCGCGTACGAGTCGTTCTTCTCGACCGCGGTGATGAAGAACTCGCCCAGGCCGCGCCACTGGAAGACGCGTTCGGTCAGGACCGCGCCGTCGATGATCCCGGCGATGCCGACGGCGACCACCGTGGTCAGCGGGATGAGGGCCGTGCGCAGCGCGTGGCGCCGGATGACGACGCGGTTGGGCAGGCCCTTGGCGCGGGCCAGACGGACGTAGTCGCTGTTGAGCACCTCGAGCATGGAGGTCCGCTGGTACCGGCTCCACGAGGCGAAGCTGGTCAGCATCAGCACGATCGTGGGCAGGGTCATGTAGGCGAAGGCGTTGGTGATCCTGCCCCACAGGTCCTCGCCCTGTGCCTGGTAGACGCCGTCGCCGATCGTGGCGAGGACCTGGTCGCCCACCAGGTCGTTGAAGCTGACACCGGCCTGCTGCATGATGCCCGCGAACCAGAAGACGGGCATCGACAGGGCCAGGAAGCCGACGAACGTGAGCGTGTAGTCGAGCTTGGAGTACTGGCGCATGGCGCTGACGACGCCGGCCAGGACGGCCAGGCCCAGCGCGAAGACCATGGACGCGGCCACCAGGCGCAGGGTGGTGCCCAGCCGCTCGGCGATGTTGGCGCCGATGTCGTAGCTGTTGCTCTGCGTGGAGGGGCCGAACTCGCCCTGGAGGAGTCCGATGTCCCCGTTGCCGCCGATCCCCGTGATCCAGAGCCAGTAGCGCTCGGGCATGGACCGGTCGAGGTAGAGCCTTTCCTCCTGGAGCTGGATGACCGAGGGGTCCGGGGGAGGCTGCTGCATCCTGAGCTCGGTCAGGGGATCACCGGAGACGTCGATCAGGACGAAGGTGAGCACGGACGCGAGGATCAGGATGGGTATCGCGCCCAGGACGCGCCGCACCGTGTAAACGAGCATGAGTGTGATCCTTCAGGGGTGGACGAGGACCGGCCCGGACCCGGGAGGATGTCCCGGACCCGGGCCACGGGCCTTGTGCCGCGAACTACTCGGCGAGGTCCCACTCACCGATGTTGTAGGTGGCGCGGTAGCTGGACTGCAGGTTGTCCTCGACGTTGACGAGCCGGTCGTTCACGAAGAAGTAGTTGGGCTCGGCCACGATCGGCAGGGAGTAGGCCTCCTGGACCACGGCGGCCACGGCGGCGTTGGCGTGCTCGGCCGCCTCGTCCAGGCTGAGGGCCGTACCCGAGGCCTCGGCGTGCTCGTCCACCTCGTCGTTGGAGAATCCGCCGAAGTTGCTGGTGCTCTCGGAGTGCCAGAACTGCTCGGCGTTGGAGGCGAAGTACGGGTCACCGCTCCAGCCGAACTGGACGATGTCGTAGTCCTGCTCGGCCAGCATGGTGCCCAGGTCGTCGGTCATCGAGATGGTGGTCTCGATGCCGATCTCGGCGAGCTGGGCCTGGATCAGCTGCACGGAGTTGTTGCGGATGACGGTGTCGGTGCTGCGCAGCTGCAGCGGGCCGACCTGCTCGCCGTCGAGCATGAGGGTGTCCCCGTCGAGCTCGTAACCGGCCGCCTCCAGGATCTCGGTGGCGGCCTCGACGTCACCGCTGCCCTGGCCGGTCTCGGAGATGTGGTCCTCGAAGTACTCGCTCGCGCTGCCGAAGATGTGGTTGTTCTTCAGCTCGTACTCGGGGTAGCCGGCCTCGAAGTTGCGGCTGGCGATCTCGTCGCGGTTGATCGCGGTGAAGATGGCCCTGCGCAGCTCGACGTCGGAGAGCCACTCGTTCTCGACGTTCATGTCGATGTGCTCCCAGATGTTGCCTTCCCCGACGGTGAGGGTGGTGCCCTCCATCTCCTGGAGCTGGGTGATGATGTCCTCGCTGTACTGGGCGGGGTTGGCACCGTCGATCTCGCCGTTCTGGAAGGCGGGGATGAAGGTGCCCTCGTCGGTGTTGTACGGCATGATGATGCGGTCGAGCGCGGGCTGCGTCTCACCGAACCACTCGGGGTTGGGCTCCTTGACGACCTGGTTCTGCAGGTCTCCGTCCACGATCTGGTACGGGCCGCCGGACCACTCGGGGCGCGTCTCGTGCAGCCAGGCGTAGTACTCGCCCAGCTGCGCGGGGTCGTCGACGTCCCAGCCCTGCTCCTCGGCCAGGTGCGCCGGGTAGAAGCCGCCCGCCACGCTGTGCGCGTCGAACACGCTCATCCACTCGGGGTCGGCGAGCCCCTCTTCGAGGGTGAAGGTCGCGGTCTTGCCGTCGACCTCGACCTCCTCGACCATGTCGGCGTTCGTGGTGCCGCGGGAGTCGCAGGTGTCGCAGTAGCCCTCGTCGGGGGACGCGGACATCATCATGGTGACCCGCAGGTCCTCACCGGTCATCGGGGTGCCGTCGCTCCACACGGCGTCCTCGGCGAGGGTGAAGCTGTACTGGAAGGGGCCCTCGTCGAGGTTGTCGTTGATGAGGGTGGGTTCCTCGGCGAGGACGTCCAGGTTGTACTCGTAGGTCGCGTCGGGCTGCCACTGCCCGGTGTGGGGGATGACACCGGAGAGCATCTGGATGACGTAGACGCTGCCTCCCGCGCTGCTGATGGCTCCCCAGGCAGCGGGAAGGCTGTTGATCACCCATGTGACCTCCTTCTCCTGCTGGCCTTCGCCACCACCGCCGCCGCAGGCGGTCAGCACCATCAAAGCGGAGGTGCCCGCCGCGGCGAGCGCGAGCGTCTTCCTTCGTTTGTGCATCAGTTACACCCTTGATCACTAATACGAGCCGAACCTCGGGGTTGTGTGGTTCGCACACGCCCCGCAGAACTAGGCGATTAGTCGATCAGAAGACCATTGAGCGAAATGTCTGTATAGCCCTACTGCCGGATTCGTGACCCATCCGCAACCGGTTCGCGCCCATCGCCCCGAACCGCGGTCACACAGTTCCCACCTCCCGGAAACACGAATGTCACCGCAGGTCAGAGCCCGATCCTAGGGCACTCATCCACTCCCCGGATTCGGACAAGCCAGAAATACATTGCGGGCCAGTTACGCCACTCAACAACGACCAAGGTAAAGTAAACGTCGTTTAACTACTCGAACGTCCCGCATGATTACACAGAGAAAAACGGACAAAAGCCCCCAAAGCACACATATAATCCCGAATGCTCGCGCCACTCCCCCTGCCACCCCCCTGGCGACTCGCAACAGAAACAGAATGCGCCAAACATAGGATGATATGACGTTAATAAGACATGGGAGCAGAAACACCCCACACGAGGACAGACCGCGCCATGCAGGTACGGAAATCCACAGCTCCGGTTGTCCGAAACCACCGTCCGCACATCTCCGGAGCCGATAGGGTTTCGAACGGCGATCGCCGTCATCCCACCCGCGGTGCCCAGTGAGAGGGGCCTCTGCCGTGTCCGAAACAGTTCGCCTGGTCTGCCCCGTAGGCCGCAAGCACGTGGAGCTGTGGGGCGGCTACGGTCTGGTGGCTCTCGGCGCCCTGGCGATCGCGGTCGACGTCTCACACTGGGCCAACATCACCCTCGGTGTCCTCCTGGCCCTCATGGGCGCCGCCCTGGCCGCGCACGGCCACATGATCAAGGCGCCCGTCCTGGAGGTCTCCGACGGCGAGTTCCGCTACCAGCGGGGCCGCTACATCGTGCGCGTGCCCTTCCACGACATCGGCTCCTACTACGTGCTGCCGGGCCGTATCCGCTCCCTGGGGCTGTACGACAACGCCGGGCGCCCCAAGCGCTTCCCCTCGCTCCAGAGCCGCCGCACCTCGCGCGCCTACCTGCCCCTGACCGGGATGACCAGTCCGGCCCGGGTCGAGTCGTTCATGGCGGTGGCGGGCATCCCGCCGCGCGGGCGTTCGCTGACCTCCTGAAGTAGCGCGTCCCCTCCTCCGGAACGCGCGGCCGCCCCTCCGGGGGACAGCGCCCCCCTGCTGAGGCCCGGGACCCCTCCTCCGCGCGGAGCGGCGCCACTCGCGCAGACTGCCGCGACATATCCCGACACATCGGGCAATTACCCACCACGCCCCGCACGGACATACCGCCGCAAGGCCGTGTCCTCTACTCTCGATGGGGTGAAGCAGTCCAGAATCACCGCCATCCTGACCGTAGCGGGGATGCTCGCGGCCATGTGGGTCTTCGAGATCCTCGACAGCTTCGTGCTCCTCGGACGGCTCGACCAGCAGTACGGTCTGCGCGCCTGGGACCTCCAGGGGCCCTGGACCGTGTTCACCGCGCCGTTCATGCACGGGAACCTGGAACACCTCATCGGCAACTCGCTGCCGTTCCTCGTGCTGGGCACGCTCGTCGCGTTCAGCGGCCTGGGACGGTTCCTGCTCACCACGCTGATCGTCATCCTGGTCAGCGGTGTGGGCGTGTGGCTGTTCAGCTCACCGTTCTCCCTCACCGTGGGCGCCAGCGGCCTGGTCTTCGGCTACTTCGGCTACACGGTCCTGCGCGGGATCGTCGAGCGCAAGACCATCGACATCGTCATCATGATCTGCGTGATCCTCTTCTACGGGACGATGATCTGGGGGGTCCTGCCCCAGTACCCCGGCGTCTCGTGGCAGGCGCACCTCTTCGGCTTCGTCGGCGGCATGCTCGCGGCCTACCTGCTGCCCAGACGGGAGCGCCGCAGGCAGCTCGACCAGGGCTACGGAGGCGCCCAGGGCGGCTACTACGCCCCCTGACGGCGTTCCCGGGGGCCGTGCGCGGCCCCCGGGAGCGCGGACGAACGCGGACGGGCCGCCCCGAGGGGGGCGGCCCGTTCTCGTACGCACGGGGGTCCCGGAGGGCTGTCCGGGACCGGTGCGCGCGGGGACACGGCCCCGCGCGCACCTAGAGAGTGTTTCCCGGGACCTCCGCTCCGCTTCGGTCCGTGTTCGGGCGCCCAAAGAGCGGGAATCGGGTCGCAGCAGGCCCAGTGGCGCCTACGGCGGGTTCGCTCGTGCCCACCCGTCGCCCGCCGCCACCCTCAACGGACGCCCACGGCGCAGTTCTCCCACGGAGACCCGCCTCCGCCACCTCCAGAACCCCGCGGACGCCCGAACCAAACCCCCACGGTCCAAGGCCGGCTCGAGAAGAACCTCAGAACTCCAGGCCCTCGGCGTCCTCGCCCAGGGTGCGCTCCAGGAACTCGGGGTTCTCCGAGAGCCAGACGCGGGCGCCCGCCTCCGGGTCGTCCTTGTACCCACCGTCCTCGGACACGGTCAGGACCTCCAGGGTGGCCAGCTCGTCATCGCTGAGCTGGAAGTCCTCCAGCCAGCCGGCGAGCTCGGGGTACTCCTCGCCGAAGCCGTCACGGCCGACGGCGTGGACGGTCTCCGCGTCGCCCATCAGACCCTCGGGGTCCTCCAGGTCCTTCAGGTCGTACTGGGCGTAGGCCGGGTGGGGACGCCACAGGGTCACCACGATGGGCTCCTCCTCGGTGATCGCCGAGTCCAGCTCGGCGAGCATCGCGGCCGTGGAGGACGTGACCAGCTCGAAGTCCTCGTCCAGGCCGTAGCCCGGCATGGCCTCCTCCTGGGTGACGCGGGTCAGCCCGGCGCCCGGGTCGATGCCCACGATCCGGCCGCCCAGGTCCTCGGCGTGGTCGGCCAGGTCGGGGATGCTGTTCACGTCCTCCATGTAGGAGGGCACGGTGATGGTCAGCTTGGCGTTGTCGTACCAGGCGCCGAGGTCCTCCAGCTGGTCCCCGTACTCCTCCCAGTAGTCGGCGTGCGTCACCGGCAGCCAGGTGTCGAGGAACAGGTCGACGTCGCCGTTGGCCGCGCCCTGGTACATCGGGGCGACGTCCACGTCGGTGATCGTGACGTCGTAGCCCTTCTCCTCCAGGATGGCCTGCCACATGTGCGTGACGGCGATGCCCTCCTCCCAGGCGATCAGCGCGATGTTGATCTCCTTGGCGTCCTCACCGCCACCGTCCTCCGGGCCGGTCAGGCTCTCACCACCGCCGCCGCCGCAGGCGGTCAGGAGGAGCGCGGCGCTCATGCCGGCGGCGGAGAGGGCCGTCATGCGCTTACGGCTGTACATCGTGGGGTTCCTTCCCTCGGGGAATTCGGTGTGCGGGGCTTGGGTGGGGCGGGATAGGCACTCCGCTCAGGCGGCCGAGGCGGCCGCGCGCGGGCTGTTGCGGGTGACGGCCGCGGTCAGGCGGTCGAGGAAGATCGCCAGGATGACCACGGCGATACCGGCCTCGAAGCCGAGGGCGCCGTCGTTGCGGGTGATGCCCTGGTAGACCTCGCTGCCCAGGCCGCCGGCACCGACCATGCCCGCGATGACGACCATCGACAGGCCGAGCATGATGACCTGGTTGACCCCGGCCATGATGGTGGGCAGGGCCAGCGGCAGCTGGATGCCGGTGAGGACCTTGCGCCGGGAGGCGCCGAAGGACTCGCCGGCCTCCACCAGCTCCTTGTCGATCTGGCGGATGCCCAGCTCGGTCAGGCGGACGCCGGGCGGCATCGCGAACACGATGGTGGCGACCACGCCGGGCACGGCACCGATGGAGAAGAAGAAGATCGCCGGGATCAGGTACACGAACGCGGGCAGCGTCTGCATCAGGTCCAGGACCGGCTTGACGATCTTGCTGACCAGGTCGTTGTAGGCGGCCACGACGCCGATCGGGATCGCGATGACCACGGCGATGGCGCTGGCCACGAGGACGAGGCCGAGCGTGTCCATGGCGTTGGTCCACTGGCCGACCGACGCCACCACGGTGAGGGCGACCAGGCCGAACAGGCCCATGCGCCACCCGGCCACCGAGAGCGCCAGAAGGCTCAGCAGCAGGATCATCAGCAGCGCCCCGGGCCGGGTCACCAGCATCGGGAGCACGAGCCAGCCGAGCAGGACCAGCACGAGCCAGCCGCCCGCGACGACGCCGGTGCGCACGCGGGTCCCCCGGTCGAGCACACCGAGGACGGTGACGGCGACCAGGAAGACCAGCGAGATGCAGAAGTAGGCGTCCACGTACTGCTGGTCGAACAGGTTCATCGCCCACAGGAAGAGCTGCGGCGGCAGGCTGTTGACGACGGTGTTGCCGAACGCGAACTGCGCGTGCAGGACGTAGAGCAGCGAGACCGCGGCGACGATCACCGCCAGCGGCAGCCGTCGGCGGCGCAGCAGCGGGACGGCGATGATCACGGCGGCGACGAAGGCGAGCTGCCCGGCCGCCGGTTCGGTGAAGAAGCCGGCCAGGGCGCTCACGGCCCAGCGGATGAACTCGCCGACGGCGTCGAAGAAGAGGCCGAAGGTGCTCTTGAGCCAGGCGTTGAGGGCCTCGAAGCCGTCGCCGATGGGCAGGGACGGCGGGAAGTCGACGGGTGTCACGGGGTCTCCTTCCCGCCCGCGAGAGCGGCCAGTACGGAGTTGCGCGTCACCGTGCCGAGCACGGTGCCGTCCTCGTCGACCACGCGGAGGCGGTCGGAGGCGGCCGCGCTGGCGTACAGGTCGGCGACCAGGGTGTCGGCGCCGACCTCGGGCGCGGAGGAGTCGGCCGCGGGGGCGCTCGGGTCGAGCACCGACGCGGCGGTGAGCACGCGGGTGCGGTCGACGTCCTCGATGAAGCGCTCGACGTAGTCGTTGGCGGGCTCGCTGAGGATCTCCTGCGCGCTGCCGATCTGGGCGACGCGGCCGTCGCGCAGCACGCAGATCCGGTCACCGAGGCGCATGGCCTCGTTGAGGTCGTGCGTGATGAAGACGATGGTCTTGCCCAGGCTCTTCTGGAGTTCCAGGAGCTGGGTCTGCATGTCCCGCCGGATGAGCGGGTCGAGGGCGCTGAACGCCTCGTCCATGAGGATGATGTCGGTGTCGGCGGCCAGTGCCCTGGCCAGGCCCACACGCTGCTGCATGCCTCCGGAGAGCTGGTGCGGGAGCTTGTCCTCCCAGCCGCCGAGCCCCACGAGTTCGAGGGTCTCCCCCGCCTTCCGGCTCCGCTCCGCGCGGGACAGGCCCCGCAGCTCCAGGCCGTAGGCGGCGTTCTCCAGGACCGTGCGGTGCGGCAGGAGCGCGAAGTGCTGGAAGACCATGCTGATCTTCTCGCCCCGCAGCTTCAGGAGGCTCTTCCTGCTGAGCGCGGTGATGTCCACGCCGTCGACCTCGACCGTCCCCGCGGTGGGTTCCAGGAGGCCGTTGAGCATCCGGATCAGGGTGGACTTCCCCGATCCGGACAGGCCCATGACGACGAAGATCTCGCCCGGTTCGACCTCGAAGGACACGTCGATGACGGCGGCCGTCACGTCGAGGTCGGCGATGGTGTCCCGGTGGCTGCCGTCCGAGAGCCGCTCGACGGCGGCTCTGGACTGTCTGCCGAACACCTTGTACAAGTGGTCTGCGCGTACTGCTGGCACGGTCTCCTCTAGAGGGCTGTCCTGACCGCGAGGCGTGCCGGGGCAACACCTGCACCCCATCGCCGACCCGCGGTTCCCACAGGTAGCCGGCCTGCGCGGAGCCCTCTTGCGCGCCCCCTCATCAGGGCGGAACCGCTACCTGGTTCACGTCGGGGCGCAACCTTACCGAGGTGTGTAGGCACAGTTCAGGCGCTAAGTAACCAGCAAATAACATGTTTAAACGCCATAAAAACCGTCCGCCGACCTGTGGCAGCGGATGCCGGAGCTCCAGAACGCTCCTTTGTGATTTACGCCACACGGGGAAAAATAGTGACCTTAGTCACATACTAGTGACAGATGGGTCAAACGACAGTCCGTGTCCGGCCATGACCGTACCGTAAACGAACCGCCCTGTCTGCCCCCGGCCCGCCTAGACGCCCTCGGGGCTGATCCGGGTGCGGACGAAGTTCTGGTGGGACCTGGACGGGGTCGGCCCCCGTTGCCCCTGGTAGCGCGATCCGTAGCCCGCGGAGCCGTAGGGGTGCTCGGCCGGGGAGGACAGGCGGAACATGCACAGCTGGCCGATCTTCATGCCCGGGTAGAGCTTGATCGGCAGGGTGGCCACGTTGGACAGCTCCAGCGTGACGTGGCCGGAGAAGCCGGGATCGATGAACCCGGCCGTGGAGTGGGTGAGCAGCCCCAGGCGCCCCAGGGAGCTCTTGCCCTCCAGGCGGCTCGCGATGTCGTCCGGGAGGCTGACGACCTCGTAGGTGGACGCCAGCACGAACTCACCCGGGTGCAGGATGAACGCGTCCTCGCCGTCGGTCTCGACCAGCCGGGTGAGGTCCGGTTGCTCGGCCGAGGGGTCGATGTGCGGGTACTTGTGGTTCTCGAACACCCGGAAGAAGCGGTCCAGCCGGACGTCGATGCTGGAGGGTTGGACGAGGCCGGGGTCGAAGGGGTCGATCCTGACCCGCCCGGCGTCGATTTCGGACCTGATATCGCGATCGGAGAGCAGCACGGTCCGAACCTACCGCCTGGGGCAACGCAGCGTAGCGGCGATCCCCGGCCGGGTGGCGGTCCGCGCCGAGTTGCCCACCCGGCCCGGAGTTGGGCTAGGATGGCATCCGTTGCCAGCCGGAACTTTCCGGCGGCGCCGCGCGGATGTAGTTCAATGGTAGAACTTCAGCTTCCCAAGCTGATAACGCGGGTTCGATTCCCGTCATCCGCTCCACGCAGCGCAAGGCCAGGTAGATCGGTGAAAACCGAACACCTGGCCTAACGCGTTTCTGGGGGTCCGTACGGGCCGCGTGCCCGTTACGTGCCCGATGCTCGGACCGGAGCTCCCGCAGAGAGTGAGCCCTCACCGTCGCCCGCACGGGTCCGGCGCAGCTCCTCGGCGGCCCTCTCCCCCAGTCGGTCCGCCAACTCCTGAGCGCGTTCGTCGCGCGCGTGGAGGTAGACCATCGCCGCCCGGGGACTGGAGTGCCCCATCCGGTTCATCAGCTCCCTCAGGGACGCCCCGGCCTCGGCCGCGTAGGTGTTGCCGGTGTGCCGAAGGTCGTGGAGGTGGACGTCCTCCAGGCCCACGGCCGCGCAGGCGTCGGCCCAGTACTTCGTGAAGTTGCTCCGGCGGAGCTGGTTGCCGCGCACCCCGACGAACACGAACCCGTTCGGCCCCGGAGCCGAGTACTCGTCCAGGTGGCAGCGCAGGTCCGGGAGGATCAGCGACGGGAGGCGCACCGTACGGGCGCCCGCCCGGGACTTGGGTTTGCCCTTCTCCAGGGTCCCGATGTCGTAGACGGTCTCCCGCACGGTCACGGTCCGTCTGTCCAGGTCGAGGTGTCGGCGGCGCAGGCCCGCCAGTTCGCCCCATCGCAGACTGCCGAACGTCGCCAGCAGCACCAGCGCCCGGTACCGGGGGTTGATCGCCTCGGCCAGCTCGAAGACCTGGGACACCGACAGCACCGGGCGTTCCTCGCTGTCCTCCTGGCCCGCGCCGTCGATCTGGCAGGGGTTCTCCCGGATCAGCTTGTCCTTGACGGCGGTGTTGAGCACGGCCCGCATGAGCCGGTACGCCTTGGGGACCTGCCCCCTCCCCCGGGCCTTCCTGCGCTTGGCCGCCCGCCACTTGCGAATGTCGGCCTCCTGGATGTCCTTCAGGCCCATGTTGCCGAACGTGGGGTTGAGGTGGAGGCGGAGCAGGTCCTCATAGGTCCGGCGGCTCTTGGGGGTGAGTTCGCGGTTGTCCACCCACTCCGCCGCGTACTCGGAGAAGAGGTCTTCGCCCGCGTTGGGGTCCCACCAGCCGTCACGGTTGATCTCGGCCTCCCGCAGGGCCAACCAGCGGTCCGCCTCCTTCTTCGTCGCGAAGGTGTGCGGGGCGGGGTGGTCGATCCCGTCCGGTCCCGGATAGCGGACCTGGTAGCGCCCGGAGGCGAGCCTGCGGATACGGCCGAACCGGCGCTTCTTCGCGGCCACTACGCGGCCCTCCTCGTGTGCGACCTCAGCGGCTCCACGACACCGGCGGTGATGAAGTCGTCCAGCGCCGATTCCGGGATGCGCACGTGGCGACCGACCCTGACGAAGGTGATGCGCCGCTCCTCGATCAGGCGGCGGGGGTAGCGCTCGGAGGTGTTGAGGCGTTCGGCCGCCTGCGCGACGGTCAGGAGACGGCCGGTCGGACGGGTCTTCTTGCTGGTCATCAGGCAGCCCTTTCCGTTGCCGAGGGGACGGGGGTTCGAGCGGCGTCGAGCTGTGCGCGGCGTTTGAGTGCTTCGCCCACCGCGCGGAGAAGGCGTTGCTCCCGAGGGGCAACGTCGGGGTCAGTGGGTCGGGCCAGTTCCCATGCGAAGGAGCCCGAGGCGACCGAGGACAGCACCGGGGGACGCGGGTTGTCCTCCTCGCCCTGGTCCCCGTTGGTCGGATCGACGCCGAGGGCATTGAGGACCCAGGCCAAGCGGTCCGCCTTGTGGTCAGCGAGGGTCTTGCCGGACCACTTGCGCGAGACCAGGACGCGGCGGCCCGCGTAGCCCAGGTGTTCGCGACGATGAGCCTTGGACCGGCAGAACCCGGGGCGCATCCCCGCTTTCGCGTCGTCGGGTTGGATGCCGTAGCGCAGCCAGTTCGAGCACCGGGGCGAGCACGGCTCGAAGCGCAGCGCTTCCAACAGCCGGTCCACGTGCTGTTCCTGCCGGGTGGTCTCCACCTGGTGACAGTCCGCGATGTCCTTGGTCAGGTACTTGGCCAGGTAGCGCACACATCGGGCGGCGTCCTCGGACCCGGCCACGACCCCTTTGGCGTCGACCTGTCGGCCGAACCGCACCACGTGATGAGGCTCCGCGTCCGGTTCCTCGTCCAGAGCATCCAGCGCCTCATCCCAGGTGGGCAGGACTTCCCCGGTGGTGGGATCGAGGTAGGTGTTGTTGTCCTCGTCCCACACGGGCAGGTGATCGCCATCGAAACGGACCGTGTCGGCGGCAGGCCACCACACCTGGTGGTAGGTCGCGGCGGCGATCTGGCGCAGCTCCGCCCGGGGAATGGTGCCGCGTGTGGCCATGTGCAGATGCGGGGCCAGGCGGCGTTGGGGTTCCACGGCCGCGAAGTACTGGACATCGAACCCCGCCACGCGGCGAAGGTTCTGCACGAACCGGTCGATGAGCTTGGAGAAATGGAGCGTGTCCCGAGCCGCACGGCGGTAGTCGTACGTTGAGGGATCGACCGGGGTTCCGTCCGAGCGCACCCGACCGTAGGAGTCCAACGTCAGGGTGATGAACAGCGAGGGTCGAAACACCTTGCCCGTGTTGGGGTCGGTGAAGGCCCGCCCCACGGTCTTGCGGGTCATGGTTCGCTTGGGCAGGTCGGGCACGTCCTGACGGCGTTTGGTCGAGCGCACCCGACGCGACCCCGACGAGCCCGAGGAGTCTACGGAGCGGGTGACAGAGCCTCGCAGGCCGGAGGCGGTGATCTCCTCGTCCAGGTCCGCGATCGCCGCATCCAGCGCGGACAGTTCCTCATCCGAGGACGATCCCGTGGCGGTAAGGCGGTCCCGTTCGGCGGTGACCATCGCGCGCTGTTCCACCCAGGCCCGTTGCTGTTCGGTGGGCGGGTCGGGTTCCACCACGGGTTCGGCGGCCAGGTGCCAGCCCTCCTCACACTGGGAGCGGCGAAGGCTGCGCTTCCTCTTGGCACAGGCCGGACACCGGGACTCCAGGGTGGACCCGCACGGAACGTCGATGACCTCGGTGGCACCGGTGGCGAGGTTCGTGCGTCGAAGGGACACCGGGCGGATGCACACGCCGTGGTCGGCGGCGACCTGTTCGGCCACCTCACGCGCGAGCGGTTGCGCGAGGCGTTCGGCCCGGGTGGACTTACCGGTAGGCGTCGGCATCAGCCCACCCCCAGACGCAGGTAGGAGCATTCCCCATGGCCCGGAACCCCCAGGAACTTCCCCTTCCAGTAGGCGCGGCCCTGTGTGTTCTCGCCCTGGCGTGGTTGGTCGCAGACATCGCTGTGAGCCTGAGCCACCACCAGGGTTGGGAAGGCGTGGGAGCGGCCTCGTGGTCGGGCGGCATCCTGAGCGCCGTGGCGCTGCCCTTCATCATCGGGAAGTACCGACGCCGCCACAGCGAAGAGCACGATCATCAGGCCACCTCCGAACCCGAAGACGAACCCGCCCCGTAACCCTCGGCCATGGCGGTGATGTCGGTGTCGGAGACGTAGGCGGCCCGCACCCGCACTGGGGCCGGGGAGCCTTCCAGACGGACGTAGGCCACACCGGGAAGGGCGGGGTCGATCAGGTGGGCTTCCGCGCCCCGTTCGCGCGCTCCCTCGCCGAGGACCATGTCCACCTGGGATGCCTCGTCCAGCCGCAGGGCGACCTTGTCCGGGAAGAGGTTGCGCAGGTTCATGACTTCCTTGCGCGGGTCCTGCAACGCCGCCAGGACCGCGAAGCCGACCGAGCGCCCCTGCGAGGTCAGCGTGGCTATCGCGTTCTCCGCGCGGCGGCGCACGTCCCGGTCAGGGTGGTAGGCGGTCAGGAACGCCACCTCATCGAGCAGCACGACCACGAACGGGTCATCGGTGGTCGGGACGTGGGAGCGCTGTTTGCCCGCGTAGCGTTCGGCGCGTTCCTGCATCAAGGCCACCGCCTTTTCCAGCAGTGCCACCGCGGATTCGCCGGTGTCGGCGTAGTGCGCGAACAGGTCGCGGCCGTAGGCCAGCTCCATGCGCTTGGGGTCGATCGCCCACACCTGCGCGGTGCCATCGGCCAGGGCGGGGAGCATGGCGCGGATGGTGGACCAGATCACCGATCCCTTGCCGGCCCCGGTCACCCCGACCACGAGCACGTGGGTTCCGTGCAACCGCAGCAACCAGGGTGAGCCGTCTTCGCGTCGTCCCACGGGAAGGGCGTCGAGGTCCACGTGGTGGGTCATCGGGAAGGCGTCGATCGCCTCGGCCAAGGTGTCGTGGCGGGGGAACTCCAAGGTGATGTCACGCGGGCCGTTGACGACCACGCGGCAGGAGGGTGCGGCGAAGCCGTGCGCCAGCTCGGTGACGCGGTGTTCGAAGTCGGCCGGGGAGGTTCCGGCGACCAGGGAGACGCGGACGTAGTCGGCCCAGGAGTTGCACCGGACCCGGCGGATACGGGGCAGGTAGCGGCGTTCCTGGTAGGACTCGGCCAGCCCCGAGATCACCAACACCGGCTGCCAGTGCCTCTTGTACACGAACAGGTGCCGCCACCAGGCCAGCAGACGCAGGGTGACGCAGGTGCGGTAGGAGTCGGGCCAGGTCCGCCACCAGATGAGGGACACCACGGCAGCCGCGCCCCACAGGCAGACGAGGCCGGGCCAGTCCAGCCACCACCAGGCCCCCGCCGACGCGGCCAGGCAGGCGACCATGACCGGGAACCGGAACGGCAGCGTGAGAAGGAAGCGGACCAGTCGCCAGATCCAGGACGCCAGCACGACAATCCCGGGGGTTTCCACGATCGGCGTCGTCCACCGCACCCCCTGGGCCGGAGTGGGCAGGGTCGGGGAGGACTGAGCGGAACCGATCCTGGGTTGGCGCATCATCGCTGGCCACCCCGCTTCTGCTTCTCGATCTGGGCCAGGAGCCGGTCACGGTCGGAGCGGGCGCGGGCGGCGAAGGTCGCGGCGGTGGGGTTCTCCTCCCGGTCGGCGAGGGTGGCGAACACCCGGGCCTTGAAGTCGAAGAACTCCGCGCGCTCGGTGTCGGTGGTGGGCGGGGGGTTGGTCGCGTCCAGCAGCAGACGGACCAGTTCCGGGCCGCTGTGCCCGGACAGGTCACGGGGGTAATCGGACATACTGAAGACACCTCTTCTGAGATTTCGCAGTCGCAGGAGGGATTCAGGGGCGGCCGAGGTGTTCCAGCACCAGGCCGCCCCGCTTACATGGGGGTCAGGCGGCATCCTTCGCAGCCGGGGCACGGCGACCACCAGCACCAGGAGCCTTCACGCCACGGGCGCGCAGCGAGTACGCCACCCGGGGACGACGGCCGGAGTCGTCCACGTAGGGCATGACCGCCATCGCCTCGAACTCGATCGGCCGGAACGGCAGCCCCGGGACCTCGTCCGGCAGAGTCGGGCACACCTCGGCGGCGACCTTGACCTTGACCGACTTGGCCTTGCCCCGCGCTTCGGGGTCGGCGTCGATCACGTCCACCGCCCACAACGGCAACCCGCTGTCCTTGTCGAGCTGAGGCCGCTTGGTCTCGAAGTCGGTGATCGCCTCCACCCCCAACGCGAACGCACCGTGCGGGAACACCGTCCCGAACGCCACCGGCAACGCACCCTGAATAGCCATAGGGCAGTCCTCTTCTCGTTGTTCGTCCTGTTCACGACCCTCGGCACGACCGACAAGCGATCGCCTCAGCCGAGAATCGATACATGTATAGCATGTATCGAAGCTAGCGACCAGCGGTAGCCGCACGCTCCTGTTCGTCGTTCTTGTGTCCGCCGCTGCTCTCGGGTGTCGGCGAGGGTTCCACCATCCCTGGCAGGAGCAGGACGGGATCACTACATGGCTGGACGTGTTCAGGACGTCTCGATAATGTGAGCGCGTCCCCAGACATCCAGCGAACCCCCGAGGTACATGCCGAACGAGAGGTTGCGAGCCGCGCTGCTCCAGCGCGGGGCCACCCCGGCCGATCTGGCCGAGGAGATCGGCGTGGACGCCAAGAGCGTGGAGCGCTGGATCACCCAGGGGCGCACCCCCTACCGCCGTCACCGCTTCGCGGCAGCGGCCTACCTCGGTGTGGAGGAGACCTACCTCTGGCCCAAGGCCCTGTCCCCCGAGCAGAGCCAGGCCGCCTCACAGAGCGAGATCGTGGAGATCTACCCGCACCGGTGGAGCGTGCCGACCGAGCTGTGGCGCCGCGTCTTCGAGAGCGCGCAGCAGGAGATCTCAATCCTGGTCTTCAGCGGGTTCTTCCTGGCCGACGACCCGAGCATGATCAAGCTGCTGGCGGACAAGGCCAAGGCCGGGGTCCGCGTGCGCGTCCTGCTGGGAGACCCCGACAGCGAGGCGGTTGCCCAGCGCGGCCGGGACGAGGGCTTGAACGAGCTGTTCGCCGCGAAGATCCGCAACGTCATCGTGCTGTACCGGTCGTTGCGCCAGGTGCCGGGGGTGGAGTTCCGTCTCCACGGGACGACGCTGTACAACTCGATCTACCGCGCCGACGACCAGTTGATCGTGAACACGCACGTGTACGGCGCTATGGCCTCGGAGGCCCCCGTCTTCCACCTGCGCAAGATCCCGGGCGGGACCCTGGTCGGCACCTACCTGGAGAGCTACGAGAAGGTCTGGATCGAGGCGACCCCGCTCGACTGACCCAGGAGTGACGACCATGTTCGAGCTGTTCACCGAGCGGGCTCGGTACGTGATGGGTGTGGCGATCGAGGAATCGAAGCTGCTCAGGCACAAGCGTGTCGCCCCCGAACACCTCTTGCTCGGTTTGCTCTATGAGGGTGAGGGCATCGCCGCCCGTGTCCTGGGTTCCCTTCAGATCGACCACGACATGGTTCTCAACGAAGTGGTCAGGACAGTAGGTGAGGGACGGTGGTCCTTCCGCCGAAAGCCGCCCCTCAGCCCGGACGCCAGGGCAACCCTTGAGAACGCCCTCGAAGCGTCCACCCAGCGGCAGCACAGCTACATCGGGACGGAGCACCTGCTACTCGGCTTGCTCCGTGATGACCGCAACTCAGCGGCCCGCACACTGCGCAGCCTCGGCGTTCTTCCCGAGGCCGTCACTCAGCAGGTACACCGAGCACTGGACGATCACGAGAACCACACCGGAGAGAAGGCTCATGGGCAAGCGAATTGACTACTACGACGACCCCGGGGCCCCGACCGCGAACAGCCTCGTCCCGTCCGTGAACGTGTTCGTGGTCAACCACCGCGACGAAGTGTTGATGATCCGCCGCACCGACAACGACAACTGGGCCGTGCCCGGGGGCGCGGTGGACCTGGGCGAGTCCGCCCCCCAGGCCGCAGTTCGCGAGACGCTGGAAGAGACCGGCGTGACGTGCGAGATCACCGGGGTCGTGGGCATCTACAGCGACCCGAGGCACATCATCTACTACACCAGCGACGGCGAGGCCCGGCAGGAGTTCTCGTTGGTCTTCTCCGCCAGGCCGCTGGCGGGTGAGCCGACCCCGAGCGACGAGTCTAAGGAAGTCGTCTGGGTGCCCAAGGCCGAGTTGGCCGGGTACCGGATGGACCGGTCCATGCGCATGCGCGTGGACCAGTTCCTCAGCGGAGGCCCCACCCACATCGGGTGAACGGTCAGCCAGCCTCGGCCAGGCGGCGTTCCACGGCCCGCACCGACGCCGTCAGCAACGGCGAGGAACGGGTGATGGAGCGGTGGACCAGGTCCTCGGGGGCGTAGCGCTCCAGGATCTCTGACAGCCGTCGTTCCACGGGCAGGTGTGTCCCGTCCGGGCCGGTGGTCATGTCCGCGTAGGTGAGCGCGTCCAGCAGGTCGTCCGGCGGGGCGTCGAACTCGTCCTTGAGTGGAGCGAGCAGGCCCCGTTCCTCGGCCTCCACCACGGCGCAGGAGTGGTAGGCCACCAGGGAGACCAGAGCCTCGTCAGCCTTCTGTACCTCGCGCAGGTACCGGGCTCCGTCGAGGGGATGGAAGCCCGTGGTCGCCAGGTCCGGGGAGTACCCGATGTCGTGCAGCCAGGCGGAGGCTTCCACCAGATCGGCATGTGCGCCGAGCACGCCTCGCAGGGACCGCGCCTGTTCGGCTACCCCCTGGGAATGCGCCCAGCGTCGGGGAAGCGGCTGTTCGAGCAGTTCTCGCGCGAGATCCCGCGCCCAGTGAACATGTCCCACATGTACCAGGCTAACCCGCAGTCGTTTCGGCCCCTTTGACGAACCGGCCCTTGCCGTGGACGGCGACGACGAGCCCGGTCCCCTCCAACTCCGAGAGAGCCTGGCGAGCCGTCCCACGCGACACCGAGTACTGGCGGACCAACGCGGCCTCACTGGGCAGGGCGTCACCGGGGGCGAGGTCCCCGCTGGTGATGCGTTCTCGCAGTTCGGCGGCGATGCGCCGGTACTGGGCAGGAGGTGTTCCGTCCGCAGGTGCACTCTCGCGTTCCTCAACGGTGCACACGACACGGCCGGTCCCCGGAAGAGCCTTGATCAGCCGCTCTGCTTCCAGTTCGGCCAGGGCACGGCGCACGGTGGTGCGGGAGACGCTGAACTCCTGGCGCAAGGCCGCCTCGGAGGGAAGCTCGTCACCCGGCGCGGGATCCCCCGCAGTGATCCGCGAACGCAGGGCCTCCGCGATCTGGTGGTACGTCCCCCACGGGGTGCGCGGACTCAAGCAGCTTCCTCCAGCATCTCTTACGCCAAAGCGGACCTTCAGATCTGACCAGATCTTGTCAGCAAGCTAGCAAGTTAACTTTGCTAGCCGAAGCCAAAACAGGCGCCCGCCGGTGCCGACCCGACCCGAGAGTCTTCCCCCCGGTCGGCACCAGCAGACGCCCCAACCGCAGAGCCAGCGCCAACCAACGAAGGCGGTGGCACCGGCCTACGGTCGGCTTTTATCTCTGCTGCAAGCCAGTCTCGGCACAGGACTCGCTTGTGCGGAGGCGTTCACTGGACAGCTCGGAGTTGCCGATCCCGGGAGGTGGATACTCCAACTGGTGAACGAAGACCTCCACGTCCTCCTCGATCAGCGTTGGCGCGTGCGTGATCTGCTGTCGGGTGGCGGTAGCGATCCACAGGCCCCCGTGGCGGCGGATCGACCACTGCTGCGCGTAGTGGCGTTGCAGGACATGGAGGAGCGTGTTCGGGACATCCCCGGTCCTCATGCGGCGACAGCCTCCAACTGGGAGATCTCCAGGAGCAGTTCCAGGCCGAGTTGGGACCGGTCGGGCAGCTCCACCGGACGATGCCTAGTGCCGTCCACGACGTAGGGACGGACCAGTCTCGCCAGCGGCGCAACCGGATGCGCCGGAGGTGGCGGAGTGAACGGAAGTCTCGCGCACGGCGAAGGCTTGGCTGCCCGGGGCCGTGTGGGTCCGCGTGTCCGAAGGTGTGGGATCAGGTTCCGCATGGTCACCCCTGGTGAGTTCGGGTGAGACTCACGGCGAGACGGCGGGAAGCGCCGGAGTCCTCTTACATGCGGAAACGATGCTCTGCGTGAGCGGACATGTGTACCACGTATCGGACAACTTGAGGGACGTCTAGGGACGTCTTCTGTTATCGTCGGTTCCCCGCACCCCGGAGGGCACCGACGTGAACGCTGCACTGCGCAAGGCACTGGCCGCGTCCCGACTCACCGAGATCGACGTGGCCGCACACCTCGGCGTAGACCCTAAGACCGTCCGCCGCTGGCTCTCCGGCCAACGGCCCTACCCCCGGCATCGCTGGGCATTGGCTGATCTCCTCCAGGTCGAGGAGGACACCCTTTGGCCACAGAACAGCCAGAAGACCGAAGCACATGCTCCCGTATCCGAGCACGTTCAACGTGTCTACGCACATCGCTGGCAGGTGCCTCGGGAAGTGTGGTGGGACCTGTTCAGCTCAGCGGAGCAGGAGATCGGCATTCTGGTCTACAGCGGCCTCTTCCTCGCCGATGACACGGGAATCCTGCAACTCCTTGGCACACGAGCCAGGGAGGGCATAAAAATTCGCATTCTCCTGGGAGACCCGGAGTCCGAACAGGTGAAGCAGCGCGGTCAAGATGAGCAGATCGGAGAGACCCTGGCAGCCAGGACAAATAACGCCCTGCTGCTCTTCCGAACATTCTTGGATGTCGATGGCGTCGAGATCCGGACGCATTCGACCATCCTGTACAACTCCATCTACCTAACGGAAAAAAAGTTAATTGTTAATCACCATATTTATGGAATCCCCGCCTCCCAAGCCCCCGCATTAGAAGTAGAGAGGTTGCCACCGGGAGACATGTACTCCATCTATCAAAAAAGCTTTGAATCGACATGGAGCATCGGGGTGGAAGTTAAGCACAGTCGGGACATCTAGCCGCCCGTGTCCTCAAAGCCAGAAAACGATGAATTCATCAGAAAACTTCTTCCAGCAGAAATCATTCGATGTATCTCCCTGGCCGTGATTGGTATAGAATCCTCACCCCTTCTACGCGGAATACTTATCATTCCACCTCGATACTCACCATCAGCCAGGGCACCTTGGACCATGTAAGGCTTATTCATTTCCCTTTGAGTTGGGACAATTATGCAGCAGACTTCCCCATCACTCACTGAAAATGATTCAAACCTCAAACCCTCAACTGGTGGGTAAATATACTGGTCGGCGACCTGCTGATAGGATTGATGGCGCTTCGCATTGACGGGAACTGGGGCCACCTTGATCGCAACATCAGTTCCAGATATTTTCTTTGTAGCGAACCCAATAGCAATCAAGCCACCATGCTCTGAATTTGCAAACCTAGCTATATCGTCACACAAAAGATGCTTCCATGGCGAATCTTTCCGGAGCTCATACGGGGGCCCCTTGAATTCCAGGTACTCACTCTCAGACATGCCCAAAAATACATCAGGAGAATTATTGCGAAAAAGACGCATTATTGCAGCAATATTTGGAATCGAGCCATCGTAAGAGATCGCCATGGTGAAAATTTGCTTAGCCTTACTTGCAACTCCTTCCAAGGTTGCACCCAAAATCGGAGCATAAAATTTTATCTCGAATCCATTATCATGGTCACCGAGAACGCCCCTCGTTCGACGAATATTCAGGACCTCAAAGTCAAAGCTCCTCGCCAGGTCCACCAGCCTCTCCTCTACCTCTTCATATGAAGTTTTCCGAGGCAGCGGGATAGCCATCACAAGCAAGAAACCATGCGCGTCCGCAGTAAAGTCCACAAATGCTGATCCCGTCAGCCCCGAAACAGGGTCAACCAAATACTCGGAAAATACCAAAGTCGCCAGAGGCTCACCTTCAGCAAGCGCCACCTGGTAATTTTCAACCCCCGGGGGTTTTTTCCAATAGGAATCAACAGCCCTGCCTATCAGAATTTTTCTAGCCTCAGCAAGACCCCATCCTTTAATCAAGGAAATGTTGACTTCAAATTCAGCATTTACCCCATCCCCCCAAGGCTCCGCTTTTCCTGCCTCAGCCACAGACACACCATCCCATAAAATTGCCGAACTATGCTGTATGAAATCAAGGCGACGGCGCAAGCGCCGTCGCAGCGGCCTCCGGCCACTGCTCGGGCTGCGGGCTGCCGCCCGGTCCCGAGCGCGGCCGATGGCCGTACTACTTGGCATCATGACGCGACCCAGGGACGAACGGTTGCCGTTCGAGAGAAATCGGCTTCTGACGTGCTCAGATCCCGAGGCACCCGGTAGCGGAATGCGACTGTCTTGGGTGGCTGACACCAGCGCTACCGGGCACCTCGGACCGGCTGAATCGCAACCCACTGTTGTGGTTACTCAGGGCAGCGCCCCGAGCGCGCGAACGCTCTACCTCGCAGTGGGTACGATTCCCTTCCAACCGCAGGAGGCGACGCGTATGGCACTGGTTCGCAAAGGGTCCCGCCACATCACCGTGGACGGCACCAACTACCGGTGGCGCGTACGACGTAGGCCGACCTACGCACAGGCCCTCTGCGAGTTCCCCATGACCTTCGCCGTGGAACTGGCGGAGGAGCCAGGGCAGACCCTCGTAGTCGCCACCCAACACCCGCATCCCGGATCCTGGCTGTCGGACGCCCCTCCCGTTGCCGTGACACCGGGCGTCGTCTCCACCGCCATACGAAGCGCTCTCGCACACGGGTGGTCCCCAAAGACCTCAGGGCCTGCCCACCACATGAAGCTCTAACCACCGAAACCCCGTGCCCGTTGCGTGCCCGTTCGGATGGCGACAGACGGGGATTCACGGTCACTCAGACGGCAACCGTCCACGAAGTGGCAGGTCAGGGGTTCGCAGATCAGCCGGATTCCACGGCCTCGAATTCCCAAGCTGATAACGCGGGTTCGATTCCCGTCATCCGCTCCAGACACACAGACGGCCAGGTCGTTCGGGGTTTTCCGAACACCTGGCCGAACTGCTTTCCGGGGCCTGGTCCCGGTCGCCGTGCCACACGCGCGGACGCCGACCTCAGACCTCTCCTCATGGCGATCGATGCCCTCGCACCTTTATGTGGAGACACCCATCCCGGAAGTTCAGGCACACCACAGCCGTGAACTCACTCCACGCCGAAGCGCAAGTCGATGATGGTGGCCAGGTCGATGCCGTAGCGGGCGTAGACCTTGGTGGTGTTCTCGCCCGTCAGGTCCGCTTCGGCGTAGCCGAGCAGGGCCGCGACTCGCACCACCTCGGCTCGGCTGTCGGCCTCGATCTCCAGGTAGGCGGGGATGCGAGGCCAGGTGTCGATCTCCAGCTGGGCGCCGTCCAGGGTGAAGCTGTGGCGGCGGTTCTCCTGGTAGGCCTTGGGGGTGTAGCCGAGCTTGCCCAGCAGGGCGTTGGCGGTGGCGAAGTCACCGACCTCGGTCTCGGTCTCGCGGGTGCCGCCGATGGCGTCGGAGTCGATCTCCTTGACCGTGAGCGTGACCTGGTTTCCGGTGTCGCGCAGGCGCACCCAGCGGGAGGCGTCGCCAGGTTCGATGTCGTAGACGTAGCGGCGCTGGAGTACCTCGCCCAGGTCCGCGCCGCCCTTGTCGAGAATGCGCTGGGCCACCTGGTCGACGTCGATGTCCAGAACCTTGGCCTCGTACTCGATCGCGCTCATGGCGTCGGGTTTCCTTCCGTGCTGTGTGTCGTAGTGGGAAAGGACGCGGGGGCCCGGTGGGCGGCTTCCAGCCTGTCACGGTCGGTCTGGCGAAGGCGAAGGATCTCGTTCTTGACGGGGGAGCGGAGGAAGTCCTCGATCGGCTGACACAGGTCCATGCGTTGCAGGCATACACCCACCAGATAGCGCCCGTGGCGGTCGCGGTACAGGCGCAGGCCGTAGAAGCCTTCCTGGCAGTCGGTGTCGTTGTTGAACCGGCACCCCTGGCAGGTGGTGGGCAGGCGTACCGGACGGATCCACTTGACGTGGATACGGCGTTGCCCGCCGTCGATGCGGTAGGCGGTGCGTGCTCCGGAGGCTCCGGCGGTGAGGTGGTGGGCCTCGGCGACGGCACCGCGTTGGGCCAAGAGCTCGTGGATGGCGTCGATGGACTCCTGGCCGTGATCAAGGGAGTTGAGTAGGCGCACGGAAAGTTCGGGGGCGTAGGTGTCCAGGAGCCGGTGGACGCGGTCGATGTGCGTGTGGTCGAGGACGACGATGTTGGCACTGGCCCGGACCCCGTGGTCGACGCAGGCCTGAATGGAGGCGTGCAGGGCCTCGATCTTGGTGGCGGCCTTGGCCGGGTCGCGGAAGCGGGCGTGCTGGACTTGGGCGAGTTCTTGGGGGGTGGTGCCGAAGACGGAGAAGTTGACACGGTCGAGCCCCGCCCCGGCGCAGGCGGAGATCTGTCGGACCCCGTTCTCGCCGTTGGAGGTCATGCACACCTGGTAGCCCTGGGCTGTGGCGAGGCGAACCAGCTCGGGCAGGCGCGGGTGGAGCGTGGGTTCTCCTCCGGTGAGGTGGAGTTCGGTGAACCCCATGCTCCGATGTAGCTGCCGCAGGACATGAGAAAAGTTCTCATCGGGCGCAATGGTGGCGGGCAGGAAGGCGGCTCCGTTGGTGGCTGCGTAGATCGACATCCGCCCCGAGGTACCGGAAGTGGTGAAAGGTCCGGGGCCGCGGTTGCGGTTGTCGACCACGACCGGTGTGCCCTCGTTGTGGCAGAAGGTACAGGTCATACCGCAGGCGTCGAGGATCTTCACTCGCAGGGTGGTGTCGTTGCCGATGTAGGTCGGCACGGGCTCGGGGATCGGGGGAACGTCCATGGGCAGGCTCCTGTGACGGCGCTCGCGATGGAGCGGGGAGGTTGTGTCACAGGCGACGATTCCGTTGCGGGTACCGCTCCTCCCATTCCTGATGGATATCCCCCTCGGAGATAATCGGGGCCGTGTGCGCGTCGGCCGAAGGGGATCCATGCCTGGTCGTTCCTGGGAACAGATCACGATCCCGGCGTGGGCCTGGGGGCGTCAGGAGACACAGCGGGTCCTGCGTGAGCGCGACATCGCCGGCCTGATCCGGCTCGCCCAGGCACACGGTGCGAGCCAGACACGGATCGCGTCAGTGACCGGCATCGCCCAGGGACGGGTGAGCGAGATCCTGAGCGGCAGGCGCACGGTCAGTTCACTGCGGTTGATCGAGCGGATCGCCGACGGGCTCGACATGCCCGACCCCTCACGTGTCCTGCTCGGCCTGGCACCCCGACAGCCGCTCACGGACACGGAGAAGGCTGTCGCTGGTGACCGCGTCGCTACCGCCGCCCCGATGGGCGCATTAGCTCTCGATCTGTCTCGTTCCGGGTGTGATGGAGGCTCTCAAACTTGGGAAGGATGAGAGTCATGCCGGCACCGAGGAAGTACCCGCCTGAGCTGCGCGAACGAGCGATCCGGATGGCTGTGGACGCCCGCCGCA